>NZ_BOMV01000081.1 GCF_016862375.1 Paractinoplanes rishiriensis | reverse complement strand
CGGACCGCCGTGCCCGCCCGGACCGCCGTGCCCACCCGGACCGCCGTGCCCACCCGGACCGCCGTGCCCACCCGGACCGCCCGGGAAGCCGTGGCCCGGCCGGTTGTTGCGCAGGACCGGAAGCGTCAGGTTGAACGAGCTCACCTTGGTGCGCGAGTTGAAGCGGCACTCGTCATACGAGATCACGACCCGCAGCCGCGCCAGGCCGGCCCGGTCGTAGTCCGGGTTGACCAGCACCGTGCTGAAGTCGGTGCGACCGGGGCGGAGGGTGTCGCCCCGGGAGAACGCCGTGAAGTTGCGCGGGCCGCGGTACCGGACGTCGACGTTCCGGCCGCCGAGGACGCGGATCACCGCGTCGCAGACGGGGCGGTCCGTGCGCCAGTTGATGGCGACCCAGGACGGGACGTTCGCCTTCACCGCACGCAGCCAGCTGGAGGCCGGCTGCGGCCCACGCGGGGCGGCGGCCGCCGGTGCCGCCGTGGTCATCGCCGCCATGCTGACGGCTGCCGTGCTCAACGCCACCGCCGCACCGATTCGCCGACTGTTGCTCATCAAAACCCTCCAGTGGGCTGGTCAAATCTTCCGGCCGCCGGATCAGCGGCCGGGCAGAACGGACACTATGGGCAGTGGAGCGATTCGGGTCGCCTTTGACGCGCGTTTCGGGCATATCTACTCTTTCCTGTACAAAATGTTTAGGCCATGCTCGGCCGAAAAGCTGATGTTGGAAGACCGAGCGACCGTGGACCCGCGGATGGGCCACGATTAGGCGTACCGCCAAGAAGGGAGAGGCATGTCGCTCAGCGGAGCCCACAAGGCGGCGTTCCGCCGCGAGGTGACGCAGGAGGGCCGGGTCTTCTCGATTCGCGACGGCAACGGCTTTCCGGCACCGGCCGGCAACGACGGGCGCCGCTCGGTGCCGTTCTGGTCCAAGCCGACCCGCGCCCAACTGATCGTCAAGCACGTCGAGGCGTACCACGACTTCGAAGTTGTCCCGATCCCGATCGACGAATGGCTCTCCCGCTGGATGGCGGATCTGGAGCACGACGGACTACTCGTCGGGGTGAATTGGGCCGGCGGAAAAGCGACCGGATTCGACCTCACACCGGGGCAGGTACTGCGCTGGTTCGCCGAGCTGGAGACCGCTGTACCGGCCGAAACCCCGGCGGTGGCCCGAAGCTAGGCCGGATCGACGCGTACCCCTATGCTTGCGGCACTGCAAACAAGGGGGACGGTCGTGCGAAATCTGCAGATCCTGGTCGTCGAAGACGACGATGCCGACGCCCTCATGATTTCCGAGGCGCTGAACAGCACGGATGCTCATGCGGCCGTCGATCGCGTGGTCGACGGCCGGGACGCGCTGGACTATCTGCGGGGCGAGGGCGCCTACTCCACGGCGAAGCGTCCCGACCTGATTCTTCTCGACCTGAACATGCCCCGGATGGACGGCCGCGAGACGCTCGCCGCGATCAAGAGCGACGACCGGCTCAAGGCCATTCCGGTCGTCATCCTGACCACGTCGGGCGCGGCACCGGACATCGTCGCGAGCTATCAGCAGCGTGCCAACGCGTACGTCACCAAGCCTTTTGGTCTTGATGATTTTGAGTCCACGGTGCGCCAGATCGACCGGTTCTACCGGGAGGTGGCGAGCCTGCCGGGCGGAAAGGCGTAGCCGGGTACGCCTCGGGGTACCCGGAGCGAATGACCGACAACGACTCTTCCGAGGACCTCGGCGCGCCGGTGGCCTACCTGGTGCTGGCCGACGGCACGGCCGTCTACGACCGGTCCGGCACCCGGGTCGGGCAGGTCGAGCACGTGCTCGCCGACGAGCCGGCCAACCTGTTCCACGGCCTGATCGTCAGCATCGGCAACCGCGAGCACCGGTTCGTCCGAGCCGAACTGGTGGACGGCATGTTCGAGCGCGGCGTGATCATCGCGGTGCCGGCGAACGAGTTGCCCGAGCCCAGCGCCGATCCCCCGGCCCGGCTGGTCGAGGAGGACGCTGGTCTCGGGAACCTGCTCAGAAAGGCCTGGGACCGGCTGACGCCCTCGAAGTAGGACCCCAGCGCAGCAGGCAGGCGCCGACCGACATGCCGCCGCCGAAGCCGGCCATCAGCACCAGGTCGCCGTCGCGCAGCGCACCGGACCGGGCCGCCTCGTCCAGGGTCACCGGCACCGAGGCGCTGCCCACGTTGCCGTACCGGTCCAGGGTGAGGTGGGTCCGGGCGTTCTGCAGCCCGGCCTGCTCGACGAGTTCCTGCAGCATCACGCCGTTGGCCTGGTGCGGGACGAAGTGGTCGATGCCCTGTGCCAGGACGCCGGTGCGGCGCAGCAGCGTGTCCAGCGCCGGCGGCACCCCGCCGGCCACGAAGTTGCGCACCCCGCGGCCGTCCATCCGGAAGTAGTGGTCGCCGTTGGCCACGGTCTTCTCCGAGGCCGGCAGGCGGCTGCCGCCCGCGTCCACGTGGATCAGCTCGGCCGCGTCGCCCCGGGACACCAGTTCCAGGTCGAGGATGCCGTACCCCTGCTGGACCGTGCCGACCACGGCGGCGCCGGCCCCGTCGCCGAACAGCACCGCGGTGCGCCGGTCGCCGAAGTCGAGGATCCGCGAGTAGACGTCGGACGCGATCACCAGGATCTTGGCACCCGGGTTGACCACCACGAGGCTGTGCGCGAGCGCCATGCCGAACACGAACCCGGCGCACACCACGTTGATGTCGAAGCAGGCCGCCCGCTTCGCGCCGATCAGGTCCTGTACCAGCGTGGACGTCGGCGGCTGCGGCGAGTCGCCGGTCGAGGTCGACACGATCAGGAAGTCGATGTCGCCGGCCGCCAGCCCGGCCTGTTCGAGCGCCGCCCGGGCGGCGTGCGCGGCCAGGTCGGACGCGGCCTCGTCGGGCGCCGCGAACCGCCGTGACTGGATCAGCGTCTTGCGGCTGACCCACTCCGGGTCGGCGTCCGGCACGCGGGCCAGGAGGTCCCGGTTCGTCACCACCTCGGCCGGAAGATACGAGCCGGTACCCAGAATGCCTACGGCCATGCCGCCCCCACAGTTTCGTCGTCGATGGCTGTCCGTCCTTGATCGGCACCGGCACCCGGCACTTGAGTGGTGGCCGGGACCATAAGGTCGCCGGCCGGCACCGGGCGGCTGAAGTGGTAGCCCTGCAGCAGGTCGAAACCGAGCCCGCAGAGGATGTCGGCGGTGTGCTGATCCTCGACGCCCTCGGCCACCAGGGTCAGCCCGAGCCCGTTGGCCATCCGGGCCACCGCCTCGACGATCACCCGCTCCTGCGGGTGGTGAATCCGGTTGGTGAACGCCCGGTCGATCTTCAGCTCGTCCAGCGGCAGCTGGGTGAGCAGCGCCAGCGACGTGTATCCGGTGCCGAAGTCGTCCATCGCGATCCGCACGCCGAGCTCGCGGATCGCGTCCAGCCAGCGGGCGCTGCGTTCCGGCTTGGTCATCACGGCACTCTCGGTGATTTCCACAATCAAAGCGTTGCCGGGTACGCCGTGCTGGTCGAGAAGTGCGCGGATGACCGTGATGAAGCGGTCGTGGGCCAGCACCGGCGCGGCCAGGTTGACCGCGACCGGCAGCAGCCAGCCGGCGGCCCGCCAGCGCGCGGCCTGCCGGATCGCCTCGTCGAGCACCCGGTCGGTGAGGTCGGCGATGACCGCGGACCGTTCGGCCTGCGGCAGGAAGGCACCGGGCGGCAGCAGGCCGCGCTCCGGGTGCTGCCACCGGACCAGGGCCTCCACCGAGCAGACCCGGCCGGCCGGGTCGACCAGCGGCTGGTAGTGCAGTACGAGCTGGCCGTCCGCGATCGCGCTGCGCAACTCGGCCTGCAGGCTCAGGTCGATCGGGTTGGCGGTGCGCAGCTCGGGCCGCCAGCGCTCGACCACGGTCCGGTCCCGCTTCGCCGCGAACATGGCGGCGTCGGCCTGGGCCAGCAGCGCCTCGGACGCCGGACCGGACGTGACCCCGAGTGACGCCTCGACGTGGATGTGCACGCCGTCGACCAGGACCGGTTCGCGCAGCGACTCGAGCAGCCGCCGGGCGACCGCCTCCAGGTCGTCCACCGCCTCCTCGATCAGCACCACGAACTCGTCGCCGCCCAGCCGGAACGCCTGCGCGCAGAGGCCGGCCAGCACCGCGCCGGTGTGCCGGAGCACCTGGTCGCCGCCGCCGTGGCCGAGCGCCTCGTTGATCTCCTTGAACCGGTCCAGGTCGACCAGCATGAGCCCGACCGGCCGGGCCGGGTCGAACGCGGCCAGCACCTCGCCGAGCATCCGGCGGTTGCCGAGCCCGGTGAGACCGTCCTGGAACGCCAGCGCGGCGTAGCTCTCGCTGAGGTGCTCGACCAGCGGGCCGATCGGGGCCACGCCGAGATTGCCGTCCGGGTGCTCGACCACGGCCGGCGCCGACTTGCGGCCGGCCGGCCGGGCCAGCGCGGCACGGGCCGCGTCGTCCCAGGCCATGGTGGCCGGCAGGACCATGGCCGGCCCGTCCAGCACGTCGCTGAGCAGGCGGTCGCGGTCGCCGGCCAGGACGGCGTCCAGCCGGTCCCGGTCGAGCAGGTGCACGACGTCGCCATCCATGGTGATCACACCGAGGCAGTCCGGGTCGTCACGCAGCAGCGCCTCCACTCGGTCCAGGGTCGTATGCACCGGGAGTACGGCCCCCGGCCTGGCGAGTTCGCCCAGTGTCGCCACCCGTCGTTCCACCTCTCGCACGGCTCTTAGAGCTGCTCCGCAGGCGAGGATGACAGCGGGCGGGTGCGATTCGGTTGCGGACCGGGTCCAGCCGTGGTGCGGACGGACGGCCGGATCTATTGGGAGCGGTCGCGGTAGGTCCAGCTGCCGCCGGCCAGGCCGGAGGCGCGCGGCTGGTCGCCATGTGGGGCGGACGGGCCCGGCTGCCGCGGAATGGTGCTGGTGGCGGTGCCCTCGCGGCGGGCGGCCAGGTAGGCGGCGGCCGCGCGGTCCTCCTCGGTGGGCGCGGCCATCAGGGCGTAGCCGAGCCCGATGAAGGCGAAGACCACGGCCACACCGATCGGCACCAGCATGTTGGCCGCGGTGGCGCCCAGCAACTGGCCGTCGGACGGGCGCGTGTTGACCCACATGGCGGACATCCCGGTGAAGTGCATGCCGTTCACCGCGACGCCCATCACCAGCGCGGAGACAAAGATGATCGCCGGCTTGCGTACGGTCACGGCCAGCCACAGCGCCACCGAGGCGGCCACCACGGCGATGCCGATCGACATGCCGACCCGGGTGGTGCCGTAGTGGATGTCACCGTTGAGGCGCATCGCGGCCATGCCGGTGTAATGCATCGCGGCCACGCCCAGGCCGGCGATGACGCCGCCGCTGAGGACGCGGATGTTCTGCGCGGCGTGGCCGAGCAGCGCGATCGCGAGGCCGAGGCCGACCGCCACCACGGCGATGACGGCGCTGGCCGAGGTGAGGCCCACGTCGTACCGGATCGGGGTGCCGTCCACGTCGAAGCCCATCATGGCGACGAAGTGCATGCTCCAGATGCCGGTGCCGCCGATGGCCAGTGCCGCGAGGATGAGCCACCAGATCCGCTCGGCGCCGGAGCGGGCCGCCCGGAACTTCACGGCGAGCGTGAGGCCCAGCAGCGAGCCGAGAACCGAAAGCACGTAGCTCACGGTCGGGGTGATCCACCCGTGATCGAAGTGATGGATCTGTGCCATGGCCAGTTCCTCTCTCAAACGCCCTGGTCCGGCCATGCATAATGCCTTCTTGATCGCTACGGACGGAAGGCTTGTGACCCGGCTGGCGCCCTGATCTGGCTACAGATATCGAAACAACGCACCAAAGGTCTTACTGCCGGGATTCCGCTGGTCAAGACAACATTGACCGATTTCACTGAATGTCACCCCGCAGTGCCCAGCCCACTGTCACCGCAAACGTCCGACATTTCCGAAGCGGCGGCACTAACCGCCGCGACGGCGTCCGGTTCGTCCGCATTCCCGGCGGCGGCGAGGGCCGCATCGTAGGCCCTCTTCAGCCGATCCGCACTATCAGCGACGGGAGCATCCGCGGTCTCGCTCGCCGCGAGAACGCCGTCGACCACGCCCGGCGTCATGAGGCTGCCGTCCTCGATCGACTCCGCCAGCCGAGCACACGCGATCATGCCAGGCGGCTCATCGGCGACGCCCGCACCGGCCCCGCTCGGCCCTCCCGCGCTGGGAGCGCTGCCGGTTGGGACCTCGGACGGGGCGGGGTGGTCGGCGCCGCAGGCGGCTACTAGGGCGCAAAGCAGGACGAAAACCGCGGCGGCTCGCAGGCGGTGCATCAGCTCAGGGTATGCGTGGTTTACGGCGTACCACCGGAAAAGGCCCGGTCGTGCCGACCGGGCCTTTTGCACCAAGCTAGGGCTACAGGTAGCTGCCCTTCTTGTACTGCTCGTAGCTCATGTTCCAGTCGGTCCAGCCGTTGCCGTTCTTGAGTTTCTCCTCGGTGCCGCTCACCGTGATGGGGTCACCCATCATGGTGCGGCCGAACAGCCACTTGCCCATCGCCTCGGACACGTTGACGCAGCCGTGCGACACGTTGACCTTGCCCTGCTTGCCCTCGGACCACGGGGCCGCGTGGATGAACTGGCCGCTCCAGGTGATCCGCTGCGCGTAGTCGATCGGGAGCTTGTAGCCCTTCTCCGGACCCAGCTCGTCGAGCGTGTCGAAGACGGTGTGCTCCTTCTTTTCCATCACGACCATGGTGCCGCTCGACGACGGGGTGCTCGGCTTGCCGAGGCTCACCGGGATCGTCTTGATGACCTTGCCGTCCTGCTTGACGGTCATCTTCTTGGACTTGTTGGACACCGTCATGACCAGCGCGCGGCCGATCTTGAGGTCGACCGTCATGTCGGTGCGGCCGTAGTAGCCGTTGCCCAGCGGCACGCCGGCCAGCTGCACCCGGTAGAAGACCTTCGAGTACGCCTTCCAGAAGACCTTGGGCCGGTAGTGCACCTCGGTGGGGCTGGTCCAGTGCCAGGTGCCCTCCTGGGCCGGCGTGGCGGTGACCGTCATCCGGCGCTCCACGTCGTCGCGGTAGCCCTCCGGGATCGACCGGTTGAACCGGACGATCAGCGGCATGCCGACGCCCACCGTCTGGTTGTCACCCAGGAAGCTGGTCGCGCGGATCACCTTCGACGGCTTTTTCATCGTGGTGAACGTGCTGGTGGCGGTGCCGTTCTTACCCTCGGCCACGGTGCCCGTGACGGTGACCGTGTATTTGGTGTCGTAATCCAAAGCCTTGGCCGGCTTGAAGACCTTGTCGTCCTTGTCGAGTGTGCCCTTGACCTCTTTGCCGTCCGGGTCGGTGACCGAGACGGACGTGTTGTCCGGGTCCTCGCTCTCGTATTTCACGTCGGCGATCGCGAGCACGCCAGTCTCGTCGGCCTTGGGCGAGACGACCGAGACGGTGCTCAGCGTGGGTGCCGGCGACGGCGTTGCGGAGGCGCCGGCGGCCCCCTCGGGACCACCCTGCCAGGACGGCGACTTGTCGTCGCCGCGACCGCAGCCGGAGGCCAGCAGAACAGCGCCCGCTATCAGCCCGACCGTGGTCAATCGCCACGGCCGCCCTACTCGACTGATGTTCATGGTCCCCTCACGGCTCCGTTCGTCCCCGGCGCCCAATCTTGCTCCAGAAATCTCCGGTCACCAATCCCGGTTTCGTGCCGCGCGCGCTGCCGGGTGGTATGCACGTACCCCTCAGGCGCGTGACACCCACGTCAGGGTTGCACGGATATATGTCACTTCAATGACTTCAAAGATTCCGGTACGGGGAGCGCGCTGCCCTTGAGGAACTCGGCCCAGCTCACGTTCCAGGCGGTCCAGCCGTTCCCGTACGCCAGCTTGTCGCTTGTGCCTTTGACCGTGATGGGGTCGCCGACCAGCGTCTTCGAGAACAGCCAGCGGGCATTCGCGGGTGACACGTTCACGCAACCGTGCGACACGTTGCGGCGGCCCTGCGAACCCACCGACCAGGGTGCCGAGTGAATGTACTGGCCGCTCCAGGTCAGCCGTTGGGCGTACTGGATGTCGATCCGGTAGCCCTCCTGGGGGCCCAGCTCGGCGCGGGTGTCGAAGACGGTCTGCGCCATCTTGTCCATCACCACCATGACCCCGCTGGACGACGGCGTGCTCGCCTTGCCGAGGCTCACCGGCACAGTGCGGACGGTCTTACCGTTCTCCACCACGGTCATCTTCTTGGTGGCGTTGTCGACCTTCATCTCGAAGCTGCGCCCGATCTTGGCGGTGGCCGACCGGTCCCGGTCGCCGTACCGGCCGCCGCCGGTGGGCAGGCCACCCACCGCGATCCGGACGGCCAGCGTGGTGCCCGCCGCCCAGAACTTCGGGCCGCGGTAATAAGCCTGGGTGCCGCTGGACGTCCACGACCAGACCCCCGGCTGCGCCGGCGTGGTGTCGACGAACATCCGCTTCTGCACGGCGGCGCGGTCGGCCTTCTTGATGCCCGGGCTGAACTCGACGACCACGGGCATCGCCACCCCGTAGGTCTTGTCGTCGAAGAGGTAGAGCCCCGTGCCGGTCTTGCGGCCCGGCGCACCCATGGTCGTGAACTTCGTGGTGACGGTCTTGGTGAGGCCGCTTTCCGAGGTGGCGACGACGCTGGCGGCGTACGTCTCCTTGGTCTTGAGGGTTTTGCCCGGCACCCAGGCCGAGCCGTCCGTCCGGAGCTTGCCCGGCACCGCCTTGCCGTCACCGTCGGTGAGGGTGACGGTCGTGACCTTGCCACCGGACACCTTGAGGCCGAGCTCGGCGCTGACCGGCACGTCTTTCTTGCCGACGGCTGGCGTGACGGACAGCGAGATCGGGACGGCGCCGGCCTCGGTGACCGGACCCTGGGCCGGCCCGCTCGGCCCGACGCTGGGCGCACCGCTGGCGCCGGCGCCCACCCAGGAGGCGGACCGCTTGTTGTTGTCACCGCAGGCGGACAGCGCGAGCGGCGCGACCACCGCCGCCACCACGACCGTCACCAGCGAGCGCCGCATGCCGACCATCCCTGAAGCCCCGTTCTGAAGTTTGCGGGGACATACTGCCTCATGAATGCAAGGCCGCGGGTCATCCCTGAGGCTGATTCAACTGTGCGCAGCGGACGAGTGGGGCGATTTCGGGGATCCGCGGCGTGCGTGCTAACGTTTCCGTCGTTGCCGGAGAGCGCCGCTAGCTCAACTGGCAGAGCAGCGGACTCTTAATCCGCGGGTTGTAGGTTCGAGTCCTACGCGGCGCACAGGTGATCATGGCCTTGAGCAGGCGTTTCACGTCTGACCAGGGCCATTTTTTCGTCCCATGTGGACGAATGCGTGATCCATGCGTGATCTGGAGACGCTGACACCTGGCGACAGGGGGCGGTATTCGTCGCCATTGACGCCCCCTGGTGATCCAGCTCACCGTGCCAAACCCACGCCCCCGCATTCGCGGGCCGCGAGCCGCTAGTCCACAGGCCACAGATGGAACATGTGTACGACTGCGGCGTACGGTATTGGTCATGGCAACACTCGGCCGAAGCTGTGACTTTCGGTTCTTCAACTATGAAGGACTGGCGACCTGACGGGATGGTCCGCTGCGGTCAAGCCACGGGACTGCACGGACGGCCAGTGAAGGTGCGGGGTACTGAGGGGCCGTCCCCGCATCCGCGGTGGCCTCCGGTGGTCGCAGGGACTGTCGCGGTTACGGCGGCTGAACTCCGGCCAGCCGTTGGCGATGCCGGCGTTGGTGTGGGGCGCGAACCAACTGGTGGGTGGTAGGACGACAGGCCGGAGCAAGAAACGCGTCGGCTACAGGGGGTGATGTCGAGGTCCCAAGCGACGTCCGGATTTGCCGATGACAGTGCACCTGATCTTGCCCTTAACGCTTACTGAACCCAGAGCGATTCAGTTCGGCCGCGTGCGGGACACTGGAGGGGTGATGCGAGCACTTACAAGCGGAAGTTGACCATGGACGAGGGTGAGTTCGCCAAGTACCTCGAGAGGGGTCAACAGAACGCGCGCGTTATGGAGTTGGCGATTAACCATTGTCAACATATTCGTTTCGTGGAGTCGGGCGGCCGCGGGATGATCGAGGAAATGACGGGGCTGCCGTTAAATCGGCGCCGGATCGAGTGCCCGGTCGCTATCGGCAATATTTCCGGTATGTGGTTGGAGCAGGTCGCGTTCAGCTTCTACACCGAGCACTGCGGTGGCTGTGAGATGCGGCGACCAACGGGTCGGCTTCCTAACTTGGAAACCGAAGTCTCTATCCGCCAGGCACAGGCAGCTGCCGTGGAGGCGGAGAAGGCTGAGGCGCTTCGGCAGCGGGCCGCCGTACGTGCTGAACGTGCGGAACGACGCCGGAGCCTGCGGGCAACTGCGGACCCAGCGACCTCCGGAATCCTGGACGACCTCGATGTGCTCGATCCGGACCCTGTAGTCGACGGGGACGTCGAGGCGACGAAGAGTGCACGTCGACGTCTCGTCGCGATTGCGGGACGCGCAAGCGACCGATTCGAACCCGCTATCGTCGACGAACTGTTCGATGCCGTGGAGAACGTCGGTGTGGCTGAGCTGCTGGAGCCGCTGCGGCATCTTGTGTCGCAGCGGCCCGACCTTGCGGAGAAGCTGATTGCGACCGCGTTGGCAGTGTTGCGGAACGGCGCGAACATCGAGGCCGGCCGGTGCTTGACCGACCACTTCAGTCTTGTTGAGCCGGTAGCGGTCGATGATGCGGTGATCCGGTCGCTCGTGGTGTTAGCCGGGTCAAAGACGCCGGAGGACCACCACTTTTCCGGTCCGGCACCGGTGGTACAGGCGAACGACCCAGGCCCGCTGCGGCTGCTGGCAGACCTGTCTCCTCAAGCCCTGGTCGCGCGGTTGGCCGTAATGCTGCCTCGACCTACGACCACGGGCATCATCACAGCGCCCACCCATCGACCTCGGCGAGTGTCGGACTTCGAGCGCCGTGCAGCAGCCGGCGCGATCGAGCATCTCGCCGGCACTCACCTGGAGGTTGCGCTCGAAACGCTCCCGAACGTAGTCCTGTCGCTCGGCGTTTCTCCGGAGGACAGCTACGACCCGGGCACGGTTGGGACTGCGGAACGCGCGCTGGGTCGGATGCTCGTCGCCGCACCGGCACGGGTGGTCAAACTGCTCGGGGACGCCGGGAAGCACGCATCAGAGCCGACACGTAAGGGTTTGGTGAGCGCGGTTCGCCATGCGGTTGACATGGTCGACACCGACTACATCCATCGACGCGCTCACGACCCCGTCGTCAGCCTTGAGGAGGCTGCCGCGGTTGCCGAGGCGGCGTTCGTGTTCCTGCTTGCTCGCACCGATGAGTCCTGGGGGCACGAGGTCACCTTTTCGGCGGTAGAGATCATCGAGCAGATGGGACGCCTACACGCTGGCATCTTGGCCGGACATCTCGATGCGATCCTCGGCGCATTTCTCACATTGACCCGGCAACGGGAGAAAGCGCCGCAGAGTTTACTTACCTCGGTCACACCTCCAGACCCGCTGGCAGGGATGGAGGCATGGTCACGACGGAACAGCCTGTACCAGTCAGCCCGACGACTTCTTAACGCGGTCGAGTTGGCGTCCGCGCCCAACTCGCTCGACGTGTGCCGGATTGTAGTCGTGCTCATCACGAACGAACGTGACGCAGAACTCGGAGCCGAGGTGGTCATGCCACTTCTGGGCACGCTCGGCGAGATCGGCCGCCGCCACGGCAACCAGCCCGGCGTCCTGCAGGCCATCCTCCCGACGCTCCACACCTACCTCGTCGACGCGGACCAGGGTCCGCGTTCGGCTGCTCTGAAAGCCTGGACAACCATCGGCGGGAGTCACGCGCTCCCTTCCACAGTTACAGATCTATTGCCGGCGCTGACCGCCGACGCTTATGTCGTCATGATCGACGCAGTCCTCGACGCGGCATGCCGCCTGCAGTGGACTACTCAGGACGCCAGGATGCGTTTGGCCGTGCATGCGATCCAGGTGATGGAGGGTGTCAATGTCACCGACCATTTCGATATGTTCCTGGCGGCACTCGCGGCGCTCCGCCATCACGTCCCTGGCCTCGATGCCGTCGCCGCACTGGAGAAAAGGGCGCTAGCGCGAGTTCCTCCGGTTGAGTGGTACCAGGCGTCGAAACTCACCGACCAGCCGTGGCAACCGGACGCTCGAGTCGCTCCCGAGCTGGCGAAGATTTGGCTGATGCTCGCCCGTCACCGCACCTACGGACTGCGGCAACAGGACGAAGCCGAGGAAGCACTCAAAGGTCTCCTCGACTGTGGCGCCGGCCTGCTCGGTTTGCCCACCGCAGACATCATCGCCACCGGGGCACAGCACTCGCCGGAATCACACTACGGGTCAATGGAGTACGCCGAGGTCCTCGCTCGTGCTGAACGACGCGACGATGTCGTTGCGCTACTCCAAGCCGCGCTGGAACGCATTCCGGATGAACCGGCACGGAACTCACAGCGCACGCTCACCGCGCTGGCCCTCGCGGTAGCAAGACTGCACGCGACCCTTGCGACCGAGCTTCCGAGCGGGGCAGATGCGTCGGTCCGTGCCGCCATCTACGACGTCAGCGCAGCGATCGGTGCAGTCTCAAGCTGTGCCGATGACGACCAACGTTGGCTGCGGCCCTACTACCGGATGGCCGCAACCCGCGCCGCCACCGTCTGCTGCCTGCTCAACCTTCCGACACCCTCGGGAGTCATCGCGGCGTTCGATGACGCACCGATCGACCTCAACGCCGCAGCTGCTGAATCGACTGATCCAGCCGAGATGCTCGCCAAACGCGCCGGAGGGATACGAGCACTAAGTAAGGACCTCCAGGTCGGGGGGAGGTCCACCGGAACCGCCACCCACGCCGGCCTGACAGTCACCGCCCGGCTGCTCGCCAGCGTCGCGTACCTACTGGATGCCGAGGCAGCCGAGCTGAACGCGGATCTAGCCCAGGCAATGGCAAATCGGACCGCCGCCCAACGCAGGGCCGCTGCCATCGACCTTTCCGCCCAGCGGCAGGACGATCCGCTGCTCCTGCGGATTCGTGAACTCAGAGACCTCATCGACACCCATGCTGACCCGGCCAGGTCTCCCGATTTGGAGCGGATCCTTGCCCAAGCTGCAGCGCTGCCGGCACCGATGTTGTTCATACGGGCACCTCAGCGCCAGCATGCGGTCGACCCTTGGCAACCGCCAGCAGACCCCGAGCCCGAGAGCCCTACTGTCGCCGTTGCACTCGTCTCCGTCGACGACAAGCTCCTCACCGGGCCAGCCATTGTCAACCCCGTCCTCACCCACACCCTTGCGCTCCAGATTCAGACTGATCCTTGGCCCGCCTGGGTGCAACGTTTGGATGCTGAACTGGTCAGCACGCTGAACGACACTGAACTTCAGCGACCGGCCCTGACCTGGCAACGTCACCAGCACACCGGCGACCCCAACACCTTTGAAGGGTCCGGAACGCTTCACGTTCGCTATGCCGTGCCCAGCACCCAACACGCGCCACCAGTCGTTGTCCGCCTCACGTGGCGTGGGGTGGACGAACACGGTGAACCAAAGAGTCAACCCCTCGACGTTGCCGGCCACCGCGAGTTTCGCGTGCGTCCGTACGACCCCGCCCGTGACGCCACCACCCAGTACGAAGTGTTCAACGAACACCTCCTGGCCATCTACGAGCAGCTTGCTTCCGCCGGCTACCCCCATAACCACCTGCAAGCCTTCGCGCGACTTCTGAATGCCATCTCTCGCATCGGCCTCGCCATGACCTGGAACAAGAAGTACCGGCGCGGTCAGTACATCAAAGAACGTCAGTTCCACGACGACATACACGCAGCGTTGCTCGCCGACCCCACCCTTGAAGGGCGCGTCGAACGAGGCAACGCCCTCGCGCACGGATACCTTGATACCAGACACGACGGCATCACAGCCGAGTTGAAGGTCGCGCGGGATCAACCCGTGACGGCCCAATCGGCCACCAAATACATCGGCCAGCCGACCCAGTACGCCGCCGCTGACGGCACTCGGCTTTCCATCCTGGTAATCCTCGATATGAGTCAGAAGGTGCTCCCTATCGGCACCCCTGAAAACTTCCTATTTGTCCTCAACCCGAAGCAACACGGCATGACTGATCCGCACTCGCCCAGCGTTGTAGTCACGGTTGTCATCAACGGCAACCTGCCGGTACCCAGCAGTTGGTCACGTCGCAAGACCCCGACAACCGTCACACCTTGACGCCGCCCGTCTCTTGGCCCGGGGCTCTGTCTCCGTGTCGCTGGGCTACGCAGACCTTGCCGAGCGTTCGCCGCCGCGGCTCCACGTGCTGCCGCGCTCCAACGCGTACGCACCGTTGAATAGTGATCATTATTACCCTGACGCGCCGAACCATCGGAACGCCCGCCGTTATCCGGATCTGCCGCAAACCGCTCGCTACCGAGCGTGACGGTCGGCGCGACAGCTCAGCTCCCGGACAAGTAGCCGAGAAGAGTGCGTCTGATCATCGCCGAGAAACGGCGCATCAAACCCAATCGCCGGACCAGTTCGAGCCTGCCGACAGAAGGCTTTGAGGTTCGGCGCCAGTCGCCCTCGACTCCTTCTCACATCCCACCACGCGTTCGCGTTGCTGAGGGCCGCTCGACCTGTTAAACAGGGCCGGTGAGTCGCCGTCCATGCAGTGGACGACGGCATGCGCGAGCAAAGCTGCAAGCGTTCGCTGATGAAACGGCATTGGCTTGGACAGTGAGAGTGAGTCATGGAGCGCAATCGTTCTGCCGCTGCGATCCACAACGCTGGCCGGATCCCGCCGGTCTATCGAGCGGTCATGGCGGCGGCAGGGCCGATCGTCCGCTGGTGGGGCCGCCTAGAGGTGGTGGGCTTGCACAACCTTCCGATGCACGGCGCGACGATCGTCCCGGCCAACCACGACAGCGCGTGGGACCCCGTGGTTATTGCGTTCGCCGCCCGCCGGCACCGGCAGATCCAGGCCCTCGCCAAGGCATCGCTCTGGAAGAATCCGCTGCTCCGTCGCGTGCTCGACGGGATGGGACAGATCCCCGTCCGGCGCGGTCGGGCCGACACGGACGCGCTGAATGCCGCAGTGCAGTGCCTTTCCGGCGGCGGTTGCCTCGGGATCTTCCCTGAAGGCAGCCGCTCACAAGGTCGGCAGCTGCGTGCCCGGAGCGGTGCCGGACGTCTCGCTCAGGCCGTGCCGCAGGCCCGCATCGTCTGCGCGGCGGTCTCCGGGACCGTGGACATCGCCCGTTTCCCGCGACGCCCCCGGCTGAAGGTGACGTTCTTCGAACCCACACCGTCGTCGCCGTCGGAATCCGCGCTGGAATTGGCCGCGCGGCTGACCGCCGAACTCCGCGCCGTCGCGCCGGTGGCAGCGGCGAGACGACA
>NZ_BOMV01000080.1 GCF_016862375.1 Paractinoplanes rishiriensis | reverse complement strand
TTTCCAGCGGTTTCTAGCGCTTCTGGGTCGCGTCGCGAATCTGGATCAGCAACGGCGCCGCGTCGGACAGCTGGCGGCCGGGGAACATCGCCAGCGCCAGGCTGCCGTGATCGGCCCAGCCGCAGACCGGCATGTCGCCGTCGTCCGAAGCGGTGACGCCGCACTTCACCGTCCCGCCCAACGAGCCGGCCGGCACCTCGCGAATGTCGCGTACGGCGCCCTCGTTGTCGGAAATGAGCTTGAACGCGGTGTCCAGGTCGGCCTCGGGCGTCCAGAAGAGAGTCGTGCCGCCGAAGAACAGAATGTTCTGGCCGGCCGCATCCGTGTAGACGGCGCCCACCGTCTTGTCTACGTCGACGTCCGCGGACAGTGCGTTCTGCATGTATTCGGAAATGGAGCGGGCGTCGTCACCCTCGTCGAGCCGGAGCGCGCCGATCTGGCCGGGCGGGGTCAGCGTGGCGTCTTTCTGCGAAACGATCCGCCAGGCCGACCAGCCCATTGCCGCGGTGCCCGCAAGTGCCGCCGCGGCGAGCGTGGACAGCAGAATCAGGCGGACCTTTGAGCGGGGGCGCGGTGGCTCCTCGGGCTGCTGTGCGCTGAGCTCGACGTGGCCGATGTCGATCGGGGCCTCGGACATTGCGCGAGCCTAGCAACGATCCCCAAAGGGAGGAGGTGCGAATTCGGGGTTCCGGCACCGGCTCCGTAGACTTGTCGGGTGACCGAGACCTCCCAGACCCGCACCCCGGACAGCCGGCCCACCGGTGGCCTCTCCGCCCAGTACCAGCCGGGCGAGGTAGAGCAACGGCGGTACGAGACGTGGGTATCGGCGGGCTACTTCACGGCGGACGCCAAGAGCGACAAACCAGCGTTCTCGATCGTCATCCCGCCGCCCAACGTCACCGGGTCGCTGCACATCGGGCACGCCCTCGACCACACCATCCAGGACATCCTCTCCCGGTTCAAGCGCATGCAGGGCTTCGAGGTGCTGTGGCTGCCCGGCATGGACCACGCCGGCATCGCCACCCAGAACGTGGTGGAACGCCAGCTCGCCGCACAGCAGCTGTCCCGCCACGACCTGGGCCGCGAGAAATTCGTGGAAAAGGTCTGGGAGTGGAAGGCGCAGTCCGGCGGGGCCATCCTCGGTCAGATGCGCCGGCTCGGCGACTCGGTCGACTGGGCACACGAGCGGTTCACCATGGACGACGGCCTGTCCCGGGCCGTCCAGACCATTTTCAAGCGGCTGTACGAGGACGAGCTGATCTACCGGGCCAACCGGATCATCAACTGGTGTCCCCGGTGCCTGACAGCGCTCAGTGACATCGAGGTGGAGCACACCGACGACGAGGGCGAACTGGTCTCGATCCGGTACGGCGAGGGCGACAACGCGATCGTGGTCGCCACCACCCGTGCCGAGACCATGCTGGGTGACACCGCGGTTGCCGTGCACCCCGACGACGAGCGGTACAAGCACCTGATCGGCACCGAGGTCGAGCTGCCGCTCACCGGGCGCCGCATCCCGATCGTCGCCGACGAGCACGTCGACCCGGCGTTCGGCACCGGCGCGGTCAAGGTGACGCCGGCGCACGACCCCAACGACTTCGAGATCGGCCAGCGGCACGACCTCCCGAGCGTCACGATGATGGACGAGCGCGCGGTCGTCACCGTGCACGGTCCGTTCCAGGGCCTGGACCGGTACGAGGCTCGTCCCGCCGTGGTGGCCGCGCTGCGCGAAGAGGGCCGGATCGTCGCCGAGAAGCGTCCGTACCTGCACTCGGTCGGTCATTGCTCGCGGTGCAAGACCACCGTGGAGCCGCGCCTGTCGCTGCAGTGGTTCGTCAACACCGGCCCGCTCGCCAAGGCGGCCGGCGACGCGGTGCGCGACGGCCGGGTCACCATCGAGCCGGCCGAGCTGGCCAAGCGCTACTTCGCCTGGGTCGACAACATGCACGACTGGTGCATCTCACGGCAGCTGTGGTGGGGACACCGCATCCCGGTCTGGTACGGCCCCAACGACGAGGTCGTCTGCGTCGGGCCGGACGAGCAGCCGCCGTCCGGCGAGGGCTGGCACCAGGACGAGGACGTGCTGGACACGTGGTTCTCGTCGGCGCTGTGGCCGTTCTCCACGATGGGCTGGCCGGAGCGGACCGAGACGCTGGAGAAGTTCTATCCGACCAGCGTCCTCGTGACCGGGTACGACATCCTCTTCTTCTGGGTGGCCCGGATGATGATGTTCGGCCTGTACGCGATGGATGATGTGCAGCCGTTCGACGTGGTGAACCTGCACGGCATGGTGCGCGACGGGCACGGCAAGAAGATGTCGAAGTCGTTCGGCAACGTGGTCGACCCGCTGGACTGGATCGACCGCTACGGCGCCGACGCCACCCGGTTCACCCTGGCCCGCGGCGCCAACCCGGGCTCGGACGTGCCGATCAGCGAGGAGTGGTGCCAGGGCTCCCGCAACTTCTGCAACAAGCTCTGGAATGCGACCAGGTTCGCGCTGATGAACGGCGCGACCGTGCAGGGCGATCTGCCGCCGGTCGAGGAACTGTCCGCGATCGACAAGTGGATCCTGTCCCGGCTCCAGCACGTCGTCGGCGAGGTCGACGAGTACTTCGCGACCTACGAGTACGC
The DNA here is from genome assembly GCF_016862375.1 of Paractinoplanes rishiriensis. Taxonomy (GTDB): domain Bacteria; phylum Actinomycetota; class Actinomycetes; order Mycobacteriales; family Micromonosporaceae; genus Actinoplanes; species Actinoplanes rishiriensis. The sequence goes on along the minus strand of NZ_BOMV01000080.1, from coordinate 173,436 downwards.
CAAGGTCTGCGACGCGCTCTACCACTTCGCCTGGGACGACGTCTGCGACTGGTACGTCGAGCTGAGCAAGCCGGTGCTGTCGGCCGACACCCAGTCCGCCGCCAACACCCGGCGCGTCCTGGGCCACGTACTCGATCAGCTTTTGCGCCTGCTGCACCCGGTGATCCCCTTCGTCACCGAAGAGCTGTGGATCGCCCTGACCAGCGGCGAGACGGTCACCCTGTCGGCCTGGCCGCAGGCCGTTCCGGCGCTCGTCGACGACGCGGCCGAGGAGGAACTCGCGGCCCTGCAGAAGGTCGTCACCGAGGTCCGCCGGTTCCGCTCCGACCAGGGGCTCAAGCCGAGCCAGCGGGTCTCCGCCGCGCTCACCGGCCTGGGCAACGTCGGCATCGACACGCACGAGCCACTGATCCGTTCGCTGGCCCGGCTCGACCCGCCGGCGGCCGGCTTCACCGCGACCGCGACGCTCGCGGTGACCGGCGGCATCACGGTCGACCTCGACACCCGCGGGACGATCGATGTGGCGGCCGAGCGGGCCCGGCTGGAAAAGGACCGCGCCGCCGCCGAGAAGGAGGCGGCCCAGTGCCGGGCCAAGCTCGACAACGACGCGTTCATCGGCAAGGCGCCCGAGCAGGTGGTCGCCAAGATCAAGGACCGCCTCGCGGCGGCCGAGTCGGACCTCACCCGGATCGCCGCGGCGCTGGCCGCGCTGCGAAGTGCATAAAGAGCAAACCATGAGCGAGTACGACGAGGTCACGGCCGCGCTGGAGCAGCGCGGCTTCACCCGGATGGTGTTCGACATCCGCAAGATCCGGGATCTGATGGACGTGCTGGGCAGCCCGCAACGGGCGTACCCGGCCATCCATCTGACCGGCACCAACGGCAAGACCAGCACGGCGCGCATGATCGACGCACTGTTGCGGGCGCACGGCGTGCACACCGGCCGGTACACCAGCCCGCATCTCGAAACGCTGCGCGAACGGATCAGTCTGGACGGCGAGCCGATCTCCGAGGAACGGCTCGTGTCGACGTACCGCGAAATCGAACCGCTGGCCTCGCTCATCGATGCGCGGAACTCGGAACCGCTGACCTACTTCGATATGACCACCGCGATGGCCTACGCCGCCTTCGCCGACGCGCCGGTGGATGTGGCCGTGGTCGAGGTGGGGCTGGGCGGCGAGGACGACGCGACAAACGTGATCGAGGCGGGCGTCTGCGTGCTCACCCCGATCGGGCTCGACCACACCGAGTGGCTCGGCGACACCATCGAGGACATCGCCTGGGCCAAGGCCGGCATCATCCACAAGGGCGCCACGGTGGTCACCTCGCTGCAGACCGAGGAGGCGATGCGGCCGATCCTGGAGCGCTGCGCCGAGATGGGCGCGACGCTGGCTCGGGAGGGCAGCGAGTTCGGGGTGGTGGAGCGGACCCAGGCGGTCGGCGGCCAGGTGCTCACCCTGCAGGGCCTCGGCGGCGTCTACGACGAGATCTTCCTGCCGCTGTTCGGCCAGCACCAGGCGCAAAATGCGGCAACCGCGCTGGCCGCGGTCGAGGCGTTCCTCGGCGCCGGCAAAGACCGGCAGTTGCAACTCGACCTGATCCGTGAGGGCTTCGCCCAGGTCGACTCGCCGGGCCGGCTCGAACGGGTCCGCAGCGCACCGGCCATCCTGCTGGACGGAGCGCACAACCCGCACGGCATGGCCGCGACGGTGAGCGCGCTGGAGGAGGAGTTCGCGTTCCGGCACCTCGTCGCGGTGGTCGCGGTGCTCGGCGACAAGGACGCGTCCGGCCTGCTCGACCTGCTGGAACCGGTGGCCGCCCGGATCGTGGTGACGCAGAACAGCTCGCCACGCTCCATGCCGGTGGCCGAACTGGCCCAGGTGGCGGCCGGCATCTTCGGCGAGGACAGGGTCACGGTCGCGCAGACCATGCCGGACGCGATCGAGGAGGCCGTGGTCCTGGCCGAGTCCGACACGTCCGGCGAACTGAGCGGCGTGGGCGTCCTGATCACCGGCTCGGTGGTAACCGTCGCCGACGCGCGGAAGCTCCTGAAGCGATGACCGAGCCGCCCCGGTCCGGCCTGCGCAACCCCCGGGCAGCGGTACGAGGTCTGGGCGCCGGCACCCTGGCGCTGGAGGCGATCGTGCTGCTCCTGGGCATCCAGCCGATCCGCGTCATGGGCGGCGACCTGAGCGGCTGGGGCATCGGCGCGGTGATCGCGCTGGCGGTGTCGGCGGCCGTCCTGGCCGGCCTGATGCGGCACCGGTGGGCGTGGGCGGCGGGGAGCGCGCTCCAACTGCTGCTGCTGGCGAGCGGGCTGCTGCACTGGTCCCTGGCCGTGCTCGGCCTGATCTTCGGGGCGGCCTGGTGGTACGCCCTGAACGTCCGCCGGACAATCCTCGGCACGCCGCCCCCAGACGCCTGATCTGCGGCGGCGGGGTCAGGCGGGCGGCGGGTCAGGGCTGGCGGATGGCTCGCCACTGGGTGATGGCGATGTTGTGGTCGTCGGGGTCGCGGAAGGTGGCGGACCAGAGTTCCAGGCGGTCCCCGCGGTTTACCGGGCGGGGGCCGTGGACGAACGGGACGCCCTTGGCCTGCAGCTCGCCGTAAACCGCTTCGATGTCGCCCACCTCGAGGTTGAGGTAGATCAGGCGGCCGGCCTCGTTGCCGAGTTCGCCGACGGTGCGCAGGACCAGGCGGGTGTCGCCGGAGGCCAGGACGGCGCTTCCGTCGCCGCTGTCGAGTTCGTAGAAGCCGAGGGTGTCCCGGTAGAAGGCGATCGACCGGGACAGTTCGGTCACCAGGACCGTGATGCCGACGCCGTAGATCGCTCCGGCGGGGCCGGGGCGGGCGCTGGGATAGGCCGTGATCAGGTCGTCGGCGTGCTCGTCGGGCTCGGGGGTCTTGGGCGGCGCGGACCACGGACCGGCACCGGCCGCAGCGGTGTTGCTCGCGGCGGTGGGCGGCGGGGTGGGGTGGTCTGCCGCCGGTGCGGGATCGGGGTCCGTTGGCTCGGCGTGGGGTCGTTGCTCCGCGTGCGTGGGGCGGGTGACCTTGTCTTTTACGGCGGCCGCCGCGGCGGTGAAAGCTGCCGCCATGCCGGCTATCACGCCGGTGGGCCTGGGGCCGGCGGCTGCTGTTTCGGCGTCGTGGGCGGCGTTCGACATGAACCTGGTCGACTCGCGGGGAGCGGCGGGCGGCGCGATCAGGTCGTCGGCCACGGCCGATGCTGCCTGGGGCGTGGACTCGGGGGCCGGGTCGGGGTCGCCGTCCAGCGGCAGGTCGATGTCGTCGTGCGGCTCGGGGGCCGGTGGGCGGGGGGTGGTCGGCTGTGGCGCGGCCCTCGGCGGGGACACCGGCTCGGGGGCGGTGGGGAACGAGGTCATCGGTGACGGGGTCGCCGTGGTCGAGGTGGCGGTGGGTTCGGGGCGCCGGATGGGCTCCGCCCGGGTGGTGGTCTCGCCCGTATCGGGGACCGGCTCGTCCAACGGGACGTCCACCGGCAGCGCGTCGTCGTGGTGCGGGGGACGCTGGGTCGGTGGGGGTGCCGCGGCAGCCTGGTCGGCCATCGTTTCTGGGTCGACCATCGCCTGCGGGTCGGCCGTAGCGGTGGCGGTGCCGCCGCGGGGGCGCGGGCTGGGGCGGGTGCCCGCGGGGCGGGCCGGACCGGGGGCGGATGCTGCGGCGCGGGCGGCGCCGGCCGCGCCCGCGAAGGTGGCGGCGGTCGCCGTGGCGGGAGCGGCACCGCCGGGACGGCTCCACTCGCTGGGGCCGGGCTCCTCGGGGGCTTCCTCTTCCGTCGCGGCGAACTCGTCGGCGGGGGGCGCGGCATAGGAGCCGGCGGCGGCCCGGCGGGGGAGCGGCTGGGGCTGGGCGTCGGCGTCCACCAACTCGCCCTCGACCACCGGGCCGCCGGGCGTGTCGCGTACCACCACCGGAATTTCCTCGTAGGTCGCCCCGGGCGGAGGCGGCGGCGGGGGCTCGTCCGGCGGCGGGGACCAGCCGCGGTCGCGGGCCGCCCAGGGCGGTGGCTCGACGTCACCCAGCAGATCGTCGTCGGGGATCTCTTCGTACTCGGTGGGCGGGGGCGGCGGGTCCTCGCCGCGTTCGTGCGGGGTGGCCTCGTCCCAGTTGATGCGGACCCGGCGCATGTCGTCCACGTCGACCGTGATCGGCAGGGTGTCGCCGGGGAACGGCCACTTCACCACGGGGACCCGCGGCTCGCGGATGGTCACCTCGGAGGTGGGCAGGCCGGGGGCGACCACGACGGCCTGGATCTCGGCGCGGCCGTAGACCGCGGACGACGTGGGCGGCGGGGAGATCGCGCGGACCTCGGCGGTGCCGGCCACCCAGGCGCGCGCGCCGCGGCGCACCACATTGACCATGCCCAGGGCTATCGACAGCGCCAACAGGGCCAGGCCGAAGATGACGACCCCCCAGCTGGACATGCCCAGGCCCAGCGCCATCACGAAGACGGCGATCGTGCCCATGACGGCCGCCACCAGCTTGCGTGCCGGTGCGACAGGACGGCCGGTCTGGTTTGCCAATGTGGACCTCCTGCTCGTTCCCCGTCAGGTTATTGCCCGGCGCCGGTTCCGCGAAAGTGCGGTAGTCCCGGCGTTGCCGCTCGCCCGAATCCGGGTACCGATAGGCTGAACCTCGCGTGTCGGTCCGTCGGTAGTCCTGGAGGAACCCCGTGTCCAGCCCCATCGAGCGTTCGCTCGTGCTCATCAAGCCCGACGCGGTCCGCCGCGGCCTGATCGGTGAGCTCCTCGCCCGGTTCGAGCGTAAGGGCCTGGTCGTCGACGCGCTGGAGATGCGCACGATGGACGCGGCGCTGGCCGCCGAGCACTACGCCGACCACGTGGACAAACCGTTCTACCCGCCGCTCAAGGAGTTCATGACCGGCGGTCCGCTGGTGGCGCTGGTGCTCAGCGGCGACCAGGTGATCGAGGTGGTCCGGGCCATGCTCGGCGCCACCGACGGGCGCAAGGCCGCGGCCGGCACGATCCGCGGCGACTTCTCGCTGTCCAACCGGGAAAACCTGGTGCACGCCTCCGACTCGCCGGAGAGCGCGGCCCGCGAGCTGGCCCTCTGGTTCCCCAAGCTCTAGCCCCGGGACCAGCGCCGAGGCGTACCACTTAATGCGGATGAGGGAGTCCTGGGGTGACCGGTATCGTTGTCACCACGCAGGCACTGAACCGGCCATCACCGGGGAGCCTCCGGAAGAACGGACCTTCGGGTCTCACTAGAACCGGGCGGATCGGCACGCGCGCAGCGCCGGTCGAATGAGCGGGCGGGGTGGTTTGCCCCGTCAAGCGAGGTGGTACCGCGGGCTCTGTGCTCGTCCTCGCAGTCGGATGATGACTGCTAGAGGAGAACCATGGCCTATCCCAAGCACACCGACGCGACGGGCGTGCCGGCCAGCCCGGACCTGCCCGCGGTGGAGCGCGCGGTGCTGGAGCACTGGGCGGCCGACCAGACCTTCGAGGCGTCCGTCGAGCAGCGGCCGGCCGGTGCGAACGGCAGCAACGAGTACGTCTTCTACGACGGGCCGCCGTTCGCCAACGGGCTGCCGCACTACGGGCACCTCTTCACCGGGTACGTGAAGGACCTGGTCCCGCGCTACCAGACCATGCGCGGCAAGCGGGTGGAGCGGCGTTTCGGCTGGGACACCCACGGGCTGCCCGCGGAGGTCGAGGCCGAGAAGCAGCTCGGCATCACCACCAAGGCGCAGATCGTCGAGCTGGGCCTCGACAAGTTCAACGAGGCGTGCCGCTCGTCCGTGCTGGCGTACACCAAGGACTGGGAGCGCTACGTCACCCGGCAGGCCCGCTGGGTGGACTTCGACAACGACTACAAGACCCTCGACCTCAGCTACATGGAGTCGGTCATGTGGGCGTTCCGGACGCTGCACGACAAGGGCCTGGTATACGAGGGTTTCCGGGTGCTGGCGTACTGCTTCCGGTGCGAGACGCCGCTGTCCAACACCGAGACCCGGATGGACGACGTCTACCGGGACCGGACCGACCCGGCGCTGACCGTCACGTTCCAGCTGGAGACGGGGGAGAAGGTCGCGGTCTGGACCACCACGCCGTGGACGCTCCCGTCCAACCTGGCGCTGGCGGTCGGCCCCTCGCTGGAGTATGCGGTTCTCCAGAAGAACGGCGAGAAACTGCTGGTGGGCGCGTCCCGGCTGGGTGCGTACGCCAAGGAGCTGGAGGGGTACGAGCAGGTCGGCACCGTGCTGGGCCGGGACCTGGCCGGGCGGCGCTACACCCCGCTGTTCGACTTCCTGGTCGAGCACGCCGGCCCGGCGGCATATCAGGTGCTGGCCGCCGACTTCGTCACCGACGAGGACGGCACCGGCGTGGTGCACCTGGCGCCCGCGTTCGGCGAGGACGACCAGAACGTCTGCAACGCGGCCGGCATCCCGACCGTGGTGACCGTCGACGAGCACACCCGGTTCACCGGGCTGGTCCCGCCGTGGCAGGGCGTGCAGGTGTTCGACGCCAACAAGCCGGTGATCGCCGAGCTCAAGGGCCGGGGCGGCGTGGTGCTGCGGCACGACGGCTACACGCACTCCTACCCGCACTGCTGGCGCTGCGACACACCGCTGGTCTACAAGGCGGTGTCGTCCTGGTTCGTGGCGGTGACCAAGTTCCGGGACCGGATGGTCGAGCTCAACCAGGAGATCACCTGGACGCCGGCGCACATCAAGGACGGCTCGTTCGGCAAGTGGCTGTCCAACGCGCGGGACTGGTCGATCTCCCGGAACCGGTTCTGGGGCTCGCCGATCCCGGTGTGGAAGTCGGACGACCCGCAGTACCCGCGGGTCGACGTGTACGGCTCGCTGGAGGAGCTGTCGCGTGACTTCGGAGTGACGGTCACCGACCTGCACCGGCCGTACATCGACGAGCTGACCAGGCCTAACCCGGACGACCCGACCGGGCAGTCGACCATGCGCCGGGTGCCGGAGGTGCTGGACTGCTGGTTCGAGTCGGGCTCGATGCCGTTCGCCCAGGTGCACTACCCGTTCGAGAACAAGGACTGGTTCGAGCACCACTACCCGGGCGACTTCATCGTCGAGTACATCGGGCAGACCCGCGGCTGGTTCTACACCATGCACGTGCTGGCCACCGCGCTGTTCGACCGGCCCGCGTTCCGGAACTGCCTGAGCCACGGCATCCTGCTGGGCGAGGACGGCCGGAAGATGTCGAAGAGCCTGCGCAACTACCCGGACGTGTACCGGGTCTTCGACACGTACGGCTCGGACGCGATGCGCTGGATGCTGATGTCCTCGCCGGTGCTGCGTGGCGGTGACATGCCGGTCACCGAGGTGGCGATCCGCGACTCGGTGCGCCAGGTGCTGCTGCCGCTGTGGAACGTCTGGTACTTCTTCAGCCTCTACGCGAACGCCTCGGGCCACTCGGCTGCCCTGCGCGTCGATTCACAGCACCTGCTCGACCGGTACATCCTCGCGAAGACCGGCGAGCTGGTCACGGACGTCCAGAACCAGATGGACGAGTACGACATCTCGGGCGCTGCCGCATCGGTGCGGTCTTACCTGGACGCACTCACCAACTGGTACGTGCGGCGGTCCCGGGACCGGTTCTGGGCCGGCGACGCGGACGCGTTCGACACCCTGGCCACCGTCCTGGAGACGGTGACCCGGGTGGTGGCGCCGCTCGCGCCGCTGACCGCCGAGGAGATCTGGCGCGGCCTGACCGGTGGCCGGTCGGTGCACCTGACCGACTGGCCGTCGGCGGATCCGTTCCCGGCCGACCACCAGCTGGTGGCCTCGATGGACGCGATCCGGGACGCGGCCTCCGCGGCGCTGTCCCTGCGCAAGGCCCGCGCCCTGCGGGTCCGGCTGCCGCTGGCCCGGCTCACCGTGGCCACCGCGGACGCCACCGCGCTGGCCGGGTTCGCCGACCTGCTCGCCGACGAGGTCAACGTCAAGGACGTGGTCTTCACCGGCGACGTGGCGGCGTACTGCCAGCAGGTGCTCACCGTGGTGCCGCGGGCGCTCGGCCCGCGGGTCGGCAAGCAGGTGCAGCAGGTGATCCAGGCGGTCAAGAAGGGCGACTGGCAGCTGGTCGACGGCGCGCCGGTCGCGGCCGGTGTCACCCTCCAGGAGGGCGAGTACGAGCTCAAGCTGGTCGCCGCCGACGTGGCGAACTCCGCTCCGCTGCCGGCCGGCGCCGGGGTCGTGGTGCTGGACACCGCGGTCACCCCGGAGCTGCACGCCGAGGGTCTGGCCCGGGACGTGATCCGGGTGGTGCAGCAGGCCCGCCGGGACGCCGGCCTGGACGTCGCCGACCGGATCTCGCTGGCGGTCTCGGCCGCCGAGCCGGTGCGGCGCGCGGTGGAGGCTCACCGCGAGTTCGTGGCCGGCGAGACGCTCGCGCTCGCGGTGTCCTTCGCGGACGCCGGCGCGCCGGGCTTCGCCGGCGAGGTGGGCGAGGGCGAAGCCGTCACGGTGACGGTGGAGCGCGCCAGCCAGTCATTGGATCTGTGATATCTGGCAACCCGACCCGGATATTTGCCGCCTGTGCGGTGAACGTCCGGGTCGGTTGGCAAGATCGACACGAACTTCCGGGGTGCCGTCCGATAACCTCACCCTGCCCCCACTTCTTGCGCAGGACCCCGGAGGATCCCCAGTTGCCGCTGCTCTACTCGATCGGCAAAGTCACCGTCGGCAACGCCCTGATGCTGGGCTGGCGTCCGCATGTCGAGGGCCTCGAGTTCGTGCCCCGCACCGGCGGCGCGATCTTCGCGGGCAACCACCTGTCGGTGGCCGATGAACTGTTCCTCGGCGCCGTCGTGCCGCGGCACCTCGCGTTCTGGGCCAAGTCCGAATACTTCGACGGCACCGGCCTCGGCGGCTGGCTCACCCGCAACCTGCTGAACGGCCTCGGCGCCATCCGGGTGGAGCGGGGCGGCGGCCGCGCGGCGCTCACCGCGTTCGACGGCGCCATCCCGGTGCTCAAGTCCGGCGACATGGTCGTGGTCTATCCCGAGGGCACCCGCTCGCCGGACGGCCGGCTCTACCGGGGACGCACCGGCGTGGCCCGGCTCGCGGTGGCGGCCGGCGTCCCGATCATCCCGGTCGGCATGCTCGGCACCGACAAGGTGCAGCCGATCGGCCAGCCGTACCCGATGCCGTTCCGCGGCAAGATCACCGTCCGGTTCGGCAAGCCGATCGAGACGGTGGGCCGGCCCGACGACCGCACCGCGCTGCGCGCCCTCACCGACGAGGTGATGGGCGAGATCCAGAAACTGACCGGGCAGGAGTACGTGCCGCGGTACGCGCCGGCGAAGGCGCCGGTCGACGGCGAGGCTACCCCGGGCTGAGCACCGCGTCGCGCAGCCGGCCGACCAGCTCGGCGCTGTCGTCCAGCGAGCGGCGGGTGAGCAGCACGGTGGCCATGCTGCCGTGGTCGGCCCACGCGCAGACCACCACCGCCGTGCCGTCCACCCGGCCGATGCCGCAGAACTCGTGCGCGCCCAGCTCGCCGAGGTCGAATTTCTGCACGCCGGACAGCTTGAGATCACTGGACAGGGTCTCCAGCTGGGTCCGCGCGTCGGTGCCCGGGTTGAACCGGAAGCCGGTCACCCCGAACAGGGTGACCCGTTTGCCGCGGTTGTCGCCGTAGACGCCGGCGAAGGCTCCGTCGGTGCCGGCGTCCGTGGCCCGCAGCTCGTCGGCCAGCCGTTCGACGGCCCGCTGGCTGGCGTTGTCGTCGCGGCGGTTCAGGTCGGCGAAGGTCTGCGGCAGGGTGGCGCTGACCGGGTGCTGGCGGGCGGCCGGGAACTGGAACCAGGCGATCGGTCCGCCGCAGCAGCAGACCAGGCCGAACAGGCTGAGGAGCGCGAACCGGCGGCCCCAGCGGCGACGTTTGCGGGGCGCCGGCGGCAGCGGGCGCTGCGGTTCGCGCGAGACCCACGGGGGCGGAGCGGGCAGGCCCGATCGAGGTTGGCCCGGTCGAGGTTGGCCCGGTCGGGGTTGGGCCGGTCGAGGTTGGACCGCCAGGCGGTTCACCGGCGTCTGGCGCTGGTCGGCCATCCGGGCTCGGGCCGATTCCAACTCGCGGGCGGCGCGCTCCCGGGCCTTGCGCTCCTTCTTGCTGATCTTGGGAGGTTTCGCCGCCGGCGGCGGCTCGAGCCGGGTCGGCGGTGGTTGCTCCAGGCGGGTCGGTGGCAGGTGCGTTTCGGGCATTTGCGGTACGGCGGGGAACGGGTCGACCGGTGTGTCCTCGCCCTCCCAGGGGTCGACGGCCGGGATGGTGGCCCAGTCGGTGTGCTCCGGTGCCGGTCGCCGCCGCGACCACCACGCCTGCTTTTCGCTCGCCGCGGGCACGGTCGCTGAGCCGCTCCACCGCACCGGCGCGTCCACGGTCGACGGCTCCTCGCCGCCGTCCACGCGCGTCGGGTCCGGAGTGCCGGCCGCGGGGTCGGTCATCGGTCGATCTCCTTCGTCACCTCATCCCAGGTTAGAGGCGGTGCGCCACCGGGCCCGGCGCGAAGGCGGACAACTTGGGCGATGTGCCGGACCGTCCGGAGCCGTATGGTTACCGAGACATGAGAACGATGCAGAGAAACGCTGTCACGTTGACCGGCAACCAGCTCGGTCAGCCGATGATGTTCGCGCACGGTTACGGCTGCGACCAGAACATGTGGCGTCTGGTGGCGCCCGCCTTCGCGGACACGTATCGGCTCGTTCTTTTCGACCATGTCGGCAACGGCAAATCCGACCTTTCGGCATATGACGACGAGCGTTACGCCTCGCTCAGCGGCTACGCCGACGACATCCTCGAGATCCTGCACGAGCACGACCTCTGGGATGTGGTGTTCGTCGGGCACTCGGTGAGTTCCATGATCGGCATCCTGGCGGCCAACAAGGAGCCGGAGCGGTTCGCCAAGCTGGTCCTCGTCGGACCCTCCCCGCGGTACATCAACGAGCCGGCCGACGGCTACGTGGGTGGGTTCGCCCGGGCCGACATCGAGTCCCTCCTGGACTCCCTGGACGCCAACTACCTGGGCTGGTCCAGTCAGATGGCACCGGTGATCATGGGAAACCCGCAGCGGCCGGAACTGGGCGAGGAACTGACCAACAGCTTCTGCCGCACCGATCCGGACATCGCCAAGAAGTTCGCGCGCGTCACCTTCCTCTCCGACAATCGCGACGACCTGCTCAAGCTCCGCACGCCGGCGCTGATCCTGCAATGCTCCGACGACGTGATCGCGCCCGGCGTCGTGGGGGACTACGTTCATAGGCACACGGCGGGCAGCACGCTGGTGCAGATGAACGCCACCGGACACTGCCCCAACCTCAGTGCTCCGGACGAAACGATCGAAGCGATGAAGGCTTGGCTGTAAAGCGGGACCGTGAGTGATTCTGGTGGGCCGGACGTGACGCAGGAGTTACGGCTGCCCTGGGACGACGACCCGAACGACCTGTACGAGCATGCGCCGTGCGGGTATCTGACCACGCTCCCCGACGGGACCATCGTCAAGGTCAATCAGACGTTCCTGACCTGGACGGGATACACCCGGGCCGAGTTGGTCGGTCATCGTCGCTTCCGGGATCTGCTCAGCTCCGGCGGCCAGATCTATCACGAGACCCACTACGCCCCGCTGCTGCGCATGCAGGACGAGGTGCACGAACTGGCCTTCGACGTGGTCTGCGCGGACAGCCGCACGCTGCCCACGCTGGTCAACTCGACGCTGGCCCGCGACGGGTCCGGCGAGCCGCGGGCCATCCGCACCACGGTCTTCAACGCCACCGAGCGCCGCGGCTACGAGCAGGAACTGCTGTTCGCCACCCGGCGCGCCGAGGAGTCGGAGCGCCGCGTCCAGGTCCTCCAGCAGATTGTGGCCGACCTGGCCGCGGCGCCGACCGAGGCCGAGGTGGCCGAGGCCGTGGTGCGTGCGCCGGAACCCGCCTTCGGCGCCACCAGCAGCAGCATCTACCTGGTCGACCAGGAACGCGACCTGATCGTGGCGGTGGCTTCGACCGACCCGACCACCGGCAACTGGGACGACATGCCGCGGTCCTCGCCGCGCGCGGTGGCCCGGGTGGCCGATCGTGGCGACCTGCACGTGGTCGGCTCGCTGACCGACGCCAAGCAGCACTTCCCGGACCTGGTCGAGACCATGCGCCGGTCCGGGCGCAACACGGTGGTGCTGCTGCCGCTCACCACCGGCCCGTCCGACGAGCAGTCCAGCTCGGAGACCCTGGGCGTGCTCGCGTTCAGCTTCACCGGCGAGCGGCAGCTCAACGACAACGAACTGCGCGTCGTACGCCTGCTCGGCCAGCAGGCCGGCCAGGCGCTCGACCGGGCCCGGCTGTACGACGAGGCCCGCCGCCGCGAGGACCGGGCCACCTTCCTGGCCGGCACCGCCCGCTCGCTGGACGAGCTGCACCGGCTGCTGCCCAAGGCCCGGCGCCTGGTCGACCGCGCGGTGCCCGAGATCGCCGACTGGGCCGTGCTCCGGCTCCAGGTCGGTCCGACCGGCCTGCTCGAGGAGGCCGGTGGCCCGGCGCCGGATCCCGAGCTGCTGGCCGCGGCGGTCGCCCGGGCGACCACTGCCGGTCAACCGATCTTCCCTGGCGACACCGACCCGCTCGGCTGCGTGGTGCTGCCGCTGACCGCCCGGGGCCGGGTGCTCGGCACGCTGGCGCTGCGCATGCCGCTGGACCGCCGCGGGCTGGCCGCCGAGCGGGCCTTCCTCACCGACCTGGCCGACCGCACCGCACTGGCGCTGGAGAACGCCCGGCTCTACGAGCAGGAACGGCAGATCGCCCGGACCCTGCAGCGCAGCCTGCTGGCCAGCGACCTGCCCAGCGGCGACGTGCGGTTTGCGGTGGAGACCCACTACCAGGCCGGCTCCCAGGACCTCGAGGTCGGCGGCGACTGGTTCGACGCGTTCAAGATCACCAAAGACAAGCTGGCCGTGGTGGTCGGCGACGTGGTGGGCCGGGGCATCGACGCGGCCACCACGATGGGCCAGCTGCGCAGTGCGGTCCGGGCGCTGGCGAACGCCGAGGAGGGGCCGGCCCGGCTGCTGGTCGGCCTGGACCGGTTCGTCGAGCGGGTCGAGTCGGCCCGGATGGCCACGGTCGCCTACGCCGAGGTCGACCTGAGCAGCGGCGAGCTGACGTACGCGTGCGCCGGGCACCTGCCGCCGCTGCTGCACGAGCCGGCCGGCAGTCCCGAGTTCCTCCTCGATGCGCGGTCGGCGGCCCTCGGCTCGCGGGCCGGCAACAACAACCGCACCGAGCACCGGCGTCGGCTGCCGGCCGGGAGCCGCCTGCTGCTGTTCACCGACGGACTGATCGAGCGGCGGACCCGGCCCATCGACAAGGGCTTCGAGGTGCTGGCCCGGGAGTTCGACCAGCGCCGCGACTCGCCGCTGCAGGGATTCACGGCGGCGCTGGCCGACACGATGGTGGGCCGGGACAACCTCGACGACGTCTGCCTGCTCTGCCTCACGCTCGGCACCGAGGAGCGGATCGAGCGCACTATCGGCGCCGAGCGTGTGCAGATCGCGCTGCTGCGCGCCGACCTGCGTGGCTGGCTCGAGTCGCACGACGTCGACTCCGAGTGCCGGGACGCGGTGCTGCTGGCCTGCTCGGAGGCCGTGGCGAACGCGATCGAGCACGGTTACCGGGACGACCCGTTCGGCATGATCGACGTGACCGCCACGGTGAGCGGCGACGCGGTCGAAGTGCGGGTCACCGACCACGGCACCTGGCACGATGCGGTGACCGACGTAGCCCGCGGGCGCGGCCTCCAACTGATCCGGGAGTCGATGGACCAGGTCAACTTCGACCGCAGCGACGGCACGACCGTTACGATGCGGCGCAGCCGAGGGGAGGCCAAGTGACGCATCAGACGGATCAGTGGGTGACCTTTTCGAAGTTCGGCGACGCCGAGCTGGTCAGCCTGACCGGCGAGATCGACCTGGCCAACTCGGCCGAGATCGGCCGGGCCATCGTGAAGCGGATCAACCAGGCCGGCAAGGTCCTGATCGACCTCACCACGGTCTCGTTCCTGGACAGCGCCGGGGTGCGGCTGCTGGACGCGCTGGTGGGCGACCTGTCCGCGCACGGCACGCCGACCCGGCTGGTGGTCGGCGAGCGCGGAGCGGCCCGGATGACGCTCCAGCTTTGTGCCTTTCGCGAGGACGTGCTGACCACAGATTTGGACCGGGCCGCGGCGGAACTCCGTTAATCGCCCGCGTACCCTGGAGTCCCATGAGCGTGCAGTCCGTCTTTCCTCAGCTCGAGCAGCTGCTGCCCCGGATAAGCAAGCCGATCCAGTACGTGGGCGGCGAGCTCGGCGCCGTCGTGAAGGACTGGGACGCCACCACGGTCCGCTGGGCTCTGATGTACCCCGACGCGTACGAGGTGGGCCTGCCCAACCAGGGCGTGCAGATCCTGTATGAGGTGCTCAACGAGCAGGACGACGTGCTCGCCGAGCGCACGTACGCGGTCTGGCCCGACCTCGAGGCGCTGATGCGTGAGCACGGCGTGCCGCAGTTCACGGTCGACGCGCACCGGCCGGTCCGGGCCTTCGACGTGCTCGGCCTGTCGTTCGCCACCGAGCTGGGCTACACCAACATGTTCACCGCCCTCGACCTGGCCGGCATCCCGCTGCTCAGCGCCGACCGCGGCCCGGACGACCCGATCGTGCTGGCCGGCGGCCACGCCAGCTTCAACCCGGAGCCGATCGCCGACTTCCTGGACGCCGCCGTGCTCGGCGACGGCGAGGAGGCGGTGCTCGAGATCAGTGGCATCATCCGGGAGTGGAAGGCCGAGGGCTGCCCCGGCGGCCGCGACGAGTTGCTGCTGCGGCTGGCCCGCACCGAGAGCATCTACGTCCCGCGTTTCTACGACGTCGACTACCTGCCGGACGGCCGGATCCAGCGGGTCGTGCCCAACCGCCCGGACGTGCCGTTCCGGGTCGCCAAGCGTACGACCATGGATCTTGATGCTTGGCCCTATCCCAAGAAACCGCTGGTCCCGCTCGCCGAGACGGTCCACGAGCGCTACGCCGTGGAGATCTTCCGGGGCTGCACCCGGGGCTGCCGGTTCTGCCAGGCCGGCATGATCACCCGGCCGGTCCGGGAGCGGTCGATCACCACGGTCGGCCAGATGGTGCGGGAGGGCCTGGAGTTCTCCGGGTTCAACGAGGTCGGTCTGCTCTCGCTGTCCAGCGCCGACCACTCCGAGATCGGCGACATGTGCTCCGGCCTCGCCGAGCAGTACCAGGGGACCAACGTTTCGCTGTCGCTGCCGTCGACCCGGGTGGACGCGTTCAACATCGACCTGGCCCAGGAGCTGTCCCGCAACGGGCGGCGCACCGGCCTCACCTTCGCGCCCGAGGGCGGCTCCGAGCGGATCCGCAAGGTCATCAACAAGATGGTGACCGAGGAAGACCTGATCCGGACGGTCGTGACGGCGTATTCCAACGGCTGGCGCCAGGTCAAGCTCTACTTCATGTGCGGTCTGCCCACCGAGACCGACGAGGACGTGCTCCAGATCGGCCGGATGGCGCACGAGGTGATCAAGGCGGGCCGGCAGGCGACCGGCAGCAAGGACATCCGCTGCACGGTGTCGATCGGCGGGTTCGTGCCCAAGCCGCACACCCCGTTCCAGTGGGCGCCCATGGAGCGGCCCGAGGTCATCGACGGCCGCCTCCAGCTGCTCAAGCAAGAGATCAACAGCGACCGGTCGCTGGGCCGGGCGATCGGTTACCGCTACCACGACGGCGAGCCCTCGCTGATCGAGGGCCTGCTCTCCCGGGGCGACCGGCGGGTCGGCGCGGTGATCCGGCGGGTGTGGGAAAAGGGTGGCCGGTTCGACGGCTGGAGCGAGCATTTCTCGTACGCCCGCTGGGTCGAGTCGGCCGCCGAGGTGCTCCCGGGCTTCGGTGTCGACCTGGACTGGTTCACCACCCGCGAGCGCGAGCAGTCCGAGGTGCTGCCGTGGGACCACCTCGACTCGGGTCTCGACAAGGACTGGCTCTGGCAGGACTGGCAGGACTCGCTAAACCAGTACGAACAGGACGACTGCCGCTGGACCCCGTGCTTCGACTGCGGCGTGTGCCCGTCGATGGACACCGAGATCCAGATCGGCCCCACGGGTAAGAAGCTGCTGCCCCTGACCCCCGTGAACCATCCAACCGCCCCGCCCGCCGCCCAAAATTCGCCTGAAGGCCATCCCCTGCGGGTCCCAGTCTAGGAGTAAACATTCCCCCCAAGAACCAACCGGTGGGCGGCCAGGCACCGGTCGTCCAGCGGATCCGGCTCCGGTACGCCAAGCGCGGCCCGCTGCGCTTCACCTCGCACCGGGACTTCGCCCGTGCGTTCGAGCGTGCCCTGCGGCGGGCCGCGGTGCCGATCGCCTACTCCCAAGGCTTCACCCCCCACCCCAAGATCTCGTACGCCTCGGCGGCGCCCACCGGCGTCGGCAGCGAGGCCGAATACCTGGAGATCGGCCTGCAGGCACCGGTCGACCCGGCCGAACTGCGGACGGCCCTGGACGCCGCCCTGTCGCCGGGACTGGACATCCTCGATGCCGTGGTGGCGGTCGAGGGCGCCGGCAGCCTGGCCGACCGGATCGACGCCTCCCGCTGGCGGCTGGAACTGCCGTCGATCGACCCGGCGGTGGTGGCGGCGGCCGTGAAAAGTTTTCTGGAAACCGGCGAGGTGCTGGTCGAACGCATGACCAAGCAGGGTCGCCGGTCCTTCGACTGCCGTGCCGCAGTGACCTACTTCGCTGTGTCGGACCAGCTGGCTGAGGTGTCCGACCTACCTTCCGGGGCGGACGGCGCACGGTGTGCGATAATCGACCTTGTCGTGCGACAGGTAACGCCCGCCGTTCGACCCGATGACGTCCTTTCCGGCCTGCGCGTGGTGGCTGGCCTGGAGCCGCCGGTGCCCCCTCGGGTGACCCGGCTGGCCCAGGGCGCACTTACCGTGCAGGGGGAGATCGTCGATCCGTTGGACGCGGATCGCGAGCCGCTCCCACCTCGGATGGAGACGGACGTCATCGGAGGCCGCTAGCTGTTCGCAGCCGGCGTCCAAAGGCAGACTTCGGCAGCCCGTCCGCTTACCCGGCCGGACCCGAAAAACTTGCGGCGACCCTGCGTGGCAGCGCTCACACGCGCCCGGGGTGGCCAGAACTGGAGAGCGCCCATGCTCGATAACGAGCCACAGGGCGGTGAACTCGACGGAGCGGTTACACCGCCCGCCGAAACCGCCGCCGATACAACTACCAGCACCCCTGCCCGCCGTACCCGGACTACTCGCAAGAAAGCCGCGGCCCCCGCAGCCGACGACGGCGCCGGAGCCGGAGCCGGAGCCGGAGCCGAGCCTGGCACGGCCATCGAGGCCGGCGCCGCACAGGATGCGGTGACGGAGGCCGAGACCGTCGTAAAACCGGTCAAACGCACCCGTCGCAAGGCGGTGGCCGCCGAGCCGTCCGCCGACGCCGAAACCTCCGAGGAGCCGGCGGCGCCGGTGAAGGCCACCCGCGCCCGGCGCAAGAAGGCTGCGCCGGCCCCGGTGGCGGAGCCCGCTCCGGTGGTCGAGGAGCCGGTCGCCGTCGAGGACGAGGAGGACGAGGAGGCCGCCGCCGAGGCGACGGCACCGCTCGCCGTCCCGATCATCGGCGTCCTGCCGCTGGACGACGACTTCGTGGAGGAGGAGCCGGGGCCGCGGGCCCGCAAGGCCGCCCTGCCTCCCGCCGTACTCTTCATGCCGCCGGAAGCCACCGAGGCGGCGCCGGCGCCCGCGGTGCGCCGTTCCCGCCGGGCCGCCGCGGCCGCCGTGGCCGAGGAGCCTGCCGCCGCGGTCGCCGAGGAGCCGGTTGCTGAGCCGGCCGCCGTGGCCGAGGAGCCGGCCGAGGGCGTCCGCCGCAGCCGGCGCCGCCGTCGCGGTGCCGCCGCCGAGGAGCCGGCCGAGCCGGTCGAGGCCGCCGAGACCGTCGTCGACGAGGTGGACGAGACTGCCGACGACGTCGAGGACGGCATCGAGGACGAGGACGAGCTCAGCGCCGGCCGGCGTCGCCGCCGCCGGGGCCGTCGCGGCCGGGGCCGCGGCAAGGGCCCCTTGGAGGACGGCGACGACTCCGTCGAGGACGAGGCCGAGTCCTCCGCCGAGGACGAGACCGCCGCCGAGGATGAGGCCGCCGACGACGGCGAGGACGACGGCGTGACCCGCCGCCGGCGTCGCCGGCGCCGCAAGGGCTCCGGCGGCGACGCCGAGACCGGCGGCATCGAGGACGGCGTGCACACCGTGGTGCGGGTGCGCGAGCCCCGCCGCAGCGACGAGGTGCAGGGCGTCTCCGGCTCGACCCGGCTCGAGGCCAAGCGCCAGCGCCGCCGGGACGGGCGTGAGCAGCGCCGCACCCGTCCGCCGATCCTGAGCGAGTCGGAGTTCCTAGCCCGCCGCGAGGCGGTCGACCGGGTCATGGTCGTCCGGCAGAAGCCGGACCGCACCCAGATCGCCGTGCTCGAGGACGGCATCCTGGTCGAGCACTACGTCGCCCGGGCCACCTCCGGCACCATGGTCGGCAACGTGTACCTCGGCAAGGTGCAGAACGTGCTGCCCAGCATGGAGGCGGCGTTCGTGGACGTCGGCCGGGGCCGCAACGCGGTGCTGTACGCCGGCGAGGTCAACTGGGACGCCACCGGCCTGGAGGGCCGCGCCCGCTCGATCGAGCAGGCGCTCAAGTCCGGCGACTCGGTGCTGGTGCAGGTCACCAAGGACCCGATCGGGCACAAGGGCGCCCGGCTGTCGAGCCACATCGCGCTCTCCGGCCGGCACCTGGTCTATGTGCCGAACGGCAACGCGTCCGGTATCAGCCGCAAGCTGCCGGACACCGAGCGCAAGCGGCTGCGCGACGTGCTCAAGAAGCTGGTGCCGGACGGCGCCGGGGTGATTGTGCGGACCGCGGCCGAGGGCGCCAGCGAGGACGAACTGGCCCGCGACGTCAAGCGGCTGCAGGCGCAGTGGGAGGAGATCCAGCGCAAGGCCGCCGAAGGCCACGCGCCGGTCGCCCTCTCCGAGGAGCCCGACCTGGTCATCCGGGTGGTGCGGGACCTCTTCAACGAGGACTTCCGCGAGCTCGTGGTGCAGGGCGATCAGGCGTACGCCGAGGTCGAGAACTACCTGAACTCGGTCTCGCCGGACCTGGTCGAGCGCCTGCACCGGTACACCGGCGCGGCCGACGTCTTCGCCGACAAGCGGATCGACGAGCAGATCCTCAAGGGGCTGGACCGCAAGGTGTTCCTGCCGTCCGGCGGCCACCTGGTGATCGACCGCACCGAGGCGATGACCGTGGTGGACGTCAACACCGGCAAGTACACCGGCGCCGGCGGCAACCTCGAGGAGACGGTCACCCGCAACAACCTGGAGGCGGCCGAGGAGATCGTCCGCCAGCTACGGCTGCGCGACCTCGGCGGCATCGTCGTGATCGACTTCATCGACATGGTGCTGGAGAGCAACCGCGAGCTGGTGCTGCGGCGGCTCACCGAGTGTCTGGGCCGCGACCGGACCAAGCACCAGGTCACCGAGATCACCTCGCTCGGCCTCGTGCAGATGACCCGGAAGCGGATCGGCTCGGGCCTGCTCGAGGCGTTCAGCGAGACCTGCGACCACTGCAAGGGCCGCGGCCTGGTGGTACACACCGAGCCGGTGCCGGAGAAGCGGTCCAACGGCGGCGGTGCGGCCCAGGTCAAGGCCGTCGCCGCAGCGGCACGGATCGAGGCGCCGCCGCAACAGCAGCAGTCGACCCGGTCACGCCGGCGTCGCGGCGGTGCCGAGCCCGCGCCCGAGCCGGTCGAGCTGCTGGCCGAGCCGGCAGCCGCCGCGCCGGTCACCGAGGCAGTGGCAACCGAGGTGGAAAGCCCGATGGCGATCGCCGCCGAGCTGCCGCCTCAGCACCCGGCGTCGGGCATCGTGGGCCGGGCCCCGGCACCGGTCGCCGCGGCCGACTCGGACGACGACTACGACATCAGCGGCTACGACCTGTCCCGCTACGAGTCGGCCGAGCCGGAGGTCGAGCCGCTGCGGCTCACCGGGGCGGACGACCCGGATGCGGCCGACGATGACGACGAGGACGAGGACGATGAGCCGGTCGGCGCCGGCGCGGGCGGCCGTCGACGGTCGCGGCGCGGCGGTGCCCGGCGGCGCACCCGTCCCTAGCTCGGATGACGCGACGGGAGCGGTTTGGTAAAGAAAGTTAACTGCCAAGCCGCTTCCGGCGGTCAGCGTCGGCTACCCTCGCGGGGATCGATCACCATCCCCCGAGGAGATTGAGTTCCGATGCGACGCCCCCTCGCCGCCGCGCTAGCCCTTCCCGTCCTCGCCCTGGCCGGTTGCTCCGGTGACGGCGCCGGCGGGACCACCACGACCGGGCCCGCACCGGTCACCAATCCGTCGGTCGGCGCGCCCGCCGGCGGTTCGGCCGTGGCACCCCCGCCGGTGGACCCGTCGGTGGCCGCGGCCGGTGACAAGGCGCTGTCCGGCAACACCAAGGCCATCTGCGACCAGGCGGCGCGCACCAGCGCCACGTTCGGCGAGACCTTCATCGCCGACCTCAAGCTCCAGATCGACGCCGCGAGCCAGGGACCGGCCGCCAAGGCGCAGGCCCAGCAGAAGATCGACCGGGACGTGTCCAGCTATTCCTCGGCGCTGTCCGGGATGGCCGAACTGGCCGGCGACAGGGCGCTCAAGACCGCGTTGACCCAGATGAGCAAGCAGGTGCAGGCGCTCAAGGGCGACGTCACCAAGCTCAATGCGGACAAGATGTCGGAGCTCACGGCTACCCTCGACAAGGCCTGCGGGAAGGCCTGAGGCCCCGGTTTGGGATCGACCGGACCCATGACGTACGCTTGTCGACGGCGCTTTTTCGGCGCCGTGCTTCCCGCGGAGTCATGGCGGGGTTACAAGCATCATCCGCCAAGCAGCGGTCCACGCTGCGCAAGTCTCAGGGAGTCCGCGTCCATGTACGCGATCGTCAAGACCGGCGGCAAGCAGTACAAGGTTGCCGAGGGCGACGTGATCGAGGTCGAGAAGCTCGCGGGTGTGCCCGGCGATGCGCTGACGCTCGCCGCAGTCCTCCTCGTCGACGGTGACAACCTGGTGACCGACGCGGCCAAGCTTGCCAAGGTGACGGTGTCCGGCGAGATCGCCGAGCACACCAAGGGTCCGAAGATCCGGATCCACAAGTTCAAGAACAAGACCGGCTACCACAAGCGCCAGGGGCACCGTCAGCCGCTGACCCGCGTCAAGGTGACCGGCATTAAGAGCGGGAAGTAAGGGGCGGATCAGCCATGGCTCACAAAAAGGGTGCGTCCAGCTCGCGCAACGGCCGTGACTCCGCCGCGCAGCGGCTCGGCGTCAAGCGGTTCGGTGGCCAGCTGGTGAACGCCGGCGAGATCCTGATCCGGCAGCGCGGCACCAAGTTCCACCCGGGCGACCTGGTCGGCCGCGGCGGCGACGACACGCTGTTCGCGCTGGCCAAGGGCAACGTGCTGTTCGGTAACAGCCGGGGCCGTAAGACCGTCAGCATCGTGCCGGTCGCGGAGTAGTTCGTTCTTTCTCAGCGGGCCACGGACCCTGATGGGTCCCTGGCCCGCTGTTGCTTTTTCGAGGAGTTTCAGTGACCACGTTCGTCGATCGGGTCGTGTTGCACCTGCAGGCCGGTGACGGCGGGCACGGCTGCGTCTCGGTGCGCCGGGAGAAGTTCAAGCCGCTCGGCGGTCCCGACGGGGGCAACGGCGGGCACGGCGGCAGCATCACGCTGGTCGTCGACCCGCAGCAGCACACGCTTCTCGACTTCCACTTCCACCCGCACATCAAGGCGGCCAACGGCGGGGGCGGTGCCGGCGCCAACCGGGACGGCGCCAACGGCAAGGACCTGGTGCTCAAGGTGCCGGACGGCACCGTGGTGCACACCCAGGACGGCGAGGTGC
The DNA here is from genome assembly GCF_016862375.1 of Paractinoplanes rishiriensis. Lineage (GTDB taxonomy): Bacteria > Actinomycetota > Actinomycetes > Mycobacteriales > Micromonosporaceae > Actinoplanes > Actinoplanes rishiriensis. The sequence goes on along the minus strand of NZ_BOMV01000080.1, from coordinate 151,444 downwards.
TGGCCGACCTGATCGGGGCCGGCACCAGCTTCGACGTGGCCCGCGGCGGCCGCGGCGGCCGCGGCAACGCCTCGCTGGCCAACACCCGTCGCAAGGTGCCCGGCTTCGCCGAGCTGGGCGAGCCCGGCGACCAGCTGGACGTGGTGCTGGAGCTCAAGAGCGTGGCCGACGTGGGCCTGGTGGGCTTCCCGTCGGCCGGCAAGTCTTCGCTGATCTCGGTGCTGTCCGCGGCCAAGCCGAAGATCGCCGACTACCCGTTCACCACGCTGGTGCCCAACCTGGGCGTGGTACAGGCCGGCGACCAGACCTACACGATCGCCGACGTTCCGGGCCTGATCCCGGGCGCGGCCACCGGGAAGGGCCTCGGCATGCAGTTCCTGCGGCACATCGAGCGCACCTCGGTGCTGGTGCACGTGCTCGACTCGGCGGCGCCGGAGATCGAGCGGGACCCGCTGGCCGACCTGGACGCGATCGAGGCGGAGCTGGCCGCGTACGGCGGGCTCGAGGACCGGCCGCGGCTCGTGGTGCTCAACAAGATCGACATCTCGGACGGCCGCGACCTGGCCGAGATGGTCCGGCCCGACCTGGAGGCCCGCGGCTACCCCGTCTTCGAGGTCAGCGCGGTCACCCGCGAGGGACTCAAGGAACTGACGTACGCGCTGGCCACCGCGGTCGCCGAGCACCGGCTGGCCCGGCCCGCGCCGGAGCCGACCCGGGCGATCGTGCGCCCGCGCGCGGTCGACGAGCAGGGCTTCACCGTCGAGCAGGACGCCGAGGGCGTGTTCGTGGTCAAGGGCGCCCGGGTTGAGCGCTGGATCCAGCAGACGAACTTCGACAACGACGAGGCGGTGGGCTACCTCGCCGACCGGCTGGAGCGGCTCGGCGTCGAGAGCGAACTGGCCAAGAAGGGCGCCCAGCCGGGCGACCCGGTGCGGATCGGCGAGCGCGAGTTCGACTGGCAGCCGACCGCGGGCGAGTACGTGACCGGCCCGCGCGGCACCGACGCCCGTCTCGAGGACGCCAGCGGCCGGGCCACCGCGGCGCAGCGCCTCGCGGCCCGTAAGGCGCGCCGGGTGCGCTCCGACGACGAACTGCTGCACATGGCGCCGGACGGCACGATCAGCAGCGTCGCGAACGCGCAGCGGCCGGTGCTGGTGACCGACTCCGACGATGAGGACGACACCGACGAATAGGACGTCGCCAGCTCGTCGCAACCCCACGGACAGCGGCCCCGCCTACTGTCGCGCCCGTGCTGATGCCCCGCGCACGACCCGGACCTCGGGGTGTTAGTCCAGTAATCCGATGGCCGCGCGGGCCCGTCGTACGGTGGCCTGGGCAAGGGGACGCACCCGGGTCTTGCCCTCCGCCAAGATCTCGCGAACGTGCCCGGGGTCCTTGGAAAGCTCGGCGTACCGCGCCCGGATGGGCGCGAGCAGATCCTCCACCGCGTCCGTCACCTCCCGTTTCAGCGCGCCGTAGGAGGAGAACTCGCCCGGTTCGCGGCCGGTGCACTCGGCCAGGATGCCCAGCAGGTTGGTCACTCCTGGCTGATGCTGCGGATCGTGGCGAACCACGCCGATCGCGTCGGTGACCGCCCGGCCGATGGTCCGGCGGATCACCTCGGGCGGGTCGAGCAGCCCGATCCGGCCGGCCGTCGACGAGGCGCTCTTGCTCATCTTGCGGGTCGGCTCGGCCAGGTCCATGATCCGCGCGGAGGACTCCGGCCGGACCCCCTCGGGCACCGTGAACGTCTCGCCGTACCGGGCGTTGAACCGGGTGGCGAGCGTGCGGGACAGCTCGAGGTGCTGATTCTGGTCGTCGCCCACCGGCACCTGCTGCACGTCGTACACCAGAATGTCGGCGGCCATCAGCACCGGGTAGGTGAGCAGGCTGAGCCGGACCGGGCCGCCGCCCGCCGACTTCTCCTTGAACTGGATCATGCGGGCCGCCTCGCCGAAGCCGGTCGTGCATTCCAGCAGGTAGTGCAGCTCGACGTGCTCGGGAATCTGCGAGTTCGCGATGATCGGCGTGCGCTGCGGATCGATGCCGGCGGCCAGCAGCACGGTGGCCACCTCGAGCGTGGTGGCCCGGACGGTCGCCGGATCATGCTCCAGGGTGAGCGCGTGCAGGTCGGCGATCATGGCGATCGTGTCGGTGGTGTGTTGCCTGGCGACCAGCGGGCGCATGGCGCCCAGCAGGTTGCCGAGGTGCAGCTTGCCGGTGGGCTGAAAGCCGGTGAGACGGCGGGTCATGGTCGGTTCCTTCCGTGCGGGGAGGCAGCCGTCCCCGCCGGGAACCGTCGTGTCATGCAGAGTCGTGTCATGCAGAACGGCCGCCCGAAGGGGCGGCCGCGATGAGGTCATGCGCGTCGGGGTGGCCGCCCGTCAGGGCCACCACCAGTTCTGGATCGGCGTGCGCATATCACGATGCTACCGCGAGGCGCCGACCCGCCGAACCGGTCGGACGGGCATGATTGTCTTCATGCCGCGCCTGACCCGCTCCGAGGCCACCGCCCGGGCTACCACCGTCGACGTCCACGAGTACGACATCCATCTCGACGTGACCGCCGAGGGTGACACCTTCGGCGCGCGCACGGTGGTCCGGTTCGATGCCCGGCCGGGCGCCGGCACCTTTCTCGAATTCGAGCCGGTCGAGGTCCACTCGATCAAGCTGAACGGCGAACCGGTGCCGGCCGGTGCGGTCGCCGACGGCCGGCTGACGCTGACCGGGCTGGCCGAGCGGAACGAGCTGGCGGTCACCGCGACCATGCGGTACTCGAACACCGGCGAGGGCCTGCACAAGTACACCGACCCGGGCGACGGCAACGTCTACCTCTACCAGCACCTGTTCATCAACAACGCGGGCCGGGTACTGCCCGCGTTCGACCAGCCCGACCTCAAGGCCTCGTTCCGGCTGCGGATGACCGCGCCGGCCGGCTGGCGGGTGGCCACCAACGGCGAGCTGGTGCGGCAGGACGACGGCGAGTGGGAGTTCGCGCCGACCAAGCCGATCTCCACGTACCTGGCCACGCTGTTCGCCGGTCCGTTCCACGTGTGCACCGATGAGCACGACGGCATCCCGCTGGCCATATACACCCGGGCCGCGCTGGCCGGGCACCTGGACGCGCAGGCCGAAGAGATCTTCACGATCACCAAGCAGTGCTTCGACCGCTATCACCAGATGTTCGACATCCGCTATCCCTTCGGGCACTACCAGCAGGCGTTCGCGCCCGAGCTCAACTTCGGCGCCATGGAGTACCCCGGCCTGGTGATCTTCCGGGACGAGCTGATCTACCGGTCCGCGGTCACCGACAGCCAGCGCGAACACCGGGCCAACGTGATCGCGCACGAGATGGCCCACATGTGGTTCGGCGACCTGGTAACCATGGCCTGGTGGGACGACCTGTGGTTGAACGAGTCGTTCGCGGAATACCTGGGTACCCGGGTGGCGGCCGAGGTCACCCAGTTCAAGGACACCTGGACCACGTTCGCGATGCAGCGCAAGGCGTGGGGCCTGCGGGCCGACCAGCACCCGTCCACCCACCCGGTGGCGCCGGCCGAGGTGGGCGACTCCGACGAGGCACTGCTCAACTTCGACGGCATCTCGTACGCGAAGGGCGCGGCCACCCTCAAGCAGCTGGTGGCCTGGGTGGGCGACGAGCCGTTCCAGGCCGGGCTCAACGAGCACTTCGCGGCGCACGCGTACGGCAATGCCACGCTCGCCGACCTGCTGGGCGCGCTCACCAAGGCGAGCGGCCGGGACCTCGGCGCCTGGGCCGAGATGTGGCTGCGCCGCCCGCAGGTCAACACGCTGCGCGCCGAGGTGAGCCGGGACGGTGACAGGTACGCCGAGGTCGCGGTCGTGCAGACGGCGCCGGACGAGCACCCGACGCTGCGCCCGCACCGGATCGGCATCGGGCTGTTCGACCGGGCCCCGGACGGCACGGTGGTGCGGCGCGAGCGGGTCGAGGCCGAGGTGGATGCGAGCGGCCGGACCGTGGTGCCGGCACTGGCCGGTGCGCGGGCCGCCGACCTGCTCCTGCTCAACGACGGCGATCTCACGTACGCGAAAATCCGGCTGGACGAGGACTCCACCGCGGCGGTGCCGACCGTGCTGCCGCTGATCGGCGACTCGCTGGCCCGGGCGGTGATCTGGGCCTCGACGCTGGACGCCGTGGTGGACGGCGAGCGGTCGGTCGCCGAGCTGGTCACCCTGGTGCTGACCGCGCTGCCGGTGGAGAGCGAGGTGGTGATCGTCGAGGACGTGCTGCGGGCCACCCGGAGCCTGGTCGACCGCTACGCCACCCCGGAGACCCGGCCGGCCGCGCTCGAGCTGGTGGCACAGTCCGCCGACCGGCTGCTGGCGGCCTCCGAACCGGGCGGCTCCCGGCAGCTGGCCGCGGCCCGCGGGCTGATCGGCGCGACCGTCGAGACCGCCCGGCTGGGTGGCTGGCTGGCCGGCGAGGGCGTGCCGGACGGGCTGGCGGTCGACGACGACCTGCGCTGGCTGATCCTGTACCGGATGGTGGTGCTCGGCTCGGCCGGGCGCGCCGAGATCGACGCCGAGTTCGCGCGGGACCGCAGTGCCACCGGCGAGCAGTGGGCCGCGCGCTGCCGGGCCGCGCTGCCCGACGCCGAGGCCAAGGCCGCGGCCTGGCAGGCGATCGTCGGCGACGCGTCGCTGTCCAACCGGCTGGCCGAGATGACCGCGTCCGGGTTCTGGCAGCCGGAGCAGTGCGAGGTGCTGACGCCGTACGTGGCCCGCTACTTCGCGGACATGCCGGGGATGATGCGCATCCGCAGCGGGATGAGCGCCGAACGGGTGGCCGACTACGCCTACCCGGAAGTGATGGTGGACCCGGAGACCCGGCGGCTGGCCGCCGAGCTGTTGGCCCGCGAAGATCTGGATCCGATCCTGCGCCGGGTGGTTACCGATGCGGACGACGATCTGCGTCGGGCGCTGACTGCGCGTTTTTAGGCTTTTATTGAGCTTTCAGTCGATACCGTGACGGGGTGGAGTGGTCCGAGGAACTCGCCGGTAGTCTGCTCAAGGCCGCCCCGGAAGCGATCCTGGTCCTGGCAGAGGGCAGGATCGTGCAGGTCAACGACCGCGCCGAGCGGCTCAGCGGCCGGTCCCGGGACGAACTGCTGGGCAGCGACATCGATGATCTGATGCCCGCGCTGCGACGGGCCATCCGGCGGCCGGACGGCTCGGAGATCCCGGTCGAGTCCTCGGTGTCCGTCGTCGACACCCCGAGCGGGCCGTTCACCATCGCGGTGGTGCGCGACCGCACCGGTCTGTCCGAACGGGCCCGGCTGGAAAGCCTCGGACAATTGGCCGGCGGCATCGCGCACGACTTCAACAACATGCTCGGCGTGATCGTGAACTACGCGAACTTCGTGATCGAGGAGGCCGAGTCCGAGGCGCCCGACCCGCAGATGATCGCGACGGACGCCAAGCAGGTGATCCGGGCCGGTGAGCGGGGCACCGAGTTGACCCACAAGCTGCTCGCGTTCGCCCAGCGTGAGGCGGTGCGGCCGGAGGCCCTCGACCTCAACCAGGTGGTCGCCGGGCTGCCGCCGGCCGGTGCGGACATCCGGCTGATCGTCCGGCCGGACCCGGACCTGCCCGCCGTCAACTGCGACCGCGGGCAGATCGAGAAGCTGCTGACGAACCTGGTGAGCAACGCGCGGGACGCCATGCCGTCCGGCGGCAACCTGGTCATCGACACGGGGCGGCACGGCGCCGACCGGGTCCGGCTGCGGGTGAGCGACTCGGGCAAGGGCATGGCGCCGGAGGTGGTGGAGCGGGTCTTCGAGCCGTTCTTCACCACGAAGGCCGGCGGCGGGAGCGGGCTGGGCCTGGCCACGGTGTACGGCATCGTGGCGCAGGCCGGCGGCGAGGTGAGCATCGCGTCGTCGCCCGGCCTGGGCACGACGGTGACCGTGCTGCTGCCGGTCGGCGGTGACCTGCCGGCGCCCGACCCGACGACGGCCGCGGCGGCCGGGCAGGGCGAGACGCTGCTGGTGGTGGACGACGAGGCGGAGCTGCGCGAGGTGGCCGGGCGAATCCTGTCCGGCGCCGGGTACCACGTGCTCGCGGCGGAGTGCGGTCCCGAGGCGCTGGCACTGGCGGCCGGCCACGAGGGCGCGATCGACCTGCTGGTCAGCGACGTGGTGATGCCGGGGATGCCGGGCAAGGAACTGGCCGATCGGATCACCGGGGCGTGGCCGGATACTCGGGTGCTCTACATGTCGGAGTACGCGCAGCCGGTGCTGCACTCGCAGGGGACGCTGGATCCTGGGGTGGCGTTGTTGGAGAAGCCCTTCACGGCCGGCGACCTCCTGGCCGCCGTGCGCAAGCGTCTCGACGATTGATCCCCCGGCCGGCCGCGGTATCGTCCTCAGATGCGCCGGATCGGGATCATGGGCGGTACCTTTGACCCGATCCACCACGGCCACCTGGTAGCGGCCAGCGAGGTGCAGGCCCGGTTCAACCTCGATGAGGTGGTCTTCGTGCCCACCGGTCAGCCGTACGAGAAGGGCCGGGTCTCGCCGGCCGAGGACCGCTACCTCATGACGGTCATCGCCACGGCCTCGAATCCGCGCTTCCACGTGAGCCGGGCGGACATCGACCGGGACGGCCCGACCTACACGATCGACACGCTGCGCGACATGCGGGCGATCTTCGGCGCCGACACCGCGCTCTTCTTCATCACCGGCGCGGACGCGCTCGCCCGCATCCTGAGCTGGAAAGACGCGCTCGAGATGCTGACCATCGCGCACTTTGTGGGCGTCACCCGCCCCGGTTTCGAACTGTCCGACGATCATCTCCCGGACGACTCGGTCACCCTGGTCGAGGTGCCGGCCATGGCCATCTCGTCGTCCGCCTGCCGGGCCCGGGTGGCCGACGGCGAACCCGTCTGGTACCTGGTCCCGGACGGGGTTGTGCAATACATCAACAAGCGCGGCCTCTATCGGGGCTCGGGAAATGTCACAGCAGTGTGAGACGCTTGGGAGACCACGAAGCCGAACGAGGGGACCCTCTTGCCCGTTACGGAACGCGCTCTTGAACTGGCGATGACGGCCGCCCAGGCCGCCGCCGACAAGAAGGCGCAGGACATCGTCGTCATCGACGTCGCCGAGCAGCTCTACATCACCGACGCTTTCGTGATCGCCTCCGCCTCCAACGAGCGTCAGGTCGTCGCGATCGTCGACGCCATCGAGGAAGCCCTGGTCAACCTGCCGGAAAAGGCCAAACCCGTGCGCCGCGAGGGCGAGCGTCAGGGTCGGTGGGTGCTGCTCGACTACGTCGACATCGTGGTGCACATCCAGCATGCCGAGGAGCGCGAGTTCTACGCCCTCGACAAGCTGTGGAAAGACTGTCCCACGGTCCCGTTCGTCGACCGCGACATGGTCGACGCCGACGCTTCGGGCGTGGCGTGAGCCGACTGATCGTGTGGCGGCACGGCAACACGGACTGGAACGCGACCCATCGCGTCCAGGGCCAAACCGACGTGGCGCTCAACGCGATCGGCCGCCAGCAGGCCATCGACGCCGCCGAGTTGCTGGTCACGATGCGTCCCGACGCCATCGTCTCCAGCGACCTGCACCGGGCCGCCGACACCGCGGCCGCGCTGGCCGCGCACACCGGTCTGGCCGTGGGATACGACAAGCGGCTGCGCGAACGGTACTTCGGCAACTGGCAGGGCCTGACGATGGCCGAGGTGGCTGAGCTGTACCCCGACCAGCACTACCGGTGGACCCACGGCCAGGAGGTCGGCGGTGAGGTGGAAACCCTCGCCGAACTCGGGGCCCGGGTGTCCGAGGGGCTGTTGGCGGCGGCCGCCCTGGCACCACCCGGCGGCACCGTGGTGGCGGTGACCCACGGCGCCGCGGCCCGGCAGGGGATCGGTCATCTGCTGGAGTGGCCGTTGGAGCAGTTGCGCACGTTGCGGGCGCTGCAAAACTGTCACTGGGTGGAGCTGACCCATGACCGTGAGCGGGGTTGGCAGGTCGCGGCATACAACGTCGGACCGTTCAGCGATCGCCCGGTGCCGCCGCCGGTCTGAGGCGTTATGTGGAACCGAGCCCGATCCGGTAGCGTCCAAGGATCATGGTCACTCGTCGTTTCGCCGCATTGATGCTTCTGCTAGCCCTCACCGGCTGCGCCAACAACGCCAGTGACTCGGGGGCCGGCGCGCCGGCCCCAACGGCATCCGACCTGCCCTCGGCCTCCGCGCCGGCCCTGGAGCCGTCGACCGAGCCGAGCGGCGGCCCCACGGCGGGCGGTGCCGAGACGATCACCGGCACGGTCACCGCGGGCGTGGAACCCAACTGCCTGCTTCTCGTGCAGGATGCCAAGGGCTCGCACCTGCTGGTCTTCGACGACCCCGCACTCAAGGCGAGCGCGCCGGTCGGGGCGAGGGTGACGGTCACCGGGCGGTCCGAGCCCGGGATGATGTCGACCTGCCAGCAGGGCACTCCGTTCATCGTGACGTCGGTGAAGGCGGCCTGACCTTCGTCGGCTTTCCACGTCGGCTTTCCACGTCGGCTTTCCACGTCGGCTTCTCCTCGCTGGCTTCTCCTCGCTGGCTTCTCCTCGCTGGCTTTTTCTCGCTGGCTTTTTCTCGGTGGCGCCGGGCTGATCGGCGCCACGTTCGCGGTGTGATCGGCTCCAATGCGGCCGAGCGGCCTCGGATCGGTTAACGTGCCCGCATGCCCGTCGCGGTTGTCACCGACTCCACCGCGTACCTGCCCGCCGAACTGAGCGGCACGTATGACCTGACCGTCGTGCCCCTCACGGTCGTGATCAACGGCAGCGAGGGTTTGGAGGGCGAACAGATCCAGCCCGCCGAGGTGGCCCGCGCCCTGCGCAGCGCCCGCCGTCCCGCCGTCTCCACGTCCCGCCCGGCGCCGTCGCAGTTCGTCGAGGCATTCCGCAGACTGCTGGACGGCGGCGCCGATGGCATTGTCTCGGTCCACCTGTCGGCAAAACTGTCCGGCACGTTCGAGGCAGCGGTGCTGGCCGCGGCCGAGGTGGGCGACCAGGTCCGCGTGGTGGACAGCGAAACCACCGGCATGGGCTTGGGCTTCGCCGCGCTGGCTGCGGCCACCGCGGCGCGCAACGGCAAAGACCTGGAGGCGGTACGCCTGGAGGCCGTCACCCACGCAGCCCGGGTGAGCACCCTCTTCTACGTCGACACCCTGGAGTTCCTGCGCCGGGGAGGCCGAATAGGCGCCGCCTCGGCCCTGCTGGGCACCGCCCTGTCGGTAAAGCCCATCCTGCACGTGGTAGACGGCGCCATCGTGGTCCGCGACAAGGTCAGGACGGCCGGCCGAGCCCTGGCCAGACTCGTGGACCTGTCCGTGGAGGCAGCCGGCGAAGGCGACGTCGACATAGCCGTGCACCACCTCGAAGCGGCCGACCGAGCCTCCGCCCTGGCCGACGCGGTAGCCATGCGCTTGGGCGACCGTCTCCGCGACAGCTACATCACCGAGATCGGCGCCGTCGTGGCCGCCCACGTAGGCCCCGGCGTGGCCGGGATAGTGGTCCACCGCCGAACCTGACACCATCCGCACGCCCGGCGTCCGGCGTCCGGCGTCCGGCGCCCGGCGCCCGGTGCCCGGTGCCCGGCGCCCGGCGCCCGGGTCAGCGCTGCGGCCAGCGGTTTGCCGCCCAGCGGGGCGGGCTCAGGTCCGGCGCCGCGGTGAGGTGGCGCCGTAGCGAAGCCCATGAGCGGACCTCGGAGCCGATCTGCACCTCGTCGGCGGTGGGCAGCAGGATCGGCTCGTCGCGTGGCCAGGCCGCGCGCGTGCGCCAGCCCAGATCGTCCGACCCGACGAGCAGCAGGTCCGCCATTGCCGGCCCGGTCGTGGGCATCACGGCGGCGTCGCCGCTCGCTGACGCTTCGGCGGACGCTTCGGCTGGTGCTTCGGCTGGTGCTGCGGCCGGTGCTGCGGCTGCTGCCTCGGGCACGCCGTCTGGTGTCGCGTGCCCGTGAACTGCGGCCTCGGCGGACGGCTGATCGGGCGTGGACATCTCATCGGGCGGCGGGTCTGTGCGGGTGGGTGGAGGCGCGTCACTGGGGTGGTGGGACTGCTGGCGGGTGTATTCGTGGACGGCCAGGAGGCACTGGGCGCGTTGGGCTGCTCGGTGCTGCGGGTGGCCCGGTGGGGCTGGGTAGGGCACGGGGCAGCCCTGGGCGTCGCTGGTGTAGGCCATCGGGGTGATCGGGCGGGATGAGTTCGTATAGATCTCCTCTACCAGGGTGAAAAGGGCGGTCAGATGGTCGCTGCCGTCGGCGGTTACCAGCAGCGTGCCGCGTTCCGGGGCGAACGCCACCGGTGTGCCGCCCACCTGGTCGGTCAGGCGTTCCAGCCAGTGCGGCAGCAGCAGGTGCGACGTCCAGTACGCGTCGCCGTTGTCGACGAAGCGCACCACGACCGGCTGGGCCGCGACGCCGTGCAGGACCGCGCCGGACAGGTTGGCCCGGGCCGCTTCGAAAACCTCCTCGTTGGTCACCTCCCACCGGGCCAGTTGCTCGGGGCCCACATATGTCATGGTGTCCGGCTGGTCGATCACCACGTACTCGAACAGGAACGGCAGGACCGGTCGGCTCAACGGTGCACCCGGTGTGCCTCCCCGCAGCACCGGACGCAGCAGCGGCCGGGCTTCGGCCCAGGTCTGCGGCAGCCGTGGTGCTGCGGCCAGGCCGGCGACGAACCGTTTGACCCGCTCTCGGCGGCGCCCGCCCCGTGCCGCCAGCAGCGGGGCGAGTTCCAGGATCGTCGGTGTGTCGTCGCCGTGCGCGGTGAAGCGAACACGGAAACCGCGTGCGTCGTAACGTGCGTCAGCGAACCCGGCTCGGCGTAGCCGCCGGATGACCATGCCGGCCAACCGGGCCCGGCGAACCCTGTGCAGCAGGCCCACCCTGACGTCCTCATCTCCCTGAGGGCGCCGACCTTATCGCACGGGGCCGACAGTTTTCCGCCCGCGGACCACCCGAGCTTCAAGATCCTCGTCGAAGTGCAGGTCAGCGCCGAGATCGGCGGCGCGCATCGCGGCGATCGCCGGGTTGGCCTGCGACTCGGTGATCTCGGAGAGCACGATGCCGCCGGGAGACAGCCAGTCACGGGCGCAGCCCACCACCGAGCGGAAGACGTCAAGCCCGTCCGCACCGCCGTCCAGCGCCGTGTGCGGTTCGTGGTCGCGCGCCTCGGCCGGTAGCAGCGCGATGTGCCTGGTCGCGACGTACGGCACGTTGGCCAGCAGGATCGCGATGCGGCCGCGCAGGCGATCCGGCAGCGCGTCGAACAGATCGCCCTGATAGACGTTTCCGTCCATATTGTCCCGAGCGCAGGCGACCGCCACCGGGTCGATGTCCGCCGCGTGCAGCTCGACGTCCGGCCGCTGACGGCGTACGGCCAAACCCAGCGCACCCGACCCGCAGCAGAGATCCACCACCACGGCCCCCGGTCCGGCCGCCTCGGCAGCCAGGCGGACCAGGAGCTCACTGCGTACGCGGGGAACAAAAACGCCCGGACGAAGCCGGACCCGGACCCCGCCGAAGTCGGCGTAGCCGACGACCTGCTCCAGCGGTTCACCCAGCGCACGCCGCCCGACCAGCTGATCTAACGTCGCCTCGTCGGGTGCGGCAGCGCTCAGCACCGCCGCCTCCTCCTCGGCGAAAACGCAGCCCGCGGCCCGTAGCCGGTCGATCGCGGCGGTCAGCGCCGGAGCGGAAATTCTTGTTGTCACCCGCTGTCGATAGCACACCGCGATGGACCGTGGGAGTTATCCACAGTTCGCGCTATCCACAATGCGTTAAGCGATCACCAGGCGAACTGCCTAACGTGCCGGGCGTGCTTGAGGACGACGAGGTGGCGGCAAGGCTGCGGTCGGTCCTGGCCGCGACGCCGCTCTACGTCCGCGATCAGGCGGCCACCGCAGCTCCGCGCCCTGCGCAGCCGTCCCGGTACACCGACGGGCTGGCCGGCCTGTCCGCCGGCGGCGACCCGCTGAACTGGTCGGACATCATCCCGGCCTGGCCGGACGACGTCGACCTCGACCCGCTGCCAGACCCGTCGCCGGACGACGACGGCATCCACATCCCGCCCGACGCCGCGGCGGCCGGGGCGCACGTCGTGGCCAGCGGCGTCGTGGCCCTGCCGCCGCTGCCGCCCGAGGACACCGGCGGCTATCGCCCCGGCACGCCATGGGCCTCGCCACCCCGCGCCCCTGACCAGGTATCCCGCGCCCTTGACCAGGTATCCCGCGCCCCTGACCAGGTATCCCGCGCACCCGACCAGGAGTTTCGCGCACCCGACCAGGAATCCGGAGAACCGATGGCCGAACCCGAGCCGTTCCGCGCCCCCGCAACGACCCCCCGCACGTTGCCGCCGCCCGCCTGGGTGCTGCCGGAGGAGGAGGCGAACCGAAGCCTGAGCTGGCAGTTCGCCACCGCTCCCGAGCCTGAGGCCCCGGAATTCAGTACCGCCGGGGCGTTCGGCGGCCCGTCACCGCAGCCGGAGCGGCGGTTCGGTCTGGGTGCCTTCGATCCGGGCCGGCGCGGGGTCAAGGCGCTCGCCGCCGTCGCGATCGTGGTGATCGTGATCGCCGCGGTGCTGGCCTGGCGGGCCCGGCCGCGGGTCGACACGGTGGCGCCGCCCGCGTTCACGACAACCGAGTCGACCGGTGGGCCGACCGGTGAGCCGGCCCGCCGGACCGGGGCGGCGGCCGGCCAAAGCTCCGCGCCGTCCGAACTGGTGGTTGCGGTGGGTGGCAAGGTGCGCAAGCCCGGTCTGGTACGCCTGCCGCAGGGCGCCCGGGTGGCCGACGCGCTGACCGCGGCCGGCGGCGCGAACCCCGGCGTCGACGTGGCGATTCTCAACCTGGCCCGCAAGGTCGTCGACGGCGAGCTGATCATGGTTGGCGTCACCCCGCCGCCGGGCGTGGTCGCCACCGGTCCCGCCGCAGCTCCGGGTGCGGGTGGTCCGCCGGGCGGGCCGGTCAACCTCAACACCGCCACACTCGCCGACCTGGACACACTGCCCGGGGTCGGCCCGGTACTGGCGCAGCGCATCCTCGACGCCCGCGACGCGCAGGGCGGATTCGCCGCGGTCAGCGACCTGCGCAAGGTCAGCGGCATCGGCGACGCCCGCTACGAGCAGCTGAAAGATCTGGTGACGGTGTGAAGGCGCCGGATCTGCGGCTGGCCGGCTTCGCGCTGGCGACCTGGCTCGCGTCCCTGGCCGCGCTCTATCTGCCGGCGCGGGCCGGCCTGCTGCTCGGCGCGGCGGCGTTGGCACTGGGTGCGGTGGTTGCCGTGGTTCGCCTGCGGGCGCCCGCCGCGATCCGCTGGATCGCATTGTCGGTCCTGCTGGGCGCGGGGTGCGGGGCGATCGCGACGGGGGCGCGGGTCGCGGTGCGTGAGGCGGGTCCGCTGGTTGCCCTCGTGCGCTCCCATGATCCGGTACGCGTGGAGGCCGTGGTCCGGGACGACCCGAGAGCCCTGCGCGAGACGCCGGGCCGGCCACCGACCTACCTGGTACCCGTGGAGATCCGCGCGGTTCAGGGCCCGGACGGGCCGGCGCTGCGGCTCTCCGCCCGGGGTCTCGTGCTCGGCAGCGACCCCGGCTGGCGCGGGCTGCTGCCCGGTCAGCGGGTGGCGGCACGGGGCCGGTTGTTGCCGCCGCGGGGCGGTGACCTGCGGGCCGCCGTGGTCTCGGTCCGCGATCCGCCGACGGTGCTGGACCGTCCACCCTGGATCCAGCGGGCCGCCGGGGTGCTGCGGGCCGGGCTGCAGCGGGCTTGCGAGCCGCTGCCGGACGACGCCGGTGGGCTGCTACCGGGCCTCGTGGTGGGGGACACGAGCCGGCTGGATCCGGGACTGGAGGCAGACTTCCGGACGACCGGTCTGACGCATTTGGTGGCCGTGAGCGGAGCTAACGTCGCGATCATCTTGGGCGTGGTGCTGTTCCTGGTGCGGCGGGCCCGGGCCGGTCCGGTGGTGCAGGCGCTGGTCTGCCTGGTGGCGCTGGCCGGGTTCGTGATCCTGGCGCGGCCGTCCCCGAGTGTCGTGCGTGCCGCCGCGATGGGTGCGATCGCCCTGCTCGGTCTGGCATCCGGGCGGCCCCGGGCGGCGTTGCCCGCGCTCGCCGCCGGGGTGGCCGTGCTGGTGATCGTCGACCCGGAACTGGCCGGTGACGTGGGCTTCGCGCTGTCCGTGCTGGCCACCTTGGGGCTGCTGCTGCTCGCGCCGGTCTGGCGGGACGGATTGCGCCGGCGGGGCTGGCCGCCGGGTGCGGCCGAGGCGCTGGCCGTCCCGGCCGCGGCCCAGACCGCCTGCGGGCCCGTGGTGGCCGGGTTGTCCGGCGCGATCAGCCTGGTCGCGATCCCGGCCAACCTGGTCGTGGTGCCGGCCATCGCGCCGGCCACCCTGCTCGGCGTTGGTGCGGCCGTGCTGTCGCCGCTGTGGCCGGCGGGGGCCGAGTTCGTGGCCTGGCTGGGGCACTGGCCGGCCCGCTGGCTCGTGCTGGTGGCCACGGCCGGTTCCCGGGTGCCGGCCGGTGCGCTGCCCTGGCCGGGCGGCGTGACGGGGGCGTTGCTGCTCGCCGTGATCACGGTCGCGCTGCTGGTGGCGGCGCGGCGGCCGATCGTGCGGCGGCTCGTCGCGGTGGTCGCGCTGGCTGGGATGCTGGGGTCGCTGCCGGTACGGTTACTGGCCGCGGGTTGGCCGCCGACCGGCTGGGTGGTGGTCGCGTGCGCGGTCGGGCAGGGTGATGCGATCGTGCTGCCGGCCGGACCGGGGCGGGCCGTGGTGGTCGACGCCGGGCCGGAGGCGGACGTGGTCGACCACTGCCTGCGCCGGCTGGGTGTGCGGCAGGTCGCCCTGCTGCTGTTCAGCCACTTCCACGTCGACCACGTGGGTGGCGTGGCCGGGGTCTTCCGCGGGCGCGCGGTGGCCGCCGTGGCCGGTCCGGACTGGCCGGAACCGCCGGGTGGGCGGGCTGCGGTCCGGGCCGCGGCCGGTTCGGCACCGCTGCATGCGATCGGCGCCGGCTGGGCGTACCAGGTCAGTGATGTGGAATTGACGGTTTTGGGGCCGGTCGAGCCGATGCGGGGCACGAACTCCGACCCCAACAACAACTCGCTGGTGCTGCGCGCCCGGGTGGACGGGGTGACGGTGCTGCTGCCCGGCGACGCCGAGACCGAGGAGCAGGACGATCTGCTGCACCGGCTGGGTGCCGAGGCGCTGCGGGCCGACGTGCTCAAGGTTGCTCACCACGGATCGGCCTATCAGTCCGTGGGCTTTGTCGACGCGACCGATCCGGCGGTCGCGCTGGTCTCGGTCGGGGCGGACAACGACTACGGGCACCCCAACGGGCCGCTGCTCGAACGGATCGAGCGAGGTGGCGCGCGGGTTATGCGCACCGACTTGTCCGGAGATGTGGCCGCGGTCGCGACCGGGACCGGACTCGCCGTGGTGGTTCGCGGAGAGCCACCGTGACAATTGCGGGGTGGAGCCGGCGACGATCACGGCGGGGGGAGATCACCCTGCGGCCGTTCACCGAGGGCGACATCCCTTGGGTGTACGCGGTGTCACATGACCCCGAGGTGCAGCGGTTCGTCCAGATCCCGCAGGCGTACTAGATGGCACACGCCGAGCACTTCATGCGGGAGATGGCGATCGCGGGTTGGACCGCGGGGCGGCGTGGCGAGTACGTCGTGGTGGATACCGGGGACGGTGTTCGGCTGGACCGGGTCGAGTTCGGGCTGAAGGGCAACCGGACGGCCGAGATCGGGTACTGGATGGATCCGGTGGCGCGCGGCAGCGGCTCGTGCACCGGGGCGTGCGGGTGGACGCGTGGTCGGCGCGCTGCTCAGGCCGGAGCTGCCGACACGCCCGGGTTAGTCCGAATAGTTGCCGATGACAGCCGTCGATGACCGTTCGGCGGCGCGGTGCGGGCCGGGCAGACATTCAGCCTGATCGAGCGACTCTACGGCTAGAGGGACATGGCAGGCCGCCGATATGTCTGCTTTCGCATTCGGTGATCGGCGTTCTGCGCGAAGGAGTGAGGCTCGCGGAAACGTCAGCCCCTCGTGCGACGATGTTGGGCGTGACGACGGCATCCCCCGAACCGCTGCTCCTCGTCCTGGGCGACGAGGAGTTGCTCGCCGCCCGTGCGATCGCCGCGGCGGTCGACGCGGCGCGGACAGCTGACCCGGGCGCCGACGTCCGGGAGTATGAGGGAGGCGCGCTCGCGGCCGGCGAGGTGGCCGAGATGCTCAGCCCGTCGCTGTTCGGCGGTCGCCGGGTGCTGGTGATCCGCAGTGGACAGGACGCGCGCAAAGACCTGATCACGGCCCTGCTGGCGTACGCGAAAAATCCGGATCCCGAGGTCACCCTGATCGTGGCGCACCTCGGTGGCGCCAAGGGCAAGGCGCTCGCCGACGGCATGCGCTCGGCCGGCGCCACGGTGGTCCCGGCCGCGAAGCTCAAGGGCGACCGGGAGCGCATCGCTTTCGTCCGCGACGAGTTCCGGCGGCACGGCGGGCGCTGCGACGAGACGGCCGCGTCGGCGCTGCTCGCGGCCGTGGGCAACGACCTTCGGGAGATCGCGGCGGCCTGCTCGCAGCTGCTGGCCGACACCGACGGCAAGATCAGTGAGGCCGTGGTCGCGCGGTATTACAAAGGCCGCGCCGAGGTCAGCGGCTTCAACGTGGCCGACGCGGCGGTCGTGGGTGACGTGCCGGGCGCGCTCGAGGCGCTGCGCTGGGCGCTGCACGTCGGCGTCGACCCGGTGCCGATCGCCGATGCCCTCGCCGACGGGGTCCGCACCATCGCGCGGGTCGCCTCGGCCGGACGCGGCAACCCGTATCAGATGGCCAGCTCGCTTGGCATGCCGGCGTGGAAGATCCAGCGGGCACAGGAACGCAGCCGGGGCTGGACGCCGGAGGGCCTGGTCGACGCCATGCGCGCGGCCGCCGACTGCAATGCGGCCGTCAAGGGTGGCGCCGAAGACCGCGGCTACGCCCTGGAGCAGGCCGTCTTCGCGGTGGCCGCGGCCCGCCGGTCGGGTGGCGCCCGATGAGCCGGTCCCGCCTGCCGCACGACGTACAGCCTCCGCTCTATGCCCGCATGCTGCGGCTGCGGACCCTCACGCCCAGCGGCTTCCTCTGCTTCATCTTCCTCGAGGGCACCATCGCGCTCGGCGTCCTGCTCGCCCTGGCCGAGTTGGTGAGCTGGTGGGGCGTGCTGGTGCTGCCCGCGACGGTGGCCGGCATGGTCAAGCTCAACGACGTGGTGGCCGGCGCGCTCACGCAGCCCGCACCGCCGCCGCCCCGGCCCCGCATGGCGCCGATCGCCGAGCCGGCGCCGCCGGTCGAGATCGTCGGCGAGACCACGACCCGCCTTCCGGGTGTGCTCAACCGCGGTGCCGGCGCCCAGGTGCAGCGGCCGTGGGCCGAGCGCCTGGAGGCGGAGCAGCAGCGGGTTCGCCAGTCGGCCAGCCGTCGCTACGAGTAGGAATCAACTCGCAATAGAATTCGGGCACCGCCGTGATCCGGCGATGCCCGAATTTGTGTTCTGCGACCTAGCCCGCGGGTAAGCGGGCCTGCGGCGCGGCCGCGTCCATGCAGCCGCGCCGGAAGCCTGACGGATCAGGCAGACAGCGCGGCGACCCGCTTGGCGATGGCCGACTTGCGGTTGGCCGCCTGGTTCTTGTGGATGACGCCCTTGCTGACAGCCTTGTCCAGCTGACGCGAGGCGTCACGCAGCAGCGCGGTCGCCGTCTCGCTGTTGCCCGCCTCGCTCGCCTCGTTGAGCTTGCGAATCACGGTCTTCAGCGACGACTTGACCGACTTGTTGCGCAGCCGGGCCTTCTCGTTCTGCCGGTTGCGCTTGATCTGGGACTTGATGTTCGCCACGCGACAGCCTTGTCCTGACTAGGTTCGGAAACTGGTCTCAAGCGCGGTGGCCACCACGGTCGGTTACCGGAGCAACCGGCTGCCGGAGCAGCAAACAGCGGCGCGTCACCACACGCGATGAACCAGACTACCAGCACCGTTCCGACCCGCCAAAACGGCCTCACCCCGGCGTCACCAGCCCCGCCGGCTCGCCAGCCAGGCCAGTGCCTGCTCGCCGCTGAACCGCTGGTGCTGACGGCTGTGCGGGGAGGCGCTGCTCGGGCCGCCGTCCGCCCGGACCAGCCAATATCCGGCCAGCGCCGCGAGGGCTCCGTCCACACCCTCGGCGGGCGCGTCCCAGGGTTCCAGGTAGGCGTCCGCGTCCAGGCCGCTCGCGAATGCACTGACCAGCAGCGTCACCGTGTCGAACCAGGGCGCGCCGAGGCAGGGCCAGGTCCAGTCGCAGAGCCGGGCGCGGCCGTCCCGGCCGATCAGCACGTTGTCGATCCGCAGGTCGCCGTGCAGGAGGCTGGAATCGGCCGCAAGCGGGGGCAGGGCACGTTCGAGGCCGGCCAGATCGGCGAGGTGTGCCGGGGCGACGGTGCGCTGCGCGGTGCGGGGCATCGGTTCACGGCCGGCGGCGACTTCCGACCACCACGACATTTCGGAACGCAAGATTTCCGGCAACGTGGGTATGCCCACCGCCAGCAGGTCACCGGAGGGGCGGGCCAGGGCGTCGGCGGCGGTCGACCAGGCGGCCAGGGCGGCGGTCAGTTCGGCCGGGTCCCAGGGCAGGGCCGGGACGTGGCCGTCGACGAGTTCCAGGCACAGCACGAAGTGTCCGGCGTCGACCATGGTCCAGAGCGGCCGGGCGGCGTCGACCGCCTCGGGCAGCGCCGCGGTGATCGCGGCCTCTCTCGCGTACCACTCAGACGTCGGATCCTTGAGCGCCGCGGCCTTGACGAAGGCTCCCAGGCCGGACTCTGTGCGAAGCACCGCGGCGAAGGCGCGGGTGAAGCCGCCGCCCGCGCTCCGCGCGAAGGTGACCGGGGCGCCGAGGCGGGTGGAGATGGCTCGCTGCAGGCGTTTGGGCAGGTCTTGCCAATCCGGGCGTACGGCGGTAGTGCCGTAGGCGACGTCGGGAAGTGAAATCGGCCGCACCCGACCCATCCTGCCGTCCCGAATTTTGTCGTACCCCACTGGCAGGATCCTCCCCATGAGAACCGACGACTTCTGGGCCATCATCGGCCGTGCCACCGCCGACCGGCCAGCGTCCCCGGCCGAGGTGGCCAAGCGTGCCGCCGCCGACCTGGCCGCCCATGACCCGGAGGAGATCGTCGCCTGGGCCCGCCACCTCGACAAGGTGATGGTCGCGTCCGGCACCCAGGATCTGTGGGCCGCGGCCTACCTGATCAACGGGGGCTGCTCCGACGAGGGCTTCGACAACTTCCGGGGCTGGCTGATCGCGCACGGGCGGGAGGCCGTGGCGCGATCGGTGCGGTCGCCGGATTCGCTGGCCGACGTCCCGGCGGTGCGGTCCGCCGCCGACAGCGGGGCGGTTTTCGAGGCGGAGGAGGTCTTGTCCATCGCCAACGACGCCTATCAGCAGGCCACGGGGTCCGAGTTGCCGGTCTGGGATCGTCCGGTGACCCGCCCCGACGCCAACGATCTGTGGGATTTCGACAACGAGGAGGAGATGCAGCGACGTTTGCCGAAGTTGTCCGCGCTGTTCCTGATGCCGCCGGAGTGAGGTCCCGATGAGCGGTGCCGGATGAGCGGTGCCGGATGAGCGGTCCCGGATGAGCGGGTCTCGGAGGCCGGATTTGGGGTCGAGCGCAAGGAGGCGCTCGGGAGAGACTCCGGCCCATGACGGCGGAACAGGGGACGGTCGCGGCGGTCAGTTGTAACGACACATACGCGTTCACAAAGCCGGTGCGCGGTGAGATCCGGTTGGTGGCGGGTGTCGGGGTGGCGGGAGATGTGCACGCCGGCGCCTACGTGAAGCACCGCGGCCGGGTGCGGACCGATCCGACGCAGCCCAACCTGCGTCAGGTCCACCTGATTCATCGGGAGCTCTTCGCGGAGGTGGGGGCGAAGGGGTTCGCGGTGGCGGCCGGCGACCTGGGCGAGAACGTGACGACCAGTGGGATCGATCTGCTGGGGTTGCCCACGGGGACGATCCTGCGGTTCGGGGCGTTGCCAGGGGTGACGGCGGGCGCCGGCGGCGGGCCTGGGGCGGTGACGGCGGGCGCCGGCGGGGGGCCTGGGGCGGTGACGGCGGGCGCCAGCGGCGGGCCTGGGGCGGCGCCTGCGGGCGGCGAGTCTGGCGCGGCGGCTGCGGGTGGCGACTCTGGGGTGGCGGGGGCTGGCGGGCCTCTGGCGGCCGTGCTCGGGGTGGCTGCGGCGGCGGCGTTGGATGCGGCTACTGCGGTGTCGGCGGCGGCTGTGGCGGCGGCGGTCGGGCGGGATTTAGGGGATGATTTGCGGCCGGCGGTGATTGTGGCTGGGTTGCGGAATCCGTGTGGGCAGATCAACGGGTTTCGGGCTGGGCTGCTCAACGAGGTGCTGGGCCGGGACGAGCAGGGACGGCTGGTGCGCAAGGCGGGGATCATGGGGGTCGTGCTGCGGGGTGGTGTGGTTCGGCCGGGGGATGCTGTGACGGTGCAGCTGCCGCCGCTGCCGCACGTTCCGCTCGACCGGGTGTGAGCTGGGTCTGAGGGGTCGTCGGGGGCCCGCTTCGGGCGGACCGCAACCGGGGGCGGACCCGGGCGCCTCGCGGTGGGCGGGGAGCTCCTGCGCGGGTGTGATCGGGGCTTGCGCGCGGGCGTGGGACGATAGGACGCGCGCCGGCTGTTCGTCGGTGTCCTTCAGCTTGGGAAGAACGGAAGACCGTGCCTGGACCGCTCGACCATGCCGACAACGTGATCGGAGCTACCGATCCGAGTCGCATCCGCAACTTCTGCATCATTGCGCACATCGACCACGGCAAGTCGACGCTGGCCGATCGGATGTTGCAGATCACCGGGGTGGTCGACCCGCGGCAGATGCGGGCTCAGTACCTGGACCGGATGGACATCGAGCGGGAACGCGGCATCACGATCAAGTCGCAGGCCGTCCGGATGCCGTGGGTGGTTCGTGCGGGGGAGCAGGCGGGGCAGACCGCGGTCCTCAACATGATCGATACGCCGGGGCACGTCGACTTCACGTACGAGGTCTCCCGAAGCCTGGCCGCCTGTGAGGGTGCGATTCTGCTGGTCGACGCGGCGCAGGGGATCGAGGCTCAGACGCTCGCCAACCTGTACCTGGCGATGGAGAACGACCTGCACATCATCCCGGTGCTCAACAAGATCGACCTGCCGGCGGCGCAGCCGGAGAAGTACGCCGCTGAGCTCGCCAAGCTGATCGGGTGCGAGCCCGAGGACGTGCTGCGGGTGTCGGGCAAGACCGGGGACGGTGTGGAGCACCTGCTCGACGAGATCGTCCGGCAGTTCCAGCCGCCGGTGGGTGACGCGGCGGCGCCGGCCCGGGCGATGATCTTCGACTCGGTGTACGACGTGTACCGCGGCGTGGTCACGTACGTCCGGGTCATTGACGGGCGGATCGGGGCGCGGGACCGGATCAAGATGATGTCGACCGGGGCCGTGCATGAGCTTCTCGAAATCGGGGTTGTCTCGCCCGAGATGGAGAAGGCCGGCGCGCTCGGCGTGGGCGAGGTCGGCTACCTGATCACCGGCGTGAAGGACGTGCGGCAGTCCCGGGTCGGTGACACCGTGACCGGCAACAACCGGCCGGCTGCCGAGCCGCTCAGTGGCTACAAAGACCCGAAGCCGATGGTCTACTCGGGCCTCTACCCGATCGACGGCTCCGACTACCCGGCGCTGCGTGACGCGCTCGACAAGCTCAAGCTCAACGACGCCGCGCTGGTCTACGAGCCGGAGACGTCGGCGGCGCTCGGCTTCGGCTTCCGGGTCGGCTACCTCGGCCTGCTGCACCTGGAGATCATCGGGGAGCGGCTGGAGCGCGAATTCAACCTGGACCTCATCTCGACGGCGCCGAACGTGGTCTACCGGGTCTACACCGAGGATGCGGTCGAAAAGGTCGTCACCAACCCGAGCGAGTTCCCAACCGGCAAGATCGCCGAGATTCACGAGCCTGTGGTACGCGCCACAGTTCTGGTGCCGAACGAGTACGTGGGCTCGGTCATGGAGCTGTGCCAGAGCCGGCGCGGCAGCCTGCTCGGCATGGAGTACCTGTCCGCCGAACGAGTGGAACTGCGGTACACGCTGCCCCTGGCGGAGATCATCTTTGACTTCTTCGACCAGCTGAAGAGCAAGACCAAGGGGTACGCGTCACTCGACTACGAGCCGTCCGGTGAGCAGGTGGCGGACCTGGTCAAGGTGGACATCCTGCTGCACGGTGAGCCGGTCGACGCGTTCAGCGCCATCGTGCACAAGGACAAGGCGTACAACTATGGCGTAACCATCGCCTCCAAGCTGCAGAAACTCATCCCGCGGCAGCAGTTCGAGGTGCCGATCCAGGCGGCCATCGGCAGCCGGATCATCGCCCGCGAGACCATCCGGGCGATCCGCAAGGACGTGCTCGCGAAGTGCTACGGCGGTGACATCTCGCGGAAGCGCAAGCTGCTCGAGAAGCAGAAAGAGGGCAAGAAGCGGATGAAGATGGTCGGGCGCGTGGAGGTGCCGCAGGAGGCCTTCATCGCCGCCCTCTCGACATCCGACACACCAGACACCAAGGGGGCAACAAAGAAATAGGGCGGTTTGGTTTCTCCGAAGGTCGGGAAATTGGGGCTCGACGGACGCAACAGATGCTCCACCCCCGAGGAGGAAACCTCATGACTGTCACCGGCATCATCACCGCCATCGTCGTCGGCCTGATCATCGGCGCTCTGGGCCGCCTGGTCGTACCGGGCAAGCAGAACATCCCGATCTGGCTGACCATCGTGGTCGGTATCGTTGCCGCCCTGCTGGGCACCGTGATCGCGCGGGCCGTCGGTGTGGCGGACACCGCCGGCCTGGACTGGACGGAGCTGCTGTTCCAGATCGTCCTCGCGGCCGTTGGTGTCGCCCTGGTGGCCGGCATCGGCGGGCGTCGCCGCATCACCCGGTAACTGAATCCCCGCAGCGAAGCGCCAACCCCTCCCCGGGTTGGCGCTTCGTCGTGTCTGGGGCGGAGCAAAGATGTCTGGGGCGGAACAAAGTCAGTAGCGGAACTTGTGCTGGGCGCTGCGGCGGTTGATCCAGGCCGGTAGGGCGTCCACGTTTTCGACGTGGGGCTGCCTTTCGCCCGGGTCGCGAGCCTCGGTGACGTTTCGCATGGTCACTACGTAACCCTGGACCAGGCGATCGTCGCGCAAGTCACGGTAGGTGGCCTCGACCAGGATCTGGCTGTCGTCGGCGCGGCGCAGGGAGCAGAACAGGGTGCCGTCGCCGTTGCCCAGGAAGGCGCGGCGCAGTTGGCCCTGGTCGTCGGGGTGGACCAGGTCGGTGAGGGTGGCCAGCGGGGAGAGATTGTGGCCGCCCAGGAGGTCGTGCAGGGCGGGGCTGGCGTAGCGGATGCGCTGATCCTCGTCGATGACGACCATGAGGTCGGCTGTGTTGCTGATCACAGTGCGGAGGTACTGGTCGCTGTCGCGGCGGCCGACCGCCTCGACCAGGTTGATCCGGTCCAGGGCCAGCGCGGCCTGGCCGGCCAGGACCTCGAGGGCGTCGCGGGTGGCCATCAGGACGTCGCGGCGGCCGGTCAGGATCAGGGCGCCGCCGTGCGGGCGGGCCACCGACATCGGTTCCAGCCACAGTGGGCAGACCAGGGTGCCCTCGTCGCGGGTGCCCTGGTCTGCGGTGTCCGCCACCCACCAGCTGCGGGCGTCGGCGTCCGGGGAGGAGCGCTGGGCCGGGGCCGGGTCGTGGTCGTCGGACGAGTCGGGGGTGAACGCGACGCGGTGCACGGCGGCCGGTGGCATCAGGGCGGCCACGGCGGCGCGTACCGCCTCGTCGACCGCGGGCAGGTCGGCTGCCGACACCAGGGCGCCGCTGGCGGTGCGCAGGGCGCGCTCGCGGGCCGCGGCCTGGCTGTTCTGCCGGATCGAGTCGGCCAGGCGGGTGATCGTGAGCAGCAGGGTCAGGGCACCGGCCACCGCGATGACCACGCCGTCGCGGATCTCGCCGGTCAGGGCCTCGATCAGCAGGACCGCCGGCGGCGTGGCCACGGCGAGGCACAGCATGACGGCCCGGCGGCCACCCCACGGGGTCGGCCGGGGGCGCATCGGCTGAGTGAGCCGGGCCATCGACGGGTGCAGCGCGGCGAGGCCCCAGGTCACGTAGAGCACCACGTACCCGCCTTCGGTGAGCGGGCCTGGCGCCAGCGGGTAGGCGATGTCGCCGGCCAGCATGCCGATCGAGCCGGCCAGCAACAGGGCGGCCGCGACGTTGCGTCCGGCCGCGTGGACCAGGCGGGCCGCGACGCCGATCAGGAGCAGGTCGCCGATCACGTCGGCGGCCGAGATTGCCCCGATCTGCCCGCTCGAACCGATCACGAAAACCCAGACCACCAAAAGCGAGGAGCAGCCGAACGCGAGCAGGTCGATCAGCCGGGCGCGGTCGACCAGCAGCGAACCGTCCCGGGTGAACTGGAGGAGCGCGGCCGCGACCAGCACGAACATGGCCAGGTAGCACCCCTCGGCCACGGACGTCAGGGGCAGCGCGTAGAAGACGTCACCGATCGCGAGGCAGGCGATCGCGCCGGCCAGCAGCAACCAGGGTCCGAACCGGTTGGGCCGATGCCATCCGAGCCCGATGACGATCGCCAGACAACTTCCGGCACCCAGCAGGATCCATTCGATCGCCCTCGACACGTTCTACTTAGTACCAGGGCGGTAGCTGTCTGTCCACGTCGGCTTATACGCTGTGCTATTCATGCGCCGAATCGACGGGCGTCACGGAGAGCTATCGACAGCACATAACTCACGGTCAGCTGTACACGTGAGCGATGACGCGGCTTTCGTCGGTGCCGGCCGCGGCGGTTACCCGCTGCCACTTTCCATCCGGGGCGTGCCACTCGAGATCCGCGAAACGTACCCGTTCGAGGCCGGTGTCCGAGGCGTGCGAGACGAGCCAGTGCGCGTACCGCCAGCCGGTGCTGCGGTCGGCGACCGTGACCGTGACGCTGCCGGTCTGCTCGGCGGTGGGCGCGTGGGTCAGGCCCTTGCCCCAGTCGAGCTTGAGACCCTCGACCAGGGCGGCCGCGGCGGCGGCACCGCGCAGCACCGGCGCGCCGGTGACCGTGCACTCGACCGCGCCGGTGGCCCGGCCGGTCAGGGCCATGGCGAGCACGGCGGATTCGTCGGCCCATTTCTCGTACGCGTTCGGGTAGGCCGAGCGCTGCACCTTTTGCGCGGCGTCGGTGACCCGCATTTTCTGCCAGCCCTTGACCTTTCTCAGGGAGGCGTAGAACTTGTCCGCGGCGTACCGGGGATCCTGAATTTTTTCGGGGGTGCCCCAACCCTGGCTGGGCCGCTGTTGGAAGAGGCCGACGGAGTCACGATCGCCGCTGTCGAGATTTTCCAGCTTGGATTCCTGGAGGGCGGTGGCGAGGGCGACCACCACGGCTCGCTCGGGCATGCCGCGGCGCAGGCCAACCGCGCTGATCGTCGCGGCGTTGGCCATCTGGACGGAGTCGAGGGTGACCTCGCCGTCGGCGCGGACGGTGCACTCGGGGCCGAGTCTGGGCAGCTTGATGTCGCCCGAGAAGCTGCGCACCAGGGCGACGAAGCCCAGCGAGCCGACCAGTGCCAGCACCGCAACCACCACCAGCGGCGTCCTGCGCACCCACACCTCCTAGACGGGCCCCCGAGGGGGTCAGGTAACAAGCGTAATCAACGACCGCACGGCCCCCGCGTCACCACCGGCTGTGCGGTGCGGCGCGCGTCACCGCCTGAGGTCGATGGGACACGGGAGGTTGCGCCGCGCCGCACCTTGTCGCGATTTACCGGGCGATAAGGGATTAATCGGAAGAGTGGCCGCCCGGTGCGGCGGCGTGGTGGGGCGGGTGCGGGGTGGTGCGGCGTGGTGAGGCGGGTGCGGCGTGGTGGGGCGGGCGCCGAGTGCTGCGGGCGGCATTTGGCGGTGGGAGAGGGCTTCATGGGGTGGGTTCGGCGGGGATGGGGAGCCAGGACGGGGGGCGCTTTTCGCGGAAGGCGGTCACGCCCTCCCGGCCCTCGGCGGAGCGGAAGTAGCCGGCTGAGCGTTCGGACAGGTCGGACAGGTCGGCTCGGATCGACGGGGCCGGGGTGCGGCGCAGCAGTTGCTTGGTGCCGGCCAAGGCCAGCGGGCCGCCGCGGACCAGAGCCGCGCAATAGGTGGCCACCGCCTCGTCCAGGGCTCCGGCCGGGACTGCCCTGGTGACCAGGCCGATCTCGGCTGCCCGGTGGCCGTCGAAAACCTCGCCGGTCAGGTAGAGCTCGGCTGCCGCGCGGGCGGTCAGGCGGGGGAGGACCGTGGCGCTGATGACAGCCGGGATCACGCCCAGGCGGACCTCGGAGAAGGCGAAGGTGGCCTCGTGCGCGCAGACGGCTATGTCGGCGGCGGCGATCAGGCCCAGGCCGCCCGCCCGGGCGGGGCCGGCTATCCGGGCCACCACCGGCTTCGGGAACTCCCAGAGGGCGGCCAGCACGTCGGCGATCATCTCGGCGGGGACCCGGCCGGTCTCCCTCGCCTCGGCGGTTTCCTTGAGGTCGGCGCCGGAGCAGAAGACCGTGCCGGTGTGCGACAGCACCACGCAGCGGACGGCCGGGTCGGTGAGCGCGGTGCCCAGCAGGTCGAGGAACTGGCGCATCAGGGGAGTGGACAGGGCATTGCGGTTGGCGGGGCTGTCGAGGGTCAGCGTGGTCACCCCGGCGTCGGTGGCGGAACGGACCAGATCCATGCCGGAACCCTAAACGGGGCGGGGTGCACACTTGACGGATGGCTGGTGTGCTTCCCGACGGTGATCCGGTTCCCGCGGACGGGTCGTTGCCCCCGGGAGTTGCCGAGACGGCCGGCTCGCGGGGCTTTGCGGTGTATGTGCACGTGCCGTTCTGCGCCAGCCGGTGTGGCTACTGCGACTTCAACACGTACACGGCCAGCGAGTTGGGCGGCGGCGTCAGCCGGGACACTTACGTGGACACTGTGCTGGCCGAGCTCCAGCTCGGAAAAAGTCTAATAAATCCGAAAAGAGTGGACACCGTGTTCGTGGGCGGGGGAACGCCGACCCTGCTCAGCGCGGACGACCTCGGGCGGATCCTGGCGGCGGTCGACGACGCGTGGGGGCTCAGCCCGGACGCCGAGGTCACCACCGAGGCCAACCCGGAGTCGGTCGACGCCGGCTACCTGCGCCGGCTGCGGTCGCACGGCTTCAACCGGATCAGCCTCGGCATGCAGTCGGCCAGCCCGGCCGTGCTGCGCATCCTCGACCGGCAGCACACCGCGGGCCGGGCGCCGGCCGCCGCTCTCGAGGCGCGGGAGGCGGGGTTCGAGCACGTCAACCTCGATCTGATCTACGGCACGCCGGGGGAGACCGCGGACGACTTCGCAGCTTCGCTGGCCGCGGTGGTCGGTGCGGGGGTGGATCACGTCAGCGCGTACGCCCTGATCGTCGAGGACGGCACCCGGATGGCCGGGCGGATGCGCCGCGGCGAGATGCCGTACCCCTCGGACGACGTCGCGGCGGACCGCTACCTGGCCGCCGAGGCCGCCCTGACGGCGGCGGATTTTGGCTGGTACGAGGTCTCCAACTGGGCCACCAGCGCGGCGGCGCGGTGCCGGCACAACCTGCTCTACTGGACCGGGGCGGACTGGTGGGGGCTGGGGCCGGGCGCGCACAGCCACGTCGGCGGGGTGCGCTGGTGGAATGTCAAACACCCGTCGGCGTACGCGAAAAGGCTGGCCGACGGTGTCTCGCCGGGGCACGCGCGGGAGGTGCTCAGCGACGAGGACCGCCGGATGGAGGACATCATGTTGCGGGTCCGCCTGCGCGAGGGCATCCCGTTGGCCCGGGTCGACGCGGTCGGGGCCAAGCAGGCACTCGCCGACGGTCTGCTGGAGCGCAGCGCGTACGAGGACGGGAATTTGATCTTGACCTTGCGGGGCCGGCTGCTCGCCGATGCGGTGATCCGCGACGTCGTGTAAGGGCGCCGGGCCCCCGCCCCGGCGCCGACGGAACTACTTGATGAACTGCACACTCATGGGGTAGTTGTACGGCTCGTTGTTGTTCGCCTTGATGCCGGCGATCACGCCGAAGATCACCGCGACGAGCCAGGCGGCGAGCGTGATGAACAGGCCGATGCCGATGCACATCGTCACGTAGCCGATCAGCGCCACGATCGTCCAGAGGATCTGGAAGTTCAGCGCCTTGACGGCCTCGGCGCGCACGATCGGGGACTGCTGGCCGCGGGCGAGCATCGCGATCAGCGGGACGATCCAGCCGCCGCAGCCGCCACCGAGGAAGGCGCCGCCGGCGCCGCCGAAGTGGGCGAGCAGGATCCAGGTCTTGTCGTCCTGCTGCGGGCCGGGTTGCGGGCCGTACCCATACTGGGGTGCACCTCCGGGCGGCGGCGGGTAGCCCCCAGGCGGCGGGGGAGCGTACCCGCCCGGGGGCGGTGGCGGCGGTGCCGATCCGGAAGTCGGGTCGTTAGCCGCATAAGGGTTGAATGGCGCGGTGGGGTCGTGCGGATTACCTTCACCGGGCGGGCGAGGCGGTTCAGTCATGGCAGACACCGTAGGGCCGCAGGTCATCAGGGTCGAGAGCGACATGCGAATCAGGTCGGGGAATAGACAGCAGGCTCGATCATCGCGCTGCCGCGCGCGGGGACGTAGACTGGCACTCTGTCGGTCGGAGTGCCAGGAACGCCCGGAGGGAGGGGTCATATGAGTCTGGATGACCGCAAGCTCGAGGTGCTGCGGGCGATCGTCGAGGACTACGTGGAGACCCAGGAGCCGGTCGGCAGCAAGGCGCTGGTCGAACGCCATCAGCTGGGCGTCTCGCCGGCCACCGTGCGCAACGACATGGCCGTGCTGGAGGAGGAGGGCTACATCCGCCAGCCGCACACCAGCGCCGGCCGGGTGCCGACCGACGCCGGGTACCGCCTGTTCGTCGACCGGCTGTCCAAGGTCAAGCCGCTGACCCCGGCCGAGCGCCGGGCCATCGAGCGGTTCCTGATCGGCGCGGTCGACCTCGACGACGTCGTGCACCGCACCGTGCGGCTGCTGGCCCAGCTGACCCGGCAGGTCGCGGTGGTGCAATATCCGTCGCTGGCCCGGTCCAGCGTGCGCCACCTCGAACTGGTGCCGATCTCCACGACCCGGGTCATGCTGGTGATGATCGCCGACACCGGCCGGGTCGAGCAGCGCCTCGTCGAGTTGCCCACCCCGGTCGCCGCCGACGACGTCACCGACCTGCGTCGCAAGGTCAACGAGAAACTCGCCGGTCAGCGGATGGCGGACACCCCGCCGCTGGTCCAGGGTCTGGTCGACGAGTGCTCGCCGGACCGCCGCGGCACCATGGCCTGCCTGGCCAGCGTGCTGCTGGAGACCCTGGTCGAGCGCAGCGAGGAACGGCTGGCCTTGGCCGGAACGGCGAACCTGACCCGGGGCGGTGTGCTGGACTTCCAGGGCACGCTCCGCCCGGTGCTGGAGGCGCTCGAGGAGGAGGTCATCCTGCTCAAGCTCATCGGCGAAGTGGAACCGAGCAAGACCAGGGTCCGGATCGGTGACGAGAACGAGATCGACAACCTGCGGTCGGCCTCGGTGGTCAGCACCGGTTACGGACCGGGTGCGACGATCGTTGGTGGGCTCGGCGTGCTGGGGCCCACCCGGATGGACTACCCCGGCACCATCGCTACTGTGCGCGCGGTGGCACGCTACGTTGGCGACCTGCTGGCACAGAACTGACGGAATCGCGCTGACATTGAGGACTCCAAACCCCGTGGCCAAGGATTACTACGGCATTCTCGGCGTTAGCCGGGAGGCGACCGACGACGAGATCAAGCGCGCCTACCGCAAACTGGCACGGCAGTACCACCCGGACGTCAACCCCGACCCGGAAGCGCACGAGAAGTTCAAAGACATCAATGCCGCGTACGAGGTCCTGTCCGATGACCAGAAGCGGCAGATCGTCGACCTCGGCGGTGACCCGCTGGCGCCCGGCGGCGGTGGCGGCCCCGGTGGTCCCGGCGGCCCGGGCGGCCCGTTCGTCGGGTTCCAGGACATCATGGACGCGTTCTTCGGCACGGCCGCGGGCGGCGCCACCCGGGGTCCGCGGCCGCGGACCCGGCCGGGTGCCGACGCGATCCTGCGCCTCGAACTCGACCTGGTCGAGACGGCTTTCGGCGTCGAGGCGCCGATCACGGTCGACACCGCGGTGCTGTGCACCCAGTGCTCCGGAGCCGGCACCGCGCCCGGCACCCACCTGGCCACCTGTGAGACCTGCGGTGGCCGCGGCGAGGTGCAGAGCGTGCAGCGCACGTTCCTGGGCCAGGTCGTCTCGTCCCGCCCGTGCTCGACCTGCCAGGGCCACGGCACGGTCATCCCGCACGCCTGCCCCACCTGCGCCGGCGACGGCCGGGTGCGCACCCGGCGCTCGCTGACCGTCAAGATCCCGGCCGGCGTCGAGGACGGCATGCGCATCCGGCTGGCCCAGCAGGGCGAGGTCGGCCCCGGCGGCGGCACGGCCGGCGACCTCTACGTGGAGATCCACGAGCGGCCGCACGACGTCTACTCCCGCAAGGGCGACGACCTGCACTGCCGGGTCACGCTGCCGATGACGGCGGCCGCCCTGGGCACCCGGCTGACCATCAAGACGCTGGACAGCGAGGAGGCGATCGAGGTCAAGCCCGGCACCCAGCCGGCCAGCACGCTGCGCATCCGCGGCAAGGGCGTGCCCCACCTGCGCGGCCAGGGCCGGGGTGACCTCTTCGTGCACCTCGACGTCAAGACGCCGACCAAGCTGACCGCCGAGCAGGAGCGGATGCTGCGCGAGTTCGCCAAGACCCGCGGTGAGGACGTCGCCGAGCTCAGCAAGCAGGGCGGCTTCTTCAGCCGGATGCGGGACGCCTTCAACGGGCACTGAGCCCCTAGCGGGCCGCCAGCGCGCGGCCGGCCTGCGTCGCGGCCTCGTGCGCGGTCTTCTTGAGCAGTTCGGCGGCCTCCAGGAACGGGTCCATGGCCGGGTTCACACCGGCCAGGGTCAGCTCGCGCTCGATCAGGGTGAGGTCGGCGCCCCACACGTCGGCCACGATCCGGCGCAGGTACGCGGTGTTGTGGTCCCAGCCCTCGCGCGGCGTGCCGGGGGAGTAGCCGCCGCCGCGGGTGGTGAGCACGATGGCGGGCTTGCCGTCGAGCAGCCGTTCGCCGTGCACCCCACCGGCGATGACCAGGTCGATCCAGGTCTTGACGTGCTGCGAGACGCCCCAGTTGTAGAGCGGCAGCGCGAGAATCGCGGCGTCCGCTGCGCGCAACTCGTCGGCCAGTGTGCCGGCCAGCGTCAGGGCCTCGCGGTGGCGGTCGGTGCGCCGTTCCTCGGGGGTGAAGCCGGCGTGGATCGCGTGGTGCCAGGCGTCCGCGGGCAGCGGCTCGGCACCCAGGTGCCGGCGGACGAACGCGGTGCCCGGCCGGGTGGCGAGCCACTCGGCCTCGGCGAGATCGGCCAGTTCGGTGCTGGCCGACCGCGGTCCCTGGATGCTGGCGTCGATACGCAGAACGGTCACGGCGGGATCCTTTCGACTTGAATGTTCAACTCGATGCTGACAGCTGCGAGTTGAACATTCAAGTCGCCTGCTCCGGATATTGTTGCCGGGTGAGCAATGACACGGCCGACGCCGGGGTACCGTGGCTGTCCGGTGCGGAGATGGCGTCGTGGATGGCGCTGACCGCCATGCTCATGACCCTGCCGCCGGCCATCGACGCGCAGCTCAAGCGGGATTCCGGGCTCAACTTCTTCGAGTATTCGATCCTGGTGGCGCTGTCCCGGCCGGACAACCGCGCCGTGCAGATGACCAGCCTCGCGATGGTGGCGGGTGGCTCGCTGTCCCGGCTGTCGCACGCGGTCAGCCGGCTGGAACGGCAGGGCTGGGTGACCCGGCGGGTGCAGACCGGGGAGTTCCGGTGCACCGAGGCGGTGCTCACCGAGGAGGGCATGGCGGTGCTGGCCGCGGCGGCGCCTGAGCACGTGCGCGAGGCGCGCCGGCTGGTCTTCGACGTGCTCAGTGCCGAGCAGGTGGAGCAGTTGCAGCGGATCGCCCGGCAGATCGTCGGTGCCGCGGCCCCGGACAAGGTGGGCCTGCTGGACCTCCCCCCGGGCGAAGCCTGCTGAAACCTTTCACAGCTTGGCGCGGGCGCGGTCCATCAGCAGCGGGATCAGCTCGGCGCGCCAGGTGTCCAGGTGGACGCTGCCCTGGGACGGGCCGTCACCGTGGGCGAACCGCTCGCGCCAGACCGACGGCTCCAGCGCGGTGGCCAGGTCGACGCCGACCAGCCGGTTGAACGCCGCGTACAGGATCTTTTCCATCTCGGCCAGGCTGGGCGGCAGGCTGATGCCGGTGAGGTGATCGCGCATGGCCTGCCACACCCACGGGTCGCCGCGCAGGCCCCAGCGCAACGGCTCCGGGGTGAAGAGATCGACCACTTGTTTCATGAGGTCAGCGTGGCACGGGCGGGAACCGGCTGCACGTCGTAACGGGCAGAAATTGATACCTATCACTTGCTGGAAACCGTTTACCCGCTTAATCTCGACCCAGCCGCGCGGCTAGTCCTGAAGTTCCACAGCCGGTGCACTCCCCCGCCGGGACATTCATGGAGGTACCGTGCGCAAGATCCGCCTCGCCGTCGGGGCATTCGTCGTGGCAGCCACGCTCGCCGTCACCGGCCTGGTCACCGCGAACACCGCCAGCGCCGCCGCCTGGTATTCGAGCGACCGCTGGGGCACCTGGTCCAGCAACGGCTACACGCTCTACAACAACATCTGGGGCAACGGCTACGGACCGCAGACGCTGTGGGTGAACTCGACCAGCAACTGGGGAGTCTGGGCCAACCACCCGAACACCGGTGGCATCAAGTCCTACCCGAACGCGACCCGGTACATCGGCCGTAAGGTCAGCGCGCTCGGCACCGTGCGGAGCAGCTTCAACGTCACCGTCCCGACCAGCGGGGTCGCCTTCACGACGTCGTACGACATCTGGTCGTCCGACAATGCCCACGAGATCATGCTGTGGATGAACTACTACGGCCCGATCGGCCCGCTGGGCACGCTGCAGACCACCGCGAGCGTGGGCGGCCACACCTGGCGCATCTACCGCGGCTCGAACGGCGCCAACCAGGTCTACTCGTTCCTGCGGACCAGCAACGCCAGCTCGGGCACGATCGACGTGACCGCGGTGGCGCAGTGGATCCGTTCGCGCGGCTGGTTCGGCGACGTCACGATCGGCAACGTGCAGTTCGGGTACGAGATCACCTCGTCCTCGGGCGGCAAGGACTTCGTGACCAACTCGTTCTCGGTCACCGGCTGATCTTGACGCGGCGCTAGACCGTCACGGCCGGGACCGTGGCGGTCAGTGCCCAGTCGTGGCTGATGTCGGCCGCCGTCCGCAGCAGCTTGGGCAGGTGGTCCTCGAGCAGCGTGTCAACCGACGTCTCGGCCGCGTGCACGGTCACGTTGATCGCGGCCACCACCTGACCGTCGCCGTCGCGGACCCCGGTGGCGATCGACCGGACGCCCGGCGCGAGGTCCTGATCGGCCAGGGCCCACCCCTTGGCCCGGACCTCGCGCAGCGCGCTCTCCAGCTCGGCCACCGACGGTTTCCAGCGCGGGTTGATGCCGGACCGGGTCGGCTCGTCGAGCACCGCCGGCAGCGCCGCCGAGGGCAGGGCGGCCAGCAGCACCTTGCCCATCGAGGTGGCCGGCGCCGGGAACCGGGTGCCGATCGAGACGGACAGCGTCACGATCTTGGGAACCGCCACCCGGGCCACGTAGACGATGTCGCTGCCGTCGAGCTGCGCCATCGAGGTCGACTCGTTGGTCTGGCCGACCAGCCTTTCCATGTGCGGGCGGGCGACCTCCCACATGTTCAGGGCGTTCACGTACGTCATGCCGAGCTCGAGCACCCGCGGGGTGAGCGCGTAGCCGCGGACCGCCGTGCGCACGTAGCCGAGCTGCTCCAGCGTGATGAGGATGCGCCGGACGGTGGGCCGGGCCAGACCGGTCTGTCCGGCGATCTCACTGAGCGTCATGGCCGGGGTGCCCGGCCGGAAGGAGCGCAGGACATCGAGACCCCTGGCCAGGGCCTCGATGAAGTCGGGCCCCGCGCCCCTTCCGCTGTCGGTCATGGCCTCATGCTTTCATTGCGGCCGTCATGCCCACTACTTGGTGTACTGGTAGGGGTTGTGCAGGATCCGGGATTCCGGGATCTCCGGGTTCATGCCACGCCGCCAGGCTTCCTCGCCCATGGTTTCGCGCAGGTACGCGACCGTGGCGCCGACCTTGGCCCGGGCCGACGCGAGGTCGGTATCGACCAGCTTGCCGTCCTGCTTGACCACCCGGCCGCCGACCAGCACGGTGTGCACGTCGCCGCGCTGCGCCTGGTAGGCCACGTGGCCGTACGGGTGCAGGATCGGCGACATCGCCGGCGACGCGTCGTTCTTGATCAGCACGACGTCGGCCTTGCGTCCCGGGGTGAGCGCGCCCAGGTCCGAGTCCATCCCGAGGGCCTTGGCGCCGCCCCGGGTGGCCCACTCGACCACGTTCTCGGCGCGCAGGTGGTGGTGGGTGACCGTCTCCTGCTTGCCGTGCGCCTCGAGGTGCTCGCGGACCCGGTCGGCGCTCAGCGTGGTGCGCATCGCCGAGAACAGGTCGCCGCTCCACCACACGCTGGTGTCCATCGACAGCGAGACCGGGATGCCGTGCTTGCGCAGCTGCCAGGTGGGCGGGTAACCCTGGCCGGCGCTCTGCTCGCTCTCGGTGGAGACCGACACCGAGCCGCCGGTGGCGGCGATGCGGTGGTACGAGTCGTCGGAGAGCGTGGCGGCGTGCACGTACACCGTGCCGGGCTGCATGAAGCCGTGCTCGTGCATGAGCCGGATGCCGTTGTCGTTGGTGGCACCCCAGACCCCGGCGTGGGTGGTGACGGCGACGCCGAGTTCGCGGGCCACCTCGAAGGCCGCCTTCTCCGGGAACGCCGGGTCGCCCGGGATGTCGAACGCCATCTGGAAGCCGGCCAGCTTGCCGCCGTCGATCCGGCGGCGGTGGAAGTCGCGGAACTCGGGCGAGGCCGACCACTCCCACGGACCCTGCTGGATGTTGCCGTACGCGAGGACGAACCGGCCGGGCACCGCCTCGAGCGCGTCGACCGCGGCGTCCGCGTGGTCGACGGTCTGCAGGCCGTGCGACCAGTCGACGGTGGTGGTGACGCCGGCGTCGATCGCCTCGAGCGCGCCGAGCAGGTTGCCGGCGTGGATGTCCTCGGGCCGGAACAGTTTGCCGGACTCGAGGTAGTACCAGACGAAATACTGGGTCAGCGTCCAGTCGGCGCCGTACCCGCGCATCGCGGTCTGCCACATGTGCCGGTGCGTGTCGATCATGCCGGGCATGACGATGCCGCCGGCGGCGTCGATCTCGAGTGCGCCGTCCGGCGCGGTCAGGTTGTGGCCGACCTCGGCGATCCGGTCGCCGACGACCAGTACGTCGGCCCCGTCGAGCACGGAGTGCGAGTCGTCCATGGTGAGTACGAGGCCGTTACGGAATACCACAGGCCGGTCGGTCATCGCCCATCCTTTCGAGTTTTCCGGACCACTGTCCGCTAGGCGGGCAGGGCGAGTGGCGCCAGTGTGCTCCCGGTCACTATCAGGGTCAATAGTGTGTTCCGGCAGTATGGCGCGGTCGTTGACATTGGCGCTGTGGAAGCGGACGCTAATCCGGCGGACAGATGTCCGCAGGACGGGCGGTAACAGATGGTGCAGCAACCGGCGGGTCCCCTGGCGGGGTTGCTCGTCGCCGATTTCTCCCGGATTCTGGCGGGACCGTACGCGACGATGCTGCTGGCCGATCTGGGCGCGCAGGTGATCAAGGTGGAGAGCCCGGGCGGGGACGACACCCGCACCTGGATGCCACCGGTGCGGGACGGCGTCTCCACGTACTACCTCGGCATCAACCGCAACAAACGGTCCATCGCGCTGGATCTCAAGGACCCGGACGACGTGGCCGCGGCGCGGGAACTGGCCCGGCGCGCGGACGTCATGATCGAGAATTTCCGGCCCGGCGGCCTGGCCCGGTTCGGCCTCGACTACGACGCGGTGGCGGCCGGCAACGAGCAGATCGTGTACGCGAGCATCAGCGGCTTCGGCACCGGCGCGGGCGCGAACTTTCCCGGGTACGACCTGATGGTGCAG
Source organism: Paractinoplanes rishiriensis (assembly GCF_016862375.1). GTDB lineage: Bacteria > Actinomycetota > Actinomycetes > Mycobacteriales > Micromonosporaceae > Actinoplanes > Actinoplanes rishiriensis. Next base: position 115,106 of record NZ_BOMV01000080.1, on the reverse strand, counting down.
GCGATCTCCGGGTTGATGAGCCTCACCGGCGACCCGGACGGCTCGCCGTACCGGGCCGGCATCTCGGTCTTCGACGTGATGGCCGGCATGCACGCCAACATCGGCATCCTGGCCGCACTGCACCGGCGACAGGAGACCGGCCGCGGTCAGCACGTCGAGGTCAACCTGCTCAGCTCGGCGCTGTCCGGCCTGGTCAACCACTCCAGCGGCTACGTGGCCGGCGGCACGGTGCCGTACCGGATGGGCAACGCGCACCCGAGCCTCTTCCCGTACGAGCCGCTGCCCACCGCGGACGGCGAACTGATCGTGATCGCCGGCAACGACGGGCAGTTCCGCAAGCTGTGCCAGGTGCTCGGCCTGCCCGAACTGCCGGACGATCCGCGGTTCCTCCGCAATCAGGACCGTACCGCCAACCGGGCCGAGCTGCGGCCGATCCTGGTCGAGCGGCTCAGCAAGCGGGGCAAGGACGAGTGGTTCCGCGACCTGCTGGCGGCCGGCGTGCCGTGCGCACCGATCAACACGATCGACGGCGGGGTGGCGCTCGCCGAGGAGCTCGGCCTCGACCCGGTGGTCACCACCGGCGGCATCCCGGGCGTCCGCAACCCGATCACCTTCTCCGACACCCCGGCCCGGTACGAGCTGCCGCCGCCCGGGCTCGACGAACACGGCGAGGAGATCCGCGCATGGCTGAGGAGCTGAACTTACCCGCGGCGGAAAACCCCAGAGGAAAACCGATGAAGTTCCCGACCGGCCTGGGCACCTCCGATGCGAGCACCATCTCGCTGCTCGGGCAGGACCTGGCCGCCGACCTGATGGGCAAGGTCGGCTTCGGTGAGCTGGCGTTCTGGCTGGTCGCCAGCCGGCGACCGAGTGCCGGTGAGGTGCGGTTGTTCGAGGCCGTGCTGGTCGCGCTGGCCGACCACGGCTTCACCCCGACCGCGATCGCGGCCCGCCTCACCTACCTCTCCGCCCCCGAGTCGGTGCAGGGCGCCATCGCCGCCGGCCTGCTCGGCGGCGGCTCCCGGTTCCTCGGCGTGACCGAGGACAGCGGCCGCTTCCTGGCCGACACCCTGGTGGCGGCCGGCACCGAGCAGGACTACGACGTGATCGCGCTGGCCGCCGTGCAGCGGGCCCGCGACGAGCGCCGCTTCGTGCCCGGCCTGGGCCACCCGGTGCACAAGGAGCAGGACCCGCGCACCCCGGTGCTGTTCCGGATCGCCGACGAGGAGGGCCTGCGCGGGCCGCACCTGCGGCTGTTCGAGGCGATCGGCCGGGTGCATCCGCAGGTGCTCGGCAAGAAGCTGCCGCTCAACGGGGCCGGCGTGTGCGGCGCCGCGCTGGCCGACCTGGGCCTGCCGACCGACCTGCTGCGCGGCTTCGCCCTGCTGGCCCGGGCCGCCGGGCTGCTCGGCCAGCTGGCGGAGGAGCGCCGCCGGCCGATCGCGAACCAGATCTACCTGACCGTCGACCGGAACGCAGTCTACGAACCCTGACAAACGAAACCCTGAGGAGATCGCCCATGGCCAGCATCGTCGCGGTCATCGCCTCCACCCATCATCCGTTCTACCTCAAGGCCAGCACGGCCACCGGCGCGGACCGGCCGCCGTTCGCGGACGAGTGGACCCGCAAGATCCTGGCCTTCCGCGAGACCCTGACCAGGGCCAACCCGGACGTGCTCGTGATGGTCGGCTCCGACCACTTCCATCAGCTGTGGCTGGACAACATGCCGCAGTTCCTGGTCGGCAAGGCGCCGTTCTACGACGCCAACTGGTACAACGAGGAGCGCGAGTTCGGCCTGCCGAGGATGCTGCTCAAGGGCCAGGAGGATCTCTCCGCGCACATTCTGCGGGCCGGCCTGGACTCCGGGTTCGACCTGGCGTTCAGCAACGAGCTGCGGATCGACCACAGCGTGACCTGCCCGATCATCACGCTGCGGCCGGAGGCCGACCTGCCGATCGTGCCGATCTACACCAACATCTTCGCGCCGCCGCTGCCACAGCCGTCCCGGTTCGTCGCGCTCGGCGCGGCCATCCGGAAGATCGTCGAGGAGTGGCCGTCCGATCTCCGGGTGGCGATCATCGGTACCGGGCACCTGTCGCTGGAGCTGGGCGGGCCACGCCAGTTCGGGCCGCACGGGCCGGACCCGGAGTTCGATCGCCGGGCGGTGGAGTGGATCGCCACCGGCGACCTGGACAACTGCCTGCGCGAGGTGACCCTGGACAGCCTGCACTCGCCGGGCAACGCCACCCACGGCTTCATGGACTTCATGCTGATGATGGGCGTGGCCGGGGCCGGTGCGAAGGCCGACCACGTGGACACGCTCGATCTGTTCCACACGATGGAGGCGTACTTCACCTGGTACCCGAACGGAGCTCCGGCATGAGCGACTGCACCGGAGCAAGCGAAGCAGGCGTAGGGCCAGGAGCGCATGCCAAAGGGGGCACAGCATGAGCAAGTACCTGCTGAACAAGTTCCTGTACACGGTGGACCGGGATCCCGACCTCGTCGAGCGTTACCGGGAGGAGCCGCGCGCGCTGGTCGAGTGGTGGGAGGCGGAGCGGGCCAACGCCGTGCTGAACTGCCACACCGGCGAGGCCAGCACCTGGCTGCGCTTCGAGGACGCCGAACGCGAGGCGCTCGTCGCGCACGACCACATCCGGCTGTTCGAGCTGGGTGCGCACCCGTTCCTCACGCTCACCCTGTTCATCGCGATGTTCGAGCGGGACAACACCGAGCCACTGGAATACCAGAAGGCGTACGGCGCCCGCCTGGCCCACTTCGACCTGCCCTACCCGGACATCGCGACATGATCCGAGCCGCGGTGCTGCGGGTCTGCGGCCGGCCGCCCTGGATCGAGGAGCGACCGGTGCCGGGCCCGGGTGCCGGTGAGGAACCCATCGCGGTGGTGGCCGCGCCGATCACCCCGCTCGACCTGCTGTGTGCCTCCGGCACCAGCTATTTCGGCACGCCGGTGACGCCGTACGTGCCGGGGGTGCAGGGGGTCGGGCATCGCGAGGACGGTACGCCGGTCTGGTTCGCCACCTCGGCGGGGATGCGCCCGGGCGACGGCAGCATGGCCGAGGCCGTGATGGTGCCCGGCGTCGACGTGGTGCCGCTGCCCGAGGACGTACCGCTGCAGCTGATCGCGGCCCTCGGCCTGTCCGCGGTGGCCGCGCACGCGGCGCTGACCCGCACCGGCGGGCTGGCCGCGGGGGAGCGGGTGGTGGTGCTCGGCGCCGGCGGCGTGGTCGGCCAGGCCGCGGTCCAGCTGGCCGTGCTGGCCGGTGCGGCGCAGGTGGTGGCGGTGTCCCGCACCTCGGCGGCGTTGAACCGGGCGCTCGCCCTGGGCGCCTCGGCGGCGGTGCCGCTGCTGCCCGACGACGACGTGCCGGAGCTGGCCGAACGCCTGCACGCGGCGGCCGGCGGCCCGGTCGACCTGGTGCTCGACCCGGTCTTCGGTGTGCCGGCCGCGGCCGCCCTGCGGGTGCTGCGGCCCGGTGGCCGGCTGGTCAACCTGGGCAGCTCGGCGGCGCCCACCGCGCCGATCGACTCGGCCACGCTGCGCAGCGGCTCGCTGCGGATCCTCGGCTACACCAACAACTCGCTGTCGGTGTCCCAGCGGGCCGAGTCACTCGGCGTGGTGGCCCGGCACGCGGCCGCCGGCCGGCTCACCGTGACGCACGAGATCGTGCCGTTCGACGAGGTGCCGGACGCCTGGGCGCGGCAGGCGGCGGGCGCCGCGAACGGCCGGATCGTGCTGTCACTCGACTAGGGTCACCACCATCTCGGCCAGCAGCCGCGGGTCGGTGACCGCGTGCAGGGCGGTGATCCGGCCGTCCACCAGCGTGGCCCGGACGGCGACCCGGAGCTCGCCGCCGGTGATCGCGGCGAACCCGAGCACGCCGTCGACCAGGGCGGGCCGCGCGGCCTGGGCCCGGCCGGCGAAGAAGCGCGCCACCGCGTCGGCGCCGCGCGCACCGGCGGCCTGGTCGATGCGCACCTCGACGTCGGGGTCCAGGAGGGTGAGCAGCCGGTTCATCTCGCCGCCCCGGGACGCCGCCAGGAACGCCTCGACCACCTCGCGGCCGGCCGGCGTCTCCGGATCGGCGGCGGCCGGGTCGGCGCGCACCCGGCGCCGGGCCCGGCTGGCCAGCTGACGGGCCGCGTCCGGCGACCGGCCGACGATCGGCGCGATCTCGTCGAACGGGACCCCGAACAGGTCGTGCAGCACGAACGCGAGCCGCTCGGTGGGCGTCAGCGTCTCGAGCACCACCAGCAGGGCGAGGCCCACCGCGTCGGCCAGCAGCGCCTCCTGCTCGGGATCGGGCCCGCCGGCCGGCGGTTCCGGGGCGTGCTCGCCGTACGTGTCCTCGCGGCGGGCGGTGCGCGACCGCAACATGTCGAGGCAGACCCGGCCGACCACCGTGGTGAGCCAGGCGGCCAGGTTGTCCACCCCGCCGTCGCCGGCCCGGCTGAGCCGCAGCCACGCCTCCTGCACGGCGTCCTCCGCCTCGGCCGGCGAGCCGAGCATCCGGTACGCGACCGCGCGCAGCCGGGGCCGGTTCTCCTCGAACCGCTCGGCCAGCAGGGCGTTCCGATCCATTGGCGTTCCTCCGTCACATTCGGCCCACCGCATCCGTCGTAGCACTGACGGACCCGGAAGCGCCGATGTGACGGCGCCGGACAACAGGGAGCAGATCATGCAGGCACGGATGCAGGACTCGGTGACGCCGGACCTGATGAAGGCGGTCAACCTGCTCTACAAGGCCGCGCACTCGGCCGGGGTGGCGCCGGCCACGCTCGAACTGGTGCACCTGCGGGCCAGCCAGATCAACGGGTGCAGCGTCTGCGTCGACTCGGGGGCCCGCAACGCCCGCAAGAACGGCGAGACCGACGACCGGCTGTTCGCGGTGGCGGCCTGGCGGGAGACCCCGTACTTCACCGGCGCGGAGCGGGCCGCGCTGGCCCTGGCCGAGGCGGCGACCCGGCTCGCCGACCGCGGCGACGCGGTGTCCGACGAGGTGTGGGAGGAGGCCACCAAGCACTACACCGAGCCGGAATTGGCGGCTTTGTCGCTGTGGATCGCCACCACGAATTTCTTCAACCGGCTCAACGCGATTAATCGCACGCCAGCGCCGCAGAGCTGGGCATAGCATGCCCGCATGACGGGGATCGATGCTCCGCGAGCGGTCCGGGTGGCAGCCTGGCTGACCTTGGCGATGGTGCCGGTCGGGCTGCTGCTCGCGCTCCACGGATTGCTGGAACTGCGGTGGTGGGGCACCGGCGAGGCGAGCCGGCTGCTGGCCCTGCTGGGGCAACTGCAAGAGGAGTACGGCCTGATCCCGCCCGCCCTGTTGCGCGGGCGGGACGGGGCGGTTCAGCTGGTGGTCCTGGGTGCGGCCGGCATGGCGTACGGCATCCTCGGTTTTTGGATCTTGCGCGGCCGGCTCTGGGCCCGCACGTGGGCACTCGCGGCGGGTGGCCTCACCTTCCTGGTCGGGCTGATCGGCGTGGGCTCGGACGCGGCCGAGGCGCACACCCCGGGCAGCTATTTCGCCCAGATGCGCGGGTCGGCCATCCCGGAACGGATCCCGGCGGTGCGCGAGCTGTTCTATCCCGGCTGGTACTCGTGGGCCGAGGACATCCTTCAGGGCCTCCAGGTGCTGGTCACGCTGGCCGCGGTGATCGCGCTGATCGCGGCGGTGATCGCACACAGCGAGTACTTCCTGCCGCGGGCCTCAGCCGACGCGGAGCCCGACGAGTGGGACGCCGCGCTGGCCCGGATGCGCCAGCAGACCAAGCCCGACCCCGAATAGTTCAGGCCTGTGCGTCCTCCTCGCCGGTCGGTGGCGGGATCAGGGCCCGCTGCCGCACGTCCAGCGGAATGGCGGCGCGGCCCAGGATGCGCGGGGCGGGCACCGCGGCACGACCCCGGAACACCGAGGTCAGGCCGGGCGGCCCGAGCGGCACCCGGGGCCGGCGCGACCGCAGCACGAGCAGCAGCGTCAGCGCCACGATCGCGGCCACCGTGACGGTGATCGCCATCGACCAGGGCAGCGTGGGCGAGGCGGTGGACTCGCCGGCGTCCGGCGGCGGGGGCAGCGGGACGACGACGTCGCCGCTGAGCGTCAGATCGCCGGTGTCGACCCGGACGGCGACGGTGGCCGGCAGCGTCGCCGGCGTGGCGAAGCGCACCAGGTACCGGCCACTCAACGTGGACTCCACCTGGTCGAGGGCGGGCACCACGACCGGGCGGCCGGCCGGGGCGAAGAAGCCGCCGGTCGGTGCGGCCGCCGCCGACCAGTACTCGGCGCCGTCGGTGCCGACCACCACGAGGATCGTGCCGCCGGACCGGAACCGGGCGGCGAGCGTCGCGGCCGACGGGCCGCCGGCGTCCGGCGCGGTGGTGTAGAGGACGACCACCCGGCGACCGGTGCCGGCCTGCGGGAACTGCCGGGCAGCCAGGGAGAGCGCCGCCGCGGTGTCCCGCGGGCCGCTGGCGCGCACCGCGGTGAGCGCCCGGATGACCTCGGTGGGCCCGCGCAGCGGCGGGGTGATCGTGGTGGCCGGCTCGTGGTCGGTGATCACCACGGTCTGGCAGCCGGACGGCGCCTCGAGGACGAACCGGGCGGCGGCGCTCAGCCAGGCCGGGAGGGTGACGGCGCCGACCGACGAGGTGTCCACCACCAGCGGCACGGCGAGGCCGTCGGACATCACCGGGATAAGTTCCGCCCGCTGCCGGACGCCGCCCGCGGTCACCGTGACACCGCGCCGGCCCGGCCGGGTGCTCGCGCTCAGGTCGACGACCAGCGCGGTCTGCCCGCCGGCGGTGAGCACGCCGGCCACCGGCAACGGGACCGCGGCGGCGGCCGGGCGGGCGGCGAGCGGCTGGGTCACGACCACCAGCAGCATGGTCGCGACGGCCGCCCGCCAGGTCTCACACCTGGTCGGCGTACGCGATGACATTGTCCCGGTAGCTGCGGCGGACCCGGTCGAAGCTGCCGCCGCAGGTGACCAGCCGCAGGCTGGGGTCGAGGGTGGGGCCGTAGACCAGGTCGGTGGGGAAGCTGACCTTGGCAACCCGGGAGATCCCGGTGATCCGGAAGCTGACCGCGCTGCCGTCGGCCCGGTCGATCCGGACCGTGCTGCCGGGTTGCGCCCGGGACAGGTCGAGGAAGATGCCGGGGCCGTCGCGCGAGTCGACGTGGCCGAGCACGACCGCGGGGCCGGGCTGGCCGGGGCGCGGGCCGTGCCGGTACCAGCCGGCCACGTCGGTGCGCTCGGGGACCGCGATGGTGCCGTCCGGGTTGCGGCCGATGCGTTGCACCTTGCCGTCGATGCCCAGGTCCGGGATGCGCAGCCGGACCGGCTCGGCGACGGCGCGGTAGCCGCTGTCGGAGCGGAAGGTCTTGTGCTCCTTCGGCCGGGCCGGTGGTGGTCGATCGGCCGCCGGCGGCGTCCCGGACAGCGTGGCAACCAGCGCAATGGTCACCACGCCGAGGGCCGGGACCCGGACGGCCGGCGGCATCAGCGGGCCATCCCGCCGTACCCGGTCTGCGCCCCGCCCCGCGGCAGCCGGGCCGCCACCGTGGCACCGAACGCGTCGGCCAGGTCGCGGGCCAGGTCGAACATCTGGTCGTAGCTCTCCTGGGCCAGCGAGTAGGCGGCCGGGTAGTCCTTGGCCGCGTACGCGTCGGCGTGCTGGAGCAGCTTGCCGTCGGTGGCCGCGAGCGCCGATCGCAGGGCGGCCGCGTCCGCCCGCCCGCCGGTGTTCCCGGCCAGGAAGGTGGCCAGCTCACCGCTGCAGTCGGCCAGCGCGGACCGGGCCTGGTCGTTGCCGGAGGCATAGGCCACCAGGTTTTCGACGCGGGCGCCCCAGACCTCGTCGAACTCCTCGGCGGCGGCCGCGCCGAACAGCGTGTCCACCGCGGCGACCAGGTCCCGGGTGTTTCCGTTGATCATCTGGGCCGAGGAGTCGAAGTCCGGCGTGCCCGCCGCGGCGGCCCGGGTCAGGTCTTCCACCAGCACCGCGTGCTCGGCGAGCAGCTTGCCCAGTTGCGACCGCAGCCGCCAGACCGGCTCGCGCAGAGTGTCCCGGTCGCGGGCCGGCAGCAGCGCACCGGCCAGCGCCAGGCCGAGGTCGTAGCTGTGCTGGTAGCCGAGCCGGTAGAGGCGGTCGGCGGTGGCGTAGTCCTGCTTCGCGTACGCGTCGGCCTGCATCGTCAGGTGTTCGACATGCTGGATGACCGCCGCGCGGGCCGCGGACCGGGTGAGGCGGCCGCGGGACTGGGCGGCCAGGAAGTCGGCGAGTTCGAGTTCGTACTCCTCGATCTCCTCGCGGGCGTGGTCGAGCGCCGCCTCGTCGCGGGCCGCGACCGCGCTGGCGTACTCGAACAGCGAGACGATGTGTTCCGCCCACATCGGACCGAACTCGCCCGCCAACCGGGCACCGAACATCTGCCGCACGAGCGCCGACATGGCGGCCGTGTTGCGGCCCAGCGCGGCGTCCGCGGCCTGGACGAAGTCGTCGTCGCCGCGGATCCGGCTGCGCATGCCGTCGGCGGCGAGCACCGAGTGCTGGCCGAGCAGCGCCTCGAACCGGATCGCCAGGTCGGCGGCCGGCGGTGCCGCGCTCGTCGGGGCCGGCATGATCACGAGCAGGCCGCAGACCAGAAGTGGCAGCGCCCGCCAGAGCTGTCCGAATTTTCGTATCCGCATCTGCCTCATCGCCCTCCGTGGCGAAGTCGCAAGCCGACGCTACGCCGGGAGCCGAAAAGCGGCACCCCCCACACGGTGCGTCCATGGCGTACGGTCGGCCTGTGACGGAGGGTCAGGTCGTCGCCGGGCGCTACCGCGTCGTGCGCCCCCTCGCGGCCGGTGGCCTGAGCCGGGTCTGGCTGGCGGCCGACCAGATGACCGGTGACCCGGTCGCGCTCAAGCGGTGCGAGTTGCCGCCCGGCCTCACCCCCGACGAGCAGGATCTGTTCCGGGTGTGGACGGTCCGCGAGGCGCGCGCGTTCGCCGTGGTGCGGCACCCCAACGTGATCCGCACGCTGGACGTGGTGCCCGACGACGACGCTCCCTGGATCGTCATGGAATACCTGCCGTCCCGGTCGTTGCAGCAGGTGGTGGACGAGTCCGGGCCGCTGCCGCCGGCCCGGGTGGCGGGCATCGGGCTGGCCGTGCTGGAGGGCCTGCTGGCGATCGTCCGGGCCGGGCTGCTGCACCTCGACGTCAAGCCGGGCAACGTGCTGATCGCCGACGACGGCCGGGTGGTGCTCACCGACTCCGGCCCGGCGGTGACGACCGAGGGGGTCCGCGCCCTGGCCCGCGCCGGCATCATCCTGGGCTCGCCGAAATATCTGGCGCCCGAGCGGCTGATGTCCGGGGTCGCCACCGCCGCGTCCGATCTGTGGTCGCTGGGTGCCACGCTCTACCACGCGGTGGAGGGCCGGCCGCCCTACCAGCGACCGACCACGGTGGACATGCTGCTGGCGCTGTCCGAGGATCCGCCGGACCCGCCGGTGCGGGCCGGGGTGCTGACGCCGGTGCTGGAGGCGCTGCTGTGCCGCGACCCCTCGGCCCGGCCGGCGCCGGACGAGGTGCGGGCCATGTTGCGCGAGCCGCCCGGCGTGGTGCAGCCGGTCCCCGTCCCGCGCCGGCGCCGCGTCGCCGTGCTGGCGCTGGCGCTGGCTTTACTGACGCCGGTCGCCGCCGTCCCGCTGACCTGGCCGGAGTCGCCGCCCGAGGCGCGCCCGGTGCAGGCCGCGGCGCCCGACGGCTTTGTCTGGTACGACCCGATGCTCTACCGGGTGGCCGTGCCGGCCGGGTGGATCAGCTACGGCGACGGCAGGAACGGCCTGGTCGCCACCGCCGGCACCGGGCAGCCCTCGATGCGGCTGACGCTCTTGGAGACCCCGCCCGACCCGCTCGCCGAGGAGCGGGCCACCAGGCTGCCCGGCTACCGCCGGATCCGGATAGAGCGCCTGCCCGGCTCGCGGGACAGCGTCTGGGAATACACGTACCGCGACGCGAAGCGCGGCGAGATGCACGGCCGGCTGCGGATCTTCCGCGCCGGCTCGCTCACCTACACCCTCGACTGGCGCACCCCCCGCGACGAGTGGACCGCCCAGGTGCCGGCCCTGACCACGGTGGTCGACAGCTTCACCGCGAAGGCGGCCCGGTAGCGTCCCTCCGGTGTCCGCACCGTTGTTCCTGGTCGACGACCTGCCCGCCGGCCCGTCCTGCACGCTGGCCGGTCCCGAGGGCCATCACGCCGCCACCGTGCAGCGGATGCGCCCCGGCGAGACGCTGTTCCTCGCCGACGGCCGCGGCGGCACGGCGGTGGCCGAGGTGACCGCGGTGGGCCGGGGCACGGTCGAGCTGACTATCACCGGGCGCGAGCACGAAGCCGCCGCCGACCCGCGGCTCGTGGTGGTGCAGGGCATCGCCAAGGGCGACCGGGGCGAGTTGGCGGTGCAGGCGATGACCGAGGTCGGGGTGGACGAGATCGTGCCGTGGTCGGCCGCCCGGTCGGTGGCGCAGTGGCGCGGTGACCGCGGTGCCAGGGCCCGCGAGAAGTGGGTGTCGACCGCGCGCGAGGCGGCCAAGCAGGCCCGCCGGTCGTGGCTGCCGGTGGTGGGTGGCGCGCCGGACTGCTCGACGAGGCAGGTGGCGGCCCGGCTGGCCGGCGCGGCCGCCGGGTTCGTGCTGCACGAGGAGGCGACCGAGCGGCTGGCCGCCGCGGCGCTGCCGGCGTCCGGCGAGATCGTGCTGGTGGTAGGCCCGGAGGGCGGCATCGACACCCGGGAACTCGCGGAGTTCGTGGCGGCGGGGGCGACGGCCGTGCGGCTGGGCCGCGATGTGCTGCGTACCTCCACTGCCGGGGTGGCCGCCTTGGCGGTGCTCTCCGCCCGCCTGAGCCGCTGGTGATCTGATTAGCGCTGGCGGATCAGGCGGCGGCGGTCCAGGGCGGGCAGCAGGATGTGCTCGTCCAGGCCCATGCCGGAGTGCACCTGGTAGGCGACCCGGGCGGCGGTCCGGCGGGTGAGCAGGCGGCGCAGCCCGCGGCCGTCGATCTCGCCGGTATTGGCGGTGTTCTGGCGGAGCCGCTCGCACTGTCGGGCGATCGACGGCTCGAGGTCGTCGAACAGCACGTGCAGCGCCTCGGTGGAGGACGAGCCGAGGTACTCGACCGGGTCCGAGCCGGCCATCGGCGTGAACTCCACGCCGATCAGCTTGAGGTTGCGGTGGGCGCGGTGGTCCAGCATCGCGACGATGTGGCGTACGCCGGCCAGCCGTCCCGCGTTGAGGAAGGTGCGGTACAGCATCGCGCTGACCGCCACCCCGGCCCGCACGCCCCGGTACGCGGGCAGCACCGCGAGCGTGGCGAAGTCCCAGATCCGGCCGGTGTGCAGGTCGTGCAGCCCGACGATGGTGGACAGCGGCACGTCGATGCAGTCCGGCGCGTCGTCCAGGGTCTTGCCGCCGCCGTCGATCACCCGGGCCGCGCCCGCCGGCAGGCCGGTCCGGCGGTCCAGGACCACGAAGAACAGGCTGTCGTCCTCGTACCGGCGGTACTCGGCGGACATGGCGGCCGCGTCCATGCCGAAGGTCTCCTCGAACACCTGCCGCTCCACGGTGCGGGCCACATCGGCCAGCGGGGTGTGCGGGCCGACCGCGAGGCCGACGAAGCGGGCCGTCGAGGTGTGGTTGGTGAACGCGGTGGCGACCAGCTTGCGAACGGTTCCCTCGGGGAGGTTGTAGGACATGATCAGAACCTTTCGCAACGACCAGCCGCGGGGACCTTACTCAACGTGACGTTGCCCTGGGAGCGGGCGACGCTGTGAGCGGCTATTTCGGGTGAATCGGACGCATCCGACTATAGCCAAAAACTACGCAGAGTCAAAGAGGTTGACATTACTGAGAGTTATCACATGCCGTGGAGCTAACTCTGGGCACTTGATTCGACACGCCAACCGCGAAAAGGTCGAAGCCGATGAACATCCTGCGGCGGGCCATCGCCCGGAACCGATGGCGATTGTTGGCCGGCTGCCTCCTGGTGGCGTTGCACCAGGCCTGCGAGGCGCTGGTACCGGTGGTGATCGGGGAGACCGTGGACCTGGCCGTGGCGACCGGCTCGTTCCTCCGGCTGGTCACCTGGGTGGGGCTGCTGGGGCTGCTGTTCCTGCTGCTCACCGTCGCGTACCGGACCGGGGCGCGGCTGCTCATGCGGGCGCTCGCCGACGAATCGCACGCGCTGCGGCTGGAGGTCGCGGCCAAGGTGCTCGACCCGCGGGCCGAAAACCGCACCGGCGACGTGCTGACCATCTCGACCACCGACGCGGACCATGCGTCGTACCTGCTCGACTACATCCCGCGGATCATCGGGGCGCTGGTCGCCACCACGGTCAGCGGCCTGGGGCTGTGCCTCATCTCGGTGCCGCTGGGGCTCGTGGTGCTGGTCGGCACCCCGGTCGTGCTGATCGGCCTGCAGCGGGCCGCGCCGCGCATCGCCCGGCGGGTCGCCACCCGGCAGGAAGTGGCCGGCCGGGCCTCGTCGACCGCCACCGACCTGGTCACCGGGCTGCGGCCGCTGCGCGGGATCGGTGCGCAGGAGGCGGCCGACGCGCGCTACCGGGAGGTCAGCCGGGAGGCGCTGCGGGCCACCCTGCTGGCGGCCCGGACACAGGGGTTGTTCCAGGCCGCCTCGATCACCGTGAGCACGCTGCTGGCCTGCGGCATCGCGATCCTGGCCGGGTGGTTCGCGCTGACCGGCCGGATCAGCGCCGGCGAACTGATCACGGTGATCGGGCTGGCCGCGTTCCTCGGCGAACCGTTCGGGGCGCTGTCCGCGGCGCCCGGCTGGATCGCCACCGCCCGCGCGTCCGCCGACCGGATCGCCGACGTGCTGCGCGCCTCGCCGGCGGTGGAAACGGCGGGTGATCCGCCGGTGCTGCCCGCGTCCGGCGAGATCCTCGGTGTGGTCGCCGAGACCGACCCGGTAGGGCTGGTCCAGCTCTACGACGACGGGTCACCCGACGTGCTGGTGGCGCCGCACGACCCGGAACTGTTCTCCGGCACCATCCGGGAGAACGTGGTGTTGTCCGCATCGGACGGTCTCGACGACGTGCTGCGCGCCTCGGCCGCCGACGACGTGGTGGCCGCCCACCCCGACGGACTCGACCACACCATTTCCGAACGCGGTGCGGCCCTCTCCGGCGGGCAGCGGCAGCGGCTCGCGCTGGCCCGCGCGCTGCTCGCCCGGCCCCGGCTGCTGGTGCTGCACGACCCCACCACGGCGGTCGACGCGGTCACCGAGCACGCCATCGCGCGCGGCATCCGCGACCTGCGGCACCGGCCCGGCTCCACGTTCGGCACGCTGATCGTCACCACCAGTCCCGCCCTGCTCGCGGTCACCGACCGGGTGGTGGTGCTGCGCGACGGCGAGGTGGTGGCGACCGGCACGCACGCGTCGCTCGGTGCGGCCGATCCCGGGTACCGGGCGGCGGTGCTGCGATGACGACGGATGCGTTGCCGGTGGCGTCGCGGGGGCGTACCGGGGCCTGGGTGGTCGGCCAGCTGCGGGTCCGGCGGATGGAACTCGCGGTGACCATCGCGGCCGGGTTGGTGGCGGCAACGGCGTCGGTGGTTCCGGTGACTGCGCTGGGCCGGCTGGTTGATCTGGTACGCGGCGGCGCGCGGCCCGGTGCACTCGTGCCGATCGCGGTGCTGGTCACGGTGGCGGCCCTGATCGGCGGCATCGCGTCCGGCGCGACCACGACGCTGGTCAGCCGGCTCGGCGAGCGGATTCTGGCGGTCCTGCGGGAACAGACGGTGGGGGTGGCGCTGCGGCTGCCGGCCACGGTGCTGGACCGGACCGGCCGTGGTGACCTGCTGTCCCGGGTGGGCGCGGACGTGGCGGCGATCGGCACGGCGGCGGCCGAGATCCTGCCCACGGTGATCTCGGCGGTGCTGCTCGCGGCGCTGAGCGTGACGGCGATGTTCGGCCTGGACTGGCGGTTGGGGCTGGCCGGGCTCGCGGCCATGCCGCTCTACCTGGTGGCGCTGCGCTGGTATCTGCCGCGCTCGGCCCCGATCTACGCCCGGGAACGGGCGGCGGTGGGCTCGCGCTCGCAACTCCTGGTGGAGAGCCTTCAGGGGGTGCGCACGGTGCACGCGTACCGCCTCGAAAGCCGGCACCTGACCGGTATCGAGGCGGCGTCGGCCCGCGCCCGAGACCTGTCGGTCGGGGTGTTCACGCTGTTCACGCGCTTCGTGGGGCGGATGAACAGGGCCGAGTTCGTGGGCCTGGCAACAATCCTGGTGGCGGGTTTCTGGTTCGTCCGGGCGGGCTGGGTGACGGTGGGCGAGACGGCCGCGGCGGCGCTGCTGTTCCACCGCCTGTTCAACCCGGTCTCGACGATCCTGTTCACGTTCGACCAGATCCAGGCGGCCGGTGCCAGCCTGGCCCGCCTGGTCGGCGTGGGAACGCTGCCGGTGCCGCCGGCCGGGTTGGTGCGGCTGTCCACTGCGGACCTGATGTTGTGCGAGGTGAGTTTCGCGTACGACGAGCGGGTGCCGGTCCTGCGCGACATCACACTGCGGGTGGCGCCGGGGGAAAGGGTGGCGCTGGTGGGCTCGACCGGGGCGGGGAAGACAACGGTGGCGTCGATAGCGGCGGGCATCCTGCGTCCCGGTGCGGGCAAGGCGACGGCGGGCGGAATCTCGGTCGATCGGCTGGCGCCCGGGGTAATAGCGTTGATCAGCCAGGAGGCCCACGTCTTCGCCGGCCCCTTGATTGAGGACGTACGCCTGGCGCGCCCGGCGGCATCGGACGAGCAGGTGAAAGAGGCACTGGCGACGGTGGGTGCGCTGGAATGGGCGTCGGCGCTACCCGAGGACGTGCACACTCCGGTTGGTGAGGGCGCCCACCCGCTGACCGCGGCCCAGGCGCAACAACTGGCCCTGGCCCGCCTGGTGCTGCTGGACCCGGCCGTGGCCATCCTGGACGAGGCAACGGCCGAGGCCGGCAGCGCTGGCGCACGGGCCCTGGAGGAGTCCGCACTGGCGGCCACGAGGGGCCGCACCACGCTGGTAGTGGCACATCGGCTGACCCAGGCGGCAGCCGCAGATCGCATAGTGGTGCTCGAACACGGCGCCGTGGTCGAACAGGGCACCCACGCCGAACTGGCGGCGTCCGGCGGCCGCTACGCCGAGCTGTGGGAGGCGTGGCAGTCCCGCTCCTAGCCCGCCCGCAGCCGCCCCGGACGGCCAACACTGCGCGCGATCGCGCTGATGACCTAGTACCGACATCTTGTACCGGAGGCGGCCGTCATGAAATAGCTCGACCAGCTCGTTCAAGGTCTTCAACAACTGCCTATTCAGCCGCTCCTGCAGAGTGCAGCGCGCGCCAATCCTGCTGACGGCTCATGGAGGACGGGCGCATTCCCGCCCCACCGCAGCCATCAGCGCACGACAGGCAGGCAGAAATAGCCGAATTAACGCCCCACCGGCGAATTGTTTTGGCGGCGCCCTTCGCAGTACCGCGGAGTTAATTGGTATTTCGTCGCCGCCCTGGACCGGGGGAGCCCTGTATAGAGCTTTCGCGTCGTGGGTTGATGGAAGGCGGCACGGAAGGCGCTCGCGATGCTGCCGGTGGTGGCTGCGTTAGCGGTTGCGGCGACCGCTGCGAGGAGGCAGCCAGGCCGCGCCGGGGGGAGGGCTCCTGCTCGCGGTCTCGGTGACGATGCTGAGAACAGTGACTGCCGCACGTGCTGCGATGGCGCGGCCCGGCGCAGTGGCGGAACCGGCCGCCGTGAATTTAGTCCCGCCTGGGATGTTGGTCGCAGTCGCAGTCGCAGTCGCAGTCGCAGTCGCTGCGGTGCTCGCGGCGCCGGCGTTCGAGGCGCCGGTGGTGGTGCTGTCTGTGGTGGTGGTGCTGTCTGTGGTGGTGGCGCTGCCTGCGGTGGTGGCGCTGTCGGGCGCGAAGGCGCTGGCCGCGGAGTTTGCAATGGGGGCCTTGGTGCTGCTGGCGACGGTGCTTGGGGCATTGGTGCTGGTGGCGGGGTCGGCGGCGGGGGCGGTGCGGACAACGCACGCAGTGCTCGGGCCGGTGGTGAGTGCGCGGCTCGCTCTGTCGGCGTGGCCGGCAAAGTGGACACCGTCCGGGGTGGTGCCGTCCGGGGTGGTGCCGTCCGGGGTGGTGCTGGCCGGGGTGGTGCTGGCCGGGGTGGTGCCGGGCGGGGTGTTGGCCGGGGTGGTGCCGAGCGGGGCGGCTGTGGGGGCCGCGTGCGGTGGGGGAGAGGCTCGGCTTGTGGAGGGGTTCGGGGATTGAGTGGTGTCTGGGGTAGGGCGCCGCTCGCCTGGCGTTGGCATTGGCGTTGGGTGCGGTGCAGTTTTTGGGCGTGGCGTTGTGCTAGGCCCCAGTCTGGCCCCAGTCTCGGTGGCGTTGGTGGGTGCGGCGGAATTCGGTGGCCTCGGGGGAGTAGGAGCGGGCTGCGGTGAGGTCGCGCATTGTGGACAGTTGGGACTGGGGAAAGCTGCAGCTGCCGCATGCGTCGATTATTTCGCCACCCGAGTGGCGCCCGCTAATTTTCGATCATGCCATTTCCGGGGAGAATCCGGGCCCCGGAAATGGCATGTGACCTAGCGTACTAAAGGGTGGCCAAGTCAGGGCTCGACGGTGATTCTGGTTTCCAGGCGGGCGTCGTCCAGGGCGTGGGCGGCGATGATGCGATATTCGCCCGGTGAGGTTTGCCAGCCTGTGGTGGTCCAGGACTGGAAGGTTCGGGGTGGCAGGGGGATGCGGACCGTGACTGTCTCGTCGGGGTGGGCCTCTACGTTTTCGAAGCCGGCGAGCCACTGGGTGGGGCGGGAGTCGTCGGGGGTTGCGGGGGCCACGTAGAGCTGCACCACCTCGCGGCCGGTGCGGACGCCGGTGTTGGTCAGGGTGACTACGGCTTCGGTGGTGTTGACGGCCAGTTCCTCGTACTGCCAATGGGTGTAGCCGAGGCCGTGGCCGAAGGCGAAGCGGGGCTGCACGCCGGAGCGCAGCCAGCCGCGGTAACCGACGAAGATGCCCTCGTCATAGGCCAGCGAGCCGTCGCGGGGGGCGATCTCCAGAACGGGGCAGTCCGCCTCGCTCTTGGGCCAGGTGGTGGGGAGACGGCCGCCGGGCTCGGCCACGCCGAGCAGAACGTCGGCCAGGGCGGCGCCGGCCTCCTGGCCGGGAAACCAGGTGAGCAGAATCGCGGCTACGTCGTCGGCCCACGGCATCAGGACCGGAGAGCCGGCGTTTACGACCACGACCGTGCGGGGGTTGGCGGCGGCTACCTTCGCCACCAGCTCGTCCTGGCGGCCGGGGAGGGACAGCGAGGTGCGGTCGAAGCCTTCCGACTCGACCTGTTCGGTGGTTCCGACGACCACCACCGCCACGTCGGACTCGGCGGCCAGGCGTACGGCCTCCTCGATCATGCCGTCCGGATCGGGGGACGGGGGGCGGTGGCCCAGGGTGGTGGCCATCGAGTGGGCCGTGCCGCGCTTGATGGTCTGGCGCAGGAGCACGCGCACGGGAGTTCCGGCGGTCAACGGGACCGTGACCCGCTGCTCGCGCGGGTGCAGCAGCAGTTCGGCGCGGCCGGTGTCGGCGGGGTGCAGCGAGCCCTCGTACCGGATCTGGTTGTCGATGGTCAGCTGGAACGTGCCGAAGCCGGAGATGGCGAAGATGTGGTCGCCGGATTCATCCGGCGTGAACGTGGACTCGACGACGAGGCCGTCGACGTCCTGCGGGTCCAGGCCGCCGGGCAGTGAGCCGATCCAGCGCATCGCGATGGGGTCCAGGCCGAAGGAGTGCGAGCCGATTGTCACGGTCGAGCCGGACCACTGCGGGCCGCGGGCCGCCGGCAGGAACGGGCGGGGGTCGGCGCCGATCGCATACTCCACGTCCACGCCGGACAATGCCCGGCCCAGGCCCTCCAGCGGGGAGATGGTGTGCGGCGGGGAGACCTGGGCGCTGCCGCCACCCAGTACCCGGGCGTCCAGAGCCAGGGCGCCGAGGATCGCCACCCGGGTCAGGCCGGCCGGCTCCAGCGGCAGGGTGAAGTTCTCGTTGCGGACCAGGACGAACGAGCGGGTCGCCACCTCGTGGGCCACCGCGTCGCCGTCCACCGGCGGGGGCGGATCGACGGCCGGGCCGCCGGGCAGGGCGCCGACACGCAGGGCCAGGCGCAGCACGCGGCGTACCTTGTCATCGATGAGCTCTTCCGGCACCTCGCCGGACCGGACCGCCTCGACCAGCGCCGCGCCCCACGGGTTGTCCAGCGCCGGCATGGCGATGTCCAGGCCGCCCAGGGCCGCGCCCACCGTGGAGCGGGCGGCGCGCCAGTCCGACACCACGATCCCGTCGAAGCCCCACTCGTCCTTGAGGATCTCCTGCTGGATACGGCCGTTCGACGCCATCGACGTGCCGTTCACGCTGTTGTAGGCGCTCATCAGACCCCAGCCGCCGGCCGCCACCACCCGCTCGAACGGGGCCAGGTAGATCTCGCGCAGCGCGCGCTCGCCGATCCGGACGTCGACCTCCATGCGGTCCGTCTCGAAGTCGTTGCCCACCAGGTGCTTCACCGTCGTGCCGACACCGTGTTCCTGGACGCCGCGCATGAAACCCACCGCGATCTCGCCGCTGAGCAGTGGATCCTCCGAGTAGCACTCGAAGTGGCGGCCGCCCAGTGGAGTGCGGTGCAGGTTGACGGTCGGGCCCAGCACCACGTCCACGCCCTTGCGCCGCGCCTCCTGCCCGAGCAGGCGACCGGCCGTCGCGGCCAGCTCCCGGTCCCACGCGGCCGCGAGGGCGGTCGGGCTGGGCAACGCGACTGACGGATCGTCGGGAGCCCAACCAGTTCCCCGTACGCCCACCGGGCCGTCCGACATCACGAGCGACCGCAGGCCGATCCGCTCGATCGCCGGCAGCGACCAGAAGTCCTGTCCGGCCAGCAACGAGACCTTCTCGGCCAGGTCGAGTTGCTTGACGAGTTGTTCGACATCGGTCATGGAGCGCTCCCACAGTCGGTTCGTGTACCGCTGCCACCTTAAGATCCCAGGGGTGGACAACGACTGCCTGTTCTGCCGCATCGTCGCCGGCGAGATCCCCGCGACGGTCGTGCATGAGACCGACACCACGCTCGCCTTCCGGGACATCGACCCCAAGGCGCCCGTACACGTCCTGGTGATTCCCAAAGGCCACCATCCGGACGTGGCGTCGCTGGCCCGCGCCGACCCGTCCGCCGCCGCGGATGTGCTCGCCGCGGCCGCCGAGGTGGCCGAGGCCGAGGGACTCGTCAAGAACGGCTACCGGCTGCTCTTCAACACCGGCGAATACGCGGGACAGGTCGTGTTCCACGTACATGGTCATGTCCTTGGCGGCGAACCCCTCGGCCCGATGCTGGCCCCGCGATGAGCGCGCCGGTCGCGCGCTACGAACGAGCCGCCCGGAAAGCCCAGGCCGACGGCCGCATTCCGGCCCTGTCCGTGGCCCTGCACCGGGCCGACCGCGAGCCGTGGACCTGCACGATCGGGGACAGCGGCAACCCGGACCACCCGCTCGGGCCGGACACCCGGTTCCGGATCGGGTCGGTCACCAAGACCTTCACCGCCGTGCTCGTGCTCCAGGCCCGCGATGACGGCCTGCTCGACCTGGACCAGCCGATCTCGGCTCACCTCGACGTGCCGGCGCACGGCGACGCCACCATCCGCCGGATCCTGTCGCACACCGCCGGCCTGCAGCGCGAACCCGCCGGCGACGTGTGGGACACCCTGATCACCCCGGACGCGGCCGCGCTGCTCGCCGAGCTCGACCGGGCCGAGCGGGTGCTGCCGAACGCGCGGCGCTACCACTACTCCAACCTCGGGTTCGCGATCCTCGGCCAGCTCGTCGCCAAACTGCGCGGCGGCACCTGGGAGCAGGTGCTCGCCGACCGCATCCTCGGCCCGCTCGGGCTCGACGCCACCACGGTTGCCGCGCCGCCGCAGGCCGCCGTCGGCTACCTGGTCGACGCATACTCCGACGCCGCCCGGCCCGAACCCCAGTTCGACCTGCGCGGGGTCAACCCGGCCGCGCAGCTCTGGAGCACCGCGAGCGACATGGCCAGGTGGGCCGCGTTCCTGGTCAGCCCGGAAACCGCCGACCCGGACGGCAAGGTGCTGGCGGCCGCCACCCTCGACGAGGCGCGCTGGCCGCTCACCACCCGCGACGAGGCCGTCTGGTCGAGCGGCTTCGGACTCGGGCTGATCCTCGTGCCGCAGGGCAAACGGGTGGTGGACGTCGGGCACGACGGCGCTATGCCCGGCTTCCTGGCCGGCGTCTACGGCCGGCGCGGCGGCGACGGCACGCCCGGCGGCCTCGGGTGCGCCGTCCTCGGTTCCTCCGGCACCGCCGCCGAGACCAACGAACTCGTACACGAACTGCTGAAACTCGCCGTCGAGCAGGACCCGGCCGACATCACTCCCTGGGCGATCGCGCCGCCCGCGCCCGCTGCGTACCGCAGCGTCCTCGGCGTCTGGTGGAGCGAGGGCTCGCCGTTCGCTTTCTCCTGGCGGGACAACACCCTGCGGGCCACGTACGCGGACGCGCCCGCCGGACTGCCGCCGTCGGTCTTCCAGCCGCTGGACGGGCAACCTGACATGCTGCGCACCGTTTCCGGACGGGAAGCCGGGGAACTTCTGCGGCTCACCCGCGACGACGCCGGCGCGGTGGTCCAGATGCACTGGGCCACCTACCGGTTCAGCCGGGTGCAGGAAGGCTTCGACGGAGGCCCGGCATCGGCGGGGGCCGGCAGGTGAGCACGGGACAGGTGAGCACGGGACAGGGAGAGCGGGCGATAATGGCATCGGCACGCGGGCGGAACAGCGGATACGATGGCACGATCCCTTGGCGACGAGAACGAGAGCAGGTGGCGGAGGCCCCCGGGGCCGCCCTATGACCGGTACGCCGAACCCTTCCAGCGCGGGCTCCAGCGGCGCGGCGCGGGTGCAGACCAAGATCTCGGTCTCCGATCCAAAGATCATGGTCAACCTGTTGGGTGCCAAGGACGAAATCCTGCGCCTCATCGAACGAACCCTGGCCAGCGACGTCCACGTCCGCGGCAACGAGATCACCATCACCGGTGACCCGGCCGAGAACGCGATCGCCGAGCGCCTCTTCTCCGAGCTCATCGAGCTGATCGAGAAGGGCGAGACGCTCAGCGTCGACGCTGTGCGCCGTACCGTCGACATGCTCGAGGCCAACACCTCCGAGCGGCCGGCCGAGGTGCTGACCCTCAACATCCTGTCCCGGCGCGGGCGCACCATCCGCCCCAAGACGCTGGGCCAGAAACACTACGTCGACGCCATCGACGAAAACACGATCGTGTTCGGCATCGGCCCGGCCGGCACCGGCAAGACCTACCTCGCGATGGCCAAGGCCGTGCAGGCGCTGATCGCCAAGCAGATCAGCCGGATTATCCTGACCCGGCCGGCGGTCGAGGCGGGCGAGCGGCTGGGCTTCCTGCCCGGCACCCTGACCGAAAAGATCGACCCGTACCTGCGGCCGCTCTACGACGCCCTGCACGACATGCTCGACCCGGAGTCCATCCCGCGCCTGATGGCCGCGGGCACGATCGAGGTCGCCCCGCTGGCCTACATGCGCGGTAGGACTTTGAACGACGCGTTCATCATTCTCGACGAGGCACAGAACACCACGCCCGAGCAGATGAAGATGTTCCTGACGCGGCTGGGTTTCGGTTCCAAGATCGTGGTCACCGGCGACGTCACGCAGGTCGACCTCCCCGGCGGCACCAGCAGCGGTCTCAAGGTCGTGCGCGAGATCCTGCAGAATGTCGAGGATGTGCACTTCGCCGAGTTGTCCAGCGCCGATGTGGTGCGGCACCGGCTGGTCGCGGAGATCGTCGACGCGTACGCCCGGTTCGACGCCGAGGCGGAACGTCGCGCCACACAATCCGTCCACGCCGTGCCAGGACGTGCCGCCAGTGGTGGCGGCCGCACCGGGCGTAGGCGCTAACCCAAGGGGTAAAGAGCACCGCTATGTCCATCGAGATCGCCAACGAGTCGGGAGTCGAGGTCGACACCGACGCGATCCTCGCGGTGGCCCGGTACGCGCTCGACGAGATGGGGGTCAACCCGCTCGCCGAGCTTTCGATCCTGCTGGTCGACGTCGACTACATGGCCGAGCTGAACCACCGCTGGATGGGTGGTGACGGCCCCACCGACGTGCTCGCGTTCCCGATGGACGAGGGGAGCGTCGACCACGGGCCGGGCGAGGCGGGCACCGGTGAGCCGGCCCTGCTCGGCGACATCGTGCTGGCCCCGGAGGTGGCGGCGAAACAGGCCGCGGCCGCCGGGCACTCGGCCGCCGACGAGTTGCACCTGCTCACCGTGCACGGTGCGCTGCATCTGCTCGGCTACGACCACGCCGAGCCGGAGGAGGAGCGCGAGATGTTCGCGTTGCAGAACCGGCTGCTGCAAAGCTGGCGGGCCGGACGGCAGGTCGGCTGATCATCATGGACCCCGCTCATCTCATCGCCGCCGCCCCGGCTTCCGCGGGCCTGCCGGACGTACAACTGATCACGATCGCGGTGCTGCTGGTGTTCCTCGCCGGCCTGGCCTCGATGGCGGATGCGGCGCTGGCCACGGTGTCGCCGGCCCGGGCCGCCGAGATGGCCCGGGAGGGGCAGCGGGGCGCGGCCGCGCTCGCCGCGGTGGCCAAGGACATGGTGCGGCACCTCAACCTGTTGCTGCTGTTGCGCCTGCTGGCGGAGCTGACGGCGACCACCATGATCGCCCTGGTCGCGGTCGACAGCTGGGGGCCCGGCTGGCGGGCGGCGCTGGTCACGGCCGGTGCCATGACCGTGGTCAGCTTCGTGGTGGTCGGGGTCGCGCCGCGGACGGTGGGGCGCCAGCACGCGTACGCGGTGGGCCGGGCCTCGGCGCCGCTGGTGCGCTGGCTGGGTAAGGTACTCAACCCGCTGGCGTCGCTGCTGATCCTGATCGGTAACGCGGTGACGCCCGGTAAGGGTTTCCCGGAGGGGCCGTTCGGCAGCCAGGTGGAACTCCGTGAACTGGTCGACCTGGCCGAGGAGCGCGGCGTCGTGGAGCACGGCGAACGCGAGATGATCCACTCGGTGTTCGCGCTCGGTGACACGATCGCCCGCGAGGTGATGGTCCCGCGTACCGAAATGGTGTGGATCGAGGCGCCGAAGACCCTGCAGCAGGCCTTGTACCTCTTCCTGCGGTCCGGATTCTCGCGGATCCCGGTGATCGGGGAGAGCGTGGACGACGTGCTGGGCGTGCTCTATCTCAAGGACGTGATCCGGCGGACCCAGTCCGGTGATCCGGCGGCGACGTCCGAGGCGGTGGCCGACCTGATGCGGTCCGCGACGTTCGTGCCCGAGTCGAAACCGGTGGACGACCTGCTCAGCGAGATGCAGGCGGCACGCACCCACCTGGTGATCGTGGTGGACGAGTATGGCGGCACGGCCGGCCTGGTCACCATCGAGGACATCCTGGAAGAGATCGTCGGCGAGATCACCGACGAGTACGACGTCGAGCGTCCCCCGGTGGAGCACCTCGAGGACGGCGCGGTGCGGGTGACCGCCCGCCTGCCGATCGAGGACCTGGGCGAGATCTTCGGCGTCGAGTTGCCCGCCGACGAGGTGGAGACCGTGGGCGGCCTGCTCGCGCAGTCGCTGGGCCGGGTGCCGATCCCGGGCGCGACGGTCGACGTGTGCGGGCTGCACCTGAAAGCCGAGGGCACCACGGGCCGGCGCAACCGGATCGACTCGGTGCTGGTGCGCCGGGTGGAGTCGCCGGCGCGGGCCGAGCAGCCCGAATCCGAGACCGAAACCGAGGAAAGACAGACCGCTGATGCCTGACCAGACCTTTGCCGGTGCCGCCGTGCCGGCGACCGAGGGCGGCGCGCTGAGCGCCGAGGACGCCAAGCTGGTCACCCTGGCGAGAAGCGCACGCGCGCGGGTGGGCGCGGTCGAGGGTGCAGCGGTACGCGACCAGGACGGCCGGACATATGCGGCGGCCACGGTGTCGTTGCCCAGCCTGGCCGTGACCGCATTGCAGCTGGCCGTGGCGTCGGCGGCGGCGTCCGGAGCCAGCCGGTTGGAGGCGGCCGCGGTCGTCACCGAGGCGTCGGAACTGGACGGGGCGGGTCACGCGGCGGTGCGCGACCTGGGCACCGAGGCGCCGATCCACGTGGCGGCGCCGGACGGGTCGTTGCTCGGCTCGGTCACCGCATGACCGACCCGAAATCTCCGCGGTCGGATCGGGCTGCGCGGTCCGCTCGCTCGGCGACCCCACCAACTACCTCAGGCACCATTTCGCGCACCACCACCTCGGGCGACAAATCCGATTTGTCGCCCCGAGGGGCGGCGGCGGGTGAGGGACGGCGGCTGACGCCCGGGGAGCGCAACGAGCTGCGCCGCCAGGAGCGCCGCGCGGCCCGCCGGGCCGAGCCATCAAACGACCGCAAGGGCGGCAGCGCGCCTCGGCGTCAGGAAAGCGCAGCCGGCGTTAGCGGCGACCGGTCCGAGGCCAGCGAGGCCGCTCGGGGCGGCAGCGCCAAGGGCAGGCCCGGTCGGGGGAGTGCGAAGGGTGGGCCCGCTCGCGGCAGTGCCAAGGGCGGGCCTGGTCAGGCCAGTGCCAAGGGTGGGCCTGAGCGTGCGCATCGGCATCGGGAAGCTGTTCGACCGGAAGCCGGCGGCGACGATGTTTATCGGGCCGGATTCGCATGTTTTGTCGGACGCCCAAATGCGGGTAAAAGCACCCTGACCAACGCGATCATCGGGCAGAAGATTGCGATCACTTCCAACAAACCGCAGACGACTCGGCATGTGATTCGGGGCATTCTGCATCGGGAGAATGCGCAGCTTGTGCTCGTGGACACGCCGGGCCTGCACCGGCCGCGGACGCTGCTCGGGGAGCGGCTCAACGATCTCGTGCGGGAGGTGTGGAGCGAGGTCGACGTGATCGGGGTGTGCTTTCCGGCGGACGAGCCGGTGGGGCGCGGGGACCGGTTCATCTCGCAGGAGATGGCCGAGCTCAAGGCCACCGTGTTCGCCGTGGTGACCAAGGTCGACCTGGTCAGCCCGCAGAAGCTGGCGGAGCACCTGCTCGCGGTCAGCGCGTTGCACGATTTCGCGGAAATTGTTCCGGTGAGCGCCGTTTCCGGACATCAGATGCAGTCCCTCGTGGACATGATGATCAAGTATCTGCCGGAGTCGCCGCAGTTGTATCCGGACGACGTGCTCACCGATGAACCGGAGCAGGTGCTGATCGCCGAGTTGATCCGGGAGGCGGCGCTCGAGGGCGTGCGCGACGAGTTGCCGCACTCGATCGCGGTGCTCGTCGAGGAGATGATGGTCGAGGGCGGCCTCACCAAGATCTATGCGGATCTGTACGTGGAGCGGGACAGTCAGAAGTCGATCGTGATCGGGACGCGCGGGGCGCGCCTCAAGGAGGTCGGCAGCCGGGCCCGGCTGGAGATCGAAAAGTTACTCGACACGAAGGTGTATTTGGATCTTCATGTGCGGGTAGCTAAAGAATGGCAGCGTGACCCGCGTCAGTTACGCAAGCTGGGTTTTTGATTTTGCGGGTTATGGGATAATTCACGCTGGTTTGCGGCTTCGCTCCGACGTTCGGTTAACTACCACAGTTATGCGTAACCGGTACCTGGATCTGCTGCGCGCCGTCGCGACCGTCCGGGTCGTGGTCTACCACTCCACCGGATGGGCCGCGCTCACTGTCGTGTTCCCCGCGATGTCGGTGATGTTCGCGCTCGCCGGGTCGATGATGGCGGCCTCCCTGGACCGACACGGGCCGTGGGCCGTCGAACGACGGCTCCAGCGGCTGCTGCCCGCGCTCTGGGTGCTGGTCGCGGTCGCGGTGCCCTCGATGCTCGCGATCGGGCTGGTCTGGGACTGGCAGGTGCTGCTCTGGGCGTTCCCGCTGCAGGACCCGCCGGCCACCGGTTACTGGCTCGAGGCCCTCGCCGCGATGTGGTACCTGCGGGACTTCCTCTGGTTCGTGCTGCTGTCCCCGCTGGTGCTGCCGATCTTCCGCCGGTTTCCGCTGCCGACAATCCTGACGCCGTACGTGGGCCTCGCCGTGATCACCTTTGCCGGCCTGCACCCGCCGCTGGTCGTCCGGGACATGGCGCTGTACGGCGGAGCCTGGCTGCTCGGTTTCGCCCACCACGACGGTCTGCTGGCCAAGCGCCGCTGGTGGCTGATCGGTGCGCTCGCGGTGTCCGGTGCCGCGTGGGCGCTGACCCATCCGGGCCCGCGTGGCCTAGACCTCAACGACATCCCGCTGGCCAACGCGCTCTGGTCGGCCGCCTTCGTGCTGGTGCTGCTCGGCTGCTCGCCGCAGGTGCGGTCGTCCCGGCTGCTCACCGTGCTCAACGCCCGGGCCCTGACGATCTATCTGTGGCACGTGCCGTTCATCGTGGCGTTGAGCCGGCTGGCGACGTGGACCGGTCTGCCGATCTACGGCTGGGTCGGCATCACCTGGCGGCTTGCGGCCGTCACGCTGCTGCTGGGTCTCGTGGTGCTGGCCGTCGGCTGGGTGGAGGACGTGTCGGCCGGTCGTCGCCCGCGGCTGATCCCGGGCGTGGCGCGCAGCCGGGTTCCGGTGTCGCCGGCGCCCGTCCTGGTCATCCCGCAGCCGTCAGCGCTCCCGGACGACCAGCGGCTGCGCCACCAGCCCGATCTTTCCCGCTGAGTCGAACAGGTCGCCCTCGGCCAGCCCGAGGCCGTCCTGGGTGAGGATCGTGCGGCAGGCCAGGTGCACCCACTCGCCCTCGGCCGGCCGCAGCAGCGTGGTGGTCATGGTCGGCGGGATGGACAGCCACTTGTCCAGCGGCATCTCCAGCGACAGGCCGTTCGCCGAGTCGGCGACCACGAGTGCGCGGTCCTGGCCGGTCATCTCGACGCCGTCGATCAGCGGGAACCGGGCCCGGCTCCACACGTGCGTCTCGCCGGGCCGGTCCAGCCCGCCGTAGGTGCAGCGCCACTCGAACGCGTGCCCGTAGCCGAAGCCGTCGAACGCGTGGTCCTCGGTTTCCGGCAGCGGCGCCGCCCGGGGCGCCTCGGTGGCCACCGGCGGCGGCGGGCCGGGCGCCAGGTGCCAGGCGCGGGCGGTGACCGCGACCCGGCCGTCGATCACCATCCGGGCCTCGTTGAGGGCGGTGAGCCGGCCCGGCTTGATCGGCGAGACCTCGATCCGGCACTCCCGGCGCGGGATCGGCCCGAGGAAGTCCACCGAGATCCGGGCCAGGCGCAGGCCGTCCAGCCGCAGGTGGTGGCCGAGCAGGGCGGCCGGCGGGCCGCCGTGCTGCATCGCGGTGTCCCAGGGGCTCTCGGTGGCTCCGGTCGGTTCGTACCGGTCGTCGCCACGCGGGAGATAGAAGCTCATGGCAACGAGGCTACGGCCACATCCCCGCTGCCGGTCTTGACGTCGATGACGTTGGTGGCGTCCGCGTCGCTGTCCATGCCGTGCCGGTCGACGTCGCCCGAACCGGTGTCGGTGATCAGTTTGTAGCTGCCCGCGGGCACGGTCACCTTGATGTCGCCGCTGCCGGACTCCGCGGTCACCGAACCGGGCTCGGCCAGCAGCACGGTCAGGTTGCCGGAGTGGACCTTGGCGGTGACCGCCTTGGCCGCGTTGATCACGTCGGTGTCGCCGGAGCCCGCCTCGGTCTGCACGGTGCCCTTCGCGTCCAGCACCCTGATGTCACCGGAGTTGGTCTGCACCTTGACCGGGCCGGCCGCGTTCAGCACGGTCAGGTCGCCCGAGCCGACCTCGAGGTCGGCCGCCGCGATGCCGGCCAGCCGGACATCGCCGGATCCCAGCTTGCCGCGTACGGTCACCCCGGGTGGGGTCTTTATCTGGTACGAGACCGAGCAGCGTACGCCGCAGGACGTGTCGATGGTGAGCGTGCTGCCCTCCAGCCGATACGACTCACCGGGATCGGAACTGCGCCGGATCACCCGGGTGATGGTCGTCTCGGTGACCTCGGCGGTCTCCACCGTCACGTCGCCGGAGCCGCCGGCCACCACGATGTCGGTGATCTTCGCCTTCTCGGTGTCGTTGTAGGTCATCTTTGCTCCGACCACCCCGGCGCAGGCGGTCAGGGTCGTGGTCGTCGCGACGACGAGGGCGAGGACCCCGGCGCGCCGGATCTGTGTCATGGTCATGGCACGACGCTATGCGGGTGTCGCCGGAGAGCACCATCGGTCCTGTCACTGACCGGCCCCGGAGATGACCCTGAGATCCGGGTCAGGGTCTGTCGTACCCACGATGCAGAATGACGGGGTGCCCGCCGCCGGATATCGCCGCCAGCTTTACCGTGACGACGCGGTCGTGCTGCGCGTGCAAAAGCTCGGCGAGAGCGACCGGATCATCACGCTGCTGACCCGCCGGCACGGCCGGCTGCGCGCGGTGGCCCGGGGCGTCCGCCGCACCACCTCGCGTTTCGGCGCCCGGCTGGAGCCGTTCGGCCACATCGACCTGCAACTGGCCGGCTCACCCGAGGGGGTGGGCAGCGCACTGCACTCGGTCAGCCAGGTCGAGGCGGTGGCGCTCTACGGCAAGCAGTTCCTCGGCGACTACCCGCGCTACACCGCGGCCAGCGCGATCGCCGAGACGGCCGAGCGGCTCACCCCGGTCGAGCGCGAGCCGTCGCTGCGGCTGTTCCAGCTCACCCTCGGTGCGCTCAAGGCGCTAGCGGCCGGCGAACACGCCGGTAGCCTGGTGCTGGACGCCTACCTGCTGCGCGCCATGGCCACCGCCGGCTGGGCCCCCGCGGTCGCCGAGTGCGCGGTCTGCGGCACACCGGGCCGGCACGCCGCCTTCTCGGTGCCGGCCGGCGGCGCGGTCTGCCCGGACTGCCGCCCGCCCGGTGCGGCCCACCCCAGCCCCGCGACGCTGGGGCTGATGGCGGCGCTGACCGCGGGCGACTGGCAGGTGGCCGACGCATCCGAGTCGCCGGTGCGCCGGGAGTGCAGCGGGCTGGTGGCCGCCCACCTGCAATGGCACATGGAGCGGGCGTTGCGCTCGCTGCCGCTGGTCGATCGACGGGAGAACCCATGATCCAGCGCCCATCCACCCCGCGTCCACCCACGCCTCATCTGTCCGGTGCCCGGCCGCCCGACCTGCCCAAGGCGGCGCTGCCCAAGCACATCGCGATCGTGATGGACGGCAACGGGCGCTGGGCCAAGGATCGCGGCCTGTCCCGCACCAAGGGTCACGAGCAGGGCGAGTTCTCCCTGTTCGACACCATCGAGGGCGCTATCGAGCTGGGCATTCCCTACCTTTCGGCGTACGCGTTCTCGACCGAGAACTGGAAGCGCTCGCCCGAGGAGGTGCGCTTCCTGATGGGCTTCAACCGGGACGTGATCCGGCGCCGCCGCGACCAGCTGGTCGAGTTGGGGGTTCGGGTGGTCTGGTCGGGCCGGGCCGGGCGCCTGTGGAAAAGCGTGATCAGCGAGTTGCAGACCGCCGAGCAGATGTCCCGGGGTAACAAGACGCTGACCCTGCAGTTCTGCGTCAACTACGGCGGCCAGGCCGAGATCGCCGACGCGGCGGCGGCGATCGCCCGCGACGTGGCGGCCGGCAAGCTCAACCCCGACAAGGTGACCGAGCGGACCATCGCGAAATACCTCTACCACCCCGAGGTGCCCGAGGTCGACCTGTTCCTGCGCCCGTCCGGCGAGCAGCGCACGTCCAACTTCCTGCTCTGGCAGTCGGCGTACGCGGAAATGGTCTTCCTGGACACGCTGTGGCCCGACTTCGACCGCCGCCACCTCTGGTATGCGTGCGAGCTCTACGCCAGCCGCGACCGCCGGTTCGGCGGCGCCGTGCCCAATCCGGTCGCCCCTACGAGTCTTTAGTCCGCTTTTGGGTGGCGGGCGGGGCGGTCGGATGGGTCAGGATCCGCACCGTAGCCTCCACGTCGGACAGATCCGGCAGCACCGCGTGCGCCCCGGCCAGCACCAGGTCGGCCATCCGGGTTGACCCGGTCGCCACCCCGACGGCCATGGCGCCGTTGGCCAGCGCCGCGGTCACGTCGTGCACGGTGTCGCCGATCACCACCGGGGCGAACCGCTCGCCGTACTTGGCCTCGGCCCGCTCCAGGCTGCGCCGCACCAGGGTGGCCCGCAGGCTGTCGTCGGTGCCATATCCGCCCACCTCGGCGTCGAACGCGCCGGCCAGGTCGAACGCGGCGACCTTGGCGGCGGCCACCTCGGGCACGTTGCCGGTGACCAGGGTCTGCACCACACCGGGCAGGGTGCCGAGGCGGGTCAGCACATCCCGGACGCCCGGCATCAGCGCGCCCTGCTCGCCGAACTCGTGCTGGGCGGCGAGCACCAGTTCGATGTAGCGCACGAAGAACCGTTCCGGCGTGCAGTCGGTGACCCCGTGCACCTCGAAGACCTCGGCGCAGATGTCCATGTCGGTGCGCCCGCCGAACGCCGGGGTGGCCCGCCAGTCCACTCCGGTGACCTCGGTGAACGCCGCCTGCCAGGCACGCGCCGCCACCCCGCCACCGCGCAGCAGGGTGTAGTCGACGTCCCACATGACCAGGCGTCTCATTCGGTCAGCGCCCGTTCGATGTGCTCGACCTTGGCGGTGAGCGCCCCGGAGACCCCCGGCCGCACATCCGCCTTGAGCGACACGCTGACCCGGGGCGCGCCCTTGGCGACCGCCTCGACTGCCTGCTTGACGACGGCGAAGCATTCGTCCCACTCACCCTCGATCGTGGTGAACATGGCATCGGTCCGGTTCGGCAGCCCCGAGGCCCGAACCACCCGCACAGCCTCGGCCACGAGGTCACCCACGGACTCACCGACACCGAGCGGCGTAATAGAGAAAGCAACCAGCATGGGCTCATAGTGGCAGCCCACACCGGTACCGAGGCAACCCTCGGATTGCCCGCGGTGGACCGGGCGGGAGAGCGCTCTCAAAGCGAACGCCGATGCTGCGCCACGGTGATCCGGGCGGCGGGGAGACGGGGGAGAGATCGCGCTTCCTCACTCGGGCCTGCCCTTTGTTTCCCGCCCCGCTGAAACGCGGGAAACCGTGGAGGCGCTGATGAGCAAGACGTCCCTTGAACTTGATGAGGAGGCGTTGGCGGTGGCGGCCGAGTTGTTCGGCTCACCGACGAGGATCTGATACTCCTCGACCCGGAAAGTTGTGCGGCCGCTGAACCTTTCGCCCGGTCCGCTGGGTTAACCAGGCGTGGCGGAACTGGAAGCGGAGTTCGCGGCGTACTTCGCTGCGCGGGTGAGCGTCGTCCGGCGGCTCGCGTACGCGCTGTGCGGCAGCTGGCATACGGCCGACGACCTGGTGCAGATCACCTTTGTGAAGCTCTATCCGCGCTGGCGGCGGGTGCGCCGGGACGCCGCGGTCGACGCGTACGTGCGCCGGATTCTGATCAACAGTTACCTGACCCACCTGCGCAAGCACCGCCATGAGCAGGTCGTGGCGGAACTGCCCGAGTCGGCCGCGCCGGTTGCCGACAGTCATGAGGACCTCGGTCACGCGCTGCGGCAACTTCCGCCGCAACAACGGGCCGTGGTCGTGCTGCGGCACCTCGAGGACCTGCCCGTCGCCGAGGTCGCCGAGCTGCTCCAGGTGGCCGAGGGCACCGTGAAGAGCCAGTCCGCCCGGGGGATAGCAGCACTCCGGGCCGCCATGAGCAAGCAACCAGGGGAGGTATGACCATGCCGGACACGGACATCCGCCGGATGCTCGACGACTACATTTCGGACGAACCGCCGATGAGCTTCGGGCTCGCCGACGTGCGTGCTGCGGGCCGACGGGCCCGGCGTCGGCGCCGGGCCGCCGCGCTAAGCGGTGCGGGAGCGGTGGTCGCGATGGTCGCGGCCGGTGCGGGGATGATGGGGGTACGCCCGGACGACGGCACCCGGCCGGCGCCGCACCGCCTGGCCGGCGCGTTCTGGGCGGAGCTCGACCCGCGACCGTTCTGCACGGCCGCACTGCGGATCGCGCCGACGCAGGCGCCGACGACCGTCACCAACGAGAAGAACGGCTACCCGGTCCGGATACCGGCCGAGCCGGCCGAGCACGCGGCCGCGCGGCTCAGCTGCTACCTGGCCGGGGCGGTGCCGCCGCTGCTCCCGGGTGCGGACTACTACCGATCCGAGTCG
This sequence comes from Paractinoplanes rishiriensis, assembly GCF_016862375.1. Lineage (GTDB taxonomy): Bacteria > Actinomycetota > Actinomycetes > Mycobacteriales > Micromonosporaceae > Actinoplanes > Actinoplanes rishiriensis. The sequence goes on along the minus strand of NZ_BOMV01000080.1, from coordinate 82,875 downwards.
ACCCCCGCCGGCACGGTGCCGCTGGAGGCGTACCCCGCCGAGACCACGCCACCGGCGATCAGTGCGTCGGCGGTCGTCAGCGACGAGCGTGGGGTGGGTGAGATCGCCTTCGGGATGTGGGCCAGGGCCAGCACGGAGGCGGAGAACGTCGCGAACTGTGATGGCCCGCCGTGCACGGTCCGTAGGGGGCCGAACGGGGAGGCCATCATCGTGCTGGACGTCCGGCAGGACTCCGGGGTGCGGCTCGTCAACATAACCGTCTTCCGGGGTGACACGATGGCGTTCGCGTCCGCCTCGAACGCGCTGCCCGCACCGCCGGCACCGACCGGTCAGGCCGGCAGCGCCGGCGATCGCCGGCTGGGCCGCGACGACCTGGCGCTCAGCGTCGACCAGCTGATCGACCTGCTGATGGCGCCGGCGTTCACGCTGTTCCCACCGGACTGAGCGGGCGCAGCAGACTGGCCAGTTCGCCGGCCAGGCGTACCGCTGCCTCGATCTCGACCTTGCGAATCGACACGCTCTCCACGTGGAAGCCGTACGGGATTCCCAGGCGTTCGCAGAAGGCCTTGAGGTCGCGGGCGATCGCGAGGCTCTCCCGGTATGACTCGGCCAGCGGGTCGGGCGCGTGCACCAGCGTGTTGTGCAGCCAGCGCGGCACGTCCACGCCCAACCACTTGAGAAACTCCAGCGTCTTGGGCGAACTGCAGATCGACAGCGTGAAGATCACCGGGCGGGGTGCGACGCCGCGCTCGCGACAGGTGTAGAAGTAGTCGCTGAGCAGGTCCTTCGTCGCGCCGGCGTGATAGATCACCTGGGAGATGAAGAAGCCGCAGCCGCGCTCCTGCTTGGTCAGCATGCGCAGGTGCTCGTCGCCGGTACGGGCGTGCCGCTCGGGGATGACCACGGCGCCGAGCGACAGGTCGGGCCGGGTCTCGGCGCGGAGTTCCTGCGCGCGCCGCAGCGTGGTGTTGACCGGCTTGTCGCCCGACGAGGCGCCGACGAAGACGCTCAGCACCCGGCTCGGGTCGGTGGTCGCGAGCCAGGAACGCAGGTCGTCCTCGGTGTACTTGCCGATGCAGCGGTAGATGATCGCCGGGCGGTCCCAGGCGCCGAGGTGCGCGTCGTGGTACTCGACCGGGTCCAGGGTGGGCAGGTACGGGAACGGCCGCTGCTCCGGATTGCGGTCCGACTCGTCGTCGATGTCGTACAGGATCAGGCCGTCCAGATCGATCCCGGACAACCGGCCGAGGGTGATCCCGGTGATCTCCCGGACCCGCTCGGGGGTCTCGCTGAGGCGCGGCGGCAGAATCCCGAACAGCAGGATCCCGCTCCGCGCCTCGGCCAGCATCGACTGCAGGGTGGCACGCGACATCCGACCAGCCTAGGAGTTCAGCCGAGGATCGGGCGGAACAGGCCCAGCGCCACCGTGGTGGCGATCGTCACGGCGGCCAGGGCGGCGGCACCGGCCATCAGGAGCGCGTCGGCTCGGGTGAACGACTGCTTGCGGGCGTACGTGCGCGGATGTCCCGAGTCGAAGCCGCGCGCGTCCATCGCCACCGCGAGCCGGCCACCGCGGCGCATCGCGCCGACCAGCAGGGCGAACGCGGTCGCGCCGAACAGCCGCACCCTGGCCACCGGGTTGCGGCCGGCATCCACGCCGCGGGCCCGGCGGGCCAGGGTGAGCAGTTGCCACTCGGCGCCGAGCAGCGGCAGCAGGCGGAACGCGGCCAGCGCGCCGATCGCGAACCTCGGCGGTACCTTGGCGTTCTGCACCAGCGCGTCGGCCAGGTCGGTGGGGTCGGTGGTGGCAAAGACGATCACGCCGGGCAGGGCCACCGCGAAGATGCGCAGGATCAGGCCCAGGGCCGACATCAGCACGCCGGTGGTGATGTCGAACGGGCCGAGGCCGACCAGCAGCGGGCCGGTGCGCTCGGCCGCGAACAGCACCATGGTGACCAGGATGCCGGCCGCCGCGGTTAGCAGCGGCAGCGACCGGCGGCCGGCGGTCGCGTAGGAAACCCCGAACAGCGGCAGCACGGCCAGTTCGACGAGCAGCGCGAGCGCCGGGGTCAGGGGGTCGACCGTGGCGATCAGCGGCAGCGTGAACAGAAGCGCGGCGCCGAGCTTGGCCACCGGGTTGCGCCGGGCCAGGGGTGCGGCCGGGTTACCCGCCGGAGCCATGGTGAAATTCATGACGGGCGCCGCCGGGGGAGCGGGTCGGGCAGCCGGGGCGAGCCGAGCGGGAACGTGCGGTCGGCCAGCGCCTGCACGAAGTCGTCGTCGTGGGTCACCGCCACCACCGCGTGACCCTCGTCGCGCAGCGTCGCCAGCAGCGTGACCAGCTCGATCCAGGTGCGCCGGTCCTGGCCGAAGGTCGGCTCGTCGAGCACCAGCAGGCGCGGCGCGGTGGCCAGCGCGGTGGCCACGCTCAGGCGGCGGGCCTCACCCCCGGAGAGGGTGTACGGGTTGGCCTGCGCGAGCCGGGTCAGGCGCAGCCGGTCCAGCAGCGCGTCCACGGTCTCGGCGATCTCGGCGGCCGGCCGGCCCAGGCGCCGCGGCCCGACCGCCAGCTCGTCGGCGACCCGGGTGGTCACGAACTGGTGCTCGGGGTTCTGGAACACCGACCCGATCCGGCGGGTGAGGTCGGTGGCTCGCCAGCGGTGCGGCGGCTTGTCGTCGCCGAACGCGCGGATCGACCCGCCGGTGGGCGCGAGCAGGCCGCCGAGCAACAGCGCCAGCGTCGACTTGCCGGCTCCGTTCGGGCCGGTGACGGCCAGCACCTCGCCGGCGCCGACGCGCATCGACACCGGGGCCAGCCGCTGTCCGGCCGCGACCTGCTCGGCCCGGCACACCTCCTCGGTGACGGCGACCGGCGACTTCAGCGGCGGGATCGCGAAACCGGGCACCCAGACGCCGTCGGCGGCCAGCCGGTCCCCGTACGCGGCAAAGATCATCTCGGGTGCCCCGTCGGCCCGGACCCCGCCGCCCGGCTCGAGCACCACCACCCGGTCGATCAGCGGTAGTGCCTCGGCGACCCGGTGCTCCACCAGGATCAGCGTATGTTCGCCGGATCCCCGGACGATGGCGTCCCGGACCAGGTCGGCGCCGGCCGGGTCGAGGTTGGCGGTCGGCTCGTCGAGCAGCAGCAGGCCGGGCCGCAGCGCCAGCACGCCGGCCAGGGCGAGCCGCTGCGCCTCGCCGCCGGACAGGGCCGCGGTGGGCCGGGTGATCGGGTACGGGAAGCCCACCCGGTCGAGGGCGTCGCTGACCCGGGGCCAGATGCCGGCCGCCGGCACGCCCCGATTTTCCAGGCCGAACGCCACGTCGTCGCCGCTGCGGGCCATCACCAGCTGGGTCTGCGGGTCCTGGAACACGATGCCGACCCGGTCCCGGGCCGCGCGCGGGTCCAGGCCGTCGATCCGCACCGTGCCGGCCGACTCGCCCGAGTCCTCGGGGAGCAGGCCGGCCAGCGCGGCGAGCAGGGTGCTCTTGCCGGCCCCGGACGGACCCAGCAGGAGCACCCGCTCACCGTGTTGGATCTCCAGGTCGACGTCGCGGACCGCCCAGGCGCGACGGCCCGCGTGCCGCCACCCGAAGCCGCGCAGAACGACCTTGCTCATGGGTTACCTGAATAGCCGATCACACGAGCGCGCGCGACCGGCCCGCCGGGAACCGGTCCAGAACTCCGGTCTGGGCGAGCGCGCGGACCAGGACGACGCTGCCGAAGCCGGCAATCACCAGGGCGGACAGCGCGGTGAGTCCGATGTACGGGAGACGCAGGGTGGCCCACGAGGTGTCCGGGTACCAGACGAACGCGTCGTACACCGCGGCTACCACGCCGGCCACCACCGCGGCCAGGGCGGCCACCGGCAGCCGGTAGACCTTCCAGGCGAACGCGGCGAAGACCAGTTCGGCACCGAGCGCCTCAAGCGGGCCCTGGATCACCAGCGTCCAGCCCCAGCTGGTGCCGATCGCCACCGACACCAGCGAGGCCAGCGAGAGGGTGTAGAGGGCGGCACCCGGCTTGCGCACCACCAGCGCGCCGAGCACGGCCGGCACCAGCCACATGCCGTAGAGCACGGCGCGGCCGGGCAGCGGGATGGCGTCCGCCGGGCCGTTCCAGAGCAGGCCCCAGGCCCAGAAGATGACGCCGAACGCGACCGCGATGATCGAGGCGATCACGATGTCAATCGTTCGCCAGCTTGGTTTGGTTGTCATTGATTTGCCTCCCAGTGGACGCCGGGAGGAGACGCACGCCGCTCACGACGTGGCTGGAGAAGACCGAACTTCCTGCGCTGGCATTACCCAGATCAGGTACGAGGGTCTGCGGGTTTTACCCCACACTCTCAGCGCTTTGCGCTCCCCTGTCGGATTACTGTGTTCGATGAACGTAACACCGCGGCGGCTCGGGGGACAGATCACATGACGGAGATCAAAGCGCGGGGCCTGACCTTCGACGTGTACGAGGGCGGACCGGCCGACGGCCAGCCCGTCCTGCTGCTGCACGGGTTCCCGCAGGACCACCGCGAGTTCGACCTCCTACTGCCCCGGCTGCACGTGGCCGGGCTGCGCACGTACGCCCTCAACCAGCGTGGCTGCTCACCCGGCGCGACCCCCGCCGAGGTGGCCGACTACCGGATCACCGAGCCGGTCGCCGACGCGGTGGCGGTGCTCGACGCGCTCGGCCTGGAGTCCGCGCACGTGCTCGGCCACGACTGGGGCGCGGGCGTCGGCTGGATGCTGGCCGCGCTGCACCCGGAGCGGGTGCGCACGCTCACCGCGGTCTCGGTGCCGCACCCGCGGGCGCTGCAACTGGCGATGCGGGTACGCCCGACCCAGCGCGCCCGGTTCGCCTACGTCGGTCTGTTCCGGTCGTCGGTGGCCGAGCGCTTGTTGCTGGGCGCCGGCGCGGTGCTGCTCCGCGCGCTGCTGCGGCCGATCGGCGACCGCGCCGCGCTGTACGTCGAGGCGATGCGCGAACCGGGCCGGCTGACCGGCGGCCTGAACTGGTACCGCGCCTTCGATCCGAGGGACCTCGCGCCGGTCGGCGTGATCACGGTGCCGACCACGTACGTCTGGAGCGATCGCGACGGCGGCGTGGCGCGGACCGCGGCCCTGCGCACCCGCGACTGGGTCGAGGCCGACTACCAACTGGTCGTCTTCCGCGGGATCAGCCACTGGGTCCCGGAACAGGCTCCGGAGGCCCTGGCCGACGCCGCCCTGGGGCGCATCGTCGGCGTTTGACGATCATCGAACTGGGGAAGTTCCGACCGGCATGAGCGCCGAGAAACCCCACCGCCGCCACCGCGAAACTGAGAAGCAACGCTGGGACCGGAATTTCGCCGACCTGCTTCAGGAACTCAGGGTGGCGCAGACCGGTATTCAGATCCTGTTCGCCTTCCTGCTGACGTTGCCGTTCAGCAGCGGTTTCCCGCGGGTCACCGCGTTCCAGAAGGACGTCTACATTGTCGCGTTGCTCTCGGCCGCGTTCGCGACTGCGATGATCATTGCGCCGGTCGCGTTCCACCGCGCGCTGTTCCGCCAGGGCCGCAAGCCGGAGCTGGTCCGGTACGCGCACCGGATGGCCACCGGCGGCCTCGCCCTCATCCTGGTCTCGATGGTCAGCAGCGTGCTGCTGATCACCGACTACCTGTTCAACCTCCCGTTGGCCCTCGTGCTGACCGGGGCCACCGCCATCTGGTTCATCGTGTTCTGGGCCGGCATCCCGATGTACCGGCACAACTGGATCGACGAGGACGACGAGGAGGAGGAGGACGAGGAAGCCGGCGCCGACCTGCCCCGCCAGAACCGGGTCAGCGACGACGACCGGACCCCGTCAGGCCAAGCCGTCTGAGCTCCAGCGCGGCCAGCGCGTCGACCGCCTCGGCGTCGCCGTTGCGCCAGCTCTGCGCGATGTCCGGGCCCAGCTTGGCCAGCTCGTTCAGCGGCTGGCCGGCCAGGGCCCGCAACGCCAGCAGGTCGCGGCCGGCCGGCTCGCCCCGCACCGCGGCGGCGACGCCGGCCCGCCGCATCCAGCGCACCCGCAGCGGCAGCCAGAGGACCAGCACCAGGGCCATCGGCACGGACACCGCGAGTACCGCGAGCAGCAGCGCCATCTGGTCGACGATCTCCTGCTGCTCCCGGCCGGCGTCGGCCAGCGCCCGGGCCGCCGACGCGGCGCCGTTGAACGGCTTGACCAGCTGGTCGCCGACCAGCGGAACGCCGCTAACCCGGCCGCCGACGTCGGCCAGGTTGGCCGCGATGCCGCCGCCCGCGTCCTCGAGTTTCTGCCCCGGCACGGCAAGTTTCTGCACCATGTCGTGCACCCAGAGGCCGGCCCGGATCCACAGGTAGACCCAGATCACCACGACGATGTCGGTCAGCAGCTGGCTGAGCGCGGCGGGCAGCCGTTCGGCATAGAGCTTCACGACGCTCAGGGTCGCACGTGGCGCGGGCTACCGCTTGGCGGCGCAGTCCGGGCAGGTGCCGAAGATCTCCATGGTGTGCGACACGTCGACATAGCCGTGCTGGGCCGCGACCCGGTCGGCCCACGACTCCACGGCCGGGCCCTCCACCTCGACCGCGCGCCCGCACGACCGGCACACCAGATGGTGGTGGTGGCCCTGGCTGCACCGCCGGTAGAGGTGCTCGCCGCCGGGCGGGCGCATCACGTCGATCTCGCCGGCGTCGGCCAGTCCCTGCAGGGTGCGGTAGACCGTGGTGAGGCCGACCCGTTCACCCCGCTCGCGCAGCATGGCGTGCAGATCCTGGGCGCTGTTGAAGCCCTTGGCGTCGTCGAGCACTGCGCTGACCGCACTGCGCTGTTTCGTGTTCCGCTGCGCGGTCGTCTCGGCGTTCACCCTCGTACCTCCCTGGCATGACTCACGGCGTCCGCGACGATGTGCGCGACGTGGTCGTCCACCAGGGAGTATGCGATCTCGCGGCCGCGGCGCGCACCCCGAACCACCCCGGCGCCGCGCAGCACGCGCAGGTGCTGTGACACCAGGGGCTGGGGTGCGCCCAGCTTTTCCACGAGCTCGTGCACACAGCGTTCTCCCACGCCGAGCTCGGCGACTATGGCGACACGGATCGGCGCGGACAGGGCGCGGAGCAGCTCCCCGGCCGACTCGTAGGCCTCATATCCGGACGTCGTCGTCATCGCTGCGCCCACCGTATCGCGAACATCAGCTCAGGCCTGCAACACGACATCCGGCGGCTCCACCTCCCGCGGCTGGTGCCGGGTGCGCCGCAGGGCGCGCCGGGCAGCGCCGCCGGCCGCGATGCCCATGAAGATCACCAGAGCGACGATCACGGTGGTGGCGCCGGGCGCGGTGTCGATCTCGGCGGAGACCACCACGCCGGCTCCCGCGGCGACCAGGCCGATCGCCATGGCCAGCGCCATGGTGCTGCGGAACCCGCGCGTCACCTGCTGGGCGGCGGCCACCGGCACCACCATCAAAGCCGAGACCAACAACAATCCGACCGTACGCATGGCGATCGTCACGGTCACCGCGGTGGTCACCGACATCAGCAGGTTGAGCGTGCGCACCGGCAGGCCGCTGACCTTCGCGTATTCCTCGTCGTTGCAGACCGCGAACAGCGCCGGCCGGAACACGGTCATCGCCACCAGCACCGCCACGCCCAGCACGCAGATCACCACGATGTCCTGCGGCGAGGTGGTGATCAGCGAGCCGAACAGGTACTGCATCAGGCTCGCGTTGCTGCTGTCGTCGGAGAGCCCGACGAGCACCACGCCGCCCGCGATGCCGCCGTAGAACAGCAGCGCCAGCGCCAGGTCGCCGGAGGTGCGGCCGCGCTCCCGGATCAGCTCAATGCCGATCGCGCCGACTGCCGCCACCACCACGGCGGTGAGCACGGGGGACTGGTTGAGCAGCAGGCCCACGCCGACGCCGGTGAGCGCCACGTGCCCGATCCCGTCGCCGATCAGCGACAAGCGGCGCTGCACGAGGTAGACGCCGAGGGACGGCGCGGCGAGCCCGATGACCAGCGCGCCGATCAGCGCGCGCAGCATGAAGTCGTACTGGAAAAGATCTATGAGACTTCAGTCCTTTCAAGGGTGGCGGCGGGGCGGTCGGACGGGCCATTACTCGGTGGGTGCCCATTCGCAGATGCCGGCGACGACCGGCGCGGCGTGCGGGTGCACGTGGTCGTGTCCCGGCTCGGCGTGGTGCCCGGCCGGCTCGGGCGGTTCCCCCTCGTACGCGATCCGCCCCTCGTGCACCACCACGGCCCGGTCGATCAGCGGTCGCAGCGGGCCGAGTTCGTGCGCGACCAGCAGGATCGTGCCACCGGCCGCGGCGAACCGGCCCAGCGCCTTGGCGAACGCCTCCTGGCTCGCGGCGTCGACGCCGGCCGTCGGCTCGTCGAGCACCAGCAGGTCGGGCCGGCCGGCCAGGGCCCGGGCGATGAGCGTGCGCTGCTGCTGGCCGCCGGACAGGGTGGTGACCGGGTCGCCGATCCGGTCGAGCAGGCCCACGTCGGTGAGCGCCTCGCGGATCGCCTCCCGGTCGGCGGCGCGGGACGGCCGGAAGATGCCGCGGCGGGCCAGCCGGCCGGACGCGACCACCTCGCCGACGGTGGCCGGCACGCCGCTGCCGGCGCCGAGCCGCTGCGGCACGTAACCGACCCGGGCCCAGTCGCGGAACCGGCGCTGCTCGGTGCCGAACAGCTCGATCTCGCCGCGGGCCGCCGGCACCAGGCCCAGGATGGAGCGGATCAGGGTCGACTTGCCGGACCCGTTGGCGCCCAGAATCGCCACGATCTCGCCGGCCGCGACGGCCAGCGAGACGTCATGCAGAATCGCCTGGCCGTCGTATCCGACGGCCAGGCGGCGCACTGCGACAACGGTCATGTGCTGCACCCCAGTCCCGTGGTGAGTGCGGCCAGGTTAGCCCGCATAACGGAGAAATAGTCGCTGCCGGTGCCGGTCAGCCCCTCCAGCGGGTCGAGCACCGCGGTCTGGGCGCCGACCTCGCGCGCGATGGTCTCGGCCACCTTCGGGCTGACCAGCGTCTCGAAGTAGATCGTGGTGGCGCCGTGCTCGCGGGCCTCGGCGGCCACCCGGGCCAGCCGCTGCGGCGACGGCTCGTCCTCTCCGGTGATGCCGGTGATCCCGACCTGGGTGAGCTGGTACCGGCTGGCCAGGTAGTTGAATGCGGTGTGGCTGGTCACCAGCTCGCGCCGCTGGCAGGTGGTGAGCGCCTTGGCGTACTCGGCGTTGAGCTGGTCGAGTTCGGTGTGCAGGGCGGCGGCGCGGGCGGTGAAGTCGGCGGCGTGCGCCGGGTCGGCCTGGCCGAGCCGCTCGGCCAGCCGGTCGGCGATGGTGGCGTACCGGACCGGGTCGAGCCAGACGTGCGGGTCGGTGCCGCCGTGCGCCTCCTCTTCCCCGGCGTGCGCGCCGTCCTCCTCGCCGGCGTGCTTGTCGGCCGACATCGGCAGCATCTCGACCACGGTGGCCGCGTCGAACGCGCGGTCCTTGGCCTCCTGCTCGACCGCGGCGTCCACCGCCGGCTGAAAACCATGCAGGTGTACGACGAGCTTCGCGTTGGCCACCTCGCCGACCTGGCGCGGGTTGAGCTCGACGTCGTGCGGCTCGGTGCCCGGCTTGGTGAGGTTGCTGACCGCGACCGCGTCGCCGCCGATCCGCTCGCTGAGGAACTGGAGCGGGTAGAACGCGGTCACCACGGTGAGCTTGCCGTCGTCGGCGGCGGCGTTGTTGCCGTCACCGCAGGCGGCCACGGAGGCGAGGGTGAGGAGGGCGACGGCGGCGGCTGCGGAGGCGTGACGGCGGGGCATAGCATCCACTGTCCCCGATAATGACAATGATTGTCAAAAGCGCATGGGTCACCACGCTTTCGCGACCACCGCGGCCAGCAGCAGGCCGAGCATCACGATCCGCAGCACCCGGGTCGACGGCGACTGCACCGGCCAGGTCGTCCAGGTGAGCGCGGCCAGACCGCCGGCCAGCACGAACAGCAGGGCGGCGCCGACGATCCCGGGGAGGAACACTCCAGCCAGCATCAGTGCCAGCGCCACGATGAAGGCCGTGGTCGGGTTGACCCTGGCCAACCGGCGCAGCATGTTGTCGGACGGGGTCACCGGGTGCCTCCTAGTGCTGCGTACGCTCATCGCATGCTCGTGCTCAACCGCTTCGTGGTGCCGCCGGACACGCAGGACGGCTTCGTGCTGCGCGCGCACGCCGCACTGACCGCCCTGGCCGAGCGGCCCGGATATCTCTCCGGCCGGCTCACCCGCGCGCTCGACGACCCCGCCCACTGGACCCTGGTGACCGAGTGGGAGTCCGTCGGAGCCTACCGGCGTGCGCTGGGCGGATACGACGTCAAGGTGCACGCGACCCCGCTGCTGTCCGAGTCGGTGGACGCGCCGTCCGCGTTCGAGACGCTGGCGAGCGCCGAGCCCGGCGGCGCGGTGGTCGTGACCGCCAGTGACCGGGCGGCCGAGCCCTGGCGCTGACGGCTAGTCTGGCGGTATGTCGACGGCCCCTCACATTCCGCCGCCACCGCAGGGCCCCGGCGTCCATCCGCCGTTCCCGGCGCCGCCCGTCGAGGGCCGGGGCAAGCGGCTCTGGCTGAGCCTGTCGATCGGGGCGGGCGTGCTGGTGCTGGTCTGCGGCGGGGGCATCGCCGCGGCGATCGGGGTGTTCGCGTCGTCCGAGGGCGCGCTGCAGGAGCGGGCCGAGGCGGCCGTGAGCGGTTATCTCGACGCCCTGCACGACAAGCGTTACGACCGCGCCTACGAGTTGCTCTGCGAGCAGGCCCAACAGGACGAGACCGCCGGCGAGTTCCGCGAGCGGGTCTCGGCCGAGAAGCCCATCGAGACGTACGAGATCGGCGAGTTCGCCCTGATCACGCTCTCCGTCCCGGTGGAGGCCACCTACGCCGACGGCGACGTCACCGAGTTGGAGGCGTACCTCGGACAGGACCCGGACACGGGCGCCTTCGAGGTGTGCAACCTCGGGGAGTAATCTCGCTGTTTGTCCTGAACTTACTTCGAGGTCCCCGCCGACACCCAGCCGGCGTAGGAGGAACATGCCCGCCGACCGTATCGACGCCGTCGTCAGCCTGGCCAAGCGCCGCGGCTTCGTCTTCCCCTCCAGCGAGATCTATGGGGGCACCCGCTCGGCCTGGGACTACGGTCCGCTGGGCGTGGAGCTGAAGGAGAACGTCCGCCGCCAGTGGTGGCGCGCCATGGTGCAGCAGCGGGACGACATCGTCGGCCTCGACTCCGCCGTCATCCTGGCTCGCGACGTGTGGGCCGCGTCCGGGCATCTGGACGCGTTCGTCGACCCGCTGACCGAGTGCCAGTCCTGCCACAAGCGGTTCCGCGCCGACCACCTCGAGGAGGCATACGAAGCCAAGCACGGCTCGCTGCCGTCCTCGCTGCAGGAGCTGAACTGCCCGAACTGCGGCAACAAGGGCACCTTCACCGAGCCCAAGATGTTCAACGGCCTGATGAAGACCTACCTCGGCCCCACCGAGAGCGCCGAGGGCCTGCACTACCTGCGGCCCGAGACGGCGCAGGGCATCTTCGTCAACTACAACAACGTGGCCACCGCGGCCCGCAAGAAGCCGCCGTTCGGCATCGCGCAGATCGGCAAGAGCTTCCGCAACGAGATCACCCCGGGCAATTTCATTTTCCGTACGCGCGAGTTCGAGCAGATGGAGATGGAGTTCTTCGTCGAGCCCGGCAGCGACGAGAAGTGGCACGAGTACTGGCTCCAGGAGCGCTGGAACTGGTACCTCGGGCTCGGCCTGTCCGAGACCAACCTGAGGTACTACGAGCACCCCAGGGAGAAGCTCTCGCACTACTCGAAGCGGACCGTCGACATCGAGTACCGCTTCCAGTTCGGCGGCACCGAGTTCGCCGAGCTCGAGGGCATCGCCAACCGCACCGACTTCGACCTCAGCACGCATTCCAAGCACTCCGGTGTCGACCTGTCCTACTTCGACCAGGAGAAGCAAGAGCGGTGGGTCCCGTACGTGATCGAGCCGGCCGCCGGTCTGACGCGTGCGGTGCTGGCCTTCCTGCTCGAGGCGTACGACGAGGACGAGGCCCCGAACACCAAGGGCGGCGTCGACAAGCGCACGGTCATGCGGTTCGACCCGCGGCTGGCCCCGATCAAGGTCGCGGTGCTGCCGCTGTCGCGTAACCCGGAGCTGTCGCCGAAGGCCCGCGGCCTGGCCGACACGCTGCGCAAGCGCTGGATCGTCGAGTTCGACGACTCGCAGGCGATCGGCCGCCGCTACCGCCGCCAGGACGAGATCGGCACCCCGTTCTGCGTCACGGTCGACTTCGACACCCTGACCGACGACGCGGTGACGGTGCGCGACCGCGACACCATGAAGCAGGAGCGGGTAGCCCTCGACCAGATCGAGGACTACCTGATCAAGCGCCTGCCGGGTTGCTGACCAACCGAGTGAGCGAAGGGCCGCCCCGGGCGGCCCTTCCTTGCCGGTGGCGGGTGCGTCACGCCAGCCAGTACTTCCCGCGCCACGCCGCGCGCCTCATCGAGGAGGCATTGGCGGACACCCGAGTGGTGGTCGTCAACGGTGCCCGGCAGTCCGGCAAGAGCACGCTGGCCGAAGAGGTACGCAAACAGCAGCCGGCCGCGGTCGCCAGATTTCTCGACAACCCCGGTACCCGGGCCGCCGCCGCCGACCCTGTCGGGTTCCTCCAGCACGACGGGTTGATGCTCATCGATGAGGTGCAACGGGTCCCCGACCTGTGGCTGGCAGTCAAATACCTCGTGGACCGCGACCCGCGGCCCGGCAGGTTCCTGCTGACGGGTTCGGCGCGGCTGCTCGCCCTGCGGAGTCTGCCGGACGCGCTCCCCGGACGTTCCGAGACGATCGAACTATGGCCGCTGTCGCAAGGCGAGATCGACGGCATGCCGGACGGATTTGTGCAGGCCGCTTTCCGGCACGGTGCACAACTGCGGGCCGAGGCGGCAGGACTCGGGCGCCGGGATTACCTGGCCCGCGCCCGGCGAGGCGGCTACCCCGAGGCCGTCCACCGAGACAACGACCGGCGCCGTGCAAGATTCTTTGCCGATATGAGCCGGCTCGCGGGCGCCGTCGGCATTACGGTGCCCACTGTCCGGACCTGGCTGCGCATTCTCGAGACCATCTTTCTCATCAAGTTGGTGCCTGCCTGGTCGGCGAACCGTACGGCGCGCGCCACTTCGACACCCAAGGTGATGTTTCTCGACTCCGGCTTGGCCGGCCACCTCGCACCGGGAGCCGCGCCCGATACGTCGAGCGGACGCCTGATCGAGAATGCAGGCGAGATCATCGCCATCGAGGTGAAGTCCGCCGAGACCATCAGGTCAGAGGACTTCCGGGGGGTCCGGCTGCTGCAGCGCCGCCTCGGTGCGCGCTTCCGAGCCGGCTACGTGCTCTACTGCGGCGCCGAGTCGCTCAGCTTCGGTGACGGCCTGGTCGCACTGCCCATCTCCGCTCTCTGGACCACCCCGTCGGCATGATGTCGATTGCGGCGATCATCGAGGCGGTTCAGCACGGGACGCTGAGCTACGAGGACGGCCTGGACGCGCTCACCGTGGCTCCCGCGGGTGACGCCGACGCCGCGCTGGGCGGCGCTCTCGACGCCGGCGTGGAGCGGCTCGTGCAGGGTGGCTGGCAGCCCGCCGAGTTGCACCGCGTCGTCGCGCGCCTCGGTGACCCGCTCCATGGGCAGCTCATCGCCGACGTCCTGCGCGGCTATCTCACCCGGTTCCCCGAGATCGACCCGCGCTGGCGGGCGCAGGCCGGCGACCTCACCCGCCCCAGCCGCGGCCGGGCCGATCGCGTCCGGCTGCTCGACGCCCGGCTCGGTCTGTTGCTCGCGCTGCGCAAACTGCCGCGCATCGAGATCCTCGTGCCGCCGCCCGGCAGTCCGCTGGTCACCGTGCACCGCGGCGCCGACTCGCGCATCCTCGACCGGGTTCGGGCGCTGCTCGCCAAGGCCGAGTCCACCGACTTTCCGGCCGAGGCCGAGGCGTACTCGGCCAAAGCACAGGAACTGATCGCCCGGCACAGCATCGAGGAGGTGCGGGCCGCGGGGCCGGAGGTGGTGCCGCTGGCCCGGCGGGTCGGCGTGGATCACCCGTACGAGAGCGAGAAAGCCAGCCTGCTCGACGCCGTCGCCCGGGCCAACCACTGTCACACCGTGTGGTCGCCGGAGCTCGCCTTCTCGACCGTTTTCGGGTTCGACGCCGACATCGACGGCGTCGAGCTGCTGCACACCTCGCTACTGGTGCAGGCCAACCGGGCGATGGCGGCCGAGGAGCCGGCCAAGGGCAAGGCGCGGATCAAGGCGTTCCGGCGCAGCTTCCTGATCGCGTACGCGAGCCGCATCGCGGAACGGCTGAGCCGGGCCACCCAGCACGAGATCGCCCAGGCCGCCGGCGATCTGCTGCCGGTGCTGCGCGGGCGCGACCTGCAGGTGCGCGAGGCGATGACCAAGGCGTTCCCGCGCACGGTCCGGGCCCGCGGCTCGCGGGTCGACAGCCTGGAGGGGTGGGAGTCCGGCCGGGCCGCCGCCGACCGGGCGGAATTGGCTTGACCAGGGTGCTTGGATAAATCCATGCACCCGGTTTGACGCTGAACACGACGCTATTACGCCGTCCGGGCCTGCTCGGAGGGCGTTCTCCTCTACCCGGTCTACGCGCTGCTGTTCGCCGACGCCGGTCTCTCCACCGCGCAGATCTCCACGCTGTTCGCGATCTGGTCGGTGGTGGCGTTCGCCTTCGAGGTGCCCTCGGGCGCGCTCGCCGACGCCTGGTCCCGCCGCCGCCTCTACGCGATCGGTGAGGTCCTCACCGCGGCCGGCTACGCCCTGTGGCTGATCTGGCCGACGTTCACCGGCTTCGCGCTGGGTTTCGTGCTCTGGGGCCTGGGCGGTTCGCTGTCGTCCGGGTCGCTCGAGGCGCTGCTCTACGACGAACTCGACGCCGAGGGCCGGTCCGCCGACTACGCCCGGATCGCCGGTCGCGGTGGCACGGTCGCGATCCTCGCCATGCTCGCCGCGACGCTGCTCGCGACGCCGGCCTTCGCGGCGGGCGGCTATCTGCTGGTGGGCGTCGTGAGCATCGCGACGGTCACCCTGGGTGGGCTGCTCGCGCTCGGCCTTCCCGAGTCTGGCCGTACGCCACCGGGCGGCGACGACGGCGACGGCGGTTACCTGGCGCTCCTGCGCTCCGGCGTGCGCGACGCCACCCGCAACCGGCGCGTGCTGCGGGCCGTGGCGATCGCCGCGCTGCTGCCCGGGTTCAGCGCGCTGGACGAATACCTCCCGCTGCTCGCCCGGGAGAAGGGTGCGCCGACCGTCGCGGTGCCCCTGGTCTACGCCGTGACCGCGCTGGCCATGGCGGCCGGCAGTTCGCTGGCCGGCCGGGAGTCGGCGGCCCGCCCGGTGTTGCTGCCCGTCGCCACCGCCATGGCCGCCGCCCTGCTCGCGGCCGGCGCCCTGGTGCCGCCGCTGGCCGGCATGGTCGCCGTGTCGGCCGCGTTCGGGCTGCTCCAATTCGGCATGGTGCGGGCCGAGACCCGCCTGCAGGACGAGATCACCGGCCGGGCCCGCAGCACCGTGCTCTCGGTCAGCGGATTCGCCGCCGAGGTCTTCGCGGTCGGCCTGTACGCCTGGTTCGCGCTGGCCCTGCCGCTGCCGGTGCTGTTCGCCATGTGCGCCCTGCCGTTGCTGCTGACCGCGCTCCTCGCCGGCCCCCGCTCACCCGGCCGGAATTCGCCCGCCAAGGATGAGGGGCCGGGCCCGGCCGATCCGGACGATGGCACTCAGTCGTCACCGAGGAGTCCGACATGACCACCTTCACGGTGTGGAAGTTCGACAGCGCCGACGGCGCCGAACGTGCCACCGACCAACTCCGCCGGGCCGAATCCGAGGGCCTCGTCAAGATCCTCGACCATGCGGCGGTGATCTGGCCGGAGGGCGCGTCCCAGCCGACCCGGCTGCACGGGCACGACGGGGTGTGGCGTGGCGCCGGCTGGGGTGCTCTCTGGGGCCTGCTCTGCGGCACGCTCTTCCTGGTTCCGCTGGTCGGTGGTGCGGTCGGTGCCGGGCTGGGCGCGCTCAGCAAAGCCACCGAGGACTCCGGCATCCGTAAGGAGGAACTCGAGCGGATCCGCACCGAGGTCACCGAGGGCACGTCCGCGCTGTTCCTGGTCACCGACGCCGGCAACCTGGACCGGCTGGGCGAGCGCTTCCACGGCTTCGGCCTGCACAGCAAGCTGATCAGCACCAACCTGACCGACGGCGAACGCGAGATCCTGCTGGAGACGTTCGGCGGCGGCCAAAAGAATCCGCAGCCCTACTGATTCAGCCCTACTGATTCAGCCCTACTGATTCAGCCGCCCGAGTCGTCGGACTCGGCACCCTCCGGCACGGTCTCGTCGTCCCGGCTGTCCAACCAGCCGTAGGGCAGCGAGACCCTGCCGGGTGAGTTGACCCGGCCACGCGGCTGGCCCAGCGCCTCGGCCGGGAACGGCACCCCCGGGTCGAGTAGCTCGAGCAGGTCGTCCAGTTCGGCCAGCGACGAGATCATCGCGAGGCTGCGGCGCAGGTCGCCGCCGACCGGGAAGCCCTTCAGATACCAGGCCACGTGCTTGCGGAAGTCGGCGCAGCCGTGCCGCTCGTCGCCGAGCGCGTCGACCAGCAGCTCGGCGTGCCGAGACATGATCTTGGCGACCTCGCCGAGGGCCGGCAGCACCGGCCGGTAACCGGCACCCTGGGTGAACGCCGCCTCCAGGTCGGCGAACAGCCACGGCCGGCCCAGGCAGCCGCGGCCCACCACGACGCCGTCGCAGCCGGTCTGCTCGACCATGCGCAGCGCGTCCGAGCCCTCCCAGATGTCGCCGTTGCCCAGCACCGGCACGTCCAGGGCCTGTTTCAGGGTGGCGATCGCGTCCCAGTCGGCACGGCCCGAATAACGTTGCTCGGCGGTGCGCGCGTGCAGGGCCACCGCGGCCACTCCCGCCTCCTGCGCGGCCAGGCCGGCCTCGACGTACGTCAGATGGTTGTCGTCGATGCCCTTGCGCATCTTGATCGTCACCGGGATGCCGAACGGTCGCGCGGCCGCCACCGCCTGCCCCACGATCTGCCCGAACAGCCGGCGCCGCCAGGGAAGTGCCGAACCGCCGCCGCGCCGGGTCACCTTGGGCACCGGGCAGCCGAAGTTCAGGTCGATGTGGTCGGCCAGGCCGTCCTCGCCCACCATCCGCACCGCCGCCGCGGTCACCGCCGGGTCGACCCCGTACAGCTGCAGGCTGCGGAAGTCCTCGTCCTCGGCGAACGCGATCATCTTGAGCGTCTTGGGAATCCGCTCCACCAGCGCGCGCGTGGTGATCATCTCGCAGACGTAGACCCCGCCACCCTGCTCGCGGCACAGCCGCCGGAACGCCACGTTGGTGATCCCGGCCATCGGCGCGAGCACGACCGGCGGGTGCACCACGTGGTTTCCGAGCATCAGGGGCGAAGTCACGCCTTCGAGGATGCCATGCCGACCGAACCGGCCCGCTTGCCGGTTCTCCGTACGCTGAAATCATGGAGGCACGCAAGATCAGCATCTGGCGGAGCCGGTACCTGGTGAGTGACCGCGGCCGCGAGATCACCACGTGGGACGGCTCGGCCTGGCGCAGCGGCGGCGACTTCACGCTCGACGGCCGGCAGTTCCGGGTCCGCTCCAACGCCTGGGGCACCAGATACACCATGACCGACGACGCGGACACCGTGCTCGCCGAGGCCAGCCGGGTGGGCCGCAAACGCTGGACCGTCGAGGCCGGCGGCCAGACCTACCACTTCCGCCGCCGCTCGTTCTGGGGCAACGAGGAGGAACTTGTCCTCGGCGACACCCGGGTGGGCAGCATCCGCAAGACCAGCTTCTGGCGCGGCGACGTCGACGTCGAACTCCCCGGCCTCGCCCCGGCCCTCCAGGTCTTCGTCCTCGGCGTGGTCATCAGCATGTGGGAGGCCCAGGCCGCCGCGGCCGCGGGCGCCTCGGCCTGATCTCTGGCAGAGTTCTCGCCATGGCTGATCCGGAGGAGAAACGCTCCCGGCCGCGCCGGCTCGTGGTCGTGTTCGAGTCGCCGATAGCCGAGGCGATGCTGCGGCTGGCGGTCGAGCTCGGCTTCCAGTCGGTGCTGGTGGAGCCGGACGCGACCCGCTTGCAGGGCACGCCGCGCCCGCACGGCGACCTGTTCGTGCACGATCTCGGGGCGGCGCACCTCGATGCGGACACCGACGTGGTGCTCAGCGACCACAACCGCGCCGAGATCGGAACGGTGCTGCGGGCGGCGCTGGCGGCCCAGACCCGGTGGGTGGGCATCGTGGGCAACCCCAAGAAGGAAGGACCGCACGTGGCGGCCCTGCGCTCCCTCGGCGTGCCCGACGATCAGATCGCCCGGGTGCACCGCCCGGTCGGCCTCAACATCGGCTCCCGGACGGCGGCCGAGATCGCCGTGGCGACCCTGGCCGGCCTCATCGCCGACCGCAACGACCGCCCCGGCGGCTTCGACTTCAGCTGACCACCGCACCGAACGGCGAGCAGCCCACCCCGGGGTAACCGTCGCGATGCCCAGCCCCGCGCCCACCACCTGAGCTCCCGCGTTCGTTCGGTGGGAGGGGACACGGGTGGGCGGGGAGGGCGGTGCGGGCCCTCCCCGCCTCATCGGGTGTGGCCTGGTCAGACGTCCAGGTCGTTTTCGATGCGCTTCAGCTGGTGGCGGGCCATCGCCAGGTTGGCGCGGTCGCGTCGCAGGGCCAGGTAGAGGAACAGGCCCTTGCCGGAGCGGCTGGTCAGCGGGCGGATCATGTGGTACTGGCTGTCCAGCGTGATGAGGATGTCCTCGATCTTCTCGGAGATGTTCAGCATCTCCATGGCGCGCAGCTTGGCGCGTACCACGTCGGTGTTGCCGGCGGCCGCGACCGTCAGGTCGAGCTCCTTGCCGCCGCCGACGGTGCCCAGCGCCATGCCGCTCGTGTGGTCCACGAGGGCGACACCGACGGCGCCGTCGATCTCCATGATTTCCTTGAGTGCGGTGTCCATGTCGGTCATGGATGGTCCTCCGTTGCGGTGGGATGGCGGTCCGCCGCCTGGCGGAACCGTGTCGTCGCGGCGGATGCCGCTGATTTCCGGGGCTCAGCCCGCGGCTTGCCGCCGGCGAGCGTTGTTGGGCAGGGTGGCCATGGGCGTACGCCGGGCCAGTGGCGTGGGCGGTCCGGACTGGGTGGGGATCTCGGGGCGGGCCTGCGGTTTCGGGCCGACCGCCAGGATCTTGACGAGCCGGCGGACGCACCGCCGTGCCTCCAGGTGCACCATGGCGAGGTTGGCGTCGCCCGAGGTGACGAGGGTGAGCAGGGCGCTCGGGCCCACGCTGTACGTGGTGATGTAGCCGCGATCGCACTCCACCACCGACTCACGCAGCTCGCCGTGGTTCACCGCGTGCGCGAAGCGGCGGGCGAGCGCGAGGTGCGCGGCGGACAGCGCGGCGAGCCCGTCCGGCTCGATGCCGTGCGCATCGTGCGCGACCACCAGCCCGTCGGTGGTGGCGAGCACGCTGCCGGACAGCTCCGGCACTCTGCCACGCAGGCGGTCGAGCTCCTGGAGCACCGCCGGATCCACCGTCATCCTCGGGTCTCTCCTTCTCATCGGGGGGTGCGCGCGTCACCGCAAGGCCCGCAATGCGGTGCGGATACGTTTGAGCAGGACTTCGTCGGTGCCCGGGTGTACTGGCGGTACCTCGCCGGCGACCTCTTTGGGCAGCTTGGCCCCGGGTTTCCGGCGGGCCAGCCGGGGTGGCCGGTACACCGTCCCGTTGGCCGGGGTCTCGTCGGCGGCCACCGGGCGTTCCGGTGCCGCGCCCGCGACGACGGGCACGGTCGGCGCCTCGTCCGGCCGGACCACCGGACGGCGGGCGTCCACGGCCTGGCCGCGGGCCCGGGGGAGCCGCACGAACTCCGGCGCGTCGGCGCGTACCTCCGGAAGCTCCAGCAACCCCAGCGCCGCCAGGCGCCGCAGCTCCTGGATGGTCGCGTAGCCGGCCTTTCCGAGCAGTTGGGCCAGGTCGGCGGGGGTGCGCTGGCCGTCGGCGTGCACCAGCAACTCCCACTGCAGGGCGGTCAGCGTGATCCGCTCCCGCGGCGGGCGGGGCGCCGGGCTGACCACCGCGGTGTCCACCCGGGCGTCCGGGAAGATCTCGTCGAGCAGCCGGCGGCGGCGGGCGACCTCGCGGTCGATCGCGGCCGGGTCGATGTGGACGACCGGGCCCAGCCAGTGCGTCGCCTCGTCGAGGAACTCGACCCGCGCCGACGCCGGTGCGAGCGCGAAGTACGCGGCGTCGTACGTCGCACCCAGCACGCACAGCTCCAGCTCACCCTGGGTGAGGTGGCCCTGCTCGACCAGCAGCCGGCCCACCCGAGCGGTCGAGGTGCCCCGGTCCAGCGCGTTCTGCCAGGTGCGCCCGGCCAGCCGGCCGGACGAGGTGAGCAACTCGCCCACCCCGGGCGCGGCCGGCGACTCGGCGTAGATGACCCGTCCCTCGAGGACGTAGACCGTGCCGCCCGGGTGGCCGCCGACCACCAGCGCTCCGGTCTGCCGCTCGCCGGCCACCTGCGCGAGCAGGCTCGCCGGGGAGGCGGTCGTCGAGGTGGTCACATGCGCTCCGTAACTTCTCAGGTGAGGACGAGTTCGTCGGCGAGCTTCTGCATCCGGCGCCGGGCCACGGCGAGGTTGCCCTGCACCCGGTCCAGCCAGACGTAGAGGACCAGCCGGCTGTCGAAGTCGGTCTGGACGAGGCGGAGCAGGTGATAGCCGCCCGCCGTCGTGATGATCAGGTCTTCCAGCAGGTCGTGCGGCACCGCCGAGACGAACAGTGAACGGCTCGTCGCCGCCTGGATCACATCCGCCGTGCCGGCCGCCGCCGCCTCGTGGTCGGAGTTCGGTGCTGATCCCGTCGTGGCGACCGGGAATCCCGTGGTGTAGTCGACGATGCTGGCGCCGACCGCGCCAGGAATCGCCATGGCCTCCTGCAAACAGTGATCGACGCCGGGCACATCTCTCCTCAGCGCTTCTTGTTCCCTTGCCGGTGCACCAGCGTTCCGCGCCGTCACCGTGGGCCATCCTGCGGCGACAGTGCGGCGAGAAGTCGCACCGGATGTGCGTCATGGTCGGCAGGCCGCAAACCGGCCCGGCATCGGGCGTCGCCAGCGCTCCGGTACGCGACGCAGCCGGCGCGCCGCGACATGGCCGGGCGAGGAGAGTTCGACCTGCTGGATGTCGCCGAGCCAGTGCCGCTCGCCGGGTACGAAGCGCACCGGCGCGTCCGACGACTGGAGCAGCTCCCACGTGGCGTCACCGATCGCGGCCACCACCCGCAGGGTCAGCTCGTTCTGTCCGATGTGGCCGTCGCGCAGCAGCAGGCGGCCCACCCGGTGCGCGCCGCGGCCCTCGGCGACCGCGGCGGCCCAGGCGTCCGGGTGCAGCCGGCCGGAGCCGATCAGCCGCTCGCCGATGCCCGGGCAGGCCGGCGTCTCGGCGTAGGAGATCCGGCCGGCCACTAGATAGACGACGCCCCCCGGAGTGCCGCCGACGTGCAGCGCACCGGTCCGGCCGGTCTCGCCCAACTCGGTCAGCAGGCGCCGCAGCGTAGCGGTCGCCGGTGATCCTGGAATCACGACTTGCTCCCGAACTCCAGGGCCGGAACTTCCACCGCTCCGGCACGCTTCGTATCCTCGTGGGTATCGAGCGTGGTCGTCGGACGGTTAGTCCGCTGTTCCGGCCCGGGGGATCGGGCCGTTGTCGCGTAACATGATCGTCACTTTTCGATAAGGAGGCGGCCATATGCCGAGCACCTGGGAGCAGATCGTCGTCGACGCCGAGGACCCAGCCCGGCTGGGCCGCTGGTGGGCGGAGGCGCTCGGCTACGTGCTGGTGTACGAGAAGCCGGACGAGGTGGAGATCCGGCGTGCACCCGACCAGCTTCCCGGCATCCTGTTCGCGACCGCCCCGGACGCCAAGACGGTGAAGAACCGCCTGCACATCGATCTGCGCCCGGACGACCAGGAGGCCGAGGTGGAACGCCTGGTGGACATGGGTGCCCGGCCGGCCGACATCGGCCAGCACGACGTCAGCTGGGTGGTCCTGGCCGACCCGGAGGGCAACGAGTTCTGCGTGCTTTCGGCCGCCAAGCCTCAGTAGCGGAACCGCCCGATCAGGCTCTCGATCTCGCCCGCCGCCGAACTGACCCGCTCCGCCGAGGTCCGCGTCGTGTTCGCGCCCTCGGCGGTGGCCTCCGTCGATCGGGTGATGTTCGTGACCGTGCCGGTGATCTCGGCGGCCGCCGCCGACACGTCACCGACGTTGCGGGACATCAGGTCGGTGGTCGCGGACTGCTCCTCGATCGCCGACGCGATGGTCCGCTGCCCCTCGTCGATCTGCCCGATCACGTCGGTGATCGACGCGATGGCTGCGGCCGTGCTGCCGGTCATCTCCTGGATCGCCGAGATCTTGGCGGTGATGTCCGCGGTCGCCTGCGCGGTCTCCTGGGCCAGGTCCTTGACCTCGGTGGCCACCACCGCGAAGCCCTTGCCCATCTCGCCGGCCCGGGCCGCCTCGATGGTCGCGTTCAGGGCCAGCAGGTTGGTCTGCTCGGCGATGTTGGTGATCAGCTGGACGATGTCGCCGACCTCCCGGCTGGCCTCGCTCAACTTCTCGACGGCCTCGGCCGTACGCGCTGCATTTTGATTTGCCTCGTTTGTCGTTTCGGTCGCCGAGGCGGTCTGCCGGGCGATCTCCCGGATCGACGAGGACAGCTGGTCGGTGGCCGCCATCATGTCGCTGACCGCGCCGGACACGTGCCGTGCCGAGGCGTCCGCGGCGCGCGCCTGCGACGTCGTCTGCTCGGCCGACGAGTCCAGCTCACCGGCCAGTTGCCGCAGGTCCCCGCTGGCCTGGGCGAGCGTGCCGACGCTGCTCGCGGTCGCCGCCACGGTGCTGCGAATCGACCCGATCGCGCCGTTCAGCGAACCGGCCATCTCGCCCAGCTCGTCCCGCCGCAGCACCGGCACCTGCACGGTGAGGTCGCAGCCGGCCACCGCGCGCAGGCCGTACAGCATCTCGCGCAACGGCCGCCGGATCGCCCGCAGCGTCTGCACCCCGGCCACCAGCGTGATCAGCCCGCCGACCAGGCCGGCCACGAAGATGATCCAGTCGCTCTCGGCGGCCGACTCGTTGCCCTCCTCGGCCGCCGCCTGCACGGCCGCGAGCATGCCGTCGTCCAGGCTGCCCATCGACTCCTCCAACTCGGAGTAGATCGCCAGGTAACCGTCCAGGTCGGCCTCGGCCTTCGCGTGGTCGGTCCCGGCGGTCTGCACGACCTGGGCGGCGGTTTCCGCGTACGCGACCACGCGCGGGCGGACCTGCTCGTACTCGGCCCGCATCGACTCGGGCGCCAGTTTCGCGGCGGCGTCGAACTTGGCCAGCATCACCTCGCCGTGCTCGGCGACCTCCTCGACGGCGTAGGCCTCCCGCTGCGCGCCGGTCCGGGCGTAGAGCGCGGCCATCACGTCCGCCCGTAATGCATCGTGCATCATGTCGGCGTTCCACTGGTTGCTCATGCCGTCGCTCACCGCGGCGATGTCCCGGTTCGCCTCGGCCTGCACGGCCGAGCTATAGATGGCGAACCCGACCACGAGGGCCACCGACAGCAGACCCGCCGCGCCCATCACCATCAGGCGGGCAACGATGGTCAGACCACGACTGACTGACGAAACGGACTCCACGGCTTACACATCGGCATCGGGGACGAGGCGCTTAGGGTGAGATCATGACGGCGCTCGACGCGCAACGGTGGCAAAGCGAACCGGCGAAGGATTCCGGCTACGGACGCACCCCGTTCCAGCGGGACCGGGCCCGGGTCCTGCACTCGGCCGGCTTCCGCCGGCTTGCGGCCAAGACTCAGGTGCACACCGCAGGGTCCGACGATTTCCTGCGTACGCGTCTCACCCACTCCATCGAGGTCGCCCAGATCTCCCGCGAGATGGGCGCCCGCCTCGGCTGCGACCCCGACGTGGTGGACGTCGCCGGGCTGGCCCACGACCTCGGCCACCCGCCCTTCGGTCACAACGGCGAACACGCCCTCGACCAGGTCGCCGAGGAGTGCGGCGGCTTCGAGGGCAACGCGCAGACCCTCCGGGTGCTCACCCGGCTCGAGGCCAAGGTCCCCGGCGCCGGTCTGAACCTGACCCGCGCCTCGCTCGACGCCTGCTCCAAATACCCGTGGCCGCGCCGCAACGGCGCCCGCAAGTTCGGTGTGTACCCCGACGACCGCCCGGTCTTCGACTGGTTCCGCCCGGCCCACCTCGGCGAACGTCGCTGCCTGGAGGCCCAGGTGATGGACTGGGCCGACGACGTGGCGTACTCGGTGCACGACGTCGAGGACGGCGTGCACGGCGGCTACCTGTCGCTGCGCCCGCTGCTCGACGACCCGGCCGAACGCGCCGAACTCTGCGCCGACGTCGCCGCCACCTACTCCGACGAGCCTCCCGACGCGCTCGCGCCCGCCCTCGATCAGCTGCTGGCCGACCCCGCCGTGATCCCGGTCGCCGACTACGACGGCACCTTTGCGGCCCAGGTCACCCTCAAGCGGATGACCAGTGTCCTGACCGGCCGCTTCGTCGCCTCCGCGGTGGGTGCCACGCAGAGCAGGTACGGGACCGATCCGGTGCGCCGGTACGAGGCCGACCTCATCGTGCCGCGCACCGTGCGTAACCAGTGCGCCCTGCTCAAGGGCATAGCGTTGCGGTACGTGATGCGGTCCCCGGCCGCGGGGGAGCGGTACGAACAGCAGCGGACCATCCTGATCGAGCTGGTGGCGGCGCTGTCGCGTACCCCCTCTGCTTTGGACCCGGTTTTCAGGCCCCTCTATGAGGCTGCCGACACTGACGCGGCGGCACTCCGGGTGGTGATCGACCAGGTGGCCTCGCTCACCGATCCCGCGGCCATGGCGTGGCACCGGACCCTGGTGGCGGCCCGCACCTAGCGCGAGGCAGGATGTATGCCGTGGCGGGCAGGGTCAAGGACGAGGACATCGCGCTGGTCCGGGACCGGACGTCGATAGCCGACATCATCGGCGAGTCGGTGACGCTGCGCCCGGCGGGCGGCGGCAACCTGAAGGGTCTGTGCCCCTTCCACGACGAGAAGACGCCGTCCTTCACGGTGGCACCGGCCCGCAACGTGTTCTACTGCCACGGCTGTGGCCAGGGTGGGGACGCCATCAAATTCCTGATGGACGCGGAGCACCTGTCGTTCATCGAGTCGATTGAGCGGCTCGCCTCGCGGGCCGGCATCCAGCTCCGGTACGAGACCGACAACTCGCCCAGCGTGCCCCGTCCGCAGGCCGGGCAGCGGCAGCGCCTGCTCGCGGCGCACACCGAGGCCGCCGAGTTCTACCGCGACCAGCTCGCCACGCCGGGCGCGCGCAAGGCCCGCGAGTTCCTCGCGCAGCGCGGGTTCGGGCGCGAGGCGGCGCAGCGGTACGGGTGCGGCTTCGCCCCGGACAACTGGGACACCCTGGCCAAGCACCTGCGGCAAAAGGGGTTCACGGCCGAGGAACTGAACACCGCGGGCCTCACCAAGCCGGCCCGGTCGGGCTCGATCATCGACCGGTTCCGGGCCCGGCTGCTGTGGCCGATCAAGGACCTGACCGGCGACGTGATCGGGTTCGGCGCGCGCAAGCTGTTCGACGAGGACGACGGGCCGAAATACCTGAACACGCCGGAAACCCCGATCTACAAGAAATCCCATGTGCTGTACGGGATCGACCTGGCCAAACGGGAGATCGCGAAACGCGGCCGGGCGGTGATCGTCGAGGGCTACACCGACGTGATGGCGTGTCACGAGGCGGGCGAGCCGACCGCGGTGGCGACGTGTGGCACGGCGTTCGGCATCGATCACATCGGGGTGCTGCGGCGCCTGCTGATGGACAGCGACAGCTTCACCGGCGAGATCATCTACACGTTCGACGGGGACGCGGCGGGGCAGAAGGCGGCGCTGCGGGCGTTCGAGGAGGATCAGCGCTTCGTCGGGCGCACCTTCATCGCGGTCAGCCCGGACAACATGGACCCCTGCGAGCTGCGCCTGGCCAGGGGCGATCTGGCGGTCCGTGACATGATCGCCGGCCGGGAGCCGCTGGTCGACTTCGCGTTGCGGCACACGATTGCGCGTTTCGATCTCGACACGGTCGAGGGCCGGGTCGAGGCGATGCGCCGCGCCGCACCCCTGGTCGCCAAGATCAAAGACAGGGAGAAGCGGCCCGAGTACGCCCGGAAGCTCGCCGGTGACCTCGGGATGGACCTCGAGCCGGTGCAGCGGGCCGTCAACTCGGCGCTGCGCGGCGACAGCGGCGGCGCCCGTCCGGCCGCGCGCCAGGCGGCCGAGGCGCCGCAGCGGCTGGTCGAGCGCGAGTCGCTCAAGCTG
The DNA here is from genome assembly GCF_016862375.1 of Paractinoplanes rishiriensis. Lineage (GTDB taxonomy): Bacteria > Actinomycetota > Actinomycetes > Mycobacteriales > Micromonosporaceae > Actinoplanes > Actinoplanes rishiriensis. The sequence continues at coordinate 56,351 of NZ_BOMV01000080.1, read as the reverse complement.
GCCTTGCAGGAACCGGTGCTGGCCGGTCCGATGTTCGACGTGGTCGGCCCGGAAAACTACGGCTCGCCGGTCTACCAGGCGATCCGGGCCGCGATCGGCGAGGCGGGTGGCGCGTCGTCGGCGTCGGCCGGCGGCGTGGTCTGGATCGAGAAGGTCCGCGACGTGTGCGCCGACCTGGCCGGCAAGGGGCTGATCTCCGAGCTGTCGGTGGAACCGCTGCGGGTCGACGGCGTGGTCGATCCGCGGTATGTGCAGGTCACCCTGGCCCGGCTGCAGGTGGGTTCGGTGACCACCCGTATTCGTGAGTTGAAGTCGAAGGTGCAGCGGCTCAACCCGGTGGCACACAAGGATGAATACCTGGCCTTGGCCGGGGAGCTCTTCTCGCTCGAACAGCAGGCGCGCGCGTTGCGCGATCAGGCGGCAGGTGGACTGTGAACTTCCTTCGACGTAAGCCGAAGCTTCCGGCGGCGCTGCGGCCCGCGCTGGCCCCCGACGAGCGGGTGGTGGCGTGGGCGCCGGTCGACGACGACAAGGCGCTGGTGGCGACCAATCAGGGCCTGTGGCTTCCCGAGGGTAAGCGTCTCGGCTGGCATGAGATCCACAAGGCGGCCTGGTCGGGTCGCGAGCTGCGGATCACGCCGGCCGAGATCGCCGAGGAGCGCCCGGAGTACACCGTTCTCGTGGACGGGCCGATCGCGGTGTTCCTGCTGCTCGAGCCGGGGGAGCTGCCCGATCAGGTGCGCACCCGGGTGACCCGGTCGGTGGGATACACGACGCACCATCCGCTGACCGCGGGCGGGGTGCGCGTGGTGGGCCGCCGGGTGAGCGGGCGGAACGGCTTGAGCTGGGCGGTCCGCTACGACGCGGGTACGCCGGTGCAGCTGTCGACGGTGACCGAGCTGACCGACGAGCTGGTGTCGGCCGCGCGGAGTGCCACCATGCCGGTCGACTGATTCTGTCGTACCCCTTCTCTATGGTCGTCCCGTGGAACTGATTCACGCGCGCGGTCTCGTCAAGCGGTTCGGCGCTTTCACCGCGGTCGACGGCATCGACGTCGACGTGCGGCGCGGCGAGGCGTTCGGCTTCCTCGGGCCGAACGGTGCCGGCAAGAGCTCGACCATGCGCATGATCGGGTGTGTGTCGCCGCCCAGCGACGGGGTGCTGGAGATCCTCGGGCTCGACCCGCGCCGCGACGGCCCGCGCATCCGGGCCAAGCTCGGCGTCTGCCCCCAGCTCGACAACCTCGACATCGAGCTGACCGTCCGGGAAAACCTGACCACGTACGCGCGATTCTTCGGCATCCCGCGCCGGGTGGCCCGCAGCCGGGCCGACGAGTTGCTCGAGTTCGTGCAGCTCGCCGAGCGGGCCGACAGCAAGGTCGAGCCGCTGTCCGGCGGCATGAAACGGCGGCTGACCATCGCCCGCTCGCTGGTCAACGAGCCCGAGATCGTGCTGCTCGACGAGCCCACCACGGGCCTCGACCCGCAGGCCCGCCACCTGGTGTGGGAGCGGCTGTTCCGGCTCAAACAGCAGGGCGTCACGCTGGTGCTCACCACGCACTACATGGACGAGGCCGAGCAGTTGTGCGACCGGCTCGTGGTGATGGACGGCGGGCGCATCGTGGCCGAGGGCTCGCCGCGGGCGCTGATCGAGCAGCATTCCACCCGCGAGGTGGTCGAGCTGCGATTCGCCGCCGAGAGCCAGCAAGCGTACGCGGAGAAGCTCGCCGGCCTGGGCGACCGGCTCGAGGTGCTGCCCGACCGCATCCTGCTCTACGTGGCGGACGGCGACTCCGCAGTGGCCGAGGTGCACCGGCGGTCGCTCAGCCCGGCCAGCGTGCTGGTCCGGCGCAGCAGTCTCGAAGACGTGTTCCTGCATCTCACCGGCCGGACGCTGGTGGACTGATGCGCACTGGTGACGGGCCCGGACATATCTTGCCCGGACATATCTTGCCCGGACATACCTCGGCCCCGGGACGTGCCCGGGGCCGAGGCGGTGACAAGCCAGTGGTGGACCTGTCTCGGGTTACGGACACCGGGACCGAGGCAACCGACTCGGAAGGAAGCCCAGCCCGGAAGTCCGTGCTTAACGGTAGCTCAGGTGTGACGCGGCAGACAACGCGAGCGAGTGGGGTGTTCGGATGACCGCGAGCGTGTACGTCCTCGAGTACCACCTGGTCAACTACCGCCGCACGTGGCGCTCCAGCGCACTGTCCACGCTGGTCATCCCCCTGTTGACCATGCTCGGTTTCGGGGTTGGCGTCGGCACCCTGGTGCCCGGCGGCGTCGAGGGCGTGTCCTATCTGGAGTGGATCGTCCCCGGCCTGATCGCCTCTACCGCGATGCAGACCGCGATCGGCGAGGCCACCTGGCCGGTGATGAGCTACTTCGAGTGGATGAAGGTCTACTTCGCCCAGGCCGCCGCCCCGCTGCGGGTCGCCGACATCCTCGGCGGCCACCTGGGCTTCATGCTGTTCCGCGTGCTGCAGAGCGCCGCCGCGTTCCTGGTGGTGGCCGCCCTGTTCGGCGCCGCGCAGTCGTGGTGGTCCCCGGTGACGCTGGTGGTGTCGACGCTGGTCGGGCTGGCCGTGGCCGCTCCGACAATCGCATACACGGCCAGCGTCCCCAGCGACAGCTACCTGGCCGTTCTGATGCGCCTCGCGGTGCTGCCCATGTCGCTGTTCTCCGGCGTCTTCTTCCCGATCGAGTTGCTGCCGGTGGTGCTGCGCTGGGTCGCGTACGCCCTCCCGCTGTGGCACGGCGTCGACCTGAGCCGTGCCGCGATGCTGGGCCAGCTGCCCGGACTCGCCGGCCTGGGACACGTCCTCTACCTGCTGCTCTGGTGCGCCGCCGGCTTCTGGCTGGCACACCGCCGCTTCCGCCGACGGCTGGTGATCTGACATGGTGTCGCTGCTGCTGTCCCGCCTGCTGCTGCCCCGCCTGAGGCCGGCCGACGGCACCCTGCGCCGGGCGGGATCGGTCACCGAGCGCAACGTCGCGGCCCTGCGCTCGATGTACTGGTTCGTCCTGCTCTCCGGCTGCCTCGAGCCGCTGCTCTACCTGTTCTCGATCGGCGTGGGCGTAGGCGCCCTGATCAACACCGTCACCCTCCCCGGCGGCCAGGTGGTCGGCTACGCCGAGTTCGTGGCTCCCGCGATGCTCGCCGCCGCCGCGATGGCCGGCGCCCTCAACGAGACCACCTTCAACTTCTTCGGCAAGATGAAATTCATGAGGCTGTACGACGGCATCCTCGCCACGCCGGTGCGCCCCATCGAAATAGCCCTGGGCGAACTGGCCTGGGCCATGGTCCGAGGCACGGTGTACGCGGTGGCGTTCGTAGCCGTCATGGTCGCCATGGACCTGACCACGGTCTCTCGGGCCGCCCCGGCCTTGGCCGCATCAGTCCTGGTCGGATTCACCTTCGGCGCGCTCGGCATGGCCATCTCCACCCTGATCCGCAGCTGGCAGGACTTCGACCTGATCGCCTCAGCCCAGTTCGCCCTACTCCTCTTCTCCGGCACTTTCGTCCCCGCCACCGCCTACCCCACGTGGTTCCGCTGGCTGATCGAGGCAACCCCTCTCTACCGAGCGGTAGACCTGACCCGAGCCCTGACCTTGGGCTCAGCAGGCTGGCTCCAGCTACTGGACGTCCTCTACTTACTGGCCGTCCTGGCAGCCAGCCTGGCTGTAGCCGCCCACCGCATGGAAAAACTCCTATGCAAGTAGTGACCGCCGCTCGCCCCCGCCGCCCGTCGCCGTCAACCGAACCGAGTCGCGCGCGGCCGGCGGGACGGAGCCTGCGGCCGTCGGGTGTCGGGGTGGAGCGTGCGGTCGCCGGGGGAGCACAGCGAGCGGGCAGGCGGCGGGACGATGATGCTGTGCGTGTCCCGGGCGCCTGCCCGCGTCTGGTGCTCGATCTTTAGTTGGTGGAGAGGCCCTTGTCGGTGCCCTTCTTGATTTTGCGGTCGTCGCGCAATTCCAGGAACGGCTCGTCGTCTGGGTCGTGGCCGGCTGCGATCGCTCGGCCGCGTTCCAGTTCGGCGTCCAGCTCGGCACCCAGCAGGATGGCGATGTTGGAGATCCACAACCAGACCAGGAACGCGATGACGCCGCCCAGGGTGCCGTAGGTCTTGTCGTAGTTGGCGAAGTTGCCCAGGTAGATCGCGAACGCGACGGACGCCACCATCCACAGCACGACGGCGAAGATGCCGCCGGGGCTGACCCAGCGGAAACCGCCGGTCTTCGCGTTCGGTGAGGCCCAGTAGAGGATCGCGAACATCAGGCTGACCAGCATGATCAGGACGGGCCACTTGGCGATGTCCCAGACCGTGACGGCCACGCCGCCGAAGCCGAGCCGCTGGCCGACCGTCTCGGCCAGCGAGCCGGTGAAGACCACGATGAACGCCGAGATGATCAGCATGAGGCCGATCACCGCGGTGACGCCGACCCGGATCGGCAGGGTCTTCCAGACCGGGCGGCCCTCCGGCACGTCGTAGACGGCGTTGGAGGCGCGCATGAACGCGGCGATGTAGCCGGACGCCGACCAGAATGCCAGGGCGATACCGAAGATGGCGGTGAAGCTGGCCGCGCCCGAGTCGCCGACCTGGCCCAGCACCGTGCCGACCAGTTCCTGCATCTCCCGGTTGCTGACCAACTCGTTGACGGTGTCCTCGACGGTCTTCCGGCCGTCGTCGCTCAGCAGCCCGAGGATCGAGACCAGCACCAGGGCGCCGGGGAAGATCGACAGCACGCCGTAGTAGGTCAGGGCGGCCGCCCAGTCCGAGATGTTGTCCTCGGAGAACTGCTTGAACGTCCGGCGCACCGCGGCGAAGATGCCCTTGGCCTTCAGCTCCGTGGGGCTGTCCGGCCCGGCCGACGGCGGCACGGCGGAGAGATCCTGGTCCTGGTCCTCGCCGGTCCTGGTGGTCGCCGCGGCGGCGACGTCGTAGTCCTTTGCTCCCTTGTCCCGGGCGCTCGCGGCTTCGGGTGAGTCGGACGCGCCTGAGCGGGATTCCTCGTCGGGCTTGGGGCGAAGCTTCATCGCGGTTCCTTCCGGGCCGATCGACGTGCTGCTGCGGCGTTCCGCATTGCGTCCTTCATGCCGTCAACTGCGGAAACAGCACCGTTCGTGAGATGCCCCGCAGTTCGGCGTTCCTAACCTGGCCGGTCGTGCCGGTCGGCGCGTCGCGCGTACGGCTTGATCAAATGCTCTTTGCCGTGCCAACTTTTTCGTCCGGAGACAAAAGTTTGTAGAGATCTTCAAGAAGGTATGGACTCTCGCGGCGGAATGACCTTAGTGTGACGGGCACAACACCAGGGGCCCTGTGAGGTATCCGTGCACTTGTCTGACGCTCCCCACCTGCGCATCCTGCGCCTGCTGCGGGATGAAGGGCCGGTGTCCCGCGCCGAGCTGGGCGACCGGCTCGAGCTCACCCGGCCGCGTCTGCTCGCCGAGGTGGAACGTCTCGTCGCCGGTGATCTGATCGCCGAGGCGGGGATGGCGGCCTCGCGCGGCGGACGGCGGTCCACGCTCGTCGAGATCCACCCGCGGCTGCGGTTCGCGGCGGTCGACCTCGGCGCCAGCTCGATCGACATCGAGGTGGTCAACGGCCGGCTGGAGCCGCTGGCCGCCTACTGCGAGCCGGCCGACATCCGCTCCGGGCCCAAGGCGATCGTGCAGCGGGTCAACGAGTTGCTGGCCAAGGCGCGCACCGACGGCGTTTACGAGCGGCTGGACGCGGTCGGCATCGGCGTGCCGGGTCCGGTCAGCTTCCGCGACGGGGTGCCGGTGTCGCCGCCGATCATGCCGGGCTGGGACCGGTACCCGGTGCGTGAGCTGCTGGCCCGCGAGCACGGGTGCCCGGCCGTGGTGGACAACGACGTCAACATCATGGCCATCGGCGAACGGCACGGCGGGGTGGCGCACTCGGTCGACGACTTCCTGTACGTCAAGATCGGGACCGGCATCGGCTGCGGCATCCACCTGGGCGGCACCGTCTACCGGGGGGTGGACGGCTGCGCGGGGGACATCGGGCACATCCAGGTCGACGCGAACGGACCGGTCTGTTCGTGCGGCAACGCGGGGTGCCTGGAAGCGCTGTTCAGCGGCGCGGCACTGGCCCGGGACGCGCTGGCCGCGGCCCGGGCGGGCGAGTCGCCGGCGCTGGCCGAACGGCTGGCCGGCGCGGACGCGCCCGGTGCCGCGTCGCTCAGCGCGCGGGACGTGGCCGAGGGCGCAGCCGAGGGTGACGTGGCCTGCATCCGGTTGATCCGCGAGGGCGGTCGCCGGGTCGGCGGGGTACTGGCCACGCTGGTCTCCTTCGCCAATCCGTCGATGATCGTCATCGGGGGCGGGTTGGCGCAGCTCGGCCACGTACTGCTCGCCGAGATCCGCAGCGTGGTCTACCGTCGTTCGCTGCCGCTGGCCACCGGAAACCTGCCGGTGGTGCTCTCCGAGCTGGGCGGCCGGGCCGGCGTCACCGGCGCCGCCGTGCTGGCCAGCGACGTGGCCTTCGAGCAGGCATCATGACCGATCCGGTGCTCAGGCTGACGGACGTCGTCAAGACGTTCCCGGGTGTGCGCGCGCTGGACGGCGTGCAACTCGAGGTGACGGCCGGCGAGGTGCACTGCCTGCTGGGGCAGAACGGCGCCGGCAAGTCCACGCTGATCAAGGTGCTGGCCGGCGTGCACCACGCGGACGGCGGCGAGATCACCTGGCAGGGCGAACCGTTCGCCCCGGCCACGCCGCAGGCCGCGATGCGGGCCGGCATCGCCACCATCTATCAGGAGCTCGACCTGGTCGACGACCTGTCGATCGCGGAAAATGCGTTCCTCGGCCACGAGGAGAGCCGGTTCGGCTTTCTGCGCCGGACCAGCACCGCGAGCCGTACCCGGGAGATCCTGGCCCGGCTCGGGCACCCCGAGATCCCGGCCCGGCAGTTGGTGCGCACCCTGCCGGCGGCCGGCAAGCAGATCGTCAGCATGGCCCGTGCCCTCTCGCACGACGCCAAGCTGATCGTCATGGACGAGCCCAGCGCGGTGCTCGCTCATGACGAGGTGGAAAACCTGTTCCGGATCATCCGGGAGCTGACGGCGCAGGGCATCGCGGTCATCTACATCTCGCACCGGCTCGCCGAGATCCGCGAGATCGGCGACCGGGTGACGGTCCTCAAGGACGGCCGCACCACGGCGGCCAACCTGCCGGCCCGCACCACGCCGACCCGGGAACTGGTCGGCAAGATGACCGGCCGCAGCATCGAGTACGTCTTCCCGCCGCGCACCGCCAAGGACCTCGCCGACCCGATCCTGGTCGTCGAGGGCCTGACCAGAGCCGGCGAGTTCGCCGACGCGAGCCTCACCGTCGCGCCCGGCGAGATTGTGGGAATCGCCGGCCTGGTCGGGTCCGGCCGTTCCGAACTGCTCGAGACGATCTTCGGAGCGCGGCCCGCCGACGCCGGCACGGTCACCCTGGACGGGCACCGGATCACCGGCGTGGGTGCCGCCGTCTCGCGCGGGATGGGGATGGCCCCCGAGGAGCGTAAGAGCCAGGCGCTGCTGCTCGACGAGCCGGTCTACAAGAACATGACGCTCGCGTCGTTCGCCGGCTTCGCCCGCGGCGGCTTCACGGCGGCTAAGGACGAGCGGGCCGCGGCGCTGCGCACGGCCGACTCGCTGGAACTGCGGCCGCGGGACGTGGACCGGCCGGCCCGCACGCTCTCCGGCGGCAACCAGCAAAAGGTGGTGGTCGGGCGCTGGCTGCTCGGCAAGACCCGGCTGCTGCTGCTCGACGAGCCGACCCGGGGTGTGGACGTGGGTGCCCGGGCCGAGCTCTATCAGGTGATCCACGGGCTGGCCGCGGACGGGGTGGGCGTGCTGCTGGTCTCCAGCGAGGTGCCCGAGGTGCTCGGCCTGGCCGACCGGGTGCTGGTGATGCGCGAGGGCCACCTCATTCACGAGGCGCCGGCCGACGAGCTTGACGAAGACACCGTTCTCGACCTCGTGATGGCGGGGTCGTTGTTGGAAGGGGAGCCAGCATGATCACCGAAGCGGCGCCTCCCGAGGTGCGCTCGGAGCGCAGGCGCGGCATCGACGAGAGCGTGCTGCGCAACCTTGGCCTGGTCGGCGTCCTGATCATCCTGGTGATCATCGGTGCGGCCACCCGGCCCGACCTCTACAGCGACCCGACCTGGGTCAAGAACAACATCTTCACGATCCTCCAGCAGGCGTCGGCGATCGGCGTGGTCACGGTCGGCATGACGTTCGTGATCATCGGCGGCGGCATCGACCTGTCGGTGGGCGCGATCATCGCGCTGGCTGGGGTCTGGGCCACCACGCTGGCCACGCAGAGTTACGGGGCCGGCGGCATGATCTTCACGGCCCTCGTGGTGGGTCTCGTGGTCGGCCTGATCAACGGCACACTGATCTCGTACGGCCGGCTGGTCCCGTTCATCGCCACGCTCGCCATGCTGGTGTCGGCCCGCGGCCTGGCCGCGCAGATCTCCGGCAAGCAGACCCAGGTCTCGGCGAACGACACCATCAACAACATCGCGACCACCCGGCTGCTGGGCATCCCGCTGCTGGTGTGGATGCTGGCCCTGGTGGTGGCGGCCGGCTGGGTGCTGCTCAACCGCACCACCTTCGGCCGGCGCACGGTGGCGGTCGGCGGCAACCCGGAGGCGGCCCGGCTGGCCGGCATCAACGTCAAGCTGCACACCGTACTTCTCTATGCCCTGTCCGGTCTCTGCTGCGGCATCGCCGCGATCATGCTGACCTCGCAGGCCACCAGCGCACAGGCCGCCATGGCGAACCTGTACGAACTCGACGCGATCGCTGCGGCGATCATCGGCGGCACGCTGCTCAGCGGCGGTCGCGGCACCATCATCGGAGCCCTTTTCGGGGTGCTGGTGTTCTCCACCATCACCAACCTTTTCGCGATCAACAACCTCTCGACCGAGGTCCAGAACATGGTCAAGGGCGGCATCATCGTCGCCGCGGTTCTGATCCAGCAGTTCCGATTCCGTTCGCTCACCCATCTCCTGAAGCGCTGACTCCGGAGTACGGATCGGCTCTCCGGGTGTCCCCTTGGGAGGAATCATGTCCGCTTTGTCCCGTAGGCGAATTCTGTTCGGTGGGGCGGCCGTCGGTGCCGGCGCCCTGCTCACCGCATGCACCAGCAACACCCCCGAGAATGACGCGCAGGTGAAGACCGGCGACGACACCAACGCCAACGCACAGCCCGGCACCAAGGTCGTCATCGGCTTCTCCGCGCCGGCCGCCGACCACGGCTGGATCGCGGCCATCACCGCCAACGCCAAGGCGCAGGCCCAGGCGTACTCCGACGTGGAGCTGCGTTCCGTCGAGGCGGGCGCGGACGCGGCCGCCCAGCGGGCCGCGCTGGCCACCCTGATATCGCAGAAGCCCAACGTGATCGTGATGCTCCCGCACGACGGTAAGGAGCTGAACGCGACCGGTCTGGAGGCAATGCGGGCCGGCATCCCGGTGGTCAACCTGGACCGGGCGTTCCCCTCCGCGGCCGCGTACCGGTTGCAGATCAAGGGCGACAACTACGGCATGGGGCTGGCCGCCGGCATGTACATCGGCGAGCAGCTCAAGGCCAAGGGCGCCAGCAACCCGATCATCGGGGAGATCCCCGGCATCGACTCGCTGGAGCTCACCCAGGAGCGCACGCAGGGCTTCAACGCCGCGCTGGCGGTGTACGGGTTCAAGGTCGCCAACCGGCGCCCGGCCGAGTTCACGGCCGACACCGGCCAGGCCGCCGCCACCTCGCTGCTGCAGGCCCTGCCCAAGATGGACGCCCTCTGGAACCACGACGACGACCAGGGCATCGGCGTGCTGGCCGCGATCAAGCAGGCCAACCGTAGCGAGTTCTTCATGGTCGGCGGCGCCGGGTCCAAGGCGGCCATCGACGCGATCGCCAAGGACGACAGCGTGCTCAAGGCGACGGTCACCTACAGCCCGTCGATGGCCTCCTCGGCGATCTCGCTGGCCCGGCTGATCGGCCAGGGCAAGGGGATGAGCGACCTGGTCGAGCTCCAGGTGCCCAAGGAGATCATGCTGGCCTCCGAGACGATCACCAAGGAAAACGCGGCGAAGTACGCCAAGCTGGGGTTCTAGGGAGTTAGTCATGTCGGAACAGCTGCGGGTCGGCATGGTCGGCTACGCGTTCATGGGGGCCGCGCACTCGGTGGCGTGGCGCACCGTCAACCACGCATTCGACCTGCCGCTGCCGGCACGGATGACGGTGGTGTGCGGGCGGTCGACGCCAGCGGTGTCGGCCGCCGCCGCCAAGCTCGGCTGGGAGTCCTATTCCACCGACTGGCGCGAGGTGATCGCGCGGGACGACGTCGACCTGATCGACATCTGCACGCCCGGTGACACCCACGCCGAGATCGCGCTGGCGGCACTGGCCGCCGGCAAGCACGTGATGTGCGAGAAACCGTTGGCCAACACGGTGGCCGAGGCGCGCGAGATGGCGGTCGCCGCGGCCGCCGCGCAGGCTCGGGGAATCCGCTCGATGTGCGGCTTCAACTACCGGCGGGTGCCGGCCGTGGCGCTGATGCGGCAGATGGTGGCGGCCGGTCAGATCGGCACCATCCGGCACGTGCGCGCCGCGTACCTGCAGGACTGGATCGTCGATCCGGAGTTCCCGCTGGTCTGGCGGCTGCGCAAGGAGGTGGCCGGCTCCGGTGCGCTGGGCGACATCGGCGCGCACATCATCGACCTGACCCAGTACGTGACCGGGCAGTCGATCCGGTCGGTCTCGGCGCTGACCGAGACGTTCGTGAAGTCGCGGCCGTTGCCGGCGGCCTCGTCCGGGCTGTCCGCGTCCGGGGACGCGTCGGCGCGCGGTGAGGTCACGGTGGACGATGCCGCGCTGTTCCTGGCTCGCCTGGACGGGGGAGCGGTGGCCACGTACGAGGCCACCAGGTTTGCCACCGGGCGCAAGAACGGACTGCGGGTCGAGCTCAACGGATCGCTCGGATCGCTGGTCTTCGAGTTCGAGCGGATGAACGAACTCCAGTTCTACGACGCCACCCGGCCGGCCGCCGAACAGGGTTTCACCCGCATCCTGGTGACCGAGCCGGACCACCCCTACATGGACGCGTGGTGGCCGCCCGGGCACCTGATCGGGTACGAGCACTCGTTCACCCACGAGATGCGCGACCTGATCGAGGCGATCGCCACCGGCGCCGATCCGGCACCGTCCTTCTCGGACGCACTCCAGGTGCAGCTGGTGCTGGACGCGGTATCCAAGTCGGCCGAATCGTCGTTGTGGACGGAGGTGGAGCCGGTCTTCGAACCGGTTTAGCCCTCGGGGTTTCCGTCGCGAGCCGGTGAGGGACGGCGCGGTTGCGCCCCGCGTCGACCGGCTTGCGGCGGCTCTCCCAGGTGCACGGTTGATCGTTGCGTGCATGTCCGAAGGTGCACATCGTGCACATTGAGGGACCCCTCGTCGAGGGTGCCAGCCCGCCTCCACACCCTTTCACCGGCAGGTCACCACGCCCAAGCGTATCGGCGCCTGTCGATCATCGGCGGGCGCCTCGATCATGTACGCCCACTTCACCGCGTCGCACGGTAGGTACGCCGCTGATCCTGTGAGCGCATGACGCTCGTATCCGAGGGCAGATAAACCCGCGGATGGAGGCGTCATGGCAACCGGACAGACTGCCGCCTACGCGTCGAGCAAAGGTGGCTGCATGGTCCATACTGGACGCAGAAGCACGTACCGATGCACGTGCAGATGCACCGGTGCCCTGGTCTGGGGAGGATTCTGATGCGGCTGAGACATCCTTCCGGCCGGATCGTGCACCTCAGCTGTGAGATCGCCGCACAGCCGGTGGGCAATCTACCGGCCGTGGTCGCGCAACTTGACACGTACGGCGCGGCCCGCGCCCGCCTCGGCGCCGACCGGCTCGGTGTCAACCTCTGGCTTCCCCCCGCACTCGCCGCCGCCCTCGCCGTCGAGAGCCGCGCCCGTACCCGGCTTCGTGCCGAACTCGACGCCCGCCGGCTCGAGGTCGTCACGTTGAGCGGCGCGCCCTTCGCCGGGGGCGGCGGCGAGGAATCCGACCCCGACTGGACCGATCCCGACTGGACCGATCCCGACTGGACCGATCCCGACTGGACCGATCCGGCCCGGCGCGAGTACACGCTCGATCTGGCCCGCATCCTGCTCGACCTGCTCGACGAGGAGGCGGTCCGCGGCGCGGTCAACACCATCGGGCTGGGGCAGCGCGAGGGCTGGGCCGAGGCCTCCGACAAGGCCGGCATCGGCATCCTGCGCCGGTTGTCCGCCGGGCTGGCCGACCTGGCCTGGCAGAACGGCCGGGCGGTGCGGGTCGGCTTCCAGCCCGCGCCCGGCTTCGTGCTGGACACCGCCGAGCAGACCGTGGCGGCCATGACCCGGATCGACAAGGAGCGCCTCGGCGTCTGCCTCGACCTGGGCCACGTGGCGCGCACCTGGTCCGACCCGGCGGCCGGCATTGAGTCGATCACCGATGCCGGACTGGGCATCATCGAGGTCCGCGTCGCGGCCGTACCCGGTGCCACCACCGAGGCGTGGCGGGCCGGACTGCGGCAGGTGTTCGGCGCCGGCGGGCCGCTCACCGAATACCTCACGCTGCTGTCCCGCGGCCCGGACCCGACGCCCGAGCAGGTGACCGGCGACGTCGCGTACCTCCTCGCCGAATTGGCCGCCCTCGGCCTCGCGCCGGAGAACGAGCCCTGTCCCGCGCGGTGATCCGCGACTAGAGTCGGAGGCGACCCGTGCCGGGCGGCGCAAGCCCGGCCGCAGTCACGGATTCCGCTCGTCGTTTTCACATCCAGGCCGGTCATCCCTCGCCAGCCGCCCTTTTTGCCTGCGTTGAGGGAGTTACTGAGATGGCTCGACCCATCACCCTGTTCACCGGCCAGTGGGCCGACCTGCCCTTCGACGAGATGTGCCGGCTGGCGTCCGAGTGGGGTTACGACGGCCTGGAGATCGCCTGCTGGGGTGACCACTTCGAGGTCGACCGGGCGCTGTCCGAACCCGGGTACATCGATCGCAAACGCGAGACCCTGGAAAAGCACAACCTCAAGGTGTACGCGATCTCCAACCACCTGGTCGGCCAGGCGGTCTGCGACCACCCGATCGACGAGCGGCACCAGGACATCCTGCCCGCCGCGATCTGGGGTGACGGCGATCCGGAGGGGGTACGCCAGCGGGCCGCCGAACGCATGAAGGACACCGCCCGAGCCGCCGCCCGCCTGGGGGTGAAGACGGTCGTCGGCTTCACCGGCTCGTCGATCTGGCACACGGTGGCGATGTTCCCGCCCGCCTCCCAGGCCATGATCGACCGCGGCTACCAGGACTTCGCCGACCGCTGGAACCCGATCCTCGACGTCTACGACGCCGAAGGCATCCGCTTCGCCCACGAGGTCCACCCGTCGGAGATCGCGTACGACTACTGGACCACCCGCCGCACCCTGGAGGCGATCGGCGACCGCCCGGCCTTCGGCCTGAACTGGGACCCGTCCCACTTCGTCTGGCAGGACCTGGACCCGGTCAACTTCATCCTGGAGTTCCGCGACCGCATCTACCACGTCGACTGCAAGGACGCGAAGGTCCGCACCGGCGACGGCCGCCGCGGCCGGCTGAGCTCCCACCTGCCGTGGGCCGACCTGCGCCGGGGCTGGGACTTCGTCTCCACCGGCCACGGCGACGTGCCGTGGGAGGACTGCTTCCGGGCGCTGAACGCGATCGGCTACGACGGCCCCATCTCCATCGAGTGGGAGGACGCCGGCATGGACCGCCTGGTGGGCGCGCCCGAGGCCCTCCAGTTCGTGCGGCGGATGGCGTTCGACGCCCCGTCGGCAGCCTTCGACGCAGCCTTCTCCTCGTCGTCCTGACCGGTCCGACGCGCCGGCGCCGCTACTCGCCGATCACCTCGCGAAGGAGATCAGCGAGCGCCCCCAGATAAGCGGCGGCGCCGGCATCCGTCGAGTCGTCGAGCCCGCGGTTACCGTCGCCCTCGACGAGCCGTAGCAACGTGCCCGGAGAGTGCGTCTCGGCCAGAACCGACTCGAACGCGGCCAGATCCAGCCGGAGAAAATGCGTGCTGGTCTGCGCGCTGCGCCGAACCTCGTCCCGAATCTCGTCCAGACCGTCCGAATCCGCGACGTAACCGCGCAGAAAGTGACGCACTTTTTCGAGAGCCGGTCGCGCCTCCAACTCCGCGATACGCGCACGGAGCGGTTCGGGCAGGCGCGGGTCGTCCATGCCCCTACAGTAGCCCCGGGAAGGCGCTCACGATGAAGGGCTCCGGCGGGTCCGAGTCCGGCACGAGCCGGACACGAACCACGACCTGGCTGGTCTCGCCGTATTCCGCCTGGCGCGGCCCGGCGCCCCACATGCCTTTGTTGTAGTAGCCCTCACCGACGCGATGGCCGGCGTCGAAGGTGCCCTCGTGGAACCCGCTGAGCGCCAGATCGCCACGGATGGTCTCCCAGTTCTGCCGGACGTATTCGTTGATCTCACGATTCATCGTCGATGGATCAGTCCACCGATACGAACGATTCACCGCATCTTTCCACCCTTTATCGGCATAAACACGGCCCTCGATGGTCTTCGAGGTCGGATCGCGAGGCAGCGGCAGGTCGGGGCTGTGCCTATCGATGGTGTGTGCGCCATACGCTTTGTAGGCGTCGTCGTTCCGCGCGATGTTGAACCTCGGCGGCTCGTCGCCCAGCCGTTCGTACCGATCCATGATTGCCGCCAGGGCGGCGCCGCCGGTCTGCGACGAAGGGGCTGGCGGGGCGGAGGCTGTGCCGCTTGCCCGGCCGGCGTGCGCGACCTGGGCGGTTGTCTGCTGGGCCTGGGCCACAGTGGTGGGCCGCGGCGGGTTTCCGCCGCCGTGGGGTCGCCGGGGGCGTCCGGTCACCGCACCGACGCTAACAAGCGGCGTCTACGGGAAGCCGCGAAATGTCGGGCTTGACAGGCTTTGAAGGCAGAGAACGACTACCGAATGTCGACGGATGTGAAACCTTCCATTAGGCTCCCGGGGCAGTCGCGCACCAAGGTCTACACGGGAGGGACGTCGAGTGGTCTACGACGAAGTGGCGCCGCCGGGCATCGACGTCTCGAAGCCAAATATTGCGCGGGTCTATGACTTCATGGTTGGTGGCAAGGACCACTTTGCGATCGACCGGATGGCGGCGGAACGCGCGATGGAGATCATGCCCGACGCGCAGGAGGCGGGTCGCGCCTGCCGGGCGTTCCTGCGCAGGGTCGTACGCTATCTCGCCGCCGACGCCGGCATCCGCCAGTTCCTGGACATCGGCTCGGGTCTGCCCACCCAGACCAACGTGCACCAGGTGGCGCACGAGATCGACCCGACGGCCCGGGTGGTCTATGTCGACAACGACCCGATGGTGCTCGCGCACGGCCGCGCCCTGCTGGCCGACGAGCAGACCACGACCGTCATCCAGGCCGACATCCGCGAGCCCGAGGTGATCCTCAACCACCCGGTCGTACGGCAATATCTTGACTTCAGCCAGCCGATCGGGCTGCTGATGCTGTCCATCCTGCACCACCTGCACGACGACGAGGACCCGGCCGGCATCTCCGCCACGCTGCGCAGCGCCCTGCCGCCCGGCAGCCACGTGGCGATGATCCACTTCTGGGACCCGGCCGAGGAGCATCCCGACGTCTCGGTCAAGGTGCAGGACGCCGAACGCGTCTTCAACGAGACCCTGGGCACCGGCCGCTGGCGCCGCCGCAACGAAATCATGACCTACCTGGGCGACTTCGAACTGGTTCCGCCCGGACTGGTAGCGCTCTCCGACTGGCGCCCGGCCGCCGAGGCCGAAGCCGAGCAGAAGGACAGCTACTACACCATGATCGGCGGCGTCGCCCGTAAGCCGTCAACGGTGGCATAGCTGCTCCGCGTGCGGGCTGCGGAGCAGCTATGAGCGGGTCGCCCCCGCCGGGGTGGCGTGAGTCCGCCGGAGAAACCTCCACGGCGGACTCGGGGCAGCTCCCACCATTCCGGAGAAATCAGAACCTGACGCCTCCACTTATGTTCCGGGCCTGGACCACCTGGTCGGCCTGACCACTGAAGTTGTTGACCACTGCGGCCCCGTCTGCCGATCCGCTCGCGGTCGCGCCGCGCCAGGCTGCGAGTGTCCGCTCGGCGAATTCCGGATCCTGTGCCATGGCGGCGGCCAGGTATCGCGCGAATTCCTCGACGCGTGTCTCATCGTCCGGATCCAGGATCACAGCCTCGAGGCTTTCGCCCTCCGGTGTGCCCTGGCCGAATCGCGCCCTGATGACCTCGTACAGAGATCGCAAGGCGCTCTTTCCGCCGGCGATGACCAGCTCCGACCCCTGCGTGGACAACGCCGTGGCAATGGCCGGAACAACCTCTTCGAACATGCCCGATCCCCCGGTTGCGACAGGCATTCATGTTAACGATCGGTAACCCGAGATCGCGCGATTTCGATCGCCCAACAATGCCATCCGTCGAAACGTGCGAATCGCCGGGGCGGTTGTCAACTCACCCGATGGAGTGATCACCGAACGTGTCGGGCTGCGGCCGCCAGTCGGCAATTGTCCATGATGGATGGTGCGAAGCGGCCATGTCGGACGCGGATCGGGCCGGTTGTGCCGCACGCGCGCGCACGGAGCGTAAGAGGTGCGGAAGCCTCTGTGCGGGTGAGGTCTTGTACCGTAAGATCCACAGATATCCGTCAATGGCGAAGGATGTCCATCCATCTCCGGGCAGCGGTGTGTCTGCGAAGGGAGGTGGCGTGCTTCCGCCCGCGCTCTATGAGCCTTCCGTCCTTTTTGACTGCATTAGTTGGCTTAAAGCGTTGATCTTGACTGTTCTTGCATCGGCTTGATCGCAGAGTCACCGATCGACCACGACATAACGTTTGTGGACCGCGCAGCGGCGAACCCCGTTGTGCGGTCCTCCTTTCTGTACGGAGCTGTGTACGGATCGGGCCCTCGGTTCGTTCGAATGCTTGTCCCGACACTAGTGGCTTGGCGCCAACTTGTCCACTGACAACCCTGACGGTATCGCGGAAGTGCGAATCCGCGAGGTCAGAGCAACGCCGCGGCTAGGATTGCCCGCATGCGGATCGTGATCCTGGGTGCGGGATTCGGGGGCCTCGAGCTCACCACGAGATTGTCGGCCGAGTTCGGGGAGGCGCTCGACATCACGCTGATCGACCGCAGCGACGGCTTCGTGTTCGGGTTCGCCAAGCTCGACGTGATGTTCGGCCGCACGCCGGCGGCCGCGGTCCACCACCCGTACGCGGATATCGTCAAACCCGGCGTGCGTTTCGTGCGGTCGGCGGTCCGCAGCATCGACCCGGAGCAGCGGCGGGTGGTGACCGACGACGGCACGTTCGACGCCGACATCATGGTGGTCGCGCTCGGCGCCGACCTCGATCCGGCAGCCACCCCCGGCCTGGTCGAGGCGGGTCACGAGTTCTACAGCGAGGCCGGTGCGTTCGCCCTGCAGCCGGTTCTCGACAGCTTCCCCGGCGGCCACGTGGTGATCGCGGTGACCTCCACCCCGTTCAAGTGCCCGCCGGCGCCGAGCGAGACCGCGCTGCTGATGCACGACTTCCTGACCCGCCGGCAGATCCGCGACCGCTCCACCATCAGCCTGGTCATGCCGCTGCCCCGGCCCATCCCGCCGTCGCCGGACACGTCGGCCGTCCTGCTCGAGGTGTTCGCCGAGCGCGGCATCGACTGGCATCCGTCGCGGACCCTGACCCAGATCGTCCCCGACCGTAAGGTGGCCCAGCTGGACGACGGCGCCGAGCTGCCGTTCGACCTGCTGCTGGCCGTGCCCCGACACCGGGTGCCGCAGGTGGTGGCCGAGTCGGGCCTGGCCGAGGACGGCTGGATCCCGGTCGACTACACGCTGCGCACCCGATTCCCGGACGTCTTCGCGGTCGGCGACGTGACCAGCGTGGGCACTCCCAAGGCGGGCGTCTTCGCCGAGGGCCAGGCGACCGTGGTGGCCGAGCAGATCATTGCCCGGGTACGCGGTCAGGCCGCCGACCAGGAATATGACGGTCACGGCGTCTGCTACCTGGAGTTCGGCGACGGCCGGATCGGCAAGGTCGACATCACGTTCCCGTACGGGGGAACGCCCGCCGGACGCCTGATCGGGCCGTCCGCCGAGCTGTTCGCCGACAAGAAGGAATTCGGCACCGATCGGGTGGCCCGCTGGTTCGGTCGCGGCTGATCCGCTCCGGCGGACGCCTGCGCGGCCAGTTCCCGCACCTGATCCAGGCCGCGGCCACCATCAACAACAGCGCGGGCTGGGCATCCGGCCGGGCCGCCGCCGACCGGGCCGTGCTGCACGGCCATGAGCAGCTCAAGCAGTGAGCACCGCGCCCGCCGTTTCGCGATATCCGGGAGTCCCGGATCGCGCGGTGGCCCGGCCCGCCGCCGTGCCCTTAGCCTGATCCTCCCGGGCCTAGGGGGACGACGTGCCGCACACCAACTCCGTCGACGGCTCGATCGCCGGGGCCGTCGTTCAGGCGACCACCATCACCGGCGGCGTGCACATCCAGGCCTCCCGCCCGGAAACGCCGCGCCAGCTGCCCGCACGCCCGCGGGTCTTCATCGGACGTGCGGCCGAACTGGCCGAGCTGAGCGTTGCCGTCGCCGGCGAGGCGCCGGTGGTGATCCTCACCGGACCGGCTGGCGTGGGCAAGACGATCCTGGCCCGGCGGTGGGCGCACGACGTCGTGGACCGCTTCCCGGACGGCCAGCTGTACGTGGACCTTCAGGGGTTCAGCGAGGCGGCGGCGGTGGATCCCGGTGAGGCACTCGGCCACCTGTTGCGCGCCCTCGGTCTGCCCGCCGAGCAGGTGCCGGCCACGGTCGCCGAGCAGAGCGCGCGCTACCGCAGCCTGACCACCGGCCGGGCGCTGCTGATCGTGCTGGACAATGCGTTCTCGGTGGCCCAGGTCCGCACCCTGCTGCCCGGCGCCGGTCCCAGCCTCGTGCTGGTGACCAGCCGGCAGCGGTTGGCCGGCCTGGTCGCCGACGGCGGACACCCGGTCGAGGTGCGCCCGTGGACCGTCGAGGATTCCGTCGCACTGCTCGAAAAGACGCTGGGATCCGAACGGGTCGAGGGGGAACGGTCGCAGGCCGTGGCCCTCGCCGAGGTGTGCGGCGGCCTGCCGATCGCGCTGTCCGTGGTGTCCGCCCGGTTGGTCAACCGTCCGAGGTTCCCGCTGGCCCGGCTGGTCGCCGAGCTCGAGGAGGAGACGAACCGGCTGCGCGGCCTGCGTACCGCCGACGGGGTTTCGGTCCTGAGCTCGCTGGACCTGTCCTACCGGTGCCTGGGCCGGCCGGCGCAGACGGTCTATCGCCGGCTCGCCGCGCTGCCCGGCCGGGAGTACGGGCCGGGTCCGATCGCCAACCTGGCCGAACACGGTGACGAGGCCATCGACGAGCTGGTCAGCGCCAACCTGCTGGAAGAGGTGGCGGCCGACCGGTTCCGCCAGCACGACCTGTTGTTCCTGCACGCCCGGCGGTGCTTCGAGGCCGAGGAGTCGCAGGTGAGCCACTCGCGACGGGTCTGTCTGGAGTGGTATCTGGCCTCGGCCACCGCGGCGGAGCGGATTCTCACCCCGTACCGCCGCCGTCCGCTCACCTACGAATCGGCCGGACGTCTCGTCGCCGTTCCCGCCTTCGCGAGCCGGGACGAGGCGTTGCAGTGGCTCGACGACGAACGGCCCAGCCTGCTCGCCGCGGGACGCGACGCGCTGGCGTACGGCTGGAATGATCTTGCTTGGCATTTGACCGACGTGCTGTGGCCACTGCTGCTCTACAAGAAGCACTACCGCGACCGGATCGTCATCGACGAGACCGGCGTGACGGCAGCGCGGCGCTGGGGGCAACCCTGGGCCGAGGCCGAGATGCGAAAAAGACTGGGTGACGCGTACGCGCAAAGCGGTCGGCACGCGGAAGCGGAGCACCAGTTGCGGCTGGCGGCCGACGGCTACCGCGCGGCCGGTGATCCCGACGGCGGGCTGGAAGCCGACGCGCGGATGGCGTCCCTCTACCGGGACACCGGGCGGCAGCCGGAGGCGATCCGGATCTATCGGCGCGTCATCGAGGCGTCCGCGGACCAGCGGCGAACCGGGCTGCTCCTGATCAGCCTGGGTGCGCTGCTGGCCGAGGCGGGCGAGCCGGACGAGGCTATCGATCACCTGCGGAAAGCCTGCGCGGTCTTCGGCGACCTGGCCGACGTGGATCCCTACAACGGTCTTCGCGCCGAGATCGCGCTGGCCCGCGCCCACCTCGCGCACGGCGACCTGGCCGAGGCCGCCGTGACCGCGAGCCGAGGGGCCGCCGGCATGCGTGACCTCGGCTCGCGGTTCGAGGAGGCCCAAGCCGTCGAGGTGCTGGCCCGGGTGGCTCAGGCGCGCGGCGAGGTCACCGAGAGCCGGCGGCACCGGCAGTACGCGCTGGAGATCTACGACGCGCTCGGTTCACCTAGGGCCGCCGTGCTGCGCGACCCAGGCGTGATAGACCGCGACGGCGGTGAGCCGGAGCGGCATGCCCGGCTCGCCCCGTAGGAAGGTCGCCGTGCCGTCGCGAGAGCGCACCGCGATCGTCCGTCCGTCGTGGACGGTCACCACCAGGGCGAGACCGGGGTACCTCTCGAACAGCGCCGGATCGTCGGCCGTGGTGATCAGGACATCGGCCAGCCGGGCGAGCCGTTCCGTGGTCGCGTCGTGCCGGACCACGTAGGGCTCGGACACGTACGTCACGGGACCGAAACCGGCGCCACCCGGCGGTGCCGCCCCGGCTGGGCCAGGTCGAGCAGCCGGTAGAGCAGGCGGCGCAGTCTCTGCGCGGCCTTGCCCGGGTGCGAGGTGAGACGGGCCGCGACCGTTGCGGCGTCCACCGGCGGGGCGTTGCACAGCTGCTCCGCCAGCGGCCGGTCGAGGCGGAGCCGGCCGGCCCGGCGGGTCACGAGTTCCTGCGCCGTGCCCGGCACGGCCCGGGACGGTTCGTCGTCGGCGACGCACAGCACGGGCACGCCGGCCGCGGCCGCGTAGGCGGTCACCGAGCCGTGGTCGCCGATGACGTAGTCGGCCGCCGCCACCACCGCACGCCAGTCCTCGGTCGGCCCGGGCAGCAACAGGCCCGCCGCACGGCAGTCGCTGGTCCAGGCCCGCACCTGCCGCTGTCCGTGCGCCCAGACCGCCGGGTGCAGCAGGGCCGCGATCCGGAAGTGGCCGGCGGGCAGGCCGGTCATCAGCCGCGGCAGCAGATCCGGTGCGGCGGCGAACGACCCGGATCGGCCCCAGGTGGAGCTGACCACCACCAGACTTTCCGCGTCGCCGAGGCCCAGCGCGCGCCGGTAGCCGGCGCGCTGTGCCCGGCTGCGGACCAGCCGGTCGTAGCAGATGTCGCCGGCCACCCACGCCACCGGGAGCGCGGCCGGGCACTGCCGGCGCAGGACCTCCCGCTCCGATTCGTGCGCCAGCACCAGCGCCGACGGCAGCACGCGACCGGCGCGCACCAGCCGTTGCGTGTCCAGCCCGTAGACCGGCGGCTTCCCGGCGACCGGGCCGCCCCGGTCGAGCGGCCGCGCCCGCTTGCCGAACCCGGCGCCGTGGGCCATCACCACCAGCGGCGCGTGGATCTCGGCAAGCCCGCCGTAGGACGCCGCCAGGGCCAGGTCGAACCGTTCCCGGACGGCCTGCGACCACGGCACCACGAGCGCGCCGAGCCGGCGCAGATAATTTTCGACGCCGCGGTTGAAGACGTCCGGCGCCACCGTGAAAACCACTTGCACGCGGTGATCGGATTCCACCAGATCGATCACATCGAGCAACCGCTGACAACTGACAATCGTGTGGACCACCGCCAGAACCACACGGCATCCGGTACGCGTAACCCAGCGATGCGCGTCGATTCCAATGGGGACCGCCATCCACTGATGATCCATTCTTTGACCCCGCTCCTATCCGACCTGACCGGCTCAGCGTGCAAATCGGGACGGACAGCGAGGTGGCCAAGCAGCTTGCAGTTCGTTTGCACGGGAACTGGCAATCGCGTGTCAGTTATTTCGCAGTACGCACGGCGGCGAATGGGGCTCGACAACGGCCAACACACTGAGGGCGGGGCATCACTGGGGGGTGAATCTCGTGCGGTTCGGCATACTCGGTCCCACGGAATTGCGCGACGGACAGGGCTCGGTCCCGCTCGGCGCCGCGAAGCAGCGTGGCCTGCTGTCGTTGTTGCTGCTGCGCTTTGGCCGGCCCGTACACCTCGACACCCTGGTCGAGCACCTGTGGCCCGGCGGCACCGGCGACCAGCGGAAAAGCATCTACCCGATGGTCAGTCGCCTGCGCGCCGTCCTCAGGCGCAGCGGCGTCCGGTTTGCACTCGATCGGGTGGGCGGGGGCTACCAACTCGACATCGATCCACTCAGCGTGGACTTCCACGAATTCGGCGCGCTGGTGGAACAGAGCCGCCAGGCGACACCGGCTGTCGCGGCCGCGCAGTTGCAACGCGCCATCGACCTGTGGCGTGGTGAGCCGCTGGCGGACCTGCGCGGTCCGGCAGCCGAGCACCTGCGCCGCCAGCTCGGCGAGACTCACCTGGAGGCGCACCGGCTGCTGGCCGCCGCCCGCCTGCGGATCGGGCAGCACACCAGCGTGCTCATGCAGCTCGCCAGTCTCATCCACGAACAGGACCTGGACGAGTCGCTCGCCCGGCTGTGGATCAGTGCACTGTGCGCCGACGGCCGCGACGACGACGCCCGCCGCCATCTGGCCGCCTTTCGCAAGCGCTTCCGCCGGCAGCTGCACATCGATCCCGAGATCGACTTCGACTCGATCCGCTCCGGGCAGCTGAATGCCGCCGCCGGACGGCCGCGCCAGCTGCCGTACGGTATTCCCGGTTTCATCGGCCGCGCCGACCTGCTCGCCGACCTGGACCGCCTGGCCGAGACCGGCCCGGACCGGCCCAGCGTCGTGATGATCACCGGAATGCCCGGGGTCGGAAAGACGGCGCTGGCCGTCCACTGGGCCCGCCGCCGGCTCGCTCAGTTCCCGGACGGCCAGCTCTTTCTGGACTGCGGCGCGTTCGGCTCGGGCACGCCGGTCGACCCTGCCGAGGCGCTCGGCCGGTTTCTGTCGGCGCTCGGCGTGCCGCCCGACAAGATCCCGGAGGACCCCGAGGAGCGGCGGCACCGGTTCAACGACCTAGTGGACGGTCGCCGGCTGCTCATCGTGCTGGACAACGTCGCCGGCTCCACCCAGGCCCGTCCGCTGATCCCGGCGGCGGTCACCTGCATGACCATCATCACCAGCCGGCAGCGGCTCAGTGGCCTGACCATCCGGGAGGGCGTGCACAACCTGGTCGGTTACCCGCTCGCCGAGACCGAGTCGAGCGCGCTGCTGGCGCAGGTGGTGGGCGAGCAGCGGGCCGCCGGGGAACCGGCCGCGGTGGACCGGCTGGCCGGTATCGCCGGTGGTCTGCCGCTGGCCCTGCGCATCATCGGCGAGCAGG
This sequence comes from Paractinoplanes rishiriensis, assembly GCF_016862375.1. Classification (GTDB taxonomy): domain Bacteria; phylum Actinomycetota; class Actinomycetes; order Mycobacteriales; family Micromonosporaceae; genus Actinoplanes; species Actinoplanes rishiriensis. The sequence goes on along the minus strand of NZ_BOMV01000080.1, from coordinate 32,792 downwards.
TGGCCGAACGCCCGCGCGCCCGGATCGCCGACCTCGCCGGCGAACTGCTCTGGCAACGCACCGGCGACGATGACCTGGTCACCGTCTTCGACTGGTCCTACAACGCACTGTCGCCCGAAGCCGCCACCCTGTTTCGCCGGCTGGCGCTGCATCCCGGCACGCGGATCAGTCTGGACTCCGCGGCCGCCCTGTCCGGTGCGGGCCGGGCGCAGACCGAGCAGACGCTGAACCTGCTGGCTCGAGCCAGCCTGATCGAGCACGACGCCGCGCGCCATTACCGCCTGCACGACCTGCTGCGCCAGTATGCCGGCACGCGCGAGGACTCGCCCGCCGAGATCACCGCCGCCCGGATCACCGTACTGTCCTGGTTCCTGCGCTCGGCCACCAACGCCGCCGCGGTCCTGGCTCCCGATCTGCCACCGGTGCCCGATCTGCCGCCGGCCCCGCCGCACGTCATGGAGTTCGCCACCGAGGCCGCGGCGCTGGCCTGGTGCCAGCAGGAGCGCCAGAATCTGGCGGCGGCCGCCCGCTCCGCCGTCACGCACGGCCTGTACCGGCATGGCTGGCAGATCCCCGCCGCGATCCACGACCTCTTAACCCGGACCGGCCGCTACGACGACTTGATCAACTTGAACCAGATCGGCGCCGAGTCGGCCCGGCAGGACGCACACACTTTCGGTGAGATAGCCAATCTGAGCAATCTCGGATACGCCCTGTGCAAGACGCACCAGTACGACCGGGCCGCGGTCACCCTGTCGACGGCGCGCGCCCGGGCCTCCGAGTCGGGCGACGTCGCGGCCGAGAGCGTGTGTGCCCACAACCTGGCCTGCGCCCTGTTGAAGACCGGCGACGCGCCGCTGGCAATCAAAATCTTTTTGGCGGTACGCGCGACGTCCCGCCAACTGGGCAACCGGTATGGCGAGGCCGCCACCCTGCATCGCCTCGGCGACGCCTACCGCCAGGCAAACCAGCGCGAACGCGCCCTGGCGACCTACACGGAGGCCCTGGAGATCCGCCGCCGGATCGGCTCGGCGCGCGGCCAGGGGGAGTCGCATCAGGGCCTGAGCGGGTTCTACCTGGAAAGCGGCAACCTGAGCCTGGCCGCGGAACACTGCGCCGCCGCGCTGCTCATCCACGAACGCATCCAGGACACGGCGGGACGCTGCGACGCCCTGATCACCAGGGCCGACATCGACCTGGCCGCCGAGGCGGACACCGCGGTGGCGCATGCTCGGGCAGCGGTCGCGGCCTGTGCCGAACTCGGCGATTCCTATCGTCAGGTCAATGCCTTGGCGCTGCTGGCCGACGCGCTCCAGCGAAGCCGGGCGTGCAGCGAAGCGGCCCGCATCCGCGACGAGGCCCTCAGGATGGCCGTCGGCCTGTCCGAACCGGACGCGTCACCGCTCCGGGAGAAGTTACTGTCGACGACGCGTGACAAGTAGGCATGCGTCAAGTAAAGTCAGCGAGGGCAGGAGGGGTGACCGGTGGCTCTGCGTGACCCTGTGATCGCGGGTTCGCAAGCCGTCATAGCCAGGAAATGCACCAGTTGACCAGTTTGGACAAGGCGACGGCAATCTGTACGGCGATCGTCAACACAGGCACAGTTCCACCTTGGTCTGCCTCGGCGCTGAGGGGGGTCGATGCATGATCACATTAGACCTGTGAACCCGCCTCGCCTAGCCTTTCTATGCCTGCTGTTACGACGACCGACATAACAATTCGTGGTGATCCAAACCCGGGCGGCCGTCTCCCCGCGCCCGGTTTGCGCCCTTGCCGCCGGGCAGGTGACGGCGTGGAACCCACGGATGCGGAACTCGTGGAGGCGGCACAGCGCGGTGACCGCGCGGCTGCCGAGGCGCTGCTTCCCGCCATCTGCCACTCGCCAACAACGTGGTGGGGCGTGCGCGCGGAAGCTCTGGCCGAGAAAGTTTCTCTGCCCGGTCGTCCGGCAGTCATCGGACCGTGGTGCATCGGGCGGGTTGGCCGGGTCTTCCGCAGTGAGCTTGCTCAGGCGGGTCTGAAGACTCGTTCCTGGCCGGCGTGCGCCGGGATTTGCGGGCACGGTCATGACTTTGATCGAAACAGCCTTTCCGGTACCGGCCGTTCGGTCAGGACGGCCGGGCCGATTGGTGTTGTGAATCGACCGCAGCGGGTCGCTGTCCGGCATTGAAGAGTGACTTAATAAAGAGCTAAGGTGACTGCACCGGCCATATTGGACCGGCGGTTCCGGCGACGATCAATACCCCGGAAAACACTGCTGGCCGGACTCTGCCCGAAATGGGTTCCGAAAGGACCAATGCCCATGCGTATACGTCGCGGCCTTTTCGCTTCCGCATTTTTGTCCGCATTCTTCCTGCTCGGCACCTCCGCGGCTGCGGCCGGCGGCGGGGGGCACCTGGGACACGTGCACGAGCACGCCCAGGACCACGCGCACGTGCACGACGACAGCGCCGAGCACCTGGCACAGGACCTGGTGGGCACGCCGATGCGGGTCATCGAGCAGCAGACCGCCAGCACCGCGGCCCGGATCCAGCGCGAGACCGGGCTGCGGCCCGGCACCGCCCGCGCACCCAGGGCTGCCGCGGTGGCCGCCGACCCGGCACTGGCCGGGGTGTGGAGTTCGGTCATCGGCACACCGGTGGTGCCGGTGTTCACCGCGGTGCTGCCGAACGGCAAGGTACTGGTCTGGGATTCCGTCGGCGACAATGCGGCCGAATCCTATCCGGATCACAGCTTCACCCGCGCCATGGTGTGGAATCCGGCGGACAATTCGCACAAGCGGGTCGATCTGCAGGGCACCAACATTTTCTGTGCCGGTTTCGCACATCTCGCGAACGGCAACATCCTGATCGCCGGCGGAAATGCCAACGCGAAACTTGACGGCACGGTCCGGACGTACGTCTTCAACTGGCAGGCCGAAACGTGGACCCGCGGCAACGACATGGCGGGCGCGCGCTGGTATCCGTCGGTGGCGGCAATGGCCAACGGCGAGGAGGTCATCGTCGGCGGCGGCCCGGCGGTCAGCGAGGTCTACCAGACCAACGGCGCCATTCGCGCGCTCACCGGCTTCACCCAGTACAACGCCGAGATCTACCCGTTCATGGGTTCGCGGCCGGACACCCAGCTCGGTCTCTTCGGCCCGTACGTCACCGGGTACACCGTCAACACGAGCGGAAACGGGGTGGTGCGGGCGACCAGCAACCGGGACACCATTTCCCGCGAGTACGGCAGCTTCGCCACATACGACATCGGCAAAGCCGTTGTGGTCGGCGGCGGCAAGGTGACCGAGGGCGGTGTCGCGAATGTGCCCACCCGAACCGCCGTGGTGGTCAACAGCAACACCGGCCTGGCCCCGTCGGTGGCCTCGACCGGTTCGCTGGCGACCGGCCGCCGGCAGCACAACGCGACCCTGCTCGCCGACGGATCGGTGCTGGTGACCGGCGGTATGAGCAGCAACGCCAACTCGGGTCTGGTCGACCTGAACAATGCCGCGACCGCGGCCGAACGCTGGAATCCGGTCACCGGTCAATGGGCGGTGCTGGCGAGCGCGAGCCGCATCCGGCAATACCATTCGACGGCCATGCTGCTGCCCGACGGCCGGGTCATGACCGGCGGCGGTGGCATCTGCGGTGCGTGCATGACAGTCGGTTATCTCGAGAAGAACATCGAGTACTTCACCCCGCCGTACCTCTATAAGAATGACGGCAGCGGCGAGCTGGCCACCCGACCGGTCATCGGCACGGCACCGGCAAGCATCGGCATCAATACGAACTTTGCGCTCTCGACGGCCCAGGCGGCGTCGATCCGCAAGGTCGCTCTGGTCGGGCTCGGCGACGTGACGCACGGCGTCGATCAGGGCCAGCGCTACGTACCGCTGAATTATTCGGTTTCCGGTACGACGCTCACCGTTACCGGACCGCCGAACGGCGGCGTGGCACCACCCGGCTATTACATGCTGTTTGTCGTCGACAGCGCCGGCGTCCCGTCGGTGGCCCGGATGGTGCAGGTCGCGAAGGGCCCGAACCCGCTGATGAGCCCGGTCAAGAACAGCACCGGCCGATGCGTCGACGTGCCGGCTTCGGCGACCGCGATCAGCACCTATCTGCAGGCGCACGACTGCAACAACACCAAGGCGCAGGCGCTGGTCCGGCTGCCCAACGACAGGTCGATCCGGGTTCTCGGAAACTGTCTCGATGTGCCGTCGCGGCAATTCGTGAACGGTCAGCGCGTGTGGACGTACACGTGCAACAACACGGTCGCCCAGACCTGGCAGTTCGGCACGGACGGCACGATCCGGCCTGCCGGGAACACCGCGATGTGCCTGGCCGCCGCGTCGACGGCCAACAAGGCGGCGGTACAACTCAACACATGCAACGGCGCCGCGCTCCAGAAGTGGACCTGGTAACGGAACGCCGGGCGGCGGTCACCCGCCGCCCGGCGTACGCCTAATCGTCGATCCGGGTCCAGCCGGTCCAGCCGCCGGTGGGTGTCCAGCCGGCGCTTTGCGCACCTCCGGTAATGGCGCTCCAGGCGAAGGCGTTGTACCGGTCCGGGCCGGCACTGACCAGGAAGACGTCGCCCGCGATCTGGCTGTTCGGGATCTGCTCCCAGCCCGCCGAGCCGCTTTCGCCGAGGTGATGGATGTACGCCCGGCCGTCGGTGCCCTGGCAGACTGCTGCGTATTCCGCCGCGGTGGGATTTTTGACACGTACGGCGGCCAATACCGTCGCGCCGCTGAGCGGCACACCGTTGCTGAGCAGTTCCGGCCACCCGCCCCAGCCGGCGCGCGTCGACCATCCGTTGTGGATGGTCTTGCCGTTCTCGTCGGTGCCGTAGAGCATGACGCTGCCGTTGCGGTGCGAGATCGGGTAGGGAGTGGTCCGAGGAGCGACCGTCATCAGCGGCGAAGTGTCCCAACCGGCCCAGCCGCCGGTCGCCGGATCGAACACGTTGCGCCCGACCAGGTTCCAGCTCGCCTTGACGAGCCGTCCCGGCGGCGGCCCGATGACCCGCGCGATGGTGACCGTCTCGACCGCGAACACGTGGACCTTGGCGACCGCGCCGTTCGGATAGACCGCATAAGCCATCGTGCCGGCCGCCGCGGTGAGGCCCGGCAGCGCCCGCCAGCCGGACCATTCGGTCGCCGACGTCCACCGGTTGTGATAGATGACCAGGTCCTCGCCGACGGCGAAGATGTCCAGATTGTCCGGCCCGCCGATGGCGTGCACGCTGCTCGGGTTCATCACCCGCAGGCTGCCGAGCTGGAACCAGCCACTCCACGACGACCCGTTCCAGAACGCGGTCTGCACGTGCCGGGTGGCCGCCACGCTGAAGATGTCGAGCCGGCTGGCCCCGCGCGCCACGGCGTTGACCGAGGTGCCACTGAGCGCCATGCCCCCGGCGATCTGAGCCGGCGCCCGCCAGCCACTGCCCGGCACATAGCCGGCGGTCATGATCCGTCGCTCGGCGTCCACCCAGAACGCATCGAGCGTGTTGGTGGCCCGCGACACCGCGGTAACCTGCCGGCTCCGATCGGCGGCGCTGGCGGCGGCCTGCTTGGGGTGGCCGCCGACCCCCATGTCCCCGAGCATCGGGATGGCAGCGGCAAGCACCAGCAGAATCGCCAGCCCCGCCCGTGCGGCAACAAGATTTGTCTTCACGCACCGGACGGTAGGCAGCACCTTTCATCGACGGTGCACAGAATCTGCATCACCCGCCCAGAATTCGCGCCCGACGCCCACACCGCGACGCGCGGCCTTGCTGCCGGTGGTCAAGCCGTGATTGGCGTGTCCAGGCCCGTCCGGCCGTCGAAGTAGGTGACGACGAAAGCGTCTCCCAGCTCGCGAGCCAGGCGGCGGGCGAGCGCCTCGCCCCGAGCGTAGAAGTCGCTTTCCGACTCGGGACCGGGGAATCCAGAGGCAAGGGGGTCGTCGCGGTTCAGGGTCAGGTCGTAATCGTCGGCCCAGCGCAGCAACGATCCGGCCAGCTCCGTCGTGATCGGCAGTAGGGCAGGATCGATGTTCGACGTTCCCTGCGTTGCACGGCGCCACAGCGGAAAGCTCTCGTAGTCCGCCATGACCCGGATGACGTCAATGCCCAACGGGATTCGCCCCCACGATGAAGCCGTTAGATCCGACGGACACGGCGAGCCGATACGTTCTGCCCTCGAACTCGACCTCGTAGATCGGCCGGGTGCGTTGGGCGCCTACCTCGGTTCCCTGGGTGACTGCCGTGAACACCAACGCTCCCACTTTGTTCTCGGGCACGCCCACATTCGCGAAGTCGCCGGCGTGCCGTTCCGTGATGTGGAGCAGTCCCGCCCGGCTGTTGCCGTTCTCCAGAAAGATGACGTCGCCCGCGCCGTTTCTGCCGATCGCCACGATGTCTTGCGGATTATGCCGGACGCCGTTGTCGCGCAGCTCGTCGAGCAGCCTTTGCCGGCGCGGCTCCGACGAGAGGCGGTCAGCTTGCGGTGTCCCGGCGGTGCCGCCGGCTGAGCTCGCGCGCCCGGCTTGTGCGACCTCCGCAGCGGTCTCCTGCTGGGCGGCGACCGAATCACCGCTGCGCGGCGACCGCGAAACACCACCCCGGTCGATGCCGTTGTCGGATCCCTGCTCGTGGGGCGCCCGCGGTCGGCCGGTCACCGTCCGGTCCGATCGGCTGTTGTCCCCACGAACGGTGACGGTACCAATGCGGTGGTGTCTTCGACATTCCGCTCCTGTCGGGCTCATCGCTGTCGGAGCATCGTCGCGCTACGTGGTAGGAGCGCTACGGCGTTGACGAAGCGTAAGAAACTTCTTCCGTGAAACTGATCAAGTCGAGGCTCTGGCGCCGGCTGCTGGCGACCGTCGGTGTTCTTCTGGTCGTGGCCGGCGGCCTCGGCGTCGGCAACAGCTCGGACCTCTGGGCCGCTGAGGACGGCCAACCGCAGCTGCTCGCGCACCGTGGGATCGCGCAGACCTTCCCGCTCGACGGGGTGGAGGCCGACACCTGCACCGCCACCCGGATCCACCCGCCGGAGCATCTTCTCGTCGAGAACACGATTGACTCGATGCGGGCCGCCTTTGACGCCGGCGCCGACATGCTTGAGTTTGACGTTCAGCTCACCGCCGACAATCAGCTCGCGGTCTTTCACGACTCGACGCTCGAATGCCGGACCGACGGCACCGGGCGGGTGCGCGACCACACGCTCGCCGAGCTGCGCAAGCTTGACCTCGGCTATGGCTACACGGCTGACGGTGGGGCCACTCATCCGCTGCGCGGCAAGGGTGTCGGTCTGTTGCCCGCCGCGGAGGAGGTCATCGCGGCGTTCCCGGATCGGGAACTGCTCGTCGATCTCAAGAACGACGACCGGGCCGATGGTGAGCGGTTGGCCGATCTTCTCGCCACGCTGCCGGCTCAGCGCCGGGCAACCATTGGGGTGTACGGGGGAGACGTCGCCGTTCGGGCGGTGGCGGAGCGGCTGCCGCAACTGCGGGTCGCCTCGCGCCAGACCATGAAGGACTGCCTGCTTCGCTATCTCGCCGTCGGCTGGAGCGGGCATGTCCCGGATGCCTGCCGCAACACCGAACTGCACCTGCCGCAGCGGTACGGGCGGCTGCTGTGGGGCTGGCCCGACCTGTTCGTCGAGCGGATGCGCGGCGCCGGCACCCGGGTCATCCTGGTCGCCGGCGACGGGCCGTGGTCGGCGGGCTTCGACGGCGAGGAAGCTCTCGACCAGGTGCCGGAGCACTGGTCCGGCTGGCTCTGGTCGAACCGGGTCGACGCGATCGCCCCGCACCTGCGTCCCTGAGAAAAGCGCGGACCCGGGGCGGAGACGTCCCGGGTCCGCGATCAAGCGGTCAGAAGCGGGCTCCCACGTCGGCGCCGTTCGACGGGCGCAGGAAGTTCGACGACGGGATCGAGCCGTCGGCGTTGCGCGGGCCCCGGATGGTGGTCGAGTCGGTGCTGGTGAACGACCAGGTGCCGCCGATGTTCCAGGAGTTGTTCGAGCCGCTGGAGTTGGCGCCGAGGCTGACGTTGGTGGCGTTGGCCACGGCGAGGTTGCGGGTCAGCGTGCTGTCGGAGCGGTCGAACAGGAAGCCGCCCGAGGCGTTGTCCCACGCGGTGCAGCGGTCGATGACGTGCTGGCCGGGGTTGTTGTTGTCGATCACGCCGCTGCGGGCGTTGTCCCAGGCCATGCAGTTGCGCACGGTGTGGTTGGCGGCGACCGCGTTGCCGCCCAGCTTGAACCCGTTGCCGTCACCCACGTAGTCGGGCAGGTTCCACCGGTTGAAGCCGTTGCCCCAGGCGATGCTGTTCTCCAGCAGGATCGGCGACTGGAACATCCAGAAGTCCAGGCCGTCGTCGGAGTTGTTCCACAGCCGGGCGCCGCGGACCACGTTGCCGGTGCCGGAGCCCTCCTTGATGGCCAGGCCGTCGGCGCTTTCGCCGGCATTGCGGGGATCGCGGTTCCCGTACGAGTCCAGGTTGATGATCTGGTTGTTGCTCGAGGTCAGGAACAGGTGGAAGCCGGACTCGTAGTTGTCGCGAGTGACCAGGCGCTCGTAGTAGTTGTTGCTGGAGTCCAGGCCGAAGACCCCGTACGGGCCATGAATGATCTCGAGTCCGATGAGCCGCCACCAGTCACCCTCGATGTGGATGGCGCCGCGGTCCGGACGGGGGATGTCCGAGTCGAGCGCGCCGGGCGTGTACGGCATGTTCTCGCCGTCGATGATGACCCGCTCGTTCTCGTAGTTGCGCAACGTGATCGGCTGGCTGGAGGTGCCGTTCGTGAGGATGCGGATGTTGGTGCTCGGCGCGTACGTGCCACCACGGACGAAGATGGTGTGGCCCGGTTGGGCCAGGTTCACCGCCCGCTGGATGGTCTGCAACGGCGCACTCAGCGTGCCGGTGTTGCTGTCGTTGCCGTTGACCGCGACGTAGAGGGCGTTGGCCGTCGGCGGCGGGGTCGTGCCGCCGGTGTCGATCTCCAGGTAGTCGATGTTCGGCAGGCCGGCCGCGATTGTCGGGTCCAGGCGGATGGTGTTGCTGCCCGAGTTCACCGGCACCGACAGGGTCTTGGTGACCCAGGTCGACCAGGCGCCGGTGCCCTCGAACGTCGGCGCCTGCACGGTCGCGCCGTTGACGATCAGGTTGGCGGACCGGACCGTGGTGGTGCCGTTGGCGAACCGGACCCCCACGGTGGCGGTTCCGGCCGCGGCGGCGTTGACGGTGAACTGTGCGTACGCGCCGGTGGCATTCGTGGCGTTGCAGAATCCGCTGCCCGAGAAGCCGGTCCAGTTGGCGTCGATGGTGCCGCTGCACACCGCGGGGGAGGACTCCGCCTCGTAGCGGACCGGGGCCGCGTGGGCGGCCGACGGTGACAGGGCGACGACGGCGACGGCCAGCAGACCGGCGCCGGCGATCAGGGGTCTGACGTGCATGTAGGTCTCCGTGAGATCGGGGCTCGCCGCAGCGGCGGCGGATGGCGGGCTGGTGCCATCGGCCGTTCTCAGCGATGCGGGCGGTGCCCGTCGGCCCGAGCCGTCGGTGGGGCGGCCGGGTGAAGGGCACCTTAAGCAGGCCCGGTTTTCGCAGTAACTGCTGGCCCGCGGGCTTTTTCGATTTCCGGGAAAGTTGCCGAGTTTGTGACATCCGGCCGCAGCGAGCGACGTCTATACGGCTGGGGGAAATACCGCCGACCGGCGCTGGTCGTCGATCCACGCACCGAGCAGTGTCAACTGATCGGTGCGCAGCCGGCAGGGCCGGCGGGTGCCTTCCTGTCGTTGCTCGATCAGGCCGGACCGGCGCAGGACGGCGACATGGTGGGAAATGGTCTGCTGGGTCAGTCCGAACGGTTCGGCGAGTTCGCGCACCGTGGCGTCACCCTGGGCGAGGCGACTCACCAGGGCGCGGCGGATGGGGTCACCAAGGGCGGCGAAGGCGGCATCGAGTGGTGCAGGGCTCATGCGTGATAGGTGTCCGCGCCGGTGCCCCGGTGACCAAAAACTTCAAAAAAAGCAGCCGGCGCCGTGCCGGAGGCATCTATCACCACGCAACCGGTCCAGGTGCCGGCCGGGTTCAGCCCTCTCGGCCGGCACCGGGCACCACCGGCTTACGTAGAGGAGACAGCACCGGAGATGGCGGAGAGCGAGGCTGGGACGACCGCCGGGCAGGACATCGCCCGCCTCGTCACGGCGGCGCAGGGGGGCGACGAGAAGGCGCTCACCGAGCTGATCTCGGCCCATCTCCCGTTGGTCTCCAACGTCGTCGGGCGGGCCCTGCAGAGCCACGCCGACGTCGACGACGTGGTGCAGGACACGATGGTGCGGGTGGTGCGCGGCCTGCCCGGGCTGCGCGAGCCGGAGCGTTTCGAGTCCTGGCTGATCGCCATCGCGTACCGGCAGGTCCAGCTGTACCTGCGGCGCCGGCGCACGCACCTGCAGCGGCGCGAGGAGATACCAGCCGACCAGCCCGACCCGGACGGCGACTTCGCCGAGCGGACCGTCACCGAACTGGTGCTCGCCGGCCAGCGCAAGGAACTGAGTGACGCCGCCGAATGGCTCGACGACGACGACCGGCACCTGCTTTCGCTGTACTGGCGTGAAACGCTCGGCGAGATCACCCGCACGCAACTGGCCGCCGCGCTGGCGATCAACCCGAAACAGGCCGGCGTCCGGGTACGGCGCATGAAGGTCCGGCTGGAGGCGGTCCGCGGCGTGGTGCGCGCGCTGGTCGCGTCGCCGCGGTGCGCCGAACTGTCCCGCGTCACCCACGGCTGGAACGGCAAGGCCGACTCGGTGTGGCGCAAGCGGCTGACCCGGCACGTGCGCACCTGCCCGCGGTGCTCCCGACACGGGCGCGGCCTGGTGGCCCCCGAGAAGCTGCTGCTCGGCGTGGTTTCGCTGCCGGTCGTCGTGGAGGCGTCCGCCACCTCGATCGCCAAGATGGTGGCCGCGGCCGCGGTGGTCACGGTCGCCGCCGGTGGTGGCTTCGTGTACACCGTGGCCGAGTCCCCGGCGCCGCGGACGGACTCACCGGCGGTCGTCCGATCCGCGGTGGTCACGCCCGGCGCGGCGCCCGCGGTCGCACCGACGACCGGTGCCGCTCCGGTGCCGCGGCCCAGCGCCGTCCGGCCGACCGGGGTGGCGGCGGCCGACATCTTCGTCGCGCCGAACGGTTCGGACGCCGGCACCGGCACGCTGGCCCGGCCGTACGCCACTCTCGCCAAGGCCCTCGCGGCCGTGCGTCCCGGTCAGACGATCGCGCTGCGCGGCGGCACCTATCGGCCCACGGCCGGCCTCATCATCGAGGTCGACGGCGAGCCCGAGCGACGCATCACGCTCAGCAACTACCGCGCCGAGCGCCCGGTGATCGACGCGAGCCGGGTGCCCGCCGCCGAGTGGACCGTCACCCACCGCGCGAGCTACTGGACCGTGCAGGGCCTGGAGATCAAAAATTCCCAGAGTCACGCGTACGCCTGCACCGCCTGCCAATTCAACGTTCTCCAGCGGTTGTCCATCCACGACAACGTCCGCTCCGCCCTGACCCTGCGCGACGAAGGCACCGTCGGCAATCAGGTCCTGGACAGCGATTTCTTCAACAATTTCGACCCCACCGAGGGCGGCCGGGCGGGCATCGGGCTGGGCATCGGCAACGGCGCCGGCGAGGGCAACGTGCTCCGCGGCAACCGCGCCTTCAACAACGCCGACAACGGGTTCGACCTCGGCGACTGGGCCAGCCCGGTCACGGTCGAGCACAACTGGGCGTTCGGCAACGGCGTCAACCGCTGGAACGTCGCCGAGTGGCGGAGCAACGCCGACGGTTTCCACCTGGGCGGCGGCAACCCGCCGCCGGCCGCCGCGCACGTGCTGCGGCACAACGCTGCCTGGGACAACGCCAGCAGCGGCTTCACCAGCAGCGGCAACCGGGGTGCGCTCCAGCTGAGCAACAACACCGCGTTCCGCAACGGCGCGGACGGCTTCTACCTTCTCGACGCGGCGGGCTGCACCGTGCACGACAACGTGTCCGCCGGCAACGACGGCGCCCCGGCCCGGCTCGGCGACTGCCCGGCCCAGCGCGGCAACGCGTGGCTGACCGGCGACGGTGCCGCCCAGTTCCGGTCCACCGACCCGAGCGCCGCCCAGGGCCCGCGCGCGGCCGGCGGCGTACTGCCGAATGTTGATTTTCTGGTGAGTCCGAACGGCGCCGGCGCCACGATGTCCGCACCGGCGGGCAATTAGCCGGCACCCGTTACGGTGCATGCGGGAGCCGCATCCGTTCACCATCTCCAGCCCGCCGGTGAGACCGCGCTGCGCCTGACCATCAAGGAACTCGGTGACTACACGCGCCGGCTCGGCACCGACCCGGAGCCCGGGCGCACCGTCATCGTCGAGGGCGGCTACGGCATGCTCGACTACCGCACCGGTGTGGGTGGCCGGCGGCATCGGCGTGACACCGTTCCTCAGCTGGCTCCGCGACGTGCCTTCGCCCACCCCGCGCGACGTCCATTTCTTTTATGCCGTACGCCATCGCGCCGAGGCAATCTGCTGGCCGGACGTGCTCGACGCGCGGAGCCGGCACCCCGGCCTGCACGCGTACCTGCACGTCTCGTCCGAGATGGGCGCGCTGACGGCCGGCCGGATCGCCGACCGGATCGGCCGGTCGCGGACGCCGAGATCTACCTCTGCGGGCCGCAACCGATGATTGCGAGCCTCGAACGCGGACTGCGGCAGAGCGGCGTCTCACCCCGGGCGATCCATTTCGAGGAGTTTGCCTTCCGCTGAGCGGCAACCTTGACTGTGCGCGCCATGCGCGGAAACGTGCGCCGGGTGACCATTTCTCGCCGTACCCTCATCGCTGTGGCAGCCCTCGCGGGAGGCGGCGCCGTCGTGGCCGGCACGCCCGCGCGGGCGGGCGCACGAGCGGTGATCCGGCCATCCGCGCTCCGCCCCGGCGACCGGGTCCGGGTGATCGCCCCGGCCGGCGTGCCGGACACCCGGCTGGCCCGCGGCATCGAGATCCTGGAGAGCTTCGGCCTGGTGGTCGAGGAGGGCGAGCACCTGCACGACCGGTACGGCTACCTGGCCGGCACCGACGAGGCCCGGCTGGCCGACCTCAACGCCGCCTTCCGCGACCCCGGCGTGCGCGGCGTCTTCGCCGCCCGCGGCGGCTACGGCACCCAGCGCATCCTGGACGGCCTCGACCTGGACGCGGTACGCCGCGACCCCCGCGTCTTCGTCGGCTTCAGCGATCTGACCGTGCTGGCCGGCCGGCTGTGGACCGCGGCCCGGCTGATCAGCTTCTACGGCCCGATGATGAACTGGACCGACGCGCGCCTCGGCCCGGCCGAGATCGAGTCGCTGCGCAGCGCGGTCATGACCACCGATCCGATCGTGCTGACCACCGACCCGGCCGAACCCAGCGCCGCGGTCACCGTCCCCGGTGTCGCGACCGGCCCGCTGCTCGGCGGCAACCTGACGATGCTGCAGGCCAGCCTGGGCACCCGCGACCTGCCTGACCTGCGCGGCGCGATCCTGCTGCTCGAGGACACCGACGAGTCCGCGTACAGCTATGACCGCATGCTGACCCACCTGACCCGCGCGGGCGCCCTGCGCCGGATCGCCGGCGTGGCGATCGGCCAGTTCACCAACGCCCCGGTGGTGAGCGGCCAGTGGACCGCGGCCCAGGCGGTCCTGGATCGCGTGGGCAGCCTCGGCGTCCCGGTCCTGGGCGGCCTGCGCATCGGCCACGGCAACGGCCAGCTGACCGTCCCGCTCGGCGCCCGCGCCACGATCGACACCACCGCCGGCACCCTGACCGTCGAGGCGGGCGTCCAGCCGTGAGGACAGCGACGGTCTTCCGGATCGGCGGGGATCTGGAGGTGGGGCGGCTCGGGTTCGGCGCCATGCACCTGCCGACCGAGGCGGGTGCCGCCCGCGAAGCCTCGATGGCGGTGGCCCGGCGGGCCGTCGAGCTGGGCGTCACGCTGATCGATACCGCCCATCTCTACGGTGGCGGCGCCAACGAGGAACTTCTCGCCGAGGCCCTGCACCCCTATCCGGACGGGCTCGTCATCACGACCAAGGTCGGCGTCGCGCGAACCGGACCCGGCGGCGAGTGGAAACTGGACGGACGGCCCACGGTGTTGCGGGCGCAGGTCGAACAGGCGCTGGCCCGGCTGCGGGTCGGCCGGATCGAGTTGCTCCAGCTGCACCGGATCGATCCGGAGACGCCGCTCGCCGACCAGATCGGCACGCTGCGGGACCTGCGGGACGAAGGCAAGATCGGCCGGATCGGGCTGTCCGAGGTCACCGTCGCCGAGTTGGAGCAGGCGCGCCGGATCGTCGAGGTGGCCAGCGTGCAGAACCGGTACAACCTGCTCGACCGCGAGCACGACGCCGTCCTCGCCGCCTGCGAGCGGGCCGGGATCGCGTTCCTGCCGTGGCGGCCGGTCGCGGCGGGCACCTCGGGGGCCATCGCGGAGATCGCCGCGGTGGCGGCCGAGGCCGGTGCCACCCCGACCCAGGTGGCGCTCGCCTGGCTGCTCGGCCGTTCGCCGGTCATGCTGCCGATTCCCGGCACTGCCCGGATCGACCATCTGGAGGAGAACGTCGCCGCCACGGAACTCCGGTTGACCCACGCCCAACGTGTCAGGCTCGATCTCCTGCGTTGACGGCTGTCGCCCGGCCGCTCCCTGCGCGCACGGGGCACCTATCGTCGGCGGATGAGCGAGTTGCTTTCCCGGCCGGTGGTCGTCGACTGCGATCCGGGCCACGACGACGCGCTGGCGCTCGTGCTGGCGGTGGCCGATCCGCGGCTGCGCCTGCTGGGCGTCACCACCGTCGCCGGCAATCAGACTCTCGACAAGACGACGCGGAACGCCTTGAAGATCCTCGCGCTCGCCGGCGCCGCCGAGGTGCCGGTCGCGGCCGGCTGCGATCGGCCGCTGGTCGGCGAACTCACCGTGGCCGAGGACATTCACGGTGTGTCCGGGCTCGACGGACCCGACCTCGACCTGCCGACCGGCGAGCCGGCCGACGTCCACGGGGTCGAGCTGATGCGGCGGCTGATCACCGAGTCGGTCGAGCCGGTCACCCTGATCGCCACCGGACCGCTGACCAACGTCGCGCTCCTGCTGCGCCGCCATCCCGAGGTCGCGCCGCTGGTGCGCCGCATCGTTTTCATGGGCGGTTCCACCGAGCGGGGCAACACCACCCCGTACGGCGAGTTCAACATCGTCACCGATCCGGAGGCGGCCGACATCGTGCTGCGATCGGGCCTGCCGACCACCATGATCGGGCTGAACGTCACTCACCGGGCGCTGGCGACGGACGAGATCATCGCCGAGCTCCGCGGTTTGGGCAGCCGGCTGGGCACCGTCTGCGCCGAACTGATGACGTTCTTCGCCGGCGCGTATCACCGGGTGTTCGGGTTCGCGCATCCACCGGTGCACGACCCGGTCGCCGTGGCCGCGGTCATCGACCCGGCGGTCCTCCGCACGGTCGCCGCACCGGTCGCCGTCGAACTAACCGGCCGGCACACCCGCGGCGCCACCGTCGTGGACCTCCACGACAGCACCGGACGCACCCCGAACGCGGACGTCGCGGTCGACCTGGACGTGGAAGCCTTCTGGCGGCTGCTCATGGCCGCGGTGCGGACGCTCGGATCGTGAATCGCGGCCTGCGGAACCATCGGGGGAGTTCGGCGGGAGAACGCCCGCCGGTGAAACACCACAGCGCGATCACCGGGTCGCAGACGGCGCATCCGAACGACGAGTCGTGCACTGACGGGATCAACGGGTCGCCGCGTCGATGGTGCAGGACGTCCCAGACGGTATGCAGCAGCCAGCCGACACCGATGAATGTCCATGACCGCAGTCCGAGGTAGGCGATGACGGTCATCAGCGCGGTGAAGGCGAGTTCGCCCAGACCAAAACTCCCGCCGCTGATGTACGCGGCTCCGGCACCCCCCACGAAGACCGCGTTGAACTGGCGGCGATGCGGTTCCGGAATGAACGAACAGGCGCCGGCCCAGACGAGCGCTATGACCACCGGCATGAGGTAACGCAACATGGTGTCGCATCATCTCGCTGAAGCGACGGCCATCGACACCGGCGTAATTGCCATCTTTCACCGAGATGTCGCCAGACCCCGCCCACGGAATCCAGCCACGCGGATCAGCTGACGGTCTTGAGCACGTCGGCGGTGGCCGGCATCCTGTTCACCAGTTCCTGCAGCGCTCCCTCGACCACGGCCGACGCTGCGGCCTCATCGGTGGCCGCCATGACGTTCTTCAACAGATCCGGCGACTTGGCGATCTCCGCGGCTTCGGAACTGGTGCTCTCCTTGACCGCCTTCACCGCTTCGGCGGCCGCCTGCAGCTTGATCTTGCCCTTGTCGCCGAACCCGATCTCCTCCGGCAGCAGACCAAATATGCCGGCATATACCAGCCCAATTCCGGCCACGAATATTGCCGCCAACCCCACCGAGTTGATGTCCTTCTCCAGGAACATTCCCCCGATGGTCGCCACCACACCCGCGGTCACCAGAACCGCGCCCAGCACGCCGATAAGTCTCTTGTTAGAGGTGGGCATCCGATGCCTCCGTCCCATTTGCAGAATGAGGACCTCACAGTAGGCATCCACTGCCATACGGAGCGTCCGGACGACGACACATAGCCACGAGATAGGCGACTGCCCGTCCAGTTATTGCCAGCTCCACGTCGCCTGTTCTGCACGTCGTTCGGCCGAAGATCAACAGCACGATCTGAGCGGGCCGCGCCCTGGCCGATCTGCCCGACTGCGGTCGCATCGGCCGATCGGATGGGACCAGGCGATGATCGGCTATTTCCATGTGCGACGGACCGTCCGCCACGCCTAGGAAAGAGCCATGGCCAACGAGGTAACCGTTCCCCTGCTGCCCTGCGCGTCGATTGGCGACATCGTCACCTTCTACGGGGTTCTCGGCTTCAGGACCACGTATAAGCAGCGCAAACCCTACCCCCTGCACGGGACTGCAACGTGAAGACCTGAATCTGCAGTTCTTCGAGATTGCCGGGTTCGACCCAGAGCAGTCCTACGGCTCCTGTATCGTGCTCGCCTCGGACATTGCGGAACTGCACCGGGCTTTCGCTGCCGGCATGCGGGCCGCATACGGCAAAGTCCTGCTGTCCGGAATGCCGCGGATGACCGGGCCAGGGCTCGAAAGAACGCCGACGGGGTGGGCGGATTCAGCGTCATCGACCCGGGCGGCAACTGCATCCGCGTCTTCCAGAACACCGCCACGATGCCCACGCCGGCACCCGCACCCGATGCGGTCGGCCGTGAGCGGACCGCCCCAGCGCACCCACCAACCGTGGGGTCTGGGGGTCGCTCCCAGATAAGTACAGTGGACCGGATGTGGCAGAACCCGAACCGCATTCACACTGCTCAGGGGCCGATCGTGACGCTGACGGCCGTACGTCGACGCCTAACCTGACCAGCTCACCGACGGCCATCCGCAGCGCCGCCGGACGGATCCGATCCGCAAACAGTCCCGGCGCTGCGGCCCCGGCCGCCCGACCACCACTGGTGGATCATGGCGGCCAAGGCGGTGACCGCGTGCTGGCGATCCTCCGCCGACAGCGGTGCCGTCGTTGGCTCTCGCGCCACCACGACCGGTGTGCGGCGCTTCGCTCCCGACATGACCAGCACAACGACCGCGCGGCCACGCAGGAACGAGACCCCGTTCCACCAGAGCAGGCCCACGCCGGCCCACCACCGGGGCTTCGCATCGACACAGAACCCGACGCCGACACCTTCGACTACGTAGCGTCGTCGAACTCATCGTTAGAAGCGATGATCAACACACTGATTTGGCGATGACAGTGCACCTGATCATGGCAAATGTTGAATCAGCCAGAATCTGCGGGCGAGCCTTCCGAAGCTACTTCAGCCTCTTTGACCACGCCAAACCTGCTCGGAGAGGACTTTATCCCGAAGGCCCGACGGCTGGCGTAGTACAAATTTGTCGTTTCGCTCTGCGTTGTTCGACTAGCGGGAAATCTGATCGCATCACCCTATTAGGTGAGGCGATCACCGTCGCAAGTGTGCCACTGGCATTGGGTGGCACACCTCCTCTAGCTTGACCGTCCGATGTACAGTGACTCAATGCCGGGCCATATTCCGAGGCGTATGCGGGAGCAGATCAAGACACGCAGAGCGAAAGAGCCGCAGCGGCCGTCCGTGATCAACATTACCGGCAGTGATACCGTAGTTGTCGAGAATCGTTCCACGGTCAGCAACTCCACGGCAGGGACGACTGCCGATCGTCCAACCTTTGCTGATGACGTGATGCCGGCGACGCTGACGACTTTGCCAGTCTTATTCGTGATCATCTTGCTCGCGCTTGCCGACCAGACGATTCTTCTTCGGTCGATCGTGCAGGAAGGTAACCCGCTGGGTCTGGCCATCCTCTTCATTCCGCTATTTTCGCCGGCGATCGTTGCGTCCATGGTATATCTGGCAAACGGTAAGTGGATCAACCTAGGTACGGGACGGACGAACGCACTGGCGTTGATACTGGCCGGCGGAATGGGTTTGTTCGTGCCCCTCAACTATTTCGTCCTGCAGGTCGGCGTCTTCGCGGTTGTCCTCACCTGGCGACGGATGCGGCGCCGGCCGCGGTGGCGGTTATTCGTCGTAACTGCGGTAATTTCCGTCGCGCTTTTCACACTGGGCGTTGTCTCACAGTGGAAGTGGGACCGGATCGATCATTTCCCGCGAACGGCGGTCGGTCGCATCGTCGACGGGTTGACCAGAATGAACATCGAAGATCGCTCCGGCGGTCGTTCGGTTTTGGTGATCAGCGTCAACGACGCTTACGCCATCGTGGCTTCCCGAGAATATCCGCCGACGGTTGAGACCGTGTCGCTCGATGTGTTGGAAAATGGGCACATTTGTCAGCTTGAGCCGAACTGGAATCAGGTCAGTCTAGTCCGACACCTTTTCGGGGGAAAGGCCGGGCTGGCAAACTCGGCCGCACCCTGTCTCGACCATTAGGGAGAGGCGTAGGGTGATGCGAGGCTGCGAATCGGTAATCGACTCCGAGAGGCAAATCCCATCGAAATCCTTCTCAGACACGGCACCTGCCTTCTCCCAGCCAAACGGCCTCGCCGAGCCATCACGGTAACGAGGACACCTGACGCGCGCGATCGGCTTTCTGGAGCGATCACTTCTTTCCTGCGGTCATCGTTCACGTCCGCTCGAAGTGCTCTCGCACAACAGATGCGCATCTGCATTTCAAGCCGCATGGCGGTAGGCTCCTCAGCCTCGGGTCCGAGTCCCGCGCAGTACCGGTAGGCCGCTGGCGAGGTGCCAGTTTCCCAGCAACGGGCTCTCCAGTGATCACCGCGTGAGAGACTTGGCGGGCGTGCACCCGCCATCACGCTGGACATCCCGTACCGGTTCGGCGTTCTGCATTACGCATACCTCCCGGTCTTCGTGACATCCGATCACCTGGTCCGCTTTGCCCTGTAGGCGGCTTTCCCGCCCTCCTTGGCAGGTCGTGACTCCTGCGACTACTACCGGACCTCCGTCGCCGTAGGACTCGCGTCCCGTAGGCGATCCCACGTTCGTCCTCGTTGTACGTGTCGAGCGGAACTTAGGTGGCCCACTCATCTCCTTGAATGCCCTCACTGGGCATCGTCCGTGCTCCGGAGGTTGCGTCGACAAATCAGTGATACCGACGCAGGGCACGGCACCGGTTCAGGCGTCTTTCCGGTGGATGGCGGCTTGCATCGCTCCGCCACGCCGTCGAAGCGCCCCAAAATGCCGAGAACAATGCACCGGCAGCCACTCTCGCCGGGAGCGATAATGCGTCTCAGGACACCCATAGTTACTTGAACAATGCGCTCAAGCTTGTGCAGCTATAACGGTAGTCGTTGCATCACCAAATGCAGCTGCGGCGATGCCGAATGCCGGCATGCTCCATTGCGGCTAAGAACCCTGCATCGACCGATCACCCACCCCCCGCATGATCAGCCGAGGGCCCCCTCACGGTCTGCCAGGTCTCGTGAGCAGCCGCCGCGCCAACCCCTGGGTGACCGCCGACGCCCTGGCAGTCCTCACCGCCGCAGTTCGGCTTTGAGCGCTGGTCAGCGTCTTGATCGGCGGAGCAGCAGGCGGAGGATCTCTCGGGCGGCGCGGCGGCGTTCCGGGTCGGCGGAGAGGGCGCCGGTCAGGGCCACCACTGTGGTCGTTGCGGCGTACAGCAGGGCGCCTATGTGGATCAGTGTGTACATGCCTCTGTTATCGGCTATCCGGGCGGTTTCCGGCTAGACGGCATCAGCTACCGTCGGCGGGTGCCCAGCTCAGCATCGGCGGTCGGCGCCGGGTCCGGTCCGGGTCCGGACGCCGCCGCCCGGTTCGCCGCCGAACTTGCGGCCCTGTACAGGGCGGCGGACAGGCCGTCGTACGCCACGCTGGTCGGCCAGGCGGCGGCCCAGCGGCCGCCGGTGCGGATCAGACCGCAGCGGCTCAGCGACTGGCTGACCGGCAAGGCGGTGCCGGCCGAGCCGCGGGTGGTGGCGTTCCTGGTCGGGTGGTTGCAGCAGCAGGCCGGGCTGCCGCGGCGTGACCTTCAGTGGTGGCGGGACCTGCACCAGGCGGCGCGGCGGCAGCGACAGGCCAACCGCGGCGGCCGGCCGGCCCGCGCCGCGCCCGTGGCGGACCGCGCCGGTGACCCGATCGGGGAGTGTGATCCGCTGGCGTTGGAGGTGCACCCCGCCGTCGAGGTTGCGGGCTGCGACGGCGGACTCCCGCCGTACGTGCTGCGAGCCCACGACGCCCGGTTGCGGAAAGAGGCTCTCGCCGGGCAGTCCCGGCTGATCACTCTGGTGGGCGGCTCGTCGACCGGCAAGACTCGCGCCTGCTGGGAGTTGGCCCGCCACTTGGACCAGGGCATGCCGGACCGATGGCGGTTATGGCATCCATACGATCCGACCCGGCCGGAGGCGGTCCTGGCGGGCCTTGACCGGGTCGGCCCGCACACGGTGGTGTGGTTGAACGAGGCCCAGCTCTACCTGGCCCCGGCCGACGCCAGCCTCGGGGAGCGCATCGCGGCCGGGTTGCGTGCCCTGCTTCGCGAGCCCGGGCGCGGGCCGGTGCTGATACTGGCCACCCTGTGGCCCGAGTATTGGGCCGCGCTGACCGCCCGGCCTGGTAACGCGCAGGCCGTCGACCTGCTGACCGGCCCCGGCGCGATCTGCGTTGATGTGCCCGAACGCTTCACCGCCGAGGCCGTCGCCGAGGCGCGCCGGTCCGGCGATCCCCGATGGCGGGATGCGCTGCAACGCGGCGATCCGGGCCGGATCACGCAATACTTCGCCGGGGCGCCGGAGCTGCTGCGCCGCTACCGGACGGCCCCGCCGGCCGCCCGGGCCGTCATCGAGTTGGCCATCGACGCCCGTCGGCTGGGGCATCCCCCCGGCTTACCACACGCCCTGTTCGAGCAGGCCGGCCCCGGCTACCTCGACGACCAGGAATGGGATGCGCAGCCCGACGACTGGCTCGACCACGCGCTGGCCTACAACGCCCAGGGCTGCCGCGGCACGCGAGGACCCCTCACGCGTGTGCGGGCCCGGCCCGGCCAGCCCGCCGGACCGCCGGTCTACCGGCTCGCCGACTACCTTGAACAACTCGGCCGTCTCGAGCGGAGCGCCGTCTACCCTCCGGCCAGTTTCTGGGACAGCGCCGGCACCGCGATCACAGATCCCGGCACGGTGACGAAACTCGCCCGCGAGGCGAGCGATCGCGGCCGGTTTCGTCGCGCCGCCACGCTGCTGCGTTGGGCCGCCGGTCGGGGCCACGCCGAGGCATGGGCACAACTGGCAGAACTACGGGAGAGAGTTGGTGACCGCGATGGAGCGGTTGCAGCCGCCCGAGAGGCGCTCAAGGTAGGCCACACCACCGGTCTGATCGTGCTAACCGACCTGCTGAAGCGGGCTGGCGACCGCGACGGCGCCATCGAGGGCGCCCGCGCGGCTGCCGAGTACGGAGATCCGACCGGGCTGCGGCTACTGGCCGGGCTGCTAGACCGCGACGGCGCTATCGCGGCCATGCGCGCGGCTGTCGCTGCCGGGCACACTGACGCTTCGGCCCTGCTGGTCCCGTTGCTGGAGCAGGCGGGCGACCGCGACGGCGCCATCGCGGCGGCATGCGCCGCCGTCGACGCGGGTCACATCTACAAGCTCTCGGAGCTGGCCGAGATGCGTCTGAGAGATGGTGACCGGGACGGCGCGGTCGCGGTGGACAGAGAGGCTGCCAATCGCGGCTGTCCCGATGCGCTGTGGCTTTCCACCCGGTTGCGCGAGGAGGCCGGCGATCACGACGGCGCCATGGCGGCCGCACGGGAAGCGGCCGACCGCGGCGACCCAGGTGTTCTTGGCCGCCTGACCGACATGCGCACGCAGCTCGGTGACCCGGCCGGCGCAATTGCGGCCGCTCGTGCAGCAGCCGGATACGGCCATACCGACTCACAACGGCGGTTAGCCTGGCTGCTGGAGCAGTCCGGTGATCTCGATGGGGCCGTCGTGGCCGCACGAGCCGCTGTCGACGGCGGCCACGATGAGTCAACGCCGCTACTGGTCGGCCTGCTGCTGCGATCCGGTGACAGCGAAGCAGCGATCGCGGCCATCCGCGCCGCAGTCGACCGCAGCGACCCCGACTGGCGGTGGCGGTGGATCGAATGGCTGCAGCGGGCCGGCGATCACGACGGCGCCGAGGCTCTCTTCCGGGAGGCGGCAAGCCTCGGCAGCCGAGTACTGGTCGACCTGGCCGAGCTGCGGGAAGGCGACGACGCTGTCGCCCTCTACCGTCAGGCCGCCAGCATGGGCAGCACGCAAGCCTTGTGCAAGCTGGCCGAGCTGCGAGGTCACGCAGGCGACCATGAGGGGGCCGCCACGCTCTACCGCGAGGCCGCCGACTGCGGCGACACCGGCGCGTTGATGAAATTGGCCGACCTCCGGGCGCAAGCCGGCGACCTTGGCAGCGCGGCCGCGGCCTGCCGTGAGGTCGCGGACCTCGGCTATACCCAGGCCCTGGGGGCGCTCATCGAGCTGCGCACCCGGACTGGCGACCACGACGGTGCGGCCGCGGCAGTCCGTGAGGTCATCGATCGCGGTGACGCCATCACCTTCACCCAGCTGCAGTGGGGAATGCTGGAGGTGCGGCCCGACGCGATCCCGGCGGGGATGAAGTTCGGCGGGCACGGTCTCAACGACGACGGAATGCCCGCCGAGGCAATCGAGTGAGACCGCTGTGCATACCCCGCATCGGGGCCGGCGACGCGGGGTATGGATGCGCAGTCACGCGGACTCACCGCGGCAGCTCGTCCGGCAAGAAGGCAGGCAATAGGTTCCCTGTGAGAGCAAGCTCAGGGCCGGCACGACTCCTCGCCGTATTTCCGTTCGTTGGTGGCCACCCAGTTCCCTCGGCCTGCTTGTGGTGCGACGTCGGCAGTCGCGGCCTGTGGCGCCGCAGCCGACCTGCCGAAAGCCCGAAAGATCGCCGAACGCCGCGGCAGTAGCCGCTTGGTCACCGAGGCCTCCCATTTGATCCGCACTCTCGAGCGATCAGCTCAATTGCCGGGTGCAGCACGCTCTCGAAACGATGTCGACAGCACTGAGCGGATGGCTTCAGCAGCAGACAGGCGCTGTGCCAGCCTGCGCGTTAGTCATTCTCCGCGGCGATCACACGATGATCATCTGTGCGGATCTGCCGATGATAATGCTCCTGATCAAGTCGGATGGCGCGTGCCGTGAAATGCGACCTGAAAGGCAGCGGTCAAAGTGATCCTGCTATTCTTTTGGCCTTTAACGGCTCCCCGAGGCGCATGGATGGTGGTGCTGCGCCGATTTGTCGGTGGCATCGAGGCTTATTTTGAGCACGTTGGTGGCTTAGTCCGTTGTTGTGCCGCGAAGAGGACTGTCCGAGCAATGGCCGACAGCGGCGATGCCGTCCTGGCGTTGTAGCTGCACAAAGGGGCGTGTCGGAATGAATTGGGCGGGTGGCGAGCCCGAATGATCGACATACTTTCGCCGGAATCGGCACTTCCGGGAGTCTCGACCGGCGTATTGCCGCCCCCCGACATCGTGACGGGCATGGGCAAACGATCTATCAGCTCACGCGCAGTAGCGGCTTCCTGACAGCGCTCTGGCGCATGCGCATGCTTCGATGGCCCATCCAAATTCGAGGAGTTGTCCGTGACTTCAAGTAGTCTCCGACCGCGTCGGCTGGCGGCGTTCACGGTGCTCGCCGTCGTTGTCGGCGCGTTCGCCCTCCCCGCACCGGCCACCGCGCTGCCGGACCGGTTCGGCTTCGCGCTGTGGGACGGCGCCGCTGTGTCACCCACCGGCACGTTCCCGGCAGCGACCACGATCGACAACTACGCCGTTGGCCGCTACAAGGTCGCCTTCCCGAACACCGCCGCACACAACAAAGTGGCGCATGTGACCGCGATCAACACGAACGGCTCGTGCCAGGTGGCCGACTGGGCACGCCCCGGCGGGACCGAGTTCGTGGATGTCGACTGTTACAACGCCACAGGTGTACGAGCCAACGCCGCGTTCACGGTGGTGTTCAGCAGCAGCCATGGCAGCCTTCCGCCCAGCGCCGGCGCATTCGCCACCGTCCACAGCGCGGCCAGCGGCACCGTCCTCGCGCAATACAACTCGACCAGCGCGGTCAACACCGTCACGCGCGGCGGGGTCGGTCTTTACATGGTGAGGTTGCCCGGACTCCTCACCAGCGCATTCGACGAGGGCAGCCTGCAGGCCACCGCGGTGAACCCGCGCGTCGCCGCCAGATGCAAGATCGCGAGATGGGGGATCGCCGGCGCCGACCAGCTCGCCAACGTCCTCTGCTTCGACACCGCAGGCGCGCGCGCCGACACCCAGTTCACGCTGACCTACCAGAGAAGGCAGGCGGTCTACGATGGAATCCTCCCAGGCAGGCGCTTCGGATACCTGTGGAACCCGCCGCCGCTCGGCCCGCATGGGACGAACCTCAACGCGCGCGGCGGCTCCAACACGGTCTTCTCGGTCGGCCCCGGGCAGTCGGTAGTGCAGTTCCCACTGATCGGGCTTGGCCCGGACACCGTCCAGGTCACCGCGTATGGCGCCAGCGGCAACTACTGCGGCCTACAGAGGTTCTGGGTCGCCCTCACTGACGTGCACGTCCGCGTAGCGTGCTTCCATCCCGGTGGTACACCGGCGTCGACCGACGAATTCTTCGTCGCGTACGCCTCACCAACGTGACCTCACAGGCAGCGGGCGCGCCGCCGGAGATGACCCGACGGCGGCGCGAAGGACTCCCTGGTACCGGTGAGCAGCCCGCCGACGCTCAGCGTCACCGTACTCGGCAAGCCGGTCAGGGTCCCCCGTCGAGACGGACACGATGAACGACTTGCCCCACCGCGACGAAACCGGAGGTCGGGCAAGCGCGAATGCTGAACTAACACGCCACCTGACGGAGAAGCCCGCACCTGAGATACACATCATCGTCAGCCACCACGCCAACCTGCCCGAGCGCTGGCTTCAAGAAGCCGCACGCCACAACTGGCGGATCACACTCCCACCCCCACAGACCGGATCGAGAACGCGCCCGAGGCTGTAGCGAATCGTTCCGGCTTTGGCATGGATTCGACCACGGGATAGACGGTCGCTCCTCTGCCGAGTGAGTGCACTCTCTCTATGCCGCGGACGGCTCGCTACAGAAAGTGACCGTCTGTGCGCGTCCGGTTCGCTGACGTGGCAACCTCTGCGTCATCTAGAAGGAGCGTGGCCGGTCGAGCCGATAAGTCAGGCAAACGGCGCCTTTGCTTCGGCGGCGCGGTGTCGCGGAGGCCGAGGTCTTCCGGGACTCGGCCGCAGCCGGGTCGTCGGCGGCTATGAAGACATGACTATCGACGTGGCCATTGAGCTTTGCGTCGCTACTCGAAGATGCTCGCCGACGAGCCGCAGCCGAAGCGCCGGCACCGATCAGTTCATGAACGCGGCGACGACGACGTTGCCGAGCACGCCGAGTACGACGCCGCCCACAAATGTCCAAGCCGCAGTGCGATTGCTGGCGCGCTGCAGTTCAACGCGCAGGGAAAGCATGTGGGCGCGCAATCTCCGGTCGAGTTCCGAGTCGTCCGGTGACGGGTGATCGGGCATGGTCACCGATGGCGCAGGCAGCTCTTCCGGCGTGCGTGACCGGACGAAAGCGACGGCCTGACGCAAGGCGCAGAGTACGAAGATCGCTACGGCGCCGGTGGCCTCGATCGTGGTCAGGGTCGTTCCGGACAGTACCTTGCCGGCCAGGAACAGCGTTACCAGTGCCAGCGGCAGCAAGGGCGCCACCATGGAGAGCCAGGTGGTCTCCTGTGGCGCCTGGTGAGCGGCGCTGCGCCCTGGTTGGAACGCTGGCATGGCGGCTGCCCAGGCAACGAGCAGGGCGCCGATCATGTAGCCGATACTCGCCACCAGTGGATAGCGGGCGATGGTGCCGTTTAGATACATGCTGAACGTGATGTCGGACAGCGAGCCGACGACCAGGCCAGCGCCGATCACTGCGAGGTGCCGTAGATTCTCTCGGGGGATACGGCGGGTGGTGTAGATGAGCGTGACCTGCGTAATTAGAATAACCTCCGCTGCTGGGACCCAGAAGGCAAGCACGGAGTGCGTCGAGGCGGCCCCAAGAACGGTCATCCAACCGAGCAGCAGCAGTGAGCCAGACGCAAGAAGGCTGTCGAGGATCAGACGCACCTCGGCGAGGCTGCCGCGATGTTTCTGCCCGGCCGTTGCGTGCCGGGCGACGGTCGCCAGGCCGCAGATCACCGCCAGTATTGTGATCAGCCAGGCCAGATCGGGCCAGGACGGCACGGCCGGGCTGGGCCGTCCGGCCAGGTCATATGCCGTCCAGATCCCCTGGCCGGTGGCGTTCGCCGCGAGGGCGATAGCTGCCAGGACCCGCCATCGCCGTTCCCAACCGTGGGTCCGCGTCGCGTACCAGCCGCAGGCGACCGCCGCAAACGTGGTGATCGCGGTGACCATCGCATTGTCCACGGTCACGGCGGTTCGGTCGGGAACGGCTAGGAGGAACAATTCATAGGAGGCAAGAACCACCACAGCCGCAAAAATTCGGTAGATCATCCACGCCGTGGCGGACATCCTCATCCCCGGATCACGAGTCTCGCGATTTCGATGCGGCCAGCAAGGTAACAGCCCGGACCTTATGGATTCAGTGTCGGTTTTCCGACAGGCTTTACTTGAACCTCGCCCACTGGACGAACGGTGGATTGCCCTCCCGATGCAGCGCGGCGGACTCGGCTCATTTCAACCTGCTGGGACCACTCCAAGATCACGTATCCTCTTCTAGCCGCGATAAGGCGCGCCAACCGAGGGGACCGTCATTATTCGCGTTGACGCCGTGCCGCCGCGGGGTCGGCGGGCGGTTGCGGGTACAACGCCGGCCGACGTGATCAAGAGTACGAGGCCGGGAGTCCGGTGCCGACGAGCGTATCGGGATCTGGGCGTGACCCCATGCTGACCGGGATCATCGTGCGTCGAGCACGCCCCGGGCGTACGAAGCTGGCAACCCGACGAAAGTCAGCCCGGCAATAGCGGCGTGAGTTCTCGGGTCGTAGCGGCGCGGGCGTCACGGTCGCCGCCGGCGCCGTCGACGCTGCTCCGGTTCTGACGAGGCCATCCGAAGCGACGTGTCCGCCCGGATTGAAGATCCAGGGCGGGACTCGAACTCGGCTGGACCGGACGAGGAGCACCGACGCCACCGGAACCGAGGGACAAGTTAGACACCCGTGATGGGTGAACGGACCCGAGGACGTGGCCCACGTCGGAGACGCCACCCGCTGGCGTATCGACGAGGACGACGCACGGCGGTCACGGGGCGGAATCGTCACGGCGATAAGGGCTGGTGGCTTGGCCGACGGTCAGGTTACATCACGCCCGAGCCGCCATCGGGCTTGCTTGAGCCGTAAGTCGCGACGAGTGACACGTACGGATCTGAGGGGCCTCGGTGCAGCAGTGCACCGGGGCTACCCGCCTGCGAAGCGGATCGGCAGCGTATCGCCACGGCGGGCGCTTCGGAGAATAAGTCAGCACTTGCGCTGAGGAGGGGGCGACGTCGCGAATTCTTATGACAACGATGATCGGTATATTGACCTATTCTTGCATTATTGGCGCCCGTTGCGGTGCGACGGCGGTCGATTAGTCTGGGAAGCTATCACCGTCCTGAGCATGTCGCGGCGGTTTTGATCCACTCTGGTCCGGAGCACCCAAGCTGAAGTTGAATACCTCCAGCCTGCTGCTCTCCGGATTCTGTGCCGGCACTCGCACAACAAAGTATGTGTGAGGCGATTTCAGTACTTGTAGACCGACAAGCCAATTGTCATCCGCAGCGCGCACGGCCTTGCCCCAGAAGGGGGGCATCGGCAGCCCTTCCGTCTGATACCAGACAGTTAGGGCCAGCTAGGCCAGAAAGATTGCGTCTTCGTGCGTTATGCCATAGCTCTTCTTAGATGGTTCAAGCCGCATAATAAGGTTCTTTAGTGCGTCATGGGCGCTGTTGCCAATGATTCCTTGTGCAACGGTTCCACCCAACCAAACCAATCCAGCAAGAACCAACTCCGGAAACCACGACTTCCCGACGCCGCCCGGTCCCTCCAGGATGGTCATGGGAACTCGCGGGGGCTCCAGGCGACGTTCGAATATGATTATGGGAGGTTCTTGGCGAGAGTTGGAGGAGTCGTCGGCCATACACTAAGTGTACGAACGGGCGTCGACTTCGTCGTGCGTGCGCAGAACGCAGGCCTTCGTCGGGATGCTGCGGCATACCCATGGGCGCGGAGCGCCGGCTAACTCAACACGTCCGCCCCGAGAATCGCAACCATCAGACAATCCTCGCGTTACTATTCTGCCGCGATGATGGCTTGGTGTCGCACCAATAACTGGAGCGACCCCCGGACTCGGCCCGGCTTGAACGGGCTGCCACCCTCTCCGATTGCGGGTGCGGTCATCCGGAGCCAACGCACCTTGGGCGAGGACCGGCAGAGCATAGGATGCCCATCCTGGCACCCGCGCGCTATTTCCTACGGTAGCCATGCGCGATGACGCGTGCGCCCTCTTCTGGCAAAGAGATGCGCGTTGGACCTTGCCGCCGCCGCGCAGATTCACACGCAGCGGCGGTCAGGTCAGGCGATGTCAGCTACTTGGGAGCCCAGCGTTGGAAGACCCGGCGAACCTCCTGCGGCCAATATCGAGCTCCGTCGGACCAACCGCCGCCTGGCTGACCCGTCTCTTTGTCGACCACGAGCGCGGCCAGGGAGCAGTCCTCGCCCCTGGTTCGGCACTGGAACGGCGAGCAGCCGAGGACCCGGCGTTCGACGCCGCGATCCGGCCACTACTCGAGCTCGCTGCCGGCTTGCGCACCGATACGCAGGTGCGGGCGCTGCTCGCGTACGTCACCGAGCAGGTCTATGCGGCACGGTGGCGGCGCCGGTGAACGTGACGATCCGCGTGCCCGTCGAGACCGACCTGAGCACCCTGGCCAAGATCCTCACCCTCGCCCAGCTGCCGGCCACACCGCGGCTGTCTCGAGTGCGGCGACTACGGAAGGAGTCGGGCCGCAACTCCCGGACGGGGTCGCCAGGCGGTTGCGGGGACCCGGCGAGCCCTGCCCACCATCAGGGCCGCGACTCGGCCCCTACAAGGCCGTGATCACGCTGGGCCGGCCTATGCGAGAAGGATCTCCAAGTCCTTGACCGTTACCTGACCTGCAGCCCGAGGCGGAAGCACAAGCTTGTACCCGACCTGCCGCACCGTGCCGATCATCGACTCGTATTCGCTGCCGAGTTTCGCGCGAAGCCGCCGTATGTGCACGTCGACGGTGCGGTGACCGCCGAAGTAGTCGTAGCCCCATACCTCACGCAGCAGCTGATCCCGGGTAAACACTCGCCCTGGATGTTGCGCGAGGAACTTCAACAGCACGAACTCTTTGTATGTGAGATCGAGCGGGCGGCCCTTGAGTTTCGCGGCGTACGTCTCCGGGTCGATGGAAAGCTCGCCGGTGTTGATCATCGCGCCGGAGGCGCTGCCCGCTACGGCAGCGAGCCGGGTGACCGCCAGCCGAAGCCGTGTTTCGACTTCGGCAGGGCCGGCGGTTGCCAGTATGACGTCGTCGAGTCCCCAGTCGTCGGCGACCGCGATCAGGCCGGCCTCCTCCACCACTGCGAGCAGCGGCACCCGCAGGCCGGTGTTCCGCAGCATCCGGCAGGTGGATCGAGCCTCGGCCAGCATGCGCCGAGCGTCCACCAGAACGACGTCAGGATCAGGACCCGATACCAAGGAGGTCACGTCGTGACCAGCGACGCGCAGAGCGTGCGGCAGCAGGTCGAGTGCGGGTAGCACCCGGCGTGACAGCTCACTCTGGGGCTGGCCCGTCAGTACCAGAATCTCCACGTGCTCCCACCTCTCGGCCGGCTGGAGTAAGTCCAGCAGGAACGCAGCGTCCAGCACTAATGTTTCGCCTTCCGCAGTCGCATGTTTCCCCCCGTGGTCGCGGCCGGGATGCAGAAACTTTCCGGCGTTCGGATCCCCTGGCGCCAACCACCGGCCAGTCCAGCCCGACCTTGCAAGGCAAACACGTGCTGATCCCGGCGTGCTCCTCGAGACGCTCCTACCGCAGGTCGTCACACTCCTCAATGACGCCATGCGGATCATTCCGTTCGAATCCTTGTCCAACGTCACGCCCGCTGAAGCAGATTGTCATCCTCCATGGCGGCAGGACGAATCGACGACGAGTTCAGCGTCCCGCAGCAAGGACGTATACGGATTATGCCCGGACTTTAGGAGCCGGTGCACAGGTCGACGCCCGGTGCGTTCTCCACTGCAGGAGTTCATTTCGGCCGCCCTGATCTGACGTCCTCTTCTGCCGCGAACGGCTCGCGACGGAGCGTGACGGGCGGCGGGGCGGCGGGGCGGCTCAGGACCATGCCG
This sequence comes from Paractinoplanes rishiriensis, assembly GCF_016862375.1. Classification (GTDB taxonomy): domain Bacteria; phylum Actinomycetota; class Actinomycetes; order Mycobacteriales; family Micromonosporaceae; genus Actinoplanes; species Actinoplanes rishiriensis. The sequence continues at coordinate 1,778 of NZ_BOMV01000080.1, read as the reverse complement.
AGGACAGGCCGTTCCATCGTGGTGACCGGCGTGATAATTGTCGGCGTGCGGGTCATCGGTGACAGCAGCGAGGACGAGATGGTCGCCTGCTTTCTTCTCGGTGAGTTGACGAGCCGACGGTTCGGTGCGGGGATCCGGCGTGCGCTGGCCGTGGTCGGTGAGTCCGAGCTCCTGCTGACCGATCCGGATCTAATTGATCCGGCCGCCAACCGGGTGCGACGTGAGCTGCTGGGCGCCACTCGTGGTTACGGCGAGAACCGCGATCTGTTCGAGAATTTTCCCGGCCAGGTTTGTTGGATCCGGGCGGTGTTGACGCCGGAGGATCTGGCGCGGGTGCGTTACATCGAATACCCATACTGGAACGAGTTGTCGGCTGGCAGCAGGCTGCCCAGCGACGCAGCCAAGCGCATCCGGTCAGGGATACGGGTGTTCGGTGTTTCGAACCGCAGGTTTGTCGCGGCTGCTCGTGCCGTCCGGCGGGGGCAGCGCTTTCCGCCGCTCATTCTGGCCGGGCCGCGACGGGATGCGCTCGTGTGTCTGGAAGGCCACCTGCGGTTGACCGCACACGCGCTGGCTGGGTTCCCGGCCGAGGTGGAGTGCCTGGTGGGGACCGCTCGGGCAATGGACCGCTGGGCGCGTTGACTCGCGCTGCGAGTGCCTGTCGGGAGAACTCACGGCAGGAGCCGGCGGTTATCGGTTTGATCGGCTGCGCGCTCATGCCGCGGATAAGGCGCGGTGCCGACCCCGCCCCTTGGAGGCGTTCTGGTCGCCGGCCGCAGCAGCTTGATGTTCAACGGCGGAGGGCTCCCGGCTCGGGATCACCCTACGAATGGTTCCGGCGATCGATGACGGCAAGACCTGGGGCGGAACGCCCGGCCGATTCGCTACCGGTCTCGAACAGCTCAGACGGGCGTCCGCCTCGCCTTTCGTCAGCACCTGCTGCGCCTACGTTTGCCCAGCTCAGGTGTAGTCGGTTGGAGTGGTTCGGGTACCGCCACATCCGGTTTCACGTTTTTGCAGGTCACGTGCTGTTGGTGGACCGGATGTGGCAGAACCCGAACCGCATTCACACTGCTCAGGGGCCGATCGTGACGCTGACGGCCGTACGTCGACGCCTAACCTGACCAGCTCACCGACGGCCATCCGCAGCGCCGCCGGACGAATCCGATCCGCAAACAGTCTCGGCGCTGCGGCCCCGGCCACCCGACCACCACTGGTCGATCATGACGGCCACGGCGGTGACCGCCTGCAGGCGACCCTCCGCCGACAGGGGCGCCGCCCTCGGCTCTCGCACCACCACGACCGGCGTGCGGCGCTTCACTCCCGACATGACCAGAACAACGACCGCACGGCCATGCAGCACCGAGACCCCGTTCCACCAGAGCAGGCCACGCCGACTCGCCGCCGGGCTTCGCATCGACGCAGAGCCCCGACGCCTTCGACTACATAGCGTCGTCGAATGATCGTTAGGCCGTGATCAATTTCATTTGCCGATGACAATGCACTTGATCATACTGAGGTGAAGGCACGCGGGTCTACTTGCTACAAAAGTGGGACCCACGGTTCATCGCCCAATCTTTCAGTTAGGCTCGAATGACACTCCAACCTTGAGCCAGAGTTGTTGGGAGTTCTTCTTCATCGTGCTGAAGTTCCCTCGAAGGCCGGCCCGAGGAAGCCCAATGCCGACTCGAGCTTCAATGCAAAGTCAATTTCGCGTCTCGTTTCCGAGCTGAGATCCAGCTCGAGAGTGTGTTCGCGAACGGAATTGGACGTAAAAG
>NZ_BOMV01000079.1 GCF_016862375.1 Paractinoplanes rishiriensis | reverse complement strand
GCTGACCAACGCGCCGCTGCAGGAGCACACCCCGGTGGCCCGGCCCAAGTCGCTGCTCACCGGCGAGGACATGAAGATCTCCTGGTCGGCGAACTGGGACGACAACCTGGGCGGTTCGCCCGACCGTGACGTTCTCCTGGCCGCCGTCGGGGACAAGGTGAAGTTCGAGTTCAAGCAGACCTTCATGTTCTACCTGCCGCGGATCTGCGAGCACTGCCTCAACCCGTCCTGCGCGGCGTCCTGCCCCTCCGGCGCGATCTACAAGCGGTCCGAGGACGGCATCGTGCTGGTCGACCAGGACCGGTGCCGCGGCTGGCGGATGTGCGTGTCCGGTTGCCCGTACAAGAAGGTGTACTTCAACCACCGCACCGGCAAGGCCGAGAAGTGCACGTTCTGCTTCCCGCGGATCGAGGTCGGCATACCGACCGTGTGCTCGGAGACCTGCGTGGGTCGGTTGCGCTACATCGGATTGATGCTGTACGACGCGGACGCCGTGCTCGCCGCCGCGTCGGTCGCTGACGAACACGACCTCTATGAGGCCCAGCGCGACGTGTTCCTCGACCCCTCCGATCCGGCGGTGATCGCGGCGGCCGAACGTGCCGGCATCCCGCGGGACTGGATCGAGGCCGCCCAGCGCTCGCCGGTATACGCCCTGATCAACAAGTTCCGGGTGGCTCTGCCGCTGCACCCGGAGTACCGCACCATGCCGATGGTCTGGTACATCCCGCCGCTGTCCCCGGTGGTCGACGTGGTCCGGGACACCGGCTACGACGCCGAGGACCGGGGCAACCTGTTCGCCGCCATCGACGCGCTGCGCATCCCGGTCGACTACCTGGCCCAGCTGTTCACCGCCGGCGACCCGGCACCGGTCGACGCGGTGCTGCGCAAGCTCGCCGCAATGCGTTCCTACCTGCGCGACCTCAACCTCGACCGGGAACCCGACGAGTCGATCCCGGCCGCGGTGGGGATGACCGGCGAGCAGCTGTACGACATGTACCGGTTGCTCGCCCTGGCCAAGTACGACGAGCGCTACGTGATCCCGCCGGCGCACGCCGAGCAGGCGCACAGCCTGGAAGAACTGGCCACCGAGTGCAGCCTGGACTACGAGGGCGGCCCCGGCATGGGTGGCTCCGGGCCGTTCGGCGAGTCGTCCGGCCGGCCGCTGCCGATCGCCGTGGAGAACTTCCACATGCTGCGCGAACGGCAGACCACCGGCGCCCTGACCGACCCGGGTGACAAGCGCGGCCGGGTCAACCTGCTCAACTGGGACGGCAAGGGCCGCCCCGAAGGACTGTTCCCGCCCCGCAAGGAGGACCCCTCGTGAACGCCCGGGCCTGGCAGATCCAGTCCCTGCTGATCGGCTACCCGGACGACAGCCTGTGCGGCAAGGCCGGGCTGCTGGCCGAGGCGGCCGGCACGCTGCCCGAACCGGTCGGCGGGCCGCTGCTGCGCTTCCTCGGCCACCTCGCCACGACGCCGCAGAGCCGGCTGGCCGAGGACTACGTGGCCACCTTCGACCACCGCAAGCGCTGCTGCCTGTTCCTCACGTACTACGCGCACGGCGACACCCGCAACCGCGGCATGGCGCTGCTGGAGCTCAAGCAGCGCTACGCCGCCGACGGACTCATCCTGACCGGCGAGGAACTGCCCGACCACCTCTCGGTCGTCCTCGAATACGCGGCCATCGCCCCGCCGGCCGGCCGGGAACTGCTGGCCGAGCACCGGGCCGGCCTGGAACTGCTGCGCCTCGCCCTGCACGACGCCCCGTCGCCGTGGGCGGCCGTGCTCGACTCGATCGCCGCCACCCTGCCGCCGCTGGCCGGCGACCAGCGCACCGCCGTGGCCCGGCTGGCCGCCGCCGGGCCGCCCGCCGAAAAGGTCGGCCTCGCCCCGTTCGGAGGAAGATCCCGATGACCGGCACCCTGCTCTACGTCGTGGTTCCCTACGTCGCCATCGCGATCTTCGTGGGCGGCCATGTCTGGCGTTACCGGTACGACAAGTTCGGCTGGACCACCCGATCGTCCCAGCTCTACGAGCGCCGGCTGCTGCGGATCGGCAGCCCGATGTTCCACTTCGGCATCCTGCTGGTCGCCCTCGGTCACGTCGGCGGCGTGCTCATCCCGCAGTCCTGGACCGAGGCCGCCGGGGTCAGCGAACACGCCTACCACGTGGTCGCGGTCGGCCTCGGCACCCTGGCCGGCATCATGACCCTGGGCGGCGCCGCCATCCTGATCTACCGCCGCCGCACGGTCGGCCCGGTCTTCTCCGCAACCACCACCAACGACAAGATCATGTACGTCCTGCTGATCGCCACCCTCGTGCTCGGCCTCGGCACCACGGTCCTCGGCAACCTGACCGACCACCCGCACGACTACCGGCAGACGGTCTCGCCGTGGTTCCGTTCGATCTTCTACCTTCAGCCCGACAAGTCCCTGATCGAGGCCGCCCCGGCCGGTTTCCGGCTGCACGCCCTGTCAGCCTGGCTGCTGTTCGCGTTCTGGCCGTTCAGCCGCCTGGTGCACGTGTTCTCGGCGCCGATCGGCTACCTGACCCGCCCGTACATCGTCTACCGCAGCCGCGACGCGGTCCCCGCCCGCCGCGGCTGGGAGAAGGTCCAGTGACCATGCAGCAGCTGTCCCTCACCGACCTCGCCGACCACCACCTGGCGGCCGCGCGCGACGCCTCCAGCGGCCGCAGTGCCCAGACGGTCCACGGTGGCCACGCCAGCACCCTGCGGCAGACCGTGATCGCCCTGGCGGGCGGCCAGCGCCTCGACGAACACGAGAACCCGGGCGAGGCCACCGTACACGTGCTCCAGGGCCGGGTGCGCATGCTGGCCGGCGACGAAGCCGCCGAGGCGCACGCCGGCGACCTGATGGTCGTCCCGGACACCCGGCACAGCCTGGAGGCGTTGCAGGACAGCGTGATCCTGCTGACGGTCGCGAAACTCGGTTGAGCTGCCCGATATCGTCGCCGGGTGAGGTCACCGGTGGAGATCGTCTCGCGTGTGCTCGGCGAACTCGGCGTCGAGGCGGTCGCGGCCGAACCGGTGGCCGGGTCGGTGGGCAACGAGACGTTCCGGGTCCGGGTGGCCGGCGGCGCGGACGTCTTCGTCAAGACCGGGCCGCGCGAGATGCTGCGGGCCGAGTGGTGGGCCTGCCGCCGGGCCCGGGCGGCCGGGCTGCCCGCTCCGGAGATCACCGCTCGTCAGTTCGACGGTGAATCCGCGTACCTCCTCCTGGTTTTGATCCCGGGTGCACCCAGCGAAAGTCGCGAAGTCTGGCGCGAGGCCGGGCGGGCAATGCGGATTGTTCATGACATTCCGGTGACGGGGTACGGGCGGCTGGTGGTGCGCGGCGATGACGCGCGCGGGACGTTTGCGAGCTGGGCGGAGGCGCGCGACGACATCCTGGCGGCGGTGCCGTCGCTGGTGGACGCCGCGGTCCTGCCCTCCGCGCTGGCCTCGGCGGCGGTGGCGGCGTGCGCGGGCCTGCGCTTCGACGGCCCCGGCGTGCTGCTGCACCGCGATCTCAAGCCGCTGCACATTTTCGGTCAGGGCACGCGGCTGACCGGCCTGCTCGACTGGGGCGACGCGGGCGCCGGCGACCCGCTGTTCGACCTGGCCCGGCTCTCGATGGCGCCGGCGCCCTTGGTGCGCGAATTCTTTGCCGGCTACGGGCTGACGCGGACCCCGGAGCTGGACGAGACGCTGCGCCGATACCGCATCCTGTTCAATCTCGAGGTGCTGGCCTACGAATACCGGGCGGGCGGCGACTGGTTCGAGGCGTACCGGCGCAACCTCCGGAGCGACCTTGCAATCGGTACCTAGGTACAGGCTTACCGTCGGCTCATGAACCCAGATGCGTGCACGTTGCCAACGGCGGAGCGCCCGCTGCGGCTGGCCGAGTTCGACGAGTTGTTCGCCTCGGCCCTGACGCCGGCCCCGGCCCCCGCCTCGGCCCCGGCTTCCGCCCCGGCTTCCACCGCCGCTCCCGCCCCGGCTTCCACCGCCGCTCCCGCCCCGGCTTCCGCCCCGGCTTCCGCCCCGGCTTCCGCCCACCCGGACATTTCGGTTATTTCCGCTACGCTGGTGCAATTGAGGCTGGCGGCGCCGATCGCAAAGGTGCGAGATCTGACGGCGCGGGAGGCGGAGTGCTGCTCGTTCTTCACCTTCCGGGTCAGCGGGGAGGACGGCGCGGTGACCCTGGAGGTGGAGGTCCCGCCGGAACGGGCGGACGTGCTTGCTGCGCTGACCGAGCGGGCCCGGGCGGTCGCGGCGGGGACGGCGTCGGCGCCGCCGGAGTGGATCCGCGCCGCATCCCTTCCCGCCGAGTCGGCCGGCCCATCCGCCCGGCAGATCGCGGCCGCCGATCTCGCCTCTCCCCAGGGCGCGATCGCTGAACGGCAGCGGCAGATGATCGCCCTGGCCGAGGAGGTTGCCCGGTTGCAGGGGCACCCGGGCACCTACGATTTCCCGGCCGGCGGGCTTTCCTGCGACCTGCAGGCCGACGGGGGCGACGCACGCGACCGGGTCGACGCCTGGCAGCTGGTGCTCGGGCACGTGCTCCGGCGCGAGAAGCTGGTGGACGGCATCGTGCTCTGGTTCCCGTTCGACGTGGAGATCGCGGGGACGTTGGGGAGGCTGGCCGCCGCCGAATATCGGTGCTGCTCGTTCGGCAGCTACCGCCTGGTGATCGACGGCGAGGGCCTGCGCCTGGAGGTCCGGATGCCGGCCGAGGCGCGGGGCACGATGGCGGCCGTTCTCGGCATACCCTCGACGTGATGGACGGACTGCGGACCGGTGAGGTCGCGGCGCGGGCCGGCGTGAACATTCAGACGCTGCGCTACTACGAGCGCCGCGGGCTGCTGGCCGCGCCGGCCCGGTCGCTGGGCGGCCACCGGCTCTACCCGCCCGACACGGTTGGCCTGCTCACCGTCATCAAGGCGGCGCAGCGGCTCGGCTTCACCCTGGACGAGGTGGCCGATCTGCTGGACGCCGGCCGCAGTCGCCGCCACCCGGCGCCCGACCTGCGCCAGCGGGCCATCGACAAGATCGCCGAGGTGGACCAGCGGATCGCCGACCTCACGGCGATCCGCGCCACCCTCACCGAGGTCGTCGAAGCCCGCTGCGACAGCCTCACCAACTGCACCTGCGCCGACTGCCCGGTTCCGTTCCTGACCATCGGGGGTCAGAACAGCCCGAGCGCCTGACCGAGCCGGATCACGTCGGCGTGCATCCGGTGGTGCTCGGCGATGTACGCGGCGGCTTCGTCCGGTGGCAGCGCGAGCACCTCGACGATGTGCTCGCCGTCCGGCGGATTGGTCGGCGGGCCGGTCACCTCGGCACGCGTGAGGCCGTACGCCCAATACGCCCGCGGGTGCGGCAGATGCGGCCGGTAGGGACCGTCCCGCAGACTGTCCGCCACGTGCGCCGCGAACAGTGACACCGGCCCGGTCATCGCCGCGCCGGCCTCCTCGAGCAGTTCCCGCCGGGTCAGCTCGTCCAGGGTCTCGCCGGGCTCGCGCGTCCCGCCGGGCAGGAACCGCCAGCCCTGCACGCTGCGGCAGACGACCACGTGCCGTTCCGGGGTCAGCGCCACCACGTGCAGGCGCCCGACCAGCTCGTCCGGCACCGGCCGGGTGGTGAATGCGGTCCGGCAGCCCGCGTAGTCCACGTAGGCCGGTTCGTACAGGTAGGGAAACGCGGCCGCCCACCGCTCGTCGTCCGTCACCACGTACCGATCATGGCAGCCCGGGAACGGCCGGCGGTATGGCGGGAACCGGTCCGAGATGACTCTCCGTATCGGTACGATGACTGAATGGTCAGGCGCTGCAGGACGGTGGCCGCGGCGTCGGTCGCGCTGGTGCTGGTGCTGGCGGGATGTGGCAGCCCGTCGTCGCAAAACAGATCCGGTACGGGCGACACGGGCCGGATCACGACTCAGCAGAGCGCGATGGATCCGAACGCCAAGGGCCCGGCACCCGAGGTCGCCGGCGCCCAGAAGGGCGGCACGCTGACCGTCTACGCCCAAGCCGTGCCCATGTCGTTCGACCCGACCGACACCTACGACGTCGACGCGCAGGCGATCGAGAAGCTCTTCTTCCGCTCCCCGACGCAGTACGCCCTGCGTAACGGCAAGGCGGTCCTGGTCCCGGACCTGACCGACCTCGGCACGGTGTCGCCGGACAAGCTGACCTGGACCTTCGCCATGAAGCCGGGCATCCGGTACGACGACGGCACGGACGTCAAGGTCGACGACCTCGCCTACGCGATCAAACGGTCCTTCGCGCGCGACGTCTTCCCGGGCGGCCCGACCTACCAGCTGTCGTACTTCAAGGACGGCGACAAATACCAGGGCCCGTACGCGGGTGGCGACAGTTTCGCCGGCGTCGAGACGCAGGGCACCGACAAGCTGCTCATCCACCTGGCCAAGCCGTTCGCCGACCTGCCGTTCTTCATGTCCTTCCCGATGTTCACGCCGATCCCGCAGGCCAAGGACACCAAGCAGGACTACCAGAACCGCCCGCTCGCGACCGGCCCGTACGTGTTCTCGGAATATGTCGCCGGAAGCTCGCTGACCCTGAAGAAGAACCCGCACTGGGACCCGAACACCGACCCGGTCCGCCACCAGTACCTGGACGGCTGGAACTTCCGGTGGGGTGGCGACGCGGTGTCGACCCAGCAGCGGGTGCTCAACTCGGCCGGTGCCGACGCCGGCGCCATGCAGGCCGAGCAGATCGACTCCTCGCTGATCCCGCAGATCACCGGCACGGACCAGCCCGTCCAGCTGGTCCGCGGTCAGAGCCCCTGCGTCAACGTCCTGAACATCGACACGCGCAAGATCCCGGACGTCAACGTCCGCAAGGCGATCGCGAAGGCGATCAACTGGGACGCGCTCTCCAAGGCCAGCGGCAACAACCCCTACACCGCCGAGCCGGCCAGCAGTTTCCTCTCGCCGACCGTGCAGGGCTACGAGGACTACCCGCCGTACCCGGACCTCACCGGCGCCGGAGCCGGTGACCCGGAGGGCGCGAAGAAGATCCTCAGCGACGCCGGCAAACTGGGCTTCGAGCTGAGCTGGTATTACACCAACAGCGTGCCGCTCGCGCAGCAGCGGTCCGCGATGAGGGCCGACGACCTGACCAAGGCGGGGTTCAAGGTGAAGGCCATCGGCGCGTCGGCGGCCGACATCCGGGCCAGGGCCAGCGACTACGACGCCCCGGTCAACCTCGACCAGGCGCCGCGCGGCTGGTGCTCCGACTGGCCCACCGGCTCGAGCTGGATACCGACCCTCTTCCAGTCGCGGAGCGTCGCCGAGGGCAACAGCTGGGGCATGCAGCAGGACAGCGCACTCGACGCCGAGATCGAGGCGGCCGCCGCCCTGCCGACCGACGAGGCCGCCGGCAAGTGGGCCGAGCTCGACCAGAAGATCATGAGCCGGTACGTCGCGCTGCCCTGGTTCTACAACAAGACCGCGTTCCTGGTCGGCACCAAGGTCGGCGGCGCCGAGGCCGACCCCACCCAGGGGCAGCCGTCCTACGTCGGCATGTTCCTGCGCCAGTAGCGGAGTATGTTGCGGGCATCGCGTCAAAAACCCTCAATCATGCAGAGGTACGCCGGATCGCCGTCGCCGCCCAGGGCCTGCACCTCCCCGGCGAGGCCGCCCCGGCCGTCCTCGCGCGGCTCGGCTGCATCCAGATCGACTCGATGTCGGCGGTGCGCCGGTCGCACGAACTCGTTCTGCTCAGCCGGGGCGTGCCGGCCGGCGACCCGGAGCCCGGCCGGTGCTTTGAGGGGATGGCGCACGCGCTGTCGCTGATCGACATCGAGTTGTGGCCGGCGTTCGGCTTCCGGCGGCGGCAGGTGCTGGCGAACGGGTGGCGGGGACCCGAGGTCGACATGGCCGCGGTCGCGGTGGCCCGGGAACGGCTGTCGGCGGAGGGCCGGGTGCGGTTGCGTGACTTCGGTGCCATGACCGGCACGGGCTGGGAGCGTGACTCGCCGTTCCGGTGGGCGCTGGAGTGGTTGGCCGCCACCGGCGGCGCGGTGTGCGCGGAGCGCGACCGCTGGGAACGCGTGTACGCGCTGCCGGAACTGGTGATCCCGCCGGCGATCCTGGCCGCGCAGCCGCACGACCAGGATTGCGTCCGCGAACTGTGCCGCCGCGCGATTCAAGCCCTGGGCGTCGCGTCCACGGCCGACGTCGCCGACTACTTCCGGATGCGGCCCGCCGAGGCCCAGGCCGGCCTGGCGTCGCTCGGCCTCATCCAGGCCGAGGCCGAGGGCTGGCGGCACCCTGCCTGGCTGGCCCCCGGCGCGGACCCGGCCGTCGAGATCGACGACGACCGGGTGACGCCGCTGTCCCCGTTCGACTCCCTGCTCTGGACCCGCGACCGCCTCCGGCGCATCTGGGGCAAGGACTACCGGCTGGAGGCGTACAAGCCCGCCGCGAAGCGCACCTTCGGCTACTTCGCCCTGCCCGTGCTGGCCGGCAGCGAGATCGCCGGCCGGGTCGCCTGCCGCCGCCGCGCGGGCGTGCTGGCCGTCGAGAACACCGAACTGGACCAGCACTTCCCACGTTCCGTCCTGGACCGGGCCGTGACCACCCTGGCCGCCTGGACGGCCAGCGACGCGGTCACTACAGCCAGCCGGGGACCACGAAGATCAGCCAGGTGAGGATGGGAATCAGCACCACCATGCTGAAGCCCCAGCGCATCAGGCCCTTGTAGACGTAGTCGCGACGGTCCTCGGGGGTGTTGGCCACGGTCAGGGCGCCGCTGGTGGAGAACGGGCTGGAGTCGACGATGGACGAGGAGAGCGCCAGGGCGGTGATCAGGCCGACCGCTCCCACCGCGTCGGTGCCGGTCAGGAACGGGACGGCCAGGGGGATCAGGGCGCCCAGGATTCCGGTGGTGGAGGCGAACGCGGAGACGGCGGCGCCGATGAAGCAGATGACCAGGGCGGCGATCAGGGGAGTGCCGACCGTGGCGACCTCTTCGCCCAGCCAGTCGATCGTGCCGATGCTCTGCATGACGCCGACGTAGAGGACGATGCCGCAGACCAGCAGGACGGTCGGCCAGGCCACGTGGTTGACCGCGTCGCGGGCCGAGTCCGGCGCGGCCAGGGTGAGGATCACGGCGACCGTGATGGCCACCAGGCCGACGTTGAGGTCGAAGAAGAGCGCGGCCACCGCGAGGCCGAGCAGCCCGACGATGGTCATGATCCGGTTGCGGTCGAGAGTGATCGGCTCGGGATCCTCGGTGGGGGCTGCGTCGGTGGGGGCTGCGTTGGTGGGGGCTGCGTTGGTGGGGGCTGCGTTGGTGGGGGCTGCGTTGGCGGGGGCGGTGGAGACTCGGCGGCGCAGGAGGTCTCGGCCGCCCCACATGAAGAACGCCACCAGGCTGATCGCCAGGTTGACGAAGAACGAGGCCAGGAACAGCAGGGTGGGGTTGCCGGGGAGGCCGGCCTTCTCCACGACGCCGTTGGTGATGCCGCCGAAGATGCTGATCGGGGAGAAGCCGCCGGCGCTGGCCCCGTTGATGATCAGGAGGCCCATCATCAGCGGGTTGATGCCGTAGCGCAGGGCGAAGCCCATGCCGATCGGGGCGATGATGGCGACCGAGGCCGGGACCACGGCGCCCATGGCGGTCAGGCACGCGGTGACCAGGAACATGATCCACGGGATCAGGCCGATGCGGCCCTGTACCGCGCGGATGGCGGCGTGCACGAGCCAGTCGACCGTGCCGTTCGCGCTGGCTATCGCGAACAGGTAGGTGACGCCCACCAGGATCACGAACAGGTCGCCGGGGAAGCCGGCGAAGATCGCGTCGGTCTTCTCGTCGAGATCGGCGCCCTCGAGGACGGCCAGGCCGAGGACGAACGCGGCGACAATCGCCAGCGCACCCAGGTTGACCGGGCGGATCGTGGCGATCAGGAAGATAACCGCCAGGACGAGGATCGAGACAAGTTCGACTGACATCGAAACCTCCTGATGCTGCACTATGTCCTGGATCACATTGGACGGTCAAGACTGGTACGGTCTGGGAAAGGCGGGTACAAGGCGGACTTTTCATGAGTGGACGTCATTTCCTCCAGATTCCGGGCCCCACCAACACGCCGGACCGGGTGCTGCGCGCCATGGCGGCGCCGACCATCGACCACCGCGGCCCAGAGTTCGCCGAGCTCACCCTCGGCATCCTGGGCTCGCTCGGTGCGGTGTTCGGCACCACGCAGCCGGTCGTGATCTATCCGGCGTCGGGCACCGGGGCGTGGGAGGCCGCCCTCGTCAACACGCTCAGCCCGAGTGACCGCGTGGTGTGCTTCGAGACCGGGCACTTCGCAACGCTGTGGCGCGAGATGGCGGTGCGGCTCGGCCTGGAGGTCGACTTCGTACCGGGGGACTGGCGGCACGGCGTCGACCCGCAGCAGGTCGCCGACAAGCTCACGGCCGATGCGGAGCACGCGGTCAAGGCCGTCCTGGTCGTGCACAACGAAACGTCTACCGGGGTCACCAGCCGGGTCGCCGAGATCCGGCGGGCCATCGACGCGACCGGCCACCCGGCGCTGCTGCTCGTCGACACGATCTCGTCGCTCGCCTCCATCGACTACCGGCACGACGAGTGGGGCGTGGACGTCACGGTGGCCGGCTCGCAGAAGGGCCTGATGCTCCCGCCGGGCCTGAGCTTCAACGCGATCGGACCGAAAGCGCTCGAGGCGGCGAAGCAGGCCAGGCTGCGCCGCTCCTTCTGGGACTGGCAGCCGATCCTGGACGCCAACAGCCGCGGCTTCTTCCCGTACACGCCCGCCACCCACCTGCTCTACGGCCTGCATGAGGCGCTGCGGATGCTCGACGAGGAGGGCCTCCCGCAGGTGTTCGCCCGGCATCAGCGGCACGCCGAGGCGACCCGGGCGGCGGTCCGCGGCTGGGGGCTGGAAGTGTTAGCCGTCGATGAGCGGGAATACTCCGGTTCGCTGACCGCGGTGTCAGTCCCCGACGCTGACCGGATTCGCGCGCTCATCCTCGACCGCTACCACCTGTCGCTCGGCTCCGGCCTGGGCAGACTGGCCGGGCGCGTGTTCCGGATCGGCCACCTCGGCGACTTCAACGACGTGATGCTGGCCGGCACCCTGGCCGGCGTGCAGATGGGCCTGGCCGCGTCCGGCGTGCCGATCGACCCCGGCGGCATCACCGCGGCCCTCGACCGGTTGCAGCGCCCGTGACGGCGGCCGACGCGCTGGCACAGGATCTGGCGGCCGCGCTGGACGGCGAGGTCGCGTTCGACGCGTACACCCGGCACCTGTTCTCGCGGGACGCCAGCATGTACGCCATTGCGCCGCTCGGGGTGGCGTTCCCGCGGCACGCCGACGACGTGGCCGCGGCCGTGGCGCTGGCCGGCACGTACGGTATCCCGGTCGTGGCCCGCGGCGCCGGCACCAGCCTGGCCGGGCAGACCATCGGGCCGGGTCTGGTGCTCGACCTGTCGCGGCACCTGCGCGCGATCGTCGAGATCGACCCGGAGCGGCGGGTGGCCCGGGTGCAGCCGGGCGTCGTGCAGGACCAGCTGAACACGGCGGTCGCGGCGCACGGGCTGATGTTCGGGCCGGACACCTCGACCAGCAACCGGGCCACCATCGGCGGGATGATCGGCAACAATTCGGCCGGGAGCGGGTCGGTCCGCTACGGGATGACCATCGATCACGTACGCGAGCTGGACGTGGTGCTGGCGGACGCGGGGCGGGCCCGGTTCGGGCCGGTGACGGAGGACGAACGACGGCTGCTCGCGAACCGGGCCACGGTGGAGGGCGCCGTCTACCAGCACCTGCCCACCCTGCTGGAGGCCAACGCGACGGCGATCGCCGAGGGCTTCCCGCCGTACTGGCGGCAGGCCTGCGGATACCGGCTGGACCGGCTGGCCGCCGATCCGGAGTTCAACCTGGCGAAGTTCGTGGTCGGCTCCGAGGGCACGCTGGTGATCGCCACCGAGGCGGTCGTCGACCTGGTGACCAGGCCGCGGCGTACGGTCATCGGGGTTGGGCATTTTGCCTCGGTGATCGCGGCGGTCGAGGCCACCGAGGACGCGCTGGCCTGCGAGCCGTCCGCGGTCGAGATGATGGACCGGACCATCCTCGACCTGTCCCGGCAGCGGCTCGAGTACGCCGACCTGGGGCGGATCCTGCACGGCGAGCCCGAGGCGCTGCTGTTCGTCTCGTTCAGCGGCGACGACGACGCGGAACTCGCCGGCCGGCTCGACCGCCTCGCCGCGCTGTGGGAGCGGCACGGGCACGGCTACCACACCCTGCGCGCCGAGACCCCGCAGCAGCAGGCCGGGCTGTTGAAGGTGCGTAAGTCCAGCCTGGGCCTGCTGATGGCGGCGAGCACCGGGACGCTGCGACCGCTGGCGTTCGTCGAGGACACCGCGGTCGACCCGCGACACCTGGCGGCGTACACCCGAAGGTTCAAGCAGGTCCTGGACCGGTATGGGCTGCGGGCCGGCTTCTACGGGCACTGCTCGGTGGGCTGCCTGCACATCCGGCCGTTCGTGGACGTGCGCCGGCCCGAGCACGTGCGGGTCATGCGCGGCGTCGCCGAAGAGATCAAGGATCTGGTACGCGAGTTCGGCGGCGTCAACTCGAGCGAGCACGGCGACGGGCTGGCCCGCAGCGAGTTCAACCGGGAGATCTTCGGCGACGAGCTGTACGAGGCCATGCGTTCCGTCAAAAGGATCTTCGACCCGGACAACCGGCTGAACCCCGGCAAGATCGTCGACGCGCCCGCGATGACCGACCATCTGCGGGACGCCGCATTGCCGGACGCGCCGCCACTGCGTACCAGATTGCGGTTTGAGGTTGTCGGCGGCATGCGCGGGGCCGCGGACCGGTGCATGAACATCGGCCTGTGCCGCAAGGACTCCAGCGGCGTGATGTGTCCGTCCTACGTGGCCACCCGGCAGGAGGAACACGCCACCCGGGGCCGGGCGAACGCGCTGGTGAAGGCGCTGTCGACGGCCGACCCGCGGGCCGCGCTGGGTGACGATCGGCTGCACGAGATCCTCGACCTGTGCCTGATGTGCAAGGCCTGCAAGAGCGAGTGCCCGCTCGGGGTGGACGTGGCCGCGCTCAAGGCCGAGACCCTGGCGCACCGGCATGACCTGCACGGGGTGCCGCGGCGGGCCCGGATGTTCGGCAGCATCCGGCGGCTCAACCGGATCGGCTCGGCGTTCGCGCCGTTGTCGAACCTGCCGGGAAGAATCGGCCTTGTTCGCAGGATGCTCGGTCTCGCGCCGGCCCGTCCGCTACCCACTTTCCGGCACCGCAACCTGATCCGCTGGTTCCGCGGGCGGCGTCCGGGCGATGGGGTGCTCGGGCAGGTGACGCTGCTCGCCGACTCGTTCACGACGTTCACCGAACCGCAGATCGGCCAGGCCGCGGTGGAACTGCTGACCGCGGCCGGCTGGCGGGTGCGGCTGGAGAGCCGGGGCTGCTGCGGCCGGGCGGCCTACTCGAAGGGCCTGCTGGACGACGCGAAGTCGCAGGCGCACGGGCTGGCGGTCCGGCTCACCTGGGGTTCCGAGCCCGGCACCCCGATCGTGGGCTGCGAGCCGTCGTGCATTCTCACCCTGCGCGACGAGCACCGCCAGCTGCTGGCCGATGACCCGGTGGTGCGCGACATAGCTGGTCGCGTACGGCAGATTGAAGAATTGCTCCTGGATGCCGTGGATGCCGGCCGCCTGCGCCTGTCCGATTCCGGGCTGTCCGGCAAGCGCATCGTCTACCACGGTCATTGCCACCAAAAAGCAGAGGTGGGTACGGCCGCCACGGTCGCGTTGCTGAGCCGGATCCCCGGCGCCGTGGTGACCGAACTGGACGCGGGGTGCTGCGGGATGGCCGGCTCCTTCGGTTTCGAGGCCGAGCACTACGACCTGTCCATGCAGATCGGCGAGAGCCGCCTGTTCCCCGCGCTGCGAGCCGAGCCGGACACCACTATCGTCGCCGCCACCGGAGTCTCCTGCCGCCAGCAGATCAGGCACGGCACCGAACGCGTCGCCTGGCACCCGCTGGAACTGCTCCGCCAGGCGCTCAGCCCCGAAGGGAAGCCCGATGCCTGAGCACCGCGACCTGATCCTGCGCGAGTTCGCGCGCCAGGCCGACGCCTTCGAGGACGACCGCATCAACGCGTCGTTCACCAGATACCTGGGCCGCCTGATCGACTTCGTGGCCCCCACGGCGACGGACGTGTGCCTGGACGTGGCCTGCGGCACCGGCCTGGTGGCGCGGGCGCTGGCCGGCGAGGTCCGGCACGTGACGGCCCTGGACATGACCCCCGAGATGCTGGCCACCGGCAAGGCGAGCGCCGACGCGGAGGGCGCGACCAATGTGGTCTTCCAGGAGGGCGACGCGACCCGCCTGCCGTTCCTGGCCGGCTCGTTCTCGCTGGTGGTGACCCGCTTCTCGCTGCACCAGGTGAGCGACCCGTCCGCGGTGGTGGCCGAGTTGCTCCGGGTGTGCCGCCCGGGCGGCCGCGTGGTGATAGCCGACCTGGTCCGCAAGCCGGACCTGCCCGGCGACCCGGACCGGGTGGAACGCCTGCGCGACCCGTCCCACGGCACGATGCAGACGGTGGAGGAGATCCGCGGCCTGCTTCCGGCCGTGCAGGCCGCGGATGTGTTCGACGTGCCCCGGCCGCTGAGCATCTGGCTGGAGCAGTCCCGCACGCCGGCCGAGGTGGCCGGCCAGATCGAGGAGGAACTGCGCCGGGAGCTGAGCGGCGGCCCGGCAACGGGCATGCGGCCGATGGTGGTGGAGGATGCGCTCTGGTTCACTCAGACGTGGGCACACCTTCGCTCGGCCGGCTGTTGAACGGTGCTGACAGGGGGCATCTGCGGTGAACCACCCCCACTCCGCATGGGAGGCGAGACCGGACGAGTTCCGGGTTTCACGCTTCCTCCTCACCAGGAACAGGCGTTCGGAATTCGAAGTTGCGGTAAGCACCACCCTTCTTGCGCGTAAGAAGGCCTTCGACCAGTTCGCGGAGTTGCCGGACGGCGACCGGGAGTCCCTCAGCGATTGGGCGGGCACCAAGGTTGCCGCGGTTGTGCGCTACGACGCTCTGCGCGATACGGCGACCAGAGCATTGCAGACGACCGCCCGGTTGCCCGCGGCGGTCGCTGTTCTGGCCTGCCTGGCCACCCCGTTCTTCGTATCGGCGGAGCCCGCCTGGGCTGATCTGCTGACGGCGCTGGTGGGTGCTTTGATCGCCGTAGCGACTCTATTCCTGGTGGCTCTCGGTATGCGGGCTATCGACCTTCTGACCGGACGACCGGTTGCCGATACGACGCTGGGTTATCTCTGTCTGGCTGCGGCCCTCGCATCGGCACTGTGGATTGTGCTCCGGGAGCGCCCGTGGGGCTACGAGGCGTACGGTGCGGCGCTCGTCGGCCAGGCGGTGTTCTGGAGTTTTGCTTTCCTGCTCAGCATCAGCATTCGGCTCACGCACGCGGTTGTCGGTCGCCTCAAGCTCGCCGCAAACCTTGACGGCGAGATTGTCGAGTCCATTCTCGGAATTCTTCACAAAACCTACATCGAACCCTCGGCGGACAGGCGCGCCGTCGCGAGGTTCGATTACGCTGCCCGCGAGCTGCAGTACCTCGCGCGCATCATTGACCAGAGATGGCGGCAACTTCTGCCGAAGGGGTCCGGCACCGGCGCCGGATCGCGATGGCACAGCACGGTCAATCAGGTGGCCGGCGGGCTCCGGGATCTGTCGATGCGCGCCGCCTTCGCCAACGAACGGCTCGAGGCCGAGCTCTCGTCCAAATTGGCGGCGGATCTCAGCGCATTCGTCAGCGGCAACTACGGCAACCTGCTGGTGGGTGAGCCGGAGAACATGTCTGTCCGGCCCAGGCTCCGGCGCCTGCTCGGTGCGGCAGGGTCGCTGGCGGCGGCGGTCCTACCGCTCGTTGCGCTGCTTCTGCTACCGGAACTGCTCGGCATCACCTTGGATGACAAATTGTTCGGCACGCTGCTGACAGCGACGCTCGCGTGGCTCTCGCTGTACGCGGTCAGCTGGCTTGATCCGAAGGCGACGGAACACGCCAAGTCGTTGGGTCCCCTGGTGAATGCCATCGGTTCCGGAAAGCGTACGAATTGAAACCCCGTTGCGAGAAGGTGGACCGAGAATGACTTCCGACGAGACGATCACGTTGTCGGTTCAGGACGGCGGCACGACTGAGGCGGCCCGGGCGGCAACCGCGATCGCGCGCGAACTGGTCCGTGAGGGTGTCGCCGTCGTGCCCGGCGGCGGGACCCCGCCGGACGGCAGCAAGGGCGGAAGTCACCTCGAGCCGGGGTCCCTGACGATCGGCGCTGCCGGGTCCCTCCAGGCGTTCCGCTCGATCAGCCGGGTGGTGACCGGTGCGATCAGGCGCGGCCTGGTCGGCCGAATCAGTCTTGCGGACGGCGACCGGAAACTGGTCGTGGACAGTTCCTCCCGCGAATCCGAGGAGGCCCTTGTCGCATGGCTGCATCGTTCGAAAATCGTCGACCCTGATGGGAAGTAGTCGATGGGCCGTTTCGCATTGCTGATCGCGGCGGGGGAGTACGAGGACCAGACGCTCAACCAGCTCCGGGCGCCGCACCAGGACGTGGACCGGCTGGCGGCGATACTCGAGGCCCCCGAAGTCGGGGGGTTCACCTCGGTCGCCGTCCTCCGTGACTCGCCCGACCATCAGGTGCGGATGGCCATCGAGGAGCTGCTTGCCGAGCGCATGAGGGACGACCTGGTGCTCGTGTACTTCTCGTGTCACGGCCTGGTGGACGGGTTGCATCGGCTGTACTTCGCCAGCACCAACTCCCGGCACCTCCGGCCGGCGGGCACCGCGGTATCCCGCACCTTCGTCAACGAACAGCTGGAGGCGTGCGCCGCCAGTGCCAAGGTGCTGATCCTCGACTGCTGCTACAGCGGCGCCTTCGCGGAGGGCTTCAAGGCCGCTCCGAAATCCGCGCTGGACGGCCAGGTGGGTCGCGGTTACGTGGTGCTCGCCGCATCGGACGCCTACGAGTACGCGTACGAGGGCGACAGCGTGACCGACGCCGCCCCGCATGCTTCGGTATTCACCGACGTCATGATCGAGGGGCTCGGCAGCGGCGCGGCGGACCTCGACGGTGACGGCCGGATCGGTGTCGACGAACTGTTCCGTTACGTGCAGGAGGGGGTCAGGCGGAGACACCCCAACCAGACGCCGAGGTTCTTCGCGAACGACGCGGAGTTGAACATCTACCTGGCGGCCGTGGCGGCTGATCCGGGCCGTGTCGCCGGGCCTCGGCAAACTGCCGGCACGGCGGTCGCACCGGTGCGGCCGAACCGGCCCAGCCACTACAACCGGAACCAGGTCATCGTCGCCCGGGGCATGCGCGCCGCTGCGGACCGGATCCGCCTGATGCTGGGGCCGTTGGGACGGCGCATTCTGGTCGAAGGGGAGAACGGCGCCTTCGTCGAGACGGACAATGCCGGTGCGTTCACTTCCCGGTATCGGCCGGCGGATCCGCGGGACGGGGTCGGTGCCGGTTACGCCGACGAGATCATCACCCAGATGCGCCGGCAGGTGGGGGACGGAACCGCGACGGCGGTGGTGCTGGCCCAGGCCATGATGGACGGGGCGGCCGGCGCACTACGAGTGGGAGCCCATCCGATGGCCCTGGTGCGCGGGGTCGAGGCCGGCGTTACCTTGGCGGTCGAAGCGTTGCCGCGGTTGGCACGGGACGTCGAGACCAAGGAGCAGATCGCGGCCTTCGCGTCGGTAGCGGGAGGCGATCCTGTGGTCGGCGAGATTCTGGCCGAGGCTTTGGACAAGGTCGGCAAGGACGGTGTCATCACCGTCGAGGAAATGAACTCCTTCGGCCTCGAACTGGAACTCACCGAGGGCACACGGTGGGAAAAGGGCTACATCTCCAGGCACTTCATCACCGACCTGGAGCGCATGGAGGCAGTTCTCGACGACCCCTACATCCTGCTGGTGAATGCCAAGATCCTCTGGGTCAAGGACCTGCTTCCCATCATGGAAAAGGTCCTCGGGTCGGGCAAACCGCTTCTCATAATCGCCGAGGATGTCGACGGCGAGGCGCTGGCCACGCTGGTCGTCAACAAGCAGCGCGAAACATTCACTTCCGTCGCCGTCAGAGGGCCGGGCTTCGGTGACCGGCGCAAGGCCATTCTGGAAGACATCGCTGTTATGACCGGGGCCCGGCTCATCACGTCGGAGGCGGATATCCCATGGCAGGACATCACCCTCGAGCAGTTGGGCATGGCCCGCAAGGTGGTCGTCACGAAAGAGGAGACGACGATCATCGACGGTGCCGGCCGGCCCGATGATATGACGTTCCGGGTCGATCAGATCCGTGCCGAGATCAACGCCGTTGACAACGACTATGACCGCGAAAAGCTGATGGAGCGGCTCGCCAAGGTGGCCGGCGGCGTCGCAGTGATCAAAGTCGGGGCGGACACCGAGGCGGAACTCGATGAGCGCAAGGGCCGCTTCGAGCGAATGATCCGTGCGACCAAGGTCGCCGTCGACGAAGGGCTCCTGTCCGGAGGGTGCACGGTTCTGTGCGCGCTGTCCGGCGTGGTCGCCGCGGCGATTCAGAACACCGACGAGGGTAGCGGCGTGCGGATCGTCGCGGAGTCGCTCGAGGCGCCGTACGTTCAGCTGCTCGCCAATGCGGGGATCGCCACCCCCGTACCCCCGGGGCTGGAGATCGATGTGCTGACCGGCGCCCGGGCGGACCTGTTCGGGGCGGGCATCTACGATGCGGCCGGCGTATTGCGGTGTGCGCTGGAAACCGCAAGAGACGCGACCATCCGGTTCCTCAAGGTCGCCTGAACAGCTTCAGCCTGCCGCCGGTGTGGCGTGGCGACCGCCATTATTCATTCGATCGAGTGCATCCGTCGATCTTCGGCCGGGTCACATATCGGATTCCACGATTTGACCGACAACCCGGTCGCCGGCCGAAAAGACGATCAGTTCGGATTTGACACGCACGGCCGCGTTCTTTGCGACGCTGGAGGGCGGCGGCGACGTGACCGCGGCTCGGGAGACGGCCGATGAGGTGCCGTACTCCATGTCGTCCGGGTGCGCCACGACGCAGAGCACCCGCTGGAAGTTTTCCTCGGGGAGGCAAGCAGAGTCATGCCTGCTCTTCATTCCCCGTACGCCTTCCGAACCGCTCGGCCTTCGGGTGGGGTTCCGTCCTGACGGTCGTCCAGAATTCTCCCGTAGTACTCGCGCAGCGGGTCGTCGGCCGGGAGCACCTTGAGCAGGCCCTCGATCAGTACGATCATGGGATTCAGGTCGCGCTCTCCGGCCTGCTCCCGGTAGAAGGCGACGTCCTGCGCGGTGGTGAGCACGTGTCGATGGCCCCCGCCGACCGCCCGGACGAGATTCTCGAACCGCAGTACGAGGTCGTCCAGGGCGTCGGGATCGCCGGCGTCCAGGCGTTCGATGGCCTCGTAGATCAGGCTCATGAGCAGGTCCGGGTTGTCCGCGTCGAGGACGCGCGCCTGATGAGCGCGTACCTCGTCGAGGATGACCTTGGCTGCCTCCTCGTCGCCGAGGCCCTTGAGGGCGAAGGCCAGGCCCTCCTGGCTGAGCAACGTGTCCGGATTCGCCGGCCCCAGCAGATCGAGGCGGGCAGTGACCACGGATTCGTACACGGCCTTCGCGGTGGTGTGGTCGCCGCTCATGTTCAGCCAGCGAGCATGCTCGTGCTGGGCACTGAGCGTGTCGTGATGCTTGCTGCCCAGCACGCGAACGGTCTCGGCCACGATCGTTGCGAATTCCGAGGCGGCTCCCGTCGCATCGCCGCTCTCGCCTTGGATCAGGGCATAGTTGTGCCAGGTAGTCAGCGTCAACGGGTGGTCGGGTCCGTACATCCTGATCCGGCGGCGCGCGACCAGCACCTGCTCCATCTCGGACAATGCCTGCTCATAGGCTCCGGCCTGCAGGTAGGCCATCGCCAGGTTGTGTCGCGTGTACAGCGTGTTGGGGTGATCACGGCCATGGTCGCGCGTTTTCTCCGCGACCACCTGCAGGAGAAGGTCAATGCTCGACATATCGCCCGCGTGCGTCTGCCAGGCTCCGAGCTGGCCCCGCAACCCCCGGGTCGAATCGTGCTCGCGGCCGAGGCGTTGCTCGGCGATCTCGGTCAGCCGCTCGAAATGACTGATCGCGGCCCGAACCTGGCCGGCCTGGCCGAGGTTCATGCCGTACCCGATCAGCACGGGGTGCGGCCCATGCACGAGCCACAGATCGTCGATGTGGCCGCCCGCCAGCACCCGGGTGTTCGCCCGGAGGCGTTCCACCCGCTCGGGTGAACCGCCGGCCGCGAGCCAGGCGGCCAGCAGCGCATCCGCGGCTGCCCACGCCACCTCACCCAGCTCGGCGACCGGGCACTGGTCCTGAACCGCTCGCTGGACGAGGTTGTGTACGCGGACCAGCCCCGCCTCGTAGCTGGCGAGGTTGAAAAGGTGCAGTCTCTGCAGACCGTCGTGCACCGTGTCGGGGTCGAGGCCGGCCGGTAGGTCCCCATGATCGTGCGTGCGTTCGTAACCCAGCCAGTTGCGGGCGGCGTCGGAATAGAACACCTGGTCCGGGATACCGCCCGGGTCCAGGACAGCGCTCAGCCTCAACAGCGGACGGGCCAGCCCGACCGGTGGTTCCCGGTCGGCCGCCTCGATCGACAGCGACCAGGTGACGGCCACCGTCTGCTGATATCCGTCCGGCAGCGCGCTCGTACCGGGCAACAGCTCCGGAAGGCGTTTGCGCCGGTCGGCGAAGCGTTGCCGGTAACCGCTGCACGGCACCTTCAGGTCGTTCATGAACGCGGCAGCCTGGCCCAACGCCAAGGGTAGGAAGCCCAGGTCCGCGGCGACCCCGGTGACGTCGTCGGCCAGGTGTGCGCGCAAAGCGTCCCGTAGGTAGTCCTCGGCGTGGCCAGGCGGGAACTCGCGGATGTCGACGAACGCGCCATTGCCACCCAGCAGGGCCGTGTCGCGCCGGCGGGTGGTGATCAGGGTCCGTCCGGTGGCGACGTCTGCCGGGGGTCGCCGCCGGCCGAGGACCCCGACGTCGGGGAGTGCGTCCAACACGATCAGCCACGGCTGTGGCGTGCCCGCCAACCAGGCCAGGAAACGGTCGGCGGCTTGGGCCGGCCGGGCCGGGTCGGCGTCGGCGTACTCAGCTCCGGCGTCGGCGAGACGCGACTCGATCGCCTCAACGGAGGAGGCGTCCACCCAGACCACCAGATCACCCTTGGCGGCCCGGTCTCGTGCGTATCTGGCAGTCAGCTGGGTTTTGCCAACCCCACCCAAACCCGACAACACGCAGGTGGTGGCCTTCGACTCGTGGATCCGGCCGGCCAGTTCACGGCGTGGCTGGTAATGCGCCGCCTCCATCGGCAAGGGGCCCAGTACGAACGCGACGTCGTCGGTTTTCGGGCGACCGCTCCTGGACCGTTCGGTGCCGAAGGCGGCGTCGAATCGCGGCCGCCACTCCGATGCCTCGGTCTCCCACGGATCCAGTTTGGCCCTGGCGAGACTGCGAAGTCCGACCAGCACCGCTTCCACCGTCGGCCACTTGAGGCCGCCGCTGCCGTTGACCGAAAGAGCCGCCGCGATCGTCGACCTGCCGACCGTGAACCCAGCCGTGTCGGTCACCGCCTTGATCGCATCCACGCTCGGACGACCGGCACGGGTGTGCAACTCGCGGAGGCATGCCCGGAACTCGTCGCGTTGCGCATCGGCAGGCATAACCCTCCACAGTCCGGCATGGTCCTGCGTCCAGCGCTGGACCACGCTGGACACCTTGTCGGCGACGCTCATCCCATCACGACAGGTAAAGGAGAACACCGATGAGATTCGTGATGAGCGAGTGCGTCGATACCCTAGAGCATTGGTTGCCGACGACGATTTCGCTGGTACGGCTCGGGATTGCCGTCGGCCGGCGGATTCGTGGGAATACCGGCACCTCGCGGGAGCAAAGCGGGTACGAGCGAGACGGAACTAGCCTCCTGGGCATGTCCCGGTTCGAGGTCATGTCGATAGGTACGGTGCGCAACGAGCGAACGGACATCCAGAACACTGACAACTGGGGTGCTGTCCGCAGCACGATCACCATCGACGAGCGCTTCGGCGAAGCGAGCCTCCAAGGCCTGGAGGGCTTCTCACACGTCGAGGTCCTGTTCCTCTTCGCCCAGTTCCCCGAGGACGGCGATCACCGGGAGCCACGCCCCTATCGTGGACGCAGCGACCTTCCGCCCGTCGGCGTCTTCGCCGGACGCGGCCCGCGCAGACCGAACCGCATCGGAGTGACCTGCTGCGCCATCGAGTCCGTCCAAGGTCGCGAACTGACCGTAACGGGCCTCGACGCGGTCTCCGGCACCCCGGTCATTGACGTGAAGGCGGTCGCCGACGACCCCTGGTTCACCCAGACCTGGGCGCATCTCGCGTCGCGTCGGTGAAGAGGTCGGGTGGTGCCTGCAGGTCATGGGCGCGGAACAGGACGGCGTGCTCGACGCCCATGGCTTTGCCGCCCATCGCGGCGAACATCGGGATGAAGTCGGCGGGAGCCGGGTGGCCCGGCAGCGCGGCGAGGTAGGCGGCGTGCGCTTCGAGCGAGGCGACGCCGCGGCGCAGCGGCTCGCCGGTGACGTCGACGCCGTGGGTGGCGCCGGACCCGGCGAGCCCCGGGATGATGAGCCAGCGCACCGAGTGCGGTTCGAGGCCCCCGTCGTCGACCTGCTCCGGGAAGACCCACCGGTTGCCCGCGTCGCGCACCGCGTCGAGGGTGGCGAGCGCGGCCGCGCGGTGGTCGGCCTGGTCGAAGCCGAACGGCGTCTCGATCTGGTAGCCGGACCCGAGCACGACGTCGGGCTTGAACCGGCGGATCTCCCGGCAGATGTCCCGGCGCAGGTCGAGGCCGTAGACGAGCACACCGTCCGGGTGTTCCAGGACGGTCAGGTGCTCGACGCCGACGACGGCGCAGGCGGCCTGCTGCTCCGCCACGCGCAGGCGCGCCGTTTCCTCGGGCGGGTTCGGCATGCCGGCCTCGCCCCGGGTGAGCAGCAGATAACCGACCTCGATGCCGCGCGCGGTCCACCGGGCGACGGCCGCGGACGTGCCGTACTCCATGTCGTCCGGGTGCGCCACGACGCAGAGCACCCGCTGGAAGGTTTCCTCGGGAAGGGCAGGCAGAGTCATGCCAGCCATCATTGCCCGTACGCCTTCCGGACCGCTCGGACTTCAGCGAGCCGCTTGACCGAATAGTCGTCGTCCCAGCAGACAGCGGCCTCCCACGCGGCCGACGCCTGAGCGGCGATGTCGAACCCGCCGTCATCGAGGCCGGCGGCGTTGCCCGGCAGCACCAGGTCGAGGTCGGGCACGTCGACGTGCGCCTCGTCCCAGTCGATCAGACCGACCCGGTCCGCGGTCATCCGCACGTTGCCGCGGTTGGGGTCGCCGTGAACGACGCAGGTCTGCCGTCCGGCGAGCCGCGCCCACGCCGCCCGGCATCGAGCAACCCCCTCAGGAGGCATGGCGCCGAGGTCGATCTTTGTTCCGGTCTCGACCCGCAGCAGGTCGGTCGACGACCGCCATCCCGGGCGCTGCGGCCAGCCCCGCGTCAACCGATGCAGCTCACGGAGCGCGCCGGCCACACGCCGCCAGTCGGCCGGCGTCTCGGGCGGTTCGCCCTCCAGGTAGGTCATCACCACCAGGCCATCGGCGAACAGCCGGCCGTCCACGGCCGGGATCGGGACCGGCACGGCCAAACCCGCCCGGTCGAGGTATCGAAGGAGCCCGGTCTCCCAAGCGAGATCAGCGTCGCTCCGGCCGCCGAGGCGACCGACGGCGAGACGCCCGCCGACCCGCACGTGCCACACGTCGTTGGCAACGCCACCGGCGAGCGGCTCGACGCGAGCGACGTCCGCACCCCACTGCCCGAGTGCCTCCCACCCCATCCGTCACAACCTACGGGTCTGATCGGCCAGCGGCTGATCAGTGCGCGGTGAGCCGGCTGGCGAGCGCGTGCTGGCCGGGTCCGTGGAGGTCGGCCAGGGCGGTGGGCCGTCCGGTGGCGGCCATGGCCAAGGCTTCGATGGTGCCGCGTACCTCCGGGCCACGTCCGGTGACCCAGTCGGTGTCGGTGGCCGCGAGGGTGATCCCGCGGAGCCGTCCGGCGGGGGTGAGTCCGGGTGCGGCTGCGGGCGAGACGAGGTAGTCCATCAGGATGCGCCAGTGCTCGACGGGCACGTCGACGGGCAAGCTCAGTGGTCTGGCCATGTCGCGGAGGTGGATGCAGGTCTCGGCGAACGGTCCCATGGGGCCGACGCGTGGCGGGCTCACCTTGTCCGTTGCGTGGTCACGCAGGAGGGCGATGAGCTGTGGCGGTGGTGTCCGGGCGAGTCGCCGGGTGAAATGGTCGACGGTCTTTGCGGTGTCGCCGCGGTAGCGCATCGCGGTCAGGAAGAACCGGGGGAAACTGACGAGCATGGGCTGAACGAGGTGCGCGGCCAGGTGGCGCACGGTCCATCCGGAACACAGAGTCGGTGCGTACCAGCCGGCGTCGTCGAGCGATGCGAGAACATCCGCGATCAGCAACCGGTTACCGCTGGTCCAGGCGTAGATCTCACGCTCGTCGAGCATGCGCGTTTCCTCGGTGATCGTGGAGCTGAAGTGCTCGTTGGCGTACGTCACGGTTCAGCGCCCGCAGCACTTTGACTGCCGCGGCGATCTCCTGGGCGGTGCAGTCCCGGGCCATCCCCGACAGGTGTTGCAGCTCGTCCTCGCTGACTCGGCTGATCATGTCGGAGCCGGCATCGGTGAGTGCGATGAGGACCGAACGCCGGTGCCCGGGGTTGGTGCGGCTCTCGACGTGGCCCCGCTCGATCAGATCGTTGACGTGCCGCTGCACGCCCTGCCGGGCGAGGTCCAGGCGTTCGCCGATGGCCGGGACCGTGGCGGGTCCGTGCCGGGCGAGCACCTCGAGGACGGCACGCATTCCCACCGTCAGGCCCGAAGGCCGCAGCGAGGCCTCGACCACCCGCGCGGAGTTGAGCACCAGCGGCCGGACCTGTTGGAGAACCTCGTAGAGCCGGGAACCCCGATCGCGAAACATGACAACAATGATGTCATAAATGGGGCCGGCGTCGCCAGGCGCGGTTCGTGCCCGCCCATCGGCGGGCGGGACCATCACCTCGACGACACACCCGGCGCCGGGCCGCTTGCCCGGCGGGTCGTAACGCCCGGCAGCAGGAACGACATCGCCCTCACCGAGGGGGAGGTGAGGGCGATGTGGTGGGTTGCTCAGATCTCTGATTAGCCGCCCAGGTTGATACCCAGTGGGCCGGTGCGGAACGTCGGCACCGCTGACAGCATGGTGACGTCGTCCGGGGTGGGGCCGGCGCACAGCCGGTCTCGGGCCGGGAGCGTGCCGTTCACCAGGAAGGCCGTTCCTATCTCGGTGGCGCAGGTGCCGGCTCGGATGCCGTAGACGCCGTGGCCGCCCGCGTCCTGGCTGATGAACGCGGCCCGGTTGCCCAAAGCGCGGCGCAGGCCGCGGCCCGACGCCCAGCCGGTGGCGGGGTCGCGCAGGTTTTGCATGATCAGGACGTTGCGCGGGCCCTTGTCCGTCACGGCCACCGGGGGCTCGGTCGGGCGGTACTCCCAGAACGCGCACGGCCAGATGTTCGGTGGCATGCCGGCCGTGATCGGGTAGTGCCTGCGGCTTTCGGCGCTGCGGCGGGCGTACGAGCTGATGTTGTTGGTCCAGGTTATGTCGCCGCAGGCGATCGCCCAGAGTGCGGCCGCGCCGTTGTCGAACGGGACCTCGAGCGAGGTGACGGCGCCGGCGTTGAGGGTCTGCCAGTCGGCGGCCAGCGTGGGGAAGTTGCGGTCGTCGTAGAGGGCGCCGCGGGTCAGTTCGCGGAAGAAGTTGCCGGTGATCGTCAGGTCGGGTGTGACGATCGGGTCGCGGTCGAGGGTTTCGGCCGTCTTGAAGTATGTGCGGGTCACCGCTGCGGGCGTCGCTCCTAGGCCGTACTCGTCGTTGCGGGCCGCGGCCCACTTCGCGAAGTCCGGGAAGCGGAGTGCGGTGGCCGGGCCGAACTGCTCCCAGATGCGGGTCCAGATCAGCTTCGGGTCGACGCCGCTGTCCAGGATGATCCGGTCGCTCCGGGCCGGGAACAGCGACGTGTAGACCGCGCCGAGGTAGCTGCCGTACGAGTAGCCCAGGTAGGACAGCTTGCGTTCACCGAGCGCGGCCCGGATCCGGTCCATGTCGCGGGCCGTGTTCGGGGTGGTCAGGTAGGGCAGCAGGTCGCCCGCCTGCTGCGCGCACGCGCGGGCGGTGCTGCGGGCGAAAGCCACGTTCCGGT
Source organism: Paractinoplanes rishiriensis (assembly GCF_016862375.1). GTDB lineage: Bacteria > Actinomycetota > Actinomycetes > Mycobacteriales > Micromonosporaceae > Actinoplanes > Actinoplanes rishiriensis. The sequence continues at coordinate 13,720 of NZ_BOMV01000079.1, read as the reverse complement.
CGATCGAGCCGTCCGGCGCGGGATACGGCAGTATCAGATCGACCGGTGTGGCCGGGTCGAGGCCGCAGGTGATCGGCGTGCTGGCGCCCACGCCGCGCGGGTCGAACCCGATCAGGTCGTAGCGGGCCAGCACCTCGGCCGGCAGCGACTGCGACAGATAGGTGGGCAGGTCGAGACCGGAACCGCCCGGACCACCCGGGTTCAGCAGCAGGATGCCGCGGCGGAGAGCGGGATCGGTGGCCGCGATCCGCGAGATCGTTACGGTGATCTTGCGGCCGGCCGGCTTGCGGTAGTCGAGCGGCAGGCTGAGCGCCGCGCACTGCTGGCGCGGGTCGATGTCCGGCGGTGACGCGGGGCAGGCACCCCAGTCGGCCGAGCCGGCCGCCTGCGCCTGTGTCGCCGGCACCAGCGTCACCCCGAGCAGGGTGACCGTGGCCAGTGCGAGAACCTTTCGGCGGAGCATCGAGAAACCCCCATTCGTCGATGGCTGGCCCATACGCTATCGGGCGGGGGCAAAAACCCCGTGTGCCGGAAGTGCTGCCGGGGTAACTGCGGGGCGTGAACATCGAGCCCGTTCGAAAGCTGCCGTGGTCGCTGCGCTACGCGGCCCTCGCCTGCGCCTGCGTGCTGCTGATCGCCGCCACCGCGTTCCTGGTCATCCGGATCGCTGTGCTGGTGGCCCCACTGACCATGGCCATCGTGGTGGCCGCCCTGCTGGCCGCACTGCTGCAACCGGTCACCGAACTGCTCGACCGCTGGCTGCCCCGGTCGCTGGCCGCGCTCGGCGGGGTCCTGCTGCTGCTGGCCGTCCTGGTCGTGCCGGCCGTGCTGATGTGGCCGACCGTGGCCAAGCAAGCTAGCGAGTTGCCGGCCCAACTGGAGCAGGGCTGGGGCCGTACCCAGGAATGGCTGGTCAGCACGTTCGGGGTGAGCGAGCAGCAGCTCTCCGCCGCGCTCGACCGGGTCGGCCAGTCGGTGCAGTCGTCGGCGCCCGACCCGACCGCCTCGGCGATGTCGCTGGTGGAGGGTGTCGGCGCCGCGCTGCTCGCCCTGGTGCTGATGTTCTTCCTGCTCAAGGACGGGCCGAAGATCGGTGACTGGCTGCTGCGCCGGCTGCCCGAGCCGTCCCGCGAGCGCTGGGGCGAGGCGGCCGGCAACGGCTGGAACGCCCTGGCCAAGTACGCCCGCGGCACCATCGCGGTGGCCGCCGTGGACGCGCTCGGTATCGGTCTGGCGCTGATCCTGATCGGCGTTCCGCTGGCGCTGCCGCTGGCCGTGCTGACGTTCCTGGCCGCGTTCGTGCCGGTGCTCGGCGCGACCGTGGCCGGCGCCGTGGCGGTCCTGGTCGCGCTGGCCGCCAACGGCCCGCTGGACGCGCTGCTGGTGCTCGGCGCGGTGATCCTGGTGCAGCAGTTGGAGGGCAACCTGCTGGAGCCGCTGATCATGGGCAAGGCGCTGCGGCTGCACCCGGCCGTGGTGCTGGTCGCGGTCACCGCCGGCGCGCTGACCGGCGGTGTCGCGGGCGCGTTCCTGGCGGTGCCGCTGACCGCGGTCGTCCATCAGGTCGCGTCCACCCTGTCCGCGGTGCGCGCCGAAAGCCCCGGCAGCGAGCCGCGCCGCGAACCCGTCGCCGCCGGTCAGTAGCCGATGTCGCGGCGGCGTAGGCCGGCGAGGCCGGCCGCCACGAACGCCGCCGCGACCAGCCCGATCACCACCAGCGGCGCCGCGGTCAGGTCCTCCAAGGGGACCTGCGGCGTGTGGGCGAACGGTGACGCCCGCTGCACCCACGACGGCAGGTTGAACGAGTCGGCGAACAGCATGACCACCGCGCAGTAGGCGACCGCCGCCCACGCCACGATCGCGCTCGGCCGGGGCGTCCAGCCGACCGCGAGCACCGCCAGCGCGATGATCAGCCAGACCGCGGGCAGGTAGGCCAGGGCGATCGCGGCCAGCCTCGGCACCTGGCCGGGGTCCGCGACGGTCAGGCCGTACGCGATGCCCTCGCCCACGCCGAAGGTGAGCAGGGCCAGGGCGCTGCCGGTCAGCGCGACGCTGAGGTGGCCGGCCAGCCAGGTGTGGCGGCTGGTCGGGGTGGCCAGGATCGGCTCGGCGCGGCCGGACGTCTCCTCGGCGCGGACCCGCAGCGTGCTGCTGACGCCGTAGGCCGAGGCGAGCACGGCGGCCATCCCGGCGGTGAGGGCCAGGTAGGCGTTCAGCACGTCGCCGGCGCCGCCGGGCAGCAGCTCGGCGACCGCCGGGTTGTCGCGGATGTACTGCTCGATGGTGTTGCCGATGGAGCCGTACGCGAGCCCGAGCAGGCCCAGCGCCACCGCCCAGCCGGCCAGGGCGCCGCGCTGCAGTCGCCAGGAGAGGGCGTACGCGCTGCGCAGCGACCCGGCCGCGGTGGCCCGGCCCAGCCGGGGCGGCACCAGGCCGGCACCCACGTCGCGCCGGCCCAGCAGGACGACCGCGGCGGTCAGCAGCAGCGCCGCGAAGCTCAGCGGGAGCAGCAGCGGCCACCACCGGTCGCCGGTGAACGGGAACGTCCGCTGCCCCCAGCCGATCGGCGACAGCCAGGACAACGCGCCGCTGCCCACGTCGCCCGCCGCCCGCAGTGCGTACCCGGCTCCCAGGAGCGCGCCCACCACCCCGTACGCGGCCCTGCTGCTCTCGAAGATCTGCACGGCGACGGCGGTGAACCCGGCGAAGGTGAAACCGACCCCGGTGATCGCCGCCCCGAACAGCAGCGAGCCACCGACCGGCAGCCCGGTGCCGGCCGCCGCCGCGAACACCAGCGCACCCGCCATGAGGTCGGCCAGTCCGGCCAGCACCAGCGCCGCCATCAGCGGAGCCTGCCGGCCCACCCGGGCGGAGCGGACCAGTTCGGCGCGGCCGGTCTCCTCCTCGACGCGGGTGTGCCGGCCCACCAGGAACATTGTCATCAGCGCCACCACGATCGCGGCGAACGCGAAGATCTCGAAGACCACCTCGCCGCCGATCGAGCCGAGCAGCCGGGTCGGGCCGCTCATCGCGATCACCGCGGTGTTGCCGCCGATGGTCTGGCGCAGCTGCTCGAGGCTCTCCGGCGTGCCGTACAGATTTTGACTCTGGGTCGACTGGACAAGGACCAGCAGGGTGGCCGCCACGAGCCAGATCGGCGGCCCGATCCGGTCACGCCGGAGCATGAAGCGCAGCAGGAGCAGCGTCCCGGTCATGCCGACACCGTACGCCGCCCCGCCTGATCGTCCGTTCGGGTGGCCCCGGACCAGGTAAAACGGACCTCCTATCCCTCGCCTGAGCCCCCTACTCTGAGCTGGTCCTCCGGGGAGGGACGATGACAAACGCAGACGAACAGTTACCGACGTCGCCGTGGCTGGAACGGATCCGGGCCGGGATCGTGGGTGACGGCGAGGTGCTCGACGGGCCGTACGGGCCGCGCCGGATCACCTACGCCGACTACACCGCGTCCGGCCGGGCGCTGGACTTCATCGAGGACTTCATCCGTGACCGGGTGCTGCCGCGGTACGGCAACACGCACACCGAGAGTTCGAGCACCGGCCTGCAGACCACCCGGCTGCGCGAGGACGCCCGCGCCCTCGTGCTCGACGCGGTCGGCGGCACCGGCGAGCACGCGGCGATCTTCTGCGGTTCGGGGGCGACCGCCGCGGTCAACAAGCTGGTGGCGATCCTCGAACTGCGGGTGCCCGGAATGGAAATCGGCACCCCGGAGGACCGCCCGGTCGTCTTCGTGGGTCCGTTCGAGCACCATTCGAACGAACTGCCGTGGCGCGAGTCCATCGCCGACGTGGTGCCGGTCGGCGAAGACGCCGACGGGCACATCGACCTGGCCGACCTGGAGCGCCTGCTGATCGCGTACGCGGACCGCCCGCTGCGGATCGGCAGCTTCTCGGCCGCCTCGAACGTCACCGGCATCCTGACCGACACCGGCCCGGTCGCGGCCCTGCTGCACCGCCACGGCGCGCTCTCCTTCTGGGATTTCGCGGCCGCCGCGCCGTACGTGCCCATCCGGATGGCGGACGACCGCCTGGATGCCGTCTTCCTCTCGCCGCACAAGTTCATCGGCGGACCGCAGACACCGGGGGTGCTGGTGGTGCGCCGTGATCTGATCCGCAACCGGGTGCCGAGCGTGCCCGGCGGCGGCACCGTCACCTTCGTGGGGCCGACCGGCCACCGCTACCTCGACGACCCGGTGGCCCGCGAGGAGGGCGGCACGCCGGCGATCGTCGAGTCGATCCGGGCCGGCCTGGTGGTGGCGCTCAAGCGGGCGGTCGGCACCGAGCTGATCCACACCCGCGAGCAACTGCTGTGGCGGTACGCGCTGCGCCGCTGGGGCGAGCATCCCGGCCTGGAGATCCTCGGCAACCGGGACGCCGCGCGCCTGTCGATCGTCTCGTTCCGGGTCCGGCACGGCCGCCGGCACCTGCACCACAACTTCGTGGTGGCGCTGCTCAACGACCTGTTCGGCATCCAGGCGCGGGGCGGTTGTTCCTGCGCGGGCCCGTACGGCCACCGGCTGCTCGGCATCGACGACGAGGGCTCGCGGGCGTTCCAGGACGAGATCGGGCACGGCTGCGACGGCATCAAGCCGGGCTGGGTGCGGGTCAACTTCAACTACTTCATCACCGAGGCCGTACGCGACTACCTGGTGGACGCGGTCGAGCTGCTCGCGGAGCACGGCCACCGCCTGCTCACCGACTACCTCTTCGACCCGCACACCGGCCGGTGGCGGCACCACGCGCAACCGGACGAGCCGCCGCTGCGCCTGACCGGCGGCCTCGACGGCCTGCTGTCCGCCCCGCCGCGCCGCGACCAGGCCGGCGAGGACGTCCTCGCCGGTTACCTGGCCGCGGCCAGTGATCTGTTCCATGCCCGGCCCGACCTCGACGACGGCGACGAGGCCGGGCGGTTGTCCGCCGATTTCGAGGCATTGCGCTGGTTCCCGCTGCCCGCATCGTCGTTGAGGGAGAGTCTGTGAATTCTGAGTGGCCGATCAACCCGCCCCGGCCGCCGTTAGCGAGCGACCGCGTCGACCGCTTCGAGGATCGCTGCCGTCACGGCTTCCGGCTCGGACGAGGCGATCGCATGGGATGCGCCGGCCACCTCGCGTACACCCTTGGTACCGGCCCGCTCGGCCATGAACCGGTGCAGCGCGACCGGGATGTTGAGGTCCTCGTCGCCGAAGACGAACCAGGACGGGATTGACCGCCAGGCCGGCGTGGCGGCCGGCAGTTCCTCGGCGAGCGCGGCCTCGGTCACCGGCCGCTGGGTGGCGCTCATCAGCGCGGCCTCGGCCTCGGACACGTCGGCGGCGAACTGGTGGTGGAACACCTCGGGCCGGATGAAGAACTCGACGCCGCCGGTCGAGACCGGGTGCGCGCCGAGCGCCTCGCCGAGCGTGCTCCCCGGGAACTTCGTGGACAGCCCGAAGGCCGACTCGCCCGTATCGGGCGCAAAGGCGCAGGCATACACCAGCGCCGCGACTTTCTCACTCCCGGCGGCGGCCTCGCTGATCACCATTCCGCCGTACGAGTGACCGACCAGCACCACGGGCCCCTCGATCCCGGCGAGGACGTCCCGCACGTACGCGGCGTCCCCGGAGAGGCTGCGCAGCGGGTTGGCCGCGGCGACGACGGTGAGGCCGCGCCCGTGCAGCCGCTCGACGACGCCGGCCCAGCTAGCCGACTCGGCGAACGCGCCGTGGACGAGGACAACGGTGGGGTTCATACGTGTCTCCCTCATCTATTGCAGTGGTCACGAGCACAGACCGGACGGCGCCCCGATCTGTGACGATGGCGGGGTGACCACGGATCTGGACGAGGCCGCGACCATCTTCACCGGCCTGCGACCGCGCCTGTTCGGCATCGCGTACCGCATGCTCAGCAGCGCGGCCGAGGCCGAGGACCTGGTGCAGGACGTCTGGCTGCGGTGGCAGGCCACCGACCGGAGCGCGGTGCTCAACCCGGCCGCGTTCCTGGCGACCACCACCACCCGGCTGGCGATCAACGCGTTGCAGTCGGCGCGGGTGCGGCGCGAGACGTACATCGGGCCCTGGCTGCCCGAGCCGGTCGACACCAGCGCCGACCCCTACCTGGGCGCGGAGCGCGGCGAGGCGCTGGAGTTCGCGGCGCTGATGCTGATGGAGAAGCTGACCGCGAACGAGCGCGCGGCGTACGTGCTCCGGGAGGCTTTCGACTACCCGTACGGGCAGATCGCCGAGATCCTGCAATCCACCGAGCCGGCGGTGCGGCAGCTGGTCAGCCGGGCCCGCAAGCACATGGCGGCCGAACGACGCACGCCGGTCAGCGCGGCGGCCCAGCGCGAACTGCTGACCACCTTCATCGAGGCCGCCCGCTCGGGGCAGATGGCCGAGCTGGAACGGCTGTTCACCCCGCGGGTGGCCAGCCTGTCCGACGGCAACGGCAGGCACCAGGTCTCCCGGCACCCGGTGGTCGGCGCGGTCAAGGTGGCCCGGTTCCTCACCACCATCTCGTCCTGGTACTGGGACGGCGTCGAGGTCGAGTGGATCACCACGAACGGGCAGGCGTCGGCGGTGCTGCGGCGCGACGGCGTGGTCTCCGGGTGGTGCACGGTCATCGTCTCGGCGGACGGCATCGAGGAGGTGCTCTGGCTGCTCAACCCGGCGAAGCTCGGCGGCGTGTCCGGACTCACGTCACAAACGCGTACGCCCGATTGTCCTTGAAGTATGCAGACGATAGTGGTGGTGGGTGGCGGGTACGCCGGCTTCTACGCGGCGTGGCACCTGGAGCGCAAACTCCGCCGGAACGAGGCCCGGGTGGTCGTGGTCGACCCGCGGCCGTACATGACCTATCAGCCGTTCCTGCCCGAGGTGGTGGCCGGTTCGGTCGAGGCCCGGCATGCGGCCGTGTCGCTGCGCCGGCACCTGCGGAAGTCCCGGGTGGTCTCGGGCTCGGTGGTGGCGATCGACCACGAGCACCGGACCGTCACGATCCGGCCCGCCGACGGCGCCGAGTTCGATCTCCCGTACGACATCATCGTGGTGACGGCCGGCGCGGTGACCCGGCAGCTCGGCATCCCCGGCGTGGCCGAGCAGGCCATCGGCATGAAACACGTCGAGGAGGCCGTGGCGATCCGGGACCGGCTGCTGACCGCGTTCGACCGGGCGTCGACCCTCTCGCCCGGGCCGTTGCGCCGCAAGCTGCTGACGGTCACGTTCGTGGGCGGCGGCTTCTCCGGCGTGGAGGGCTTCGGCGAGTTGCTGTCGCTGGCCACCGCGCTGCTCCGGAGGTACCCCGAACTGCACCGCGACGAGCTGCGGTTCCACCTGGTCGAGGCGCGCGACCGGATCCTGCCCGAGGTCACCGACAAACCGGGCCGCTGGGTGGTGCGCCAGCTCGAGAGGCGCGGCGCCGAGGTGCACCTGAACGCCACGCTGGTCTCGGCGACCGGCGGGCACGTGGTGCTGTCCACCGGTGCGGAGTTCGACTCGGACCTGATCGTGTGGACGGTCGGCAACGCCGCCAACCCGATGGTGCGCCGCCACACCGACCTGCCCATCGACGAGCGCGGCATGCTGCGGGTGCGGGCCGACCTGCGGGTGGGCACCGAGGAGGCGCCGGTGCCGGACGCGTGGGGCGGCGACGACGCGGCGGTCCCGGACCTGGCGGCCGGCAGACCGGGCGCGGCCACCGTGCCGAACGCCCAGCACGCCGTGCGCCAGGGAAAGCTGCTGGCCCGCAACATCGTGGCGACGCTGCGTGGCCGGGCCGCCAAGCAGTACAAGCACGACAGCCTCGGCACGGTGGCGACGCTGGGCCTGGGGAGCGGCATCTTCCAGTGGCACGGCCTCGTCATCAAGGGCCTGCCGGCCTGGCTGATGCACCGCGGCTACCACGTGCTGGCCGTGCCGAGCTGGGAGCGGAAGATCCGGGTGCTGGCGGTGTGGCTGACCGCCGCCGCGTTCGGGCGGGACATCGTGTCGCTGGCCTCGGTGCAGGAGCCGCGCCGGGCCTTCGTCACCTCGGACCGGTGAGGGGCCGGCCGGCCCGGCGTGACGCCGGGCCGGCACCGTCCCTAGCGGTTCAGCCACTCCATGTAGGTGGTCTTGACGATCGTGGCGTCGTCCTTGGCGATCAGCGCGTCGCCCTGGGCAGCCGCGAACATGCCGGACGAGTCGTCGGTGACCACGACCCGGCGGTCGCCGCGGGTGGCCAGCGCGATCCGGCCCAGCTCGTCGAGCGTGAAGACCTCCGGCCCGGCGTAGCTGCGGGTGCCCTGCAGCGGCGCGCCCACGCTCGCGTCGGCCACCGCCTCGGCTACCTCGGACGACGCCATCGGCTGGATCCGGGTGGCCGGCAGCCGCACGGTGTTGTCGTCGGCGTCCCAGGACAGGACCGTGTTGATGAACTCGAAGAACTGGGTGACCCGGACGATCGAATAGGGGACCGGCCCGGCCTTGAGGACGTCCTCCTGAAGGACCTTGGCCCGGTAATAGTCGAGCGCCGGCACCAGGTCGACACCCACGATCGAGAGGATGACGGCGTGCTTGACCCGGGCGGTGGCGGCGGCCGCGAGCAGGTTGTCCATCGAGACCCGGAACCAGTCGATCGAGGCCTCGTCGAAGGTGGGCGAGTTCGTCAGGTTGACTACCACGTCCACCCCGTCGAGCGCCTCGGCCAGCCCGGTGCCCCCGATCAGGTCGAGCCCCGTCGACGGCGAATGCGGCACGGCCTCGTGCCCTCGCGAGTTCAGAATCCGGACAACCTGCGACCCGATCAGACCGGTACCACCGATGACAGCGATCTTCATGTGCCTCGTACCCCTCTTGAATCCAGCGGTTTTCGCACCTCACCAGCTAGGACCGGACAGCATCCGGTTCTGTGACAGCGATTTTGGGAGCATGGGCGGATGGAACTGGTGATCGTCGTGGACTGCGCCGACCTGGACCGATCGGCGCGGTTCTGGTGCGGGGTGCTCGGTTACACCGCCGCGGCTCCGGCCGGCCCCGGCCGCTATCGGCAACTGCGCGGCGACGGCATCGAGGTGCTGCTGCAACGGGTACCGGAGGCGAAGTCCGGCAAGAACCGCGTGCACCTCGACCTCCGTGTACCGGATCTGGAATCGGAGGTGAACCGGGTCCTGGAACTGGGCGCCCGGCGCCTCACCGACGCCCCGATCGAGGAGGACGGCTGGACCTGGCACATCCTCGCCGACCCGGACGGCAACGAGTTCTGCGTGCTCCAGCCGCCCGGCTAAAGTGCGGCGGGTGCCCGACATCCGACCGATCGCCCTGGCCGCCCCGCGTCGCGGCACCGGCCTGCTGGTCTTCGAATACCTGGACGCCACGAAGAACGAGACCTTCTACCGGCCGCTGGGTGGCGGCATCGATTTCGGCGAGACCGCCGAGCAGGCCGTCCGGCGCGAGCTGCGCGAGGAACTGAACGCCGAGTTGCTCGACGTGCGCCTGCTGGGCGTGCTGGAAAACCTGTTCCACGCCTTCGGACGCCCCGGCCACGAGATAGTTTTCGTCTTCGACTGCCGCCTGGCCGACCAGTCGCTCTACACCCGGGACGTGCTCGGCGAAATCCGCGACGACCCGGGCACCAAGGTGATGTGGCTCCCGCTGGACAGCTTCACCCCGGACCGCCCGCTCTATCCGGCGGGCCTCGCCGACCTGCTCCGCTGACACTAGGGTCGCGGCATGACGCGGATTCGCGCGGGCCGGCCCGAGGACGTGCCCGCGGTGCTCGAACTGCTGGACGACGCGGTGGCGTGGCTGGTCTCGCTCGGGCGGACTGATCAGTGGGGCACGCGGCCGCTGTCCGCCAACCCGCGGCGGGTGGCGCTGACCGAGGAGCAGGCCCGAGACGGGGAACTGCACCTGGCCGTGGACGGCGACCTGGTGGTGGGCGTGCTGGGCGTCGGTGGCGCCACCGAGTACGTTCCGCCGGCCGTCGAGCCCGAGCTTTACGTCAGGCTGTTGGTGACGCGCCGGGCGTACGCCGCAAAGGGTGTTGGCAGTTTCCTGCTCGACCACGCGCGGCGTCTGGCTCGCGAGCGCGGGGTGGGGTTGCTGCGGGTGGACTGCTTCGCGTCGGAGGACCGGGCGCTGGTCGGATACTACGAGCGGCAGGGGTTCACCGCGACCGACCGGTTCGAGGTCACGCTGGCTAGCGGGCAGGTCTGGCAGGGTCAGGTGCTGGCACAGCGTCTCGGCTGAGCAGCCGCTCATAGCGCTGCCGCGCGGCCTGCGGTGTGTTCAAGCCGAGGCTGTACGCGATGTCCTGCCACGTCATGCCGGCCCGGCGCGCCGCCTCGAGCAGCTGCAACTCCAGCGCGTCCAGGTCGGCGCGCACCGACGGCACCAGGGTGAGCGCGGCGACCAGATCGTCGTCGTCCACCGGTGGTTCGCCGGCCGCCGCCACGATCGAGCCGCCGGACAGGCCCGCGACCAGCCGGAGCACCTCGTGCGGCGCGGCCATCCCGGGGTGCACCTGGCGCGAGCGAAGCCGGGGCGTCTCCGCGTGCCGCGCCGCCAGGTGGGTGAGTGCTTGATAGGTACGCGCGGCGCGCTCCCCGGCGGGATCCGGCCGGCTGAAAACTTCGGGCATGTACGAAGCATTGCACGTCAACGAAGTGTTTTCAACGTTATGTTTACTCCCGTTCCACCCGGCGTAGGCCGCCCGCCGGCGTCCACCACTCGACGACGAGCAGAGTGGCCTTCTCGTTGAGGTGGGTGTGCACCACGCCGGTGATGTCGGCGTGAAACCGATCCGTCCCGACCGGCAGCGCCCGGCCGGAGATCTTGGCTTCGCCGGGCCACTCCGCCTCGGCGCCCTCGACCGGGTCGACGGTGGCACTGTGCAGCGCGAACCGCGGGTCGCGAAGCAGATCGGCCCCCTTCCTGGCGTTCGGCATCGACCCGAAGACCAGTTCGCCGTCCTCGAACACGCTCTCAATACCGGAGATCCGAGGCGCGCCGTCCGCGCGTACGGTCGCCAGGGTTTTGTGCTTGTGCGCGTCAAACAGAGCACGCACCCGCCGGGCAAACTCCGGAACCGACGCTTCAACGTCCTGCCATGCGGTCATGCCCACATTCTCCCATTCCATTTGCCAGGATCGCGGCCGCGTAGCGCGGCCTCAGGCAGGGGTCAGCCCGTCCGTTCCGCCCACTCGGCCGTCCCCGCCAGGTGCTCTTCGAGAAACGTTTCAATCGGCACTTGCGGATCATTGGGGCACAAGACATTGATGAGCTTGACAGTGATCGTCGTGATCCGGAGACTCCCAAGACACGCAGTGATGTGAACGATCACATGCCTACTGACCCGAGCAATCGACAGGATCCCCACATGTCTTCAGCTCCTCCGTCCCCGGCTGCGGTGCCCTCCCCAGCCCGCATCCCCGGCCGCCGCCGCTGGCGCGCCGGACTCATCGGACTCACCGTCGCCGCGCTCGCCGCCACCGCGACCGTGTTCGGCCTCCAGCAGGCCAACGCCGCGACGGTCAACACCAACGCCTGGTACGTCTTCGTCAACCGCAACAGCGGCAAGGCCATGGACGTCTACAACCTGGCCACCAACGCGGGCGCCGGCATGGCGCAGTTCACCCGGAACGACGGCAACTGGCAGCAGTGGCAGTTCGTCGACGCCGGCAGCGGGTGGTACAAGATCAAGAGTCGGCACAGCGGGCTCTTCCTCGAGCTGCCGAACGTCAACGACGGCACCCAGCTCGTGCAGAACACCGACACCGGCAACAACCGCCAGCAGTTCACGCTCAAGGACTCCGACGGCGGCCACGTCCGGCTGATCAACCGGCACAGTGGCAAGGCCGTCGAGGTCTGGGAGTGGTCCACCGCCGACGGTGCGATCATCGCCCAGTACGCCGACCTCGGCGGCGCCAACCAGCAGTGGCAGATGGTCCAGGTCGGCACCGGTGGTGGTGGCGGCACGACCCCGCCGCCGTCCAGCGGCTGCGGATCCGGCTCGTTCCAGTCCGAGGTGACCGTCAGCGGCAGCACCTGGACCGCCCGCAACGCGTCCGGCGCCAGCGTCTACAGCGGCACCGACTTCCGCGCCGCCGTGCAGGCCGGCATCGGCAGTCTCGCCGCCGGGCGTACCTCCATGCAGCGTGTGGTGGTCCGCGGCAACGGCTCGATCTCGGCCGGCGCCCGCATCTCGCTGGCCAACTGGACCTCGCTCTCGGTCTGCGGCACGATCAACGTCACCGGCTCGGGCAGCGGTGACTACGCCCCGATCTACGCCCGCGGCGTCAGCAACATCGAGGTTCCGTACCTGAACGTGTCCGGAGCCCCGCTCTACGGCATCTTCATGCGCAACGTCACCAACGTCTGGCTGGGCCAGATCGACATGCGCCTGTCCGGCGGCCTCGGCGTCCGCATCGACAACCGCGGCGACACCAGCCAGTGGACCCGCAACGTCAAGATCGACAACGTGTACGTGCAGGGCGCCTCCTCGCACGCGGTGGAGACGTACGGCGTCGACGGCATCAACATCGGCACCGTGACGGCGCGCAACGTCGGCGAGTCCGGCCTGCTGCTGAACCAGACGATCAACGCCACGGTCGGCACCGTCGACGCGGACAACGCGGGCTCCGGCACCGGTTACGCGGCGTTCCGGATGGCCAACCGCAACGGCCGGGTCGGCAGCTCGTACCCGAACAACATCCGGGTCGGCACCGTGAAGGCGCGCGGCGGCGGCCGGGGCATCTTCTGTGTCTCGGAGAGCGGCGGCGCGACCATCGACCGCGTCGACATCGCCAACACCGGCAACAACTCGGTGCTCGTCGAGAACTGCTACAACGTGGTGATCGCCGGCGTGTCCGGCACGATCAGCGGCGGCGGCGAGGTCCGCATCGCCAACCGCGACGAGTTCTCGCCGTCGACCGGCATCCAGTTCCGCAACCTGACGGTCTCCAACACGAACATCCGCTGGAGCCCGTGCACCGGCTCGAACAACACGGTCACCAACGTGACCCGCAACAACTCCACCCTGACCTGGTGCTGATCACTGAGTAACGAGATGCAGGCGCCCTTCCGCTCCGGCGGCGGGGCGCCTGTTTCCTTTAGGGTGGGGCCGTGGACTCCCGCCAGGCGCTGCGCATTGCCGCCGGGCTAGGTCCCTACTTCACCTGGGACCCGTGGGACGGCGCCGCCGACTGGCAGCCGCTGACCACGCTGAGCGACCCCGAGGTGCTAGCCGAGCGTGTCGCCATCGCCCGGCAGGCATTGCTGCGGATGTCCGGCCTGCCCCCCGAGGCCATCCCCGAGCGAGTGGTCGCCTCGATCGTCTTCCTGGGCCTGGCTTCCCGTCTGCTGTCTCCGCTGCTAGCCGCAGCGTCGATCGCCGGCGCCTTGCCGGCGCCGACTCCCGAGAGCATGTGGTGGCGTCCAGCTGAGAGCGGTCCCATTCCCATAGCCGTACGTGACCAGCCGGCCCCCGGCTGCGCGGAGCGCGACGCCGAGACCATAGCCGACGACATCAACCGCTCCGCAGTACACGGACTGGTCGAGCCGGTGCTGACCGCAGTCCGAGCCCGCTTCGCGGTGTCCCCACAGGTGCTCTGGGGCAACGTGGCCTCGGCCCTGGGCGGCGCAGCCAGCATGATCGCCGACGCCGTCCCCGACGCCGACGCCGCCCCCGCTCCTGTCCCCACTTCCACGCCCGGGTCCGGTTCCGCGCCCGGTTCCGCTTCGGCTTCCGCG
>NZ_BOMV01000078.1 GCF_016862375.1 Paractinoplanes rishiriensis | reverse complement strand
GGTTCCGGCTCCGCGCCCGTGGCCGTGCCCCTGCCCACTCCCGGGCTCGTTCCCGCGGCCCGCAGCGCCGCGATCGTGGAGGCGATGCTGCGGCTGCCGCCGCTGGCCGGCACCGCCCGGCTGATCCGGCCCGATCCCAGCCGGAACCGCTGGTTCCTGGTGCGCCGCAACTGCTGCCTGTATTACCGGATCCCGGGCGGTGGCTACTGTGGCGACTGCGTGCTGACGCCGGACCGGGTTCGGCGCCAGCAGTGGCAGTCAGTCCTCAGCCGATGACGGCTTCATGTTGATGGCTTCATGTTGACGGGATCAATGTGGTCAACCCTTGCCGCGGTCATGTTGACGGCAACGTTGATGCAGTAGTCAACATGACGGATTAGAAGTCGTCGTCGAAGGTGACGCTTCCGGTCACGCCGACCTGGTACGCCGAGACGCGCCGCTCGAAGAAGTTGGAGAGTTCCTGGACGTCCTGCAACTCCATGAAGGCGAACGGGTTCCTGCTGTGGTACATCGGTTCGATGCCGAGCACCTGGAGCCGCCGGTCGGCGACGTGCTGGAGATATTCGCGCATATCGGCGAGTGACATGCCGGATACGCCCTGTTCGAGCAGGTCCTCGGCGAACTGCACCTCGCACTCGACCGCCTCGGCGATCATTTCGCGGACCTCTCGCTGCATCTCCGCGTCGAACAGGTCCGGCTCCTCGGCCCGCACCGTGTCGACCACGTCGAACGCGAACGCCATGTGCATCGACTCGTCGCGGAACACCCAGTTGGTCCCGCTCGCGAGCCCGTGCAGCAGGCCGCGTGAGCGCAGGAGGTACACGTACGCGAAAGCGCCGTAGAAGAACAGGCCCTCGATGCAGGCGGCGAAGCAGATCAGGTTCAGCAGGAACGCGCGGCGGTCGTCGCGGGTCTCCAGCGACCGCAGCCCGAAGACCGAGTCGATCCACCGGAAGCAGAACTCGGCCTTGCGGGCGATCGACGGAATGTTCTCCACCGCCGAGAAGGCCGCCGCGCGTTCGTCGAGATCGGGCACGTACGTGTCCAGCAGGTTCAGATAGAACTGGACGTGCACGGCCTCCTCGAACAGTTGCCGGGACAGGTAGAGCCGGCCCTCCGGCGAGTTCACGTGTTGATAGAGGTTGAGCACCAGGTTGTTCGCCACGATCGTGTCGCCGGTGGCGAAGAACGCGACCAGGCGTGACACCAGGTGCTGCTCGGCGGGGGAGAGGCGGTTCAGGTCGGCGAGGTCGGAGTGCAGGTCGACCTCCTCGACCGTCCAGGTGTTCTTGATGGCGTCCCTGAACCGGTCGAAGAGGTGCGGGTACTTCATCGGCCGCAGGGTCAGGTCCATTCCGGGATCGAGCAGCATTACTGGCAGGCCTCACAGGACTCGGGGTTTTCCAGGGAGCAGGCGAGCGCCTCGGATTCGGCGACGGCCGGGGCGATCGAAACGGTGGCCTGCTGAATGCGGGTGGCCGGACGGGAACGCAGGTAATAGGTCGTCTTCAGGCCGGACTGCCAGGCGTACCGGTACATCGAGGAGAGTTTCCCGATGGTGGGTGCGCTCAGGAAAAGGTTGAGCGACTGGGACTGGTCGATGTAGGGCGCGCGGGCGGCGGCCAGGTCGATCAGGGCCCGCTGGGGGAGCTCCCAGGCGGTCCGGAACAGTTCCCTGACCTCCGCCGGCAGGTCGGCGATTCCCTGCACGGAACCCTCGGATCGCTTGATCTGGTCGCGGACCGGGCCGGTCCACAGATTGCGGGACTTCAATTCGCGTACCAGATAGGTGTTGATCTGAAGAAATTCGCCGGACATCGTCTCGCGCTTGAACAGGTTGGACACCTGCGGTTCGATGCACTCGTAGCAGCCGGCGATGGACGCGATGGTGGCGGTCGGCGCGATCGCGACGAGCAGCGAATTGCGCAGGCCGTGTTCGGCGATTTCGGCTTTCAACGCGGTCCAGCGTTCCGGCTGACTGGTTTCCACGCCGCACAGATCGGGGTGCAGTTCGCCGCAGGCGGCGCGGGTTTCCGGATAGGCCGGGTGCGGTCCGAACTGCGCGGCGAGGCTCACCGATGTCTCCAGCGCGGTCAGGAAAATCTCTTCCTGTACGCGGGTGGACAGTTCCCGGGCCGCGGCCGAGTCGAACGGCAGGCGCAGCGTGAAGAGGGCGTCCTGAAGTCCCATCAGCCCCAACCCGACCGGCCGCCAACGGGGATTTGACCGTTCCGCCTGCTGTGACGGGTAGTAATTGATGTCGATGACCCGGTCCAGGAAAACGACCGCCGTGCGTACCGTCTCCCGCAGTTTCTCCCAATCCACCCCGCCGGCCGTGACGTGCGCACCCAGATTGACCGAACCCAGATTGCAGACGGCGGTCTCGTCGTCGCTGTTGACCTCGAGAATTTCGGTACACAGGTTCGAGAGGTGAATCGTGTTGCCGGGCACGCCGGTCTGGTTGGAGAGCCGGTTGGACGCATCCTTGAACGTCATCCAGCCGTTCCCGGTCTGCGCCAGGGTGCGCATCATCCGCCCGTACAGCTCCCGTGCCTTCAAGGTTTTGACCGCCTTCTTCTCGGCCCGGCGGTAAGCCTCGTCGAACGCCTCGCCGAACAGGTCGGGCAGCTCCGGAGCGTCCGACGGATCGATCAGCGACCAGTCCTCGTCGGCCTCCACCCGGCGCATGAACTCGTCCGGGATCCAATTGGCGAGATTCAAATTATGGGTACGCCGTGAGTCCTCGCCGGTGTTGTCGCGCAGCTCCAGGAACTCCTCGATGTCCGGATGCCACGGTTCGAGATAGACGCACGCGGCACCCTTGCGCCGGCCGCCCTGATTGACCGCGGCCACCCCGGCGTCCAGCGTCTTGAGAAAGGGCACGATACCGTTCGACTTGCCGTTGGTGCCCCGGATCAGCGCACCCCGGCCCCGCACCCGGGACCAGGAGATGCCGATCCCGCCGGAGAATTTCGACAGCTTGGCGACCTGGTGATAACGCTCGTAGATGGAATCCAGTTCGTCGCGCGGCGAATCGACCAGGAAGCACGACGACATCTGGGTGTGCCGGGTGCCGGAATTGAACAGCGTCGGCGAACTCGGCAGATAGGCGAGCGACGACATGAGCCGGTAGAAACCGATGGCCTCGGCTGGCGTCCCGGACAATCCACAGGCCACCCGGAGCAGCCAGTATTGCGGCGTCTCGACCACCAGCCGGGTGTGCGGATGGCGCAGCAGATAACGGTCGGCGACGGTCCGGAGCCCGAAATACTCGAATCGCAGATCGCCGCCCTCGTCGACGGCGTCGTCCAGCTTCCGCGCATTGCGGGCAACGAACTGCGCGGTCGCGTCGCCGATGAGACCTTGCTGGTGGGCGTATCGGATGGACTGGCTGAAGCTGGCGACGCCCTGGTTGCGGACCTCCTTGTCGACGTAGGAGGCCAGCAGCCGCGCGGCGAGCTTCGAATACTGCGGCTCCTCGCCGATCAGCTCGGCGGCCGTCTGGATCGACAGTTTGTCCAGCTCAGCGGTGGTGGCCCCGTCGTAGAGCCCGCTGATCGTCCGGGTCGCCACCCGCAGCGGATCCACCTCGTCCAGGTCGCCGGCCCAGCGCTCGACCGCCTTGACGATCTTGTTGACGTCGACGGTCTCCCGGTCGCCGTTGCGCTTGCGTACCTGCATATGCCTCTCCCTCGCGCCCTCGTGGAGGTCGTTCGGACGCGCGGGGGTACGCCAGCGGAGGCTCGTTGGCGTCGGCCGTCCCGCGCGGCCGTCGACCGCCGCACACCGGTCGGCGTGCGGCGCGCTGGCAGGTCTTCGGACTCGTGGGCGCCCAACTCGTGCCTACTGGCCGTCGCTTCCCAGGCGTTGCTCACACCCAGTGCTTGGTTGACGGCGGTCGTTCCCACTCACCGCTGCGGGGCAGTCCCGGACTCACACCGGGTTCCCTCTTGCCTCGACCACCGTGGAGCGATGATCGAACCAGCTGCGGGCACACCATATATGGGAGAGGCGCCGTTGCCGCAATACCAGATACGGTGCCCCGGCGTGTCGTCTCTCACGCGCCCTTCAGTACCGCCTCCAGGTTGATCTCGATCTGGATCTCCTTGGAGACGAGCAGTCCGCCGGTCTCGAGCGCCATGTTCCAGGTGATCCCGAAGTCCTCCCGGTCGATCCGGGTCCGCGCCGAGGCGACGGCGCGGTGCCCGCCCCAGGGATCGCGCGCATACCCCTCGAACTCCACCTCGAGACTCACCCGCCGCGTGACGCCGTGGATGGTCAACTCGCCGTCGACGGTCCCGCCGGCGCCCTGCCACACGATGCCGGCGCTGCGGAAGGCGGCGGTCGGATAGGCGGCGACGTCGAACAGTTCGGCCGAACGCAGGTGCTCGTCGCGGGTGGCGTTCCCCGACTCGACGCTGGCCATGTCGATGCCGACCTCGATGGTCGAGGCGGCCGGGTCGTCGGCGACGGTGATGGCGCCGGTGATGCCGGTGAAGCGGCCCCGGACCTTGGTGAGCATGAAATGCCGGCCGATGAACGCGACCTCGGTGTGCCCGGAATCGATCTCCCAGACGCCGGGGGCGGGGAGGGTGGTGCCCTGGTACTGGCGGATCGGCGCGTCGATGGTGGTCATGGTTGATGCTCCTTCTTGGCTGCTTCCGCGGTTGTGGCTGTTCGTGCTTCAAGTGCGTGCGTACGCACATTCTGGCCTCGCAGGAGACGATAAGTCAACTGTGTGCGCACGCACATATTGTGAGCTGAGGGCGTGGTGTCGCGGACTGTGGCTGCGAGAGCGGGACCCCACAGCGCGGCCGACGCGCCTGTTACCTGGCCGGTCGGCGGCTTCGCCCCGTTGCCTGGCCGGCCGGTCAGCGGCTCCGCCCTTACTTGGCTGGTCGGCGGCTCTGGCCTTTGCCCTGGCCGGTCAGCGGTTCCGGCGGGTCTCTTCGGCGCCCAGGACTCGCCATAGCGCCGTCGCGATCACCTTGGCCTCGTCGTCGCTGAGGTGGCCGGAGAAGTGCTGCTCCACGGCGTCCAGGTATACGGGAGCGGCGGCTCGCAGACGGCGGCGGCCCTCCGGAGTGATGGCGGCGAAGGCGGAGCGGCGATCATCCGGGTTGGACTGACGTTCTACCAGGCCCTCGCGCTCCAACTCGGTCACCACGCGGCTGACCCGTTCGCGGCTGACCACCGCCTGCTGGCCCAATTCGGTCATCCGCAGCCGCCGGTGGGGGGCCGCGTTCAGTACGAGCAGCACGTCGTACCAGGTGATCGGCAGGCCGGTGCGCAGTAGTGCGCGTTCCAGCCGGGGGAGAACCGCCGCGTGCGTCCGCAGCAGCGCCGCCCAAGCGCCGATCTTGTCCTCGGGTTCGCTCACATCGCCAAACTACCGCGCATGTGCGTAAGCACGCACATCATGGGGTGGTCTGTTGCGTTGCGGGCTCCAGTGCTGGCTTCGCCGCCGGTGATCTGGCCCACTTCATGTCGGGAGAGGTGCGGCATTGACGCGGCCCGGCGGTCCGCTGCGCCATTGGCCGATCTTGTTGAATTCGTGTCGGGCGGATGACGGAATTCGACAAGATCGGTTACCGGCGGTTCAATCTTGGCGAATTTGGAATGTGGGGCGGCGGGAATTCGACAAGATCGCGAGATAGGAAGGGCGGAGGTGGGGCGGGGTGAGGGGAGGTGGGAGCTGAGGGGGAGGGCGGGTGAGGAGAGGTGGGAGCTGAGGGGAAGGGCGGGGTGAGGCATGAGGAAGGGTGATGGGGAAATGGCAGATGCAGGGCATGCGCGCGTCATGCCCTGCATCTGCGGTCTTTTCAGAGTTTGCCGGCTCCTGCTCCGGCGGTCACTGATGCCTTGACGTTTGTGCTGCTCTGGGCGGTGTAGGCGTACGGGATCGCGGCCACCGAGCCGTTTGTTTCGCACGGGCCGGAGTTTGTCAGGGAATTGTCTCTGGCCACCAGGCGGCCGGGATCGGAATCGGCGTAACCGCTGGCGGACCAGCAGGCCTGTTGCACGTTTTCGAAGACGTTTCCTTCTACCAGTACGCCCGCGTTCATGGTTGACGCTATCGCGTACGAGTCACTGTTGTTGTTGACGTTGGTGTAGTAGTTGTTGAAGACGTGGACCGTTTCGCCGAAGCGGACGCGGGGGCTGCGCTCGAAGGTGCGGTCGAACCAGTTGTGATGGTAGGTCACGCGCAGGTGGCCCACATCCTCGCCGGAATTGCCGTCGGAATGGCCGACCAGCGACGTCTTCCAATGGTCGCGGACGATGTTCCAGGAGACCGTGACGTAGTCGCCCGCGTGGGTGATGTCGATCATGCCGTCGTAGAAGTCGACGTCGTCCTCGATGGTGCTGGACAGGGTGTTGTGGTCGATCCAGATGTGCGAGGCGTTCTCGATCTGGATGGCGTCGCCGCCGGGGACGCCGCGGATGTTCAGGTTCTGGATGATCACGTTCGCCGGCGTCATGTCCTCGATGTTGAGGGTGGTGCCGGAGACGCCGGAGCCGGAGCCGACGCCGCGGATCGTCTTGTTCGCGGTGACCTCGATCGTGCCGGAGCCGCTCAGCATGCCGCTGACCAGGATGGTCCGGGCGCCCGAAGCCTGCGCCTGGGTGCGGAGGTCGGCCCAGCTGCTCACCGTGACCGTGGTGCCGCCCGCACCGCCGGAGGTGCCGCCGGCCATCGCGGCCCAGCCGATGACGCCGGACGCGGGCGGCGGGGTCGGTCCGGTCGGTCCGGGGGTGGGGTCCGTGGGCGGCGGAGTGGTCGGGCCGGACGTCGGCGGCGTCGGCGGCGTGGTGGTCGGCGTCGGTCCGGCCGCGTCGGTGGTAACGACGTCGTCGAATGTGCCGCGGACGTAGTTGGCCAGCAGCCCGGCGCGCCCGGATGTGAGCGAGCTGTCCGAGGCGGACACGACCTGGGTGCCGTTGATCGAGCCGACCAGGGAGCTGCCGGTCGCGCTCAAGGAGAGGGTGTACGTGGTGCCGGCGCTGGCGGTGAACGAGGCCGACGCGAGAACCGAGGACGCGCCCTCCCGGATCTGCACGGCGGTGCCGGTGACGACGAGGGCGTAGAAGTTCGAGGTGCTCTGCACGCGCGCGGCGATCCCGAGGCCGCGCGAGCCGTTGGTGCCGAAAGCATCGGGACGTACGCGGGCGGAAACCGTCGCGGTGGTCCACGAGGTCGAGCCGGCCTGAGCCTTGGCGCTGGCGCTGGAACTCGACTGTGTATAGGCGCCGGAGGTCACCGACCAGGTCCCGCCGGAGGTGCTCCAGCCACTCGCGTTGCCGTCGTTGAAGTCGTCGGAGAACAGCGTGGCCGCGTTGGCGGCGGCGCCGATCGTCACGACCAGTGCCGTGACTGCGGCGCCGACAATCGCCGCCGAAACGACCCGGGATTTTCGCACGGTAGGGCCTCCCTGCGTTGGGGCTGTGCCTTTCCACCAACGTAAGAAGGCCACCGCAAATCAGTCAATGGCCGCCATTTGCAGCTTTGTTGCATTGATTCGGATGCATCGCGAAATGCCGACTCGGCGGTCGGCGGTAGTTTGGTGACTATTGCCCGGCTTGGCCGAGACGTTGACGTCCCTCTATTTGCAGTATTTCGCCGATCGTATGGCAAGCGCTTTCCCGGGGCTACCGGCGCGGCGCCCGAAGGAGAGCCGGGGTGCAACCATGTCCGGGACGCAGTAAGGCGGTGGTGGTCAGGGCATTTTGGTGAAGAAGCGGGCCAACCCCTCGGCCAAACCGGCCGGGTTCTGGGCCGGCAGCAGGTGGGTCGCGTGGGGGAGGATCAGGGACTCGGCCCGGGGGAGCCAGCTCAGCAGCAGCTCGTGACGCTGGTTGAAGACGGGCGTCACCTCGTGGCTGCGGGCGCCCAGCACCGCCAGCACCGGCTGGCTGATGCGGGCCGCCTCCGCGGGGCCGAACGACCAGGCGCGGACCGCGGGCAGCTCGTGGCCGAAGAAGGTGTCCGCGTCGGACTCGCCCAGGGTGCTGTCCTCGCCGGCTACGCCGGTCCACCAGGTTCGTACGGCCGCCGCGCGTTCGCCTGCCTGGAATTGGCGCATTGCGACGGCGGCGAACGGGCCGCTCGGCACCGCCAGCAGCGCGGTCTCCAGCAGGGCCAGGGACCGCACCGCATCCGGCTGATCCAGGGCGAACTGCAGGGCGATACAGGCGCCGGACGAATGGCCGACCACGTGCGCGCGGTCGATTCCCCGGTGGCGCAGCAGGGAGCCCAGGTGGGCGGCCTGAGCGCCGACCGAGAAGCCGACATGCGGGCTGCCGGCGTATCCGGCACGGTGGTAGCGGATGAGACGCCGGTCGGCCAGGGCGGGCTCGGTGAGCAGCGGGTGGAACAGGTCGGGGCAAAGGCCACCGTGCACGAAGACCACCGGTACGCCCAGGTCGATGGTCATGACCGGTGGCCCAGCACGAGATGGACCTCGATCGGGGCCGCCACCGCGCCGCTCGGGTCCACGAAGGGGGCCATCGCCACCCGGCACTCGTCGACGATGCGCTCCCGCACGGCCGGAGACACCCGGTCGGCCACCGGCAGGAGTTCCACGGCCAGGAACGTCTCCAGCGAGTCCAGCCTGGTCGCACCGGTCCACGTCACGAAGTCGTCGACCGTCAGGCCCGCATCCTCGAACAAGCCGCGCAAAACCGACGGCGAACCCACCGCGAAGTACGCACCCAGCAGGGCCGGGTCGGCGTGCCGGGCCACCACCTCGGCGAGCGGCCGGTAGCCGGCGCTCGCCGACAGCCGGCCCGGCACCTGGACCGCTATCCGGCCCCGCGACACCCGGCCCATCTCGCGCAGGGCCAGCACGCGATCGTCCACGAACATCAGTGCCGCCTGGGACAGCACCACGTCGAACGACGCCGGCGGGAACGGCAGGGCACACGCGTCGCCCTGCTGCCAGTGCACCGACGGCGTGATCTTCCGGGCTACCGCCAGCATCGACTCGTTCAGGTCCAGGCCGACCACCGGACCGGCCAGCTCGGATGCCAGGCGGGCCACCGCACCCGTACCGCACGCGACGTCGAGCACCGATTCACCGGGCTGCGGGCGTACGGCATCAATCAAACGCTGAGCCCAAGCGGCGAACAGAGCCGGCACGAACGTGGTTTCGTAGAATTCGGCCTCCGAGGCCGTCAGTTGATACCTCATAGGCCCAGACAACCGCCGGACACTCGGGACCGATAGTTTGAATAACGGACTAGCGTGACGGGCATGCGGGGCTACGGGCAGTACTGTCCGATCGCGCTGGCCGCCGAGATCTTCGCGGAGCGGTGGACGCCGATCATCATCCGCAACCTGTACCTGGGCTGCGGCCGGTTCACCGAGATCCTGGACGGCGCGCCGGGACTGCCGCGCAGCGTGCTCGCCCAGCGGCTGCGCACCCTCGAACGCGCGGGCGTGCTGGAGCACGACGAGGCCGGCCGGTACGCCCTGAGCGCGAGCGGACGCGAACTCGCCGAGGTCTGCCTGGAACTGGGCGCCTGGGGTGCGCGCTGGCGCTCGGCCCGGCCGGAGGATCAGGACCCCTACCTGGCGCTGTGGATGCTGTCCCGGATGATCCGGCCGGAGACGCTGCCGCGTAACCGGATCGTGGTCCTGTTCGTGATCACCGGTCGGCCGCCGCCCAGTCGGTTCTGGCTGGTCCTGTCCGGCACCGGCAACGAGGTGTGTGCGCAGTCGCCGGGCTTCGACGAGGACGGCGAAGTAACCGCCGACACGGCCAGTCTGGTCCGGTGGTACGCGGGGGAGTTGCGGCTCGGAGCGCTGGACGTGCGGGCGCCCCGGTGGCTGATGCGGGAGCTGACCGCGTGGGGCCGGCTCAACCCGTACCTCCCTCGGGGTACGGGGGTTTCCCTGAGGGGCTGACCCGGAGCCCCCGAGCTTTCCCCGGCTTGATCGCTCAGCTGTTCCTAAGCAACTGGCGGCACCGGCAACCTCGGCTCATGCGGAAGTTCTTGATCTTTGGACTGGTGCTGGTCGTTTCCGGCATCGGGGCCATCGTCTGGTTGTTCACCCGGCCCGGGATCAACACGGTCGGGCAGGTGACGTTCGACCGGCAACTGGCGGTGCCGCCGCTGGCCGCGTCCACGGTCAAGGACGGGCAGCGCGTCTTCGACCTGCGCAGCCAGGCCGGGCAGTCCGATCTCGGGCGGGGCGGCCGGACCGGCACCTGGGGTTACAACGGGGCGCTGCTCGGGCCGACGTTGCGGGCCACGCGTGGCGAGCGGGTGGTCGTCAACATCACCAACGGGCTCGGCGAGGACACCACGGTGCACTGGCACGGCATGCACCTGCCGGCCCGGATGGACGGCGGGCCGCACCAGCCGATCCGGCCCGGTGCCACGTTCAGCCCGCAGTGGCGCATCGACCAGCCGGCCGCCACCCTCTGGTACCACCCGCACCCGCACGAGAGCACCGAGCGGCAGGTCTACCGCGGGCTGGCCGGCATGTTCCTGATCGACGACCCGGCGACCGACGTCAAGAGCCTGCCGCACGAGTACGGCGTCGACGACGTACCGGTGATCGTGCAGGACAAGG
Organism: Paractinoplanes rishiriensis; assembly: GCF_016862375.1. Lineage (GTDB taxonomy): Bacteria > Actinomycetota > Actinomycetes > Mycobacteriales > Micromonosporaceae > Actinoplanes > Actinoplanes rishiriensis. The sequence continues at coordinate 135,400 of NZ_BOMV01000078.1, read as the reverse complement.
AGTTCGACGGCGACGGCCAGTTCGACGAGAACGGCCGGTTCGGCAGTGACATCGGCATCCTCGGCGACACCCTGCTGGTCAACGGCACGCCGAACCCGTACCTGGAGGTCACGACCGAGCTGGTCCGGCTCCGCCTGCTCAACGGGTCGACGTCCCGCCTCTTCAACTTCGCGCTCTCCGACGGCCGCCCGTTCACGCTGGTCGGCACCGACGGCGGGCTCCTCGATCGCCCGTACCAGGTCACCCACCTCCCGCTGTCGATGGGTGAGCGCGCCGAGGTGCTGGTCGCGATGCGGCCGGGCGAGCGGGTGGTGCTGCGCAGCGACCCGCCGATGCCGGACGGCGACTTCGCCGAGCGGCGCTTCCACGGCGGCGGCGACCGGTTCGACGTGCTGGAGTTGCGGGCCGCCGGGACGCTGCGGCCGTCGGCGGAGGTGCCGGCCACGCTGGTCGACACCCCGCGCCTGGACCCCGCGACGGCCGCCGAGAAGCGCTCGATGACCTTCACGAGCCGCAAGATCAACGACCGCAAGATGGCGCACGACCGGGTCGACGCGGTGATCACCCGGGACACCACCGAGGTCTGGACGGTCCGCAACGGGCACTCCACCCCGCACAGCTTCCACATCCACGACGTGCAGTTCCAGGTGCTCGGCCGCACCGACGGCGGGCCGGTGCCGCCGCAGCTCAGCGGCTGGAAGGACACCGTGTTCCTGCCGCCGCACGAGGGCTACACGGTGATCATGCGGTTCACCGACTTCGCCGACCCCAGCACGCCGTACATGTTCCACTGCCACGTGCTGCGGCACGAGGACGAGGGCATGATGGGCCAGTTCGTGGTGGTCGAGCCGGGCGGCAAGCCCGCGCTGGGTGCCCACCACGACCACACCGGTTAGCCGGTACGCCCGATGACCGTGGCGCCGAAGTTGGGGCCGGTGCCGAACACCGGCGCCGCCTTCGGCACCAGGGTCCTGGTGAAGTAGCCGTAGATGCAGGCGGAGAGGCCGCAGAGAATGTTGGCCACGGCCGGCAGCAGGCCGCCGCTCAGCAGGCTGCCCACCGCGCCGACCACGCCCGGCAGGAGCGAGGTGTAGCCGGTGACCACGAACGGCGCGAAGCCGGCGACGCGGTATTCCGGCGCCAGCGAGACCAGCGCCGGGCTGATCTCGTCGAAGATCGGCACCAGGATGGGCGGGCCGCCGCGCACCGCGGCCAGCTTCTGCACGCAGGTGTTCCCGATCGTCAACCCGGAGAGCAGGAACCCGCGCGGCTTGTCGCCGATCTTCAGGCTGAGCATGCAGTTGCTGTCCGGCGGGGTGAGATCCGGGTGGTGCAGCCACACGTACCCGCGTGGCTCGGTGAGGTCGATCACCGGTGTGGTGCAGGACGGGATCGGCAGCCCGAGCGCGTTCAGCGCCGCGGCCTGCGGGATGGCGCTGTCGGCGCCGACGGCCGGCTTGGTGAGGCCGAGGATCGAGTAGAGGCCGGCCTGGCTGAGCAGCGTGTCGAGCGGGCCGTAGAAGGTGCTGCCGTTCGAGGTCATCCGCTTCCAGTCGCACATCGAGATGCCCAGCGCGAAGACCTTGTCCACGGCCGGCGGGCCCCAGTTGACCCGGGCGCACGTACCGACCTGCTTGCCCTTGTAGTTCCCGCCGGCCAGCGCCCCCGCGAAGGTCGGCGGGAACAGCGTCGACCCGGTCGAGGTGACCGTCGTGGTGCGCACCTCGACCCAGTTGCCGATCGACTGGCCGGGCGCGGGCGTGCGTAGCGGCTTGCAGGTCACGGCCGTGTTCCAGGTCGGGCAGGTGGTCCCGCTCAGGCAGATCTGCGCATCGGCCTGGCCGTCCTTCGCATTCTTTTTGGCGTACGCGACGGCGACCGGCGACTGGAGCGCGGAGCTGCACGAGATGCTGTTGTTGGCGCAGTTCAGGGCGACCTTCATCGACGCGGCGTCGGCTCCGCTCTGCAGTTGCTCGCGTTCGACGTACAACTGGCCGAGATCGATGACCAGTGCGCTCATGCCGAGGACCACGCCGCCGGACAGCAGTACGGCCAGGATCGCCGCGACGCCGCCGTGATCGGAACCGGCACGCCGCCGGCCCAGCGCGGCGATCCGTCTCAACACGGTTGTCACGATACCGACGCTTCGCACCAGTTTAGGAGGCTTTGCCCACGCGCTATGATTTGGGCGATCGTCCAAATCCCTGGAGGGCGCATGCCGGAGAAGACCGCCGGGCGACTGCTCAGCGCCGCGATCGATCTGATCGTCGAGCGGGGCTGGACCGCGGTGACCACCCGCGTGCTGGCCGAGCGGGCCGGGGTGCGGCCCGGCGTCGTGCACTACCACTTCGCCTCGGTGCAGGCGCTGCTGCGCGAGGCGGCAGTCGGCACCATCCGGACCCTGCTCGCACAGGTCACCCCGGCGCTGGCCGGGGCCGCCACGCCGGGCGCGGTGATCACGGTGCTGACCGGCTTCATAGCCCAGCACGACGGCCTCGACCCGATGTCGCTGCTGGTCACCGAGACCTACCTGGCCGCCACCCGGGACGAGACGCTGCGGCACGACCTGGGCCTGATCGTCGCCGACTTCCGGGCCGCGCTGACCGATCGGCTGACCGCGCTGGGAGTGCCGTCGCCCGAGGCCACCGCCGCCGTGCTGGCCGCCTCGATCGACGGCATCCTGCTGCACCGCGCGCTGCTGCCCGGTTTTGACGTGTCCGTACTGGAAAGGCTCTTCAAGGAGGACTGATGAGGGTGATCATCTGCGGCGCCGGGATTGCCGGGCTGGCGCTCGCGCAGCGACTGGGCCGCCTGGGTGCCGACGTCGTCGTCCTGGAGCAGGCGGCCGGCCTGCGCGAACAGGGCTACATGATCGACTTCTTCGGCCCCGGCTACGACGCGGCCGAGGCCACCGGCACGCTCGCCGGGATCGAGCGCTACGGCTACCGCGTCGACGAGCTGACCTACCGCGACGAAACCGGCCGCCGGCGCGCCTCGATGAGCTACGCGAACATCAGCCGGATGGTCGGCGGGCGCCTGGTCAGCGTGATGCGGCCCGACCTGGAGCGGGCGCTGCGCGAGCAGCTTCCGGCGCAGATCCCGATCTCGTACGCGACCAGGCCGGCCGCCGTCGACAACCGGCCGGACGGCGTCACCGTCACCCTGGAAGACGGCCGCACCGTCGAGGGTGACCTGTTGGTCGGCGCCGACGGCATCCACTCCTGGGTGCGGCACGCCGTGTTCGGCCCCGGGTTCCGGCGTTACCTGGGTTTCCACACCGCGGCGTGGTCGTTCGCCGACCCCGAGGCGCACGGCCAGGTCGACGGCCAGATCTGCCTGACCGACACGGTCGACCGCCAGATGGGCTTCTACCCGCTGCGCGACGGCCGGGTGGCGGTCTTCACCGTGCACCGCGCCCCCGACCCGGCGCTGCCCGCCGACCCGGTGGCCGCGCTGCGCAGCGTTTACGGTTCGCTCGGCTGGCTGGTGCCGCGCGCCCTGGCCCAGCTGCCGCCGCCGGCCCGGGTCTTCTACGACGAGGTGGCACAGATCGAGATGCCGTCCTGGTCCCGCGACCGGGTGGTGCTGCTGGGCGATGCCGCGTACGCGGTCTCGCTGCTGGCCGGCCAGGGCGCCTCGCTCGGCGTGGCGGGCGCGGACGTGCTGGCCGAGCATCTGGTGCGCGAGCCGGACATCCCGGCCGCGCTGGCCCGGTACGAGCGGGACCTGCGGCCGGTGGTGACCGAGAAGCAGCGGGTCGCCCGGTCCGGCGCACGCTGGTTCCTGCCCGCCTCGACGAGCCAGTTGCGGTTACGCCGGGCGGCGCTCGCCCTGTCCTGGTTGCCGGGCGCCGACCGCCGGATCGCCACCGCCCTGGTCGGCAAGTCCACCGCGGTGATCACCAACCTGCACGCGGCCGGCGCCTGAACCCATCAGCAGCTGGGTGTACCCGTGGCTCCCTTCGTGGTGGCCGTGGCTGCCAGGTCGGTCAGCGCGAGCGCCACGCCGCCGCCCGACTTCTCGCATCGGACACCGCTGGCGGCGACCGACTGCCAGGCCGCCAGCGGGCTCTGACCCTGGGCCTGCATCTGCTCGGCGATCAGCGAGCCCAGGTAGGACGGGCCGAACGAGGTGCCGTCCACCAGGGCCTGACCGTCGACGATCTTGCCGCCCGGTTCGAAGGCCACGCCGCGGACGTGCCGGGTGGACAACTTGACGCCCGGCACCCAGGCGTCGACCCAATCGCCGTAGTTGGAGAAGTCGGCGACGACGCCGGAGCGGGTGGTGGACGTCCACTGGCCGGCCAGGTTCAGGGCGCCGATCGAGATCACGGCGGGGTGCGTGAACGCGGCCGGGTAGTAGTGGTCGTCGCTGGTCCGGTTGCCGGCGGAGGCCAGGATCAGCGCCTGGTCGTGCAGGTCGACGGCGTCCGCCACCATCTCGAGGCCGAGCGGCACCATGTCGCCCTTGGCCGGGTCGGCCGGATCGATCACGCAGGCCGGCGAGCCGAACGCGTTCACGATCAGTTCGGGCCACACCTTGGCCTGGTGGGCGGCGCGCAGCGTACGGGCCATCCGTTTGGCCGCCGACTCGTCGGTGAACACGCCGGTCGGCTCGGTGACCTTCACGGCCTCGACCTTCAACCCGGGCGCCAGGGTGTTGAAGACGTCGGCGATGGCCACGCTGTGCCCGGTCCAGCGCTCGTCGGCAACGTCCAACGGCGCCTCCACGTCGATCTCCTCCACGTCCTGGCCGGTCAGCCGGCTCAGGTTGGGCGGCAGGTTGGCGTCGTCGTCCGACGGCACCCCGGTGTCGTACACCGCCGCGGTGACCCCGGCGCCGAGGCCGGACGCGCGGACCTTGGGCACCTCGGAGGTCGGCACCGGCGGACCGTTCGGCCAGCCCTCGGTCGGGCCGCTGGCCGGCGAGAGCAGATAGACCGGAGAGGCGGTGATGGTGCCACCGCTGAGGTGCCGGATCCGGCGGGACAGCTCCACGATCGGCGGCGGATCGGTGCTGTCGGAGCCGTCGCGTCGCTCCAGCCCGACGTAGTAGACCGGTTTGACCGCGTCGCTGAAGACCACCGCCTCGGACCCGGCGACCACGTGGTCGGGACCGAGCACGTCGGCCACCTTGTCGGCGGCCTCGGTGCCGTCGGTGCCCAGCCAGCCGCGCAGGGCGATCCGGTCGGTCCGGTAGGCGAGCGCCCCGACCCCGGAGGTGGCGGCGACCATCGAGCGGGTGGCCGTCTCCGGCACTTTGCAGTCGGTCACGGAACTGTCGTCGACCTGGGCCCGCTGGTCGAGTTGGGCGGCCAGCAGCCGGGCGGTGTTGAGCTCGATGTCGTCAACCGGCGCGGCGCCGGCCACCACGGCAACGGCTAACGCGACGGCTGCGGCGAGGCGGTGGAACATGCGTACGCCCCCTTGGGGTCAGAGAAGAAACCAGTCGGTGGTCACCGGCCTGGTCCAGCCACCCAGCACCCGCAACCGCGCCGGCCCGGCACCGGGCGTGTCGAAGCCGAACCGGCCGAGTTCGTCGACCGGCGCGGCCGGCTGCGGCCCGGACCGCTGCTCGAGCACGACCTCGGTGGCGCCGTCGCCGATCACCTGACCGTCGATCCGGTCGCCGGTCACGGTCAGCTCGATGGTGAGCGCGCCGTCGCGGGACCGGAACACCAGCGGTTCGGCGACGGTGGCGGGGCCACGTACCCCCGTGGGCGCGGTCGCGTCGTCCGCCAGCAGCTCGGCCAGTTCCCGGTCGAAGCCGGCGAACGCGAGCAGCTCCTCGGCGCGCCCGGCCATCCCGGCCGGTGGCCGGTCCGGTCCGAGTGCCCGCCGCAGCTCGTCGAGCAGCCGGGCGTCCTCGAAGTTGTCGGTCATCGCCGCGCTCCCTGTGGATGTGGCTGTCGGATAACAGGACCCGCCAGTGGCTCGATGGATACGTCCAGGACCCGGCTCATCGCTCGAACCCCGGCGGTAGGTGGGTGCGCAGCCGTTCCAGGCAGCGCCGGCGGGTCGGTCCGAGCGCGCCGCGTGGCCGACCCAGCGCCGCGGCGATCTCGTCGTAGCTCAGCGCCGGCTCGGCGATCAGCAGCCGGAGCAGCTGCTGGCACTCGGCGCCCAGGTGCGCGAACGCGTACCGGATCGCATCGGCCCGCTCGTCGCGCAGCAGCCGGCTGTCCACCCCCGCGTCGTCGGCCGGCGAGTCCAGGGAGAGTTCGGCCGGTATCTCCCGGCGCCGGGTGATCCGGTTGCGGGCCTCGTTGCGCACCACGGTCGCCAGCCACCCGCCGACCGCGTCCGGATCGCGGATCCGGTCGACCCGTTCCAGCAGCCGCAGCCAGGCGGTCTGCACAAGATCCTCGGCGGTGGACGGGTCCAGCGCGAACGACCGGGCCACCGCGTACAGCCGAGCCGAATACCTGCCGACCAGCGTGGACCACGCCGTACGGGCCGGCTCGCCCCCGGCCGCCACGCTGGCCAGCAGATCGGCGTCGGTGCGGTCCTCGGCCGCGTTGATCTCCACAGACGCGTGGCTCCCTTACGTCGTTCCGAAGCAGGACAGATAAGCGGCCGCGTCGTCCTCGGCCGCCAGCTCGGCGAGCGCGGATGCCGGGGACGCGCCGGCCGCGACCCGGGCGTGCAGGGCGGCCATCATAGCGGCGGTGCGAGGGGTATCGGGCAGGGCGCAGACCGCCGCGACGAGGCGCCGGGTGCCGTGCACCAAGAGGGCGGTGGCCAGCCCCAGGAGGGCATCGCCGGCGCGCACGCCGACTCCGGTGTGACAGCCCGAGAGGACCACGAGCGGTGGGGTGCGGGGCAATCTTTCCAGGTCGTACGCGTAAAGCGGCCCGTCGCTGAGCTCCAGCGCCGACCACAGGGGATTGTCGTGCCGGACCACGCCGTGGCAGGCGAGATGCGCGACCCGGGCGGTGGAGATCGCGGCGAGGACGGCGGAGGTGGTGGCGGAGGCGCCGGTCAGCAGCGTTGCCTGTGGATAGTGACCGGCCACGGCGGCGGCCTCCCGGTCGGCCTCGGCCAGATGCGGCCCGCTGACCGCGATCACGCCACCGTCGTCGTCAGCCGCCTTTTCGGCGTGGTACCACCAGGTGACCGAGGGGGCCAGAGCCACCGGTTTCCGCTCCAGGCAGGGCAAAAGATGCCACGGTACGGCGTGCAGCGCGGCCGGGACGACCAGGACCAGCGGCCCGTCCCCGGTCAGCAGCGGAGACACCGCCCGGTCGATCATCAGGGTGGCCCGGCGCAGCAGATCACGCCGGCTGTCGTGGCAGCGGAGGGCCGAGGTGATGGCGGCGGCTGCGCTGTAGACGATGCTGGCCGGCCCGAGGGTGGCAACGTGCGGCCGGCGGTCGTCGATCCGGACGCCGACCAGTTGCCCGTCGATCTCGGCGATGGAGATCAGGGTCCGGCCGCGCAGTTGGCAGCGCAGGTCGGCGACGCCGGGTTCTTCGCCTTGCGGTTTGTCGCGTGCGGCTGTCGCCCGCAGCTGGCGGCGGTGGACGGCGTGTTCCAGCTCACGTTGGCGCCGCAACAGGTCGGCGGTGTCCGCGCCGGCCGACTCGCGCTCCCGGAGCCGGGACACCACGGCTCGCAAGGCGGCCAGGTCGGCGGCCAGTTCGGGCTGCTCGGGCGGACGACTCGGCAGCCAGAGCGTGGCGCCGGCCCGGGCCTGCTCCATCCGCCGCAGCAGGGCGGCCGGCGACCGGTGCTGCATGGCGAGGCGAAGGCCGAGCGAAGTCAGATGAGCCGCGTGCACGGCAACCGAGGCGCGCGCGTCGGTGGCGGCCAGAGTAGCCCGGTGCCGATGCAGATGAGCGAGACCGGCCCGGATGCGCCGAGCCGCCGCGTTCCGGTCACCGACGAGCAGCGCACACCGGGCTCCGGCGTAAGAGGCCAGCATCCGAACCTCAAGAATCCCTAGCCGCCCGGATCGCTTCGCACACTCCGCCGACAGAGCGGCGGCGAGCTCCCGGTCCCCGGCTTCGCAGGCAGCGACCGCGGCGAGGCCGTAGGCGGTGGCGGCTCCGCGGGCGTTGCCTCCCGCGTCGAGTTCGGCCCCGAGAGCCCGCAGCTCGTGCACCGCTCCGGCGCCTGTGCCTCCTCCCGCTGCCCTTCGCGCACCCGCACCTGCGTTGATCGTTCCGGCGGCGGCGCGGAGGACCTCCAGGCGGGCGGTGCGTTCCCAGCCGACCGAACCCTGTTTGGCAAACGAGGCGCGGGCCCGCTCGGCGTATCGGGTGGCGGCGGTGTGGTCACCGTCGAGTTGGGCGGCGCGGGCGCACAGCAGCCAGGTTTCGGCGGCGTGGCCCTGGTTGCCGGCGGCGGTGAGGCGTTCGGCGGTGGCGACAGCCAGGTCGGTGGCGGGGCCGCCCAGGCCGGCGGCGAGCAGCACCTCGATCCGGTCCACGTCGACCTCCAGCGCGGCGTGTCCCAGTTTGTGGAAGAGTTCGGCCGCGCGGTCCAGGTGCGACAGCGCGCGGGGCAGATCGCCGCGCCGGGCGTGCGCCCACCCGAGGCCGTGCTCGGTTTCGGCGACGCCGAAGGGTTGCTCCTCGGCCTCGAACAGAGCGGCCGCCTCGGTGTAGTCGCTGACCGCGCCGTCGCAGTCGCCCAGGTTGATCAGCAGGACGCCGCGGTTGACCAGCACCTTGGCGATGTCGGTGCGCAGGTCGAGGGCTCGCAACGCGGGTAGCACGGCCTCGAATCCGGCGAGAGCGGCTTTGTGGTCGCCGACGCGCTGGTGGATGACGCACCGCTGCAGCGCCGCGTACGCCCGCAAGGTGGCCGAACCGATCCGATGTGCCTGATCCAGATGGCCGAAGGCGTCGGCCGGACGGCCGGCGAAAACCAGCGCGAGAGCCAGTCCGATGTGCGCGTCGGCGGTGACATCGTCGTCGCCGCCGTCCTGTGCGGCGGCGATGGCACGGGTCAGGTCGGTGACGGCCAGGTCGATCTGGCCCAGGTAGCGGCGGGCCCGGCCGCGAACCGCCAGCACCCGGCCGAGCGCCGTCGCGTCGCCGGCTTGCCGGGCCGCGTCCACGAGCGCGCCGGCGGCGTCGGCCACTGCGCTCGGGTCGCGGTTGAGCTCCGCCCGGAGGCGCTCGATGGGGTCCATCGCGGAATTGTCGTATCCCGCGGCCGCGTACTGGGTCATCTGTTTGGCGCCAACGGGGCGCCTGCCAACAAGGAGACAGTCACGAACCCGACTCGTGGCCCCTGGTCTCCCGCCCAGACAAGGGAGAAATGCATGTTCCGAACCAAGGCCGCCGGCGCGGCCGCCGTCCTGATCGGTATGACCTCGGCCCTGGTAGCCGCGTCCGCCTCACCGGCGTTCGCGGCCGGCCCGTGCGAGCCGCAGGGCCCAGGCATCACCGTCAACCTGAGCGGCGCCGTGAACCCGCCGCCCCCGATCGTCGGCACCCCGTTCGACGACACTCTGATCGGTTCCCCGTTCGCCGACACCATCGTGGGTGGCGGCGGCAACGACCTGATCATCGGCAACGGCGGCGGCGACACCATCTGGGGCGACAACATTGCCGGCCAGGTGCCCGGCGAGGACATCGTCAACGGCTCCGACGGCGCCGACCTGATCGACGGCAACGGCTGCGACGACGTCCTGTCCGGCGACGACGGCCCCGACACCATCACCGGAAGCCAGGGCAACGACACCGTCAACGGCGGCAACGACAACGACGCCCTGACCGGCGCCGACGGCAACGACACCGTCAACGGCAACTACGGCAACGACAACCAAAACGGAGGCCCGGGCGTAGACCTGCTCCAGGGCGGCCCGAACAACGACTTCCTCGACGGCGGCCCCGGCCCCGACGACCTGATCGGCCAGGCCGGAGTCGACACAGCCGACGACCCACTAGGCGCCAACACGTGTGCCGCGTCCACCGAAATCATCATCGCCTGCTGATCTCCTTCCATTCGCCTCTCCTTCCATTCGCTGGCCCGTCCCGGGAGCCCACTGTGGCGCCTCCGGGGCGGGCCAGCCGGTGCCACTCACGGTCCGCAGCAATCCCGCCAGCGTGGTGTCGCTGCCGTTAGGCGACCGCGTGCCGCGCGTCCAGCGCCGCCCGTGCCGGCTGCGCCGCACGCAGCCGCCTGCGCTGACCGCGCCAACCGCTGGCGCCCAGCGTGGCCGGCCACTGGGCGTCGGCGGGCGGTCAGGGGGTTGGGGTGCCGACCAGGCCGGTGCCGTAGGCGGCGATCACCAGTTGGGCGCGGTCGCGGGCGTTGAGTTTGGACAGGAGGTGGGTGATGTGGGACTTCACGGTGCCGACCGTCAAATGGAGGATGTCGGCTATTTCGGTGTTCGACAGGCCCTGGCCGACCAGGGCGAGGACGTCGCGTTCGCGGGTGGTGACGCCGTCGAGGTTGCGGGGGACCGGTGAGCGGGCGGGGCGACGGACGAACTCGGCGATCAGCCGGCGGGTCGCCGACGGCGCGAGCAGCGCCTCGCCGGAGGCCACCACCCGGATGGCGGCCAGCAGCTCGGGCGCGGTCGAGTCCTTGAGCAGGTAGCCGCTGGCGCCGGCCCGCAGCGCGGCGTAGACGTACTCGTCCAGGTCGAACGTGGTCAAGATGAGCACATGGACACCGGCGGTCTGTTCGGTGTTGCAGATCTGCCGGGTCGCCTCGATGCCGTCCGTGCCGGGCATGCGCACATCCATCAGAACCACGTCGGGCATGGTTTCGCGAGCCCGCTCCACCGCAACGGCGCCGTTGCCCGCCTCGCCCACGGTGACCATGCCGGGCGTGTTGTCGACGAGCAGGCGGAAGCTGTCCCGTACCAGCACCTCGTCCTCAGCGATCAGGACGCGGATCTCACTCATTGCGGCAACCCGGATGGCTCGAACGGCAGGCGCGCCGCGACGCGGAAGCCGTCATCGGGAATCGGCCCGGCGTGGAACGAACCCCCGTACAACATCACCCGCTCGCGCATCCCGATCAGCCCGTAGCCGCCGCCGGCGGGCACCCGTGAGCGGCGCAGCGGTCCGGGGTTGGTTATCTCGATGGTTACCTCCTGGTGGTGGACTTCCACGGCGACCCGGCATCGCGTGGCGGTCGTGTGGGCGAGAACGTTGGTCAGCCCTTCCTGCACGATCCGGTAGACCGTCGGGCCCAGCACGGCCGGAAGCGGAGCGTCGCCGACGAGGGCGAGGTCGACCTCGACGCCTGCCGACCCGATGCGGTCGGCCAGCTCGCGCAGGTCGGCCAGGCCGGTGGGAAGCAGGTCGGGGTGGTGCTGGTCGGAGTCGGTGCGTAGCCCGCCGAGCACCCGGCGGATCTCGGCGAGCGTGGTGCGGCTGGTGTGCTCGATCGCGGCCAGCGCGGCGCGCGCCTCGTCCGGTTGGGCGTCGGCGACGTGGTTGGCCACCGTGGCCTTGACGGCGATCAGGCTCATGCTGTGCCCGATGACGTCGTGCAGCTCGCGGGAGATCCGCAGGCGTTCCTCGACCACGGCGGCATGCGCGATCTCGCGGGCCAGCCTCGCGCTGGTGACCCGCCGCGCACGCACCAGTAGCCCGGCCGCCCACGCGATGACCATTGCCACCGAGATGGTCCCGATCTCGACGGGCCAGTACGGCGGAAGCTCGCTTACCGCCGGCGCCGGCGGCAACGTGGGCAACACGTCGCGGTAGAAGAACAGGATGGCGGCGCAGGCGGCGACGGCGCAGCCGGCCAGGGCAGCCGCCGACCGGCCGGGCGAGATGGTGCAGGCGACCAGGTAAAGAACCAGCACGGTCGGCATGAAGGACAGAACGATCATGCCAGCCGCCACGGCCCCGAGCACCGTGGCCAGCACGGCGACCGCACCGGCAGCCGCCAGAGCGGGCAGCGGCCATCGCCGGCGAACCACGACCGGCCCGGACAGTGCCGCCCCGACCAGCCACGCCGACCATGACGGCCACGGCGACGCGGGGCCGGGCGGGTCGACGATCGCCCAGCCGATCAGCAGCGTGAACACGACGGCGACCGCCACGTCCACGAGTGCCCGGCGACCGCCGAGCCGGCGCGCTGCTGAATTCATGCGGAGAAACGTATCGGCGTGGGCGACGGGTGGCATCAGACCAGGGTCTGAACTCTCGGCTCTGACCGTGGTTAGAGATTGGCGCCCACAACTCACGACCACAGCCAGACGCGCCGCAACCGCCCCCGGCCGCACGATGTCCGCACCACCGCGACACATCGCAGAAAGGCAGGCGGACCGATGCCGACCAGATGGCGCACGACGATCGCCCACCGGCGCGCCGAGAATGCCGGAGCCGCCGCTCACCGGGGTGTCGCCTACCCCGGCCGCTGGGTTGCGGGGCTGGCCGCGGTGTTCGGCCCGCTGCTCATTCTCACCGGAGTGCTGCTGCGCATCCGCTATCACTTCTTCTTCCCCGACCAGCTGGCGGCCTATGAGAAGCAGCCCGGACTCATCACGGCCTCGTACGCGTGCTTCGCCAGTGGGACGGTGCTGCTGTGGCCGGCCGTCCTGGCGCTGGCTCACCGGATCGGTGCCACTCACCCCGGGTGGGCGCTGTGGGGTGGCTGCCTGGTCATGTTCGGGCTGTTCACCCGCACATTTCACTTCGGCACCGACCACCTGGCCTTCCACCTGGTCGACAGCCAGGGCGTGCCGGCCGCGGTCGCCGCCGTCGACCACTACTACCTGGCCTGGCGGGACGTGGGCTGGCACCCGTTCCGCATGTTGGCCGGCACGATTGTGGCGGGCTGGGTGGTGCTGGCCATCGGCGCCTACCGTTCCGGGGCGTTGGGGCCGCTTCGTGCCGTCAGCCTGGGCACGGTCTCGATGCTCGCGCTGGGCACCCTCAAGGGCACCCAGATCCCGCAGTCGCTGATCGCAGCGGCGGCGTTGTGCGTCGTCTTCGTGCCGCTCGGTGTCGCCGTGCTGCGCGACGGCCCTCGACCGAGCAACCGCGCGCTGTTCTGGATCGCCGTCCTGATCCCACTGTTCGTGCTCGGCCAGTTCTACGCGCCGCGAGGTTGAGCGATGGACAAGCGTCCGGTTCTACGTCGGGTGGCGGTCGGTTGGGCTGATTCGGTTGAGGAGGCCGGCTACGCGAGGGTCGGACAGGGCATCTGGCTGGTGGACCGCGTGATAGGTGACCTCGGGCAGGTCGGTGACGGGGCGGGCGACCAGGCCGGCCGGGGGTGGGACGCAGCCGTTGACCACTGCCAGGCCGACGCCCAGGGCCACGAAGTGGGTGATCAGGGGCCAGCCTTCGGCCTCCACCGCCACGGTCCAGTCTGCGCGCGCGGTCCGTAGGGCCTGTTCGAGCAGGACGCGGTGTGGGCGGTGCTGGGGTGGCACCACCAGGCGTTCGCCGGCGAGGTCGCGGATGCGCACGGTGCGGCGGGTGGCCAGGCGATGGTCGTCGGGCAGGAGCAGCACCTGGGGGAAGGTGGCCAGTTCCACGGCGGTCAGGTCGTCGGGGAGGACGTCGAGGACGCTCACCCCCAGGTGAGCCTGGCCGGTGCGGACCGTCGCGAGCATCTGGCGGTGGTCGCAGTTGATGAGGCGGAGGCGGGTTGGTTCCTCGGCCAGCATGGTTCGGATCGTGTCGCCCAGGAGGTAGAGGTAGGCGCCCTGGCCGGCGGCCAGCACCACCGGGCGATGGGCGGGGGCGCCGGCGAAGTCGGCGAGGAACTGGGTCAGCCGTTCGTCGTGGGCGCGGGCGAAACGGGCCACCGCTTCGCCGTCGGGTGTGAGCAGCAGTCGGCGGCCGGTGCGGTGGTAGAGGGGGCGGCCCAGGGTGGTGCTCAGTTTGCGGATCTTTACGTGCAGGGAGGGTTGGGAGATGTGCAGTTCCGTGGCGGCGCGGGTGAAGTTGAGGTGCTCGGCGAAGACGGCGAAGGAAGCCAGGGCATCGGCGGAGACTGCACGCTCGTCCATAGGGGATAACTATAGCTGCGTCATTATCGATAGTTCTGCTTTAGTATCCTGGTCGCCAGGCTGGAGGCATGGAAACACAAGGTTCGCGGCTCGGGGTCGACATCGGCCGGGTCATCATCGGCGGCGGTGGTCCCGGTGGCGGCGACACGCAGTTCTTCAGTGGGGACACGGCGCGGATGCTGGCCACGCCGGCCGTGCCGGGGGCGTTCGCGGCGTTGGCTCGCCTGGTGCCGCGGTTCGAGCAGGTTTGGCTGGTCTCCAAGTGCGGGGAGCGGGTTCAGCGGCACACCCGGCAGTGGCTCGATCACCACGACTTCGCGGGGCGCACGGGGATTCCGCGGGACAACATCCGGTTCTGCCTCCGGCGGCCGGACAAGGCCCTGCACTGCGCGGACCTGGGTATCACCCACTTCATCGACGACAAGCTCGACGTGCACCAGGCGCTACGGGACGTCGTGCCGCACCGGTACCTGTTCGGGCCGCAGCGCAGCCGGCCGCCGGCCTGGGTTCAGCACACCGAGACCTGGGCCGCGGTGGAGGCGGCGATAGCCCGCAGCCTCGGACCCGCGGTGGTCCGGCACGTGGTCGGCTGATCAGGCGTATTCCACCTGGTGCTGCTTGCCGGGAGACAGAAACTCGAGCAGGGCGGCTCCCTCGAGCTCGACCTGGTCGCGCTCGGTCGCCGTGAGCTGCCGGAAGGGGCGCACCGTCAGGGTGCCGGCGGCGACCTTCCAGGTGGCGGCCACGAATCCGTCCAGTAGCAGCGAGCGGGGCTGTTCCATGTTCTTGCCGCCGAAGCCCTGGGTTGTGTAGTCCACGTCGCCGACTACGCGGCTTCGGTCGTCGTGGGAGAGGAGGAGATTGTCGAAGTCGTAGAGGAACCGGGGCGGTGCCGGCGTCTCGGGGTCGGGCCGGGGTGCGTCCGGCAGATCGAACAGCTCGCGGCCCTGGTCGTCGCGGAAGGTGAGCAGGCCGGGGCGCAGGCGGTCGACGACCTCGGCCAGGCGGGTCAGACCGCTCCACTGCTGGCAGTCGCGCACGGTTGCCGGGCCGAAGGCGGCCAGATAGCGCAGCACCAGCCGGTCCGCCAACTCCGGTGTGACCGGGGACAGGGCGCCGGGGAACGGCAGGTGTGCGGCCCGCCCGCTTCGGCCCCACAGGCCGCGCGGCGGAGCCTGGACCAGTGGCATCCACGCCCGCGCCGCCTGGCCCAGTGTCGCGGGCAGGACTGCCGGCCAGTGGTTGAGCAGGCGCCGGCCCAGTTCGGTGCCGGTCAGCGGGCCGTCGGCGGCGAAGGCGGCGTCGGCGGCCTTGACGAGTTCGGCGCGGTCGACGCCGGTCAGCTCGCGGCCGAAGGCGCCCATGGTGCTGCGCAGGATCACCGGGTCGACGAGGGGGCGCAGCCAGGCCGCGTCGTCGGCGGTCACCAGGTGGACGGTCGAGCGCATCAGGGCCATCCGGACCAGGGCGCCGTCGGCCAGCAGGCGTGAGGTCCCGCCGGGGGAGTAGGCGGCCAGGCGGCTCCACAGGCCCACGTACCAGGTCTGCGGGGTCTGCGCCTGGAGGCCGCCGAGCCTTGTCACGGCCTCGGGCGCGTCGAGCGTGGCCCGCTCGAGCAGCATCTGGCGGGCGAGGGTGGCGCGGTTGAGGGCCTGCCTGCTGAGGGCCTGCCTGCTGGGGACCGGTCCGACGCCGGCCCGCCTGCTGGGGGCTTGCTCGTTGGGGGCCTGCCCACTGGGGAGAGTCATACCGGTCACGCTAGAGGGGATTGCGGTCAGTTCCTGACCGCTGGCGCGAGGGTAACCGCACAAATCCGGTATGCATTACCAATTTGCGCGGTTTACCGTCAAAGACATATCCTTCGCACTCCCGCGGCTTTTGCATGCCCGCGTTTATTGGCGTGCGCTGGGTGCGGGGTGAACGAAGGGTGCACGGGTCAAGGGCAGGGGTTTGAACGATGTTCAACCGTACTCTGATGTTCGCCAAGCAACATACCCCGAATTCCGTTCGCGTGAAGGCTCGTCGCGTTCTGCATGAGGCGCACAACACCCGGGTGCGGCTGACGACGCCGGTGGTTTCGCGGTGCGAATTTCAGAATATCTATCACTGTGCGGTTCGTAAGACGGCCAGCCAGTGGATCAAGGCCCTGTTCAGCGATCCGATCGTGTACAAGTACTCGGGGCTGCTGACCTATGACCCGCGCTACTACGGCTGGCGCGACCCGCGGGTGTGCCCGCCGGACCGGATCGCGCTCTCGCTGTACTTCCACCGGTCACGCTTCGACAAGACGCCCAAGCCGGAAAAGCACCGCGCATTCTTCGTGCTTCGCGACCCGCGGGACATGCTCGTCTCCAACTACTTCTCGACCAAGAAATCGCACACCCCGATGGGGGACGTTCTCGAGGTCCGGAGAATTCTTCAGGAAAAGCCGAAGAAGGACGGCCTGCTCTACCTGATCGAAAACTTGGAGAAGAAGGGTACGTTCAAGGCGCTCCGATCCTGGGCCGTCGCGCCGCCGTCGGAAGCGGTCAAGCTGTTCAAATACGAGGACCTGACCGGCGCCGGGCAGGACGCGGAGGTGGAACGCCTCATGCGGCACTGCGGGATCCACATTCCGCCGGACGAGATGGCGACGCTGCTGGGCCGGTACAGCTTCGCGCGGATGAACGACCGCAACGCGGCCGGCGCGGTGTCGCACTACCGCAAGGGTGAGGCCGGCGACTGGCGCAACCACTTCGACGACGACATCGCGGCGGCCTTCGACGCCGCGACCGGCGACTTGGTGACGCTGCTCGGCTACCACACCGCCACCGAACACCGGCCCGGCGCGGCGCCGCTGATCAAGGGCCAGGCGGGTCCGGCCGACCGGGACGAGTCGCTGCTGAAGGGCGACGCCAACTCGCGGTGACCGGACGGCCACCAGCACCAGCGGCCGGAATGCGGCGTGGGCGGCTCGGGTCTACGGTCAGGTCCGGAACGACGACACCAGGGCGCGCGGCCGGCATGCTGGCCCGGTACGCGGTCATGGCCGTCGTGAAGTCTTCCTGATCGCCCGCGAATGCCTCGGCGAACTTCTTGGTCGCCACCGGGTCGGTGGAAAGTGCCTGGTTCGCCGTGTCGACCCGGGCCTGGAGCACGGCGTTCCGGATCTGGCCGACGGCCCGGATGCTCGTCACGTTGCTCTGGTAGATGAGGCGCTGCTCAGCGCGCTCAACCCCATGATGCCGACGACCAGGGCCACCAGGGCGGCGGTCGCCACCGCGGCGAGCACCTTGGCGTTGACGCTCAGGTCGGCGAGGGACGACCGGCGGGTTCGCGCACCCGATTCCGTTCCGCCCCGGCCGTCAAGGTAACCGCACTCATAGCTGCCCCGTCCCGATGTGATCCGCTTCGTCCCTCACTTTGCGAGTGCCGGGCGGGCGAACGGTTTCGTTCGGCGAAATCGAGAAACGGTCAGATGTCGGAAATATCCGGGCGGGCGGGGAGGAGCGGGTGGGAAGGCGGCCCGGTGCCCTGGTGCGTGCACATCCAGGGCACCGGCGTGGGGTGCCGGCCGGACTGTCGCCGGCACCCCACGGATCAGGGGCGGGTTTACAGGCCGATGCTGGCCTGGGGTCCCGCGTGGGTGCGCAGCATGGCGGGGATGTCGGCTGCGGGGTGCGTGTTGCCGCTGACCGGGGCGTTCTGCACCAGCTGGGTGCCGTCGGTGGCGTCCGGGAGTTCGAGCACCTTGCCGCTGTGCGCCGACCTGATCTGGTAGTAGCCGCTGCCGGCGTCCACGAAGCGCCACTGCTGGGCGGCCCGGTCGATCGTCGCCGCACGCGACGTCGTGACCGCGACCGTGATGGCGGCGGGTGTCGCGACCGCGGCCACGACGACCGGCGCGACCCGCCGCCCGAAGCGTGCTGGTTCCACTCGGGGTCCCTTCAAAGCTGATGTACGGGGGTAGACCCGGCCGCCCCGGGCCGCATGACAGAAATCCATCAACAAATCTGAATTTCTTGTCAGGCCGGCGGCGATCGTGGCGTCTACCCAGGTACCAGCCCAGAAAGGAACACCATGTCGAACCCACGGCGCCGCAAGGCGCTACTGGTCGCCACGGTCACGGCCGCATCTCTCGCGGCCGGCATCGTGGTGACCGCGACGGCGGCGCAGGCCGCGGTCGGTTGCCGGGTCACCTACGAGGTCGGGTCGCAGTGGCCCGGCGGATTCTCGGCCAGCGTCGGGCTCACCAACCTCGGCGACCCGCTGCCCGGCTGGACGGTCTCCTGGACGTTCGGCGCCGGGCAGACCGTCAGCCAGGGGTGGAACGCCGCGTTCACGCAGAGCGGCAGCACCGTGCAGGCCGGGAACGTGAGCTGGAACGGCAACCTGGCCACCGGCGCGTCGGCGTCGTTCGGCTTCAACGGCAGCTGGACCGGCAGCAACCCGGTGCCGACGAACTTCGCGGTGAACGGCGTCGCCTGTAACGGAGTCGTGGAGCCGACGACCCCGCCCACGACGGGGCCGACGACCCCGCCCACCACGCCGCCGACGACCCCGCCCACCACGCCGCCGACGACTCCACCCACCACGCCGCCGACGACCGGGCCGACAACGCCACCGCCGGCCAGCAACGCCCTTTATGTCTCACCGAACGGCAGCGCCAGCGCGGCCGGCACCGAGGCGGCCCCCACCACGCTGACCTCGGCGATCACCCGGATCCCGGCCGGCGGCACGATCTACATGCGGGCCGGCACCTACTCGTTCTCCTCCACTGTCACCATCGCCCCGGGCAACAACGGCACCTCGAGCGCCCGCAAGAAGATCTCGGCGTACCCGAACGAACGTCCGGTCTTGAACTTCTCGGGCCAGGCCGAGGACACCGCCGCTCGCGGGCTCGCGCTGAACGGCAACTACTGGCACATCTACGGCCTCGTGGTGGAGCGCGCCGGGGACAACGGCATCTTCATCGGCGGCAGCAACAACATCGTCGAGCGTACGGTCACCCGCTTCAACCGGGACAGCGGCCTGCAGATCTCCCGGATCGCCTCGGACACCCCGAACAGCAACTGGCCCGCCAACAACCTGATCCTCACCTCGGAGTCGCACGACAACGCCGACTCGGACGGCGAGGACGCCGACGGCTTCGCGGCCAAGCTCACCTCCGGACCGGGCAACGTGTTCCGCTACACCGTCGCGCACCACAACATCGACGACGGCTGGGACCTCTACACCAAGTCCGACACCGGCCCGATCGGCGTGGTCACCATCGAGGACTCGCTGGCCTACAACAACGGCACCCTCTCCGACGGCAGCCAGGCCGGCGCGGGCGACCGCAACGGCTACAAGCTGGGCGGCGAGGACATCGGGGTGAACCACACGATCCGCCGGAACATCGCCTACCGGAACGGCAAGCACGGGTTCACCTACAACCGGAACCTGGGCACGATCGCCATGTCGGACAACGTGAGCGTCGACAACACCGAGCGGAACTTCAACTTCGACGGCGGCACGTCGGTGTTCCGCAACAACACGTCGTGCCGGTCCGGCAGCGGCACCAACGACCGGATCGTCGGCAGTTCGGACAGCTCGAACCAGTTCTGGAACGGCTCGAACGGTTCCCGGTGCTCGTCGTACGCGGGCACTTTGCGGTGGTCTTTCGCCTCGGACGGCCGCCTCGTGGTGACCTTCGGCTGACCGCAAGGTTGCCGGCCCTCAAGGTTGCCGGCCGGGCCCCACACACCCGGCCGGCAACCCTAATCGCTGAGCACCGCGCCGACGCCATTCGTGGTGCGCAGGAAGTCGGTGCGGGGCAGCGAGCCGTCCGGCCGGCGCGGGCCGATCGCGGACGCCGGGTCGGTGGAGCGGAACGAGGCGGCACTCCACCCGCCCCGCTGCCAGCTGTTGCCGCTCTGCTGAGCGCCGTCCGAGGCCTGCACGTCGTAGTCCACGTTGTCGACCGACACGTTGTCGCGCAGCACGCCGGGCATGTCGCCGACGCCGAAGCCGTCCTCGCCGTTGCGGTAGGCGGTGTTGTTGATCATCTGGGTGGCGGCCTCGGCGCCCTGGTCGTCGGAGAAGCCGGTTCGCCGGTTGTCCCAGGCCGCGTTGTTGCGCAGCACGTGCGGGGCAGCCACCTCGGAAAGTCCGGCCGCCGTCACGAAACCGTCGTTGTTGCCCCAGGCCCAGTTGTTCTCCACGGTCACCGGAGAGCCGAATTCACCAAATTCAAAACCCACCGAGCCATTGCCGTACGCGCGATTGCCGCGTACCAGATTGCCGGTCCCCGAGCCGAACTGGATGCCCAGGCCGACGCCCACCCGAGCACTGCCGCCCGGATCCCGGTTGTCGTAGAAGTCGCTGTCCAGCACCTGGTTGCCGGTGGTGCCCGGATCGCGCAGCAGCAGACCGGAGCGGCCGTTGCCGTGCATCGCCAGGTTGCGGAAGATCGTGTTCTGACAACCACGGCAGACGTACGCATGATTCGGCGCGCCGGTCATCTCGAGCCCCTGCACGGTCCAGTACGCGGTGCGCTGGGTGACGGCGGCGGAGCCGTCGGGGAGCGCGGACGCGTCGATGACCGGCTGCTCGCCGCGGTAGTTGCTCAGCACGATCCGCTGCTCGGCGGTGCCGCTGGTGGTGATCTCGGTGGCCGCCGCGGGCCGGTAGGTGCCGCCGCGCAACGCGATCGTCTGCCCGGGCCGCACCACGGACGCCGCCTTGGCGATGGTCGCGTACGGCTTGCCGGCGCTCCCGTCGCCGTCGTCCGACCCGGTCGGCGCCACATAGATGTCGGCACTCCGCACACCCAGCCCGAGCACCGGCCGGCTGGTCGGCGTGTTCGCGGTGGCACCCGGTGCCCGGCCGGCCGTGCCCGGCGCCGCGGTCCGGACCACGGTCGGCGCCACGACCACCGTGTCCGAACCCGGCGGCAGGCTCTCGTGGCTGACCGCGTACACGAAACCGCCGCCGACCGCGGCCGTGGTGGCCGCCGCGACCGTGACGGTCTTGTTGTTCATCAGCCCGAACAGGCCGGCCTTGACCGGTGCGGCCGCCTTGATCCCGGCCGCCAGCGCGATCGGCACCGGCAGCGCGGCCATGCCGAACAGCAGTTCCTCGGGCGCCACCAGGCCGGCGCGGGTGGCGGTGCAGATTTCGCAGGAGCGTACGTGCCGGGCCAGCCGCTTGCGCCACAGCGGATCGGCCACCCCGTTCCAGCGCCGCAGTTGCCGGGTCAGATCGGGGCAGCGCGGCCGGGCCCGCAACGCCCGGACGATGCCGCGGGCGATGTCCAGCTGGGCCTTCATCCGCCGCACCCGGACCGCGGCGTGCATCGAGTCGACCCGGATGGCGGCGGCCAGCTCGGACCGGGTCAGCTCGCCGCTCGCCTCCTGCCACCAGAGCCCGAGCAGCCGCCGGTCCGAGTCGTCCAGCCAGCGTGCCGCCGCGACCAGCTCCCGCCGCTGGTCGGAGACCACCAGCCCGGCCGTGGCGCTCTCGGCGAAGTCGGCACGCGGGTCCGGCAGCTCGACCGGGTCGCTCACCCGGCGCCGGCTGGCCACCCGGCGGGACCGCAGGTAGACCGCGATCTGCCGGTACGCGATGGAGATCAGCCAGGACCGGAAGCGCTCCGGTTCGCGCAGTGCCGGCAGCCCGCGGATGGCCCGGATCATGGTCTCCTGCACCACGTCGTCGGCGTCCGGGTGCCCGGCCAGCGCGCGGCCGACCACGTTGTAGACCAGCGGCAGATGCTCGGCGACCAGTTCGTCGAGTGCGCCCGGCCGCCCGGCCTGCGCGGCCCGCACCAGTCGGGCAGCGTCCGGCGTGACCTGGCTCTGTGTCACCGCGCGCCCTCCGATAATGCCGACGGCATAGACGGTCGTCACTAACTTGAATGCTTCCAAAGTGGGCGGGGGAGCGCCGTGAGCTGCGAGAATGGAAGCCGAGCCGTATCGTGACACAGGGTTTCGCCGACTGTAAAGCAGGCTGCGCGGGACGCCGGTCTAACGCTTGCGCAGTTTGGCCGTCCAGGGCAGGGCAAAGAGGTAGAGCCCGGTGAAAAGCAAGAGAAAGAGCGGCAGCAGCGGCACGTAGGAAACCCATTCGATCGGGTCCTCCTGGGCGAGCGCCACAAAAGTGACGATGACCGTGACGGTAAAGGCGATGGCGAGCCAGCGGTGAATTTGCCGGATCCACTTGTTTGCGTTCATGCCATCAAGCTAGTTAGGGGCGGCGTTCCAGGGCTTCTCGATTCCTGATCAGTCGGCGTCGGGCGGACCGGGCGGCGCCCAGGTTGACGACGGCCACCACGCCGAGGGTGCCGACCAGGGCGAGCAGGGCGGGCGCGGTGCTGATCGCCAGCGCGCCGGCCGCGAAGATCAGCCAGGCGCCCAGCCCGATGCCGGCGGCGACGACCCGGTCCCGGGCGTACAGCGGGGTCCGCCGGGTCAGCGCCCAGCCGCCGAAAAACGTCCAGGCAAGACCGATCAAAACCATCAGGGCGAACGCTGCGCGCGTGCGCGCGGGCAGCGCCGGCTCGGTCAGCCAGAGCAGCCCGATCAGTCCGCTGCCGGTCAGCCCGGCCAGCGCCAGCGTCAGGTACCCGATCCGCCGGCGCAGCGACAGCGTGCCGTCGAGCCGGGCCAGCACCTCGTCCGGGGTCATGCCTGGTATCCCTTCCGCGCCAGTTCCTGGCGCAACAGCCTGCGGCCCCGGTTGAGCCGGGACTTGATCGTGCCGACCGGGACGGCGCAGATCTGCGCGCACGCGTCCAGCGGCAGGTCTTCCAGGTAGAACAGCAGCAGCACCTCGCGCTCGCGTTCCGGCAGGGCGGCGAGCGCGCCGCCGAGCATCTCGCGGTCGACCACGGCGTCCGTGTCGTCGGTGCCGGCCACGTCGTCCTCGATCGCTTCCGGGCGCCGGTACGCGTCCCGCAGCCGGTTGGCGACGGCGCGGCGCGCGATGGTGAACAACCAGGGCGCGAACCGGTCGGGCCGGCGCAGCCGGGGAAGGTTCTGAAAGACGGCCAGCCAGATCTCCTGCACCACGTCGTCCTCAGCGCCGGTCAGCATCCGCGAGACATACCGCTCGACCGCCGGGTGCCAGGCCCGGACCAGTTCGGCGAAGGCGTCGCGCTCGCCCAACTGACACCGGACCACCAGTAGTTCGTCGTTCATCTGCCCTCCTTCGCCTACTCAGTCGGCGCACACGCCGCGCAGGTTCACGCCGCCTTCCCTGCGTACCGTTATGGTCTGATTGTGGCTTTTGATCTTCGCGCTCTGGCACTGGCCGTGACCCTGCTCGCGGTGCCCGCGCCCGCCCAGGCGGCGCCGTCCTTCGTCGACAAGTCTTTTGTTGACATGGCTGCGGTGGATCGGACCATCCTGCACGACATCCGGTACGCGCAGTCCCACAACTTCGTAGGCCGCCCGATCCGCGGCTACGCCGAGCCGAGGTGCCTGCTGAGCCGCCAGGCGGGCGTTGCGCTGCGCAAGGTGCAGGCGTACGTGCGCCCGCGGGGTTACACGCTGAAGGTGTACGACTGCTACCGTCCGCGACGGGCCGTCCAGGACTTCGCCGCATGGGCGTCGAATGCGGCCGACACCCGGATGAAGGCCGAGTTCTACCCTCGCGTGTCGAAGTCCCGGTTGTTCAGCGACGGTTACCTGGCCCACCGCTCCGGCCACAGCCGGGGCAGCACGGTGGACCTGACCCTGGTAAAGCTGCCCGCCGCCCCGGCGTCGCGCTACGTGGCCGGCCAGCCGCTGGTCCCGTGTTACGCGGCGGCGGCCCGTCGTTTCCCCGACAACTCCGTTGATATGGGCACGGGCTACGACTGCTTCGACCCGATGGCCGCCACCCTCCACCCACGCGTGACGGGTATCCCGCGAGCCAACCGCTTGCTGCTACGCCGCGTGATGACCGCAGCCGGCTTCACCAATTATTCAGCGGAGTGGTGGCATTACACGCTGAAGAACGAGCCCTACCCCGACACCTACTTCAACTTCCCGGTAGCCCGAGCCTCCGTGCCCCGCTGAGCCTCCGTGTCCCGCTGAGCCTCCGTGTCCCGCTGAGCCTCCGTGTCCCGCTGAGCCTCCGTGCGGCGGGTTCGCAGCTCGGACCACGCGGCCCCAGCCCAGCTCCGCACCACTTCGACGAGTCCCCAATATGGTGAAATTTCGGGCAGGGAACGGCGGGCAGGGAACGGCGGTCGGGGGTGTGTGGTCGGGGGTGTGTGGTCGGGGGTGTGATCATGCGCAGCGGAGTTGCACAGGGGGCGGACCAGGCGGCTCAACCCGCGCTGCGTCGCCCCGCCACGCCGGAACCTCACTGACCGCAGGCGGCCCAGACCTCGCGCGACCGTCACTCCCAGAACAGCTCTGTGACCGCATCCCGAGACGGCTTTCCCGCATAGCGCGACGCGGTCAACTGCCGTCCCAATCGGTGACCGGCGCTCCCACATGCCGGATCCCGGCCGTCATAAAAGCCGTATCAACCTCATACCGCCAGGGTGACCCCGCGATCTTGTCGAGATCCTGTCTGCGGCAAACGCGAAGTCTTCAGGGCCGCCCGGCCGCCGTCGCCTGATCGACGGATCGGAGGTCCGCCGCGATGCAACGGCTCGCGAGAGCACACGATGGCAGCGCTGCCATTGCGCCCCTGCGCGCGCCCGCCTTCCGCACCCCACCTAGCGCTTCGACCTCCCGCACCTCATCTAGTGCTTCGACCTCCCGCGCCCAACGTCCGCGGCCCCGGCTTGGCCAGCCTTACCGGCTTCGCGCGGTCGGCTTTGCGCGCCCAGCCTGCGCCAGCTCCGCGCCCCGCGCTGGCAGATATCGCCTATGTCTGACTTGCAGGGGATTGGATTGCTGCGATCGGGCGGCGGAAATTTGCCGCTGAGGGAATGAGCGGGGCGTTGGGTGGGTGGGACTGATCGGAGAGCGTCGTTGGCGCGTAATAGAAGGGCGAAGGTCTTCTTGGGAGTGACGCCAAGGCGACGGGCGGGTTCCGATCAACTAGGGAGTGGGATGAGGATGGGGGGCCTGGAGGTAGCGGGGATGGTTTTTCTGTTCTTGTTCGTCTTTGTTGTGATGATGATCAGCGCGCTGGTTGTGTGGCCTCGGGTGGGCGGCAAACTGCCCGTGGCGGCTCAGCCCTGGCGCGCCGAGGCCGGGGACGGCGGCGGTAGCGCCGCCGCCCCGGCTGGGTGGGAAGGGGTGCTGGCTGCCGGACGGATCCGGGGGGAGATCAGCCAGCGCGACTATGTGCGGGCGATGGAACAGCTGGTTTCGGGGGAGCCGTCAGCCGGCCTCCCGGACCGTTACCGTCGCGGTCGCTAGTTTGTCGGTTCCGGCAACCGTGCCGGTCACCTCGAAGGTGCCGGGCGCGGCGTAGGACGCCGGATCGATGGCTGCCCAGGTCACCGCTATGCGGCTGTCCTTCGAGCCGTCGTTGTAGACGGCGGTCACCGTGGTGGGCAACTGCGGCGCGCGGGCCACCGTGGTGGTCGCGGTGACCGGGTCGATGGTGTTGATCTGGACGGCGTTCGTCACCCGGACCCAGATGGACAGCGGGGCCATGGTGCCGCCGGCGATGCCGTTGATGCGCACCTCGCTGCCGGGCTGGGTGAGTTGATCAGCCTCGACGGCCGGCCAGCGGACGGGGGTCTGGCTGCGCGAACCGTCGGCGAAGACCTGCTCGACCGTGGCCGGCAACTCGGGCACCACGCCGGCGGTGGTCGGTAGGTGGACCGGTGTGGTCGACGCCGGCTTTTCGGCCAGCACCTGCCACTCCGAGACGCCGATGGCCGAATAGGTGGTGCCGTTCGAGTCGGCGTTGAAGGTGGCCCGCAACGCCGTTGTGCGTACCGGGTCGAAGGTGGTGGCGTTGCTGCCGGTGGCTTCGACCGGGAAACCGCTCGCCCCAGTCACGTCCGTCCAGGTTTCGCCGTCGGCGGCCAGGTACTGCAGCTTCCACGAGGCCGGCACGACCACGCCGTCGCCGGTGCCGCGTTCGGCGTCGTGCCAGAACGTGATGTCGGAGCCGGTGAACCGGACGGCCTCCGGCCAGGTGTACTGCAACCAGCGGGTGGCCGGCCGGGTGCCGGACCAGGTGCCCCACAGCTCGGCCTGGGATCCGCCGGTGTTGAACGCCTTGCCGTCCTTCACCGCCGCCACGTTGTTCCAGCCCGCCGTGTACTCGGCCGTCGCGGTGGCCGAGGGGGCCACGTTGGCGCCGGCCTCGCCGGGGTCGGGTGCCTGGACCGTCAGGTCGAAGCTGTTGGTCAGGCTGCCGTCGGACGCGGAGAGGCGGAGCACGTACGTGCCGCCGTGCGTGACGAACACCGAGGTGCTGGGGCTCGCCGGGTTGTCGATCACCGCGGTCGCACCCTCCGGCGTGGAGACCACCGACCAGGCCGACGTGAGCGCACCCGTCGGCAGCCCGTCGTCCTTGACCGAACCCGCCAACGGGAGCGCTCCGGGCGGGGCGGTCGCGGTCGGATCCACGTACGCGTCAATGCTTGGTTTTTGATTGCGTGGTGCCTGCTCGCGATCCCCGGTGGACTGGACCACGACCTCCTTGACGCCGGTTTTGAAGCCGGGCTGGTGGCGCACGGTGAGCCGGATCTTCTGCGCGCGGACCGGCCGGAACGCGGACTCGTTGAGATTCGCGCGCGGGACCGTGGGCGTGCGCAGCTGGCCGGGGATCGGGCGCCAGGTGCCGTTGTCGTCGTAGGAGAGCTGGTAGAGCGCCGGTTCCGCGTAGCCGGGTACCGTGCCGGTCGACGACGAGCGATAGAAGTGCACCCGGATCTCGTCGAATGTTCGCGGTGTGCCCAGGTCGAGGTCGAGTGTGTCGGTCGGCGTGGTCGAGCCGGCGGTGCCCCAGAAGGGTTCGTTGCCGGTGTAGCCGTCGACGGCGGCCGAGGCCGGGCGGTTGGCCGCCGCGAAGGAGGCGTTGGCTTCAGCGCGCAGATGATCACGAGAGGATAGAAGGTTTTTGCCGGCTTTGGCGAAAATGTCGGTGACCCGATCGCGTGCCGAGTAGGACACCTCCACCGGTGCGTCCAGGTGGCTCCGGAAGGCGGCCGTGACCGTGCCGCCGGCCGGCAGCGAGGAGCGGCCCGTGCGGGGGTCGAAGACGATCGGCTTGAGCGAGTCCACCGTGACCGCGAGCCGGCCGTCCAAGAAGACCGAATAACCCTCAGGAACATCGGTGCCGTACGGGCGCTTGCCGTCACCCGGCTTGTCCCAGGTGATCGTGAGGTCGCGGTCGCGGTACCGGACGTTGTTGACCGTGAAGTGGTCCCAGCCGACGTCGATCGGCGACAGCTCGATCTTGGCGTCACTGCGCGGGCGCAGGCCGGCCACGTCCTCGATCACCGTGAAGTTGGTGGCGCCCAGGATGGTGTGGTGGATCCACGACCGGTAGCCGATGCGCTGCGGGTCGGGGCTGCCGTCGGCCCAGAACTCGTTCTGGTCGGGGTAGCGGTTGTCCCCGCTCTGGAAGTGTGACCAGGCGTTCCAGTAGAGCAGCTTCTTGTAGTAGTCGGCCGAGAGGTACTGGCTCGGGTAGTTGCGCAGCACCGACGACAGGAACCGGAACGTCACCGTCGAGTTGATCACCGAGAAGTTGTTGCTGCCCGGCTCGCCGGCCTCGGCCGCCGCCGCCTTGTCCTTCTGGTTCGCGGTGAAGAACGGGAAGATCGGGTACTCGGCAGGGTCGTCCCACAACCGCAGCGCCTCCCGGTACTCCGGATCCTGGGGCATCAGGCCGACGGCGTACGGGTAATAGTTGTTGATCTCTTTCCACGGCACCCGGGCCTGGTCGCCCTCCGCGATCCGGTGCAGCGGCAGCTTCGACTCGGGATCCCAGAGCACGTCCAGCACGGCCTTGCGCACCCGCTCGGCCAGCGCATCCATCGCGTCGGCCTGCGCGGTCTTCCCGGCCGTGCGATAAGCGGCCGCCGCCGCGCGAGCGTTCGAGTAGAGGTACGCGCTCTCGGTGCGGTCCATCGCCGCGCCGGGACGCCAGTGGAACGACACCGCGTCGGCGTCGTTGCCGGTCATCGCGCCCCAGTCGTACTCGATCAGGCCGTTGTCGTTGCCGTCGAAATCGCGCAGCAGGCCCTCGACGTCGTGCTGGCCGTAGCGGCCCAGCGACTCGGCCACCGCGGGCGGCCCGCCGTGCAGCTGGTACGAGCGCCACGCCGCCTCGGTCAGGTACTGCGTGTAGCTGTTGGACCAGTTCGCCGGGTCGCCGGGGTTGTCGGTGTACTTGCCGCTCTTAGCCACCTCGCCGGCCGACACCCAGGTCCCGTACGAGTAACTCGGGTCCCGCAGGTATTTGAGGTCGTCGACGAACATGCCCGAGGTCAGCACGATGGCGTTGTTGTAGCCCAGCACGCCCTCCATCGCGGTGGGGAACTGGTAGTCGTTGCCCGGGATGTCCGCGTCGAGGAAGTTGAACCGCATCAGCCACCAGCGGTAGTACAGCGACTTGTCGATGTTGTCCTCGGGCAGGTCGATGTACGGGATGTTCTCGGCCCACCAGCGGTTGTAGGCCGTCACGTGCCGGGTGTAGGCGGCTGCCGGGCCGCTGCGGCGCACCTGCTGGTAGGCCGAGAGCGAATCGGTGATCAGGCCCAGCTGCAGCTTGGTGCGGACCTTAGCACCAGCCGGGATCGTGCGTGGGGAGCGCAACTCGCCGGAGGCCGGCGTGAACCCGTCACCCGAGAACCGCGGCCGCAGCGTGGTGAGCCGGTTGAACCCGATCATCGTGCCGGTCAGCTCGGCGCCCTCGACCGTGGCGGCATACTGCGACTTGGCTGTCAGCGTCACCTCGCGCGCCTGGTCACCGGTGTTCTGCAGCTCGAGCTGGGTGACCGCGACGTTCGCGTCGGTGATGTACTTGGTCTGCACCACCGACAGCCCCGCGCCGGTGAACGTGGACCGCCAGTAGCTCGGCGTCTGCTTGCGGGCCGCGGTGTCCTCGGTCAGCGTGATCGCGGCGCCGTCCCCGTCGAGGGCGGTGATCGCGTACCCGGCACGGCCGATCGACTCGATGTACGCGAGATCGCCGCCGAAACCCAGCACGGCCGGGTCGTGGGTCTTCATGAAGGCGGCCCGGCCCCGGCTGAACATCCACCGGTTGCCGTCGCTGTTGGCGGCCACGGCGTCGCCGGCGGTCCCGGTGCGCACCAGCATCCGGTCCATCCAGAAGTCGTGGTCGGTGTCCGACCCCGCACCCTGCCGGAGATCGCGCCGGAAGATCGCGTCCATCATCGAGCCGGTCCGGTAGGCCACGCCGGTGGCGGGCACCGGCGTCTCGCTGCCGGCGAACACCGGCAGGCCGATCGGCTGGTCGGCCCGGGCCGGAACGGCGAGGAAGGCGGTGGCCAGCACGCCGGCGGCCACCGCGGTGACGATTCGTCTCATCCGGCCGCTCCCCGCACCGTGGCCGCCTCGGTGGCGCTCAGCAGGCCGGCCGACTGCCACTGGGCCGCCACCTCGGACACCGCCTGGCGGAACTGCGCGCGGTCGGCGAACGGTGCGCGGCTCCACAGCACGTCGAGGAAGGTGCGCCCGGTGGCGTCGGCCCGGTTGGCCACGCCCGAGTCGGTGCCGGTCAGCACGATCCGCGGCTCGGTGCGCCGGAAGTACGTGTGATAGGCCTGCGTGTCGCCCTGGTAGAAGGGCGCGAACGTCACGCTGCCGACGGTGAACGTCAGCGGCTGGGTCGCCGGCCGGGCGACCGCGGTGAGGTCACCGGACAGCGGCAGCGAGGGATACAACGTCACCGGCAGGTTGCTCGTCGACGAGGACTTGCCGATCAGCGCGACCGGCCCGTACCGCAATGCCTGGAGCGTGGGATCGTCGAGTGTGCGTTCGACATAGAGCGTGTACGGATACCGGATGACCACCCGGTCGCCGTCCCGCCAGACCCGGTTGAGGCTCACGTAGCCCTCCTCGGCGGCCGCTTGGAGCACCTGGCTGCGGCCGTTGACCGTGGCCGTGAAGCCGCTGCCGGCCCAGACCGGGACGCGCAGCCGCAGGTCGAGCTCGCCCGAACCGCCGATCGTCAGGGTGGTGCTCTGCGCCCGCGGGAAGTCGCCGGTCATCGTGACGGTCAGCCCGCGCTGGGTCCAGTTCAGCGTCGACGGGAGGTACAGGTTCACGTACAGCACCGACGAGTCGGCCGACCGGAAGTAGATGGAGTCCTGATACTTGGTGTGGTTTTCCAGTCCGGTCCCGCCACAGCAGGTGCCGATGTTGCCGTAACCGCGGGTCACCCCCGGGCCGACCGGCACCATGTAGGTCACCAGCGGGTCGGTGGTGCTGTCGGCGTCCCGGCGGGACGCCAGGATCTGGTTGACCAGCGTCCGCTCGTAATAGTCGAAAAGCCGGGCGTCGGGCCGGTGCGAGAACAGGTTCCGGGCCAATTTGATCATGTTGTACGCCGCGCAGGTCTCGGCGTTCGTGGTGTTCACGATGGAACCGGCGATCCGGTCGCGGGCCCGGAAGACCTCGCCCTGCCCGGTGCCGCCGTGCACGTAGGTGCGATGCGGCACCACCATGTCGTAGAAGTTGACCGCCGCGGCCTGGTAGGAGGCGCCGCCGGCCTGCTCGAACATGCGCAGGTAGCCGAGGAACTGCGGGATGTGCTGGTTGGCGTGCTTGCCGTCGAGCGTGTCGGTGCCGGCCGCGCACGCCGCCAGCAGCGCCGTGTTGTCGAAGCAGCGGGCGGTCACCATGAACCGTTCGTCCCCGGTCAGCGAGTAGAGGTCGGCCATCACCTCGTTCATGCCGCCGTACTCGCCGGCGATGTACAGCGACCACATGCGATCGAGTTGCGCGCGGGGCAGGCGGCTGAGCCGGCTGTGCACCCACTCGCCCATGCCGCGCACCACCTCGAGCGCGGTCGCGTTGCCGGCCAGCGTGTGCGCGTCCAGCAGGCCACGCATGATCTTGTGGCAGGTGTAGTAGGGCGCCCAGATGGCCGGGTAGGTGGTGTACGCCTCGAGCTTGATGAACTGCGTTTCCGGGTACGCGGCCAGGAAGCCCCGGTGGCTCGGGCCGGACGAGTTGCCCTCGCCGGTCACCACCGACGCGTGCCAGGAGCGGCCGGACGAGTCGGCGACTGCGGTGCCGGTGCCGTCCTCGAACCGGTACCAGGCCAGGTTGCCGTGCGTGCCGGTGCCGGCCGCGGCCAGCGAGCCCACCTCGGCGGCGGTCAGCACCCGGTCGTACAGGTGGAACTCGTCGACCGAGCCGGCCAGCGTGGCGTCGCCGTACTGCGACCGGCCGATCCAGTTGTTCTTGGGCGCGCCCAGGCTGGCCGGGGTGAGCGTGACGGCGTTGTTGGTGCCGGCCACCGCCCCGTTCACATAGAGTGTCGCGCTGCCGTTGCCGAGCGTGACGGCGAGGTGCACCCACTGCCCGACCGGCAGCCGGCTGGTGCCGCGCACCCGCTGCTCGCCGCCGCTGCCGCTGGTGGTGATCGCGAACCGCGGTGCCCCGCCGTCGTCCACGGTCAGGAACATGTTGGCGGAGGTGCCGGTGCCAAAGTCAAAGGCTCGTGACCACGTACGCAACTCCGTCAGCCGGACCCACAGGGCGATGCTGAACGTGCGCAGACCGTCCACGGTCGCATCGGGCAGCCCCACGTACTGTCCCGTGCCGGTCAGCACCAGGCCGCCACCGACCCGCCCGGTCGACCAGGTGGCCGCCGGCGCTCCCGAGCCCGGCTCGCCGACCTGCTCGTTCAGCGCGTCCTGGCACTCCTTGAGCCCGGTGACGAGGTAGTCGAGCTTGGTCTTGAGGGCGGCCTCGCCGGTGTCGGCATAGGCCTGAGCCAGCAACGACAGGAAGTGTCCGCTGTAGTGCCCGCGCAGGTTGCCGGTGGCGTCGTCCCACCCGCCGGGCGGCTGCGCACCCCGGGTGTCCAGCCCCGCGGTGGCCCGGAAGTTGCTGAGGATGCGGTCGGCCGGGTAGGCGCGGGCGTACGCCAGCATCCGGTCCCGCTTCTCGGTGAAGATGCTGGTCCGCAGGTCGACCTGGGCGAGGTCGAACGGCACGGCGGTCCAGGAGGCCGGCACGGGCAGTCCGTTGACGGTGGTGGGCGCTGCCACGGCTGCTCCTGCCGGTGTCGAGCCGATGAGGGTCGATCCGGCGGCCGCCGCCCCGACTTGCAGCACGCGCCGGCGAGAGACCCGAAAGCCTGTCATAAAAACCTACTCCTCCTGATAGCCGAAAATTTTCGGCGGTCACGGCAACGCCGGACCGGAAGGCTGGCACTTGACCATGGATTATCGACAGACTCTAATTACCGAAAATGTTTTCGGAAACCCCCGCCGTCCACCCGCGACTCAACCCTGCCGTGCCGGCGCCGATTAAGGCGAGCAAGCCCGAGCGGTCTGCCGAAGCGGTCAGCGATTGTCGCCGTTGCCGCCCAGGACGCCTCGTCGACGGCGGTCGGCCAGCTTGGCGATGTTGAGCTCGGCCACGTCCTCGAGGGTGATGTCGAAGTAGTCGGCGATCACCGCCACGTACCAGAGCGTGTCGCCCAGCTCCTTCGTGATGTCGCCGACGTCCCACTGGGCGAAGTCGCTGCCTTTGTCGCGTACGATCTTCTTGGCCTTTTCGGCTATTTCGCCCGTCTCGCCGACCAGGCCCAGCAGCAGGTGGAACAGCTCGTTGTGCTTGTCGCGCGGGGCGGCCGTGCGCAGCGCCGCCTGCTGGTAGTCGTTCATGTTCACCAGGCGGTTATACACAGCTCCAGGATGAAGCGGGCGCCGCCGGCCGGGTTGGGCTCGTGGCGGATGCCGGCCCGGTTCGCGTGCGTGAGGCGGCGGACAATGTGGAGGCCCAGGCCGGTGCCGCTGGTCGTGCCGGCGTCGCGCTGGGCCCGGCTCAGGCGGTCGAACAGGCGGGGCCGGAAGTCCTCGGGCACGCCCGGACCGCTGTCCTCCACCTCGATGCGGGCGCGGGTGCCGTCGGCGGTGATCCGGATCGCGGTGGCGCCGCCCGCGAACTTGGCGGCGTTGGACAGCAGGTTGGTGAGCATCTGCTGGAGGTGGCCGGGGTCGACGAAGGCGCGGATGCCCTCGCCCGAGACCGGTACGGACTCGTTGCCGGTGGCGGCCAGCACCCAGTCGACCTCGTCGCGCACCGACACGTCGTGCGGGTCGGTGGTGATGCTGCCGGCGTCGATGGTGACCATGGCGAGGACGTCCTTGAGGATGTCGTCGAGCTGGGCGGCCCGCCGGTGGATCGTCGAGATGGCCCGGCTCCGGTGACCCTCCTGGAGCTGCCGCCAGTCGTCGTCGAGGAGTTCGGCGTAGCCGCGTACCGCCGACAGCGGGTTGCCGATCTCGTGGCCGAGCATCCCCATGATGTCGAGCTTGAGCTGGTTGGCCGCCTCCAACTGGTCGTTGCGGTCGGCCAGTTCGGTCGCGGCGTGGTCGCGGGAACGCTCGGCCACCAGCCGGTCGGTGATGTCGGTGAGCACCGCGATGATGTGCTGGGGGCGGCCGTCCGGGTCGCGGACCAGCGAGACCGTGGCCTCCACGTCGATCCAGCGGTCGTCGGCGCGCTGCAGGCGCCGCTCGCAGGTGTACGAGTCCTCGCCGGCGGACAACCCGTCCACCAGTTCCGTGTCGACCCGGCCGGTGAGTTGTTCCGCCGGGCGGCCGACCAGGCGGGCGTACGCCGCATTGGCCGCGATGACCGTGCCGTCCGGTGTGCAGATGAGCTGGCCGGCCGCCGAGTTGGCGAACAGGGCCCGGAACCGCTGCTCGCTCTCGGCGCGGGCCTGCTCGGCGGCGCGGGCCGCGGTCACGTCCGCGTTGATCTCCAGGATGTGCGGATCGTGGTCGGTGTGGTGCAGCACCATCCGGCTCAGCACGGTGACCCGGCGCCCGGTCGCGGTGCGGTGCTCGAGCTGGCCGTCCCACCGGCCGTGCCTCTGCACCAGGACCCCGAGGCTGTCCACCGTGGTGCCGCCCGGGAAGACGGTGTCCAGCAACTGGTGCGCGCTCCGGCCGCGGGCGTCGTCGAGCGACCACCCGTAGAGGTCGGTCGCCGCCTGGTTCCACCAGCGGATCGCGCCGTCCAGGTCGCGGATGATCACGGCGGCCGGGATGAGTTCGAGCATCCGGGCCTGGCGGCGCAGTTCGGCCTCGGCGGCTCGCCGGGCGGTGATGTCCTCCACCTGGCTGACCAGGTAGAGCGGCTTGCCGGCGTCGTCGTGCACCGGTGCGGTGCTGACCGCGACCCACACGATCCGGCCGTCCCGGTGGCGGTAGCGGTGCTCGCTGCGGGCCGCCGCGTTCGGCAGGTTCGTGATGTCGTCGGGGTGGACCAGGTCGCGGTAGGTCATAGCGGCCAGTTCGGCGGCCGGATAGCCGGTGATCCGGGTCATCGCCGGGTTCGTGGCCAGGTAGCGGCCCTGGCTCTCCGGCGCGAGGCTGACCAGCGAGAGGCCGAGCGGCGAGTTGTCGAAGGTGAGCCGGAAGCGGGTCTCGCTGACCTGCAGGGCGGCCAGCGTGTCGGTGCGCTCGCGCAGCAGCTGTTCCAGGTCGGCCGCGGTGTGCCGGGCCGCGGTGATGTCCAGCAGTTGGATCACCGCGGAGGCCGGGCCGTCGTCGTCGGCGATCACCGAGGTGTGCGCGGACACCGTGCCCCGGCTGCCGTCGCGGCGCCGCAGCACGGTTTCGCGCTGCCCGCCGCGGCTCCGGCCGGCGGCGATCGCTTCCAGCCCGCGTTCGAGATTGTGGGTGGTCTCCCCGGTCAGGTCGGCCAGGTGCAGGCCGATCGCCCGCTCGGCGGAGTAGCCGAGCAGGTCCCAGAACGCCGGGTTGGCCAGCGAGATCCGCCCCCGGTCGACGCCGTGCAGCCCCACCACGATCATCGCGACCGGGCTGTTGCCGAACACCGAGACGAACCGGCGCTCGCTGCGGCGTACCTGCTCGATGGTGGCCAGCGTGGTCTTGCGCTGCTCCTCCAGCGCCTGCACCGCGCTGGTGGCCCCGGCCAGCAGTTCGGCGTTGCGGGCCGCGTCGCCGGCGTGCTGAAGGGCGCCGGCCAGCGCGTGCGCGAGCAGCGTGACCTGCTGTTCGTCGCCGTCGTCGAAGGCGGCCGGCCGGGCCGACCCGACCGACAGGGTGCCGAAGACGGTGCCGTCGGCGCGGCGCAGCGGGGCGACGATCAGCGAGCGGGTGCCGGTCGCGCGGCTCATCGCCTTGCTGGACCGCGGGTCCACCGCGGTGTCGTCGCAGCCGATGGTGCTGCCCGAGGACACCGCGAGCCCGGCCAGCGACCCGGTCAGCGGGGCCGGCGGCACGTTGTGGGCCGCCAGCCGCCCGGTGCCGGCGACCGGGCGCAGCACCCCGGCGTCCCGGTCGATCATCTGGACCAGGCAGGTGTCGCCCTCCGGCAGTACCCGCAGCGTGCGCTGCGCCATCAGCCGCAGCACGGCGTCCCGGTTCTGCGCGGCCCCGGTGATCTCGCGCTGCATGCTGATGGTGGTACGCAGCCGCGCGGTCTCCCGGGCGGCGTGCTGCTCGGCGCGCTTGCGGGCGGTGATGTCCTCGACCTGGGCGAGCAGGTGGCGTTCCCCGTCCGGCCCCTCGATCGAGGTGACGCAGACGTGCCCCCACACCACCCGGCCCTCCGGGTGGACGAACCGCTCCTCGTACCGGCGCACGGCGTGCGGGTCGGTGTCCAGGTCCTTGGGGAATGTGAACACCGCGTCCCGCCGGCCGACGAGGGCGGCGTACGCGGCGTTGACCCGCAGCAGCCGCCCGGACCGGTCACCGATCGCCATGCCCGTCGGGTTCGCCTCGAACGTGGCGTCGAAGGTGACGTCCAGCAGTTCCCGCTCGTGCCGGTCGGCGGTGACGTCGACGAACTGGGCCAGCAGGTGCTCGGGCGCGCCCGCGGCGTCCCGGATCAGGGCGACCGCGAGCCGGCACCAGACCACCTGGCCGTCCTTGCGGATCAGCCGTTTCCGCAGCTCGTAGCCGTCCCGCTGGCCGGCGCGCAGCTCGCGCATCAGCGAGGCGCCGGCGCCGGCGTCGTCCGGGTGGGTCAGCGCCTGCCAGTCCAGGCCGGCGAGCTCGGATTCGGCGTACCCGAGCAGGGTGGTCAGCGCCGGGTTGAGCCGTCGCCAGGAAGCGTCCAGCCCGATCAGCGCCATCCCGATCGGCGACGCGTCGAACAACCGTTCTTCGCTCGACGGCGGCGCGCCTCGGGAACTTTCCACGATCTCACCGACCGCATAGGCCGCGCCGTGCTCGTCGCGCACCACCGTGACGTGGCAGGTCACCCACACCCGCGATCCGTCCTGGCACAGCAGCGACCGCTCCAGCGGCGCGGCCGGCGTGGTGCCGCCGGCCAGCAGATCCATGTCCGCCAGCAGTCCCGGCAGGTCCTCCTCGGCGACCAGCGTCTGACACGAGTCGCCGACGATCTCCTCGCGGCGATGACCGACCAGGGCACCGAACGCCGCGTTCGCCTCGACGATCCGGCCGAGTGTCCCGGTGCGGAGGCTGATGACCGCTTTCGGCACGGGGCTGCGCGCGAACGCCTCGGCCAGCAGGGCCGGCACCTGGCCGTCCAGCCGATCGAGTAGACCCAGGCTCACCTAGTTCCGTTCGGCGGCTCCGCGAATCTCGTGAGCGTGGCCGGGCAGGTTCTCAGCCGCGGCGGTTGACCAGCACCCGGGCGAGCACCACGGTGACGACGCCGGCCACCACGACGGTGAGCAGGCCGGCGCGCAGGCTGGTGAGGTCGGCGACGACGCCCACCAGCGGCGGCGAGAGCAGGAAGCCGCCGCGCAGCAGCCAGCTCACGATGGTCAGGCCGCTGCCCGCCGGTAGCCCGGGCAGTTCGTCGGCGGCGTGCATGGCGGCCGGCACCAGCGTGGCCACGCCCAGCCCGGCCAGGGCGAAGCCGGCCAGGGTCGCCGGGACCGACGGCACCGCCAGCGCGGTGCCCATGCCGGCCGCCGCGAGGGCCGCGCCGGCGCGGGCCACGGTGCGCTGGCCGAAGCGGTCCACCACGCGGTCGCCGGTGAGGCGGCCGAGGGTCATCGCCACCTGGAGCGCCACCACGGCCAGGCCGGCGGTCGCGGCCCCGGCGTGCAACTCGTCGCTGAGATAGACGGCTCCCCACGACGCGCCGGCGTCCTCGACCAGGGCGCCGCACGCGGCCAGCACGCCGAGGGCGGCGAGCATGCGGACGGCGGCGCCGGAGAACGAGGGCCGGGCGGAATCCGGGACGCGTTCGGCATCCTCCGGACCGGGCAGCAGGTACCGGTAAGCGACCAGGGCTACCGTGCCGAACAGCACCGCCGAGATGGTCAGGTGGGCGGCGAGCGGCAGGTGCAGGCCGGCAGCGGCGGAGCCCATCAGGCCGCCCAGCACCGCGCCGATGCTCCACACGCCGTGCAGCGAGTTGACGATCGAGCGGCCGTACCGGCGCTGCACCCGCAGGCCGTGCGCGTTCTGCGCGACGTCGACGACCGAGTCGAGCGCGCCGACCACGAACAGCGCGGCGCCGAACAGGAGCCAGTGCGGCGCGAACGGAATGGTCAGCGTCGCCAGCGTGGTCGCCACAATGCCGTGCGCCGCCACCCGGGCCGAGCCCCACCGGCGGATCGCGGCGCCGGCCAGCAGTCCCGCCAGCAGGGCGCCGATCGGGTAGGCGACCAGGGCGGCGCCGAGCAGCGCGTTGCTCAGGCCGAGCTCGGCCTTGATCTGCGGGTACCGCGGCACGACGTTGAAGAAGACCGCACCGTTGGTCAGGAACAGCACGGCGACGGCGATGCGGGCCGCGCGGTCCTGCCGGGTGGGCGCGGCCGTCATGGTCACGGCCGTCTTGGTCACGGACAAGGCGATCTCCGGATGAGCGCTGGGGTGGTTATGTACGAGCGTACACATGATGTGTACGCTCGTACATAACGGAGACGTTAATCTCGGCGGGTGACCGGCCCCGAGGTCCTCCAGGACACGCCGCACCGCCGGGTGGTGCGGGTGGGCGACACCGTGCGGCGCCCCCTGCACCCGTGGTCGCCGGCGATTCACGAGCTGCTGCGCCATCTCGAAGCCGTCGGTTTCCCGCATGCGCCGCGGGTGCTGGGCATCGACGCGGAGGGCCGCGAGGTGCTGACCTATCTCGAGGGCGACTCCGGTCCGCAGGCTTGGGCCCGGGTGGTCGATGAGTCCGGCTTGGTGGGCATGGCACGCTTGCTGCGTGATTTACATGCGGCCGTACGCGAGTTCCGGCCCCGGGGCGACGCGGTCTGGGCCGGTAGGGTGGCCGCGCCGCGCGCCGGCGAACTGATCTGCCACGGCGACTTCGGCCCCTGGAACCTGGTCTGGCGCGGCACCCGCCCGGTCGGCATCCTCGACTGGGACTATGCGTGGCCGAACCGCCCGCTGCACGACGTCGCGTACGCGCTCGAATATGTGGCGCCGTTCCGCCCCGACGACGAATGTGTCCGCTGGCTGCGCTATCCCGGCACCCCCGACCGCCGGCGCCGCGTCGAGCTGTTCGCCGAGGCGTACGGCCTGACCTCGACGGACGGCCTGGTGGATGAGGTCATAGCGCAACAACAGCAGGTCTTGGACCGCGCGAGGCGGCTGGCCGCCGAGGGCCGCGAGCCGCAGCTGACCTGGGAGCGCGACGGCGTGCTGACCGAGACGGCGGCCCGGATCACCTGGAGCCGCCAGCATCGCCATCTGTTCACCGGCGGTCGCTGACCTGGCCGCCGCCCGGAACCGGCTTGGTCACGACGTCAGCGATAGTGGGGTTGCTCGGCGGCCGGGTCGATGGGGATGGCGTCGAGGGCGGGGTCGCCGGTGAGCGCGCTGATCATTTGACGGGTCCCCCCGATGCCGGCGTAGTGCGGGTCGACGTCGTGGGCCACGCACCAGGCGCGGTCGGCGGGCCAGACGAAGGCGGCGGGCGCGTCGCGGAGTTGCGGCATGCCGTCCCAGTCGCCGACGTCGGACAGCGGTCCACGGAAGAGCCAGTAGGCCCGATGCGGCAACACGAGTTGCGGCGTCGCCCTCGTCGCGGCGGTTGCGGCTCGCGGCAGGGTGGGTTCCTCGGTCGGCGCCGGCGGGATGGTGGCTGGTGGCGCCAGGCCGGGGCGGGCGTCGGGGTCTTCCGGTGCGTTGTAGTGGCCGTCGGTGGTGCTGTGCGGGGACTGGTCGAAGCCTTCCCAGACGGCGAAGTAGCAGTCGTCCGGCGTAGCGGTGTGCGCGGCCAGCAGCGTGAACAGGCGCGGCAGCTGGTCATCGCGCCAGTCCTCGGCGTCGACGTCGTTCTCGCTCTGGCCGGGGTGCGCCGGGTCGGCCAGGAAGCGAAGCCGGGCGTAGGCCCCGAAGCCGGCCGGCCCCAGCGTCACGAGGCGCTGCCACGACAGATCGCTCCCGGCGATCCAGCCGGCCGCCGCGAGGTCGGTGCACAAGGTAAGCGTCACAGCCTCCCTTCTACCGTGCCGCCGCCACCGATGCGCGGATGCTGTCGCCGTCATCCGCGCGCCGGCCGCGTCGTGGTCGCTGGTTGCTCGTGTGCGGGTTGTGTCGTTGTTGCTGGTTGCTCGTGTGCGGGTTGTGTCGTCTGTTGCCGGGTGCGGGTTGTGTCGCTGTTGCCGCCACCCACGCGCGCACTGCGGCTAAGTCGCGGTCGGTCAGCCCGGCGAAAGGGTCGACGCGGTGCACCAGCGCGGCGGCCGGATGGTGAGCGGATGGTGAGCGAGTGGTGGGCGGGTGGTGGGCGGTGGTGGGCGGTGGTGGGCGCGGATCCATCGGCGGTCGGCGTCGGTCACCTCGTCGTCCAGCCACACGAAAGGTCGGCTGCCGGCCCACGCGGTCAGGCCCCGTGTCTTCCAGTGCAGTCCGCGCTCGGGTTCGTCGTCGTCGCTGAACGGGACGATCGGCAACTGCGGGAGCCCCAGCCGGGGCGCGACGATCTCGTTTGCGTCGGCCATCCACGTCGTGGCCCACACCAGGTCGCATCCCAGGCTGAGCAGCCGGCGCCCGTCGGCCGGGTCGAGCCGCTCCACCAGCGGGTTGCCCGAGGCGTTGCTGCCCGGGCCTGCCGCGCTCCGGCCGGCCGGCCGGCCGGGCGGACAGCGGTGGGCGTGCCCGCAACGGTATGAGCGGACCGTCCACGTCGAGAAAGAGCAACGGCCGCATCACCGGGAACCTGTCGCTGGGACTTCGCCCTCGGTCACGATGGCGTCCAGTTCGAACTCGACCAGCCAGTCGGGGTCGATGAAGCGGGACACCTCCACGAACGTGCACGCGGGGCGGATGTGGGCGAAGCGTTCGCCGTGGGCTCTTGCGGCGTCGCGCCATCGGGCTATGTCGACCAGCATCACGCGGGTGCGGATCACGTCGGACAGGGTGGCGCCGGCCTCGCGGAGGGCCTCCTCGGCTATGTCGAGACAGCGCACCGACTGCGCATAGACGTCGCCTGGACCGACCGTGGCGCCGGTGGGGCCGATCGGCGCGGTGCCTGCCACGGACACGTGGGTGCCCAGCCGCACGGCGCGGGAGAAGCCTATTTCCGGTTCCAGTGGTGAGCCCGAGGACACCAAACAGCGATGAGACGTCATGCGCTCATCGTACCTATTTTTGTGTCTTTCTAAGCAGCTCCTTTCAGGCACTCGAGAACTGCTGCCTCGCGTGCGACGTCGTCATTCTGCGGTGGTTGCCTCCCCTCGACGAATGCCGTGCGGGATTCCGCAGAGGCACTCGCCATATACCAATCCGCCAGGCAGTTGACCACCCCGTCGGGGGTGCCCTCCATCTGCGGGTCGGATCTGATCTTTGCCACGACGGCGGCCCGGTCGGCGGTCCGGTCGGGGCCGTCGCGGGCGCAGGCGGCCAGGCCCGGTGTCAGGGCGAGGGCCAGTCCGAAAGTGGCCATCACCAGGGGTCTTCGGCGTGGTTTCACCATGGCGGCGAGCGTAGCGCGGGGCGGTAGCCGGCCGCGACCCCGCCGCCCACCGAAATGACGATTGTCAATTTATCAACTTTCTGACCCTTTCGATCATGGTGTCCGCGGACGTTTCCGCAGCTCAGCTATCTGGGGTGGATGGTTGGGTCGGATCGCGGTGGGAAGCATCACGTGAAAACGGGGCATCGCGGAGCGTGGCGCATCGGATACGGTCACGTCGGTCGATGGCGAAGCCGCAATTGGCGACCCGTCGTCCGTCGGCTTTATGTTTGATCTTTCGGGGGGATCAATGCGTTCGCCGCGCCATTTTCGCGTGCCTTCTCGCCTACTAGCCCTGGTGAC
Organism: Paractinoplanes rishiriensis; assembly: GCF_016862375.1. Lineage (GTDB taxonomy): Bacteria > Actinomycetota > Actinomycetes > Mycobacteriales > Micromonosporaceae > Actinoplanes > Actinoplanes rishiriensis. The sequence continues at coordinate 94,169 of NZ_BOMV01000078.1, read as the reverse complement.
CGTGGTCGCCGTCGCGATCGCCGGGTTGCCCGGTCCGGCCGCGGCGCACGAGCCCACCGCGCACCAGGCCCAGACCGCCGCGGCCGCGCCCAAGGCTGCCGCCGCCGCGCCCAAGGCTGCCGCCGCGGCGGCCGGGCCGCGGGACTTCTTCTACGACGCGGCGGGACAGCTTGCCGGCGTCACCGACCCGGCCACCGGCTCCGCGGCGTACCGCTACGACGACGCCGGCAACCTGGAGCGCACCGAGCGGCTCGCGCTCGGTGCGCTCGCCGTTTTCGCGCTGGTGCCGGCGCGCGGGCCGGCCGGGTCGTCGGTGGAGATCGGCGGCACCGGGTTCAGCGCGACGGCCGGCGACAACGCGGTGACCGTCGACGGCATCGCGGCGACCGTCTCGCGGGCCACCACCGGGCGGCTGCAGGTGCAGATCCCGTCCGGTGCCACCGACGGTGTGGTGCGGGTCGAGGTGGGCGGCCGGTCCGCCACGGCGCCCCGGCCGTTCCGGATCGAGGCCGGCGCGCCGGTGCCCGGCATCACCGCGCTGTCCACCGACCGCGGCAACAAGAACGACCTGGTCACCATCACCGGCACCGGCTTCGATCCGGACCGGGCCCACAACGTGGTGCGGTTCCACCAGACCGTGGCGCAGGTGGTCGAGGCCGACGCCGGCACGCTCAAGGTGCGGGTCCCGGCGGCTGCCCAGTCCGGCAAGGTCTCGGTGCGCACGCCGGGCGGCACCGCGGAGAGCCCGGCCGACTTCTTCGTGGCCCCGCGCGGCTTCGTGATGCGCGACCTGGTCACCGCCGGGCGCATCAAGGCCGGCAGCGCGGCGCTGACCGCGACCGTCCCGGCCGGCAAGTCGGCGCTGGTGCTGATCGACGGGGTGGCCGGCGAGAGCGTCAACCTCAAGTTCGACAACAACACCATCCCGGTGCGGTCGGGCCTGTGGTTCTACCAGCCGTACGGCGGGAACTTCGCCCGCGGCGTGCTGGGTGACCCGCTCGACCTGTGGGCCGGCGGCCCGCTCAGCCAGGATCTGCCCAAGCTGACCGCCACCGGCACGTACGCCCTGGTCGTCAAGCCCAACGACGGCGCGGCCGGCAGTGTGCGGATCACCGCCTCGAACACGCTGACCGGTGCGCGGCTGACCGCCGACGGCTCCGGTGTGCCGTTCCAGATCACCGTGCCGCAGCAGACGTTCGAGACCACCTTCGCGGCCTCCGCCAACCAGTGGATGAGCTTCGGCCTCACCGAGATCAGCGAGCCGGCGAACACGTACGTGGTCAAGGTGACCGCGCCGGACAACTCGGTCTTCACCTGGCAGGCGTCGCTGACCCGGTACATCCCCACGATGGTCTTCAAGCCGAAGCAGACCGGCACCTTCAAGCTGTCGATCACGTTCGGCGCCAACGAACTCGGCTTCGGGCGGGTCTGGCTGTCCACCGCGATCGAGGGGTCCACGCTCGCGGTCAACGGGGCCGCCGCGCCGGTCAGCATCCAACGGCCCGGCCAGTCGGTCCGGCTGCCGTTCAGCGGCACCACCGGGCAGGTGCTCCAGCTCGGCTACACGGAAAACACGCTGCAGCAGAACGACCGCCCCGCGTACCCGGGCGGCATCATGGTCGAGCCGGACGAGGTGCAGGTGACCCTCGAGACGGGCTGGGCCGAGTCGCGGGACATCCCGACGCTGCGCAAGACCGGCACGCACAGCATCTTCCTCACCGGCTGGCAGTCGGTCGGCAGCCTCAAGGCCTGGCTGTCCACCCGGGCCGAGGGCGGCGAGCTGCTGGTCAACTCGAAGAAGACGGTCACCGTGGACCGGCCCGGCCGGGACGTCTGGCTCGACTTCAACGGCGTGCAGGGCCGCCCGCTCTATCTCGGCACCACCGACCGCTCGCTGCCCGGCGAGGTCAACCTGCGGCTGTACAAGCCGGACGGCTTCCTGGTCTCGCTCGGCACCGGTCGCAGCATCGACGTCACCTCGCTGCCGGTGACCGGAAAGTACCGGCTCCAGGTCGACCCGGAATCCGCCGGCCAGGGATCGCTGTCCGTGGTGGCCGCCGAGCCGCGCAACGTCGGTGTGATCGCACCGGACGCACCGGCGACCGACGCGAGCGTGTCGCTGCCCGGCCAGCGGATCATCGCGACGTTCAACGGCACCCAGGGGCAACGGCTGTCCTTCGGTGCCCAGGGCGACATCGACTTCGTGCTGACCCGGATCTACAAGCCGGACAACGCCCAGCTCGACTTCTGGGGCACCATCGACCTGCGGTACGGCATCGACCTGCCGGCGTTGCCGGCCACCGGCACCTACCGGATCGAGCTGACCCCGCACCTGGCCGCCACCGGTGCGTACCGCCTGCTGCTGTCGACCGAGCTCAACGTGGGCAAGGCCGATCTGGGCGGGGCACCGAAGAACTTCGTGATCACCCGGCCCGGCCAGAACGGGCTCATGACGTTCGACGGGGCGGCCGCGCAGCGCACCCAGATCACGCTGACCAACCTCAACCTCGGCGGCAACACGATCTACTTCACGGTGATCGACCCGGCCGGCACGGTGCTGGCTCGCCGCTGGCGGATGGCGTTCTTCACCGAACTCCTGCCGACGCTGACCACCGCCGGCACGTACACCCTGATCTTTGACCCCGGCAACGGCACGACCGGTTCGTTCGACATGGCGGTGCAGCCGCGGGTCACCGCGGCGGCGCCGAGCAAGGTGCCGTTCAAGGCCGAGGCCGGCTCGGCGGGCACCGTGCTGCCCAGCTGCGCGACCGGCGCGGAACAACGTCCGGCGCTCGGCGCACCGGCCATGCAGGCCGGCAACGCGCCGGTTCCGGTTCCGGCGCCGCAACCGGAGATCACGCCGGCCTGTGAGGACACCGGCTGGACCCCGGACGCCCAGAACCTGGCCGGCGTCGACTGGTCCACCCGGCGCGCACCGGCGCCGACCCGGGCCCGGGCACTCCAGTTCCCGGTCGGCGTGACCGGCGTGGTCGGCCGGGTGCTCGACACCGACGGCACCCCGCTGCGCGGCGTCACGGTCAGCGCCCGCGGCAAGAGTGCCAAGACCGGGGCGGACGGCCGGTTCGCCCTGTCCGGGGTGCCGGCCGGGCACCTCGCGCTGCGCGTGGACGGCCGCACCGGCGGCGGTGACAAGGCCGAGTACGGCGTGTTCGACATCGGCATGGACGTGGCCAAGGGTCGGGTGCTCGTCCTCCCGTACACCGTCTTTCTTCCCAAGATTGACAAGGCGAGCACGGTCTCGGTGCCGAGCCCGACCAATCGCGAGATCGTGCTGACCACCAGGGCGATCCCGGGCCTCGAGGTGCATATCCCGAAGGGCACCGTGATCCGGGACGCCGACGGCAAGGTGGCCCACGAGCTGAGCCTCACGCCGATCCCGATCGACCGCCCGCCGTTCCCGCTGCCGCCCACCCGGGTGCCGGTCTACTTCTCGGTGCAGCCCGGCGGCGGAGTGCTCTTCCCGGAGGGCGCCCGGATCATCTACCCGAACTACACCAAGGAGGCGCCGGGCACCCGCACCCAGTTCTGGAACTACGACCCGGACGTCAAAGGCTGGCACCTGTACGGGCTGGGCACGGTCTCCAAGAACGGCAAGCAGATCATCCCGGACCCCGAGGTCAAGTTCTACCGCCTGACCGGCGCGATGACCGCGGTGCCCGGCATGAACCCGGCGCTGCGGGCCCCGATCGCGAACGGCAGCCGGGTGGCCGACCCGGTCGACCCGTCGACCGGGCTGCTGATCGAGCAGACCGTCGACCTGGCCGTCGACGACGTCATGCCGATCGAGATCAAGCGCACCTACCAGCAGGGTGATGTCGACACCCGGGCCTTCGGCGTCGGGGTGAACTTCGACTACGGGATGTTCCCCTGGTCGCCCGGCCAGATCGGCAGCTTCGACTTCCAGCAGTTCGACCTGATCCAGCCGGACGGCAGCAAGGTCCACTACACCCGCACGTCGCCCGGCAACGACTACGCCGGTGCGATCTTCAAGGCGGACCCGACCCCGACCCGGTACGACGGCTCCACGGTGGCCTGGAACGGCGACGGCTGGGACGTCACGCTGCGCGACGGCACGGTCTTCGTGCTCGGCGACGAGTCGCCGATCCAGGAGATCCGCGACAAGTTCGGCAACACCACGACGATCACCCGGGCCACCGCGGCTCCGGGCACCGACGGCAAGGTCCGCCAGAACGGCGCGGTCACTCAGATCACCTCGCCGAGTGGCCGGTGGGTCAGGTTCGGCTACGACCAGGCCAACCCGCCGAAGATCACCTCGATCGAGGACAACATCGGGCGGAAGGTCAGCTACACCTACGACGCCACCAACCACCTCAAGACGGTGACCAACCCGGACAACGGCGTCACCGAGTACACCTGGGACACCGCCGGCCGGCTCAAGTCGATCATCGACGCCCGGCGCAACGAGATCCTGGTCAACGAGTACGACACCGCGGGGCGGGTGAAGACGCAGAAGGCCGCGGACAACGGGCTGACGGTCTTCGACTACACGCTGGTCAACAACGTCATCACCGAGACCCGGGTGACCGACCCGCGCGGCTTCGTCCAGCGGTTCACCTTCAACAGCAAGGGATCCGCGCTCACCGACACCCGTGCGCTCGGCACGCCGAACGAGCAGACGATCACCACCGAGTACGACGCGTCCGGTGTGCGGCCGGTCGCCAAGATCGACGCGCTCCAGCGGCGTACCAAGTACGAGTACGACGCGCGCGGCCAGGTCAGCAAGATCACCTATCTGGACGGCACCACGAAGGCGCGGTCCGAGGTGTTCGAGCGCAACGGGCCGCACGGCGAGCTGACCAAGTACACCGACACGTTCACCAAGAGCACGATCCTCGAACTCGACGCGCGCGGCGCCACCAAGAGCGTGACCGACCCGCTGAACCGCAAGACCGGGTACGAGGTGAACGCCGCCGGCCTGATCACCAAGGAGATCGATCCGGCGCTCAAGGAGACCAGGTACGACTACGCCGGCGCCGACCCGATCGCACTCACCGACCCGGCCGGGCGCGTGGCCCGGGCCGGATTCGACGCGATCGGCCGGCCGGTCCACGAGAAAGACGGTCGCGGTGCCGTCACCGACACCGTGTGGGCCAGCAACGGCAAGGTCCGTTCGGTCACCGATGCCGTCGGCCGGACCACGTCGTTCGAGTACAACGCGAATTCGCTGCTGCACCGGGTGACCGACCCGCGCGACGGCCTGACGATCTACGACTACAACGCGATGGATCTGGTCTCGAAGATCACCGATCCGCTCGAGAAGGCGGACGTCTTCGAGTACGACCAGAACGGCAACCTGAAGAAGCACACCAGCCGCCGGCAGGTCGTGACCGAGCACGACTACGACGAACTGGACCGCGCGAAGCAGACCCGGATCGGCGGCACCAGCACCGTCGACTACACCTACGACCTGGCCGACCGGGTGCGTACCACGACCGACTCGGTGTCCGGCGTGACCACGCTCGACTACGACGAGTTCGACCGGGTCAAGAGCGAGACCACGCCGCAGGGCACGGTCACGTACGCGTTCGACACGGCGGTCCGGGACCGGACCATGACCATCGCGGGCCGGTCCGCGACGCGGCACCTGTACGACGTCACCGGCGCCCTGGCCGAGATCCAGCAGGGCGGCACGGCGGTCAGCACGGTCAGCCGGGACGCCGTCGGCCGGCCGGAGCGGGTCGGCGCTCCGGGGTCGGGCATCAGCCAGACCTACACCTACAACGAGGCCGGCCAGGTCAAGACCATCACTTACCGGAACGGCACGACGGTGCTCGGCGACCTCGCGTACGAGTACGACGCCGCCGGCCTGCCGATCCGCACCACCGGCAGCTACTCGCGCGGGGAACTGCCCGCCGAGTTCGGCCCGGCCACCTACGACGCCGCCAACCGGATCGACACCGTCAACGGCGCCGACGTCGAGTACGACGCCGACGGCAACCTCACCTCGGACGGCGTCACGACCTTCGACTGGAACAACCGGGGCGAGCTGACCGGGCTGTCCCGCACCGGCTACGCGGCCACGTTCGGGTACACCACCGACGGCCGCCGCATCGAACGAACCGTCAACGGCGCCACCACCAACTACCTGTACGACGGGGCGAACCCGGTGCAGGAGAAGGTGAACGGCGCGGTCACCGCGACCATGACAGCGGGCGGCACCGACGGCTGGCTGCTGCGCGAGTCCGGCGGCACCAGCAAGCGGTACCTCACCGACGGCGTCGGCAACACGGTCGGGCTGGTGGACGCGACCGGCGCGGGGGCGCAGTACAGCTACGACCCGTTCGGCGGCACCACGGTGACCGGTGACGACGGCGGCAACCCGTACCGGTTCACCGGGCGCGAGGACGACGGCACCGGGCTCTACTACTACCGGTCGCGGTACTACAGCCCGGTTCTCCAGCGGTTCATCAGCGAGGACCCGATCGGCATCACGTCGGGCGAGATCAACCCGCACACCTACGCCCTGAACCAGCCGACCGCGCTGACCGACCCGCTCGGCACCCGGGCCGGCAAGCCCGGCAGCGGCACCTGCCGGGTCCCGAACAGCTTCACGCCGGACACGCTCGTGCAGATGGCGGACGGCTCGCGCAAGCGGATCGCCGACGTCGAACCGGGCGACCAGGTCCTGGCCGGCGACGCCGAGTCCGGCTACACCGGCGCCCGCACGGTGACCGCCCTGATCACCGGCGAGGGGCAGAAGAGCCTGGTCGACATCTCCGTGGACACCGACAGCGACGGTCGGGCGGACGGCACGGTGACGGCCACCGACGGCCACCCGTTCTGGGCGGCCCGGCCGGGCGAGTGGCGCGAGGCGAAGGACCTGCGCGCGGGTGACCTGCTGCGGACCGGCTCCGGCACCTACGTCCAGGTCACCGCGGTCCAGCAGCGGACCGCCGAGCAACGGGTCCACAACCTCACGGTCGACGACCTGCACACGTACTACGTGGTGGTCGGGGACCAGCCGGTACTCGTCCACAACACCGCACCCAAGATCTTCGTGGTCGGCTGCGACGGTCAGACCGAGGTCCTGCCGGTCCACGAGATCGACCGGAGCCGCTACCCGGACGTGGCCGACAACTTCCAGAACGCCATCCGGAACGGGCACAGCCCGATCGTCACGCGGCTGACCGGCCGCAACAACATCGACGCCAACCGCAATGCCGCTCAGCGGGGCCAGCCCCGTCCGGACTCGCTGGCACCCGGTCTGTCCTGGGAGGAATACCCGTTCGCCTCGACCAGGGAGGGCGGCGCCGGCGCCCAGCTCCGACTGATCAACCGCGGCCAGAACACGTCGCACGGCCGGGACTCGCTGTGGCCCTTCCTGCGAGACAACGGGGTGGCCAACGGTGACCGCTACTATGTGCGCGTCCGCTGACGAACGGGGGCAAAACGATGCTGACGGAACGTTTGACGGAACTGGTGGCGATCGTCCGCGACCTGGACAGACCAGTGGCCCGGTTGCTCCTGCCCGGACTGTCCCGGCCCGAGGTGGAGGCGTTTCTCGGCCCGTCGGTCCCGGACGAGGTCGGCACGTGGTTCGGCTGGTGCAACGGTGTCCGGTCCGAGCCGGGGCAGCTGCAGGACGACGTCAACCTGATCCCCGGATACAACCCGCTGTCCCTCGCGGAGGCCGCCGAGGCGCGCACCTACTACGAGGGCGATCCGGTGCTGGGGCCACAGTGGATCCCGCTGCTGGGCGGCCCCAGCGGCGATCTCAAGGCGGCGGTCTGGGAGGACGGCGGCCCGCTCCGGATCGCCGGGGTGCTCATCGGGGAGCCGACCGAGATCGAGTACGAGAGCGTCGAGCAGATGGTGGACTACCACATCCGCTGCTACCGGGCCGGCGCGTTCTCGGTCGACGACGAGGGCTATCTGACCATGGACCCGGACCGGTGCGACGAGATCTACGAGGGCGTCGTCCGGGGCTGAACGCGGAGTACATGCCAATCCACGGGGGAGGACGCAATGGACAGGGGCAATAGACGCGTGCTGGGCGCCGCCGCCCTGGTGGCCGGGCTGCTGGCCGTCGGGACGCCGGTGGCGGCCGCGCCGGCCGGCGGACCGGTGTACGTGCCCGCCGGCGCCACGGTGGTCAAGGACCGCTACATCGTCACGCTGAAGGCGACCGCCGGGCCGGCCGCGCTGGCCGCCGCGCCGGTCGCCACCCGGTACGGCGGGGAAGCGGTGCGGACCTATCGCAAGGCCCTCAACGGCTTCGCGCTGCGGGCCACCGAGGCGCAGGCCCGGCGTCTCTCGGCCGATCCGCAGGTGGCCCGGGTCGAGGCGGACGCGATCTCCTACGGTGCCGAGGCGCGCTACTACCCGCTGTGGAACCTCGACCTGGTCGACCAGCGGTCCTCGGTGCTGGACGACCTCTACGTCTACCCGGATTCGGCCGGCGCCGGCGTGACGGCTTACGTGATGGACACCGGGGTGCGCACCACGCACAGCCAGTTCGGCGGGCGGGCGTCGGTGGGCGTCGACACCGTCGAGGACGGGTGGAACGGGCAGGACTGCCACACCGAGGGGCACGGCACGCACGTGGCCGGGACGGTGGGCGGCGTGACGTTCGGCATCGCGAACCGGGCCAGCCTGGTGTCGGTGCGGGTGCTGGGATGCAACAACCAGGGCCTGAACAGCGAGATCATCGCGGGCATCGACTGGATCACGCAGAACGGCGTGAAACCGGCGGTGGTCAACATGAGCCTGGGTGGCGGGCGGTCGCCGGCGATGGACACCGCGGTCACCAACTCGATCAACGCCGGGTACACGTACGTGGCCTCGGCCGGCAACTGGAACGCGGACGCCTGCAACTACAGCCCGGCCGCGGTGCCCGCGGTGATCACGGTGGCGGCCAGCAACTCGATCAACGAGCGGGCCACCGGCTGGGGCGGCACCCAGCCCGGGTCCAACTACGGGACGTGCGTCGACCTGTTCGCGCCCGGGCAGGAGATCCGCTCGGCGCACAACGCCACCGACTCGGCGGTCCGGGTGCTGCGGGGCACGTCGATGGCGTCGCCGCATGTCGCCGGCGCGGCCGCGCTGCTGCTCGCCGACCAGCCGGCGCTCACCCCGGCGCAGGTGCACGCGGCCCTGGTCGGCTCGGCCACGCTGAACGCGATCGCCCCGGCGACGCTGTCCGGCTCACCGAACCGCCTGCTCTACGTCGAACACCCACCGGCACCATCGGCCCGCGTGGCAGTGGAACGCCGGCTCGCCGCCGGCAGATGACCGGCGCGATGAGCCGTCACATGTCGGCTGACCTGCTCGGGACGACGGCGCGATGAAGCGTCGCACGCTGCTGGCGGCCACGGGACTCGGGGTGGTCGCCGGCTGTGCCGAGGCCCGGCCGCCGGTGCCCGCCCCGCCACCCGTGGACCTCCCGGTCCGCACCGGGAACGCGGTTGTGGTTGCGCCGGTGCGCCGGGCCGCGGTGCTTACGGCGTACGACGTCATCGGAAACGATCTGCGTGGGACGCTGCAGGCGCTGGAGGAACGCCTGGCCGGCGTGGCGGCTACCGTCGGGGTGGGAGCGTCGCTGTTCGACGGGCGGTTTGCGCTGGCCAAGCCGCGGCTGCTCACCGAGATGCCGGCCTTCCGGGCGGACGTGCTGGATCCGCAGTGGTGTCACGGTGATCTGCTGGTGCAGGTCGTGGGGGACAACGCCGAGGGGCTGCCGCGGATTGCCGTGCCGGGGCTCCGTCGGCGGTGGAGCATCGACGGGTTTCATCCGGTGGGGCATGGGGCGGGCGTACGGAATCTGTTTGGTTTTCGGGAGGGGGACGGCAACCCGGACGCCGCCGATCGGGACCTGATGAGCCGGCTGGTGTGGGTGCAGCCGGGGGACGGCGAGCCGGACTGGTGTGTGGGCGGGACCTACCAGGTGGTGCGGCTGATCCGGATGGCCATGCCGTCGTGGGACTCCGACCCGGTGGCCGAGCAGGAACGGGTGATCGGCCGCAAGAAGGACACCGGGGCGCCGCTGGGTGGGGAACGGGTCACGGACGCACCGGATCTCGGCGGGGACCAGATCGCGGTGGACGCGCACATCCGGCTGGCCAACCCGCGGACGCCGGAGAGCGAGGCGCACCGGATTCTGCGGCGTGGCTACTCGTACCGGCGCACGCCCGAGGTGGCGGGAGTGGACGACGCGGGGCAGATCTTCGTCTGCTACCAGCGGGATGTGGAGCGCGGGTTCGCCACCATCCAGCGGCGGCTGGCGGGGGAGGCACTGGAGAAATACCTGTTGCCGTTCGGCGGTGGCTACTACTTCGTGCTGCCGGCGGCAGGGGTGCGGGCCATTTTGCCGGATGGGGCATAGTGGTGACCATGCAGCAGCGCCCGCCCCGGATCTTCTCCGCCGACGACATCCTGGCCGGCCGGGTGTCGCTCGACGGCTATCCGTTCCGGTACATCTACATCACGCCGTCGCTGTCGTCGGTGATGTCGGGGCGTTCCGGGTTCCGGCTCAAGACCGGCAACAACGGGCCGCCCGACCAGATGCTGTCCGCCGTGGAGTTCCTCGAGGGCCGCGGCTGGGAGGTGGTGACCGTGGACATCAGCGCCCACGTCACCTGCATGCGACGGATCGCCCGGCCCGCTTAGGGTATGCCCAGGACGGGCCGGCACTCCTCGACGCCGGTCAGTTCGATGTCGTCCCGGCGGGTCCTCTCCCACGCCTCGCGGGTGAGGAGCCACTGCTGGATGCGGGCGGGCTCGCCGCGGCGGGTGTCCCAGTCGGTGCCGTTCGGTTCGTAGCCCAGCGCTCGGGAAATGCGGTTGGACGCCTCGTTGTCGACGAAGGCGTCGCTGCCGGCCTCGCGGGCGCCCAGTCCGGCGAAGGCCAGGTGCAGGATCGCCGCCCGCATCTCCCGGCCGAGCCCCTGCCCGCGGCGGCCGGGAGCCAGCCACGAGAAGCTCGACACCGTGCCGAACCGGGTGAAGTTCGTGCCGACCAGGTCCTGCATCCCGACCGGTTCGCCGTCGACGACCACGGCGAAGTACAGCCGCCAGGCATCCGGGGTCACCCGGGCACGGCCGGCCCAGATGCCGCGCAGCCAACGCCATTCGCGTTCCGGGTTGTCGGCGTAGAACGACATCGGGTCGTCGAACGGCCACGGCTCGGCGTCGGCGATCCCGGCCCGGACCAGCGGCACGAGACGTTCCAGCAGGTCGTCGGACGCGCCGGCGAGGGTCAGGCGCGGCGTGCGGATCTCGACGTTCAGCGGGGGATAGGTGTGGGCCACGCCCGGACGGTAGTCAGCCGGCCGGGCAGGCGCATCAACTTTTAGCCAGGCGACGTCCGGCCGTGCCGCGGGCCGGTGCCGACCGGGGCAGGACCTCGCTCAGCTGCGGCGACGCCGCCGCAGTACCAGCCACAACACCACCACCAGCAGGACCGCGGCGACCGCCACGGCCGCGCCGACCAGGATGACGGGCAGGCCGTCACCCTCGGGCGGACCGGGATCGCCCAGCGGATTTTCCGCCACCGGCACGCGATCGGCCGTCACAGCCGCCGCGGCGTCGACCACTCCCGCGCCGAACGTGCTGTCCTTGCCGGCCGGCCCCGCGTCCTTGGCCGTGCCGATCAGCCGGTCGAGCACCGACGGCGCGGACAGCTGCGGGTCCTTCGCCAGGATCAGCGCCGCCACGCCGGCCGTGATCGCGGACGCCTGCTGGTCGCCCTGCGCGGCGACCGGGCCGGTCACGCCCTGAAGGCCGAGCGTGGCGCCGGGCGCGGACAGGTCGATCCGGCTGTCGAACGAGTCGCCGCTGTCGCGTTCGCCCTTCTCGGTGACGCCGCCGACGACCAGCACGCCGGTCGTCGCGTCGCGGTCGAGGCGGTCGGCCTGCCGGGCGTCGAGGATGACCACGACGTTCTTGGACAGTGCGTAGTTGACGCCGTCGATGCTCTTGGTGTCTTTGTCGACCGTGAAGCCGCCGGACATGTCGATGACCTTGGCGCCCTGGTCGGTGAGCCAGCGCAGCGCCTGCGACACCTTTTCCTCGCCGACCGGGCCGTTGATCGGCTGGATTTCGGCCCTGGGGGCGACGCCCAGCACGCCGCCGGTGCCCTGGGCGACCACCAGGCCGGCCAGCGCGGTGCTCGCCTCCTTGCCGGCCTCGGTGTCGGCGCTCGCCGGACGGTCCTTGATCTCGCCGCCGGAACCGACGTACTTGCCGGGGCGGACCCGGCCGCCGAGCGCCGGGAGCGTGGTGTCGACCGAGGCCAGGAACATCCCGACCAGCACGCCGTCGCCCTGGGAGACCGCCTGCGCCTGAGGGACCCCAATCCGGTCCAGATGCCACTGACCGGCCGGAGCGGTGCTCGGCGGGGCGGCCAGCACTACGGCCGCCACCGCGGCGAGCAGCGGATTCATCGGTTGACGGCCTGCGGCCAGTTGCCGGCGGGGTAGACGCTGTTGTCGTTCAGGATGGCGCGGGCCGCGGCGAGCGACGTGATGCTGTCGACCATGTGCTTGGTGGCCTCCTTGAGGATCTCGAGGACCGCGCCGAGGCAGTCGGCGATTGCGGCCGCGATTGTGTCGATCGCCTCCAGCACGCCGATGACCGTGCTCAGCTCGATGGCGCCCTCGATGATCGCCTCGACCAGGTCGATCAGCGGCTGGGTGATGTCGACCAGGAACTTGGCGTTCAGCGCCGCCACGTCGACCAGCCACTGGCCGGTGTCCTTGACGATGCCGCCGGTGCCCTCGATCGCCTTCGACTGCCCCTGGCGCTTCTCCGAGTACGCGCGGCCGGCGTCGCCGCCCCACGTGTGCAGGGCGTTCGGCCGGATGTCGCGGGCGGTGCCGGTCATGCCGCTGAGGTCGGGCAGCACGGCGTTCAGATAGGTGAAGCCGCGGCCGATCAGCGCGAACACCGGCGCCGCCTGCTCCAGATACTTGATCATCTCGTCGGCGGCGTCCTCGAGCTTGCCGTGCAGGTCGTCCAGCGCGCCCTTGACCTTCTTGCTGAACAGCCAGGCGCCGACCGGCGAGATGAACGACGCCTGCATCATCACCGAGTTGATCTTTTCGACGAACTTGCGGTACTCCGGGTCGATGCGGTCGATCTCGGTCCGGAGCTTGTCGGTCGCCGCCTGGAGGGTGCTCTCCGCGGAGGCCTGGTCGGTTTCCGGTGCCATCTCGCGGTCCCCTATTCCCCGTAGATGCGGACGAACGCCGCGGCGCTGGTGTTGTCGGTGCCGTCGTACTCGTCGCGCGCGATCCGCAGGGCGCCGGCGATCTGGTCGAACTCGGCCTCGGCCGCCGTGGTCAGCGTGACCAGCAGGCCGTGGATCTCGTCGTAGGTCTGGGACAGCAGCACGGCGCTGGCCGGGTTGCCGCAGAAGAAGGCGCTGGGTTCGAGCGTCAGCGGGGTGATCTTGTTTTTCGCCGCCAGCATCAGGTCGGCGAGTTCCTCCCACTTCTTGGCCTCGGCCTCGAACGCGCTGAGAACAACCCTGATCTCTTCGTTGTCGCCGGGCATCTCATGCCTCCGTCTCGCCGGCGCGGACCATCTGGAGCGCGCGGACGGTGTCCTGGGCCAATACGTTGACGCGGTCGCGGCCGACCGGCGTGGGAATCGTGATCTCGGCGACGTCACCGCCGCGCACGGTCACCGCGGCCAGCCGGTACGGCCCGTACACGGTCTGCTCCTCGCCCTGCCCCGACGCCCGGCGTTGGCGCTGGTACTCCCGGATGTACTGGCGTTCCTCGAGGTCACGCAGCGCGGCGCGGACGTCGTCGAAGGTGGGCGCGTGGAAGTCCTGTGGCCGGCCGGTGTAGGCGTCCGGCGCCGGCTCGTCGGGCGGACGCTGGGCCTCCTCGCGCTCGGCCTCCTCCATCTGTTCCACACTGGCCGTCATGACCTCGGTCATCACGGCCTGGTAGGCCTCGAACATCGCCGGTCCCAGCGCGGTCGCGGTGTGCCGCTGGAACCACGACGGGTCGATGTGGATGGACTCGACCCGCCCCGACCCGTCGGCCGACATGGTCACCAGTCCGGTGCCGTCACTACCCTGATGCCGTACGCCCGACCGCGTGGCCGACCGCAGCACCCGGCTGATCGATCGGGCCGAGGAAGCGATCCGCGCGAGCCGTTCCTCGGGACCTTCCCGGTCAGTGTTGGCATATCCGTACAAACTCATCTGCGCGTCCTCCCCCGTGATGCTTGCCGACAGCGCGCCCGACATCGTAGCGGCTTCCGGAAATCGGTGGTGCCCGCCGATCGCCGGTGACGCGAGTCGCAGCCGGATACGCACGCCTCCGCCTAGGGTTACCGCCGTGGATTGGCAGACCGGGCTGGCCGGGTTCGCCGCGGGCCTGCTGATCTCGGTGGTCACCGCGCCCGTCGGGGTGTCCGGGGCGGTCTTCCTGCTGCCCGTCCAGCTCAGCCTGCTGCAGGTGCCCAGCCCGGCGGTGACGCCCACCAACCTGCTCTACAACGTGGTGGCGGGTCCGGGTGCGCTGCTCCGCTACCGTCGCGCCGGGCAACTGGCCGGGCCGCTGACGCGGCTGCTGCTGGCGGGCACGGTTCCGGGGGTGATTGCCGGTGCCTGCGTACGGGTGTTCGCCATCCCGGGCCCGCAGGTGTTCCGGCTGGTGGTCGCGGTGGTGCTGCTGCCACTCGGGCTGTGGCTGATCGTGCGCGCGGCCCGGCCCGGCACGCGGGACCGGCCACCGCTGCCTCGGCGTACCATCCTCGGTCTTGGTTTGGCAGTTGGCACTGTGGGTGGCATTTACGGCATCGGGGGCGGCTCGCTCCTCGGACCGATCCTGGCCGGGCGGGGCATCGCGATGACCGGCCTCGCCCCGGCGGCACTGGCCTGCACGTTCGTGACCTCGATCGTGGGTGCTGCCACCTACGGCGTGCTGGCGCTGACCACGCCGGGTGACATCGCTCCGGAGTGGACGCTGGGGCTGCTGTGCGGCGCGGGCGGGCTGATCGGCGGCTACCTGGGGGCGCGCCTGCAACCCCGGGTGCCCGAACGTGCGCTGCGGCTGTTACTGGGTGTGCTGGCGACCGCGCTGGCCGTTCTCTATCTGCAGTGACCAGATCGTGACCTTGTGGATCTAATCGGACGTCGGTGG
The DNA here is from genome assembly GCF_016862375.1 of Paractinoplanes rishiriensis. Lineage (GTDB taxonomy): Bacteria > Actinomycetota > Actinomycetes > Mycobacteriales > Micromonosporaceae > Actinoplanes > Actinoplanes rishiriensis. The sequence goes on along the minus strand of NZ_BOMV01000078.1, from coordinate 79,032 downwards.
CATGCTGGGCGCCGGGGGCGGAACCCGGAGGTGCGTGGTGGGCGGGACACGGCGGCAGGACGGCGTGGGTGACGGGCCTACCGCCATGCGCATTCTGCTCGGTGCCCACCTGCGGCGGTTGCGCGAGGACAGCGGGCTGACCAGGGCCGACGCCGGCGAGCCGATCCGGTCCTCGGAATCCAAGATCAGCCGGATGGAGCTGGGCCGGGTCAGCTTCAAGGAGCGCGACGTCCTCGACCTGCTGACCCTGTACGGCGTGCACGACGACGAGGAGCGCGGGGCGGTGCTGGCGCGCGTCCGGGAGGCGAACGCGCCGAACTGGTGGAACTCGTACAGCGACGTCACCCCGAACTGGTTCCAGCGCTACCTGGGTCTCGAGGCCACCGCGTCACTGATCAGGTCGTACGAGGTCCAATTCGTGCCCGGCTTGCTGCAGACCGAGCAGTACGCCCGCGCGGTCGTGCCGCTCGGCCCCGGCATCACCAAGCCGGACGAGGTCGCCCGCAAGGTGCGGCTGCGGATGGCGCGGCAGCAGATCCTGACCCGGCCGGACCCGCCGAAGCTGTGGGCGGTCGTGGACGAGGCGGCCCTGCGACGTCCGGTGGGCGGCCGGCAGGCGATGCGGGATCAGATCGAGTCGCTGATCGGCGTCGTGACCAAGATGCCCAACGTACGGCTGCAGGTTCTGCCACTCGACGCCGGCGGCCACGCCGCACCCGGCGGGTCCTTCACCATCCTGCGGTTCCCGCAGGAGGAACTGCCCGATGTGGTGTATCTGGAGCAGCTCAACAGCGCGCTCTACCTGGACGGCCGGGACGACGTCGACTTCTATTTCGACGTGGTCAACCGCCTGTTCGTCGAGGCGGCGCCGCTGCAGCGGACCATTCCGATCCTCACCGGCATCATCGAGGACATGTAACGAGGACAGGTAATCTGGGCCATCCACAATGGGCGGTCGTGCGATGAGGGGCGGCAACGATGACTGAGGAAACGCACCTGTCCTACCAGGGACAGCCGGTAAAGATCGACACCACCGTCCCGCAGACGGCCCGGGTCTGGAACTACTGGCTCGGCGGCAAGGACAACTACGCCGTCGACCGCGCCCTCGGCGACCAGATCGCCCAGGAATACCCGATCATCGTGGACATCGCCCGCGGCGACCGCGCGGCGCTCAACCGGGCCGTGCACTACCTGGCCGGCGAGGCGGGCGTCAACCAGTTCCTCGACATCGGCACCGGCCTGCCCACCACGAACAACACGCACGAGGTGGCGCAGCAGGCCAACCCCGAGGCGCGCATCGTCTACGTCGACTACGACCCGCTGGTGCTCGTGCACGCCCGCGCGCTGCTGACCAGCGGCCCCGGCGGAGCCACCGACTACATCGACGCCGACCTGCGCGACCACGAGACGATCCTGCGGGAGGCCGGCCGCACCCTCGACTTCAGCAAGCCGGTGGTGCTGATGCTGTCCGGCATCCTGGCCCACCTGCCGACGGTCGACGAGGCCTGCACCGTGATCGGCCGCATCATGGACAGGCTGGCGCCGGGCAGCTACCTGGTGGTGGTGGACGGCACGAACACCAACCCCGAGCTCAACGAGGTCATGAAGATCTGGAACGCAACGGCAAATCCGCCGTACGCGATGCGCAGCCCCGAGGAGATCGCGAGCTACTTCACCGGCCTCGAGTTCGTCGAGCCCGGCCTGGTCGACGTGACGACCTGGCACACCGACCCGGGCGACGCGCGTCCGCTGCACAACCTGATCGGGGTCGCCCGCAAGCCGGCCTGACGCGCCGGGGGCCCGGCGCCGGGGGCGGCCGAGCGGCTCAGCAAACCCAGCAGTAGAGGTCACCATCCGTCCGCCTGGCCGCCGCAGCCAGGCCGGCGATCTCGGTGAGCAGGTCGTGGACCAGTTCCTCGTCGAAGTCCTCGCCCTCGTCGGCACGCAGGGTGCGCCACCGCTCGCCGGTCCGGGCGACGGTGGCGGCGTCCGCACCGGCCAGGGCGGCGGTCAGGGTGGGGGAGGCGGCCAGCACCAGCGGGTCGCCATCGTCGCTCACCACGTCGGTGTTGTCGGCGCCGGCGCCGGTCAGGATGGTGTCCCACTCGCCGAGCGCCGTCCAGACATCGAAGTTGCCGTAGACGGCCGGGTTGAGGTCGTCGCCGGGGCCGCCCTTGGCGACACCGGCGGCGACCTCGTCGTCCGGGGCTACGAAGAACTTGATGATCGTGCTCATCGGACGATCGAACCACAGGGGTCAGGCGCAGCGCTTCCAGGCCAGGTCGACGGTGATGCTGCGGTCCAGGACCAGGGCGTTGAACTGCTCGGCGCCCGGTTGCGGGGTCAGGCGCAGTTCGGTGTTGATGTTGAGCAGGCGCTGCACACCACAGGTGGCGAAGACCTGGTGGGCCGGTGCGAAGACGTCCGCGGTGTCGTAGGTTTCGGCCAGCGGGCCGGTGAAGGTGTGGCTGCCGGACAGCGTGGCGGTCTGGCCCTGGTGGTAGTAGCGGGCCGCCTGGATGCCGGAGGCGCCGTCGTTCAGCAGGACGAAGCCGCTGTACCGGGCGCTTTCCACGGCGTACGTGATCCCGCTGGGGTGGGTGATCTCGAGCGCGAACTGGCAGTTGCGCCGGAAGTCGGTGGGTGGGGCCTCGCCGCCGGACCAGGCGTAGTAGCCGCTGAAGTCAATGGTGAACGAGCCGTCCGGGTTGACCTTGGCGGTGGCGGTCGAAGCGGGGCAGCCGGAGCCGTTGGCCGTCACGACGTTGACGTCGTAAAAGGGCGCCGCTTGGGCGGACGTGGCGGGTGCGACGGCACCGATCAGTGCGACGGCAATCGTCGCGACCAACGCCTTGGCGGAGCGGATCATGGGCAACCTCCGGAAGCCGGTGCAAAGGATGCCGATCACGCTAACCATTTAATTGATGTGCGTCTATGTGCTTCCCGCCAGAAGTAGCACGTCACAGGCTATACGCAACGGTGGCGCATCGTGCCCAATGTGTCGATCCTGCTCTCCAAAATGTCGCCCGGTTCCAGATAACGCGGCGGTTTCCGGCCCATTCCCACGCCGGGCGGCGTCCCGGTGAAGATGAGGTCGCCCGGAAACAAAGGGCAAACCGAGGAGAGGTACGCGACCAGCGCCGGAACGTCGAAAACCATGTCCCGGGTATTGCCGTTCTGCACCATTTCACCGTTGAGCGTGCACGTCAGCGTCAGGTCGCCGGGGTCACCGGCCTCGTCCAGGGTGGTCAGATGCGGCCCGATCGGCCCGAACCGCGGATAGGACTTGGCCAGGCTGAACTGCGGCGGCGCTCCCCGCATCTGCAGGTCGCGCTCGGACAGATCCTGCCCGACGGTCAGCCCGGCGACGTGCGCCCACGCGTCGTCCGGGGCCACTCGGTCGGCCAAGACTCCGATCACCACGACGAGCTCGACCTCCCAGTCGACCGAGATGTCGGATGCCGGTGCCGGCAGGGGGATGTCGCCGCGGGGGCCGTGCAGGCACGACGGGAACTTTGTGAAGATCATGGGTTGGGTGGGCTGGGTGAAGCCGGCCTCGGCGGTGTGGTCGACATAGTTCAGGCCGACCGCGAACACCTGCCGCGGCAGCGGCGACACCGGGCCCAGATCATCCGTGTTGAACGCCTTAGCACCGGACATGTCGGAGATGTGTGCCCAGGCGGTGAAGGTGGGCCAGGAGTCGAAAGCGGTGGTGGGCGACGGCCCGAAACGCCCCGCTGAGGCGGTGGCCGCGTCGAGCGCGGCGTCGCCGGCCGCGGTGAGAAGAGCGAGGCGCCCGGCCAGGTTGGCGATCTTCATGCCGGCCGTCCGGCGCCATCGAGCCCGGCCGGCCCGGCGGTGGAGGGTGCGGCCGGCCCGGCGGTGGAGGGTGCGGCCGGCCCGGCGGTGGAGGGTGCGGCGGGCCCGTCAGGAGCGGCGGCGGTGGTGGGCGGCCGCCACGTTGGATCCAGGCTGATCGGCAGGCCGGTTTCGGCGGATTCGTCGGCGGCCAGGTAGACCTGCATGACCTCGCGGGCCTCGGACGCCGGCACCAGCACCGGCGTGTCCCGGGCCACCGCCGCCAGGAAATGCTCCGTCTCGGCGTGCATCGGGCCCGCGTACACGTGGCCCACCCGCTCGCCGGGCATGGTGGACAGGGGGAAGACCGCGCCGCCGTCCATCCGGTTCAGGACTATGTCGCGGTGGCTGTCGTCGATCAGCAGGGCCGCGTCGGCGCCCACGAACTCGATCTGGGTGGTGGCGAAGTTCGGGTAGCCGGGTGGCAGGATCCAACCCGCGCCGATCACCGCCACCACGCCGTTGTCGAAGGTCAGCGTGATCCAGGTGCAGTCGGGGACCTGATGGGTGCCGGCCATCACCCGGCGCACCTCCTGGGCGTACACCCGCACCGGGCGGGCGGGACGCAGGCACCACATCAGGAAGTCGATGTCGTGGGTGGCCTCCATCGCCGCGGGGGACAGCCGGATCCGGCCGCCGATCTTCCGGCCCAGGTTGCGGGTGATGTGCCTGCTCACCAGGGCGCTGACCGGGGCGCCCAGGGTGCCGTCGGCGACGCACTGCCGCACGTACGCCTGCTTGGGGTTGAATCTTTGCGAGTAGCCGATCGCGAACTTCAGGCCCTGCCGGGCGGCCAGCGCGATCAACTCGTCGGCCTCGTCCAGGGTCAGGGCGATCGGCTTCTCCAGCAGCACGTGCTTTCCGGCCGCCAGGCAGTCGCGGGCCATCGGGTAGTGCGTGGTCTCCGGCGTCGCCGAGATCATGACGGCGTCCACCCGGTCGAGCCACTCCTTGTAGTCGGCGGTCGCCGTGGCCGGCGACACTGCCGCCGCGACCTCGGCCAACCTCTCCGGGCGGGTTTCGGCAATGTGCAGATTTTTGACGTACGGGCTGGCCGCGGCCGTCTCGGCGCGGATGCCGCCGCACCACCCGGTGCCGATGACGCCTACATTGATCACTGGAGTTCTCCGTCCAGTTCGGCCGGGTCGACCGGCCAGCTGACCTCGGCGCCGCGCTTCGCGGAGAGGTCCATCGCCATCGTGAGCAGCAGGTTGCGGTGGCCGTCGGCGGCCGGCGCGTGCGGCGTGTGCAGGCCGGTGACCAGGCTGGTGAGCCAGGACGTGGTCTCCTCGCGCATCGGGCCCCAGAGCTGGCCGGCCCACAGGTCGCCGGGTGGATACGAGGTCAGGAAGTCGACGTGCCGGGGCGCGCCGGCCGCGAAACCCTCGGGCGCGTACCCGGCCGGCTGGGCGTGCTCCGAGGCCAGCACCGTGTCGCGATGGGTGTCCTCGATGTCCAGGATGCCGTCGGTGCCGACGATGCCGATCTCCAGCCCGTACACCGAACCGGGCCAGACCGTCGGCAGCGCCCAGCTGATGTTCATGCTCCAGATCGTGCCGTCGGTCATCGTGACGATGGCCAGCGTCGCGTCCTTGGTGCCGTGCTCGCCGAGGCTGCGGTCGGTGGACCGCGCGTACACGGTGGCCGGGGTGCGGCCCTGCATGAGCCACATGCACAGGTCGACGCTGTGCGTGCCGGACACCACGATCGGGGTGAGCGTGGCCCGCTGCCGGGTGCGGCGGAGCGTGGCCAGCGGCACCATCCGGTTCATGAAGGCCCGGGTGACCACCGTGGTCACCTCGCCGATCGCGCCGGCCTCCAGCTTGGCCTTGGTGGCCAGGAAGCGGCGCCGGAACCGCTGGGTGTAGCCGATCACCGCGGGCACGCCGGCCGCCTCGATCCCGGCCAGCACCCGGGCCGATCCCACCGCGGAGGTGGCCAGCGGTTTCTCGATGAACAGCGCCTTGCCGGCCCGGGCCGCCGCGGTGGTGGGTGCCTCGTGCTCGTTCTCGTCGGTGGCCACGATCACCGCGTCCACCTCGGGCCGCGCGATCAGTTCGGCGAAGTCGGTGGTGAACAGGTCGGCCGCGGTGTCGGCGGCCAGTTTGCTGCCGACCGCCTCGTCCCGGTCGCACAGGCCGAGCCAGCCCACCCCGGGATGGTCCCGGGCGATCCTGGCCCGGATCCGGCCGACCGTGCCGCAGCCGATGACGGCCAGGCCGATGTCACGACGGTGGTTCATGTGTTCCTCCATCCGCAGTCACGCGACCCGGTAGTCGAGCGGCTCGCCGCGCAGCGCCTTGAGCACCTGGGTGGCGGCCTTGCGCTGCGATTCCTTGATCGCCTCGCGGGAGTAGAAGGCGGAGTGCGGCGTCATCAGCAGCCGCGGCACCTCGGCCAGCCGGCGGCCGGGCGGTGGTTCCGACTCGAAGACGTCCAGCGCGGCGCCGCCCAGGGTGCCGCCGGTCAGCGCCCGGACCACGTCGTCGAGCACCACGATCGGGCCGCGGGACGTGTTGACCAGCAGCGCGCCGGGTTTCATCCGGGCCAGCGCCGCCGCGTCGACCAGGCCGCGGGTCTCCGAGGTGAGCGGGCAGTGCACGCTGAGCACGTCCGACTCGGCGAGCAGCGTCGGCAGGTCGACCAGGCGGTCCTCGGCCCAGGTGACGAACGGGTCGTGCACCAGCAGTCCGGCGGTGAGCGGGCGCAGGATGGCAGCCACGTCGCGGGCGATGCGGCCGTAGCCGAGCAGGCCGACCGTCAGCGTGCTGAGCCGGCGTACCTCTCCCAGCCTGGCCGACCCCCACCCGCCGGACCGGACCAGCGCGTCGCCCTCGGCGATCTTGCGCACCATCGCCAGCACCAGCGCGACGGTGTGCAGCGCCACCTCCTCGACGCAGTAGTCCGGCACGTTGGTGACCACGATGCCGCCGACCCGGGCCGTCTCGAGATCCACGTTGTCCACGCCGATCCCGTACCGCGCAATGATCTTGCAGTTTTTCAAAAGACCGAGATCAACGGCACCGAGAGGGAAGTACGTGCACAGCAGCGCGTCGGCGTCGGCGGCGGTGGCCAGCACCTGCTCGCGGGAGCCGGTGGCCACCTCGATGGTGCCGCCGGCCGCCTCGATCAGCTCGCGCTCGATGTCGATGTCCGGGAACACCTGATCGGTCACCACGACCTTGAAGCCGGCCATCACCGCGCCTCCAGACCGAAGAGATCGACCGCGTTTCCGCCGGCGATCAGCGCCCGATCGTGGTCGTCCAGCTCGGTGCCGTCCAGTTGCTCGGCGACCGGACCGCCGCCCATGTCGAACGGGAAGTCGGTGCCGTAGACCACCCGGTCGGCGCCCACCTGGCCGACCAGGAAGCGCAACGGGTCGGGCGCGTGCGTGATGGTGTCGTACCAGAACCGGCGCAGGTAGGCGGACGGCTCGTGCGCGCACCCCTTCGACTCGGCGCGCACCCGGTGACCGTGGTTCAGACGGCCGATCTGGTACGGCAGATAGCCGCCGCCGTGCATCAGGACGAGTCGCAGGCCGGGCAGCTCGTCCAGCACGCCGCCGAAGATCAGGTGGGCGGCGCCGACGGTCGACTCGAGCGGGTTGCCGATCAGGTTGGAGAGGTAGAACCGCTCCAGCCCGGCCCGTTTGCCGACGTTGTACGGGTGCAGGATCAGCGGCACGCCGAGCCGGGCCGCCTCGGCCAGCACCGGGCGCACCCGCTCGTGGTCCAGCCCGAGCTCCTCCATCCGCGGCCCGATCTGCGCGCCCTTCATGCCCAGTTCGGTCACCGCCCGGCGCAGCTCGGCCACGGCCGCGCCGGTGTCCTGCATGGGCAGCGTGGCGACCGGCACGATCCGCCCGCCCGATCCGGCGGCGAACGCGGCCAGCGCCTCGTTGACCAGCCGGGCGAAGTCGGCCGCCGCCGACGGGTCGTCGAGCCAGTACATGAGCAGCGTGGGCGCCAGCGACAGCACCGCCACGTCGGTGTCGCGCTCGTCCATGGCCGCGAGCCGGGCCTCCAGGTCGTAGAACGCCGGCTCGACCGGCCAGCGGAAGCCCTGCCGGTGCACCATGTATTCCTGGCCGTCCACCACCTCGACCCGCAGCCCGTCCAGGCCGTCCCCGGCGCGCGCACCCGCGATGATCTCCAGTGGGGCGAAGTGGTTGTGTACGTCAACGGTGAGCAAGGGACAGCCTCCTCAGGTGGCCAGCAGGTCGAGGGACTCGAAGCGGCGCAGCAGGTCGGCCCGGGCCAGCGCCACGTCGTCGGAGGCCGGGTCGCGCGGGAACGGCAGCTCCACCGGCAGGTCGGCGACCAGCCGGCCGCCCTTCGCGAGCATCACGATCCGGGTGGACAGCTCCACCGCCTCGCTCACGTCGTGGGTCACGAACAGCACCGTCTTGCGGGTCTCCTGCCACAGCGTGTGCAGTTCGCGGCGCAGCGACCGGGCGGTGATCGCGTCCAGGTGGCTGAACGGCTCGTCCATCAGCAGCAGGTCCGGCTCGATGGAGAACGCCCGGGCGATGCCGACCCGCTGCTGCATGCCGCCGGAGAGTTCGCCCGGGTACTGCCCGGCGGTGTGCGCGAGCTGCACCATGTCCAGGTACTTCTCGCACCGCTGCCGCACCTCGGCACCGCGGCCGGTCTGGACGAACAGCAGGTTGTCGAGGACCGAGCGCCACGGCAGCAGGCGCGCGGACTGGAAGACGTACCCGAGTTTGGCCTTGCGGTTGCCCTCGGTGATCTCGACCGTGCCGCGGGTGGCCTGCTCGATGCCGGACAGGACGTTGAGCAGCGTCGACTTGCCGCAGCCGGACGGGCCCACCACGCTGACGAACTCGTGCCCGCTGACCTCGAACGAGACGTTCTCGATCGCGACCACGGTCTTGGTCCCGGTCACGAACTCCTTGCGCAGGTCGGTGACCTTGATTCTGGCCATGGTCAGCTCCTTTCCAGTGCGGGTGTCTTTTTCTCGACCGGCTCCGGCTCCGGGGCCTCCCGGTTGTCGGCCGGGCGCCAGCGGAACACCCAGCCGGAGAGCCGGCCGAAGACGACCCGCTCGATGAAGATCGCGACGATGATGAAGAACAGCGCGTAGCCGACGATGCCCTGACTGCGGTGCGCGTCGTACCAGAACTTGATCACCCAGCCGGCGCCCTCGGTGGACGCCCATACCTCGGCCAGCACCAGGCCCTTCCAGGCGTTGGCGAGGCCGTAGCGCAGCGCCGCGAAGAAGAACGGCATCAGCGACGGGAAGATGACGTGCCGGATCATCCCGAAGCGGCCGACCCCGTACGCGCCACCCATGTCGAGCAGGTCCTTGGGCACGTTCCGGACGCCCTCGGCCACGTTGATCACCACGAACGTGACCGCGGCCAGCGTCACGGTCATCACCGGGGCGAGGTCGCCGAAGCCGAACCACATGCCCGCGATCAGCGCCCACACCAGCGACGGCATGGCCAGGCCGACCACCACGAAGTCGTGCCCGAACCACTCGGCCCGCCGGTTGAGGCCCATCAGCAGCCCGAGCGGGATGCCGATCGCGAACGCCAGGAACAGGCCGACGCCGAGGCGCTGGAAGCTGAGCCCGAACGACTCGTAGACGGTGTGCGGGGCGAGCGTGTCCATCCGCAGCTCGTCCCACATGAACACGGCCACCCGGGAGGGCGTCGGCACCAGGTCGGTCGGCAGGACCGGCACGATGAGCTGCCAGGCCGCCACGAACGCGACCCAGGACAGGATGCGGGCGGCGCGCGGGTGCTTCAGCCACTTGGGGATCCGGTCGATGCTCATCGGGCCACCTCCGGCCGCCAGCGCAGCACGTGCTTCATCTGCCGTTGCAGCACGACCCGCTCCAGGAACAGGGCGAACGCGAAGAACAGCAGCACCCAGGCGAGGAAGCCCTGCATCTCGAACTGCTGGAACTTCTGCCGCATCATGAAGCCGATGCCGGCGGTGCCGACGATGACCTCGGCCAGCGTGGCGATCTTCCAGGCGATCGAGAACCCGTACCTGGTCGCGGTGAAGAGATACGGCGCCAGGAAGGGCAGATACACATGCCTGAGGATGTACGCCTGGGGCCGGCCGAACGATCGGGCCATGTCGGTCAGGTCCCGGGGCACCGCCTTGACACCCTCGACCACGTTCACCGCGATGTAGGAGAACGAGGTGACGATCACCGCGACGATCGGGCCGGTCGCGCCGAGTCCGAAGATCATGGCAGTGACCAGGGCGAAGATCAGGCCGGGCGTGGTGAGGGTGGCCATCACCCAGTCCGACAGGAAGGCTTCCCACCACTTGCTGCGGCCCATCAGCAAACCCATGACACTGCCGAGCACGTACGCGATGACGAAGCCGACGGCGATGGTGCGCAGGGTGGCGCCGAAGTGCACCCACACCTGGCCGCTGGCGACGATCTCCCACATCTCGGCGAGGATCACCGCGGGCGGCGGCACGATGAAGTCGGCCACCAGGAAGGTCGAGGTGAACTGCCAGAGGCCCACGAAGAACACGTAGCCGGCGATGCGCCACAGCCAGCGGCTGCGACGCTCCGTCCGGGCGGCCAGGGTTTGCGTCATCACGGCGTGATCGGCTCGAAGCGCGGGGTCGGTGCGTCCTGGTCCATGAATCCGGACCGCTTCATCAGCTCGTAGAGCCGGATCTCCTGGTCGATCCAGGTCTGGTCCATGTAGACGCTGTCCACGAACCAGTCGTGCGCGGCCAGGTAGTCCTGCATGGCCTTGACGTCCTCGTCGGCCTCGACCGAGAAGTGCTGCGGGAATTTCTTGATGATCTCGGCCTGGTTGGCCCGCCAGAGCTTGATGCCCTCCTCCCACAGGCCGAGGAACGCCTTGGCGCTGTCCTTGTTCGCGTCGTACCAGGACTCGGTGGCGGTGAAGAGGTTGCCCATCACGCCCAGGTGGGTGCAGGAGCAGATCGGGCCGTAGATCTCGTGCGGCAGCTTGCCGTCGTACATCACCTTGAGTTTGCCCTGGCGCAGCAGCCCGATCGCCGCCTCCGGGATGACCAGCGCCGCCTCGACCTCGCCGCGGTCGACGTGTTCGGCCATCACGAAATGGTCCTCGACCACCAGGTTGTAGTCGCCCTGGCCGACCTTGAAGTCGAGGTTGTGCAGTTCCTTGGCGAACATCCCCCAGAGCAGCGTCGAGGCCACCGCGCTGGGCACCGCGATCTTGGAGCCCTTCGGGATGTCGGCGAGGGTCTGGTACGGCTTGTCGGCCCGGGTCACCGGCGTGATGCGCAGCAGGTTGTACTTGCCGAACGTGACCGTCTTGATCTTGGTCTGCTTCTCCAGCAGCGGCAGTTCGTAGGTGGCGGTGGAGACGATGTCACCGTGCCCGCCGGCGAAGAACGTGAACTCGTCCCAGGTGGTCGAGGTCTCGATCTTGAGGCCGGTGTCCTGCTCCCACTTGGTGATGGTGCCCTTTTCCTTCATGAAGTCCCAGATCGCCTCGGGCGCGAAGGCGAACCGGATGGGTGCGGACGAGCCGTTCGCACCGGACGACCCCCCGTCGTCGTCGGCCAGGAAACAACCGCCCAGGGCCGACGGAACCGCCGCCGCGCCCGTGCCGAGAAGTGCTATTCGAAGGACATTGCGTCGACTGATGCGGGTCATGATGTTCTCCAGGACTATTGCGACATCTACTCCAATGCGGACGTGACCGTGGTGACGGCTGCGGCCAGGTCGGTCGCCGCCGCGGCCGGGCCGGGCTGAACCACCAGGGCGGCGCGAGCACCGTCGATGGCGGCCAGCCGGCGGCCGGCGTTGAGCTGTGCAAGGGGCCCGGTGACCGACGCGACGTCGGCACCGGTGAGCACCGGCACCCCGATCGCGCGGGCGACCTCGACCAGGTGGCACGCGGCCGGCCCGGAAACGCTGACCAGCCCGCGGGCGCCGAAGAGAAGGGGAGCCAGCGCGGGCACCGGCCGATCGACCACGAGAATCGTCGGCTCGGCCGTGCTGACCGGCTGATGGGGATGGACGTAGCGGAGGATGCCGACGGCGTCACCCGCCACCGCGACGGTGCCGCCCACCCACTGCCCGTCCGCGGCGGCGTCGGCCCACTGCCCGTCCGCGGCGGCGTCGGCCCACTGCCCGTCCGCGCCGACGCCGCTGACCCACCGCCCTCCAGCCGCGTTTTCCCGATTTATCGGTTTTTCAGCTGATTTCGCGGACTGGAGCAAATAGAGCGTGCCGTCCGCGACGGCCCACTCGATCGTGTCGTGGCCGAGCAGGCCGGCCGTCTGCTCGGCGAGAGCGGTCACCGCGCCGTCGGTGATCGTCTTGCCGGTGGTCCAGCCGCTGAGCAGCGCGCCCGGGTGGCCGTCGACCGCCGTGATGTGCACCGTGCCGTCGACGATCCGGGCGACACCGCCGCGCTCGGGGATCAGTTCGGGTTGCAGCAGCACCGCCAGTGCCAGGTCTTCCGGCGCCACGCCGCACGCTTCGGCCCGCTCCAGCGGATCGGGCGCGAAGGCCGAAGCCCGGCACGACCGGACCGCGACGCCGATGTCGTCCGGGCCGACCTCGCCGACCGAGGCGAAGGCGCCGGACCAGCGGAGATCGGCTTCGAGCGGGCTGGACGAGCGGACGATGACCCGCCCGCCCAGCTCGACGACCGCCGTCCGCAGCGCCTCTTCCTCGCGGCCGGTGAGCGGGGTGCGCAGCGCGGCCGGGCGGGCCGCGCCGGTGCCGCGCTCGGCCAGCGCCGTGGCCGCCGCCGTGGCGGCCGCCCGCCCGGAAGCCACCGGCAGCACCCAGCCCGGGAGCACCGGCAGGCCCACCCGGCGCGCCAGCGCCAGCGTGGCTGCCTTTGCGCCGACGACCGCCGGGTCGGCGGCCTCAGCCGACGCAGATGATCTCATTGGACGCGTATGTGGACAGTGCCTCGTGCCCGTCCTCGGTGACCAGCAGCATCTCCTCCAGCCGGACGCCGAACTCGTGCACCTTGCCGTGCTGGGTCTCCAGCGCGAAGACCATGCCGGGCTTGATCTCCTCGGGGTGGTCCAGCGACCAGATCCGGGAGATGACCGGACGGTCGTACTGGGCCAGGCCGAGACCGTGCCCCCAGAGGTTCGCCGCCGCCTGGTCCTCCTCCTGGTAGCCCCACGCCTCCTGCGCCGAGGGCCACTTCGAGGCGATGTCGGCGGTGGTGGCACCGGGCTTCACCGCGTCGATGGCGTCCCAGAGCCACTTGTGCGCGGTTTCGTAGTAGCGCTTCATTTCGTCAGTGGGCTTACCGCCGACGCAGTAGGTGCGGTACACGCAGGACTTGAAGCCGTTCCAGGTGAGCGCCGCCAGGTCGATGATCACCAGTTCGCCGGGGCGGATGATCCGGTCGGAGAAGTTGCGCCAGTTCGGCCAGGCGTTCGGGCCGGACGAGACGATGACGTCCTCGACGTCCTCCATGCCGGGAATGCTGTAGAGAGCCTCGAAGCCGAACGCCGCGACCTCGTTCTCGGTGAGGCCGGGACGCAGCCACTGGGTGTACTTGTAGTGCAGGGTGTCGCAGATGGCGCCGACGATCCGGGAGGCCTTCTGCTCGTCCGGACTCTTGATCGCCCGGGCCTCCATCATCGGCGACATGCCGTCGGTCCAGTTCACGCCGGCCCGTTCGAACGCCTTGAGCATGTTGATGTCGATGAAGTCCACGCCCAGCGGCTTGTCCCGCACGCCGGCGTCCTCCAAGTCGCCGACCAGCGCCTCGACGAACTTGTTCACCTGCTGGGTGGCGGCCGGTCCGACCGCGCCCTTGATCCACGAGTACGAGTGCCGGACGTTCTGCGGCGGGATCCAGGGGTTGTGTTCCTTCAGGTGGATGCCGATGTCGCCCTGCTCGTAGACGATCGGCTCGCGGCCCTCGCAGAGGACCACGTAGCGCAGGCCGGGCTTGAGCCGGTTCCAGCCGGGGGTGTACGTCGAGGAGACGTACCGCATGTTCTCGTCGTACATCAGGAGGAGAGCGCCGAGGCCGTGCCGCTTCATCGCCTCGCGGGCCCGGTCGAGGCGCCAGGAGCGCACCGCGGCCCAGTTGATGCCCTCTTTCCAATCGCTGCTCAGTCCACCGAAGGCTTCCTTCATGCCAGGAACTCCTCTTGGGAGTGGGAGTTTAGTGTCAGTGTTGTGGATCACCCGATCGGTATCGGGACGGTAGCACCACTAAATTCGTTTGTTAAGCCCTTGTTTCCATGGCGGGGACAGGAGCACCATCGACCCCACCGGCTAGGATCGGTTAAGTGATACTTCAGCTGAAGGTGACATGTCCGAGACAACACTGACCGGCGGTCCCGCGGCCGCCGACGGAGCAGAGGGCGGCCCGCGCCGGGAGGACCCGGCCGACGGCATCGGCCGCCGGGTCGCGGCGTTCCGCGCCGAGCGCGGCATCCGGGTGTCCGACCTCGCCCGGCACGTCGGCGTCTCCGCCTCGCTGGTGAGCCAGATCGAACGCGGGCAGTCGCGCCCCTCGGTCTCCACCCTGTTCGCGATCGCCGAGGCGCTCGAGGTGCCGGTGGACGCCTTCTTCCGGGAGACCGCCACGACACCGCCGACGGCCGGCGAGGACGAGCCGAGCGCCGCCGCGTCCGCCGCCGAGGCGCGCTACGTGGTGCGCCGCGCCGAACGCCCGGCCATCGACATCGAGAGCGGCGTGCGCTGGGAGCGGCTCACCCCGAGTCCACTCAAGAACATCGAGTTCCTGGAGCTGGTGTACGGCCCCGGCGCCGAGTCGAACTCCACGTTGTACCGGCACATGGGTGAGGAGATGATCCTGGTGCTCAGCGGCGAACTCGACATCTACCTGGGGTTCGAGAAGTTCCACCTGAGCGAGGGCGACAGCATGCACTTCTCGTCCATGCAGCCGCACCGGTACGTGAACCCGACGTCCGCCACCACCCGCGCGGTCACCACGATCCTGCACGACGGCGACTGGTACGCGAGTCCGGCCGCCGGCCGCTGAGGGATGCCGTACCCTCCTTGCGATGTACGCAGTCGGTATCGACATCGGCACCACGTATACCGCCGCCGCGGTCTGGCGGGACGGGCGGGCGGAGATCGTCACGCTGGGCAGCCACTCGGCGGCCATCCCGTCGGTGGTGTTCCTGCGGGCCGACGGGTCGGTGCTGACCGGCGAGAGCGCCAGCCGGCGCGGGCTCAGCGAGCCGGGCCGGGTCGCCCGGCGGTTCCGGCTGCGACTGGGTGACACCACGCCGACCCTGCTGGGCGGCGCGCCGTACTCGGGTGCGGCCCTGACGGCCCGGATGCTGCGGTCGGTGCTCGACACCGTGGCGCAACGGGAGGGCGGCCCGCCGGAGTCGATCTGCCTCTCCCACCCGGCCAACTGGGGTCCTTACCAGACTGACCTGCTGCGCCAGGTGATCCGTCTCGCCGATGTGGAGCAACCCGTCCAGTTGATCGCCGAACCGCTGGCGGCGGCGACCTTCCATGCGCAGCAAAAGGGACTGCGGCCGGGCGCGGTGGTCGCCGTGTACGACCTCGGCGGCCACACCTTCGACGCGGCCGTGCTGCGCAAGACGGCCGACGGCTTCGACTT
Organism: Paractinoplanes rishiriensis; assembly: GCF_016862375.1. Lineage (GTDB taxonomy): Bacteria > Actinomycetota > Actinomycetes > Mycobacteriales > Micromonosporaceae > Actinoplanes > Actinoplanes rishiriensis. The sequence goes on along the minus strand of NZ_BOMV01000078.1, from coordinate 63,599 downwards.
CGTCGGCCAGGCGGAGACGGTCGAGGGCCTCGGCGGCCTCGAGTTCGACGACCGGGTCCTGGCGCACGTCACGGCGGCGGCCGGCGGCGCGCCGGCACCGAACGGCGACGACGCGGCGCTTGAGCGTCTCCGCGAGGAGTGCGTGCAGGCCAAGGAGGCCCTCTCCGCCGACACCGACGCGACGATCCCGGTACTGCTGCCGAACCTCAGCACGGAGGTCCGGCTGACCAGGTCCGAACTGGAGGCGATGGTCCGGCCGGCGCTGGCGGAGTCGGCCGAGGCGTTACTGCGCGTCGTCCGCTCGGCCGGTTACGCGCCCGACGGGCTGGGCTCGGTGCTGCTGATCGGCGGTTCGTCCCGGATGCCGATCGTGGCGCGGATGGTCGGCGAGAAGCTGGGCCTGCCGGTCGCGGTGGATGCCAACCCCAAGCTCGCGGTGGCACTCGGCGCGGCCTGCCAGGCGGGCACCGCGATCGCCGGGCCGGCACCGACCCCCGCAGTGGCCCTGCCCCCGGCGCCGGCACCCGCGCCGGAACCGGATGCCGACGAGGAGCCGACCGGCGAGATTCCGCTGGCGCCCCAGCCGGCGGAGGACAAGCCGCCCCTGCCGAAGGCCGGCGTCGCCGGTCGCGTCACGATCGGCCCGTCGGGCGTGGTCCCGGTGCCGCCCGTGCTGCCGCCGGTGCCGCCCGCGGCGCCGTCCCGGCGGTGGGTTCCGCTCCTCCTCGCCGCCGCGACCGTCCTGCTGCTGGCGGTCAGTGGCACCATCTGGCTGCTGGCCCGGCCGGACGAGCGGAAGGACCCCGCCGACGCGGCCCGGAACCTGCCGCAGAGCGCGCCTCCGACCAGCGCTTCGGCCGCCGCGCCCGCTCCCGTGGTGCCGCCCGACGAGCAGTGCACGGATGAGATGAAGAAGAGCACCCGCTGGGTCTGTCTCACCCGGGCGACGCTGCGCGGCACCACCTTCACCGTCTACTACGAGGCGGAGTGGAACGGCTCGGAGCCCGACATCAGGAAGGGCTTCCACCTGCACATGTACGGCGGCGACGGCACCCGCCCGGACGAGGCGACGATGGGCAGCCAGGCCGTGCGGCACAGCAAGTACTACTTCGAGGACGAGGAGCCGTCGGTGCGCCGGACCACGGACTCCGACTTCACGGCCGTCGGCGACGCCGGGAAGGTCTGCGCCCGGATCGCGCAGGTCGGTCACGGCTTGGCGAAGGCGTCCGACGGCAGCTACCACACCGGCAACTGCATACCGATCGAACGCGACTGATCACCCGTCCGCGTCACACTCCGGCCAAACCACCCATCCGGTACGTCGCCCGGCCGTAACGGTCTGGCCTGCGCCGCAGCGGCCCGCGGCTCGCGAATCTCCGGTGGGACTGATGTTGCCTGCGTGCCCACCAGTCCTCTATTCTCCATTAATTCAGTAGGTCATATCGGGGAATGGGTGGCCGGTCCTCGGCCGCCGGTTCCAGACCGATCCGCCAGCCGGGCGGCGTTGCCCGGCAGGTCGATCAACTGCCAATCACTACGCACCCTGGCGGTAGATATGCGGAAACTCCTCCTCCTCGCCCTGGTCGGTCTCGGCGCCCAGTTGGTCGACGGCAGCCTCGGCATGGCGTACGGCGTTACCTCCACCACCCTGCTGCTGGCGATCGGCACCAACCCGGCCGCCGCGTCCGCGACCGTGCACCTGGCCGAGATCGGCACCACGCTGGCGTCCGGCTTCTCGCACTGGAAGTTCGGCAACGTCGACTGGAAGGTCGTCGCCAAGATCGGTATACCCGGTGCGGTCGGTGCCTTCGCCGGCGCGACGTTCCTCTCCAGCCTCTCCACCGAGACCGCCGCCCCGCTGATGTCGATCATCCTGCTGGTGCTGGGTCTCTACGTGCTGATCCGGTTCACCGCGTTCGGCCTGCCCAAGGGCCGCCTCGGCAAGCCGCTGCGCAAGCGGTTCCTCGCCCCGCTCGGCGTGGTCGCCGGCTTCGTCGACTCCACCGGTGGCGGCGGCTGGGGCCCGGTCGGCACGCCCGCGATCCTGGCCAGCGGCCGGCTCGAGCCGCGCAAGACGATCGGCTCGATCGACACCAGCGAGTTCCTGGTGGCGGTGGCGGCCAGCATCGGCTTCATCATCGGCATCGGCTCCGAGGGCGTGAACTTCGTCTGGGTGGCCGCGCTGCTCATCGGCGGCCTGATCGCCGCGCCGATCGCGGCCTGGCTGGTCCGGCACATCCCGCCGCGGGTGCTGGGTTCCCTGGTCGGCGGGGTCATCATCCTGACCAACACCCGCACGCTGCTGCGCAGCGACTGGATCGACGCCGCCGACGGCGTCCGGTACGGCTTCTACGCGGTGATCTACGCCGCCTGGGCGGCCGCGATCGCCTACTCGGTCATCCAGTACCGCAAGAACCAGGAGGAGGAGAAGCTCATCATCGCCGAGGCGGAGGCCGCCGCGGCCGCCGGTGAGCACCCGGACGAGAAGAGCACGGCTCCGGCCGTCTGAGCACGCCTGGGGTGGCCGGCCTGCGATCAGAGCAGGCCGGCCACCGCGTCTGTCACCTGCGGGCCGTGCACCAGGACGGCGTCGTTGTGGTCGGCGCCCTCGATCACCACCACCCGCACCGGGCCGGCCGCGCGGCCGGCGACCGCCGCGCTGAGTTCCGGCGGCACGACCCGGTCCCCGGTGCCGTAGATGACCACGGTCGGCACCGTGATGCCGGCGATCCGGTCGGCCACGGGGTACCGGTCGCGGGCCAGCAGGCGTACCGGCAAAAAGGGGTAGTGCTTCTGGCCGGCGGATGGCAGGTCGGTGAAGGGGGAGCGGAGGATCAGGCCGGCCGGCGGGTGCTCCACGGCCAGCCCGGTAACCACGCCGCCGCCCAGGCTCTCGCCGAAATACAGCAGCCGCTCCGGCGGGAAACCGGCCGGGCCCACCAGGAAGTCACGGGCCGCCCGGACGTCACGGGCCAGGCCCTGCTCGGTGGGGTCGCCCGGGTTGCCGCCGTAGCCGCGGTAGTCGAGCAGCAGCACGGTGAAGCCCTTCGCGGCCAGGGCGGCGGCCAGCGGCGCCCGGCCCTCCCGGTGGCCCGCGTTGCCGGGCGCGACCAGCACGGCGACCTTCCGGTCCGGCGTGCCCGGCACCAGCCAGGCGGTCAGCCGCAACCCGTCGGCCGTGGTCAGCGTGACGTCCCGGGCACCCGGCAGCACCTGGCCCGCGGGCGGCGGCGCCGACCGGTCCGGGAAGTAGACGAGCTTGCGCTGCGCCACCCAGAGCAGAGCCAGGAGCAGAGCAACAATCAGGAGTACGACGAGCGCCGCCCGCACCACGGTCACGCGAAGCGCCACTGCGCCGCGCCGTAGGGCTCCTCGGTGGCGACCCCGACCACGGTGATGTAGGTGAACCGGTAGACGTGCCACGGCGGCGGCCCGGCGCTCGGCGCGCTGAACGGCGCGGTGAGCGCGCCGCCCTCGGCCCGGCACGGCCAGCCACCCTCGCGGTAGCCGGCCGCGACCTGTTCCAGGACCTCCGGGCCGGACTCCACCGCCGCGGTGCCCTCAAGCACCAGGTCGATACCCGGCAGCCGCACCGAGATCGTGCAGCGCGGGTTGGCCGCCAGGTCGCGGGCCTTGCGGGCGGCCAGGTTGCTGGTGAAGTACAGGTGCCCGGCCAGCCACAGCGCCCCGATGCCGGCGGCGTGCGGCGTGCCGTCCGGCCGGCAGGTGCCGAGAAAGAACGTGATCTCGGGCCCGGGCGGGACGGACAGCGCCTCCTGTGCGCGTGCCCAGTCGAGCGCTGGGTTCCCGTACCGGTCAAGGTTTTTGGTCTTTGTCGGTGTCAGCTTCCTCATGACCACCTAGACAAGCACGTTGTCAGCCCCGGGTCAGCGTCCGGGCGCCGGATTCACCGGGTGCCGCCGCCACGGACGACGACGTCGGCGTCGGCGGGAAGGTCGGCGGGTACGTCGGGCAGGACGGCGGCGGCGGGGGCGGCGGCGTCGGCGAGCCGGGCGGCGGGGTGGGCGTGCCGGGCGGCGTCGTGGTGAGGAGCGCGCCGGACGCCGTCGGGGCGGCCTGCGGTGCCGGCGCCACCGGCCGGGCCGAGCCGGTCGCGGGCGGCGGCGGCATGGTCATCGAGGTGGGCGGACAGCGCGGCTCGTTGCAGGAGGCCAGTCCGTCGCCCGGGTCGCCGGCGCAGGAGTCGAACCCGCCGCCGCCGTCAGCAAGGTCGCCGGGCGCGCCGTCCAGCACGTCGAGGACATCCTCGCCGTCGAGGCCGCGCAGGACGTCGGCGCCGGCGCCCCCGGTCAGCAGGTTGCGGAGGTGGTCGCCGATCAGCGTGTCGGCCCCGCTGCCGCCGACCACCGCCTCGACGTCGGACGCCTGGCCGGAGAGTCCGGCGTCCCAGCGGTACCGGCCGACGGTGTCCCGCTCGCCGTCGGCGCCGTCGTTGGCCAGCCCGTCGAGGCTGACCGTGACCGGGGCGGTCCGGGCGCGGTAGTCGGCGGTGTCGCTTCCGGGGCCGCCGGAGAGGACGTCGGCGCCGTCGCGCTCGGCCGGCGCCGGGAACCGGTCCTGGCCCGAGCCGCCGTAGAGGGTGTCGTCCTGGGTGCCGCCGTCGAGCACGTCGGCGTCGTCGCCGCCGACCAGCGTGTCCCGGCCCCGGCCGCCGCTGAGCACGTCGGGGCCGAGGCCGCCGATCAGCACGTCGTCACCGCCGCCGCCGATCAACTCGTCGGCGCCGTCGCCGCCGCAGATCACGTCGGCGCCGGGCCCGCCGGCCAGCCGGTCCGGGCCGGGCGTGCCGTGGATCGTGCACCGGGGCAGCGACGGGGTGGTGTCGTAGCGCAGGTACTGCCAGTGCGAGATGCCGGTGAGGCTCTCGGCCATCAGCGCCGGGGTGCCGCCGCCGGCCCAGGACAGGGTGTGGTCGATGACCAGGCGGCCGTCGACGGAGAGTTTGACGCGTTCCCGGCGCACTTCGAGCTTGTAGGTGTGGAACGCGCTCTGCGTGTCCATCGGGTGGACCACCCGGTCCGGATAGGTGAGGCAGACCTGCCCGCGGGCGAAGCCGACCATGACGACCGTGAGGTGATCGCCGGCCCAGAGGTGGGCCGGTTCGCTGCTGCCGCAGTCCTCGGTCACCGACTCGTCCAGGCGCACCCGCGCCTCGACGCTCCAGCCCAGGTTGTTGTCGGCGTTGCCGATCCAGTCGCTGGGCGCCTCGTCGAACAGCCCGACGAACCCGTACGAGCCGAGGGTGAGAATGTTGCCGCTGACGGTCGCCGGCTGGTTGATCCGCCAGGGCCCGGGTGGGAGCTGGGCGAAGGTCTGCACCACGGGGGTGCGGGCCTCGGCGGTGCCGGCCAGGATGAGCCCGGCCGAGGCCGCCACCATCAGAGCCAGCAGCGAGCGGTAACCGGATGCGAATCGGATCACTGAAGTCCCCCGAGAGCCGTGGCGGCGGCAGATCGAACATCGTCACTGTAAGGCGCCACGCTCGGGTGTGGACAATCCGTCCGGCCGGGATCATCCGGCCGAACGGTTCGTCTTTCCACCTGGTCAGTTCGGGGAGCGGATGGCGTCGGCCGGGTTGGCGGCGAAGTTCTTGAACGGGATGAAGATGTCGCCCTGGCTTTCGGCGTTGGCGGTCTGGTTGCCCGAGATGAACTGTTCGATCGCGCCGGGGAACGTGGTGGTGCTGAACCGCCGGCCGAACACGTCGGTGTAGAGCGTGGTGGGGCCGGTGTTCTGCACGACGAAACGGTTCGGGTCGAGGTGGCGGCGGGCGCCGTTGAGCGGGGACTGCGGGCTGTCCCAGGCGACCTGCTCGCCGGACTTGGCGGTCAGCGCCCGGACGGTGTCACAGGCCGCACCCCGGGCGCCCTGGTAGCAGAGGTCGATGTTGCGCCCGATCTTGCCGGGCAGGGCCGGGTCGTAGTAGCGGCTCGGGTTCGACACGATCAGATACGGGTTGAGGTCGAACCGCTTGAGACCGCCCTGGTTGCGCACGTGCAGTTCGAGCGACCACAGCTCGTCCATCCGGGTGATCTGACCGTCGCCGGCCTTGACCTTGCTGGCGCACGCGGCGTCGGCGATCTTGCGGTGCGCGTAGCCGCCGTCGGGTGAGTCGGCGGGGGACGCGGTGCCCACGCCGTTGTGCTGGGTGGTGCCGCTGCCGTCGCACATGTTGTTGACGGTGTGGCCGCCGGGGTGGCCGATCGGCAGCAGCACGTTGAAGCGGGTCTCGGTCACCTCGCCGGTGGCGTTGAACACGCACCGCACGTTGTACGACAGTTCGTGCAGGTTGTTGGTCAGCGCGTCCGGGGAGTGCGTGCCCTGGTGCGCCTTGAGCAGCGCGTCGCAGGACATCTGCGGCGAGTTGCGGGCGTTGTTGTCCAGGTAGGTGTTGATCTTGTTGCCGACGGCGATCTTGTGGCCGACGTGGTCCTCGTTGCGCTGACTGGCCGGGTTGCTCGGGGCGAGCAGCTCGTTGGTGTAGCCGAACCAGTTCCAGCCGGTCTTCTCGAAGAGGTTCGAGGTACGCGGGTCGTCGCCGTGCTCGTGGCCGAAGGAGCAGCCGCTGGCGTCCCGCGGCGGGTGCCACGTCGGGTACACCTTGCCGTCCGGGCCCCAGGTCCAGTACCGGGCGTGGATCTCGGAGCTGCATTCGCCGGCCTTGGGCTGGTAGCCCTTGTCCTGCTCGCCCTGGATCAGCTGATAGGCCCGGCTGAGCGGGGCGTCCGCCGGCGGCAGGGCGGTGCCCCAGTCAGGATTGGTGCCGCTGGCGCCCGCGGCGACCGGCGCGGCCGGCGTCGACGGCGCGGCCTCCGGTACGTCGGCGAGCTGCCAGATCTGGTTGCCGGCGGTGGCCGGGTCACCGCAGGCCCACTGCTGCAGCGCGGCGCCGTCCGCGGCCGAACCGGCCGCGATCTCCACGCACTTGCCGGAGCCCTCGCCGACCACCTGGTAGCCGTCGCCGGCCGCCTTGAGCGTGAACCGCTGACCGGCCTGGTCACGGCAGGCGCGGCGCTGGACGACCGCCGCGCCGTCGGCGGTGCCCGTCGCCTCGAGGCAGTAGCCCGTGGCCGTGTTCCGCACCGTGTAGGTGTCGGTGCCGACCTGGGTGAACCGGAACTGCTGGGCTGGGCCGCCGGTGCACGCCGCCTGGTTGAGCTGCAGGCCGTTACGCCGGGCCGCGCCGGGCACCTCGACGCACTTGGCGGAGGTCGCGTTGACCAGCGTGCTGGTGAACTCCGCCGCCGCCACCGCCTGCACCGCCGCGTATGCCGTGCCGCCGGCGGCCAGCGCGGCCACCGCGGCCAGCGAGACCAGCCGCCTCGAAGATAGATGTCCATGCATGAATGGCAGGATCCAGCCCGGCGTCGCGGGTGGTGGCCGATTGGCGCAAACCTAAGCCGGGATTCACGCTCCGCTAAGACGACGGCGCAATGCCGCGGCGATTTCTCCGGCGGCGGCGAGTTGCTCGGGCGAAAGAGCATCGACAAACATTTCCCGTACGGCGCTCAGGTGAGGGACGGTGGCCGCGTGGAACGCGTCCCGGCCCGCCGTGCTCAGCACCACCTCGGCGCCCCGGCTGTCGACGGCGCACTCCTCGCGGCGGATCAGTCCGCGGCGCTCCATCCGGCCGAGGTGGTGCGACAGCCGGCTGCGCTCCCACCCGATCAGCGTGGCCAGCTCGGACGAGCGCACCCGGTGGCCGTCCGCCTCGCTGAGGGCGAGCAGCACGGCGTAGTCGCCGGGGGAGAGCCCGGTGTCGCTCTGCAGCCGGGCGGACAGCAGATTGCGGAGCGTCTCGCCGGTTTCGACGAACTCCCGCCAGACGCGTAGTTCCTCCCGGGTGGGGAGCTTGCGGGACCCGGCCACCACGTCCACCTCCTGTGCTTGACGTGTCAATCATATTGAGCCATAGTTGACACGTCAATTATGGGAGGACGCACCATGACGGATCTCATCCTCGGACTGGACACCTTCGGCGACGTGCCGGTGGACGGCTCCGGCGCGCCCCTGTCGTACGCCGCCGCGATCCGGCAGGTCGTCGACGAGGCCGTGGTCGCCGACGAACTCGGCGTGGACGTGATCGCGCTCGGCGAGCACCACCGCCCCGAGTATGCGATCTCCACGCCCGAGACGGTGCTCGCCGGCATCGCCGCCCGCACCTCGCGCATCCGGCTAGCGTCCGGCGTGACCGTGCTCAGCTCGGACGACCCGGTCCGGGTCTTCCAGCGGTTCGCGACCGTGGACGCGATCTCCGGCGGCCGGGCCGAGGTCATCCTGGGCCGCGGCTCGTTCACCGAGTCGTTCCCGCTGTTCGGCTACGACCTGAGCGACTACGACGTGCTGTTCGAGGAGAAGCTCGACCTGTTCGTGAAGCTGCTCGACGAGAAGCCGGTCACCTGGAGCGGCACCACCCGCGCGGCGCTGCACGACGCCGACGTCTTCCCCAAGACCGAGTCCGGCCGGCTGCCCACCTGGGTCGGCGTCGGCGGCTCACCGCAGTCGGTGGTCCGCACGGCCCGGCACGGGTTGCCGCTGATGCTGGCCATCATCGGCGGCGCCCCCGAGCGCTTCGCCCCCTACCTCGACCTGTACCGCCGGGCCGCCGGCCAACTGGGCACGGTCGCGCACCCGGTCGGCATGCACTCGCCCGGGTTCGTCGCCGACACCGACGACCAGGCCAAGGAGATCTTCTACCCGGCGTACAAGGTCATCCGGGACCGGATCGGGGCGCAGCGCGGCTGGCCCCCGCTGCGCCGGGCCGAGTTCGAGGCCGAGGTCGACCACGGCTCGCTCTACCTCGGCTCGCCGGACACCGTGGCCCGCAAGATCGCCCGGAGCGTCCGCGCGCTCGGTGTCGGCCGCTTCGATCTCATCTACAGCGCCGGCGCCCAGCCGGCCGGCGACCGGATGCGCGCCGTCGAACTGTTCGGCGCCAAGGTCGCACCCATGGTCCGCGACATCCTGGCCGGCGAGAGCCGATGACCACCGTCGGCATTCTCGGCGCCGGCAAGGTGGGCACCGTGCTGGCCCGCCTCGCGGTCGCCGCCGGCTACCGCGTCCTGCTCGCCGGCTCCGGCGACCCCGCCCGGATCGAGCTCATCGCCGAGATCCTCAGCCCGGGCGCGGGTACGGTCACCGCCGCCGAGGCCGCCGCCCGGGCCGACGTCGTGATCCTCGCGCTCCCGCTGGGCAAATACCGCGCGATCCCGGCCGCGGAGCTGTGCGGCAAGCTGGTCATCGACGCGATGAACTACTGGTGGGAGGTCGACGGCGTGCGCGACGACCTGACCGGCTCCAGCGCGATGGTCCAGGCGTTCCTGCCGCAGTCGCGGGTCGTCAAGGCGTTCAACCACATGGGCTACCACGACCTCGAGGACGGTGCCCGGCCCGCCGGCACTCCCGGCCGCCGCGCGATCGCCGTGGCCGGCGACGACCCCGGCGACGTGGCCGCGGTCGCCGCGATCGTGGACGCCCTCGGCTTCGACCCCGTCGTCGCCGGCCCGCTGGCCGAGGGCGTGCGGATGGAACCCGGCACCAAGATTTTCGGCGCCAACACCGACGCCGCCGACATCCGAGCCATGCTCGCCGTCACCTGAAGGGACAACCACCATGAACGTCGTCCTGTGGATCGTCGCCATCCTGCTCGCCGGCGCCTTCCTGATCGCCGGCGCGATGAAGCTGACCCAGCCCAGGGAGAAGCTCACCGCCAACCCCAACATGGCCTGGGCCGAACAGTTCTCGCCCGGCACCATCAAGCTGATCGGCGCGCTGGAGGTCCTCGCCGCCGCCGGCCTGACTCTGCCGGCCCTGCTCGACATCGCGCCCGTCCTGGTGCCACTGGCCGCCACCGGCCTCGTCCTGCTGATGACCGGCGCGGCGCTCACCCACCTGCGCCGCAAGGAGAACCAGGCCGTCGTCATCAACGTGGTCCTGCTGCTGCTGGCCGCCTTCGTCGCCTGGGGCCGATTCGGCCCGTACGCCTTCTGATCGTTGCGACAATCGGGCGGTGCCCGGGTTCAGCTATGACGTCGTGGGGGAGACTCGCCCGGCGCAGGACGGATGGCTGGGGCGGCCGGCCGGCTACCGCCGCTTCGAGCGGACCGTGTGCGTCGGGCGCGGCACCGACCGGTGGGAGGCGGTCGCGGCCTCGGTGCTGAGCTGGCAGGTCAAGATTCGCAGCGGGTTCGTGGTCCGGCCGGTCGACGGGGAGGTCCTGGCGCGCAGCGGCGCCCGGTACGAGCTGACCGTCCGGGTGGGGCCACTGACGGTTCGGGAGCCGGTGCGGGTGGTCGAGGTGGTTACCGGAGCGGAGCGCTGCGGATTCTCGTACGGGACTCTGGAGGGGCATCCGGTCAGCGGTGAGGAAGCGTTTGTCGCGCATCGGTCCGCCGATGGGCGGGTGTGGCTTACGATCCGCTCGCTGACCCGGCCGGCGGACAGCGGGTGGCGCTGGCTGTTTCCGGTGCTGCTGATCGCGCAGCGGTTCTATCGCGGCCGCTATCTCCGGGCCTTACCGCCCGGGTAACCGGGCAAGAAGCGTCAAGTCGCGGCGCCGCCGGGTTGGTACGTTGCCCTCGTGTCGTCGGGAACGCGTGAGCTGCTGAGGCTCCTGGCCGCTGTCAACGCGCGGCTGGGCGGGGACGTCTCGCTGCCGGCGCTGGCGGCGTGGGCGCACCGGTCGCGGTTCGCGCTGCACCGGCGGTTCAAGGGGCTGGTCGGTGAGACCCCCAAGGCCTACACGACGCGGGTGCGGCTGGCCCGGGCGGCGGCCGCGCTGGTGTCGGGCAGGCGGCCGGTGTCGGCCGTCGCGTACGACCATGGGTTTGGAAGTCATGAGGTTTTCACCCGGACCTTCACCCGGCACCTCGGCCGAAGTCCGCGGCGCTATCGCTCCCGCGGACTGCACGTCGCCGGGCCGCGCGCCGCCGCGGTGCATGCTGCGGCGGTGCATGCGGCGGCGCCCTGTATCAGCCTGTATCGGATCAGCACTATCGAGAGGAAATCCGCTGTGCCGCTCGACATTTCGGTTCGTGAACTGCCCGCTTTCCACGCCCTCGTGATGCGCCGGCGGGTGACCCGCGACGAAATCGCGGCCGCGCTCGGCGAGTGCCTGCCGGCCGTGTTCGGCTACGCCCAGGAGCACGGGCTGGCCATTGCCGGGCCGCCGTTCGCCCGCTATCCGGAAGTGGGCATGGGATCGCTCGTGATCGAGGGCGGAATCACCGTCGCCGGGCCGCCGCCGGAAGCGCTCAGTGACGGGATCGAGGCGCTCACCATTCCGGCCGGGCGGGCGGTCGTGACGATTCATCGGGGGCCGTACGACACCCTGCCGGAGTCGTATCAGGAAATCGAGAAATGGATGCGGGAGCAGGGGCTGTCCGCGGCGGGGGCGCCGTGGGAGACGTATTTGACCGATCCGGGGGAGCGCCCCGATCCGGCGACGTGGGAGACCGAAATCGTCCAGCCCGTGCAGTGACGCGAAGCCGCCGGGCTGACCACACGCGCATCACCGGCACCGCCGTCGCGGAACGGCCGCGGACGCCGGGACCTTTCCTTATCGTTTGGGCTGAGGAGGGGACGTGCGGGGTCTCGGTGACATCAAGATCGGCGTACGCCTTGGCGGTGCCTTCACGGTGGTCTGCCTCGGCATGCTGGCCGCTATCGGCGTGGGTCTGTGGGGACAGAGTGCCGCTCGGGCGGCCACCGCAGACCTGGCGGACGCGTCGAAGATCCGGGCGGCGGCGCTGGTCGCGAAGTTCCGGACCGCCGATTTCGCGGGCTGGCAGACGGGTTACGCCTTCGACACGATCCGGGGCGTCGCGGACGCCACCGGGGACACCGTCGGTCAGCGCAAGGAGTTCCTCGCCTCCACCGCCGCCTTCCGCGACGACCTCAGCCAGCTCCGCGCCCTGCCGCTGACCGATGCCGAGCGCGCGCTGGCCGAGGACGCCGCCGCGTCGTTCGAGCAGTTCCTGACCGTCGACCGGCGGATCATCGAGGACTACCGGAAGGGCACCGCGGCGGCGCAGCGGCGGGCCAACGACCTGGCGTCCGGCGAATCCCTCGAGTGGATGGGCAAGATCATCGGCTCGGTGGACGAACTCGTCGCCGTGACCACCGCGTCGGCCGCCGCGGCCACCGACGCCGCGGACCGGGCGGCCGGCACCGCCCGGACCATGATGGTCGTCGCCGGCCTGGTCTGCGTCGCGCTGGCCGTCATGGTGGGCGTGCTGATCACGCGGAGCATCGTGCGGCCGCTGGCGGTGACGGTGTCGGCGCTCAAAACGGTTGCCGCCAAGGATCTGACCGTGGGTGTGCCGGCGGCCCGCCGCGACGAGTTGGGCGCGATGGGCCGGGCCGTGAACAGCACACTCGACGTCCTGCGCTCCTCGTTCCGGGCGATCGGCGACAACAGCCGCTCCCTGGCCGAGGCGGCGACCGAGCTGACCGCCACGTCGGCCCGGATCGCGCAGGCCGCCACCAACGCGTCCGGCGAGTCGGACGACGTCGCGTCCTCGGCCGATGAGGTGTCGCGCAGCGTCCAGGTCGTGGCCGCGGGCACCGAGGAGATGAACGCGGCCATCCGGGAGATCTCCGACGGCGCGGGCCGGGCCGCCGCCGTCGCGGCCGGCGGCGTGGACAGCGTCCGGGAGGCCGGCGACACGATCGACCGCCTCGGCCGGTCCAGCGGCGAGATCAGCGAGGTGGTCACCCTGATCACGTCGATCGCCGAGCAGACCAACCTGCTCGCCCTGAACGCCACCATCGAGGCGGCCCGCGCCGGCGAGTTGGGCAAGGGCTTCGCGGTGGTGGCCGGCGAGGTGAAGGACCTGGCGCAGGCCACCGCGCGGGCGACCGTGGACATCGACCGCCGGGTGCAGGCGATCCAGCAGGACTCCGGCGCCGCGGTCGCCGCGATCAACCGGATCGCCGGGATCATCGGCGAGGTCAACGAGCACTCCACCACGATCGCGGCGGCGGTCGAGGAACAGACCGCGACCACCGCCGAGATGAGCCGCAACATCGTCGAGGCGGCCACCGGTTCCCATCAGATCGCCTCGGGCATCTCGGCCGTCGCGTTGGCGGCGCAGGAGACCTCCCACGGCGTGACCGAGTCCCGCCAGACCGCCGAGCAGCTGGCGACGATCTCCCACGAACTCGAGGAACTGGTCGGCCAGTTCCGGCTCTGACCCGTCAGCCGGCAGGTACCGCGTTCCAGCTTGGCATCGTATGAGCCAAGCGATATCTACCTGGGTAAATGTATTGCTCGTAGCGTGACGCCAAATTGTTCGGTCACCCACAGGCGGAATCACCTACCGGTGCATTTCCTGGGAAGGAACAACCATGGCACACGATCTGCGCTGGTTGCGGAAGGCGGCGGTCGCGGCCGGAGCCCTCACGCTCGGGCTGGCTCTGCTTCCGATGTCGCCCGCCCGGGCCGACGTCCCATCAGTCCCATCGCCCGCGCCCGCCTCGGAGCGCGCGCCGGAATCGGATCAGTTCTCGGCGGAGGGCGTCACCACGGTCGGCGAGCTGCGCACCCTCAGCGTCGCGATGTCCCACTCCGGCAGTGGGCGCGCCCAGATCATTCGGCATCCCGGTGCGACATACATCAAAGTCCATTTCAATGCCGTACGACTGGCACGCGGCGACTATCTGACCGTGTCGAGCCCCGACGGCCGGGAAAGCTACCGGTACGACCGTGACCTGAATCGGGCCACCGGCTCGGACTTCACCACCGACGGGCAGCCGGGCTTCTGGGCCATGTCGGTGGAGGGCGACACCGCGGTGGTGACCCTGCACAGCAACCGGGTTCGCACCGCCAGTTCGGTGACCGTCGACCGCTTCTGGCGGGGCTACGACCAGGCGGAGATCGCGCAGTACAACATGTCCACCATGTCGGTGTGCAGCACCGACGCCCGCCGCGACGTGGTCTGCTACCAGAGCAGCCACCCGACCGAGTACGCCCGGGCCGGTGCGGTGGCGCGGCTGCTGATCAGCGGTGGCGGACGGTGCACCACCTGGCGGGTCGGCAACACCAACCGGATGCTGACCAACAAACACTGCTTCTCGACGCAGTCCGCGGTCAGCGGCAGCGAGATGCAGTTCAACTACCAGTGCGCCACGTGCGGCGGTTCGAATCCCGGTGCGGGCACCAAGGTCAGCGGCGCCACCCTCTACAAGGTGAGCAGCGGCAGCTCCAACCAGCTGGACTACACCCTGTACTCGGTGAACAACTTCGCCGCCATCCAGGGCTTCGGCACGCTGTTCCTGGCAACGGCCGCCACCACCGCCGGCACCCGCATCTACATCCCCGGACACGGCGACGGCACCGCGAAGCGGGTGGCGATCTACGAGGACGCCCAGAACGGCGCGACCTGTTCGGTGCGCAGCGCGAACTACAACACCTGGAACATCAGCTACAGCTGCGACACCTCGGGCGGCAACTCGGGCTCCCCGGTGCTGAACGGCAGCCACCGCGTGGTCGCCCTGCACCACCTCGGCGGCTGCCCGTCCAACCAGGGCGCCAAGGCCCACCTCATCTACAACGAGATCGCCAGCCTGATCGACAACAACGGCTGACACCACCGGTAAGTAATGCGACATTGCCGTCGCTTGCGGCGTTGCAGGGGTCCGGAGAGAATCGGGCCCCTGCGGCGCTGTTCTCGCGACGCTTCCTCGACCGGCGCCGCGCCGGTGCGTACCGGACCGGCGACCCCCGTTTGTCCACAGTCCGGTGAGGAGTCCGATGGGCGATCTCGATGCCTGGCTCGCACCGCCCAGCCCGAGCCTCGTCAAGATCTGTACCGAGGACGGCGTCTACCGGGGCACCGGCTTCTTCGTGGCCAAGCGCACCGTCGTGACCTGCGCCCACGTGGTCGAGCATCACGAGAACGTCGTGATCGGCTGGTCCGGCCCCGACCTGCCGGGCCGGGTGCTGGTGCGGGATCCGCCGAGCCGCGCCGGGGCCGGTGGTTCCTACCCGGGCCCCGACATCGCGTTCATCGGCGTCGAGACACTCGACAATCCCCGCGTTTTTCTCGAGACGAGTGCGGTCGGGCGCGACCTCCGCGAATTCTTCATCGAGGGCTTCAGCACGCTCAATCCCACCGGGGGAGTGGCACTGGAGCGCCGCATGGTTCCGGTGCTCGGCGAGGCCGACCGCTACCTGCTGCTGAGCGACAGCTACATCGTGCCGGGCATGAGCGGCTCGCCGGTCGTGGAGCGCGAGGGCTCGGACAACGTCCGGGGGATGCTGAAGTCCGCCAGGCTGGCCAAGGGCAGCAGCGCGTACATGATCCCGGCCTGGGAGATCAAAAAGTCGTATCGGCTGCACAAGGCCGTGCTCCGCGCCCACATGCGGGACCTGCCGACGTTGGTGCGTCCCCGGGCCGGCACACCGCTGCACATGCTGCTCACCGCCCAGCGCGAGGTTGCCCAGCGCTACCCCTATCGGGTGGCCTCGCTGACCAGGCGCGAACCGCCGCCCCTGACCAGTGTCTACGTCGAACAGCGAACCCAGCCACACAAGACGCGGCGCGACCTGGAGCCCGAGCAGATCAGTCCGATCGATCTGCTGCACCGGCACCGTAACGCTCTGATCGTCAGCGGTGCGGGTGGCGGCAAGAGCACCCTGATCCAGCAGCTCGTCGCCACCTCGGCCAGTTGGTGGTTGCAGGAGCCGGACGGCGCGGCGGAGCCGCCGCTGGGCCGGGTGGTGGCGGTCTACGCCGCGGCGCAGGACCTGCTGGAACGCGGCTCCTGGCCGGTGCTGCTCGCCCGCGCAGTCCATAACGATCTGGGTGGCCGGCTCGACTCCGTGATCGCCCCGGAGTATTTCGAACGGCCGCCTGCTCCGGGCGCCGACTGGCTGATCCTGGTCGACGGCCTGGACGAGGTGCATGACCGGGAGACCCGTCGCGAGCTGATGTCCGTCCTGGCGAGCCGCGTCGGCCGGTACGGTTCCAACACCCGGTTCCTGGTGGCCAGCCGGCCGTTGGAAGAGCGTGAGTTCACCCTGCTGCGCACCGGGCTGAGCGGCAGCGACCGCACCAAGCGCTTCGGCGAATACGACCTGCGCCCCTTCGACTGGGAACGGGTGAAGAAGTTCGCCGGCAACTGGTTCCGCCCGGTCGGCGCGGAGCAGTCAGCAGTCGAGCCGGCCGACTTCCTCGATGCGATCGCCACCGCCGGGCTCGCCCCGCTGGTGGAGGTGCCGCTGCTGGCGACGATCGCGGCGATCGTCTTCGAGGAGAAGCCAACCCTGCCGCTGCCCCTCGACCGGGCCGGCCTCTACGAGACGTTCGTCCGGGTACTGCTGACCCTTCGCGTGCAGCGGCTCGGGGTGCGGCGGGCCCTGCACGACCAGCTGACCCCGCTCGGCCGGGCCGCGGAGGAGTTCGGCGAGCGGCTGCTCGAGGACCGGCTCCCCTGCCTGAGCTTCCTGGCGGTGCAATACCTCAAGTACGCCCGCCGGCTGAGCGACGCGCTGCCCGACTGGATCCGCGACCGATATTCCCGCCTGCCGTTCGGAGTCTCCGCCGAGCACGTCCGTGACCTGCTCGTGGAAACCGGGCTGGTCGCGATCTACGGCGACGACCTGGTCTTCATTCATCAGAGCTTCGCCGAGTATCTAGCCTCGCTGCTTCTGGTCGGCGAGTTCGACCCGGCCGAGTGGCTGCAGGAGGTGCGCAGTGCCCGGCCGGACAGCCTCGGCCTGTTCGTGCTCGCCGCCTGGGGCGACGCGGGCCACGACACCCGGCCGGTCGTCGAGGCGCTGATGGAGCCCGGCGAGAAACGGCAGTATCCGCACCTGCGGCAGGCGGCGGCGATGATCCAGGACGGCGGGGTGCTCGCCTCCGGCGGCACCCGGGAGATCATCGAGCTGGCCGAGGCGGCGGTGCGACAGGTCGAGGTTCCGGCGCGCGCGGAGACGAAGGCCGCCGACCCGACGATTCCGGCGGTGCGGGAGGCGCTGCGGGCCATTCTGCAGCGGACCCGGGACGCCACCCGGGTGGTCCGGATGATCGGCGACAACCTGCTCTCGGTCCGCAAGCGGGCGGAGGCGGGCCGGGTGCTGGTCACCAGCGAAAATCCGGCCGATCACGAGGTTGGCCTGGTCGAGCTGCTCAGACTCGCCTACGAAACCGGCCTGCGGGACATCGAGCGGCTGCAGGCGCTCTCCGTGATCGTCGAGGTGGCGCCCCGGCACGAGCGGCTGCACGCGGTCCAGCGGCTCGCCCAGTTCGTCGAGACCGCCCACGACCTGGGCATCCGCATGGAGGCCATGGAGATTCTGCGCCGCCACGACCAGATCCCGGCCGCCGCTGCCGCACTGCTGCGTCGCGCACTCGACATGCACCGGCCGGAGGCGGAGCGCGAGGAAGCCGGCCTTCTGCTCTCCTTCTACCTGGAGGACAGCCGCACCGACTGGTCCTCGCCGGACAGCCTCGACGCGGGCGACGAGTGGGAGGAGAAGACGTGGCGGGCGGTGGTGTCGCGCCCGGTCCCCGGGGACACCTGGACCATGCTGGCGGTCCGCAACGTGACCGCCGCGGCCGGCGTGGTGCTGGGCACCTCGGCCATCGGGCGATACGTCCGTGCCCGCCCGATTGACTGGCGCTCCCGCTCCCTGATGGCGATGCTGCCGTCCTGGGGCTGGCTGACGTCCCCCGCGGGGCAGTCTCGCGTTCCGCCCACCGAGCCGCTCTCGTGGCACGCCGTGACCCTGCTGGCATCGGACGGCCAGGAGCCGTGGTCGAGGCGCATCGGCCTGCTGGTCGACTATGCCCGGAAGGTGCCGGGCCGGACCGGCGACGTGACCGCGCTGCTGGACCGGTGGATGCGGGCCGGGCACGCGCCGATGAAGGAGCGGCACGGGATCCTCTCCGCGCTGTTCACCTATGTCGACGCCGACGACCTGCGAGTCATCGCCCTCGACGCCGGCCTGCCCGTCGTGCTGCGGCTGCGAGCAGCCGTCGAGCACGGCTTGCGCGCCGACAAGCTCGCCGAGACGTACGCTCTCCTGCTTTTGCTCTCCCGGGCGCCCACGGCGAGCTGGTGGGAGAGGGTGGAGTGCCGGCTCTGGCGCAAGACCCTGCCGCTGCTGGCCCGGTTGAACGGGCGTGGTTGACGGTCATGCCCAGGACGCCGCGAGGTCGCGGAGCGCCGCGTCGACCGCGTGCCACCACTGGCCGATGGGCTCGGCGCAGCCGCCCGCGGGATTCCGCGCGCAGTATCCCCGGCTCCACATCACCACGGCCACGACCCCGGCCAGCAGGAGTAGCAGACGGCTGAACCGGCGCAGCCACGCCCCGGCCTGGTGCACCCGGTACCGGGTGGCCCGCCGGACGGCCCGTGCGCCTCCGATGGTCCAGTCGCCGATCGCGTAGTGAGCGCCGGTCAGCGGCAGCCCCAGCAGCCGGAAGGCGCCGGTGCACACGAGATCGACGACCAGCATGACCGCCGTCGCCGCGCCGGCCAGAACGACAACGGCCGGCACCACCAGGTACCGCCCGATCCAGGGCAGCACCCGGCGCACGATCAGCGCGGGCACCACGAGGATCACCACCACGACGGCGGGCACCACCGCATAGCCGGCGGTCTCGGCGGGCAGCCAGTCCAGGTGCTCCGGCAACCAGACCAGGAGCCGGTCGAAGATGCCCAGCACGTCATTCGTTGTGATCATCGTGGACCTGCCGCTCGCCGGGCGGGAGCATCTCACCCATCCGGGTGACCAACTCGTGGAAGCGGACCAATGCCCGGCCGGCCTTGCCGCCGGCGCCGTGCTCGTCGAGCCCTTGCCGGGCCAGCTCGGTCAGCTCCTGCAGGAGCTGACCGGATTCGGTGCCGTCGGGGTCGCCGGGTTCCACGTCCTCCTCGGCGACCAGAATCTGCAGCACCCGCTCGCCGGTGAGGACCTCGGCCACCCCGACGTCGACCCGCAGCTCGTCCAGGCGTACGCCGCCGGTGACCGCCACCTCGCCGGCGAGTGCCGCGGTGAGCCGCTCGCGTACGGCCTCCGGGTCGTCGGCCTTGACCGGGAGGGCGGCGGCCATCCGGTCGCACAGGGCGGCGGTGCAGGCATATTCCGGGTCGCTGATCCGGTTGGCCACCACCTCGATCGGGTCGACGACCGTCCACCGTCCCACGACGTCGACGGCGAAGGCGGTGCCCACCTCGAACGACGCCCAGAAGCCATGCGGTGTGACATCGATCCGGTAGCCGGTGCGAGGACCGAGGAGGAACATCTCGCCGGCCGTGTAACCGCCGGCCGGCGCGCGGAGCCGGCCCGAGCGGGTGCGGAAGACCAGGGCGGTGCCGGTCGCCGGGGCCCGTGAACGGTTCAGCGGGATGCGGCGCAACTCTTCGATGTAGAGAATCGGGTTGGTGAAGCCGTCCGTGTCTCCGGGTCGCACGCGCGGCGGCTCCTGCGACGGCTCGGACAAGTAAGCTCCTCATGCTGAAGCCAGGAAGTCATCGTAGCCAATCGCTCGCGGAAGGTGACCATGCAAGTTCCCGACGCCAGCCGTCTGCGGTCGATTGAGGTCCGTTCCGCCGACGGCGAGTTACTCGGACGGGTCGGAGCTGTGTACATATCGGAGGGATTGACGCAGCCCCTGCTGGTCGCCTTTCCCGACGACAGCGCCACGCCGTTGGTGGCGCCGCTCTTCGGGGCGGAGCTGACGGCGGAGGGGCTCGTGCTGAGCTACCCGGCGCAGCAGGTCACCTCGGGACCGACCGTCGAGGCAGACGCGCCGCTGTCGGTCGGCGTGATCACCACGGTCCTCACCTACTACGGCCGGCCGGTGGCCGTCGACCGGCCGCTGACCGAGCGGGCCGACGGCGTCGGCGACGTCTCCGGCGGCTTCGCCGACGTGCACACCGTGCCGCGCATCACCGGGATCGGCGACGACGACCTGCCGCCGATCGTGGTCACCCGGCCCGCACATTCCGGGTGAGGGCGCGACATGACCGCGCCGGAGGCCGTGCCTGACCCCATCGTCGCGGGCAACGAACGCATCCGGGACACCGCGAAGTGGTTCATCGCCGGACTGGCCGCGGTCGGCGCGGCGCTGATCGCGGGCAGCCAGCTCTCCAGCATCGGCCGGCTCGAGGTGGGATGGCCCACCAGTGTGGCCACCGCCCGGCTCTGGGTGGCCGTCTCCGGTGCGGTGCTGGCCCTGGCCGCCGTGGTGTTCGCGATCACCGGCGCGGTCCGGGTGCTGCTCCCGGTCGGCGTGCTGATCGCCGACCTCGCCGAGAACTGGGCGACGCCCGAGCCCCGCTTCTGCCGGGCGGTGGAGTTCTTCCGGCGGCGGCCGAAATACTTGCAGGGTGTCGCCGGCCCGCAGGAGCTGATCGATCGCCGGCAGGCCCTGGTCGACCAGCTCGGCAAGCCCGGCGCCGACCCGAACCTGGACCGGAAGATCGCGGCGATGGATCAGCGCGTCGACGCGATCGAGAGCATGGCGAGCCACGAGACGCTGGCCGCCACCTTCGACCGGTGCCTGCGGCGGCTGCTGGTGGCGAGCGCTGTCGTGGCGGCCGGCGTGGTCGCGTTCGCCTGGGCCGCCAACCCGCCGGCCAAAACGGTCACGGCCGACCTGCGCAACGCCCGTCTCACCGGGGCGTTCCTGCGGGACGCCGACCTGCGCAACGCCAAGCTGGACGGCGCCGACCTGACCGGCGCGGACCTCACCGGGGCCGACCTGACCGGCGCGTCGCTGGTCAAGGTCGTCTGGTCGCGGACCACCTGCCCGGACGGCAGCGTCAGCGACGCGAACGGCCAGACCTGCAAGGGCCACCTGCGCGCCGACTGATCACCCGGCCCGGGCGCGGATCTCGCGGACCACTGCCGGCCAGATTTCCCGGGGCAGGTCGTGGCCGGTGCCGGGCAGCTCGACGTAGCGGGCGCCCGGCACCGATGCGGCGATGCGGCGGCCGGCAGCCGGGCGGATCAGCGGGTCCTGCTCGCCGTGCAGCACCAGGATGGGCGCGCGGAGCTCGCGCAGGCGCGGGCCGTGCCAGGTGGCGCCGGTCTGCCGGGCCTGGGCGCGGCTGTCGCGGACACCGCTGGGCAGCCCGGCGTCGAGTTCGCGCTCCACGCGGCGGCGGGCGTCCGGCTCGTCGAAGGGGTAGCCGGGCGAGGCGACCGCCCGCAACAGCGCCAGGCCGGCCGCTACGTCGCCGTCGCGGCCGGCGGGGTGGCGCATGCGGGTCAGGCGGGCCAGGAAGGGCAGGCGTACGTAGCGCAGGACGGCGGCGCCGCGGACGTCGCTGGGTATGGCGGCGAACGAGGTCACGGTGTGCACCCGCGCCGGGTGGCGTAGCGCGGTGCGCTGAGCGACCAGGCCGCCCTGGGAGATGCCGAAGAGGTGGGCGCGCCGCCAGCCGAGCGCGTCGAGCACGGCGACGGTGTCGTCGGCCATGTCCTCGGCGGTGTAGGCGGGCGGGCGCCGGCGCCACAGCGCGGTCACCGGGTTGGCCGCCGGGGCGTCGTCGAAGCGGGTGGAGCCGCCGGCGTCGCGGCCGTCGAACGAGGCCACGCTGAAGCCCGTGTCGATCAGCGCGGCGACCAGGCCGTCGGGCCAGAAGAACCGGGAGACGCCGAGCCCCATGATCAGCAGCAGCGGATCGCCGCCGGCGCCGCCGAGGTCGTCGGCCGCGAGGTGCACGTCGCCGTTGCGCGCGGTGTGCGGGATCCGGATCATCTCTGCCTCGCTAATTCGGGAACGTCGTTCGCGAACACTGTAACCGGAACGGTAGGGTGGGCGCCATCGAGAGGGGTGGCATGGAGGCGGTGCCGGTTTGGCTTCGGGAACGGCGTACGGGAGTGGGCCGGCCCGCCGAGCGGTCCCGGGCGGAGGTGACCGCGGCGGCGATCGCGCTGGCCGACCGGGAGGGGCTGGCCGCGGTCTCGATGCGCCGGGTCGCCGCCGAGTTGGGCACCGGCGCGGCGTCGCTCTACCGCTACGTCGACAGCCGGGACGACCTGCTCGACCTGATGACCGACGAGGTGGCGGCCGGATATCAGCTGCCCGCGCCGGGCGGCCCCTGGCTGCCGGGCCTGCTGGCGGTGTGCCGGCAGGGACGCGAGCTGATGCGGCGGCACGGCTGGCTGCCCGAGTTGGTGCTCACCCGCTCGGCGCTCGGCCCGCACGGCACCGACCTGCTGGAGCACGTCCTGGCGGTCCTCGCCGGGCACCCGGCCGAGGTGAGCCGCAAGCTGGAGACGTTCGCCGTGATGAACACGCTCACCGCCGCGCTCGTCCTCAGCGAGCTCAACGGTGGCTCCGCTGCCCATCAGAGGCAGGGCGCATATCTGGCCCACGCGATCGAGGCGGGCCGGCACCCCCACCTGACCGCGGCGCTGACCGGCGGTCCGCTGGTGCCGGCGCCCCGCTTCGCGGACACGGTGTCGCGGGTTCTCGTCGGCCTGCTGGGGGAGTGAACAGCGGTCAGCAGCGCCGCCACTCGAACTCAAAGAGGGCGTGGGCGAGCGAGATCCAGCTTGGCTGGGCGGGCGGGTCGGCTGCGATCGCGCGTAGGTCGGTATTGATGTGGAGGTTCTGGAGCTGTTCGCAGGAGGAGAAGGCGCGGGCGGCGGGCTCGACGTCGTCGGTGACCTGCCAATCGCCGTCGAGAGGGCCGGTGAACGTGTGCCGCTGGAGAATGAGGGGCGCTCGGCCGGTGAAGTGGAAGGTGGGGCGCAGCGCCGTGGAGGCGCCCGGCCCCACCTGCAACTCGCCCCGGTATCCGGCGTGCATGATGGCATAGGCGAAGCCGGCCGGAGCGTCCACGGCGAGCTCGACGTGACAGTTTCGACGGCCGGCCGCGGCCCGGTAGTCGGTGTGGTGCAGCTGGAAACCGGCGTTGTCCGGCAGCGCCGAAATCGTGACCGTGCCGGCCGGACAGCCGGAGCCCTCGACCGCGAGGATGTCGATGGCGACCTGTTCGACCGGTGCCGGGTCGGCGGCCGGTGCGGCGGCTGCAGCCGGGGCGGGCAGCAGGAACGCGGACGTCAGGGCAGCCCAGCGCAGGCCGGAGATAGTGGAGATCATGGTGATTCCTCCCGGACGCGGAGTCGGAAGTCTACCGCTTACATCTATATCTATCGATGGATGGAGCGGCGACGAAGGGCTCGAGTCCCGGTCCGGTGCCGGGGTGCGTGCGGTGCGGACGGCGGACGGCCGGGCCGCCTATCTCAAGACCACGCCGGCCGCGCTGGGGCCGGATGCGCTGGCAGCGGCTCGGCGGGAGCTGCGTTTCTACCAGGAAATCGCGCCGGTTGTGCCGGTGCGTACGCCGGCAATTGTGGACTTTTTTGATGGTGCGGAAGGTGTCGCGCTGTTGCTGGAGGCGGCCGGCGAGGTGCGGGCGGCCGGGTCGTGGACGGTGGAGATGTGGTCGCGGCTGGGGCGGGAGCTGGCCGCGCTGCACGCCATGCCGGTGCCGCAGGATCAGGGCTGGGATGGTCCGGATGTGCTCCGGGCGGCCCTGACCGATCCGGATCTGGAGCAGATCTCCGCCTTCTGGGGGCCGGAAGTGCCGCAGCTCATCGCCCGCCGCGGCGAGCTGGCGGAACGGATCAGCTCGGTGCCGACGGCGTTCATCCACGGTGACTGCCACACCGGCAACATCGTGGACCCGGCCGGTGAACTCGCGTTCTGCGACTGGCAGGCGACCGGCATCGGGCGGCCCGTCGCCGATCTCGCCCTGCTCAGCGTGCGGGCCACTCCGGCCGGCGTGCGGGTGCCCGCGGCGCTGCTCGACGCCTATCTGGACGGCCGGCCCGGTGACCGGCGGGCGCTGGAGTCCGCCCTGGTGGCCGAGGAACTCGCCATTCTCGTGTTTCTGTGGCCGCGGTTCGCCGCGTTCAACAGCGCGGAGGGGATCGCCCGGGTGCGCCGCAGAGTCCGCGAACTCATGGAGCGCTAGACTAGAGGGCCGGGAAGATGCCCCCGAAGAAGGCGACCAGCACGCCCGCGCCCGCCAGCACACCCAGCAGCGGGCGGCGCCAGGTTGCCCGGCGGGCCGTGATGCCGGTGAGGCCGAAGACCAGGGCCAGGATCCAGACCGGGGCCAGGCGCACCAGGCCGGATTCGCTGATGTCGTCGAAGGCCACCGAGTAGACGACCGCGGGGAACAGGATGCCGAAGGCCAGCGATGCCAGGTAGACGCCGCGCTGCTGGCGGCGGCCCTGTGCGGCGGCGTGGCGTTCGGCGGCGTTGACGAACTGGTGGTGCAGGGGGAGCAGGGGCGGGGTGCGGGCGGCCGCTGACAACACGGCGGCGCGGGCCCGGCGCAGGTCGGTGCCGGCGATCAGGTAGCCGGGGTCGTGGTCGGCGGACTGCCACTCGCGGGCCCGGACCAGCAGGCGGGTGTGCAGCTGAACCCAGTCCAGGTCCAGGTCCACGGCCCTGATGACGGCGTCGACGGCGGCTTCCCGTTCCTCGCCGGTGCGGCACATCACCCAGTTGATCGGGCGCAGGGCGTCCGGGATCGACTCGTCGTCGACGTCGGCCAGCAGGACCGGGAGCACCCGCTTGCCGGCCGCCAGCGCGTGGTCGAGTTCCTGGCGGCAGACGGTCGAGCGCAGCGAGTGCGGGCTCAGCGCGAACAGCATCGCGTCGCAGCGTTCGACGGCGCGCACGATCTCGTCCATCCAGTCGGCCGTGGGCGGGATGCCGGTCCAGTCCACCCAGATGTCCCGGCCGCGCGCGGCCAGGGCGGCGTGCACCTTCAGCACCGCGTCGCGGTCGGCTCGGGCGTACGACAAAAAGATGGTGGACGCGGCGGGCTCGGCCGGCAGGAGGGCGGGTTGCGGCTCGTCGGGGGCGACGTCGTGATAGAGGCGGCGCTGACGCAGCAGCAGCCAGGCGGCCAGCGAGCCGAACAGCAGCATGCCGGCCGCGGTGCCGCCGCCGGAGTAGCCGGCCTCGGTCAGGTCGGCGTCGATGCGGGCGGCCGATGTGCCGCGCCGGCGGGACTCGGTCAGGAGCGTGGCCGCGGCCTCGGACTGACCGGTGGCGTCCAGGCCGGCGGCCTGGCCGGCAAGCAGTTCGGCGGCGGCCAGGTGACGGTCGCGGAGATCGCGCATCTCGCCGGCCTGGACCCAGATCCGCAGGGTGAGAACCGCGCCGCACAGCGCCAGCAGGGCGAATACCAGGCCGGCCAGGACGCTCTTGCGCATCGCGCCATTGTGGCCGACGCCTGCCAGAGCGGGCCGGGCCATGCCTGATCGCGGTGCCAGCGCCCGGCGGGTCCCCGGTTCCGGGTGTGCCGAAAAGGTTTCGGGCGAGTGGCCAGCTCGATGCCCGGGTTGCCGAAAAGGTTTTCGTCGGGCACTCTGCCTTATTGATTGACATCTATCCGTACCCCCCGAACGGAAGAGGAGGTCTCGTGAGGACCCGACGAACGGTGCGGACCCTCCTGGCCGCCCTGGTCGCCGCGCTCGCGGCGATCACGATGACTCCGATGGCGGCGCAGGCAGCGCCGGCCACCTGGAGCCCGCCCTCCAACCTGGTGACTCCCCTCAACCAGGTCTGGCAGCACCAGGAGCAGACGTACAACGGCGGCAACCTGTACGGGTTCCGCAACTACGGTTGGGACCAGGTCATGGCCAACCGGGGTTACATCAATTACTGCGTACGCTGGGACTCCTCGGCGAACGTGACGGCCGCGCAGCGGGACCAGATCCACGCCAAGGTCGCCGAGCAGTACAAGAAGTGGATGGACGAGCTGGTCGGGCACAACGCCTGGCCGTACACCGACGTGCCGATCCGGGTCGTCGGCTGGGCCGTGCGCAACCGTTCCCAGCTCCAGTGGACCGACACGTCGGTCGACATCTACGTCAACGACATCCGGGAGAACGCGCCGCAGTGCTCGGCACCGTGCGGCCGCTTCTTCAACCAGAACGGGCAGTACCCGAACTGCCCGGGCGGCGTGGCCCGGCACTACGACCAGTCGCTGTGGCTGACCGACGGCTTCGGCGGCGGTGCCGGCGGCGACTGGGGTCAGCGCATGGGCCGCGAGTACTTCATGAACAGCCTGGGCACGGCCAACATGACAATCCTGCTACATGAAATCGGGCACACCTGGGGTCTGGACGACTTCTACGACTGGACCCCGAGCGGTGTCAGCAACTTCATCATGAAGGCCGGCAGTTCCCAGTCGATCACGGAGTTCGACGCCTGGATGTTCCGCGACTGGTGGCGTCACCTGAAGAGCCGCTACGGCTACTGATCCGGACTGCCACACCTGAAAGTGAGTCATCGTGCGGCCCAGGCCGCCGGCCAGATCCGCCAGTTCCCTGGCGGCGCCGGCGGTCTGGGCCGCACCTGCTTCCGGAATCAGCCTTAGCCCGCGTCGGCGTGCTACCGATTCGCAACTTTGTCCCGGCGCATCTGGCGCCCGCCCTGCCGATGGTGAGGGTGCGAGACGGTTGTGCGGATCCGGCAGCGGAGGGCGACGATGGTTCCAACACGGCGGCAGGCCCGCCCCGAGCGGACCCGGCACTGGGTGACCGCGGGGCTGGCGGGCACGCTGGTCGTCCTGTCCGGGTACGGGCTGGCGGCGAGCTGGCATCAGAACCTGCTGGTCCGGGACGTCAGCGTGGCCGGTGGGCACGTGGCCGCGTACCAGCAGGCCGCGTACCGGTCGGCCTGGGAGATGGCGCTGATCCGGGCCACCATCAACGACCCGGACGGGCCGGAACGCCAGCAGGTCCTGGCGGCCGACCAGCAGACGTACGCGGCCACCCTGCACATCGCCGCGATCGACCGGGCGAACGCCCGCGAGGCCGGCGCGCTCGCGTCCCGCCAGCTCAACCTGCGCCCGCAGATCAACTGGTACCTCACCCAGCTGGACCGCGGCGAGGTGACCGGCGCCCGCAACACGCTCAAGACCGTCATCGAGCCCGCGTACGCGCGGATCATGGACCGCCTGCTGGACAAGCAGAACCAGCACCTGGCCAGCTACATCCAGCACCAGGCGTCGGCCGAGCGGGACTCCCGGCGGCTGGCCTGGGGCAGCCTGGTCACGTTCGTGCTGAGCCTTCTGGTGTTGGTGTGGTTCGCACGGTCCACGCGCACCCACCGCCGCCAGGTCGAATTGCTGGCCACCACGGACGCGCTGACCGGCCTGCCGAACCGGGCCGCGTTCACCTCGCACACCCAGCACGCGCTGGACACCGCCGACGAGGCCGGCCTGCCCACCGTGCTGACCGTGAACATCGACGGCTTCCGCGAGGTCAACGACCAGCTCGGCCCGCGCATCGGCGACCACCTGCTGATCGAGGCCGGCCGCCGGCTCGCGTCCTCGGTCCGCGAGGCCGACCTGGTGGCCCGGCTCGGCGGCGACGAGTTCGCGGTGCTGCTGCGCCCGGGCGCCACGGACGACGGGGACACCGTCGCGGTCCGGCTGCGCGAGGCGTTCGACCAGCCGTTCCTGCTCGACGACATCACCGTCGACCTGGAGATCAGCATCGGCGCCGCGACCGCCGGACCGGACACCGAGGTGGCCGCCCTGCTGCGCAACGCCGACATCGCCATGCACGACGCGAAGCAGCAGCACGACGGGTTCCGCCGGTTCACCGTGGACCACAACCTGGACCCGGCGGCCCGGCTCACCCAGCTCGGCGACCTGCGCCGCGGCCTGGACGACCCGGACCAGTTCACCCTGCACTACCAGCCCAAGATCGCGGTCGGCACCGGCGAACTGACCGGCGTCGAGGCGCTGGCCCGCTGGCAGCACCCGACCAAGGGCATGGTCCCGCCGAACGAGTTCATCCCGGTGCTGGAGACGACCAGCCTGATCCACCGGTTCACCGACCGGGTGCTGGCGCTCGCGCTGCAGCAGGCCCGGCGCTGGCTGGACGCCGGGCACCGGGTGCCGGTGGCGGTCAACGTCTCCACCCGCAGCCTGCTCGACCTGAGCTTCCCGGACCGGCTGGCCGAGGCGCTGGAGTCCGCCGGGGTGCCGGGGGAACTGCTCTGCATCGAGGTCACCGAGCACAGCGTGATGAGCGACCCGACCACCGCGATCGAGGCGCTGCGCCGGATCCGGGCGTTCGGCGTGAAGACGTCGATCGACGACTACGGCACCGGGTACTCCTCGATGAGCTACCTCAAGCTGCTGCCGGTGGACGAACTGAAGATCGACCGGTCGTTCGTGGCCGACATGGTCGCCGATCCGAGCAGTCACGCCCTGGTCGCGTCCACCATCGCGCTCGGGCACAACCTCGGCCTCGCGGTCGTGGCCGAGGGCGTCGAGGACCCCACCACGGTGGCCGCGCTCGCGGCGCTGGCCTGCAACACCGCGCAGGGTTACCACTTCGCCCGGCCGCTGCCGGCCGACGACCTGACCGAGCGGTACCGGCTGGCCGGACAGCTCACCGGATAGACGGGCGGGCCGGCAGCTCCCCGCTACCGGCCCGCCCCTGCCCCTACGGTGGCTGGGTTACGGCGTCACCGGGCTTCCGCCGAACGTGACGACCAGGCGGCCGTCCGCGGCGAAGGACCACCCGAAGGCGCCGGAGAGGGTGGCGCACCGGGAACCGTTCGAGCCCGACCAGAACTGGTTCGAGCTGTCCGAGTTGCCGATGATCCGGTCGTTGGTGCCGCTGCCGGACCGGCACGACGTGTTGTTGCGGAACACCGAGGTGCCGCCGTCGAAGTTGAAGTTCCGCTCGGCGTTGTCGACGCTCACGTTGTTCGAGATCGTCATGGTGCCCGGGTTGCTGTTGAAGGTGAACCCGTGCTTGCCGTTCCGGTACGCGAAGCTGCGCCGGACGATGTGGTTCACGCCGATGTCCTCGCCGCCCAGCTTGTAGCCGTTGCGGTCGCCCGCGCCGGCCTGGCTGCCGTCGGAGAGGGTGCCGTTGTTGTAGGCCAGCGAGTCCTCGATGGTGACCACGCCGATCGGGCCGGTGTCGGACTTGGTGTAGAGGTCCCAGCCGTCGTCGATGTTGTGGTGCGCGACGGTGTAGCGGAACACGTTGCCCGGTCCGGAGGTGAGCTTGGCCGCGAAGCCGTCGGCGTCCTCGCCGTCCGAGTCGGCGTTGTCGTGCGACTCCGAGGTGAGGATCAGGTTGTTGGCGGGCCAGTTGCTGTTCGGGGTGTCCGAGGCGATCCGGGAGATCTGCAGGCCGCTGTCCCGGTTGAAGCGGGTGACCGTCCGCTCGACGATGTTGTTGCTGCCGCCGATGAAGATGCCGTTGTCGCCGGCCCGCTCCACGATCAACCCGTACACGTGCCAGAAGTTGGCGTTGATCGCCAGACCGCGAGCCGCCGGGTCCTCGGCCTGGGCCGAGAAGTTCAAAATCGGTTTCTCATTGGGGTACGCGGAAAGCTTCTTGCGGGCGCTCGAGGTGCCGTCGTTGCCCGGCGCGATGGTGACCGTCTGCGCGAAGGAGTAGGTGCCGCCGCGCAGGAAGATCGTGCCGCCGGCCGCGATCCGGGTGATGGCCGAGGTCAGCGTGGTGGGGGCCGCCTCGGTGCCGGCCGCGCTGGCACTGCCGTTCGGGGCGACGTAGAGGGCGCCGCTGGTCGGCGGGGTGGTCGGCGGGGTCGTCGGGCCCGTCGTGGGCTCCGTGGTCGGCGGGGTGGTCGGCGGGGTGGTCGGCGGGGTGGTCGGCGGGGTGGTGGGGGTGCTGCCGCTGCCGGTGGTCACGGTCACATCATCAAAACCCGCTGCGGCGTACGAGGTCTGCACGCCGATCCGGCCGGTGGCGCTCACCGAACTGGTGGTCGAACCCACCGAGGTGCCGTCGACGGTGCCGCTGATGCTGGCGCCGGCCACGGTCAGGCTCAGGGTGTACCAGGTGCCGGTCGCGATGGTGCGGGACGCGGTGCCGAGCACGGTGACCTTGCCGCTCGCGACGGCCTGCAGCTGGGCCTGGTCGCCCTGCAGCGCGAGCCGGTAGAAGGTGGTCGAGCCCTTGGCGCGGGCCAGCAGGCCGGCGAATCCACCGGAGCCGAACGAGATCGGCTTGACCCGAGCGGTGACGGTGTAGTCCGTCCACGCGGCGTCGCCCGCGAAGTTCCGGGCGTTCTCGCTGCCCGCGTTCGTCTGCCGGAGCGTCTGCGAGCCGTCGGCGGTGACCGTCCAGGAGCCGCCCGACTTCGACCAGCCGCTGCTGCCAGACTCGAAGTCGGCGGTGAACACGGTCGCCGCCTCGGCGCCGGTCATGGTGACGGCGAAGGCGGCCGTCACAGCGGTGACCAGTGCGCCGACACCGGCCAGCCGGCGCAACCGGCGGGCGCGGGGAGTGGGTGCCATGGAACTTCTCCTGTCGCGTGTGGTGGACACCTGTAGTGGTCCGGTCCGGCGAAAAGGTTGCCGGGCGACAGGAAAAAGATCAATGCTCAGGTGCCGGTGCTCAGTTGCCGAAGCGGATCCGGTCCTCGGCGCCGTCCTCGCGGATCACCAGGAGTTCGCCGCCGTCGGCGTCGCTGCGGAGTTCTTTGACGCCGACGCCCGCGAAGGAGGTGGGCGGGGCGGTAAGTTCGCCGGCGCAGTTCAGGCGACCCAGGTAGATCTTGCCGTCGCCGCCGGGCCAGGCGATCCAGAAGCCGCTGCCGTCGGGGACGGGGGCGATCAGCCGGGTGTCCTCATCGCCGGCTCCCTGGTCGCCGTCGCGGTCCTCCCGGCCATCGCGGTCCTCCCGGCCATCGCGGTCCTCCCGGCCATCGCGGTCCTCCCGGTCCGCCCGGTCGTCCTGGCCTTCCCGTTCCTCGTGGCCTTGCTGGTCCTCGCCATTTCGGCCGTTCAGCTCGCCGCCCATATCCGATTTATCGGTAATTAGGGGGATCGTGTCGGCCGGGAGGGTGCAGGCGGGATCGGCCGGCGTCGTCGGGGCGGGCTCTGTGGGCGCGGGCTTTGTGGGTGCGGGTTCTGTGGGCGTGGGCGGGGTGGTGGGCTTTGTGGGTGCGGGTTCTGTGGGCGTGGGCGGGGTGGTGGGCGGCGTTGTGGCCGGCGGCCTTGAGGTGGGGGGCGCCGTGGTGGGGGTGATCGTGATTCGCGGGGTGAGGGTCGGGGTGGTGGGGGCCGGGGTCGGTGGCTCGCTCGGCTCCGACGGCTCCGACGGCTTGGTCGGCTTCGACGGCTCCGCCGTTTCGGACGGCTTGGTCGGCTCGGGACTCGGCTTCGTGGTGGTCGGCTTCGCCGAGGGTGTGGCGGTGGGCGTGGCGGTGGGCGACGGCTTCGGTTTGGTGGTTCGCGTCGGGGGCGGCGTCCGCGCGGGGCCGCATTCCTCGAACGCGTCCAGGCAGATGTCGCCGGCGTCGCCGGGGATGGCGTATCGGTCGTACACGGCATTGAGCATGGAGAATTGCAGGTCCGCAGCGTCCGTGCAGGCCTCGACCAGCCGCGACTCTTCCTCGCTCGTGATGCCCAGGCATCCGCCGGCCAGCAGGCCGAGGGTGTGCGCGACGTCCGAGGTCACGGTCTCCTCGACATCGGTCTCCACCGGTGCGGCCTCGGGCGCCGGCGGCTTCGCTGGGGACACCAGGATCTCTTCAGCCGCAGCGTTCAGGGCGAGGGCGCCGGTGCCGCCCATCGTCACCACCACAACGAAAGCACCGAGCAACCATCGTCGCGATGCAGCTGACTTAGACACGGGACGTCTCCACGGGCGGATGAACTGGCCCGCCAATAATCCAGATGCGTCAATGGCTTCGCGCGTGTCGTAAGGCAGAAATAAGACGTGCTTCACCGACCCAACAGCGGCCGATGAAGCACGTTACCGTACGGAGATCAGTAGAGCTGAGTGACGAAGATGTCCATCTCGTCGTTCGTGTCGCCGTCGACAAGGCCGTTGCCGAAGGATTCGTACGCGACGAACCGGCCGCCGGACGAGACCGCCGAGGTCCAGCCGCCGCCGCTGCCCGCACCCTCGGCCGGCAGCGACACCACGGTGTTGGTGCCGTTCACCCGGTCGTAGAGGTAGGTGTGGATGTCCCATTCGGGCAGCGCTTCGCCGGTGAGGTTCTGCGACAGCGAGAAGTAGGACACGTACCGGCCGTCCGGGCTCACGTCCGGGTCGTACGAGGCGCCGTCACCGGTCGCGCCGTCCGGCGTGGACGAGGCCGCCACGGTCCGGCCGGTGACCCGGTCGTG
The DNA here is from genome assembly GCF_016862375.1 of Paractinoplanes rishiriensis. GTDB lineage: Bacteria > Actinomycetota > Actinomycetes > Mycobacteriales > Micromonosporaceae > Actinoplanes > Actinoplanes rishiriensis. The sequence goes on along the minus strand of NZ_BOMV01000078.1, from coordinate 31,454 downwards.
CAGGAAGACGTCGGTTTCACCGTTCTCGTCGCCGGCCACCAGGTTGGTGGCTGCCGAGGTGAACGCGATGTACCGGCCGTTGTCGCTGATGCTCTGCGGATACGATCCGACCGAGGCCGGCGTGCCGTCACTGGCCTTGGACACCAGGGTGACCGTGCCGGTGGTGCGGTCCAGCAGGTACGAGTTGTTGCCCGAGGCCACCGTGTCCTTGGTGAGGTTGGTGGAACTCGAGGTGAACGTGATCCACCGGCCGTTGCTGCTCATCACCGGCGAGGAGTTTTCGCCGTCGCCGCCGTCGACCAGCAGGGTGACCGCCTTGGTGGTGCGGTCCCACAGGTAGAGGTCGCTGAAGAGGTCGGTGTCCTCGGGCAGCAGTGCGGACCGCGTCGAGTACGCGACGTACCGGCCGGTGCCGCTGATGTCCGGGAACGTGGCCTCGTACAGACCGCCCGGCAGCCGCGTGGTGGAGGCTGTCTGCCGGTCGTACACGAAAATGTCGTCGACCCCGTTGGTGTCGTCCGGCGCCAGGTTGGAGGCGGCCGACCAGTAGGCGACGAACCGTCCGTTGTCGCTGATCCGCCCGTTGTAAGCGGCGCCGTTGGACTGTGCCCCGTTGAGCCCACGGGTGACCAGGTCGAGTTCGCCGGTGGCGGCGTCCCGGACGAACAGGTCGCGAACCCCGTTGGTGTCGCCGGGAATCAGGTTGGTGGCGTTGGAGCCGAAGAGCACATACCGGCCGTCGGGCGTGATGGCCGGGTCGGTCGAGTTGGAGTCGGGCTCGGCGCCGTCCGCCGCCTGGGAAACCCGAACGGTGGAAACGGCAGGTGCGGCATGCCCGGCCACGGCCGGCGCGAGCGCCAGCACCGTACCGGCCCCGATTGCCACCGCGCGGCGCGCGGGCAGCATGAACTGCATGAAAAATTCCTCCCCGTTAAAAACATGCGCCGATGTCGATATCCACCGGGCAGCCAGACCCTAACGTGTCGGGCTCCGCCGCGTGGGTCGTTTTGCCGTGGCGAAGTTCACCGAAGATCCGGCAGCGGCACCGCAACCTTTGATGCCCCTGGTATGCCCGTCCGCAGCGCCGGGGTGGTCAGCGGATCGGGTTCCAGCCGTCGGTGCCGGCCAGGTAGGCAGTGGGCACGTACTGGGCGGCGGTCGCGGCTGTCATCTGCGGACGGTTGGCGTTGACCGCGGCGCCGGCTCCGGTGCTGCTGTACTCGGTGAACCGGGCGTCTTTCCATGAAAAGCCGGACATGTCCGTCCACGGGTCGTCGCGGATGTGGGCGCCCATGGTCACGCCGCGGTAGAGCACCTGGCCGCGGGCGTTCACGTCGCCGCTCGGGTGCCACGGGCGGCCCAGGTAGACGGTCTTCGCGGGGGCGTTGCTGGTCAGCGTGGTGCCCCAGAACAGGTAGCCGAACTTGTTGTTGATGTCGGTGGCGGCGGCGGTGAGGTAGCCGTTGTTGGACGACGAGCCGCGGGTCAGCGAGTGCACGGTGCCGTTCTGGAAGACCATGGTGCCGCGGCCGAAGATGAAGTCGACGTCGCCCTCCACGTACGAGTTCCGCACGTAGAGCCGGCGGACGGCGCTGGCGCTGGGGGCGTTGACCAGCAGCGTGTCCTGGTTGCCGAGGATGCGGACGTTGTCGAACTCGACCCGGTCGCCCGAGGTGTTGACGGCCACGGCCTGTTCGCCGCTCAGCTCGACGGCGGCCTCGTTGAAGTCGTTCGACATGGTCAGGTTGCGGACCGTGGTGTCGTTGGCCTGGATGAAGACCGACGCGCTGCCGGATGTGCCGTAGGTGCCGCCGCTCGGGTTGGTCATGCCGGCCGCGTGCCCCTCGACGAGCACCGTCTGGTTGGCGGCGGAGCCGGTGCCGATCAGGGAGACGTACGGCTTGTTGGCGGGGACGGTGACCACGCCGCGGTAGGTGCCGGGTTTGATGTTGACGGTGACCGCGGCGGTGTTGTTCGCCGGGACCGAGTTGATCGCGGCCTGGACGGTGGTGAAGTTGCCGCTGCCGTCGGCCGCCACCGTGATGGTGGTGGCCGCTGAGGCACCCGGCGCAAGCAGGACGGTGGCGGTCAGGGCGCCGGCGAGGGCGACGCCGGACAGCGGGACGATCCTGCCGCGTGGTGCACGCATGAGAGCTCCAATCGATGAGCGTCAGCCGTGGGTAAGCGCTTGCCCAGGCGTCTCGATGCTAAGGGACGCATCGACGTTCATCGGTTTATTCCTAAGCGAAAGTTAAGGGGAGTACTGCCGAAAGTCAGGGGTGCGGAGTCCACCTTCGCCAGTGGGGAGCGACCCCGGGCGGGCCCTACCTTCAGCGGGACACGAGGGACCGAACGGGGGGAGATATCGATGATCACGATACGAGGATTGTCCAAGCGCTACGGAGACAAGGCCGCCGTCAGCGACCTGTCGGTGGAGATCAAGCCCGGCCGGGTCACCGGGTTCCTGGGCCCGAACGGGTCCGGCAAGTCGACGACCATCCGGTGCGTTCTCGGGCTGGACCGGCCCACCTCCGGCGAGGCGCTGGTGTTCGGCCGGCCGTACCGCGACCTGGCGCACCCGCTGCGCCGGGTGGGCGCGCTCCTGGACGCCCGGGGCGTGCACCCGGGCCGCAGCGCGTACCGGCACCTGCTGGCCGGGGCCCGCACGCACGGCCTCCCGAAGCGGCGGGTCGACGAGGTGCTTTCCATCGTCGGGCTCACCGACGTGGCCGGGCGGCGGGCCGGCGGGTTCTCGCTCGGCATGGGCCAGCGGCTCGGCATCGCCGGCGCGCTGCTCGGCGACCCGGAGGTGCTGATCTTCGACGAGCCGGTCAACGGCCTCGACCCGGACGGCGTGCGCTGGGTGCGCGACCTGATGCGTTCGCTCGCCGCCGAGGGACGCACCATCCTCATTTCCAGCCACCTGATGAGCGAGATGCAGCTGACCGCGGACCACCTGGTGGTGATCGGCCGGGGCCGGCTCATCGCGGACGCACCGATCGGCGAGCTCATCGCGCGCAGCTCGGTGCAGGCGGTGGTCGTACGGGTACCCGACCCCGCCGCCCGGGACGTGCTGCACACCAGGTTGGCCGGTGACCGGCTGGAGATCCGCCCGACCGGCGACGACAGCCTGCTGGTGCGCGGGGCAACCGCCGCCCACGTCGGTGACCGCATTCACGAGTTGGGCGTACGCGTACACGAATTGCGGTTGATGGAGGCCTCGCTGGAGCAGGCCTACATGGAGCTGACCGCCGGCAGCGTCGAGTACGGATCGGCGGTGCCGCGATGACCGCCACCAGCCTGCCGCCCGCCCGGGCCGGCCTGCGCGGCGCCGTGGCCGCCGAGTGGACCAAGCTGGCGGTGCGCTCGACCTGGGCGTGCCTGGCCTCGGCCATCGTGATCATGGCGGTCTACTGCGCCTACTACGGCACGATCGTGCTGATCCAGAACGAGGAGAACGCGGCCGACGCCCAGCCGATCGGCAACGCGCCGCAGTCGGCCGTCCTGGTCGTTCAGTTCGTGGCGATCGTCTGGGCCATGCAGAGCGTCACCAGCGAGTACTCCACCGGCAGCATCCGCACCACCCTGCAGTGGGTGCCCGACCGGTTCACCCTGTTGCTGGCCAAGGTGCTGGTGGCGGCCGCGACCACGTTCGCGGTGGGCACCCTGCTGGGTGTGTTCGGCGCGCTGGTCGCCTGGCCGCTGTTCGGTGGCTACGGAATCGTCGAGGCCGGCGACGTCATCGTCGACGCGGTCCTGGTGGGCGCGAACCTGGCGCTGCTGAGCATCATGGCGATCGGTGCCGGTGCGGCCCTGCGCAAGGCGGCCGGCGCGCTGGCCATCGTGTTCGTCGCCCTGGTGGTGCTCCCGGTGCTGCTGCAGCCCACCGGCAACCCCGGCGCCGACGAGGTGCTGCGCGAGGTCAACCAGTACCTGCCGGGCTACGCCGGGATGAACTTCATGCGCGGCATCGACGAGTACTACCCGGCGTACGCCGGATTCTTCGTGGTTGCCGCGTGGTCGCTGGCCGCGCTGCTCATCGGCTACCGCCGGCTGCGCAGCCGGGACGCGTGACAACCTGACGGGGGGAGAAAGCCGCGGCCGGACCGGCCGCGGCTTTCTCATGCCTCGTCGACCAGGCCGGCCTCGTACGCGATGATCGCCGCCTGCACCCGGTTGCGGACGTTGAGCCGGGTCAGGATCGTGCTCATGTAGCTCTTGACCGTGCCCTCCACCAGGAACAGCTTCGCGGCGATCTCGGCGTTGGACAGGCCGGCGCCGACCAGCGCGAGCACCTGGCGTTCCCGCTCGGTGAGCTGGGCGGCCTGCTCGCGGGCGGCCAGGCCGCGGGACATCCGGTCGTTGCTGAGCGTGCTGATCACCCGGGCCGCCACGGCCGGCGACAGGAACGCGGCCCCGTCGGCCACCGCGTGCACGCCGGCCAGCAGTTCGCGCGGGTCGCCGGACTTGAGCAGGAAGCCGCTCGCCCCCTCGGCCAGCGCCCGGGCGATGTACTCGTCCTCGGAGAACGTGGTCAGCATGAGGACGCCGGTGCCCGGCACCGCGCTGCGGATCTCGGCGGCCGCGCCCAGCCCGTCCAGCCGGGGCATCCGGATGTCCAGCAGGACGACCTGCGGCCGGTGCCGGCGCACCAGCTCGACCGCGGCGCTGCCGTCGGCCGCCTCGCCGACCACGTCGATCGCCGGGTCCAGGGTGAGAATTCCCCGGATTCCGGCCCGGACCATCGCCTCGTCGTCAGCCAGCACGACGCGGATCGTCTCCGCCATCACTCTCCTCGGCCGTCGGGTGTCAGTACGTCGGTGGACACCACCCGGTTTCCGGCGAGGCAGACGCGGTAGACGTCGGCGTCGGCCAGCAGGTTGTGGGTGGACAGGTAGTAGTGGCAGCCGGCGCCGGGCGGGACCGGCCGGTCCCGGACATTGCCGGGCAGCTCGGTGAGCTCCTGCGCGGGCAGTAGCGGATCCGTCTCGGCCGCGGTCTGGCCGACCTCGATGCGGGCGAAGTCGGCCGGCGGCAGCACCGAGTTCAGCATCTGGAACAGGAAGCCGGCGACGGTCGCGGCCAGCACCACGCCGACCGCGACCGGCAGGCCCAGCACGACGATCGAACCGCGGCGGGCCCGGCGTGCCGCCCGGGTCTGCCGGGCGTCGGTCTCGGCGGCCGGTTCGGTGTGCGGCCGCGCGGCGGCGGCGTCGATCGGCGCGGGCCGGTTCGGGAGGGTGGCGGCGACCCGGAAGCCGCCGTCGTGCGGGCCGGCCGCCAGCGTCCCGCCCAGCAGCCGTACGCGTTCCCGCAGCCCGGCCAGGCCGTGCCCGCCGCCGGCCAGACCCGAGGGTGGGCCGGCCGGAGCCACCGCGCCGTTGACGACCGTGACCAGCACGTCGGCGGCCCGGTAGCCGACCTGGACGGTGATCTCCGCGCCCGGCGCGTGCTTGGTGGCGTTGGTGAGCGACTCCTGCACGATGCGGTACGCGGTGCGACCGGTGAGCGGTGCGACGTCCAGCGGCTCGCCGGTCCGGCGCAGCTCGACCAGCACCCCGGAGGCGGCGGCCCGCGCCACCAGGTCCTCGATGCTCGCGTTGACCGGCTCGACGGGCGCGCCGCCGTCCGCCCGCAGGACGCCGATGATCTCCTGGAGCCGCTTGGTGGCTTCCCCGGCCGCGACCCGCAGCTCGCCCGCGTCCGCCTGGCGCCCGGCGGGCAGGTCGGGGCCGAGTTCCAGGGCGGCGGCCCGCAGCGCGATGAGGCTCAGCTCGTGCCCCAGCGAGTCGTGCATGTCCTGGGCGATCCGGGAACGCTCCAGCAGCCGGGTGCGGTCGGCCACGACCGCCTGCTCGCGTTCGAGGTTGCGGGCCAGCTCCCAGCCGCCCAGCATGAGGTCGCGGCGCTGTCGCAGGTAACGGGCGGCGAGCCAGGGAAACGCGATCAGCACCGGGGTGACGGTGACGGTGTAGAACCACTGCCAGCGTTCCGCGCTGAAGCCGAGGGCGACCAGCGTGCCGGACACCGCGATGGCGGTCCACCACCAGAGCGCGCGGGGCGGCGAGGGCCGGCCACCGGCCAGGTACGCCAGGACCACCACGGCGAGCGTGAACCGGTCGATCGGACTCCACGGGTCGACGGCGCTGAGCAGCACCGCGACGCCCACGGCGGCCAGCGGCCGGCGGCGGTGCAGGGCGACCGCGGCGGCCATCGGCAGCATCGGCCCGACCAGCTCCCACCAGCGGAAATCGGCCGGGTCGACGGCAAGCGCGGTGAGCGTTGGCGGCGCCACCAACAGGCACCAGAGCAGGACGGCGGACGCCGCCGGCCAGCACCGGCGGACGATGTCGGGCCGCCCACCGCCCGGCTGCCACGGCCACATGACCGAGTGCTCCTCCCGCCGATCGCGGCCACCCTACCGGCGCGCGGCCCCTCGCTGACACCACCGAAAGTAAGGGCCGATTACTGCCGATCGTCGGCAGGCACGGCGTACCGCATTCCCTAGCGTTGATGCGGTACGGCCGACGAGGCAAGGGGTGGTGACCGCGGGGGGAGCACGATGGTCGACCAGTACGCGGCCCGCGAAGCCCCGGACGGCGGCATCGCCGGATGGGCGCTGGACCTGATGGACCGGATCGGGGGTCCCGGCGCCTGCCTCGCCAGCGTCCTGGAAAACCTCTTCCCGCCTCTGCCCAGCGAGGTCATCCTGCCGCTGACCGGGTTCGCGGCCAGCCGCGGCGACTTCAGCCTCCCCGCGGCGCTGTTCTGGACCACGCTCGGCTCGGTGATCGGCGCGCTGACGCTGTACTGGATCGGTGCCGCCGTCGGCATCCACCGGGTGCGGGCCATCGCCGAGCGGATGCCGCTGGTGAACCCGGAGAACATCGACCGCTGCCAGGCCTGGTTCGACCGGCACGGCAGCAAGGCGGTGTTCTTCGGCCGGATGATCCCCCTGCTGCGCAGCCTGATCTCGGTGCCGGCCGGGGTGGCCCGGATGCCGCTCGGCCGGTTCCTGCTGTACACCACGCTGGGCAGCCTGATCTGGAACAGCGTGTTCGTCTTCTCCGGGTACGCGCTCGGGGAGAACTGGGAGCGGATCGGCAACGCCGGTCTGGTCCCGATGGTCGTTGTTGTGGCCGTGCTGGTGGCCGCCGCGGTGTTCGTGGTGGTCCGCCTGCGGCGCCGGACCGGGCCCCGTGCCGCCCGTCGATGACCCGGTCCGGTCCGGGCGGTGAGCCGGCATCTGCCGGCTCACCGCCCTTGAACCCCGGGGTGGTCCGGTAAGTTCGGTCCGCATGAGGACGGTGAGCCGCCGGTTTGCGCTCTGGCGGGCGGATCTCGAGGGCGGGGTGTGCGCCGCCCCGGAGGAGTGCGTCGACGCGTTACGGGAGCGGGCGGCCGTGCCGGTCGTCCTGGAACACCCGCCGGCCCGGCTGCCCTTCGACAGCGCGCTGCACCAGGACGTCGAGTGGCAGTTCACCGGCGTGCCGTGGCCGCCCGGCCTGCACCCCGGGACGCTGGTCACGGTCAGCTGGCAGCCCGCCAGGGACGAGGTCGTGGTGCGTACCGCCCGGCTGGACGAGCCGGTCCAGGTGGACGGGGTTGCCTACTTCCACGAGTACGACCCCAGGGTGGTCACCCGCGAATTCGTCCCCGACGGCTCGAACCGCGGCCAGGTGCTGCACGCGGTCCGCAAGCGCGGCCGGGTCTTCGACGACGGCAGCGCGGTGCTGCCCGAGGCCGGCCTGGCCGCCCACTGCGGCCTGGGCCGCGGCGCGCGCGGGTCGTTCCTGCTGCGCAACGCGGTCGACCAGCTGATCCGCGAGGGCTTCCTGACCCGCGTGCCGGGCAGCGTGGACTCGTCCGGCTATCCCGCCTATCCCGCGGTGGACGGCCAGAAACCCGCGGAGATGCTCTTCTACGCCCCGCTGGTGGAGCCGGTCCCCGACCCGGACGACGAATCCCGCCCCGAGCATCTGGTGCACAGCTTCGTCCGCAAGCTGCCGCGGGGCGCGCACGCCTCGGAAAAGCAGGTGACGCTGCACCAGCAGGCCGTGGCGAGCGAGGAGATCGAAACGAGCTCCCTGGAACCGGGCTACACGTTCGTCAAACGCCACCACCGCGGCACCTGAGTCCGCCGATGAATCCCCTCCCGGAGTGGGAACGGTTTCGGGTGTTGCGCGCCGAGGCCGAGTTCGCCGCCGTCAAGAAGGACACGCGAGTGGCGTACGCCATCTGGGTTCTGCTGGGCATTTTCGGCGGTCACCGCTTCTACCTCGGCGATACCGGGCGCTCCATCGCGATGCTGTTCACGCTGGGTGGGCTGGGCGTCTGGACTCTTCTCGACGGGTTCTTCGTCGGCCGGCGGGTGCGCGCCGTCAACCGCTCTCGCCGGGCCGCCATCATGGCCCGCTACGGCATCCTGGATGCCTGACCGGGCAATGCGTCCAGGCCGGCCTGATCCCAGTCCTGATCCAGGCCGAGGCCGCTGAGGTCGGCGATGACGCCCCGGCGCTCGGCCTCGTAGAGGCGCCAGATCACCCGCAGGCCCTGCAGGCTGCCGGGGCCGTCGGTGAGCGGGGGCGCGCCCGAGTCGAGGCAGTCCACGAAATGGACCAGCTCGCCGCCCAGGTGCTTGGAGTTGGCCGGCACCTGCAGCAGAACCGAGGCGGTCGCCGGGTCGGGGGAGAGCCGGCCGGACAGCCCGCCGCGCGGGGCCTCGCCGTCGAAGCCGTGGTGCGCGTACAGCATTCCGTTGGTCAGGTCGCCCTCCAGCATGCCCTTCTCACAGTGCACGTGGATCGCGTACCCGTGCCTTGTCGCCCTGGCTCCCCAGGTGCCGAAGTGGTAACCCACCGCACCGCTCTCGAACTCGATGCTGGCGTTGCTGGTGCCCTCCCACTCCATCCAGGGCGTGCCCAGCCGGCTGCCCAGGTGCGTGCCGCGCACCGGCCGGCCCAGCATCCACAGCAGCAGGTCGACGTAGTGGCAGCCGTGGCTGAACAGCTGGCCGCCGCCGAGCCGGGCCGCCGAGCGGATCCAGTGGCCGGGCGGGTGCTCGGTGTGCTGCTCGGTGTAGATCGAGATCTGGAAGATCTCGCCGAGAGGTTTCTCGGCGACCAACTCGCGCAGGCGGGTCACGACCGGGTGAAATCGCATGGGGTACGCCGTCATCAGCGTCCGCTTGGCCTCGTCCGCCGCGTGGATCAGCTCGAGGCACTGCTGCTCGGTGATCGCCATCGGCTTCTCCATCAGCACGTGCTTGCCGGCCGCCAGGCAGCGCATGCCCATCTCGTGGTGCAGGTCGTGCGGGGTGACGATGAGGCAGGCGTCGGCCTCGTCCAGCAACTCCGTGTAGTCGGTGACCGCGCGCGGTGCACCCAGCGCGTCGGCCGCGGCCCGCGCGCGTTCGAGCACGACGTCGGCCGTGCCGATGATTTCGATACGGTCGCCGAGTTCGTCGAAGACCTGCCGATGGGCGTCTTCCATGTCGCCGCAACCGATGATCGCCAGACGGTGTGCCATGAGAACCTCCTCAGAAGTACGTGTGAACGAGGTCGCGCACCGTCCCGTCGGCGGCCACCACCGGGATGACCCGCCACTTGTCGAAGGTGGTGCACGGATGCGAGATGCCGAACCGGATGATGTCGCCGACCCGCAGGTCGCTGCCGGCCGGAATGGAGAGGTACGCGTGCTGATCGTTGAGCGCCGTCACCCGCGCGGCGGCCCGCGGCACCGGCAGGCCCGCGTCGGCCGACACGTCGCGGCGGCCCAGCCCGGCCAGCGCCAGGCCGGGTTCGGGCCGGGACAGCACCGGTGCCCAGACGTGCAGGGCGTCGCGCAGCCGCAGCGATCCGCGGCCGGCGGCGCCGAACGGGGACAGTTCGTCGTACGCGCCCACGTCGTGCGTGACGTAGCAGCCGCTCCGCAGCACCACCCGCCACGGACCGCCGCCGAGCACCGCGACCACCCGGTCGAAGTAGGCGCTGCCGCCGACCGTGACGATCGGGTCGTCGACCGGCAGTTGGGCGGCCAGCGCGGCCATCCGGTGCAGCAGGCCGTCGACCAGCTCAAGGTTGCCGGCCAGGGTCGGCGCCGCCACGATGCCCTCGAACGCCGCGACGCCGGCCAGCGTGGCCGGGCCGGCCTCGACCTCGGCCGCCAGGGCCAGCGCCGCCGCGTCGTCGCGCAGCCCGGTGCGCCCGCCCGGCAGTCCGAGCTCGACCAGCACCCGTGGCTTCAGCGGTTCGACGAGCCGTAGCGCTTCCGGCGAGTCGACCAGGCAGTACAACTCGACGTCGGGAAGATTGCGGAGCACCTGTAGCGAGCCGCGATCGACCACCTGGTTGGCCAGGATGATCCGCTCGACGCCGAAGGACGCCAGCACCGCGGCCTGCCACGCGGTTGCCGCCGTGATCGCCCAGGCGCCGTGGCCGAGCTGCCGCCGGACGATCTCCGGGCTCATCGTGGTCTTGCCGTGCGGCGCGAACAGCACCCCGTGCGACGCGCAGTAGCCGGCCATGGTCGTCAGGTTGTGCGAAAGCGCGTCCGCGTCGAGCGTCGCCACCGGCAGCGGAAAGTCGAAGATGTTCGCGCCGGCCGTCACCCCGCCGGCCGGGGTCCCCTTGAGCCACTCACCCACGCCGCAACACCTTCCCCGGCCGCGCCCCGGTCATCGATCCGTCCCGGGCCACGACGACACCGTCCACGATGGTCAGCGCAATCCCGTCGGGTGCCTGCCGGGGCGCCGCGAACGTGGCGCGGTCGGCCACTCGTACCGGATCAAATGCCACCAGGTCGGCCCGCGCACCCAGCCGGATCTCGCCGCGGTCGGCCAGGCCGAGCCGCCGGGCCGGCCCCAGCGTCATCTTGTGCACCGCTTCCGGCAGGGTGAGCAGCCCGGTGTCGCGCGCATACCGGCCGAGCACCCGCGGGAACGTCCCGAACGCCCGCGGATGCGGCAGCCCCGGCCCGTCGATCGGCAGCGCGCTGCCGTCCGAGCCGACCACCGACAGCGGGTGCGCCAGGAACGCGGTCATGTCCGCCTCGGTGCGGTAGTGCAGCACCACCTGGCAGGCCCCGCCGTGCGTGACGCACAGGTCGAGCAGCACGTCCTCGGGCGGTTTGCGCAGGTCCGCGGCGATCTGTGCGATCGACTGCCCGGTGAACGGCTCGCCCCAGGTCACCACGATCCGGTCCCAGTGCCACGGGATGCCGCCGAAGAAACCCTCGCGGATACCGGCCAGCACACGTTCCCGGCCGGCCGGGAACGCCACCGCCGCGCGCAGCCCGTCGCTGCCGCCGTCCTGGGCCCAGAGCGGGAGGTACTGGATGGCCGCCGACGACGAGGCGTCGTACGGATAAACATCGAACGCCACGTCCAGCCCGGCCGCGCGGGCGTCGTCGAAGCGGGCCAGCGCGTCGGCCGCCCGCCCCCAGAACGCCGGGTCGTTGAGCGCGAGGTGGGAGAACTGGAGCCGGCCGCCGGTGTCCCGGGCCGCGGAAATCGCCTCGTCGATGGCGTCCAACTCCTTGCCGGCCGCCGCCCGGGCGTGGGTGGCATACATGGCGTCGTGCCGGGCCACCACCTCGACCAGCGCGGTCACCTCGGCCGGGTCGCCGGACGAGGACGGCGAGTGGGTGAGGCCGGTGGACAGCCCGAACGCCCCGGCCGCCAGGGCCGCGTCGAGCAGCTCCCGCATCCGGGCCAGATCGCCGGCGGAGGCCGGCCCGTACGGGCCGGCCATCGCCGCGATCCGCAGCGCACCGTGCCCGACCAGCGGCGCCACGTTCAGTGCAGGATGCATCGATGCGGCGTAGCCGTTCAGATCGGACCAGGTGATCGCGGTGCGCGGGTCGCCCAGCCGGGCCAGGTGGTCGGCCAGATCGGCGCGCCGCTCCGGGTGCACCGGGAACGGCGAGTAGCCGCAGTTGCCGACCACCTGGGTGGTGACGCCCTGCAGCACCGCGCTCTCGCCGGCCGGATCGTGCAGCAGGCTGACGTCCGAGTGGGTGTGGATGTCGACGAAGCCGGGCGCCAGGACCAGGCCGTCGAGGTCTATGTCGCGGGCCGCCGGGCCGATGCTCCCCAACATGATTCGGCCGGCCCGGATGCCGACGTCGAGGCGGCGCGGCGGGCCGCCGGTGCCGTCCAGCACGGTGGCGCCGCGCAGGAGCAGGTCGAGGTCCAAGTCCGTGCTCCCTAAAGATCAGCCGAGCGCGTTGCCCAGCCTCTTGCAGGTGTCCACGAGGCGGGTTCCGACGAGGGCGAGCATCTCGTCGCTCATCCGCGGGGTGGGCGCCGAGACGCTGATCGCGGCGACCGGGCGGCCGGCACCGTCCAGGATCGGCGCGGCCACGCAGCGCGAGCCGACCTCGTTCTCCTCGTTGTCGATGGCGTAGCCCTGAGCCCGGTACCGGTCCAGCTCGGCCAGCAGCGCCTCGGCCGAGAGCACGGTGTTCGGCGTGCTGGCCGTCCAGTCCGCCTCGGCCAGCTGCTCGCGCACGACCGGCGGGGGCAGCGCGGCCAGCACGGCCTTGCCCAGCGCGGTGGTGTGCACCTTGTCGCGCAGCGCGATGTGCACGGTGGTGCGCAGCCGCTGGACGCTCTCGATCGCGTCCAGGTAGACCACCTGGCCGTGGGTGACCACGCCGAGGTTGACGGTCTCGCCGAACTCGTCGTGCAGCGCCTGCATGGCCGGCCGGCAGATGCGCACCAGGTCGGTGGAGTTGCGGGCGGCCCGGCTCAGGCCGAGCAGCGCGGGGCCCAGCGAATACTCCCGGCGCACCTCGTCGCGGACCACGTAGCCGCGCTGGTCGAGGGTCTTCAGGATCCGGTACGCGGCCGGCTTCGTGACGCCGGTGACCTGACAGAGGTGGGCCACCGAACAGGGTGCGTCGGTCGCCATCAGGTCGAGCAGATCGAGTGCCTTGACGAGGACTCCGACCTCGTCCGAGCGGCGTTCGTTGGCCACGGTAGCCGTGCTCCGTTCGGGAATCGGTAGGGATGTTGCCTGGATTCTAGGAACCTCCTGGCGCTTTAGACGATTGCCTAGTCCGCTTCGCGGAATTAGGTTCCGCTTAGCGTACAGCTTTTCGGAATCTTTACCAGGGGGCGCTCGTGCGGATCGGGCTCGGAGGCATCTGGCAGGAGACGAACACCTTCGCACCGCAGGTCACGACGTTGGAAGACTTCCGGCGATACCAGCTTTTCGAAGGCCCCGAGTTGGTCTCGGCACTGGCCGGCACCGGCACCGAACTGGGCGGCGCGATCGGGGCGGCGCGGTTCCACCGGGTCGAGCCGGTCGGGCTGCTGTTCGGCGCCGCGCTGCCGGCCGGCACCGTGGACCGCGCCGCGTTCGAGACCATGCTGGCGGCGGTCGTGGAGCGCGCCCGGCACGGCCCGGTGCTCGACGGGCTGGTGCTCTCGCTGCACGGCGCCATGGTGGTGGACGGCCATCCCGACCCGGAGGCCGAGATCGTCGCGGTGCTCCGGGACGCGCTCGGCTCGCTGCCGATCGGGGTGACCCTCGACTATCACGCGAACGCCGGCGAGCGGCTTGCCGGACTGGCCGACGTGCTCTGCGGCTATCGCAGCTATCCGCACACCGACATGGCCGAGCGCGGCGCCGAGGCGCTCGAGGCGGTGCTGCGGATGGTCCGGTCCGGCCGCCGGCCGCGGACCCACCTGGTCAAGCTCCCGCTGCTCACCGTCCCGCACGCCCAGGAGGACGCGGCCGAGCCGATGCGCTCGATCCTGGCGGCGGCCGAGGCGCTGCGCGCCGAGCCGGGGGTGTGGGCTGCCAGCGCGCTGCCGGGATTCGCGTACGCGGAGACCGACCGGCTCGGCTTCGCGGTGTACGTGGCGGCCGACTACCGGGCCGAGGAACTGGCCCGGGAACTGGCCGCCACGGTCTGGGAGCGCCGGGCCGAGTTCGCCGCCCCGCTGGTCGATCCGGACCAGGCCGCGGCCGCGGTGACCCAGGGCGCCGGTCCCGTGGTGCTCGTGGACGTGGCCGACAACGTGGGCGGCGGCTCGCCCGGCGACGGCACCGCGATGCTGCACGCCCTGGCCCGGCAGCGGGTGTCCGGCGCGGTCGCGGTGCTCTGGGACCCCGGCGCGGTGGACCGGATCTTCGGGGTGACCGGCGACGCCGTGGTGGTCCAGGCGGGCGGGCACAGCGACCCGGCGATGGGTCCGCCGTTCCTGGCCGAGGGCCGGGTCCGCCGCTACGACGGGGTCACCTACCTGCGCTCCGGCTCCTACATGCGCGGGCAGCGGGTGGACATGGGCCGGGTCGCGGTGGTGCAGGCCCCGATCGGCGAGATCGTGCTGACCGAGCGCCGGGTGGTCCCGTTCGACGACGACCACCTGGCCGCGGTCGAGGTCCGGCCGCGGCAGGCCCGGGCAATCGTCGCGAAGGGCGCGATCGCGTGGAAGGCGGCGTTCGGCCCGTACTGCGCGAGGTCGATCTATGTCCGCACGCCCGGTTACTGCCCGGCGGCCGTCGATCAGCTCCCCTACCGCGACCGCCCGACGCCGCTGTACCCGCTCGACCAGGACCCGGTGTGGGAAGCGGCCCTGGTCAAGAGCCTGCGCCCAACTGATTGACAGATCCTCGCCACATTCCTACCGTGGTCCGCATAGCAAAATCGGAGTCCGCAATGCGGACCCGATCTCAGAGGAGTCGACATGCCTGGTGACGACACAAACGCGTTTCGGGGGCAGATCAACCGGCGTAACCTTCTGCGATTCGGCGCGCTTGCGGGCGCGGGAACATTTCTTGGCGTACCCCTGCTGAGCGGCTGCTCGGTCGACGACGGCTCGGGCACCGGGTCGGGCTCGGACGCGGGGGCCAGCGCCAAGGTCATCGGTAACGGCATCACCGAGAAGAAAGAGCTGGCGCCGTTCGACTTCAACGCCCCGGCCGGCGAGAAGCCGAACATCCCCAAGCGGATCGCCTGGGCCAACACCTCCGACGCGGAGTTCTTCCTGCAGATCACCCGGGCCATCGAGGGTGCGGCCACGGCTCGCGGCCTGGAGTTCGTGACGGCGATCGCGAACGACGACTCGGCCAAGAACGTCGAGCAGATCGAGACGTTCCTGCAGCGCGGTATCGCCGCGCTGTGCATCCAGCCGCTGGACGCCAACGCGCAGGCGCCGCTGATGAAGCGGGCCATCGAGGCGGGCGCCGCGGTGCTCTCGCTGGTGACCCCGCCCAGCACCTCGCAGGTGGTGGCCGACCAGTACAAGGTGGGCAACGCCCAGGGGCTGGCCGCCGCGAAGTACATCACCGAGAAGATGGGCGGCAACGCGAACGTCGTCTACTTCAACACCGACACCATCGAGGTGCTCAAGGCCCGGCACCAGGGCGCGCTCGACGGCCTCAAGACGGCCGGCCCGGGCATGAAGATCGTCTCCGACATCCAGCCGTCGGCGATCACCCAGGACGGCGGGTTCAAGGCGATGAACACCATCCTGCAGAAGAACCCGGACGTGAACGTCGTGATCGGCGGCGACACGTACTGCCTCGGCGCGCTCTCCGCGCTGCAGGCGGCCGGCAAGGCCAAGCCGGACATGTACCTGTCCGGCATCGACGGCGACGAGCAGGCCCTCGCCGAGATCCGCAAGGGCGGTGCCTACAAGGCGAGCTTCGCCTTCGCCTACCCGCTGATGGGGTACGCGTGGGGCCAGTTCGCGGCCGACTGGATCGAGGGCAAGCCGATCCCGCAGGTCATGCAGTTCAACGCGATCGAGCTCAACTCGGCCGCGACCATCGACAAGTACCAGGCCGACATGAAGGCCGTCGCGGAGACCTGGAAGAACTCGGCCGAGTACTTCACCATGCTCGGCTCGATCCGCTACCAGGACCGCGAGCAGTTCATCAACTACGCCGCCTGAGCCTGCGGAGGGAAGCGTGTCGATCGCGTCCGTGGCGGGCAGCCGCCGATACCTCGTACCCGGTGAACCCAGCCGGCGCAGTGGCCTCGCGCTGCTCTGCCTCGTGCTGGTGGCCTACTTCGGAATCTCCTTCGACAACTTCCTCACCGTCTCGAACGGCCTGACCATCCTGATGAACGTCTCGGCGATCGCCATCGCGGCGGTCGGCGCCATGCTCCTGCTCATCTCCGGCAACGTGGATCTCTCGATCGGCGGCCAGTACGCGCTCATCTCCGTCATCACCGCCCAGTTCGCCAAGGACTCGGGCAACGTGGTGCTGGCGGTGGTGGCCGGACTGGTCGCCGGCCTGATCCTGGGCGCCACCAACGGCATCCTGGTCCGCTACATGAAGATCTCGCCGCTGATCGTGACGCTGGGCACGATGGCGGTCTTCAAGGGCCTGGCGTACCTGGTCAGCGAGGGCCGATCGGTCTTCGGGTTCGCCGAGTCGTTCATCTTCCTGGGCCGCGCCCGGATCAACACGGTGCCGCTGCCGGTGATCATCGCGGCCGTCATCTTCATCGCCGGCGGCCTGTGGCTGCTGCGGACCTCGGGCGGGCTGCGCCTGTTCGCGATCGGCGGCAACGCGAACGCGGCCCGGCTCACCGGCGTCAACGTGGACTGGACCGTGGTCCGGCTCTACGTGCTCAACGGCCTGCTGATGGGCGTGGTCGCGGTGCTCACCACGGCCCGCCTGGGCAGCGGCACGCCACAGATCGGCACCTCGTTCGAGCTGGACGTGCTCACCGCGGTCATCCTCGGCGGGGTCGGTTTCGCCGGCGGCAGCGGGCACCCGGCCGGCGTGTTCGTCGGCGTGGCCACCATCGGCATCCTCAGTTCCGGGTTGATCTTCGCCGGCCTCGAGGACTGGTGGCAGCAGATCAGCAAGGGGCTGGTGCTGCTGCTCGCGCTCGGCGCCGACCAGATCGCCGAGCATCGCCGGGCCCGTTCGCTGCGCAAGGAGGCACCCCCCGACACCGGCGAGGTCAAATCAACATCCAAACCCATGGACGAGTACGACCTGGAGCGCGATCCGGCGCACGAGCCGGGCCCCGTGGTGATGACCGCCACCGGCCTGTCCCGTCGCTTCGGTTCGGTCTTCGCCCTGCGGGACGGCACCTTCTCGGTGCGCTCCGGCGAGGTGGTCTGCCTGGTCGGTGACAACGGCGCCGGCAAGTCCACGCTGATCAAACTGATCTCGGGCGTCCACCGGCCGGACTCGGGCACGATCGAGCTGGACGGCCGGGAGGTCAGTTTCGGCGGTCCGATCGACGCCCGGCGGGCCGGCATCGAGACCGTGCACCAGGACCTCGCGGTCTGCCCCAACCTCGGGGTGGCGCACAACCTCATCCTCGGCGACGAACCGAAGAAGCGGCTGCTCGGCTTCATCCCGGTGCGCGACGACGCCGCGGCCGTCGCCCGTACCAAGCAACGATTGGCCTCGCTCGGCATCACGCTGACCGACCTGAACCGCTCGGTGGGCCGGCTCTCCGGCGGCCAGCGGCAGTCGGTGTCGATCGCCCGCGCCATGAAGGACGGCGTGAAGCTCGTGATCCTGGACGAGCCGACCGCGGCGCTCGGCGTCACCCAGACCCGCAACGTGCTGCGGATCGCCCGGCAGGCCGCGGACAACGGCGCCGGCGTGATCCTGATCAGCCACGACATCCGCACGGTCTTCGCGGTCGCCGACCGGGTCGTGGTGCTGCGCCTCGGCCAGGTGGTCCACGACGACACCATCGACCGGGTCACCCACACCAAGCTCCTGCATCTGATGGCCGGCCTGGAGGACGTCTCGGACGCCGAGGGAGTGAAGCAATGACCGCGGACTTCGACCTGACCGGGCGCCGGGTGCTGGTCACCGGCGGCGGCGACGGCCTGGGCCGGCAGATGACCGGGGCGTTCGTGGACGCCGGCGCCACCGTGGTGATCTGCGGCCGCCGCCCGGAGCCGCTGGAGCGGACCGCGGCCGAACTGAGCAACGTGATCCCGGTCCGGGCCGACGTCACCGTCCCGGCCGACGTGGAGCACCTGGTCACCGAGGCCGGGCCGATCGATGTACTGGTCAACAATGCCGGCCTCGCCCACCGCGCCCCCTGGCCGGAGGCCAAGGCCGAGGACTGGCGCTGGATCATGCAGCTGAACGTCGAGGCGCCGTTCACGCTGTTCCAGAAGTTCGTGCCCGGCATGATCGAGCGCGGCTGGGGCCGGGTGATCAACGTGGCCTCGGTGTACGGCCTGGTCGGCGGCGACGCGTCCCGCTATCCCGGCATCGGCCTCGACATCGCGTCGTACTTCGCCAGCAAGCACGCGCTGGTCGGGCTCACCCGGTTCCTCGCCGCGCAGGTGGGGCCGTCCGGGGTGACCGTCAACGCGCTCTGCCCGGGCATGTTCCCGAGCCCCGCCAACGACGACGCCCTGCAGCCCGAGGTGATCGACGCGCTCGAACGCGGCACCCCGATGGGCCGGCTCGGCACCGACCGGGAACTGCGTTCCGCCGTACTTTTCCTGGCCGCGCCCGCCTCGTCGTTCGTCACCGGCCAGAGCCTCGCCGTCGACGGCGGCTGGACCGTCTGGTAGGCCGTTCACCGCTTAGGAGCACCACCATGCGATTCACCGCTTCCCGGCAACGGATAGAGGACGCCTCCGACCTGGTCGTCAACGGCGTGAACAGCGCGTTCCGGCAGGGCATCCGGCCGCACCCGCTGGTCTTCACGGCCGCCGACGGCGCGATCCTCACCGACCTCGACGGCAACCATCTCATCGACTACTTCCTCGGCATGGGCCCGATGCTGCTCGGCCACCGGCCGCCCCCGGTGGTGGCCGCGGCCCGGCAGGCGCTGGACCGCAGCATCCTGGTGGCCGGGCAGACCGAGGCCGAGTACGCGGCCGCACAACTGCTGGCCGATCTGATCCCGTCCGCCGAGCAGGTGCGGTTCGCGCTGTCCGGCAGCGAGGCGGTGCACGCCGCGCTGCGGGTGGCCCGGGCGCACACCGGCCGGTCGACGGTGCTCAAGTTCGAGGGCCACTATCACGGCTGGTTCGACAACGTGCTGTGGAGTGTCGCCCCCGAACCGGCCGACGCCGGGCCCCGGGAGGCCCCCATCCCGGTGCCCGGCTCGGCCGGCCAGCAACCGGCCGACGTGGCCGTTCTGCCCTGGAACGACGCCGGCCTGCTGGCCGAGCGCCTGCGCCGCCACGACGTGGCCGCGGTGATCATGGAGCCGGTCATGTTCAACAACGCCGGCATCCTGCCGCTGCCCGGCTATCTCGAGGCGGCCCGCGCGGCCTGCGACGAAACCGGCACCCTGCTGATCTTCGACGAGGTGATCACCGGGTTCCGGGTGTCGGCGGGCGGCGCGCAGCGCGAGTTCGGCGTCACGCCCGACCTCACCATCCTGGGCAAGGCGCTGGCCAACGGCTTCCCGGTGGCCGCGCTGGTCGGCCGGCGCGGGCCGATGTCCCAGCTCGGCGGCGCGGTGCTGCACGGGGGCACGTACAACACGCAGAGCGTCGCGATGGCCGCCACCGTCGCGACGCTCACCGAGATCGCCGGCGGCGAGCCGTACCGGCGCATCGACCAGGTCGGCAAGCGGCTGATGGACGGCCTGCGCAAGGAGTTCGCGGACGCCGGGGTGGACGCCCGGATCGTCGGCTGGCCCGCGGTCTTCCAGGTACGCCTCGACCCGGTCCCGCCCCGGGACTACCGCGAAGGTTTACGCGCCGACCGGGCCCGGTATGCCGACCTGGCCGCCGCCCTGCTCGACCTCGGCGTCCGGGTGCTGCCCCGCGGCACCTGGTTCGTCTCCGCCGCGCACGAGGACGAGCACGTCGACCGGACGCTGGCCGCGGTGCGCGCGGTGCTGGCCGGGAGGGCTGAGTGATGCGGATCGTCGACGTCCGGGCCACCCCGGTCACGGTGCCGCTGCGCCGCCCGCTGCGCTGGTCGTTCGGGGTCGAGGTGACCACCACCCGGACCATCATCGAGCTGATCACCGACGAGGGCCTGGTCGGCATCGGCGAGACCCGCGGCGGCGACGAGGTGGCCGACGCCGTCGAGTTGCACCGCGACCTGTTCATCGGGCTCGACCCGCTCGAGGTCGGCCGGATCACCCGGCGGTTCGGGGTGTTCCGGATGACCAGCGAGCAACTGGCCCTGGTCGGTGCCGCCAAGCTGGCCGGCGCCGGCATCGAGATGGCCTGCTGGGACCTGGTCGGCAAGGCGCTCGGCAAGCGCTGCGGCGACCTGTGGGGCGGCATCGAGGACGACCGGGTGGAATTCGCCGCGTACGTCTTCTACCGGTACGCGTCGCGCACCGAGGTGGGCAACGGCAACCGGCCCGAGGACGCCGCCGACCACGCCGAGGAACTGTTCGAGACGTACGGCTTCCGGGACATCAAGTTCAAGAACGGCGTGCTCGACCCGCGCCAGGAGATCGCCTCGGTCCGGATGATGCGCGAACGCCTCGGCGACCGGCTGCGCAACCTGCGGCTCGACCCGAACGCGGTGTGGTCGGTGGAGACCAGCGTCCGGGTGCTCAACGAGCTCAACGACTTCGGCCTGGAGTTCTGCGAGGACCCGACCTGGGGCATCGAGGGCATGTCGCTGGTCCGCGAGCGCACGCCCGTGCCGCTGGCGACCAACATGTGCTGCGTAACGTTCGAACAAATTCCGTTGGCCGTACGCGCCCGCGCGGTCGACGTGATCCTCGGCGACGTGCACTTCTGGGGCGGCCCGTCCCCGGTGCTGCAACTGGCCAAGGTGTGCGAGACGTTCAACCTGGGCCTGAGCCTGCACAGCGACCGTGAGCTGGGCATCTCGACCGCGGCCGTGCTGCACCTGGCGGCCGCCGAGACCATGGTCAGCCACGCCATCGACTCGCACCTGCCGGAACAGGCGGACGACATCATCACCACGCCGTTCAGGTTCCGCGACGGTTGCCTCGAGGTGCCGGCCGGTCCGGGCCTGGGCGTCGAGATCGACCGGGACAAGCTGAACTTCTACGCCGAACACCACCGCAAGGTCGGCGAGGCGAGCGAATTCGTGGACCCGGGCCGGGCCGGGTTCCGGGCGAAGTTCCCGAGGTTCTGATGGAGGCGGCTCGTGGTGGGCGCGGGATCTTGACGGGCACGGGGTTCTGATGCGGGTGGCCATCGTGAGCGGCGCGGCCGGGGGCATCGGGTCGCGGATCGCCGCCCGCCTCGCCGCGGACGGCGCCGCGGTCGCGGTCAACCACCTACCGGGCGAGGAGGCGGCCGGCGAGGCCGTCGTGCGGGACATTTCGGACAGCGGTGGCCTGGCGCTCGCCGTCGCGGCGGATGTGGCCGATCCCGGCGCGGTGCACGCCATGGTCGACCAGGTTCGGGCCACCCTGGGGCCGATCACCTCGGTGGTCTGCAATGCGGCCACCTCGGTGGCCGCGCAGCGGCCGTGGCACACGCTGACCGCGTCCGACTGGCAGCGCGTGCTCGCGGTGAATGTGACCGGCGCATTTAACCTCTGTCAGGCGACATATCCGGATCTGGCCGCGGAATGGGCGGGCAGCGGCGCGGTGGCCGGCGAGGGCGGCGGTGGGCCGGGCGGTTCGATTGTTGTTCTGTCGTCCGTTACGCCGCTTCTTGGGCGTACCGGGAATTTGCATTATGTCACTTCAAAGGCGGCACTCATCGGCTTCACCCGTGCGCTTGCGCGGGAGGCGGGACCGGACGGCGTGCGGGTCAACGCGATCGCACCCGGCGCCATCCGCACGCCGGCCGAAGCCGTCTACGGCGACCCCGAGGACGTGGACGCCGCCATGTTCGCGCTGCAGTCGCTCCGCCGCCGTGGTGAGCCGGCCGACGTGGCCGCCGCCTGCGCGTTTCTGCTGAGTGACGAGGCGTCCTTCATCACCGGGCAGTTGCTGGTCGTCGACGGAGGGTGGGCGATGCACTGATGGGCCGGATCGCGGTGGCGAGCATCATCCAGGAGACCAACACCTTTTCGCCGCAGCCGTCCACGCTGGACGACTTCGTGGCGCAGGGCTACTGGCGGGGCGTCGAGGCCGCCGACCGGTCGGCCGGCACCAACACCGAGATCGCCGGCGCGATCGCGCACGTGCACCGGTCCGGGCACCAGCCGGTGCCGATCGTGCGGGCCTGGGCGATGTCCGGCGGGGTGCTGACCGCGCGGGCGTTCGCGGTGCTGCGCGGGCAACTGTTCGACGGGCTGATCGGGGCCGGCCCGCTGGACGCGCTGGTGCTCTGCCTGCACGGCGCGCTGGTGGCCGAGGGGGAACCGGCCGCCGACGCGGTGCTCGCCGAGACCGCCCGGGCCGCGCTCCGGCCCGGCACCCCGGTGATCGTGACGCACGACCTGCACGCCAACCTGACCGGCCGGATCGTGGCGGCCGCGGACGCGCTGGTCGGCTTCCACACGTACCCGCACATCGACCAGGGCGACACCGGCCGGCGCGGCGCGGTGCTCGCGGTCGACCTGCTCGCCGGCCGGAAGAGGCCCGGAACCGTGCTGGCCAAGCGCCCGCTGCTGATCCCGGCCGAGGCGCAGGCCATCGCCGACCCGCCGATGGGAGCGTTGCGCCGGCTCGCCGACGAGGCCACCGTGGGGCCGATCCTGGATGTCTCGCTGTTCCCGGTGCAGCCCTGGCTCGACGTACCGGAGCTTGGTTTCGGGGTGACCGTGACCCACGACGGCGACGAGGCCGCGGCACGGGCCGTGGCCGACCGCATCGCCGGCGCCGCCTGGGCGGCCCGGGAGTCGTTCGCGGTGCACCCGGTTCCGGTGGACGACGCGGTCGCCGCGATCCGCCCCGGCCGCGGCCCGGTGCTGCTGGTGCAGTCGGCCGACTCACCCACGGCCGGCGCCACCGCGGACAGCGCCGTCGTGGTCGCCGCGCTGCTCAAACGGGCCGGCGAGATCCGGGCCGTGGCCACCCTGGTGGACGCACCCGCGGTCGACGCCTGCCACCGCGCCGGCATCGGCGGCCTGGTCAACACCCCGATCGGTGCCACCCTGGACCGCCGCTGGTCCGAGCCGGTGCGGGTGACCGGAACGGTGACCCGGCTGGCCGCCGACCCGGTGGTGCTCACCGGCGACTCGATGACCGGGCAGACCGTGGCGCTGGGCCGCTGGGCGGTGCTGGACACCGGTTCCGGGCTGGGCCTGCTGCTCACCGAACGCCCGGCACCCACCTTCGACCCGGCCGGCTACCGGCACGCCGGACTGGAGCCGGCCGACGTGGACGCCGTGCTGGTCCGCTCGGCCACCATGTACCGCGCCGGTTTCGCCGGCCAGTACGCCGAGGCGGTGCTGCTCGACCTGCCCGGCGCCAGCACCCCGCGGCTCGACTACCTCACCTTCCAGCACGCCCCGCGCCCGCTGTTCCCGCTGGACCCCGGACCGCTGCAAGGTGGGGAGGACGGATGACCCACCCGCTGCGCCTGGCCGACAACCGGGTGCCGGTCTACTACGCCGGCGGCGAGCGGATCAGCGAGTTCCGCGGCGTCGCACCGGCCACCGGTCCCGAGGACTGGGTGGGCTCGCTGTCCGCGCTGCCGTCCGCGATCCTCCCGGCCGGGCACCCCGCCGACACCGGCGTCTCCCGCACCGGAGCGGGCTCGCTGGCCGAACTGGTCGCCGCCGATCCGGCCGCATGGCTGGGCGAGAAGCTGGCGGCGGCCTACGGCGGATCGAGCGGCGTGCTGGTCAAGCTGCTCGACGCGGGGGAGCGGCTGCCGGTGCACTGCCACCCGGACCGGCAGTTCGCGCGTGCCCGCCTGGGAAGTCTGTTCGGCAAGACCGAGGGCTGGATCGTGCTGGCCACCGCCGCCGACGCGAAGGTCTGGCTCGGCATGCGCGATCAGGTGGACCGCGACGACCTGCGCCGCTGGATCGCCGGCCAGGACACTGCCGCGATGCTCGCCGCCATGAACGAATTGACCGTCCGTCCCGGCCAGGTCCTCTACGTGCCGGCCGGCGTGCCGCACTCGATCGGCCCCGGCGTGCTGATCACCGAACTTCAGGAGCCCACGTCATTCTCCGTGCTGGCCGACCATGACGCCTTCGGCGTCGGCGAGCAGGCCGCGACACTAGGGCTGGGCTGGGACGTCGCGCTCGACTGCTTCGATTTGAGCGGGTACGCGCGGCGAAGCGCCGACCTGCTGCCCACTCCGAGATCGCTGGCCCCCGGTGTGACCAGCCTGTTCGCCGCCGAGGCCGACGAGTTCTTCCGCGCCTGGCGGGTCGACTGCACGGATGCGGTGCGCCTGGCCGAGCCGTCGTTCGCGGTCGTCGTGGTCACCGAGGGCGCCGGCGAGTGCGGCTCACTGCAGGTGCAGAAAGGCCAAACCCTGGTGATCCCGTACGCCGCGGGCCCGCTCGAGTTCCGCGGCAGCGTCACCGCCATCGTCTGCCTACCACCGGAGGTGCCGTGATGCGGCAAACCTGGATCACCGCGCCGGGGTCCGTGGAGGTGCGCGAGGTGGCCGAACCGGTACCCGCCGCCGGGGAGGTGCTGGTCGAGGTCGCGTACGCCGGGATCTGCGGTTCCGACCTGCACACCCTTCGGCGCGGGCACCCTTGGCTGCCCTACCCGATCGCGCCCGGACACGAGGCCTCCGGCGTGGTGCTCGGCGGCCCGGGGTTCGCCCCGGGCCGCCGGGTCTACCTGCGCCCCGCGGTCTCCTGCGGCAGATGCTTCTACTGCGCCCGAGGCCGCACCAACCTCTGCGCCAACCTGATCGGCGTCGGCTCCCACACCCCCGGCGCTTTCGCCGAACGCTTCGCGGTCCCGCCCGCCGCCCTGGCCCCCGTCCCCGACGGCGTCTCGCTGGCGGCAGCCGCCATGACCGAGCCGTTGGCCACCGCAGTGCACGCCGTGTCGGTGGCCGCCCCCGCCGGCCTGGCCGGCGCCACGGTGGCCATCCTCGGCGGCGGCACCATCGGCCAGTGCATGCTGCTGGCCGCCCTGGGCGCGGGCGCCGGCGAGGTGGTCCTCACCGACCCGGTCGCTTCGAAACGCGACCTGGCCCGCTCGCTGGGCGTCGCAGCCACGGTGGACCCGTCGTCCGATGCGGCCGAGGGCGAGATCCGGGCGGCGCTTGGTGGGCGGCCCGATGTGGTTTTCGACTGTGTGGCCGGTCGGGCGACTCTGGCCGGTGCGGTCCGGCTGGCCATGAACGGCGGGACCGTGGTGGTGGTCGGGGTGGGGCACGGGCCGATGGACCTCACCGTCGAGGCGGTGCAGGACCACGAGATCCGGATTGCCGGGTCGGCCATGTATGTGGCGGCGGACTTCGCGGCGGCCGAGCGGCTGATCGCCGGTGGGGCGCCGGTGGAGCGGCTGATCACCTCCGTCCGGCCGCTTGCGGGGGCGCCGGAAGCGTTGGCGGCGGCGGCCGCCGGGGGCGAGGTCAAGATTCATCTGGCGGGGCCACAGGGAGGTGCCTGATGCGGGTAGCCACGGCGGTGCTGGTGGCGGCGCGGGAGCCGCACGCGATGCTGGACGTCACGGTGGCCGAGCCTCGGGACGGGGAGGTCCGGGTGCGGATGGCCGCGTCGGGCGTCTGCCACTCGTGCCTCTACGCGATCGACGGTGAGCATGCCGCGATCCCGAAGCCGATCATTCTCGGCGACGAGGGGGCCGGCGTGGTCGAGTCGGTCGGACCGGGCGTCACCGGGGTCGCGGCCGGCGATCACGTTGTGGTCTCGTGGGCGCCGGGCTGTGCCACCTGCCGCACCTGCCGGCAGGGACGGCCGGCGCTCTGCACCCGGCAGCCGCCGCTGGGGCGGATGGCCGACGGCGAGACCCGGTTCCGGCACGCGGGCGGGGAGGTCTTCCACTACGGGCCGGCCACCAACGCGCCGTTCACCGTCGTCACCGAGCGCGCGGTGGTGCCGATCGACCCGGCCGTTCCTCTTGATCTGGCAGCGCTGATCGGCTGCGCCGCCACCACGGGAGTGGGCGCCGTCCGCAACACCGCGCGGGTGCGCACCGGCGACGGGGTCGCGGTGGTCGGGTGTGGCGGTGTGGGCATGGCCGCCCTGCATGCGGCGGCGCTGGCCGGCGCGTACCCGGTCATTGCCCTTGATGTTCAGCCTTTGAAGTTTCCGGCCCTGCTCCGGATGGGCGCCACCCACTGCGTGAACGCCGGCGACCCGGACGCCGCCGAGCAGGTGCGGGCGATCGTGGGACGCGGCGTCGACCACTCCTTCGTCACCACCAGCGCGGCGAGTGCGTTCCCGCTGGCCATGACGGTGCTGGCGGCCCGCGGCACGTGCGTGCTGATCGCCGGGTACCCGGACGGGGCGAGCGTGACGTTCGACCCGGGGCATCTGCTCAACGGTGAGCGCCGGATCGTGGCCAGCAAGTACGGCTCCTCGAACCCGCCGGTGGACTTCCCCGACCTCGCCGGGCTCTATCTGGCCGGCCGCCTCGACCTGGCGGCCATGGTGTCGCACCGGTGGCGTCCCGAGCAGATGGACGAGGCCTACGACGCCCTGCGCGCGGGCACCGCCACCCGCGGGCTGATCGTGTTCGACGAGGCGGTGGCCTGATGCGGGCCGTGCTGGCCACCGGGCCGGGCGAACTGACCGTCACCGACCTGCCCGACCCGGCTCCGGCGCCGGACGGGGTGGTGATCGCGGTGCGCGCCTGCGGCATCTGCGGCACCGACCTGCACCTGCTCGGCGGCGACCTGGGGCAGGACCGGTTCCCGCTGGTGCCGGGGCACGAGCCGTGGGGCGAGATCGTCGCCGTCGGCGCGGACGTGCGCGGGCACCAGGCCGGCGACCTGGTGGCGGTGGATCCGTCGCTGCACTGCGGCGCCTGCGACCGGTGCCGCCGCGGCCAGGGCAACATGTGCCGGGAGTGGGCCGCGATCGGCGCCACCACGGCCGGCGCCTGGGCCGAACTCACCGCGGTGCCGGCCGCCAACCTGCACCGGCTCGAGCCGGACTTCCCGCTGGACGCCGCCCCGCTGGCCGAGCCGGTGGCCTGCGCCGAGCGGGGCCTGCGCCGCCTCGCGCCGCAGCCGGACCAGCCGGCCGTCGTGTTCGGCGCCGGCACCATGGGCCTGATCCTGGCGATCCTGCTGGACGCCCGCGGGGTCGGCCCGGTGACGGTGGTCGACGTCAACCCGGCCCGCCGGCAACTGGCCGCCCGCTTCACCGGCGCCACGGTGGCCGCACCGGCGGACGTCACCGGCCTGCGGGCGCCCTGGGTGATCGAGGCGACCGGCAACCCGGCCGCGTTCGAGCAGGCCCTCGCGTGCGTCGACCGGGCCGGCAGCCTGCTCGTGTTCGGCGTGGCGTCGCCGGACGCGCGGGCCGCGGTGTCGCCGCACCGGATCTATGCCGACGAGCTGACCATCGTCGGCTCGATGGCCATCCTGCACAGCTTCCCGCCGGCCGTCGACACGGTGCGCCGGCACGCCGGCCGGCTCGCGCCGCTGGTCACCGACCGGTTTCCGCTCGACCAGGTGGACGCGGCCCTGAACCTGGTGCGCTCCGGCGCCACGGTCAAGACGGTGCTGACCCCGTGAGCCGGCGGATCCTGGTCACCGGTGCCCGGCGGGGGATCGGCGCGGCGATCGCGGCCGGTCTCGCCGAGCCGGGTGGCCGGCTGGTGCTGCACCACCTGGACGCGCCGAAGGAGGCGCTCGCGGTGGCCCGGCGCTGCCGGGAGCGGGGTGCCGCGGTCGAGATCCTGGAGGCCGACCTGTCCGACATGGCCGCGGTGCAGCGCCTGGCGGCTGCGGCCGGGCCGATCGACGTGCTGGTCAACAACGCGGCGCGGGCGTCGAACGTGGCCATCGAGGAGCTCACCCCGGCCGAGTGGCAGGCCACCTTCGCGGTCAACGTCACCGCCCCGATGCTGCTGAGCCGGGCTCTCGGCGCCGGCATGGCGGAGCGCGGCTGGGGCCGGATCGTCAACATCACCTCGGCCACGGTGCGGCTCGGTGGCCCGTCCGGACCCTCCTATGTGGCCAGCAAGGCGGCCCTGGTGGGCCTCACCCGGTCGCTGGCACGCACCATGGGCGGTGCCGGCATCACGGTGAACGCCGTGTCGCCCGGCGCGATCCGCACCGAGAGCGAGGCCGAACTGTCCGGCGGCCGGGACCAGGACGCCGAGATCCTCGCGACCCAGGCGATCCCGCGCCGCCTGGTGCCGGCCGACCTGGTGGCCGTGGTGCGCTTCCTGACCGGCCCGGACGCGGGCGCGACGACCGGACAGGTGATCGAGGTGGGCGCCGGCCTGGTCTACCGCTGACGCGGCTTGGTCCACTGTGATGAGGTGGGTCCATGTCCGGCCACGTCTTCATCAGCTACAGCCGCCGCGACCGCGAGTACGTGACCGGACTGGCCGACCACCTGACCCGGGCGGGCGTACGGGTGTGGCTGGACACCGACGAACTCGCGGTGGGCGACCGGTGGGAACACGTGGTGCGTGACCGGGTCGACGACTGCGCCGCGATGATCGTGGTGATGAGCCCGGCGGCGGAGGCGTCCCCGCACGTTGGCAACGAGTTGCAGCGGGCCCGCGACCAGGGCAAGCCGATCCTGCCGGTGCTGCTGGCCGGCACCGCGTTCTTCGCGCTCGGCACCAGCAACTACTTCGACGCCCGCGCCGGACAGCTGCCCGACCGGCGGTTCGTCGACCGACTCGGCGGCGTCGCGGTGCCGGATGGCGGCGCCCGGTCCCTGGTGGTCGGCGACCTGCCGGGCGAGGCGGTGGCGTGGCAGGAACGACCCGGTCCGGTGGACGAGCTGGTCCGCTCCGCCGGTCTGGGCGGCACGGCGGTCATCGCGGCGCTGACCGGGCAGCGCGGGGTGGGCAAGACGCAGCTGGCCGCCGCCTACGCCCGGCTGCGGATCCGGCACGGCTGGCCGATCGTGGTGTGGGCGAACGCGGCCGGCGCGGCCGGCATCGTCACCGCCCTGGACGAACTGGCCACCGCGGCGGGCCGGCGCCGGCCGGAGGACGATCCGGTGCAGGCGGCCCGGGCCGGCCTGCGGTGGCTGCGCGACCATCGCGGCCCCTGTCTCCTGGTCTACGACAACGCGGTGGACGCCGACCTGATCCGCGCGTGGACACCGCCGGTCGGTTCGGTGCACACCGTCGTGACCACCACGGTCCGGGCCCTCGACGCGCTCGGCGAGCTGGTCGACGTCGACCTGTTCACCGCCGCGGAGGCCGGGTCGTACCTGCGCCGGCGCACCCGCCTGGACGACGACGCCGGTGCGGCCGAACTGGCGGCGCATCTGGGCCACCTGCCGCTGGCGCTGGCCCATGCCGGTGCGGTGATCGGGGCCGGCCGGCGCTATCCCACCTACCGCAGATATCTGGCGGCCGCGGCGGGCACCAGCACCGCGGAACTGCTGCCACGGACGGCCGGCGACCCGTATCCGTTCGGGCTGGCCGAGGCGATCCTGCTCAGCCTGGACGATCTCGGCCGGGCCGAGGCGAGCGGTTCGGCGCGCCGGCTGCTGGACCGGCTCGCGGTGCTGGCCCCCGTCGGCGCCGACCCGGTGCTGCTGGGCCATCTGGTCGAGGGGGTGGACGAGGCCGCCGCCGTCCTGGCCGGCCGGTCGCTCGCCGTGGCCGGCGACGGCGAGCGCCTGGTGGTCCACCGCCTGATCCAGCGGGTGGTCCGGGAGCGGGCCGGCTCGGCGGATCGGGCGGTGACCGGGGCAGCGACGGCGATCGGTGCGGCGGCCGAGCGGGTGGCCGAGCGGTGGGAGCAGCGCGCATTGCTCACCGAGTACGCCGAACACGGCCAGGCCCTGCTGGCACACGCCACCGGCGAGGGCCCGCGCCGGCAGGTGGTGTCGCTGCTCGTGCGGCTGACCCACCTGCTGGTCAAGGCGTTCAGCCTGACGCACAGCGTGATCGTGGGTGCCGCGCTGGCGGCCGACGCCGAGGCGGTGCTCGGCGCCGACCACCCGGACACGCTGGCCCTCCAGCACGACCTGGCCTCGGCGTTCCAGCAGATCGGCCGGCACGTCGAGGCCGTCGTGCGATTTGCCGCTACGCTCGCCGCCCGCGAACGGGTGCTCGGCCCGCTCCATCCCGACACCCTGACCTCACGCCACGGTCTCGCCAGTGCCTACCGCGCGGCCGGGGAGCCGCACCGGTCCTTCGCGTTGTTCACCCGGACGCTCGTCGACCGGCAGCGGGTGCTGGGCACCGAGCACCCGGACACCATCCAGACGCGCAACGACCTGGCGGGTGCCTGCGCGTCCCTCGGCCGCCGGGAGGAGGCCTTCGCATTGTTCGGCCGTACGCTCGCCGAACGCGAACGGGTGCTCGGCCCGGACCACCGGGACACCATCGCGTCCCGCAACAACCTGGCCGGCGCCTACGAGGCGATGGGCCGGCGGGACGAGGGCGCCGCGTTGTACGGCCGGGCCCTGGCCGATGCCGAGCGGGTGCTGGGCGTGGGCCATCCGCTGACCGTCGCGGTGCGCAACAACCTGGCCTGCACCTATCGGGAACTGGGCCGGCACGACGAGGCCATCGAGCTGTCCACCCGGGTGCTGGCGGACAGCGAGAACGCGTTCGGCCCGGATCATCCGCACACGCTGACCTCCCGCAACAACCTGGCGGGGGCCTGCCAGGCGGCCCGCCGGTACGACCGGGCCATCGCCCTGCTGACCGACAACCTGGCGGCCTGTGCGCGTGTGTTCGGCCCGGACCACCCGCGGACCCACGGGGCGCGGACCAACCTGGACAGCGTCCGCGCGGATGCCGGCAAGCCACGATAGTGCGCCGAAATGTTTTCGGTACGGCCTGAAAAGTCATTGCTATTGACGCGTACCCATGTGCTGGTATTTTCCTGAAAAGGTTTTCGACGGGCCTCCCCATCCCGTCGATTCGGCCGCACGGAAAGTGCCAGTTCCGTCCCGGCTCGTGCGGCAGCTTCCTGTCCTGAGAAGGGATCCCCGATGCTCCTCACTAGGATTTCGCGCCGGACCAGACGGGTCGGCGCGGCCACGCTCACCGGCACGCTGGTGCTCGGCGGGCTGTTCCTGGCGGCCCGGCAGGCGGACGCCGCCACGGCGTTCACCAGCACGGCCGTCAACACCGGCAACAGCAACTGCGCGACGGTGCCCGGCTCCACCGCCGGTCAGCAGCTCAACCAGTCCGGCTGTGCGTCCGCCGCCAACCAGTCGTTCAGCTTCACCCCGGTGGCCGGCACCGCCGACCAGTACAACGTGGGCACCTCGACGGCCGGCAGCTGCCTCGACGTGTCCGGCGCCGGCACCGCCGACAACGCCCAGGTCATCCAGTGGACCTGCCACAGCAACGCCAACCAGCGCTTCCAGCTGCGCGCGGCGGGTGCCGGGCCGAACACGTTCAACCTGGTCGCGGTCCACTCCGGCAAGTGCGTGGCACCGGCCGGCGACGCGGCGGCAGCCGGCACCGCGCTGGTGCAGATCACCTGCAGCACGGCGGCGGCCCGGGTGTGGCGGCTGCCCGGATACAGCAACACGACGCCGACCACCCCGCCGACCGGC
>NZ_BOMV01000077.1 GCF_016862375.1 Paractinoplanes rishiriensis | reverse complement strand
CGCCGGCCAGGTCGGCGACGGCAGCACCACGACCCGGAACACCCCGACCCGGGTCGGCACCGCAACAACCTGGACCGCGAACGTGGCGGTCGCCTACCACACCATCGCGACCCGCTCCGACGCGTCGCTGTGGACCTGGGGCAACAACGGCAACGGCCAGCTGGCCGACGGCACCACCGACCAGCGCACCACCCCGGCTCAGGTGACCCTGAGCTAGTAGTCCGGTCGCCGGCCGGCTTGCGGCCGGCCGGCGACCGCCAACGGCATACGGCGCGTGAAATCGGGCTCGGCGGCCGGCCGGCCGAAGTGGAAGCCCTGCGCCATCCGGTAACCGAGCCGGTAGAGCTCCGCCGCCTGCTCCGCGGTCTCCACCCCCTCGGCCACCGCGCTCAGGCCCAGGCCCTGGCTGACCTGGATCAGCGCGCTGGCGATCACGGCGTGCCGGCCGGCCATCGTGATGGTCTCGACGAACGACTTGTCGACCTTGAGGATGTCGACCGGGACGGTCTGCAGCAGGCCCAGCGACGAGTGCCCGGTACCGAAGTCGTCCAGCGCGATCTTGATGCCGAGTTCGTGCAGCTCCTGGACCGTGCGCACGGCCTGGCCACCGCCGAACACGGCCGTCTCGGTGACCTCCAGCACCAGATGGTGCGCGTCCAGCCCGGTCCAGGCCAGGACCGAGGCCACCAGGTCGGCGAAGCCCGGCTCGGCGAGCTGCCGGGCGGAAACGTTCACGCTGACCCGCCCCGGTGCCTCGGCGCCCAGGGTGTCCCGCCAGGTGACCGCCTGCACGCAGGCCGTGCGCAGCACCCAGGCGCCCACCTCGAGGATGATGCCGGTCTGCTCGGCGATCGGGATGAACGCGGCCGGGCTGACCGCACCGCGCACCGGGTGCTGCCAGCGGATCAGGGCCTCGACCGCGACCACCCGGCCGTCCGGCAGCGACACGATGGGCTGGTAGGCGAGGCTCAGCTGGCCGGTTTCCAGGGCGACGCGCAGGTCCTCGATCAGCTCGAGCCGCTCCCCGGCCTCGTCGTCGAGGTGCGCGGCGTACCAGTGCTGCCGACCGTTGCGGGCGCGCTTAGCCGCGTACATCGCCACGTCGGCACGCCGCAGCAGCTCGTACGGCTCATCGATGCCCGGGCTGCTCGCGATGCCGAGGCTCGCACCGACGACGGTGAGCCGGTGATCCGCCAGCTCGACCGGCCGGCGCAGGGCGGCCAGGACGCGGGCCGCAATCTCGTCCACCGCATCGTCCGGCAGGTCCCGGAGCAGCACCGCGAACTCGTCGCCGCCCATCCGGGCCACCAGGTCGGGCTCGCGCAGCACACCCACCAGCCGGGTGCTCACGTCCTGCAGCAGCCGGTCGCCGACCGCGTGCCCGAGCCGGTCGTTGACCTCCTTGAACCCGTCCAGGTCGAGCATCAGCAGATGCACCGCGCCGCGTTCCACCGCCGGGCCGAGGCGTTCCTCGAACATCCGGCGGTTGGCCATCCCGGTCAGCACGTCGGTCATCGCCAGCGCCTCGAGCTGCCCGCTCTGCCGCTGCACGGTGGTCACGAACCCGGACAGCCGGGCCATCACCAACAGAAAAAGAATGATCGATCCGATACCGGCAGCCAGCCAGTCGACCTGCCCGTGCCGCCGGACCCCCTCGGTGAGCAGCACGGCCGGCGCGAGCAGGGTGGACGCGGTCAGCAGCGCCAGCCGGGACGGCCCGAACCGGTCCCCGGCCGTCCCGGGAATGGGGTCGCGGGCCGTCGGATGCAGCGCCGCGCCGGCGTAGCACAGGTACGTGAACAGGTAGCCGCCGGAGATCAGCTTGCCGGCCAGCGGGCTCAGCGTCGGCACCAGGCTGTAGAAGGCGCTCGATCCCAGGGTCGCGGCACTGCCGAAGGTCAAGAGCCAAAAGCAGGGGGTACGCCGTCCGAGGCGCAGAACAAGCGGCACCACCACGGCGAACAGCATCACGGCCGTGATCGGATAGCCGAGGGTCACCAGGTAGGCGAGGCTGGTCTCGTGGAGGTCGCCGACCATCGGCACGATGACGGCCACCCAGTACACCAACCCCAGCCCGGTCGCGATGATCCCCGCGTCCAGGAAGCGGGCCAGTTCCCGCACCGATCGCTCCCGGGTCAGGCCGAACAGCCCCACCGTCAACAGGACCAGCCCGATGAGGTAGGCCGCGTCGGCCCAGGACGGGAACGGCTGGTAGCCGAGGAGGAAGTCGTTGGCCGCCAGGACCAGATCGCCGACGGCGCAGAACATCAGACCGGACGCGAAGCCGGCCCACGACTTCGGGCGGCGCGACCGGTTGCGCCGCATGCCGGCCACGGTGAGCCCGACCGCCGTGATCCCGACGCAGGCCGACAGCAGGGCGGCGGCATGCCCGGCCGGTATCAGGACGTAGATCAGGCAGAACAGCACACCGGCGATCGGCCAGACCACCCAGAACCGGTCAACGGCGCGTAACCCCACTTCGTCCTGTTCGGCACCCGCACCGGAAAGCTGATCGGCCCGCCGCCGGGGTTAGTTCGAGCCTTAAGACATTCGTAAATGTCAATCACCCGGTTGCCGGATCGGGGGATCAGCTTTTAGTCTCGGGGCAATACCACATCGACGCCCGTAAAGCGGACGAGTCCACCGTCGAAACGCTTCGACTGGCGTGGGTGGGTGCATCCCCCGAGATTGGACAGACCATGCGGAAACGAAACCTCGCTCTCGCGGTGGCCGCCTCGGCGGCCGTCGCGATGGGAGCCGGCGTCCTCACCGCGCTCCCGGTCGGCGCGGCGACCGGCACCACCGCGGTCGCGCCGTCGGTCAACACCGTCCCGTCGGACGCGGTCTGGCGGGCCTCCGGCCAGTGGGACAACTGGACCAGCGGCAACTACACGCTCTACAACAACCTGTGGGGCGGCGGCGCCGGATCCCAGACCATCTGGGCCCGCAGCTGGCAGAACTGGGGCGTCGAGGCGAACCACCCGCGCACCAGCGGAGTCAAGACCTACCCCAACGTCAGCCGTACGCTCAACCGCACCCTCAGCTCCCTCGGCTCGGTCACCGGCTCGTTCAACACCACCGTCCCCGGCGACGGCGACTTCTCCGCCACCTACGACATCTGGGCCAACAACCACGCGTACGAGGTCATGATCTGGACCAACTACCAGGGCAACGTGGGCCCGATCGCCGAGTCCTACGACGGCAACGGCGCGGTGCCGAACTTCCGGAACCAGAACATCGGCGGGCACACCTGGAATGTCTACCGCGGCAACAACGGCGCCAACGCGGTGTTCTCGTTCCTGCGCACCAGCGACACCAACTCCGGCAACATCGACCTGCTGGCCATCATGAACTGGCTGCGGAACACGGCCCGCTGGTGGGGCGACGTGACGGTCGGTGAGCTGCAGTACGGGTTCGAGATCTCCGGCACCGCCGGCACCTCGGACTTCGTGGTCAACAATTACACGCTGAACGTCAGCTGACGTCCGGCGTGAGGGGCCGGTCCAGGTGGCGGACCGGCCCCTCCCCCGTTCAGGCCAGGACCTGGCGCAGCGTGACCGCGAAGCTCTCCGGGTCGCCCTGCATGCCGAACTCGCCGCCCAGGAAGCCGCCGTGGTGGCTCGGGAAGACGACCGGCTCGGAGCCGAGCCGCTCGGCGACGCACCGGCCCGCCCGATGGGCCAGTTCGCCCTCCGACTCGGCGCCGACGCCGAGCACGATGCGGGTCGACGTGGCGCGCAGGGCCGTGAAGTCGTGCTCGTGGTGCGTACAGGAAATGAGATTTTGACCCAGGAGCGGGTCGGTGCGGTCACCGTCGTCCTCGACCGGCATGCCGAACTCGGCGGGGCTGGGCACCGGCCGCTCGGCGAAGTCGTCCGGCACCTCGCCGCGGGTGCCGGTGAGCACGAAGAACTTCACCATCGCCGGGCCGGCGCCGTGCTCCTCGTAGGTGCGGCGGATGTCGGCGCAGGCGGCCAGGGCGGCCTTGCTGTCCGGCAGTTCCTGGGCGGCCGGCGGCTCGTGGGCGACCAGCGTGCGCACCTGCGACGGGTGCCGGGCGACCAGGACCAGCGCGTTGACCGCGCCGCCGCTGCTGGCGAAGACGTCCACCGGGCCGCCGCCGAGCGCGTCGATCAGCCGGTGCAGGTCGTCGGCGTGCTGGTCGGGTGTCGACTCGACAGCCGGCTCGGTCTTGGTGCTGCGCCCGATGCCGCGCGGGTCGTAGGTGACCACGGTGCGGTCCGGGAACTGGGCGGCCAGGCTGACGAAGCCGTCGGCCTGCATCGGCGAGCCGACCAGCAGCAGCGCCGGCCCGTCGCCCTCGCGGACGTCATAGGTGATGACGGCGCCGTCGGTGTCCAGCGTGCGAGTAATCATTGCGGTCTCCTCAGCAGGTGTTTGCCAGGTAGACCGCGCCGGGCGCCGAAACTCATCGGCGCCCGGCAACGACTTTTCTTCTAGTAGACGAACGGCCAACCGGCCGAGTCGTACCCGATCAGGTTGATGCCCAGGTTCGCGGCGCCGCTATTCGTGTAGTAGTGGTACACGAGCACCTCGGCGTCGGTGTCGGCCAGGACGGCCTGGTGTCCCGGGCCGTGGATGCTGCCGTGACCGGCCAGCACCTGGGTACCGCCACCGCTGTTCATGTTGGTGCCGTTGCGGTCCACGAACGGGCCGGTCGGGCTGGTCGAGCGGCCCACCATGATCCGGTACGTGCTCGACGCGCCCGCGCAGCAGCGGTCGAACGACACCCACTGGTAGTAGTAGCTGCCGTGCTTGAAGACGAACGGCGCCTCGATCGCCCCGCCGTTGCGGCCGGAGATGCTGCGGATGGTGCTGTCCGAGCGCTTACCGGTGGACGAGTTGAGGGCCACCATCTTGTTGCCGGACCAGAACGAGCCGAACGCAAGCCACCAGTTGCCCGAGCTGTCCACGAGCAGGTTGGGGTCGATCGCGTTGAAGTTGTCCGAGGTCTGCGACTCGATCACGAGGCCCTGGTTGGTCCACGAGCCGGAGGCGCCGGTGGTGCTGGTGGCCAGGAAGATCGCCGAGCGGTTCGAGCCGAACGTGGAGGCCGAGTAGTACAGCCAGTAGCGGCCGTTGTGGTACGAGATGTCCGGCGCCCACAGGTTGCGGCTGCCGCCCGTGTAGGCGGTCGTCCAGGACGCGCCGTTCGGGAACACCGAGCCCGCGTTGCGGAACGCGGTGCGGTCGGTGGAGGTCTTCAGCGCGATGTTGTCACCGGTGTGCGCCACGATGTAGGTCCCGCTGGGAGTCTTCACCATGGTCGGGTCGTGCGCGCCGATGTCGCCGGTCACG
Source organism: Paractinoplanes rishiriensis (assembly GCF_016862375.1). Taxonomy (GTDB): domain Bacteria; phylum Actinomycetota; class Actinomycetes; order Mycobacteriales; family Micromonosporaceae; genus Actinoplanes; species Actinoplanes rishiriensis. The sequence goes on along the minus strand of NZ_BOMV01000077.1, from coordinate 193,202 downwards.
ACGCCCGGGCCGGGGTAGGACGGCGGCGCGACGGTCGGGGTCGCGGCCAGCTGCGGCGCCGGGTTGGTGGCGGCCTGCGCGTTGACCGTGACGGCCACGCCGGTGACCAGCGCGGCGACCACGACGCCCGCGAGGACGGCGCGGCGCCGGGTACGGGTGGTGGACATGTGTCTCCCTTGGGGGTGGAGGCGGCGGCCCGTCGCGTTGTCGGGAGCGCACACTGCCGGTAGCCAGGGGAGTCGGGGGATGCAAGCTCGGCCGGTGAACCACGCGAGATATCGAACCGTGTAGATATCTACCCCGCTATGTTAACGCTGACAAGCGCAGTATCAAGGGGTTCAGCCCCATTTACACGTTCCGCAACGGGGCAAACGCGGGACGTCAGGCGAATGTTGCACCCGATTCGCACCTGGGACGCGAACCCAACCGACCGAACGAAACCTAGCATTTTGCTAGAAGCATCCCGGGAGGTGAATTGTCGGAGAAAATCCGGCTCGGCCGACGTGTGCCGCGCGTGCTCACCGTGCTCCTCGCGGTCCTGCTCACCGCGCTTGCGGGATACGCCGTGATCGCGAGCATGCATCAGTCCGCGCTGGTGGACACGGTCGCGGCCCAGGCCAACGGCACCGACAACTACCAGCGGGCCGCCTACCTGGTCACCAGCGAGCTGGCGCTGATCCAGGAGACGTTGCGCGAGCCCATGGGCGAGGAACGCCTGCAGCTGCCGATCGTCAGCCAGCAGGCTTACGACGCGCTCGTGCGGATGGCCGGCGTGGAGGAGATACACCGCGAAGCGCAGGACATCGCCGACACCCACCGCGACCTGCGCCCGTTGCTGGACGCCTTCCTGACGCAACTCGACCGGGGTGACTACGGCGCCGCCATCGAGACGGTCGAGGACCGGATCGAGCCCAACTACAACGTGCTCATCGAGCGCCTGCTCCACGAGCAGAACGAACACCTGGCCGAGTACGACGCACAGCAGGCCACCGCCCGGCGCGACTCGCAACGCACCGTGATCGCCGTGGTGATCGTGTTCGTGCTGGTGCTGATCGTGGTGGCCGGCCTGGGACTGTCCGCCCGCGCTCACCGGCGCCAGGTCGAGACGATGGCCGCCACCGACCCGCTGACCGGCCTGCCGAACCGTACCGCGTTCGGCACCCGCCTGGCGGACGCGCTGGCCGGCGGCGGCGGGCTGCCCACCGTGCTGGTGGTCAACATCGACGGCTTCCGGGACGTCAACGACCAGCTCGGCCAGCACGTCGGCGACCTGCTGCTGGTCGAGGCCGGCCAGCGGATGGCGGCCGCGGTCCGCAAGGAGGACGTGGTGGCCCGGCTCGGCGGCGACGAGTTCGCGGTGCTGCTGTGCGACGACGCGCCGGAGACCGACGAGGCGGTCGCGACCCGGCTCATCGAGGCGTTCCAGCAGACGTTCGTGCTCGACGAGATCACCGTCGACCTGGAGGTGAGCATCGGCGCCGCGGTGGCCCGGGACGGCGAGGACGTCACCACCATCCTGCGGCAGGCCGACGCGGCGATGCACGACGCCAAACGCCTGCACTCCGGCTTCCACCGGTTCGAGCAGGCGCACCGGCACGACGCCGACGCGCGGCTGTCGCTGCTGGGCGACCTGCGCCGGGCCCTCGACGACCCGGACCAGCTCACCCTGCACTACCAGCCGAAGGTTGCGGTCTGCAGCGGCGCGCTGGTCGGCGTCGAGGCGCTGGCCCGCTGGCGGCACCCGAGCCGCGGGCCGATCTCGCCGGCCGAGTTCATCCCGGTGCTCGAGGTCACCAGCCTCATGCACCGGTTCACCGAGCAGGTGCTGACGATGGCGCTGAACCAGGCCCGCGAATGGCTGGACGCCGGGCACCGGGTGCCGATCGCGGTGAACGTCTCGCCGCGCAGCCTGCTCGACCCGGCCTTCCCGGACCGGGTGGCCGCGCTGCTCGCCGAGACCGGCGTGCCGGGCGACCAGCTGTGTGTCGAGGTGACCGAGTACGCGCTGATGAGCGACCCCGAGGCGGCCATCGAGGCGCTGCACCGGCTGCACGGCCTGGGCGTGAAGGCGTCCATCGACGACTACGGCACCGGTTACTCGTCGATGACCTACCTGAAGCTGCTGCCGGTCGACGAGCTGAAGATCGACCGGTCGTTCGTGAAGGACATGGCCGACGACCAGAGCAGCCGGGCACTGGTCGCGTCCACCGTCGAGCTCGGGCACAGCCTCGGCCTGACCGTGGTGGCCGAGGGCGTGGAGGACCAGGACGCGGTGCACGCGCTGCGCGCGATCGGCTGCGACACCGCGCAGGGCTACCACTTCGCCAAGCCGCTGCCGGCCGAGGCACTGACCGCGCAGCTGGCCGCCCAGCCGGTGCGCTGACGGGGGCCCGAACCCGGACGGGCCCCCGTCAGACGCGTCTTACGGCCCGGATCAGGCCAGGTCGAACCGGTCCAGCTCCATGACCTTGGTCCAGGCGGCCACGAAGTCGGTCACGAACTTCTCCCGCGCGTCGTCGCTCGCGTACACCTCGGCGAGGGCCCGCAGCTGCGAGTTCGAGCCGAAGATGAGGTCGACCGCGGTGGCGGTCCACTTCACCTCGTCGGTGGCCAGGTCGCGGATCTCGTACACGTGCTCCTCGGACGACGACTTCCACCGGGTGCCCGGGCTGAGCAGGTTGGCGAAGAAGTCGTTGGTGAGCACGCCCGGCTTGCCGGTGAGCACGCCGTGGGTGGCACCGCCGGTGTTGGCACCGAGGGCCCGCAGACCACCGACCAGCACCGTCATCTCGGGGGCACTCAGGTCGAGCATGTACGCGCGGTCGACGAGCAGCACCTCGGGCTGGGTCTTCTCCCCCGGCCGCAGGTAGTTGCGGAACGCGTCGGCGCGCGGCTCGAGCACCCGGAACGACTCGACGTCGGTCTGCTCCTGGCCGGCGTCGGTGCGGCCCGGGCGGAACGGCACGGTCACCGGGAAGCCGGCGTCCCGGGCCGCCTTCTCCACCGCGGCCGAGCCGGCCAGCACGATCAGGTCGGCGAGCGAGATCTGCGCCCCGCCGGCCGCGTTGAACTCCTGCTGGATGCTCTCGAGCGTGGACAGCACCTTGCCGAGCTGCTCCGGCTGGTTGACCTCCCAGCTGCGCTGCGGCTCGAGCCGGATGCGGGCGCCGTTGGCGCCGCCCCGCTTGTCGGTGGACCGGAAGCTGGCGGCCGACGCCCAGGCGGTGGAGACCAGCTGCGGGGTGCTCAGGCCGGACTCCAGGACCTTGGCCTTGAGCGCGGTGACGTCGGCGTCGCCCACCAGCTCGTGGTCGACGGCCGGCACCGGGTCCTGCCACAGCTGCGGCTCGGCCACCCACGGCCCGAGGAAGCGGCTGACCGGACCCATGTCGCGGTGCAGCAGCTTGTACCAGGCCTTGGCGAAGGCCAGCGCGAACTCGTCCGGGTTCGCCAGGAAACGGCGGGAGATGCGCTCGTACGCGGGGTCGACGCGCAGCGACAGGTCGGTGGTCAGCATGGTCGGCCGGTGCTTGCGCGACGGGTCGAACGCGTCCGGGATGATCTCGTCGGCGTCCTTGGCGACCCACTGCTTGGCACCGCCCGGGCTGGTGGTGAGCTCCCACTCGTACCCGAAAAGAATCTCGAAGAAGCGGTTGCTCCACTGGGTCGGCCGATCGGTCCAGGTGACCTCGAGGCCGCTGGTGATCGTGTCGGAGCCCTTGCCGCTGCCGTGCGTGCTCAGCCAGCCGAGGCCCTGCGCCTCCAGCGGGGCGCCCTCCGGCTCGGCGCCCACGTGGTTGTCGGCCACCCCGGCGCCGTGCGTCTTGCCGAACGTGTGACCACCGGCGATCAGGGCGACGGTCTCCTCGTCGTTCATCGCCATCCGGCCGAAGGTCTCCCGGATGAAGTGCGCCGCGGCGGCCGGGTCGGCGTTGCCGCGCGGGCCCTCCGGGTTGACGTAGATGAGGCCCATCTCGGTCGCGCCGACGCCCTCGGACATCGTGCTCTCCGAGGCGTAGCGGGCGTCGCCCAGCCAGGCCTCCTCCGGGCCCCAGAAGATCTCCTCGGGCTCCCAGACGTCGGCGCGGCCGAACCCGAAGCCGAAGGTCTTGAAGCCCATCGACTCCATAGCCACGTTGCCGGCCAGCACCAGCAGGTCGGCCCACGAGATCTTCTGGCCGTACTTGGCCTTGACCGGCCAGAGCAGGCGGCGGGCCTTGTCCAGGTTGGCGTTGTCCGGCCAGCTGTTGAGCGGGGCGAAGCGCTGTCCGCCGTCGCCGGCACCGCCGCGGCCGTCCTGGATCCGGTACGTGCCGGCGGCGTGCCAGCTCATCCGGATCATCAGGCCGCCGTAGTGCCCGAAGTCGGCCGGCCACCAGTCCTGCGAGGTGGTCAGCACCTCGACGATGTCCCGCTTGAGTGCCTCGACGTCGAGCTTGGCGAACTCGTCGGCGTAGTTGAAGGAGTCGCCCAGCGGGTTGCCCCGGGGCGAGTGGGCGTGCAGCACCGAGAGGTCGAGCTGGTTGGGCCACCAGTCCCGGTTGGTGCGCGGCCGGCCGCCGGTCTTCGGGGTCGGCGCGTCGATCGCCGGGTTCTCGCTCTCGCTGCCCTGCGCGGTCACCGAGTCGTGCGCGACCGGACATCCCGGCTTGACGTCGTTGTCCTGGGTGTCGCTCATTTCGTTCCTTCCGGACTGCGAATTCACTGGGTCGTGCGTTCTCACTGGGTCGTTCTCACTGGGTCGTGCGTTCGGTGAGGCACCCGGGGCAGGTGCCCCAATAGACGACCTCCGCCTCGTCGACCACGAACCCGTGGTCGTCCGAGGCGGTGAGGCAGGGGACATGGCCGACGGCACAGTCGACGTCGGCAATCGCGCCGCACGAGCGGCACACGACGTGGTGGTGGTTGTCCGCGACCCGGGTCTCGTACCGGGCGGTCGCGCCGGCGGGCTGGATGCGCCGCACCAGGCGGACATCGGTGAGCGTCCGCAGCACGTCGTAGACCGCCTGGTGGGAGACCGCGGGAAGCTCCGCCCGCACCAGCGCGATCACCGTGTCGGTGTCGACATGCGGGTGGTCCCGCAACGCCGCCAGAACCGCGAGCCGCGGCCGGGTCACACGCAAGGAGACCGCCCGGAGCTGCGCCTCGAGGCCGGACGTCATGCGGTCAAACCTAGGCCGTTTTTTTGAATGAATCAAGTTTATGCGCGAACACGCTCCGCGACGACGTTCACACCCCGGTGGTGGAGCCGGGCCGCACGATCATCAGCACGGTGACCACGGCCCACAGCACATTGAAGACCCCGGTGACCATCCCCAGCCGGGCCGGCGCCCGCTCGCCGGCCCCGCCCGCCAGGATGCCCGCCTGCCGAGGCAACACCACCAGCACGAGCATCGCCGCGGCGGCCGCGGTCAGCACGATCGACACGATCAGCCAGGCGTCGCCGAGCACGCCGAGACTGGCGGCGGTGGCGAGACCGAACACCGGCACGACGATCCCGAGAGCCGCGTAGACCCGGCAGATCCGGTGCAGCAGCCGCAGTGTGGCCACGTCCGCGCGGCGCGCCGCCGCCGGAAACATGCTGGCCGCGACGGTCACCGGCCCGATCGCCAGGATGGCGGCCAGCACATGCACGGAGAGCAGAAACTTCGTCATCGCGGAACGACGCTAGTGACAGGCCGCGGGGCGCCGGAAGTGGCTGGATTGCCATCCTCCAACGAGTTCTCGCCACGTATCTTGTCGCCATGCACACGGTTGCCGTGCTCGCCCTGCACAACGTCCTGCCGTTCGACCTGTCCACGCCGCTCGGGGTCTTCACGCTCGCCCGGCTGCCCGACGGGCGACCCGGGTACGACGTCCGGGTCTGCGGCGCCGCCCCGGCCGTCGACGCCGGTGTGTTCACGCTGCAGCCGCCGTGGGGGCTCGAAGCCTTCGACACCGCCGACACGATCGTCCTGCCCGGCTGCTCGGACTTCACCCAGCCGATCCCCGGCGAGGTGCTCGACGCCCTGCGCGCGGCCGCGGCCGCCGGCACCCGGATCGCGTCGATCTGCTCGGGGGCGTTCATCCTGGCCGCGACCGGCCTGCTGGACGGGTTGCGGGCCACCACCCACTGGCTCGGCGCCGGGCTGCTCGCCGAGCGGCACCCGGCGATCGAGGTCGACCCCGATGTCCTGTACGTGGACAACGGCCAGTTGCTCACCTCGGCCGGCGCCGCCGCGGGCCTCGACCTGTGCCTGCACATGGTGCGCCGGGACTACGGTTCCGCGGTGGCCGCCGACGCCGCCCGGCTCTCGGTGGTGCCGCTGGAGCGCGAGGGCGGGCAGGCCCAGTTCATCGTCCAGGACGTGCCGCCGGTCCCGCGCGGCGCCGAACTCGAACCGGTCCTGCGCTGGATGCAGGACAACGCCGCCGCCGACCTCACCCTGGGCGACATCGCCGCGCACGCCGGCATGAGCACCCGTACGCTCAACCGCCGGTTCCGCGAGCAGACCGGGACCACTCCCCTGCAGTGGCTGCTCCGCAGCCGGATCCGCCGCGCCCAGCACCTGCTCGAGGCCACCGCCCACCCGATCGACCGGATCGCGGCCGAGGCCGGCTTCGGCTCACCCACCGCATTCCGCGACCGCTTCAAGCGCATCGTCGGCACCACGCCGCACGCCTATCGCACAAGTTTCCGGTGACGCGCCCGATACTCCGACTTACGGCCGGGTCACCGCTGCCGAATGGCTGTATGTGCGGGGGAATCGGATCTGGGCCTGGTGGCTGGCCGGCGGCGCCGTGGCGACGTCGGTGTGGGTGCTGCTGCCGGGCGGCGTGCCGGCCGGTCTGCTCTACAACGGGATAGGGCTGGCCTGCACGGGCGCCATGCTCCTGGGTGTGCTCGTGCACAGGCCGGCCCGGCCGGGTGTGTGGTTCTGGTTCGCGGGCGGCCTGATGCTGACGACCGTCGGGGACGGCGTCTTCGACTACCACCGATGGGTCCTGCACGACGAGCCGTATCCGTCGCTCGCCGACGCGTTCTACCTTGCCGCGTACCCGATGTATGTGATCGGCCTGGTGGCGCTGCTCGGCCGGCTGCGCGGGAACGGGCTGACCGGGCTGATCGACGCCGCCGTGGTGTCCACCGGGGTGGGCGTGGTCTTCTACATCTTCGTGCTGCACCCGATCGCGGCGGCCGAGGCGTCCACCCGGCTGGAGAACTGGATCAGCACCACCTATCCGGCGGTCGACGTGCTGCTGTTCGTGCTGCTGGCCCGGTTGCTCGCCGAGCCGGGCGGCCGCGGCGCCAGCATCCGGCTGCTCAGCGCCGGTGTCGTCGTGCTGCTCGCGGCGGACACGGCCTTCTCGCTGGTCAACCTGTATTCGGAACACACCTACAGCACGCCGATCGACGCCGCTTTCCTGGTCGCGTACCTCCTCTGGGGCGCCGCGGCGCTGCATCCTGCAATGGCCGCGCCGATGACGGTGGCCGTGCCCGACGGCGGCCGGCGGCACGCCCGGCTGGGCGCCGCGGGCATCTGCGCGCTGCTCGCACCGGCGCTGCTGCTGGTGCCGTACGTGGGCGAGAACCCGGTCAACCGGCGGGCCGCCGCGGTCGGGTCGATCGTGCTGTTGCTGCTGGTCATCGCGCGCCTGGCCGAGGCGATCAGCCGGGAGCACCGGCATGCCGCCGAGCTGAAGCGGGTGTCGCTCGCCGACGAGGTGACCGGCCTGGCCAACCGCCGGCGGCTCGAGCTGGCACTCGGCGAGGCGTTGGCTGCGGGCCGTCCGCAACTCGCGCTGGTGGGTCTCAACGGATTCAAGGCGATGAACGACGAACTGGGCCGCGCCGCGGGCGACCGGGTGCTGGCGGCGCTGGCCGGCCGGCTCGCCGGGGCGGCGCCGGGCGCGCTGGTGGCGCGCACCGGGGCGGACGAGTTCGCGGTGCTGCTGAGCGACGCCACCGCGGCGGAGGCCCGCAGCCTGGCCGGCGAGCTGATCACGACGCTGACCCCGCCGGTGTCGGACGGCGACCGCGAGCTGCTCATCGGGGTGAGCATCGGGGTGGCCGGCGGCGCCGGGCTCGACCCGGTCGAGCTGTACCGGCAGGCCGACGCGGCCATGCACGCGTCCCGCCGCTCGGGCGACCCGGTGCGGTGGAGCGCGGCCCTGGACCAGGGCGCGGTCGACGCCGCCCGGCTCGGCGCCGAGTTGCGCACGGCGCTGGACCGGGGCCAGTTCCAGGTGGTCTACCAGCCGATCGTGGAGCTGCCGTCCGGCCGGGTGAAGGCGGTCGAGGCCCTGGTCCGCTGGGAGCACCCGGAGCGCGGCCTGGTCAGCCCGGCAGCGTTCATCCCGGTGGCCGAGGACAACGGCCTGATCGTCGAGCTGGGCGCCTGGGTCATGCGGATCGCGGTGCTGCGGCTCGCCACCTGGCAGCGCGAACTGGGCGACCTGGCGCCGGAGCGGGTCAGCGTCAACGTCTCGCCCAAGCAGCTGGCCCGGCCCGGCTACCCGGCCACGGTCGCGGCCGTGCTGACCGAGGCCGGCCTGGCCGCCGACCGGCTCACGGTCGAGGTCACCGAGACGGCCGTCTTCGAGGGCGGCCCGGCGGTCACCGCGCTGTACGAACTGCAGGACATGGGCGTACGGATTGCCCTTGATGATTTTGGGACCGGCCACTCCTCGCTCGGCCTGCTGCACACCGTGCCGGTGCACACCCTCAAGGTCGACAAGTCGTTCGTCGACAACATCACCGAGGCCGGCCGGCACGCGGTGATCGCCGGGGCGCTGATCCAGATCAGCGACGGCCTGGGCCTGTCCGCGGTGGCCGAGGGCGTCGAAACCGCCGAGCAGGCCGCGGCACTGAGCCGGCTCGGCTACCGGTATCTGCAGGGCTACCACTACGGCCGGCCGGTGGCGGACCCGGATTTCGAGGTGGTCCGCACCGTGGCCGGTTACAGCCGGTGAATCTCGGCTGACCCGTCACCGGCCGGTGATGCCGGCCGCCGCGTCCAGTTGCTGGAGCAGGTCGTGGGCGGCGAGTTCGACGTCCTTGTGGCGCCACTCGGCGGCCCGGTAGACGCAGGCGATCAGCCCGCTGCGGTGGATGCGGCGGAAGTCGCCGTAGGCGAACGCGTAGCGGGCCTTCGTCTCGTCGGTGGCGCCGTCGGTCAGGGCCAGGTGCCACTCGGCGTAGCCGGCCCAGGAGTGGCGGTCCAGGTAGGCGTTCTCGGTGTCCGCCCGGGGCTGCGCCGCGCCCCAGTCGCTGTCCAGCACGTACTGCTTGGCCTCGATGAGCTTGCGCGCCCGCCGTACCGCCTCGGGGTTGACCTCGTATTTCGCCATGGGGAACCAATACCCTTTGCGGCTTCCTGTTATCGGGCCACCCGGCGTGTGTCTCTAGATAGAGACTGCTCAATACATACCGGCCAAAACATTCCGGAGGACGCCATGCGATTCACCAGGTCATGGGCCTGGCCCGCCGCGGCAGCGGTGGCCGCCGGGCTGGTCGTGGTGGCCGGCTGGCCGGCGCAGGCCGCGGTCGCTGCGGCAGCCGGCGGCACCTACACGATGGCCGTCGCGGCCAGCGGCAAGTGTGTCCAGTCGCCGGACGGCACGGCGGGCACCCAGCTGTACCAGAGCACCTGCACCGGCGCCGCCAACCAGGTCTGGACCTTCGGCGCCTCCACCGCGGCGGCCGGGAAGTATCTGGTGCGCAACGGCAACCTGTGCATGACCGACAAGGACGCGAGCACCGCCGGTAACAACCCGATCGTGCAGCAGGCCTGTTCGGACATCGCGCAGACGCAGTGGGCGTTCAACCAGATCGCCTGGCCGACCGCGCCGACCACCAGCCCGCCGACCGGCACCCAGCCGACCGTCGCCAAGGACGGCACCGGCGCCTACACCACCGTGCAGGCCGCCATCAACGCGGTGCCGGCCGGCAACACCACCCGGCGGGTCATCACGATCAAGGCCGGCACCTACCGGGAGCAGATCAAGGTGCCGGCCGACAAGCCGTTCATCACGCTGCAGGGCCTCGGGCCGGCGGCGGCCCAGACGACCATCGTCTTCAACCGCCACCAGGGCGGTTACGGCGCCACCGGCAGCGCCACCGCGTGGATCCTCGGCAAGGACTTCGCCGCCGGCAACCTGACCTTCTCGAACGACTTCGACGAGAACTCCAACGCCAGCGGTCACCAGGCCCTCGCGATGTTCATGGACGGCGACCGGGCGGTGTTCAGCAACACCCGGTTCCTCGGCGACCAGGACACACTGCGGGTCGAGGACGGCAACCGGGCCTACTTCGTCAACACGTACGTCGAGGGCACGGTCGACTTCATCTACAGCGGCGGCACCGCGGTGTTCAACGCCTGCCAGATCTACGAGAAGCGGGCGAGTGGCGGCCCGATCACCGCGGCGTCCACGCCCACCGGCGTGAACTACGGCTTCCTGTTCTACCGGCCGCGGCTCACCGACGCGCAGGCGGCCAACTACACCCCGCAGAAGTACCTGGCCGGCTCCGACGGCTGGAATCCCCTGTAGGAACGGAGTATCCCCTTGCCCGCAATCAGCCGGCGCAATCTGCTCGGTGGGGTCGCGGCCGGTGGTGCGTACGCGCTCACCGCCGCCGCTCTCGACCGGATCAGCCCCGCCCAGGCCGCCGCCAGCGACCCGCTGAGCGTGCTCTGGTTCAACGAGCCCGCCACCATCTGGCAGGAGCACGCGTTTCCGATCGGCAACGGCTCGACCGGTGCGATGATCTTCGGCGGGGTCGCCTCGGAGCGCGTCCAGTTCAACCACGACACGCTGTGGACCGGCGGGCCGGGCTCGGTCGACGACGGGCACGAGTACAACTTCGGGAACTGGTACGAGCAGCGGCCGACCGCGCTGGCCGACGTGCGCCGGACCGTCGCGACCACCGGCAGCGCGGACCCGCAGGCCTCGATGCGGCTGCTCGGCCAGACCAAGTGGGGGTTCGGCGCGTACCAGACGTTCGGCGACCTCCACCTCGACCAGTCCGGTGTGTCCGGCACGGTCAGCGGGTACCGGCGGGACCTGGACATGTCGACCGGCATCGCGTCGGTCGGGTTCACCGCGAACGGTGTGACGCACCGGCGGGAGTTCTTCGCGAGCTATCCGGACCGCGTGATCGTGACCCGGCTGACCGCGAGCCGGGCGGCCCAGGTGTCGTTCACCGCCCGGTTCAGCACGGCCGCCAACCGCACGTTCACCACGTCCGCCCGGGACGGCCGGATCACCCTGCGCGGGGCGCTCACCCACAACGGCATGGTGTTCGAGGCGCAGGTCCAGGTGCTGGCCACCGGCGGCACGGTGACCTCGAACGCGGCCGGCCGGGTCACCGTGACCGGCGCGGACGAGGCCGTGCTGCTGCTCGCGCCCGGCACCGACTACGCCAACGCGTACCCGCACTACCGGGGCGCCGATCCGCACGCCGCCGTCACCGCCATGTTGGACGCCGCGCGCGCCCGGACCTACCAGCAACTGCACGACCGGCACGTGGCCGACCACGGCGCGCTGTTCGGCCGGGTCCGGATCGACCTCGGCCAGCGGGCCACCACGCTGCCCACCGACGAGGCGCTGCAGGCGTTCCGGACCGCGCGCAACGGCGGGAAGATCGCGGCCGACCCGCAGCTGGAGATGCTGCACTTCCAGATCGGCCGGTACCTGCTGATCGGCTCGTCGCGGGCCGGGTCGCTGCCGGCCAATCTGCAGGGCGTGTGGAACGACTCGATCAGCCCGGACTGGCAGTCGGACTACACCACGAACATCAACCTGGAGATGAACTACTGGCCGTCCGAAGTCACCAACCTGGCCGAAACGGTGCCGCCGCTGATCGACTTCGTCGAGGGCCTGCGGGCGCCCGGCCGGGTCACCGCGCGGGACCTGTGCGGGGCCGGTGGGTTCGCGGCGATGAGCCACGTCAACGTGTTCGGCTACACCGGGGTGTCGACCAACATCGCGACCTGGGCGCCGGAGTCCACGGCCTGGCTGATCCGGCAGCTGTGGGAGCACTACCTGTTCACCCTGGACGTCGCGTTCCTGCGCGAGCGGGCCTACCCGATTCTCAAGGAGCACAGCGAGTTCTGGCTGGACTATCTGGTCACCGACCCGCGGGACGGCCGGCTGGTGGTGTCGCCCAGCTTCTCCCCCGAGCAGGGCCAGGTGACGGCCGGCGCCTCGTACAGCCAAATGATTGTCTTTGATCTGCTGACCAACACGATCGCCGCGGCGCGCGTGGTCGGCGACACCACCCATCGGCAGCGGCTCGAGCCGGTGCTGGCCAAGCTGGACCCGGGCGTGCGGATCGGGTCGTGGGGCCAGTTGCAGGAGTGGAAGTCCGACCTCGACGAGCGCACCAACGGCCACCGGCACATGTCGCACAGCTACGCCCTCTTCCCCGGCAACCAGATCACCGCAGAGGGAACGCCGGCCCACTTCGCGGCGGCCAAGGTCACCGTCGAGGCGCGCACGTCGTGGACCGCGCAGAACGACATCGGCTGGAACCGGGCTCAGAAAATCAACCTGTTCGCCCGGCTCGGCAACGGCGACCTGGCCCGCGAGCAGCTCGATCACCTGCTGTGGCGGAACACGTTCATGAACTTCCTGAACGACTGGCCGTTCCAGATCGACGGCAACTTCGGCGCGACCGCGGGCATCGCCGAGATGCTGCTGCAGAGCCACGCCGGGGTGGTCGACGTGCTGCCGGCGCTGCCCTCCGGATGGGCCGGGCAGGGATCTTTCGACGGGCTGCGGGCGCGCGGTGCGTTCACGGTGGGCGCCGACTGGACCGCCGGCGTGCCGACCGAGATCCGGGTGACCGCGGACGCGGGCGGGGAGCTTCGGTTGCGCAGCGCGATGCTGTCCAGGCCACATCAAATCATAGGAGATACGACGATTTCGCCTTCAGTGACGAGCGGGCTTCTGGTGCTGAGGACGTCACCGCAGTCGCACTACCGCATCGTTGACAGCACGGCTTAGTATTTGGCCATGCGGCCAGATATTGAGCAGGACGGCCAGAAACCGCGGACGTTCATCGAGGAGGCACGCCGAGCCCAGATCGTGGAGAGCGCGATCGCCGTGGTCGCCGAGGCGGGCTTCGCGCAGGCGTCCCTGGCCCGGATCGCGAAGCGGGCCGGGATCAGCCGCGGCCTGATCTCGTACCACTTCGCCGGCAAGATCGACCTGATCTCGGAGGTGCTGGTCACGGTCTTCGCCGACGTCGCGGCCTGCATCGGCCCGCGGGTCGAGGCGGAGACCAGCGCGGCGGCCCAGCTGCGCGCGTACATCCAGGCGAATCTGGCCTACATGGACGCCCACCGCGCCCGCATCGCGGCCGTCGTCGAGATCATTTCGGCCGGCGGCCTCGATGCGCTCGGCGTCGACCCGGTGCAGGCCGACCGGGAGGCGCTCAAGCCGGTGGTGGATCTCTTCCGGCGCGGCCAGGCCGACGGCGAGTTCCGGCAGTTCGACCCGGAGATGATGGCCCGGGTCCTGCGCGGCGCCATCGACAGCATGGCGCCGCGCCTCACCGACACCGGTCTCGACCTGCCGGCCTGCGCCCGCGAGCTGACCACCATGTTCGACCTGGCGACGGCCCGATGAGCGCCCCGCTGAGTGTAGGCGGCCCTGACGAGCGCCCCGCTGTTGCCGGCGGCCCGATGAGCGCCCCGCTCGTGCGGGCGGACCGGGTGAGCCGCAGCTTCGGCGACATCCGCGCGCTCGACGACGTGTCGCTGGCGATCGGTGTGGGCGAGCTGGTCGGCCTGCTCGGGCCGAACGGCGCCGGCAAGAGCACGCTGATCGACCTCTTCGCGGGGCTGCGCCGGCCGACCGCCGGGACGGTCACGATCGACGGCCGCGACCCGCGGTTGCCGCCGACCCGGCGGATGTTCGGGGTCACGCCGCAGCGCACCGCCCTGCCCGAGACGTGGCGGGTGGCCGAGCTGATCGACTTCGTGGCGACGCACTACCCGCGGCCGGTCGACCGGCGCACGCTGCTGGCCCGCTTCGACCTGGGCCCGCTCCAGGACCGGCAGATCGGCGGGTTGTCCGGCGGCCAGCAGCGCCGGGTCGCGGTCGCCCTGGCGTTCGCCGGCCGGCCCCGGGTGGTGTTCCTCGACGAGCCGACCACCGGGCTCGACGTCGAGGCCCGGCACGCCCTGTGGGACGGCGTCCGGGCGTTCCACGCCGAGGGACGCGTTCCTAGCCATCACGTCCGGGAGAAGCTGATGTCGCCGGCGCTCGTCTACACCCGCCGCGAGCTGATCGAAACGGTGCGCGCGCCCGGCTCGTTTCTCACCATCACGCTGATGCCGCTCGCGGTGCTGATCTCCTTCATCCTCCCGAACGTCGGCGACGACCCGGCCGCGATCACCGGCGCTACCGCGACCATGGTGGTTTTCGCGACCCTGCTGGCGTGCGTCGGCCAGTTCAGTACCACCATCGCCGCGCTGCGCGAGTCGGCGTGGGGCACCTATCTGCGGACCCTGCCGGTCGGCCTGCGCCCGCTGGCGGTCGGCAACCTGCTCACCGGCCTGGTCTTCGTGGCCGGTGCGGTGCTGCCGATCGTGCTGGTGGGCGCGCTGTTCACCGAGGCGTCCGTGCCGGCCGTGCGGCTGCTGGCCGGCCTGCTGGCCCTGCTCGTCGCCACGGTCGTCTTCACCCTCCTCGGGCTGGCGCTCGGCTACACCCTGTCGCTGCGGGCCGCGGTGCTGGTCAACAGCATCCTGGCGCTGGCACTGGCGGTTGGCGGCGGGATGTTCTCCGACCCGGCGAACATGCCCGGTCCGATCGAGGCGGTTGCGCCGTACCTGCCGACCCGCGGTACCACCGACCTGGTGCTGGCGGCGCTGACCGGGCGGCCCGCTGATCCGCTCGCCCTGGCGATGCTCGGGGTCTGGTCAGTGGTTCTCGCCGCGCTGACCGGGTGGGGATTCCGCCGCGACGAGGGGCGACGCTTCCGCTGACGCGGTGAGGCCCTCGAGTGCGCCCGTCTCGCCGTCGCCGTCACCCAGCTCACGGAAGGCGGCCAGCGCCCGCCGGTAATAGGCGGCGGCTTCGCCGGTGCGGCCGAGACGGTGGTGCAGCAGCCGAGGCTGTCCAGCGCCCCGGCCTCACCCTGCCGGTCGCCGAGCTCCCGGTAGAGGCTCAGGACATACTCGAGGTCGCCGCGGGCCGACGTCAGCACGTTCGGCGCCCCCGGTGGCCGGAATCCGGTTGCCGCGGCGCCGCCCGCCCGCCAGGCTTCCGTCATGGAACCGCCTGAAACGATCATCGCGGGCGAACTCGTCCTCCGGCGCTGGCAACTCGTCTGGGCCGGCGAGGCCACCGCGGCCGTCCGCGAGTCGCTGCCCGAGCTGACGCCGTGGCTGCCGTGGGCCACCGCCGAGTACGACGCCGACGCGTCCCGCGCCTTCCTCGAGACGTCGATCGAGGAGTGGGCCAAGGGCACCACGTTCAACTACGGCATCTTCGCCCCCGACGGCGCGCTGGCCGGCGGCATCGGCTTGATCACCCGGATGGGCCCGGACGTGCTCGAGATCGGTTACTGGATGCGCACCGCGTACGCGGGCCGCGGCTACATGACCGCGGCCGTCGAGGCGCTGACCGAGGTGGCGCTCACCCTGCCCGGCATCGAGCGGGTGGCCATCCGGCACGACGCGGCCAACGCGGCCTCCGCGGCGGTGGCGATCAAGGCCGGCTTCGCCGAGGTGGAACGCGTGCCCAGCGAAATCGGAGCGCCCGGCGAAACCGGCACCGACGTGATCCGCGAACGCCGGTCCACCGCCTGAACCCCTGCCGCCGGCACCCGCTCACACCGTGATCGAGCGCCAGCCGCCAGGCGTCTAGGACCGCCGGTAGGCGCCCGGGGAACTGCCGGTCTCGCGCTTGAAGGCGGCCGCGAACGCCACGTCCGAGCGGTAGCCCAGCCGGCCGGCGACCGCGGCTACCGTGGTGTGGCCGTCGCGCAGCAGCGCCTTGGCCCGCTGCATCCGCAAGGTCAGCACGTAGCGCATCACCGGCTCGCCGACCTGCCGGGTGAAGCGGGCGGCGAAGGCGGCGCGGGACAGCCCGGCCGTGCTCGCCAGTCCGGCCACGGTCCAGGCGCGGCCCGGGTCGGCGTGGATCGCCTCCAGCGCCGGCGCCACGTACGGGTCGCGCAGGCCGGACAGCCAGCCGGGCCGGTCGTCGGTGTGCCCGTAGTGGCGCAGGGCGCGGACGATCAGCGCGTCGGACAGGCGGGCCATCACCAGGTCGCTGCCCGGTCCACCGTCGAACACCTCGGCGGCCAGTGCCTCCAGCAGGGTGGCGAGCCAGTCCGGTGGCCGGCCGTCGACACCCGGCAGGTGGATGGTGCGCGGCAGCCCGCGCCAGGCCGGGTGGTCGGCCTCGCCCACCAGGAACGCGCCGCACACCACCACCGCCTCGGTGCCGGGTCCGCCGGCCCGCAGCCGGTTGCCGGGCGTGCGCATGGCCAGATCGAAGCTGGACACCACCGGGCCGGTGCCCGCCTCGGGCGATCGCAGCAGATGGGCGTCCCCGCGCGGGAAGATCACCAGATCGCCGGCGGTGAGTGGCTGTACGGTGCCGTCCGCCTGCACCAGCTCGCAGTGGCCACGGGCGACGTGGTGCACGCCGCGCAGCCCGGCCCGGTCGAAAGCGACCCGGGCCGCCCTGCCTAGTTCGAGCCACCGGTATCCGGCGCTTTCCAGGCGCAGCTCGCGCAGGGTGGCGCTGAGGAGATCCACCGGCTCCTCCGAGACGAACGATGTGGTTTCCCGGACGCGGACACATGGATTGTCTCCGCCGCGCTGCCTAGCGTCGAGTCATGCAGACAGGAATCGCCGGCCTCGACCGGATCGCCCAGGTGAAGCTGCCGGTCAGCCACCTGGCCCGCAGCGTCTCGTGGTACTGCCAGTTGCTCGACCTGCGCCTCTGGACCGAGTTCGCGGAGGACGGCGTGGTTCGCGGCGCCGGCCTGATCGATCCGGCGGGCCGCTTCAACATCGCGTTGCGCGAGCGCGACTTCTGCGCCGGCCGCCCGGACCTGAGCGGCTTCGACATCCTGGCCTTCGTGCCGGCATCCCGGTCGGTGCTCGACGACATGGTCGCCCGCTGCGCCCGGCTCGGCGTCGCGCACCACGGCATCCAGCACACCCCGGCCGGCCCGCGCCTGGACATCCCCGACCCGGACGGCACGGTCCTGCGCTTCTACCACTTCACCGAGAGCACCGACGAGTTCGTCGGCGTGGAAAGCCGCGACGGCGAGATCGTCGGCACGTACCGCACGCCGCGCCTGACCTGATCAGCCCTAGCTGACGCCCAGGGTGTGGCCGGGGGCGATCGACGCCTGCACCACCAACGCCGCCCCGCCGATGCTCGCGGCGTCGCGCGGGCGGGCCGACAACTCCACCACGATCTCGTGGCGGTGCCGGGCGTGCGCCGTGCGGGCCAGGTGGGTGCGCAGCCGCCGGGCGTAGATCGAGCCGGCCACCGCCACCCCCGGGCCGGTGAGCACGAGCCGGCCCAGGTCCAGCAGGTTGACCATCGAGGTCACCGCCACCGCCAGGTGACCGGCGGCCCGGTCGATCACCGCGTAGGCGGCCGCGTCGCCGCTGACCGCGGCGCGGGCGATGGTGTCGTAGGCGGACGAGACCGTGCCGTCCAGGCGCAGGCGGGCGGCGAGCGCGGGTTCGGCGCGGGCGGCGTCCACGGTGGCCGTCATCGAGGCGTACCGCTCCACGCAGCCGGCGTTGCCGCACGGGCAGGAGCGGCCGTCGTACGCGATCGACACGTGGCCGAGCTCGCCCGCGTCGAAACTGGCGCCGCGGAACAGCGAGCCGCCGAAGACCAGCCCGGCGCCGATGCCGGTGGACAGGTAGACGCAGCCGAACGACTGCTCCCGGGAAACCCGCCGGCTCCAGAATTCGCCCAGCGCCGCGGCCGCCGCATCGTTCTCGAAAAGCACCGGGATGCGCAGCTGGCCGGCCAGGCCGGCCCGCTCCTCGGCCCACTCGGGGGCCTCCGGTGCCACGATCGCCAGGCCCTCGATCCGGTCGCGGGGCAGGTCGAGGCCCGCGGTGAAGTCGTCGAACCGGGCGGCCAGGCGGGCCGGCAGGTCGGTGCGGTCGAGCGGGACCACCTCGCGGCCGACCACCCCGCCGGTGAGGTCGATGGCCACGCAGGTCACCGACTCGGGGCCGAGCTGGAACCCGATGCCGAACCGGTGGGCGGGCTGGATCGCCAGCAGCTTGCGGGGCTTGCCGCGGACCGAGTCGGCCGAGCCGGTCTCGTGGATGACGCCGTCGGCGATCAGGTCGCGCACGATGTTCGAGATGGACGGCTGGGTCAGGCCGGTGAGCTCGGCCAGCTCGACGCGGCTGATCGTGGTGGCGGACCGGATGACGTCCACCACGAGGGCGCGGCTGCCGGGCCCGGCAGCTGGCGTTTCACGACGGGCCATGGCGGTACGGTAACGCCTGGGAAATGAGGAGGAACGGTGACACAGCCGCAGCGGCGGGTCGGTCTCGTTCTCGCGCGGGCGTCCCGGGTGCTCGGCGAGGAACCGTACTACCACGAGTTTCTCGAGGGCCTGGAGCGGGTGCTCACGCCCGCCGGGGTCAGCGTCCTGGTCAAGGTGGTCACCGACCGGCCGGCCGAGCACGAGACCTACGAACGCTGGGCGGCCGAGCAGCGGGTGGACGGCGTGGTGCTGGTCGACCTGGCGCCGGACGACGACCGGGTGGCCCTGGTCAATCGCCTCGAGTTGCCCGCCGTGGTGCTCGGCGCGCCGTCGACCGCGTCCGGCCTGCCGACGGTCTGGACCGATGACGCCGGCTTCGCCCGGGAGGCGATCCGGTTCCTGGCCGGGCGCGGGCACGACGTGATCGGGCACATCAGCGGCCCGCCGGCGTTCGCGCACACCCAGCTGCGCCGGGCCGGCGCGGTGGCCGAGGCCGGCGAGCGCGGGGTCCGGCTGGTGCATGCCGAGGGCGATTACTCGTACGAGTCGGGCCACGCCGCCACCGCCGAGCTCCTCCCGGCCGGCCCCACCGCGATCGTCTGCGACAACGACCTGATGGCCCTCGCCGCCCTGGACGCGCTGCGCGAGCAGGGCCGGGCGGTGCCGGCCGACATCTCGGTGGTCGCCTGGGACGACTCGGCGCTGTGTCAGCTGGCCGTGCCGGCGCTGTCCGCGATGAGCCACGACGTCGGCCGGATCGGCGAGCTGGCGGCCGGCGCGCTGTTGGACGCGATGGCCGGCGCGGCACCCGCCGTCTATGAGGCGCCGGCCGCTCATCTGGTGGCACGCGACAGCACCCGCTGAGTAACCGCAGCTCAAGCAGCATCCCGTCGCTACTCGCGACTACATAAATTATTAATCTAATCTTGACAGTGATGCAACGACCGTCTCATGCTGGGCCCGCAACACGGCGAACCGATCGATGACTTTGGCGGGTTTGAAGATGATTGACAGAAGGCGGTTCCTGGGCCTGGGCGCGACAGTGGCGGGCGTCGCGATGGTGGCCGGGTGCACCGGCAGCGCCGGCCAGGAGACCAATGCCGGCGGCGAGATCACCGGCGAGATCACCGTGCTGACCAACCGCACCGACCTGGCCGGGACCGCGCTCCCGGCGTACGCGAAGAAGTTCGAGGCGAAGTACCCGGGCACCAAGGTCAGCTTCGAGGCGGTCACCAACTACGAGGGCGACGTCACCACCCAGCTCAGCTCCGGCGAGTACGGCGACGTGCTGCTCATCCCGAACACCGTCGCGGTGCACCAGCTGGGCCAGTTCTTCGAGCCGCTCGGCGGGATCGACGAGCTCAAGACCAGATACCGGTTCACCGACGAGAAGGCGTTCGACGGCCAGGTCTACGGCATCTCGCTGGGCGGGGTCGCCAACGGCCTGGTGGTGAACAGGCGGGTCTGGGGCCTGGCCGGCGTCACCGCGCCACCCACGACACCGGACGAGTTCCTGGCCGGCCTGCGCGCCATCAAGGACAAGACCGAGGCCGTGCCGTTCTACACCAACTACAAGGACGGCTGGCCGCTGAGCTTCTTCAACAGCCAGCGGGCGATCCTGGCCGACCCGGCGATCAACGAGAAGTTCCCCGCCGACCCGGCGCCCTGGCAACCCGGCAAGGTCGCGTACCTGGCCGATGGTCTGCTCTTCGACCTGGTGGCCGGCGGGCTCAACGAGAAGGACCCGCTGACGACCAACTGGGAAGGCTCCAAGCCGATGATCGCCACCGGCAAGGTCGCCACCATGCTGCTCGGCTCGTGGGCCGTACCGCAGATGCGGGACGCCGCGAAGGCCGCCGGCGCCGACCCGGCCGACATCGTCTTCTGGCCGTTCCCGTACCGGACCGGCGGGAAGTTCCACGCCCGGATCGAGGGCGACTACAAGGCCGGCGTCAGCAGCACCTCGAAGAACAAGGCGACCGCCCGGGCCTGGCTGGACTGGTTCGTCGCCGAGTCCGGCTTCGCGGCCGACCAGCAGGCCATCCCGACGGTGGTCGGCCAGCCGCTGCCCACGGCCCTCAAGGACTTCCAGGACACCGGCGTCGAACTGCTGGAACTGCCGGCCGCCACGACGAACGCCGGCAAGGAGGACGAGATCATCAAGGAGTCCGAGATCGACCTGGCCGGCAACATCTACCGGCAGAAGCTCGTCGACATCGCGCGCGGCGCGGCCAAGGGCGACAAGGCCTCCTATTTCGCCGAGCTGAACAAGCGGTGGGGCGCCGCGCAGTCCCGGGTCATGAAGTGACCCGGCGGCGACTGCCCGCCCACTGGCTCTACCTCGCGCCCGCGCTCGCCCTGCTGATCACGTTCACCTACGTCCCGGTCGGGAACATGGTCTGGTACAGCTTCCACAGATGGGACGGGCTGGACGTGGTCATGGACCCGGTCGGCTGGGACAACTACGTCCGCGTCCTCACCGACGAGCGGTACTGGCGGGTCTTCCTGGTCAGCCTCTACTACTTCGCGGCGTCGTTCGCGCAGATCGCGATCGCCCTCTACTTCGCGGTCGTGCTGTCCTTCCACACCCGGTTCCGCAACCTGTTCAAGGGCATCCTGTTCTTCCCGTACCTGCTCAACGGGGTGGCCGTCGGCTTCGTCTTCCTCTACCTGTTCCAGCCCGGCGGCACCCTGGACAGCCTGCTCGGCCTGCTCGGCCTGGGCGACCAGGCCCGGCTCTGGCTCGGAGACCCGGACGTCGCCAACGTCTCGCTGGCCGGCACCTCGGTGTGGCGGTTCACCGGGCTGAACTTCGTGCTGTTCCTGGGCGCGATCCAGTCGATCCCGGCGGAGATCTACGAGGCCGCCGAGATCGACGGCGCGAACCGCTGGCACCAGTTCGCGTACATCATCGCGCCCGGCATCCGCCGCATCATCAGCCTGTCCTTCATCCTCGCGATCTCCGGCAGCCTCGCGGTCTTCGAGATCCCGTTCATCATGACCGGCGGCGCGAACGGCACCCGCACCTTCGTGGTGCAGGCGTACGAGACGGCATTCCAGTTCCGCCAGATCGGGCTCGCCTCCGCGATGGCCGTGGTGCTGCTGCTCGTCGTCCTGCTGCTCACCTGGGTGCAGCGCCGGGTGCTGCCCGACGAGGAGGTGTCGCTGACATGAGGAGCGCACCCAGGTACGTGTCCCTGGTCCTCGCCTCGGTGATCGTGCTGGTCCCGCTGGTGGTGGTGCTGTTCGCGGCGTTCAAGACGCACGCCGAGTACAACGCCACCGGACCGCTCACGCCGCCGCGCAACTGGTTCCACCTCGACAATTTCGCGACGGCCTGGTCCGGCGGGAACATGCTGCGCGGCTTCTGGAACACCACGGTCATCCTGGTCGTCTCGCTGACCGGCACGGTATTCGTGGGCACCCTCGCCGCGTACGCCATCAGCCGTTTTTCTTTTGCCTTCAAGCGGCTGGTCCTCGCGCTGTTCCTGGTGGCCGCGCTGGTGCCGGGGGTGACCACCCAGGTGGCGACCTACCAGATCGTCAAGTCGATGGGCCTGGTGAACACCCCGTGGGCGGCCATCGTGCTGTTCCTCGGCACCGACATCGTCTCGATCTACATCTTCATCCAGTTCATGCAGTCGATCCCGGCCAGCCTCGACCAGGCGGCACTGATCGACGGCGCCGGCCGGCTCACCATCTACCGGCGGATCATCCTGCCGCTGATGCGCCCCGCGATCGCCACCGTCGTGATCATCAAGGGCATCGCGATCTACAACGAGTTCTACATCCCGTTCCTCTATCTGCGCTCGCCCGAGCTGAACGTCATCTCGACCGCGCTGTTCCGCTTCAAGGGCCCGTACGGCGCGCAGTGGGAGACGATCGCGGCCTGCACCATGATCGTCATCCTGCCGACCCTCGTGATCTTCCTGCTGCTGCAGCGCTTCATCTACAACGGCATCACGGCGGGCGCCACCAAATGACCGAGATCGCAGACAGACGTTTGCCGTACGCGCCCGGGTCGTGCTCGACGCCGCCCTGGTCAAAGCCCCGTGGGTCCGGACCGATCTGGCCACGGTCCTGCGGTCCGGAAAGTCCGTCTCCCCAACGGAGGTCCCGTAGTGAGAATCCCCCGCCCCGCCTGGGCCGTCGGTGCCGCGCTGGCACTGCTCGGCGCCGGCATGGTGCACACCGCCTCGGACGCCGAGGCGTTCGCGGCCACGTCGAAGTCCACCGTCCTCAACTACCTGCGGTCGATCACCGGCACCTCGATCGTCTCGGGGCAGCACAACAAGGAGCCGGCAACGTCGCCGCGCCAGTACAGCCAGCAGGCCCAGTCCGTCACCGGTCAGTGGCCGGGGCTGTGGGGCGGCGACATGATGTTCCGCTCCGCCGACATCGGCAACCGGCAGAGCGTCATCAACGAGGCGAAGGCCCAGTGGGCGGCCGGCTCGCTGGTCGCGCTCACCTGGCACGCCTGCTCCCCCACGGTCGGCGCCAGCTGCGAGTTCGAGGGCGGTGTGAAGACCCAGATCTCGAACGCCCAGTTCCTCGAGATCGTCACCGGCGGCACCAACCTCAACAACGTGTGGCGCAGCCGGATGGCGGCCGTGGTCCCCTATCTGCGGCAGCTGCGGGACGCCGGGATTCCGGTGCTGTGGCGGCCGTTCCACGAGATGAACGAGAGCTGGAACTGGTGGGGCAACCGGCCCGGCGTGAACGGCGGCGCCAAGATCTTCCAGCAGATGAAGGACTACTTCGACAGCCAGGGCCTGACCAACCTGATCTGGGTCTGGAACGTCCAGGACAACCCGGCGGGCGGCTGGTCGTCGTACTACCCCGGCAGCAACTATGTGGACGTCGTCTCGCTGGACGTCTGGTACAAGAACCACCCGTCGTCGTCCGACTACTCGCAGATCCAGTCCATCGCCGGCGGCACGCCGATCGCGATCGCCGAGATGGGCAAGGTCCCCAACGGCACGCTGCTGACCAGCCAGCCCCGCTGGACGTACTTCATGGTCTGGTCCGAGCAGCTGCGCGGCAACAACTCCAACGCCGAGATCCAGGCGGCGTACTTCCACCCCCGGGTGCTCAACCGGGGTGAGGTCCGCTTCTAGGCTCGCGGGCTGCCGTCCGGGCCGGTACCGGGCGGCAGCCGTGGCGCCGGGTGTTTCGAGGTCGCGGTCGGTTCGAGGCACATCGTCTCGACCGTCGCGGCCCGCTCGGCGATCTCCCGCCAGGCCGGGTCGGCGGTCAACCGGGCCGCGGCCGTCCGCCAGCGATCCTCGTCCGGGAACGCCGCCAGCCACACGACGTAGCTGCCCTCGCGTACCGGAAGGCTTTTGAAGGTGTTGATTTCCGGCTCGGTGCGCCACATCGCCACCGGCTGCCCCAGCGCCCGCTCCAGCACCCGGTGCCCGGGGCCGCTCAGCACGCGCTCGAGATCACTGCCGGCCGGCACGGTCCAGGCTTCGCCAACCACAAAATCATTGATGCCGTACGGGCCCGGAGCCGCCGGCCGGTGCTCGGGTTCGGTGGCCCGCAACAGCAGGACGTCGTCGGAATCGATCATCGTGGCGTTGGCGGCGGCGGCGTGCCGGCGCCACAGCGGCCCGGTGTAGAACGCGGTCAGCGCCTCGTGCCGCTGCTGCATCGACGCGAAGCCGCGGAACCAGACGAACCGGTCCGCCCGGTCGCGGTCGCGGAACTGGCCGCCCAGCCGCATTCCCGCCGCTTCCTGCCCGTCAACCAGCCACGGCTGGAACACCGCCTGCAGGTCGTCGAACATGCCCGGCCGCAGCCGGTAGCGCCGCAACTCCACGACCTCGCACCCGGCAAAATCCATCCCGATCCCCCTGGATTTGAGTAACAATAGTTGTTACGCATTATGGAGGTGACCGCGATGGCCGGCAACAGCCGCCTGACCGTGGCCGTGCACGCACTGTGCTGGCTGACCCTGGCCAAGCGCCGCGGCCGACCGGCACTGACCAGCGAGGAGATCGCCGCCAGCCTGGAGAGCAACCCGGTCGCGGTCCGCCGAGCCCTGGGCCCACTGCGCGACGCCGGCCTGATCACCACCGAGCACGGCCCGGGCGGCGGCTGGTCCCTGCGCGCCGGCCCCGCCGACATCACCGTGGCCGACGTCCACGCCATCGTCGAGCCCGGCCCGGCGCTGGCCCTGCACGCCCACGAGCCCCGCCAGACCTGCCCGGTCGGCTACGGCATCCGCCCGGTCCTGGGCGACATCTACGAGGAGGCAGCCCGCGCGTTCACCGAGCAGTTGTCCCGCCACACCATCGACGACGTCCTGGACACCCTGCTGCGCACCCGGCCCCTGCCCGTCACGACTTCCGCAGCCACAACTCGGGACCGGACCGGAGAAGACCCCGCGCCTGCCAGTCGAGCAGGATGAACTCCTCCAGGAGCCGCACTGCGGGCTGCAGGATCTGCCGGTCGGTTCTCTTGTTATGGGGCATCGAGGTGGTGACGGACAACGCGGCCGCCCGGCAGTCGCGGAGGATACGGACGTCGCGCTGACCCACCTGATGCCACTCCTGCCAGGCTGCGACCAACAGCTTGGCCATGTTCGTCACCCGGCTGCTCCATACTTTGCCCTCGATCTGTTCGGAGAGCTCCGCCTTGAACCTCGCCCGGTAGTCGTGCACGTTGCGGTTCAGCAGACCGACCTGCCGAGTGATCTCGGCCGGCGGCGATCCGACCAGCAATTGACCGGGACCGCCCTCCAGACTGGCCGTGATCGGCGTCTCCTCGACCTCGTCATCGGCAAACAGCCGGTCGACGACCTCCAACTGCCACATCTTCAGAGCGACGAGGTCGCCGTCCGCGTAGGCCACCGTCAGCGCGCGCAGCAGGCGGGTGACGGTCCAGGCATTTCCGTAGAGGCCGACCGTACCGATCCGCGAATCGTCCCGCTCATAGATCGCAAAGGCGGAACGAAGCTCGCCCCAGGCTGATTGCAGTTTTCCCCGCTCCCGGCCGGCGAATGCGGCGGAGTCCGCGATCTCCTTCAGGAATGCCGACGCAATGACGACCTCCCGGGGGGCGAACTGCCGAACCCCGGCCCAGTCGACCAGGGTCGCCCACTGCTTGAGGACCGCGACGTCCGACCGCGCGGCCTCGTCGCCATCGAGATCGAACTGCTGCACGGGATCGTAGGTCCAGCCCTCACTGAAGCTGAGCCAGGCGCCGAAGGCCTGCGCGTCCGATTCGAGCAGGCCATTGACCGGCATCGTCGGGGCGACGGCCACCAGGTGGTCGGTCCAGTGCACGGGGCGGCGGTCCCGGCCGAACGCAGCCTCGGAGCGCACGAACAACGCGTACTCGCCGTTGGTGATCGGCTCGGTGATCACCATCCCGTCCGGCCGGGACTGGACCCGGCGCACCCGCCGGCCGAGCAGGATCTCGCCGATGACCTGGGCGCGGTCCGGGTCGTCCGACTGCGATTCCGCGGACATCGTCCGGGTCAGCCGGTCCCGGACACACGGATCGATCTCGCGAGCGATCTCCGCGCTGTCGAGGGCCAGCAGCAGGGCCCGCGACGAGTTGGCCTGGGTCAGGCAGGCCTCGACGATCGGCCCGGCGTCGGCCTGGGCGCAGTACAGCAGGATCACCTCGCGCCACCACGGCTCGGCAACCCTCGCGACCAGGTTGTCGACCAAACCCTTCTCCCGGATCCGCGCCGACGCCAGATATTCCTGGAACGTGAGGTGAGCGAACGAGAAGGTGCCGTCCTCACGCTGCAGAATCAGTCCGCTGACCTGCTCGGTGTCCACCAGGAAGGCCTCGGCGCCCTCCTCCGGTGCCACCCGGGCCAGTTGCTCGGAAATGATCGACGCCGCCACCGCGGTCGAGACGTCCCGCAGCCGCCGGTGCATCATCTCCAGCGCCAGGTGCCGCAGGACGGCTTCCCGCTGGACGTGGGTGAGATGGTTGTGCAGACCCTTGGCCTCCTGGCGCTGGCCCAGAAAGACCTGGAAGATCTCGCGATACAGCTCGGCGCGGCCGCCCGGCAGCACGCCACGGTAGTTGTGCACGTGCGCGATCATGGTCAGCAGGAGTGGATTGGCACCGAGATCGTAGAGCAGCGGTGCGTCGCGCAGACGCTTCAGGAGGTCCTTGGCCCGGGCCTCGGCATCGCCCAGCACCACCTCGTCCCGGCGGCCGGTACGCCGGACCTCGGTGGCCAGATACCACCGGTGCAGGAAGGTCTCGATCTGCCGGTCGGTGAACGGCCTGATCTGGACGACATCGGCTGCCGCCAGCGGGTTAGCGAGATAGCCGGAGGGCCGTGAGGTGACCACGAAGCCGTTGTTGCCGTACTGGGCGATCTGACCCCTGATCCACTCGACCAGGGTCTTCCGGTGATCGGGATCGGCGACCTCGTCGAGACCGTCCATCATCACCAGGCAGTTTCCCCGGCGCAACTGGCGTTCGACCCAGGCCGGACCGGGACGGACCGACTTCGGCAGCGACTCGACGATCACTTCGGCGAGGGGGATCTCCGCCTCCGAGACGATGTGGTGCACCCGGTCCCGGAGCAGCAGCAGGAACGGAATCTTCTTTCTGGTCGGGCCCGCTTCGGGTGCGCGGCGGGAGGCCAGCTTGAGAGTGAGGTGCTTGAGCAACGTGGTCTTCCCGCTGCCCGGCGGCCCCACGATCACCAGGGTGCGCGGCGGCCATCGATCGAGATAGTCCCAGACCGGGCCGCGGTTGACGGCTTGCAGCGGGAGGTTTTCGATCGGGCCCAGCAGGCTTCCGCTTGCCGCATGGGCCGGCATGAAGACCAGGCCGACATCCACGAAAACGCTGTGGATATCCAGGGAGAACGGTCCATGCGTGCCGAGTCCCCGGACGTCGACGTCGTAGTTGCGGGCCACCGCAAAGCGGAGATAGGCACGCCGGACACGAACGCTCGGCAGGCCGATCAGCACCCGGCGCGGCACCGGCGGCGGCACCGGCGAGCCGGCGCCCGGAGGCGTTTCCCGCGTGGCCCACCAGCCCAGCGGCGCGCCCATGAGGGTCGCTGCGACGGTTGCCACGCCGACGGCGGACTGGGTGTCCAGCTGGGCTTTTGCGTCGCAGAACCACCAGACCACCGAGAACGCCGCGGACGCCGCAATCGACGTGAGTATCCAACGCACCGCGTGCACGCCATCACTGGACCACAAGATCGGAGAATCCCGAAACCTGCTGCCGGAAGCTAGACAGCGGCGGAGTGAAAGATGACCACCCGGGGTGCGCCGGCCGGGTCTGCCTCGATGGCCTCGCCGGGCTGCAGCCGGCCGGTGGCCCGGACCTCGCCGGTGCGGGGATCCACGATCCGGTAGTCGGCGGGCGTGTCCCGGCCGGGCATCATCGGCAGCCAGCCGCCGCGTTCCTGATAGACGATGCCCAGCTTGCCGGGCACGCTCAGCGCGCGCGGGCCGATGAACGCCTCCCAGTCCGGTCGCATGTCGGTGGTGGGCAGGCCGGCCAGGATCCGGCCGACCAGGCCCACATAGGTCGAGCCCTCGTAGTCCAGGGCCTCCCGCCAACTACCGCCCGGGCCCAGGAAGAACGTCGCGTGACCCGGTTCGCCGGCGCGCTGCACCCACTGCCAGATGTTCGCGGCACCGTAGACGACGCCCATGGTGGAGCCGGCGCACAGGTTGCTCCACGCCTCGTGGCCCTGCCACCAGCCGGCCGCCCGGTCCGGGTCGCCGGTTCGCTCGTACGTCGGCTCGCCGTTGGCCACCGCTTTCACCGGGGTCTCGCGCCACATGTCCGCCACCCGTTCCGGGACGTGTTCGCCGCCGTGACCGGTCTGGCACCACTGGAAGTCGAGCCACGCCGCGTCCTGGTGGGCGGTGGCGCGGGCGTGCGGGCGGTAGTGGATGCCGGTCGGCTGGCCGTAGCAGTCGGCCTCGTGCACCTCCCGGCCGCCGGCCTCGACCTGCGGTTCCGTCCCCGAGCCGTCGGCGCCGACCAGGTAGATCGCGGGCCGGGCACCGTACCGGGCCACCAGGTAGCGGCAGTACCGGGCGTACTCCCCCGGCGGGACGACCGTGCCGGCCACGTCCAGGCCCTTCCAGCCGAAGCCCTGGAACACCGGCTGGAGCACCGGGACGATCCCGTGCTCGACCAGGATTCCGAGCAGGCCGTCCAGGTACTGGAAGTAGCTGTAGTTCGGCCGGTTCAGGCGGCCGTCCGGCAGGTCCTCGAAGCCGACGTCGAAGCCCTCGTCGGCGGTCCGGTCGCGGGGTCCGGTGGCGCGCATGTCGGGCTGCACCGACATCAGCAGCACCGCGTTGAAGCCCTTGGCCTGCCGGTCCCGGGCGTACACGCGTACCTGCTCCTCGGTGGCCCGCCAGGGCAGCGCCCAAGCCGTGTCCGCCACCAGCAGCGCGGGGGTGCCGTCCGCGTGCACCAGACTGCGCCCGCCCGCCGACATCCGCCAAAAACCATGGTTGACGCTGGTCCCCGGCACCACGGCCACCGTGCCGCTCACCCCGCGCAGTCCCGGGTCGGCGACGTTCGCCTCGGTGTGCCACCGCCAGGTGCCGCCGGCGGCCGGCGACGCGAACCGGACCCGCCAGACCCGGCCGCCGTCGTGGAAGGCGGGACGCCGCAGCACCGTGCCGTCGTCGTGGGTGAAGGTCGCCCACACGTCGACCGCGGTGTACGGCTCGGCATGGTCGTGCTCGGCGGTCAGTTCGAATTCCGCCTCCTGCCAGGCAGCGGCCTCCATCAGCGTCCCTTGACCAGGTCGCGGGCCGCGTCGGCGATGCCGGTGGGCGACATGCCGTAGTGGTCGAGCAGGAAGCTCGCCGATCCGGTCGGGGCGAACTCGCCGACGCCGAGGATCCGCATCCGGGTGGGGTGGTGGCTGACGACCGTCTCGGCGACCGCGCCGCCCAGCCCGCCGGCCACGGTGGACTCCTCGGCGGTGACGATGCCCGCGGTCTCCCGGGCGGCCCGCACCACGGCCTCGGTGTCCAGCGGCTTGACGGTCGGCATCGACAGCACCCGGGCCCCGATGCCGTCGGCGGCCAGCTGCTCGGCCGCGGCCAGCGCCCGCCAGAGCACGGTGCCGTTGCTGATCAGGGTCACGTCGCCGCCCTCCCGGACGGTGATCGCCCGGCCCGGCACGAACTCGTAGTCATCGCCGTAGATCTCCGGCACGCCCATCCGGCTCACCCGGATGAAGACCGGACCCTCGGTCGCCGCGGCCCACCGCATCGCGGCCGCGGTCTCGACCGGGTCGACCGGGACGATCACGGTCACGTTGTCGATGGCGCGCAGCCAGGCGATGTCCTCGATCGAGTGGTGCGTGGGCCCGAGTTCGCCGTACGCCATCCCGGGGCTCATCCCGCAGAGCTTGACGTTCCGGTTGGCGTAGGCCACGTCGGCCTTGATCTGCTCCAGCGCGCGGGCGGTCAGGAAACACGACGCCGCCGAGACGAACGGGATCCGGCCGCCGTTGGCCAGTCCCGCCGCCACCCCGACCATGTCCTGCTCGGCGATGCCGACGTTGATGAGCCGGTCCGGGAACGCCTTGCGGAAGGCGTCGAGCTTGCTCGACCCGACCGAGTCGTTGACGACACCGACGATCCGGTGGTCACTCTGGGCGAGGTCGGCAAGGGTTTGCACGTACGCGTTCCGGCAGTCGAACCTCGGCCGGTCGGCGATCGGCGTGGTGCTCATGCGGGGCAGCCTCCGAGCTCCTCGATGGCCTGGCGGAGCTGGTCGGGGTCGGGGACCTTGTGGTGCCAGGCGACGTTGTTGCTCATGAACGAGATCGGATGCCCCTTGTGCGTATGGGCGATCACGAACGTGGGTTTGCCGGGCCGGAACGGCACCGCGGACAGCACGTCGAGCAGTTCGCCGTGGTCGTGGCCGTTGACCTCGACCACCGCGAAGCCGAACGCGGCCGCCTTGGCGTCGAGCGGGTCGAGGTCGTTGGTCTCGCGGGTGGTGGCGCCCTGCTGGAGGCGGTTGCGGTCGACGATGACGGTGAGCCGGTCCAGCTCGTGGTGCGAGGCCGCCATCATCGCCTCCCAGTTGCTGCCCTCCTGGAGCTCCCCGTCACCGATGAGGACGTACGTCCGGCGCCGCGACACGTCGAGCTTGGCCGACAGCGCGTG
This sequence comes from Paractinoplanes rishiriensis, assembly GCF_016862375.1. Taxonomy (GTDB): domain Bacteria; phylum Actinomycetota; class Actinomycetes; order Mycobacteriales; family Micromonosporaceae; genus Actinoplanes; species Actinoplanes rishiriensis. The sequence goes on along the minus strand of NZ_BOMV01000077.1, from coordinate 162,587 downwards.
TCCCACCGCGATCGGCAGCCCGTGGCCGAGCGGCCCGGTGTTCGCCTCCACCCCGCTGACCTTGTTGCGGTTCGGGTGACCGTTGAGCGCGGACAGCGGCTTGAGGAAGGTCGCCAGCTCGGCGACCGGCAGGTACCCGAACGCGGCGAGCGTGGTGTAGAGCGCGCCGGCCACGTGGCCCTTGCTCAGGATGAACCGGTCCCGCTCCGGGTCGTCGACGGTCTCCGGGGTGACGTTGAGGACCGCTCCGTAGAGGGTGGCCAGCACGTCGATGGCGGACAGGTCGCCGCCGATGTGCCCGGCACCGGCGTAGTGCACCAGCTTGAGGTCCTGAATGCGGATCTGCCGGGCGGCCTCGGCGATGTGCGCGATCTGCTCGGCCCGGCCGGCGTGCCCGGGCAGCCGGCCGAACACGGGCATGGTCGTGTTCGCGGTGGTCAGCGAACTCATGCGGTGCCTTCCTCGGCCATCGAGCGCAGCAGGACGTCGAGCACGAGCCGCCGGGCGGCCAGCGCGTCGTGGCCGGCCTGGGCCGCGGCCAGCGCCTTCTCGTCGAGCGCCTCCAGCGCGCGGTGGATCGCCTTGAGGAACCGGACGGCATCCCGGGCGGCCTCGACGCTGTCCTCGCGGAACGGGAACTGGTCGAGCTGCCACACTCCGTCCCAGTTGTTGCGGCGCAGGGTGTGGAAGAACTCGAACGTCTCGACCAGGTGCACCGAGCCGACCACCATGTCGTCGTCCCAGCCGCGGAAGTTGTCGTTCACGTCGATCGCGAACAGCTTCCCGTGGTCGATGCAGAGCTGTGCGGCGTCGGCCGGGGTCTCCAGGCCGTAGAGCGAGTGGCCGAAGTCGAGCAGGACGCCCAGGTTGTCCAGGCCGACCTGCTGGATGCCGAGCAGGGTGCGGGCCGCGTTCGGGAAAATGATCTTGTTGCGGGGCTCGCGCGGCTTGTACTCGATGACGAACCTGATGTCCGGGTGCGCGCCGACCAGTTCGCGCAGCCCGTCGACCGCCAGCCGCCAGATGTCGTGGTAGTTGACCTGGAACGGGTAGTCCCAGCCGTCCTGGCCGAACCAGAGCTTGACGTAGTCGCAGTTCAGCGACTTGGCCAGGCGGGCGGCCTCGTCGAGCAGGGTGAGCGCCTTGCGCCGTACGGCGGGATCGGGGTTGGTGATCGAACCCTTCACGTACTCCCGGTTGTAGATCTCCGGGGTGATCGCGACGGCGCGCAGGCCGTTGCGGGTCAGCGCCGCCCGGACGTCGTCGAGGGTGCCGTCGAACCCGGCGAACGGCCAGTTCAGGTCGACCACGGACAACTCGCCGACCGCGCCCGCCTTGTCGATCTGCTCGATCAGCCCCACCTCGGGCCCGTAGCCCTCGGTGGCGTAGCGGTCCTTGTAGGTCGCGAAGTGCCAGATGCCCGCGCCGAAGACCGGCATGTCAGTCATGAGTGCTCCTATCCCTTGGAAGCGCCGGCGGTGAGGCCACCGACGATCCAGCGCTGAAGGAAGGTGTAGGCGATGAGGATCGGCACGACGGCGATGAGGATGCCGGCGGCCAGTCCGGTGCTGTTGTTGGAGAACTGGCCCTGGAAGTTGAGCAACCCGACCGGGATCGTCTTGTTCGCGTCCGAGCTGAGCAGGATCAGCGCGAACAGGAATTCGTTCCAGGTCGCCACGGCGTCCAGGATGAACACGGTGACCAGGGCCGGTGCCGACAGTGGCAGCACGATGGTCAGGAAGGTCCGCCAGGCGCCGGCGCCGTCGATCCGGGCCGCTTCGATGATCTCGTCCGGGATCTGCCGGATGAACGCCTGCAGGACAAGTACCTCGAACGGGATGCCGAACGCCAGGTAGGGGCCGATCAGGCCGATCAGGCTGTCGGTGAGGCCGGCGCTGCGGGCCATCACGAAGACCGGCACGATGGTGATGTAGATCGGGATGGTGAGCCCGAGGAAGACCGTGTACATGATCGCCGCGCCGAACCGGATGCGCAGCTTGGCCAGCGCGTACGCGAGCATCGCCGAGACGAAGACACCCAGCGGGACCTTCAGGATCAGCAGGATGGTGCTGTTGCGGTAGGTCGCCGCGAAGTTGCCGATGCCCCAGGCGTCGGCGAAGTTCTGCGCCGTGAAGGCGCCCGGCCAGGACAGCGGCCCGTTGGACACGAAGTCGGACAGCGGCCGCAGCGCGGTGATCACCAGCAGCACCAGCGGCGAGATCCAGACCAGGGCGGCCAGCGTCATGACGACGGTGGCGCCGATGCCGCCCTTCGGCTTGCCGGCCGGGCGGCCGGACTGGTCCTGCGCCACGAGGGTCGCGTCGGGCAGGGTAACGGTGGTCATGCCGCGTGCTCCTTCGTCTGGGAGCGGACGTACGGGATGCTCACCGCGACGGCCACGACGGTGATCACGACGGCGATGGCGGTGCCGTAGCCGGCCTGGTTGTACTGGAAGACGTTGAAGTACATCCAGGTGCCCATGACCTGGGTGGCGGTGCCGGGCCCGCCGTAGGTCATCGCGTAGATCAGGTCGAACACCTTGAACGAGTCGATCACCGACAGCGCGATCACGACGTAGTGCGCGGGGCGCAGGCCGGGCATCGTGATGTGCCAGAACTGCTGCCACCGGCCGGCGCCGTCGACGGTCGCCGCCTCGTACAGATCCTGATTGATGCCCTGTAATGCGGCCAGGTAGAGCAGCATCGGGAAGCCGACCCGCAGCCAGATCGCGGCCACCATGGTCGCGCCGAGCGCCGTGGAGTCCTGGCCGAGCCACGGCTGGGCCAGGCTGTCCAGGCCGATCGAGCGCAGGAAGGCGTTGATCGCGCCGTACTGCGGGTTGTAGAGCCAGCCCCAGATCGAGGCCACCGAGACCAGCGGCAACACCGCCGGGGTATAGAAGATGAGCCGGAGGAACGGCTTGCCGCGGACCTTGCCGTTGAGCATGACCGCCAGCACGAGGCCGAGCACGACCGGCACGACAACGGTCACCACGGCCCAGATCAGGTTGTTGATCGCGGCCTGGGCCACCACCGGATCGCTCGCCATGGCGGCGTAGTTGTCGAGGCCGACGACGTTGTAGGCGGCGCTGAGCCCGTCCCAGTCGGTGAAACTGAACCACAGCGACGACATCGCCGGGTAGACCAGGAACGCCACGTAGACGATCAGGGCCGGCAGTGCGAAACCCCAGGCGACCAGGCCCCCGTGCCTGGTCTTCCTCCTGGACTGCGTCCTGGTCATTTCTTCCAGGCCTTGATGACGTCCTGCATCCTCTTGGCCGCCTCGGCGGGACTGGTCTTGCCCTGCAGCACGTCGCTCTGCACGGCGAAGTACTGGTCCGCCTCCTTCTTGGGGAAGGCCTGGTCCTGGATGGTGTAGAAGGGCTGCTTGCCGGGGCCTTGCGACCACTCGTAGGACAGCGGCAGGGTGGCCTTGTCGGGTTCCGCGCCGGCCACGATCGAGGCGGTGACCTTGAGGGCCTTCTGGGTTTCCGGCTTGATCAGGAAGTCGAGCAGGGCGGCCGCCAGGTCCGGGTTGCCGGCCTTCGCGTTGATCATGTATCCCTCGACGAAGCCGGAATGCCGGGCCGGCTGGTGCCCGGTGGGGAACGGGAAGGCGCCGAAGTCGGCCGACTGCTTGCCGCCGGACTGGATGCCCTGCGCCTCGGTCCACGGTCCGGTGATCGTGTACGCGGTCTTGCCCTGCACGTACCAGAGTTCGACGTCGGCCGGGTCGAGACCGACCGCGCCCTCGGGCATCCACTTCCGGTCCTGCCACTTCTTGAAGTTGGTGAACGCGGTGACCACCTCGGGCCGGTCCCAGGTCTCGTCACCGGTGAGCAGCTTGTCGTGCAGCTGCGGCCCGGCCGAGACCTCCAGCAGGTACTCGAACAGGCGCATGACGTGCCAGCCGTACTTGCCGCCGGTGCCCAGCGGGGTGATGCCGGCGGCGAGGAGCTTGGCGTTGGCCTCCTCGAGCTCGGCGTAGCTCTGCGGCGGCGCCGCGACGCCGGCCTTCTCGAACGCCGCCCTGCTGTACCAGCCGCCGATGCCGAGCGCGATGTACGGCAGGCCGCCCTTGACGCCGTCGAAGGTCATGCCGGCCACCGCGGCCTGGTTGAGCTTCGCGTCCCACCCGTACTTCTGGTAGTAGCCGCTCAGGTCCATGGCCTGCTTCGCGGTCACGAACGGGGCGCCGATCTGACCGCCCCAGATGCGCCACACGTCGGGGCCCTTGCCACCGAGCAGTTCGGTGCGCAGCTTGTCGGGATAGACCGCGGCGCCGGAACCGGGCAGCGAGTCGACGGTCGTAGTGCTGCCGTTCTGCGTGTCGAACGTCTTCACCTGCGCCTTGAGCAGGTCGATGGTGGAGTTGTCCTCATAGGTGAACAACCGCAGTGTCTTCGAACCGGTGCCCGAGCCGCCGGTCGCGGTCTCGGACGAGCCGGTGCCGGTGCAGGCGGCGAGCCCGGCGGCGAGGGCCGCACCGCCGCCGAGGCTGAGGAATCTGCGGCGGGTGACGGCGTTGTCAGTCATCTCTATCTCCTTGTCGGTGGAAGCCCCGGTCTGCGGAGCTGCTGCCGGCCGAAGCGACGGATCTTGGCGAACATGTCTTCAAGGAGGAACCGGACGTCGACGGTCTCGACGACCCGGATGGGGTTGCCCGACCCCGGCAGGTAGTGGCCCTCCCGCCCGAAGCGGGGAGCCGGCACGGTGCGGAACTGGCCACCGCGCGGGTAGAGCATCAGGGAGATCGCCGGGGAGTCGCCCAGCGAGCGCGATTCGATCGGCTCCGGGTGGTAGGTCGCGTTCCACTCGACCATCTGCTCGATCAGGTAGTCGGCGAGCCCGGAGGTGCCGCCGATCCTCTCCTCCAACTCGGCATAGCCCACCGAGACCTGGGAGTACACGTTCGACGGCACCTGCCAGACGGTCATCTGAGAACCGAAGACCACGTTGGCGGCCGCGATGTCGTTGCCCAGGTTGAACTCCGGGCCCGGGTACGTCTCGATGCCGCCGTAGCCGACGCCGCCGATCCAGATCACCACGACGTCGCGCCCGACGATCCCCGGGTCGAGCAGGATCGCCGACGCCATGTCGGTCAGCGGGCCGAGGAACGCCACGTAGAGCCGGTCGTCCGGGGAGGCGAGCCGGCTCTCCTCGATGATCAGCCGGGCGCCCGGACTGTCCTGCGGGGTGGTCTCGTCCTCGATCGGCTCGGCCGACCCGTTGGCCACCGTGACCTTGCCCTCCAGGTCCATCAGCCGCAGCAGCTTGTCGATCTCCTCGCGGGACTCCGCCATGCTGCGGTCGCTGCGGCGCCGGCCGAAGTGCGCCGCGATCAGTCCGCGCACGTCCAGGGTGGGCGAGAGCAGGGCGTGCACGATCGCGAACTGGTCATCGGCCTCGTTCTTGGCGTCGGTGTTGACGATCACGCGGCGGCGTGCGGCTGCAGGCATGGACGCTCCTTGCTATGTGCTTTTCATTCAGCACCGTATAATCTTTCATCGAGGAGGGTCAAGCATGAGCTCCATCGATCTGGTCCTGGCCATCGATCAGGGCACGACCAACACCAAGGCCGCGCTGGTCGACGCCGCCGGGCGGATCCGCGCGCTCGGCTCCGCACCAGTCGGGGTCAGCACACCGCGTCCCGGCTGGGTGGAGCAGGACGCCGGGCGGATCTGGCGCAGCGTCCTGGAGGCCGCGGCGGCCTGCCTGGCCGGGTTGCCCGCGACCGGACGCCTGGCCGGCGTCGCCCTCTCCACCCAGCGCGAGTCGGTCGTCGCGTGGCGGGCGGGCACCGGCGAGCCGGTCGGGCCGGTGATCGGCTGGCAGGACCGGCGCACCGCCGCGTGGTGCGCCGAGGCGATCGACGACGCCGGACGTGCCGCGGTGCTGAAGCGCACCGGGCTACGGGTCGACGCGATGTTCTCCGCGCCCAAGATGCGCTGGGTCCTCGACCATCTGCCGGCCGGCGACGTGCGCGTCGGCACCGTGGACGCGTGGCTGATCCGGCAACTCACCGCCGGTGGCGAGCACCTCTGCGAGGCCGGCAACGCCTCCCGCACGCTGCTCTACGACGTCACCACGCTCGCCTGGTCACCCGAGTTGCTGGCCCTCTTCGGCATACCCGCGCAGGCGTTGCCCCAGCCCCTGGCGTCGGACGCCGGATTCGGCCGCTGCCGCGGCGCCGCACCGATTCCGGACGGCGTCCCGATCGTGGCCGTCCTCGCCGACTCGCACGCCGCGCTGTACGGGCACGGCTGCGTACGGCCCGGGATGGCCAAGGCGACGTACGGCACCGGCACCTCGGTGATGACCCCGGTTCCGGGCCTGCCGCCCAGCACCGCGCCGGTCCCGACCACGCTCGCCTGGCTTATCGGCGGCGTGCCAGCGTACGCCCTGGAAGGCAACATCCTGTCCTCCGGCGCCACCCTGACCTGGACCGCCGGCCTGCTCACCGGCGGCGACGTGGGCGCGTTGGTACGGCTCGCCGAGACCGTGCCGGACAGCGGGGGCGTGACCCTGGTCCCCGCGTTCGCCGGGCTCGGGGCGCCGCACTGGGACCGCTCGGCGCAGGCCGTCTTTGCCGGCATGACCACCGGCACCGGCCCGGCCCACGTGGCCCGCGCCGCCGTGGACGCGGTCGCCCACCAGGTCTGCGACATCGTCGAGGCGATCGGTCCACTTCGCACGTTCCGCGCCGACGGCGGCGCCACCTCGGCCGCCCTCGTCATGCAGTGCCAGGCCGACCTGCTCGGCCGGCAGGTCGACGTCTCGGCGGTCGCCGAGGTCTCGGCGCTCGGCGTCGCGAAACTCGCCTGGCAGGCGCTCGGTCATCCGGCCACCTGGACGGCCGGTGCCGACGTCGTCTACACCGGCACTCTCGGTGACATCGACCGCGCCGAACGTCGCGCGCGGTGGGCCGGCGAGGTCGCGCGGGCCCGATTTACCCCGGCTTTCACCCCGGCTTTCGCCCCGCCCGAGCGGTGAATCACAAGCTTGGCACCGCAATTTTATTCGCATCTACGCGGCAGTCCCGGCATGATGAAGCCGGAACTTGCGGCGAAAGGGCGTTCCGGCATGACGGCAGCACCGCGGGGCGGAGTTCGCCCGCTCCCCGACGGGCAGCTCAGGATGATCACCAAGATCGCCCGGATGCACTACGAACGCGGCATTCGCCAGGTCGACATCGCCGAGACGCTGCACCTGTCCCAGCCACGGGTCTCCCGCCTGCTCAAGCGGGCCGCCGAACTCGGCATCGTGCGCACGGTCGTGGTGGTCTCGCAGGGCATCCACACCGAGATCGAGGAGGCCCTCGAGCAGCGGTACGGGCTGGCCGAGGCGGTCGTGGTGGACGTCGAGGGCGACGACTCCGACGTGCTGTCCGGGCTCGGTTCGGCCGGCGCCGCATACCTCGAATCGATCCTCACCGGCGGCGAGCGGATCGGTATCTCGCCGTGGAGCCAGACCCTGCTCTCAGTCGTCGACCGGATGCGCCCGCTGCGCCTGGCCGGCGCGGACAACGTCGTTCAGCTGATCGGCGGCCTCGGCGTCACCTCGGCACAGGCCCGGGCCAACCGGTTGCTCGACGATTTCGCCCACATCCTGGGGGCGAACGCCACCTTCGTGCCGGCGCCGGGCCTGGTCGGCAACACCACCATCCGGGACAGCCTGCTCGCCGAGCCCGCCATGCAGGCGATCGCCACCGAGTGGGCCTCGCTGACCATGGCCCTGATCGGCATCGGCAGCCTGCCGCCGAGCGAGTTCCTGCGCCAGAGCGGTAACGCGGTGAGCGACGACGACCAGGCCAAACTGCTCGCCGCCGGCGCGGTCGGCGACGTCTGCCACCGGTTTTTCGACGCGGCCGGCCGGCCCGTCGCCAGCGACCTGGACGACCGCGTCCTCGGCATCGACCAGCAGGCCCTGCGAGCCGTCCCCCGCCGCATCGGTTTCGCCGGCGGCGCGGCGAAGCACCACGCCATCCGCGCCGCGGTCACCGGCGGCTGGGTCAACGTGCTGATCACCGACATCGCCACGGCCCAGGCTCTGCTTGGCGACTAGCAGGGCCCGGGCCATCGGGGCGGGTCGAGGGCGGTTCAGGAGACGCGGAAGGTGGCGTCCTGGCGGTCGGCGGCGGCCGAGCTCGAGGTGAGCGGGTCGATGCGCAGCACGTAGTTCGAGTGCCGCAGGTAGCGGTCCGGCACGTTGTACGAGCGGAACGACGACCAGGTGGAGTCCGCGAGGCCGGCGGTCCGCACGAAGGTCGCGTCGCCGCGGAACGACGCGGAGTTGTCGTTCGCGGCCAGCTGGATGGCGTAGTTGCTGTGCCGCAGGTAGCGGCCCGGGATGTTCACCGACTCGAACGACACCGCGGACGAGTCGGCCAGGCCGGGAACCATGCGCCAGAGCTGGTCCTCGTGCGGGTCGAACGGGTAGGCGTCGATCCGGCCGACGTTGCTGGCGTGCCGTACGTAGCGGTCCGGGAAGTTGTACGACTTGAGCCGCACCCAGTTCGGCAGGCCCCAGCGGGAGACCAGGTTGTCGTACTCGGCCTGGGTGATGCCGACGATCGAACCGTGCTTGACGTTCAGCGGCGGCGTGTAGTCGCGCTGGGGCAGCACGCTCCACGAATTGCCGCCGACGTTGTTGCTGGTCCAGGCGTAGTAGTCGCTGTTGACCGGGCTGAACGAATCACCCCACAGCCGCCAGGTGTTGCCGCTGTTGTTCCGGACGATCAGCGGCGCCTCGATCGCGCCGCCCTGGAGCAGACCGCTGGTGTAGTTGGTGTAGCTGTTCGGCGCGCCGGTCGACGAGCGGGCGCCGTACAGCCGGCCGTCGTCCATGTTCTTGTAGTACATGTAGAACGTGGACCCGTCCGACACGATGTCGGCGTCCAGCACGTTGTAGCTGGGGCTGTAGTAGACCTGGTTCGCGCTGACCGTGCGGAAGTCCGAGGTGTAGTTGACCATCAGGACGTCCCGGCCGTTGTTCGCCGAGTAGACGATGGCGTACTCGTTGCGCGACGGCACCCAGAACGCGGTGGGCGCCCAGGTGTGCGTGTTCAGGCTGTGGAACTTCACCCGCCGGTACCCGGTGAAGCTGCGCAGGTCGGTCGAGTCCCAGACGTGCAGGTACTGGTTGTTCAGGTTGAAGATCCGGCCCTTGAGGTCGGTGGCCAGGACGACGAACGTGCCGTCCTGCTTGCGCAGGATGAACGGGTCGCGCAGGCCCTGCATGCCGGCGGTGGGGGTGGCCACCGGGTTGTTCTGGTTCAGCGGCCGCCAGTTCAGGCCGTCGGTGCTGACCGCCAGGTGCAGGGCGTAGCTGTCACCGCTCGCGTTCGGCGTCTCCTTGAAATAGCCGAAGACGTACGCGGTGTTCGCGGCCTGCGCGGCCGACGCCGAGCCCAGCACGGCGCCGCCGCCGGTGGCCGCGGACAGCGCGCCCAGCGCGGTCAGACGATGGAAGTTTCTCCTGGACAGGGGCACGGGGATTCTGCCTTTCTGGGGGGACGGGGATCAGCTGGTGAGGCGGAAGGTGGCGTCGGCGCGGCCGGTGGCATTGGTGATCGCGTCGATCCGCAACACGTAATTGGCATGCCGGATGTAGCGGTCCGGGAAGTTGTACGACTGGAACGACACCGCGCTCGCATCGGCCAGACCGGCCACCCGCTTGAAGGTGGCGTCATTGCGGAAGGTGGCCGTGTTGTCGTTCGGCGCCAGCACGAAGTCGTAGTTCACGTGCCGCAGGTAGTTGCCCGGAAAATTCACCGACTCGAACGACACATTGCCGTCCGCGGAACTGGCCAGGCCGCCGACGATCCGCCACTGCGAATCCTCCAGCGGACTCACATTCGCGTCGATCCGGGCGTCCATGTTGATGTGCCGCACGAACCGGTCGGCGAAGTTGTAGGACTGGATCCGGTTGACGGTGATGGCCGGGCCGGCCGGCTCGCCGGATGGCGGCGCCAGGACCGTGCTGGTGGACACCGGTACACCGAGGTTCGGCGTGCCGTCCGCGTTCCAGCTGATCTTTTGAATGCGGGTCGTGCGGGTGCTGCCGCAGCCCTGGCTCGACGACGAATTGGCGTGATAGACGATCCAGTCCTCGGTGCCGTCCGGCGATTTGAAGAAACCGTGGTGCGCCGGCCCGTAGACGCTCGCGGCGTCGTTGCGCTGGAAGATCGGCGTCGATTTCTTCACCCAGGAACCGGCCGCCAGCACATTGCCGCCGGTGTAGGTGAGCTGCCCGATCTTGTAGTCCGGGCCCTGGCAGGCGCTCGCCGAATAGGTGATGAACGTGCGGCCGTTGCGCTGAATCGCGACCGGCCCCTCGTTCATCGGCGTCCCCTGCCGCTCCCAGTCATAGGTCGGCGCCGAAATGACGGTCCGTGCCCCGGAAACCGTCCACGGATTGCTCATCGCGACGATGTAGATGTGCGGGTCACTGTCGCGCCACAGCGTGGTCGGCACCCCGGACCAGGTGAAATAGAGCTGGTTGTCGATGGTGACGACACTGCCGTCGATGCCCCACCAGTTGTTAGAACCGAAGACCATGCCCTTGTACGTGTACGGGCCCATCGGATCCAGGCCGGAGCTCTCCAGCACATGCACCCGCTGCGTTTCAATGTCGCCGGTGCCGGCCGAGTAGTAGACGTACCAGCGCTGCCCGTTCGGACCGTTCAGCAAATGGAACTCGGGCGCCCAGATGCTCGCGTTCCGCCCGGTGGCGTGCGCGCTGAAAACGGCCGTCGGGGTGGTCGTCTTCATTGCCGCGATGGTGGGCGCCTTCCGCATGGTCAGCGGCCCGCTCCACGGCGTGGTCATCATGTAGTAGTTGCCGTTGTACCAGGTCATATACGGGTCGGGCCCGGTGCTGTTCAACGGGTTGGTGAACGCCGGGCCGGCCGACGCGGGACTCGCCATGGCGAGCACCAAGGCCAGCCCGGCCACCCCGGCCAGCACGCTCCGCGCAACCCGCCCGGCTCTCAACTTGTGATCCGGAAGGTGGCGTCGGCCCGCTCGGTGGCGGTGCTGATCGGGTCGATCCGCAGCACGTAGTTGGAGTGCCGGAGGTAACGACTCGTGAAGTTGTACGACTGGAACGAGACCGCCCCGGAATCGGCCAGGCCGGCCACTCGGCGGAAGGTGGCGTCCGCGGCGTATTGCGCGGTGCCCTCGTTCCGGGCCAGCGAGAGGTCATAGTCGTAATGCCGCAGGTAATAGCCGGGGAAATTGACCGACTCGAACGACACATAGCCGCTGGACGCGTTGGCCAGACCCGGCACGACCCGCCACTGCGCGTCCGCGGCCGGGCTCACGTTCGGGTCGATCCGGGCGTCGTTGTTCACGTGCCGCACGTACCGGTCGGCGAAGTTGTACGACTGCACCCGGTTGACCGGAATCGTGGGCGTGCCGACGCCGACGCTGGTCTGGGTGACCCGCGCGATGGTGCCGTCGCTGTTGTAGTTCAGGTAGTCCATCGCCAGCGACCGGCGGAAGTTGTTGCTGCCCGGCAACGCGTTGCGGTGGTAGGCGATGTACCAGCGGCCGTTGTACTCCGCTATCGAGTGGTGGTTCGTGTTGTTGTTGGTGTAGTCCAGCAGGATGCCGCGGTAGGTGAACGGCCCGAGCGGGCTGCTGGCGGTGGCGTACGCGATCTGGCCGGGCCATCCGGTGGAGTAGGAGAAGTAGTAGAGCCCGTTGCGCTTGTGCACGAAGCCGGCCTCGCCGTACTGGGTGCCGCTGCCGGTGCCGTTGATCGTGACGTTCTGGATCGAGCCGGACGTCGAGGTCAGGTCGGCGTTGAGGCGCACCACCTTGGGGGCGCGGGCGCCGCCGAAGTAGAGGTAGCCCTGCCCGTTGTCGTCGACGAAGGCGGCCGGGTCGATCGGCTCGTCGCCGGTGTTCGCGTCCCGTCCCCGCTCGATCAGCGGGTTGCCGCGCGGGTCACTGAACCCGCTGGTCGGCGACGTGCTGCGGGCGACGCCGATCTTGGTCCGGTCGACCGGCAGGTACAGGTAGTAGTAGCCGTTGCGGTACACCGCGGACGGCGCCCAGGCGTACTGCGTCGCCCAGGAGAACCCGCCGACCGAGAACGGCGCGCCGTGGTCGGTCCACGTGGTCAAGTCGGCCGACGAGTACACCCGCCAGGCGTTGTTGTCCCAGTAGGTGCCGCTGTTGCCGGCGTCGTCGGTGGTGTAGAGGTACACCCGGTTGTTGGCGACCAGCATCGACGGGTCGGCGGCGAACCGGGTGACGAGCGGGTTCGCCGCCTGCGCGGGGGCCGCCACCACGGCAGTCAATACGATAACCGCTGCTATAACACGCAGAAATCGATATTTCATGATAAGCCCCCCGAACTCAGCTCGTGATCCGGAAGGTGGCGTCAGCCCGCTCGGTGGCGGTGCTGATCGGGTCGAGCCGGAGCACGTAGCTGTAGTGCCGGATGTAGCGGTCCGGGTAGTTGTAGGACCGGAACGACACCGCGCCGGAGTCGGCCAGGCCGGCCACCCGGGTGAAGGTGGCGTCGCTGCGGAACGTGGCGGTGTTGTCGTTGGCCGCCAGCACGAAGTCGTAATTCACGTGCCGCAGGAAGTAACCCGGGAAGTTCACCGACTCGAACGACACATTGCCGCTGGCCGTGCTCGCCAGGCCGGGCACGATCCGCCACTGCGCATCCGCCGCCGGGCTCACGTTCGGGTCGACCCGGGCGTCGTTATTGATGTGCCGGATGTAGCGGTCGGTGAAGTTGTACGACTGGATCCGGTTGACGGCGACGGTGTTGCCCCAGCGCGCCAGCACCCGGGACTGCTCCGCGGCGGTGACATTGAGGATCGAGCCGTGCCGCTTGCGGGCCGCGCCCATGTTGTACGACCCGGAACCCGCGATCCGGTAGCTGGAAGTGCTCGACGGGTTGGTGCTGAGCACCGGCAGGTAGCCGCGCCCGGACGAGTACTGGTCGAGGTACAGCGTCCACTCGTTGCGGTCGTTGAACTTCAGCCACATCGGGCCCTCGACCTGAGAGCCGGTCAGCCCGATGCCGGACAGGTTGCCGAGCGACGTCCAGGTGCCGAGGATCGAGTTGCTGCCCTCGATGGTGATCTGGCCGTCGCCGGAGGCCCGGACGTAGCGGTAGCTGCCCACACCGGTCGGCAGTTCGACGATCTGGGTGTCGATGATCTCCTGCGCGCCGGGCCGCGTGATGTACGCCTGCGGCGTGGTGATGCTGCGGAAGTTCGTGGTCCGGGCGTAGTAGATGCGGTGCTTGGTGGCGCCGTTCTGCGGCACGTTCGTGGCCCAGTACAGGACGTAGTCGTTGGTGGCCGGGTTCCAGATCGCCTCCGGCGCCCACGCGTTACGGCCGTCCGGGATGGCGCCGGCGACGTTGAGCAGCCACGGCGCCGACCAGTTGACCAGGTCGGTGGACTCCCAGACGACGAAGCTGCGGCTGCCGTTGTTGATCGCCGTGTTCCAGTCCTGGCCGCAGCTGATGCACAGGTCGGTGGCGATGATCCAGAAGCGGTCGCCGGCCGGGGACCGCACCACGGCGGGGTCGCGGACGCCGCGGGTACCGACCGTGGTGCGCACCACCGGGGAGCCGTTGTTCAGGTCGGTCCAGCGCAGCCCGTCGGTGCTGTGCGCGAGGTAGATCTGCTGGCCGGTGCTGGATTCGCCGGTGAAGTGGGCCATCAGGTAGCCGGTGTACGGATCGGCGGCCGCGGCCGGCCGGCCCGGGATCGAGATCAGGGCGAGCAGCAGCACACTGACCAGGCCGATCAACGTGAGCCGTCGAGGAGCGAGCGTCACAACTTCCTCCAATGGGGCAGATCAGTGGGGGCAGATCAGAGGGTGGGGATGACCGGCTGGATGGTGCCGTCGGCGTTGAAGCGCATCGGATCGATGGTGGTTTCCCGGTTGGTGCCGTTGCCGGCCGGGATCGCGAAGCGGTGGTAGGCCATGTACCAGGTGTCGCTGTCCGGCGCCTTGACGACGGACTGGTGCGCCGGGCCCTTGATGCCGAGGCTCAGGTTCTTGGCGAGGATCGTGCCGCGGTGCGTCCACGGGCCGAACGGGGTGCTGCCGGTGGAGTACTCGACGTGGTAGTTCTCCGAGCCGGTGTCGTCCACCGAGTACGTCATGTAGTAGATGTTGTTCCGCTTGAAGACGAACGGGGCCTCGCGGAAGTTGGGCAGGCTGAAGGTGCGCACCTGACTGGCGTCGTACGAGATCATGTCGGCGTTCAGCCGGACCCCGTACGAGTAGCCGTTGCCCCAGTACAGGTAGGACACGCCGTCGGTGTCGGTGAAGACGTGCGGGTCGATCATCTGCCCGCTCTTGAAACCGGCGGCGACCAGCGGCCGGCCGAGCGGATCGGTGAACGGCCCGGTCGGGCTCGTAGCGGTGGCGACGCCGATGTTGGTGGCCCCGCTGAAGTAGAAGTAGTAACGACCATTGGCGGACGCGATGGTCGGCGCCCAGGCCCGGTCGGCGGCCCAGCTGATCTGCGGCCCGACGTCGAGGATCGTGCCGTGGTCGGTCCAGTTCACCAGGTCGGTCGAGGAGAACGCCTTGAACCTGCTGCCGCTCCACCCGTTGTAGCCGTCCGTGGTCGGATAGATGTAGTACCGCCCGGCCAGGTACGCGATGTTCGGGTCCGCGTACAACCCCTTGATCACCGGACTGCGCCGCCCCGCCACCCACGGCGTGCCGACCCGAAACGAACTGTCCGCCGCGAAGGTGTTCGGGTTGGTGGTCGAAGCGTCGACCCAGAGCTGGCTGTCCCGGTGCCGCAGGAACCGGCCGGGGAAGTTGAACGACTCCAGCCGCACCGACCCGGTGACCGAGCCGTCCCGTACGCAGAAGGTGGCGTCGGCCAGGAACGTGGCGGTGCCCGCGTTGGTCTCCAGCCGCACCCGGTAATCACGGTGCCGCAGCCACATGCCGTTGGCCGCCTGGAACGACACGCAGCCCACCCCGCCGGCCAGCCCCGGCGTGACGGTGAAGGTGGCGTCGCTCTTAACCTGCGCGGAACTGCTGGCGCTGACCGCCGCGATGCTGCCGAGGTAGTCGGCGTGCCGCAGATACGACCCGGACACGTTGACCGACTGTAGCGATCGGGCGCCGGTGGATATCTCCGCCGCGAACGCCGGCTGTGCCGCAACGGCGGTGACCACAGAGGCTCCGAGGACGACCGTCAGGGCACGGGCGACCGGTTTCATACGCATGGGACTCACTTCCTCGGGACGGGGGCGATCCGGGGACGGGTGGGGGTGCCCTCGGGGGAGTAAGTCCAGGCACAGCGGCGCATGCAGCCGACCGCGGTTACCACAGGGTTTCCATGGTGTTCGATCGACGTTTCGCAGCAGTGTTATCGTTCACATCTACGCTGTCAAGCCGTCTGCAGATAGCTAAAGCTTCACCGTGTTATCGTTAACACGCAGCGTGCACCACGTCGTGCCACCCAGCCGCCCGCGGCTGCCCAGCCACCCGCCCGCAAGGTCTTGGGCGGCGGTCTTGGGCGGGGACTTCGGGGCCGGCCGCTTCCCGAGACGCCGCCGGGCCGAGTGCGAAGGCGGCGCCAGTCGTCGATCTTCGTAAAGTGGAGCCCGCCCGCAGCTCACGACGAATCTTGTGGAGTTTGCGTCCCCATCCGCCGCAAATCGACAAACTCGCAACCCAAGACGATCGCAGCGGCTCGATCTTGTCGACTCTCCGCCGCGGCGGGATAGCCGCGGCGGGATAGCCGCGGCGGGACCGGAAGTCGGCAAGATCTGGAAGCTTGCTGGGGCACGACGCCGGAAGTCGGCGGCGAAGCCGGACCGAAAAAGCGGCGGGTGGCCGGGACGAGCCCGGCCACCCGCATCGTCACCAGGTCAGCGGCAAGGTCGCTAGGTGCTGCTTCAGCACGTCGCGGAGGATCTGGTGGTCTCGCTGGGACGGGTGCCAGTCGCAGCCGAGCAGGTCCATTCCCAGGGCGTTGTTGTCGTAGTACAGAGAGGAGAGCCGGGCGTCGCCGGATTCCGTGACGATCTGGCGGACCGAGTCGGCGAAGGCGGTGGTCTGGTAGGACAGGTCAGGGTAGGTGAGCACGATGTGCGTGTTGGTGCCGTACCGGGTTCGCAGTTTGGCGATGAAATCGCGGTACGCGGTGCGGTAGTCGGCGGCCAACTGCTCGGTCGTCGTCCACTTCTCGCCGGAGGTCAGGGCCGTGGAGAAGTCGTTGATGCCCAAGCCGATTACCACTACCTGCGGGCGCCACGTGGTCGGCACCGGCCACACCGAACTGTTGTAGAGGGCCTGCAGGTCCGTCTCGTAGTAGGTGCGGAAGTGGTCGGCGCCCTGGCCGCCGTAGTTGCGCACCATGCCCTTACCGGACCACGCGTTGATCTGGTAGTCCGCGTTCAGGTCGGCGGCGGTCAGCGCGCCGAAGGTGGCGTCGGCGTTCGAGTTGCGGTCCACGCCGCCGGTGCTGTTGCAGTCGCGCGAGGTCGACATGTTGCCGTAGCCCGCGGTCCACGAGTCGCCGATGAATTCGATCTGCCGGGTACGCGGGGCGGGCTTGGCCAGGATCTGACCGCCGGTGTCCGCCACCAGGCCGCCGAAGTCGCCGGCCGCCCACGGGCTTTCGGTGCGCTTCGCGAGCCGGACCGTGTGGTCGCCGGCGGCCAGGTTACGCACCCAGTAGGTGGTCTGACCGGGGCGCACCAGGGTGGCGACGACCTTTCCGTCGACCTGCACCGCATAGTCGTTGTTCGAATCGTTGAGGATCAGTCCGACGCCGGTGCCCCGGAAACGGCCCTCGAAGTACGTGCCCGGCCAGGTGAACTGCACCCCGGTCCCGGCCACCTTGAGCCGGCCGACGGTGCTGACCTGGTCGAGCACCCCGGCCGTGGGAGCCGGCGTCGAGCTGGAAGAGGCTGAGGGGGTAGGAGTCGGGTCCAAACTGCCCGTGCACGCCACCCCGTTGAGTGCAAAGGCGGACGGGGCCGGGTTGGCGCCGTTCCACGTACCGCCGAAGCCGAAGTTGGTGGTCCGCCCGGTGCCGAGGTTGCCGTTCCAGCCCGCGTTGGCGACGGTCACCGCGGCCCCGGACTGGGTCACCGTGCCGTTCCACAGCTGCGTGATCGTCTGTCCGGCGCCGAACGACCAGGTCAGCCGCCAGCTGGTGAGCGGATCGCCGAGATTGGTGACGTCGACGCTCGCACCGAAACCGCCCTGCCACTGACTGGTCACGGAGTAGGTGACCCGGCAGCCGGCGGCGGCATGTGCGGACAGAGCGGTGGTGACCACGACCGCCGAGGCAACGGCGACGGTCGCCGCGACGGCGACCGCTGGTCGGGAACGGACTTGGCGCATCTTGCGCTCCCCAAGGAGATCAATAGAAGAACTTAGATGGCTTAAGATACTCCGTCGTTACCGGTCCGATAGCAAGGCTTCCGGCGCTCTTAAGGAACCCCCCGCGAGACTCCATCCACACATGGAGATCGATGGCCTTGGGGAGGAACCTTTGAGGCGTTCCAGGAGAACGGCACTGCGGGTCGTCACGCTCAGCAGCGTCACGCTCGTTGCGCTCGGTGCGGGTGCGGCGGTCACCGCCGGGTACTCGTCGGCCGGGCCGGTGCCACAGCCGGACGCGTCCGACGGCGGTGCGGCGGTGGCCGTGGCGTCCGCCGACCAGTACGTGACCGGGGAGTCGACCGGGTTCAGGAAGTCGCCGGGCGAGACGCTCACCCGGCAGGCGGTCAGCGCCACGCAACGCGGGCTCAACTACGTCAGCTACGCCAGGGCGTACCGGAATCTTCCGGTTTTTGTCGGTGGTGACCTGGTCGTGGTGACCGACAGCGCGGGCAAGGTGCGCGGAACCAACGCCGCGGGGCTGGTGCCGATCAAGGCGCCGACCGAGGCGAAGATCAGCGAGAGCCGGGCGACGACCCTCGCGCTGCGTGGCCGCGAAGGCACAGTGGTGGGCACACCGAAGCTCGGCGTGATCGCCGAGGACGGCGGCAAGCTGGTCTGGGAGGTCGTTGCCGAGGGCGAGCACGACGGCCACCCGAGCCGCGCGCACGTCTACGTCGACGCGGTCACCGGCGAGAACGCCGGCTCGTGGGACGAGATCGCGGCCGGCACCGGCACCGGGCACTACGCGGGCGAGGTGCAGATCGGCACCACCGGCAGCGCGGGCGCGTTCGAGATGCGCGACCCCGCCCGGGGCGGCATGCGGACGCTCAACGACCGGACCGGCCAGGTGTTCACCGACGCCGACGACCGGTGGGGCAACGGCGTCGGCAACGACCCGGCGACCGGGGCGGTCGACACCCAGTACGGCGGCGGCGTCATGTGGGACATGCTGCGCGAGAAGTTCAACCGCAACGGCATTGACGGCCAGGGGCGTACGGCCTCCATGTTTGTGGGTTTGAATCAGGTCAATGCCTTCTACAGCTGTGCCGGCAGCGGTGACGCCAGCCGCGACCAGACCAAGTACGGCCGCACCAGCGACAGCGCGCGGCAGGTCAACTCGGTCGACGTGGTGGCGCACGAACTGGGCCACGGCGTCTTCTGCCACACGCCGGGCGGCAGCCGGGGCACCACGAACGAGACCGGCGGCCTGAACGAGGCGACCGGTGACATCTTCGGCACGCTGGCCGAGCACTTCGCCGCCAACCCGAACGACCCGCCGGACTACCTGGTCGGCGAGGAGGTCAACCTGGCCGGCAGCGGACCGATCCGGAACATGTTCGACCCGTCCCGGGCCGGCGACCCGAACTGCTGGTCCACCCGGATCCCGACCACCGAGGTGCACTCGGCCGCCGGACCGCTGAACCACTGGTTCTACCTGGCCGCCGAGGGTTCCGCGCCGGCCGGCAAGCCGGCCAGCCCGACCTGTAACAACAGCCAGGTCACCGGGATCGGCCTATGGGCGGCCGGCGAGATCTTCTACCACGCGCTGCTGCGCAAGACGTCCGGCTGGACCTACAGCCGGGCCCGGGCGGCCACCCTCGCCGCCACGCTCGACCTGCACCCGGGCAGCTGCACGGAGTTCAACGCGATCAAGGCCGCCTGGGACGCGGTGAGCGTTCCCGCGCAGGGTGATCCGGCTTGCAGCGCGCCGCCGCCGAGCCCGGCCCCGACGCCGAGCACCAGCAGCATCCCGTCGCAGCCCGCCCCGTCGCCGTCCACCAGCACCCCGTCGCCGTCCACCAGCACCCCGGCGCCGACCGATCAGGCCGTCCCGGACATCGACGTCGCGAAGATCAACGCCCACCTGGACGAGTTCGCCCGGATCGCCGCGGCGAACGGCGGTAACCGGGCGCACGGCAGCACCGGGTACCGGGCCTCGATCGACTACGTGAAGGGCAGGCTGGACGCGGCCGGGTACACCACCCGGATCCAGCAGTTCACCAGCGGCGGCACGACCGGCCTCAACCTGATCGCCGATCTGCCCGGCCGGGGCGACCCCAACCAGGTCGTCATGCTCGGCGCCCACCTGGACAGCGTCGCAGCGGGTGCCGGCATCAACGACAACGCGACCGGTTCGGCCGGCATCCTCGAGGTGGCGCTCGCCTACGCGAGCACCGGTGCCACCGGCGACAAGGCCATCCGGTTCGGCTGGTGGGGCGCCGAGGAGCGGGGTCTGGTCGGGTCGAAGGCGTACGTGGCCTCGTTGTCCTCCGCGGAGCGGGCGAAGATCACCGGGTATCTCAACTTCGACATGATCGGCTCGATCAACCCGGGCTATTTCGTCTACAACGACGACACCCGGGGCACCGCGATCGCCGCCGCGCTACGGGCCGGCTTCACGGCCGAGAACATCCAGTCGGCGAACGTCAACATCAACAACCGGTCGGACCACGCGTCGTTCAAGGCGGCCGGCATCCCGACCGGCGGCACCGCGGCGCTCAGCCTGGCCGCGACGATGAGCGCGGCCGAGGCCGCCCGGTGGAACGGCAGGGCCGGGCAGCCGTACGACCCGTGCTACCACAAGAGCTGCGACGGCCGGTCCAACGTCAGCGCCGCGGCGCTCGACACGCACACCGACGTGGCGGCGTACGCGGCCTGGGAACTGACCGGCGTCGAGCCGGCGACGGTCAAGGGCACCCGGCTGGCGAACAGCGCGGCGTTCGTGATCCGCGACCGGGCCGCGATCGAGTCCCCGATCACCGTGCAGAGCACGGGTGCCGCACCTGCCTCGCTGAAGGTGGACGTGGACATCACCCACGGCTACCGCGGTGACCTCGAAATCCACCTGATTGCTCCGGACGGCACTGAGTTCGGTGTCAAGAAGGCCAACCGGTTCGACCGCGGCGACGACGTGAAGCTGACCGCGACCGTCGACGCCTCGGCCGCGCAAGCCACCGGAACATGGCGGCTGCGCGTCCGTGACCTCCGCTCCGGCGATACCGGAACACTCCGCTCATGGGGTCTGACGTTCTGACCGGCTGGACCCTTCCCGCCGCGGCGTGCGGGCGCTGACCATGGCGTCCGCACGCCGCGAGCGGCTATCGTCGCAACCCAGCTTTTCGCCGGCCGGACGGATCGGGATGAGACGCAGCTACGTTCTGGTCGCCCTCGCCGTCACCACGCTGGTGGCGCTGGCGTTCTGCATCCCGCTGGGCATGCTGGTCGTCACGGCGGCGCAGGACCGCGCGCTCCGCGAGGCCGAGCGGCAGGCCCTGGGCCTCTCCCCCGTCGTGGTGGTCTCCACCGACCGCGAGCTGGTGCTGAGTTCGATCATGAGCACCGACGCCGGCCGGCAGGGCCGGATCGGCGCCCATCTGCCCGAGTTGGGCACGGTGGGTGCCTCCCGCGCCGGCTCCGAGTCAATTTCCCGGGTACGCGAGGAGCAGGTCGCCGGCACCGCGGACGTACCCGGCGGCCGGGTCTACCTGCGACCGGTCGCCCTGCCCAAGGGCCTGATCGCGGTCATCGAGGTCTATGTGCCGGCGACCATGCTGCGGTCCGGGGTAGGCACCGCCCTGGTGGTCCTGGTGCTGGTGGCCCTGGTCCTGATCGCGATGTGCGCCTTCCTCGCCGACCGCCTGGCCGCCCGGGTGGTGCGCTCCACCCGCGACCTGGCCCGCACCGCCACCAGCCTGGGTGCGGGCCGGCTGCACGCCCGCACCCGGCCCAGCGGTCCCAGCGAGATCGAGGAGGTCGGCACCGCGCTCAACCTGCTCGCCGACCGGTTCGTCGAGCTGCTGGCCGCCGAGCGCGAGCTGGCCGGCAACCTGTCGCACCGGCTGCGGGTGCCGCTCACCGCGCTGCGCCTGAACGCCGAGGCGATGCCGGCCGGCGACGACCGGGACCGGCAACTACGTGTGGTCGACCGGCTGGAGCAGGAGATCAACGCGGTGGTGACCGAGGCCAGCCGGCCGCTGGCGGCGCGGCCGCGGCTGCAGTGCGACCTGGGTGAGGTGGTACGCGACCGGACCGCGTTCTGGGGCGCACTCGCCGAGGATCAGGGCCGCCCCTGGCAGGCCGATCCGCCGCCGGCGGGGATCGTGGTGCCGGCCGCCTTCTCGGTCGTCGGCGAGGCGCTGGACGTGCTGCTCGGCAACGTGTTCCACCACAGCACCGACGAGGCCGCGTGCCGGGTGACCGTGCGGCAGGCCGGCGAACTGGCCGAGGTCGTGGTGGAGGACGCCGGCCCGGGCTTCGCCGATCCGGCGGCGGCGCTGGCCCGGGGCGTCAGCGGTGCCGACTCGACCGGGATCGGGCTGGACATCGCCCGGCGGCTCGCCGAGGACTCCGGCGGGGAGCTCACGATCGACCGCAGCGACCTGGGCGGGGCCCGGGTGACCCTGTCGATGCGGGTGGTTCAGTCCTCTTCAGCGGGGGCCGACAGTTGAATCCCCACGCCGCGGACGGTGTGCAGGTAGCGCGGTTGCGCCGCCCGCTCCCCGAGCTTGCGGCGCAGCCAGGTGACGTGCACGTCCACCGTCTCCAGCGACCGGCTCTCGGCCGGCCACACCTCGGCGAGCAGCTGCCGGCGGTTGACCACCTTGCCGGGCCGCTGCATCAGGTAGGCCAGCAGGTCGAACTCGAGCCGGGACAGCTGGAGCGGCACGCCGTCCAGCGAGGCGGCCCGCGCGTCGGCGTCCAGGGTCAGCCCGCCCACGGTGATGACCCGGGACGGCGGCGCACCGCCGCGCCGCAGCACCGCCGCGATCCGGGCCTCGATCTGCTCCGCCGAGTACGGCTTGACCACATAGTCGTCCGCGCCGGCCCGCAGCAGCCGGATCATCTCGGACTCACCCTCGCGCGCCGTCGCGACCACGATCGGCACCTGCGAGACGACCCGGATCCGCCGGAGCACGGTGGCGCCGTCCAGGTCGGGCAGACCCAGGTCGAGGACGACGACGTCGGGCTCCCACTGGGCCGCGTCGCGCAGCCCGTCGAGGGCCCGCTCGCACAACCGGACCACGTGGCCGGAAGCGTTCAGTAATCGGCCGAGAGCATCCCGTACATCCGCGTCGTCCTCGATCACCAACACTCGCGACATCAATCAACCGTAGCGCTGAGGAAGAATGAGACCATGGGCCGGAGCTGGAAATACGTCGCTGCATGGCTCAGCGTGACAATCACGGCTGTCACTGTAACGTCGCTCGGCGTGCGCCTCGGCGTGGCCCCCGCGCTGACCGCCGACCCACCGGTGGCGATCGACGCCAACCGGCGCTACACCGAACTCCGCTTCGGCCTCCAGGAGCCGACCCCACCGGCCACCACGCCGACCCGCGCGGCTCCCGCGACGTCGAAGGCCAAGCCGAGCCGCACCCCCGCGAGCCCGCCGCGCACCCGGACGCCGACCACCCGGCCGACCCCGTCGGCGTCCCCGTCCGCCCCGTCGCCGGCCCCGACGGTGGATCGCCGCCCGCGCTACCGGGTGCCGGCCGACGGCGGCAGCATCATGGTCGCCTACTCGTCCACCCGGGTCGACGTGGTGGACGCCGACCCGCTGCCCGGCTACGTGGTCAGCGCGGTCCGGCGCAGCGACACGATCGTCGTGGTCCGGCTGGCCAGCGCCGGTCACGCCTCGGTGATCACCGCGTACTGGAACGGCGGCCCGGCGGCGCAGGTGATGGAGGACTTCACTCCCTGACCCCAGGATCAGGCCGAACAGCACGCCGCAGCCGGCGCCCAGCAGGGGCGAATCCGCGAAGGTCGCGCCGCCCAGCCGGCCCAGTCCGATCGCGTAAGCCGCCCAGGCCGCGCCGGCCAGCCCGGTGAACAGCCGGAACCGGCCCAGCGGCAGGGACACCGACCCGGCCGTCAAGGCGGTCGCGGTGCGCCCGTACGGGAGGAACCGGCCGACCAGGATCGCGAGGCCGCCGTGCCGGAGCAGCGCCCGTTCGGCCCGCACCCGGGCTCCGGCGAGCTTGCCGGGCCGCCACTTCCGGCCCACCAGCTTCCGGCCCACCTGATAGGTGATCCGGTCGCCGGCCATGCCGCCGGCCACCGCCGCCGCGGCCAGCGGCAGCAGGTCCGGCGAGCCGGTCACCGACAGCGCGCCCAGCCCGATCACCAGGGTCTCGGACGGCACCACGGGAAGGAATCCGTCGGCCGCCACCGCGGCGAAGACGATCACATAGAGCCACGGCGAGGAGATCAGCGCCAGCAGGTGGTCGAGCATCCTTCGACCGTACGAATCATGGAAATGCGCCGCGATGGTGCAGGCACGCCGATCGGGGGTGGTGTTAACACCACCCCCGCGGACCCCCGACGCGCCGCGACCGAATACGGGATTTTACCGGTAAAGATGCGATATTTCGCGCATGAGACCTCAGCGGGTAACCGCAGTCGCCGCCGCCGTCCTGGCCCTGTCCGCAGCGGTGTTCCCCGCCGGTGCGCCGGCCGCGCACGCCGCCGAGCCGCCGGTGGTCACGAACGGATCAGCGCCTGCCGTCGCCGTCAATGTGGACGGCCGGGCCGAGGTGTTCGTGGTCGGCCGGGACGGCGCCGCCTACCACGTCTGGGACGAGGAGGCCGGCGCCGACCGGGTCCGGTGGAGCGGCTGGAACCGGCTGGACGGCGTGCGGTTGACCGACGGGCTCGCGGCCATCCGGCTCAACGACGACAACCTCGTGGTGGTCGGCCGGCGCACCGGCGACGGGGCGGTTGTCTACAACCGGCGGCACTGCTGGTTCGGCACGGTCTGGTGCGGCTGGAAGGTGCTGTCGAACGGCGCCATGATCGGCACGCCGTCGCTGGTGACCGACGCACACAGCTATGCCAAGGTGGTGGTGCGCGGCCTCGACAACCGCGTCTATTTCGCCGGGCAATCCGGCCGGGGCTACGACGACTGGTCCGGCTGGAACATCGCCGGTGGCGTGCCCGGCACCCACGGCACTCCCACGGTGATCAATCAGCACCAGGGCCATCCGGTGATCTTCATGGCCGGTCCCGGAGGACAGGCCTTCGTCTCGACCTTCAACGGATCCGAGTTCAACCTGGCAAGCCGGCTCCAGCCGTTCGAGAAGCACTGGACGGGCAGCGGCCGCTACGGCGCCGCACTGATGCGCACCCGCAATGGTGAACGGGTGCCCGTGGTGATGGCATCGACCAGCTGGCAGGCGCTGTTCACGCGATCGTTCCACCCGATCGGCACCAACCTGGGTTGGACGTCGTGGGCCCGGACTCCCGGCGACCCTTCGGGCGACCTCAGCGGCGTGACCGATCACGCCGACGGCGCGGCGGTGATGTACGGCCGGTTCGCCGACTTCACCTACCGGCGGATCCGGGTCACCGACGGCGGGCTGTCGGGTTGGGCGCCGATCCCGAACGGAACCTTCAGCGGCGACCCGGTCGCGCTCAGCCTCGCCGGACGGCACTGGGTCTTCGGTCGCGGGATGGACGGGCGGGTGTACTTCACCCAGGAGACCGCCGCCCGGCAGGCTACCTGGGCCAACTGGCAGCTGGTCAGCAACTGACCGGCGCCCGCGAGCCGGCCGTTCGAAACGGCCGGCTCGCGGGTGTCGGTGTCTCAGTACTCGCGGTTGTAGAGCTTCTTGGACCAGAGGTAGCCGCCCAGGGCGATCACCGCGCACCAGCCCAGCGCGATCCACCCGTTGTTGCCGACCGGCGTGCCCATCAGCAGGCTGCGCAGGGTCTCGATGACCGGGGTGAAGGGCTGGTGCTCGGCGACCCAGGCCAGGCCGGCCGGCATCGAGTCGGTCGGTACGAAGCCGCTGCTCAGGAACGGCAGCAGGATGAGCGGCATGGGGGCGTTGCTGGCAACCTCGACGGTCTTGCTGACCAGGCCCAGGGCGACGGCCAGCCAGACGAACGCGAACGTGACCACCGCCAGGAAGCCGGCGGTGAGCAGCCAGCCGGCCAGGTCGGCCTCGGGGCGGAAGCCGACCAGCAGCGCCACCCCGGTCACCGCGGACAGGCCGATCATCGCCTGGATCACGCTGCCCACGACGTGGCCGGTCAGCACCGACACGCGGGCGATGTGCATGGTGCGGAACCGGGCGACGATGCCCTCGGTCATGTCCATGGCGATCGAGATCGCGGTGCCCTGGACCACGGAGGTGACGGTCATCAGGAGGATCGCGGGCACCACGTAGTTGACGTAGTCGGCGCGGCCGCCGCTGCCGCCGAGCCCGGCGCCCATGGTGCCGCCGAACACGTAGACGAAAAGCAGCAGGAAGACGACCGGCATCCCGACGAGCAGAACGGTCATCGACGGATATCGGAGCATCCGCTTGAGGTTGCGGCGCAGCATCGTCGCGGAGTCGCGCAGCGGGTGGAAGGGGAGGCCGGCGGGGGTGATGGTGGGTGCGGTCATCGGGAGGTCACCTTCTCAGTGAGGGCCAGGAACACGTCGTCCAGGTCGGGTGTGTGCACGGACAGCTCGTCGACCTCCACGGCCCGGTCGTCGAGCCGGCCGATCAGGGTCCGCAGCGATCGCAGGCTGCCGTCGCTGGGCACCCGCAGGGCGAGTTCGCCGCTGTCGCGGGACGCCTGGTCGAGCACCCGCAGGGCGGCGTCGAGGTCGTCCGGGGCGGCGAACTTCAGGCGTACGTGCCCACCGGGAATGCGGCGCTTCAGCTCCTCGGCGGTGCCCTCGGCGACCAGCCGGCCGTGGTCGAGCACCGCGATCCGGTCGGCCAGTTCGTCGGCCTCCTCCAGGTACTGGGTGGTGAGGAAGATGGTGACGCCGCCGGCCACCAGGTTGCGGACGATCTGCCACATGTCCCGGCGGCTGCGCGGGTCCAGGCCGGTGGTCGGCTCGTCCAGGAAGATCACCTGCGGGCTGCCGACCAGGGTCATCGCCAGGTCGAGCCGCCGCAGCATGCCGCCGGAGTAGGTCGAGGCCGGCTTCTTCGCGGCGTCGGTGAGGCCGAACTGGTCGAGCAGCTCGGCGGCCCGCCGCCGGCCCTCGGCGCGGGACAGCTGGTGCAGGTTGGCCATCAGCCGCAGGTTCTCCTCGCCGGTGAGCAGCTTGTCGACCGCGGAGAACTGGCCGGTGACACCGATCGCGGCGCGCACCGCGTCCGGTTGGCGGGCGACGTCGTGGCCGGCGACCCGGGCCTCGCCGCCGTCGGCCCGGATCAGCGTGGACAGGATCTTGACGGTGGTGGTCTTGCCGGCGCCGTTCGCGCCGAGCAGCGCGAACACCGTGCCGCCGGGGACGTGCAGGTCCAGTCCGTCGAGCACGAGTTGGTCGCCGTACGATTTGCGGAGACCGGTGACGGTGATGGTCATGGGGGTTTTCCTCTCAGGAGCGGTGGATCGTGATGTCGCCGTACGAGGTGGTGCCGCGCACCTCGACGGTCTGGTCGGCGTCGCCCGGCCGGGTGGCGTTCTCCATCAGGTTGCGGACGTGCCCGAACGACGTGTTGACCTCGAGCCAGGCGGCGGTGCCCTCGGCGATGCCGATCTCCAGGTCGCCCATCGAGGTGCCGAGCGCGACCTGGCCGCGCACCACCTCGCCGAGCCGGATGCTGCCGTTGGACGACTTCGCGTCGACGCCGGCGCCGGCCCGGCCCACGGTGATCTCGCCGTTGGCCGCGCGGACCCGGACGTCGCCGGTGACCGCGTCGATGGTGGTCTCGCCGTTGGAGTTCTTGACGACCGCGTTGCCCTCGATCGCGCCGACCCGGATCCGGCCGGAGCCGGTGGAGAGGTCGGCGTTGCCGGTGACGGTCTCGGCGGTCACGTGACCGGCCGACGTGTGCACCCGCAGCGGTCCGGTGCGTTCCACCCGGACGTTGCCGGCGGCGGCCTTGAACCGGCACTCCCCCAGGTCGCCGGTGGCACTGACGTCGCCGGCCTGGACGCCACCGGTCACCCGGGAACCGCTGGGCAGTTGGATCGACACGTCGGCCGACCGGGTTTTGCGGGAGAAGTCGAAGGTGCGCTTCGGGCCGGTGACCCGCAGCGTGCCGTTGCTGAAGTCGACCCGGACCTGCTGCGCGGCCTCGACGTCGGACTGGTCGGCCGGATCGGTCGGGCGCACCTCGACGACGGTGTCGGCGCGGTCGCTCGCGGCGATCTGCACGGTGCCGACGCTCAGGTCGACGGTGACGGAAATGGGTTCGGGGGTGGCGAAATCAGGCATGGTGGTACCCCGTTCATGGGTCGGTGGATCGTCCCCGCAGGTCAGGGACGCGAAGTGAGAGCGGCAGACGGTGCGGTCAGCGCACCCAGCCGGTGAAGCCCTGGTTGGCCCGTTTGCCGCCGTCGCGCGGCTCCGGGCGCTGGTCGCGGTCGGACCGCTGGAGGCCGGCGGCGGCCGCCCGGACCAGCCAGGCGTTGACCGAGCGCCCCTCCTTGGCGGCGGCGTCCTCGATCGCGGTCTTGAGCTGCTCGGGCATCCGCACGTTGATCCGGGCGGCCGGCCCGTCCTCGGCGATCGGCAGTTCGGCGTCGTCCGGTGCCACGGTGGCACCACCGGCCGGCTCGGCCGGGGGTGTCGTCACGACGAACTCCGGGTCACGGCCGCGCAGTCGCAGCTCGACCGACCCCGGAGCCAGGTCGCGGGTGATCTCGTCGGCGGCGGCCGACAGCGCGTCCAGCAGGGTCATCCGGATCGCCGACTCCAGCGATCCGGTCAGGCGCTCGACCAGCGCGCGTGTCTCCGCACCGCCGGATTCGGCCAGGGTGGCGAACTCACGGCCGAGGTTGTTCACATACGAGGTCAAGTCCATGGCACCATGGTGGCACACGAATGGCACCACTGCAAGCCATGTTGGCTCAGCAGTGGTGCCATCGTGGCACTACTTGGCTCAGAGGCGTCGCGTGACGCTCTGTCCCGGGTCCACGACCACCGTCGCGGCGATCTCACCCTTCTTGCGGAAGGTCACCGTCACCGGGGCCGTCGTCGGGTTGACGGCGAGCAGCCGCGGATGGTCGGCGCTGCCGAAGGCCAGGCCGTACGGCCCGTCCGCCACCACCGCGGGCTGCGGTGACCCGTATGCGGCCAGCATCTCCACCCAGTACCGGACCATCGCCCGGCTGGTGCTGTCCTCCCGGGGCAGCTTCGCGGTCAGGCGCTGCCGGGCCGCCGCCGGGTCGGACACCGCGAGGTCGGCGGCGAACAGATCGCCCCAGGCCCGCGGCGGTCCACCGATGTCCTTGCCGAGCCGGGCCGACCGGGCCGCCACCTGCCCGGCGTCGCCGCGGTACAGCGAGCCGAAGGTCAGCGGCAGCAACTGGATGCCGACGATCGACTCCACCTTCGGATCGAACCAGGTGGCGTGGTCGACCTTGGCGTCCCAGACGATCCCGGCCACGGTGTGCCGGTATCCGGCCGGACGCTGGAGGTTCTCCCCGAGCCAGTACATCCGGGCGGTCGCCGCCTCAAGGGCGTAATGCGTGACGCCGTACGCCGTGAGGCCGGCATCCCGGGACACCAGGCCCCAGCGGGTGACCGCCTCCCAGGCCGCGACCGCCTCGCTCGACGACTCCTGGTTGTTGCCGTCGGCGAACGGGGCGAACCCGGACGCCGCCGAGTGCCCGAGATAGGCGTTGAACACCCGGAACGGCGGGAACCCGTCCGGCCCGTTCGCCGACAGGGTGCCGCTGAAGTCACGCGCCACCAGGCTGACCCCGCTGCCGTAGTCGCGGAGGAACCCGGGGTCGGCCTCGGCCAGCACCGCCGCGGCGCGCACCAGGTACCCGTACTGGAAATGATGGTCGTTGTAATCGCCGCTCCCGAACTCGGCGGGCACCGCGATCAGCCCGCCCCAGGTCCGGTCGTAGGCGAAGTACCGGGTGTCGCCCGGCCCGTCGTAGGTCAGCCAGTCGACCAGCCCGGTCCGCAGCCGGCGCAACGCCGCCTGCTGCTGGGGCAGGGCGCCGATGCCCTTGGCGACCTCGGCGACGGTGGCCAGCCGGCCCAGTTCCTTCAGGCCGAAGTAGCTGCCGCCGTTCGCGGTCGCCGGCTTGTCGGCCAGGTCCCGGTCGAGGTCGGCGAGCACCGCGGCCCGCGCCGGACCGGTCAGCGGGACCACCGGCACCTCGGTGACCAGGCCGGGCATGGGCACCCGGACCCGGACGGCTGCGGACCGCACCACCGAGAGCGTCCCGATCGCGTCCGAGTACGTTCCCTCGATCGGTTGTGTGCCGCCGTCGCGGACCAGGTATGTCTGCTGGTGCGGCAGCAGCGCCCAGACGGCCGGCTTGCCGGACCGGCGTTCCGCCGCCAGGGTCTGGGTCACCGTGCCCGCGGCGCCGTCATGGGCCAGGTACGAGGTCGTCCGGGTCACCGGATCACCGGCCGCACCGGCCAGCGCCTCGCTCCACCCGGCGGTGTCCACCCGGTCCGGCACCCTCGACACCACGATCGCGGTCCGGTCGGACCCGTTCACGGTGAACCGGTTGCCGTCCTGACGCCAGCCGGCGCCGTCCTCGGCCTGCACGTCCCAGCGCTGGCCGGCGACGGTCAGCTGGGCCAGCGGCCCGCCACCACCGACCCGGCGGACCGCGCCGGTCGCGGTGATCGACGGCGTGACGCCCTCGAAGTCGAGGTAGAGCAGCGGGCTGCCCTGCACCACGGTGATCTCCACCGAGCCGCCGTCGCGGAGTTCGGCACGCAAGACCACATGGAAGGCGCCGTACCCGACGACCTTCGCGGTGCTGACCGGGCCGGTCACCGTCAGCGCCGGCCGGAACGGCGTCACGATCGCGTTCGCGGACGCGGTGGCTGCCGCCGAGCTGACCGCGAGTCCGTTGCCGACGTTCTTGACGGCCAGCGGACGGGCCCAGATCGGCTGCTCCAGCGAGCCGGTCAGGGCCGAGGTCCACCACTGGTTGGTGGGCAGCGCCTGCCCGTCCAGCATGGGTCCGGCCTGCGCCGGCGGCTGCTTCGGGCGCATGTCGCCGGGCAGCGCGTCGGCGAGGCTGACCTTACCGCTCGGAGTCGGCTGCCCGATCGGTGCGTCCGCGGCGCCCTCGCTCAGCGCGCCGTGCGCGGACGTGGCCGGCGCGGACTCCCGCACGTCCGGTTCGTCCCCGATCTGGCAGGCCGCGGCGAGCAGCACGGCGGGCACCAGGCTTGCGGCGGTCACGATCCGCCGGAGGCCGGCCCTCATCCGGCGCTGTTGACCGCGGGCGTCCGGCCGACCGCGGAGTTGGTGTCGATGGCGGCGATGAAGCGCAGTCCGGGCACCAGGGCGCTCACCGTGTCCACGTTGTCGGTCTGCGGCACCAGCACCAGGGTGAGCTGCTCATGATCCACCTTCTGCTCCTCGGTCAGCGGGGCGTCGGAGAGCGGGTCGGGACCCACTCGCGGCTCCACGTGGTCGAGCCGCGCGGCCACCGGACGGTCGAGGCCGGGACCGGTGATCCGCGCCGCCATGTCGAGGCGCAGGTCGCGGAGTTCCTCCTCGCTCGCCTTGACCCGGAACGCCAGCCTGGTGTGGTCGTACAGGGTGACCACCGGCTCGCCGGCACCCACCACGCCGCCCAGGGCGATATCGATCTTGGAGACGGTGCCGGCCATCGGTGCCCGCAGGACCTCGGTCTCCGGCTCGTCCGAGCCCCGGGCCGGGTCGGCGGCGAGCTTCACCCGGGCCAGTTCCTGGCCCGCGGCGACCCGGGACTGCTCGGTCACCAGCACCTCGGTGACCACGCCGGCCCCGGTCGAGCCGACCGGCAGGACGTCCGCGGTCAGCACCGCGTCGTCGAGCGAAACGAACACGCTGTCGGCGAGCCGGTGTTCCACCACGTACGTGCCACCGGCGGCCGCCCCACCGAGCAGCAGCATGGCCACCAGGAACGTCCGGATGGCCGGCATCCGGGACCGGACGGTGCGTTTGGGTTGTTCCTGAACTTCGTGTTCGACCACAGTGGTCATCTCAATAATCCCTTGATCCGGCCCGGGGTCACCGGGCAGAGGCGAGCGCGGGCACCCGCGCCGGTTCGGCCGGCGGGGCCACGGGGGCGGGCGGTTCCTCGCCACCCTTGACGGACTCGGCGATCATCCGGCCGAGAATGAACACGATCATGGAAGCCCAGGCAACGGAGAGCCAGGTCGGCGCGGGATCGTCCATGACGACCAGACCGGCGACGATGCCGGTCGCGTTGAGCAGCAGCAGCGCCACCTGGGGCATGACGACCCAGAGCGAGCGGGTCCCGGCGCCGACCTGGTTGGTCGCGCTCCACTTCGCCGGCCGGCGGCGCAGGGTGGCCCAGAACGCCCGGGCGTGCACCGGTGCGGCCCCGATGCTGGCCACGGTGGCCGACAGCTTGAAGCCGCCGGACTGCAACCACGCGACGAGCAGGACCATCGCCTGGAACGGCAGGTAGTGCGCCGCCCAGGTGAGGCCGTCGGCCCGGATCGGGCTCAGCGCGAACAGCAGGTACAGGGCCGGGAACAGCATGAAGGTGAGCATCGCCAGCGACAGCAGGTAGTGCGTGCCGACGAACAGATACTGCAGGCGCTGGTCGATCGTCAGGCCGTTGCCCCGGCGGAACAGCTTGCCGCGCAGGAGCACCTCGAAACCGCCGCTGGCCCAGCGGAGCTGCTGCTTCAGGTAGGACGCCACGTCGACCGGCGCCAGCCCGCGGGCCAGCACCTGCGGCACGTAGATCGACTTCCAGCCGCGCCGGTGCAGCTCCAGCGAGGTCCAGATGTCCTCGGAGTTGCTGCCGGTGGCGATGCCGCCGATCTCGTCCAGCGCGGCTCGCCGGAACATGACGTTGGTGCCGACGCAGAACGCGGCGTTGAAGTGGTTCTTGCCCGGGCAGACCAGCTCGTAGAAGATCCGCTGCGCCTCCGAGGAACCGGTGGAGACCAGGTTGGTCTGGTTGGCGTACGACTGGGGCGACTGCACGAACGCCACCGCCGGGTCGTCGAAGTGCGGCAGCACCTGGAGCAGGAAGTCCGGCTCCGGTACGTGGTCGGCGTCGAAGATCACCACGTACTCGCCGGTGGTCCGGCCGAGCGCGGCGTTGACGTTGCCGGCCTTGGCGTGCTGGCCGCCCTCGCGCCGCAGGTAGCCGACGCGTTCCTCGGTGCAGATCGTCTCGAGCAGATCGCTGTCACCGTCGTCCAGGATCCAGGTCTGGTGCGGCAGCGTCATGTCCCGGGCGGCCACCAGTGTCCGGCGCACCACGTCGGGCGCCTCGCCGTAGGCCGTCACGAAGACGTCGATGCTCGGCATCGAGCCACCGGCCCGCAGGCCGCTGCGGGCCAGCGCCACATCGGCCGGCTCGGCGCGGTTGTCGTGGGCGAGGATGGTCCACCACGTGCCGATGGCGTGGATCGCGGTGAGGCCCTCGGCCACCAGCATGGCGGCCCACAGCCAGGTGGGGCCGCGGTACTGCGGGTCGAGCAGGAATGCCTGGTAGAACATCGTCGCGAGCAGCGCCCCCAGGATGGCGACGCGAGTGGACCGCTGTAGCGGCCGCCAGGCGTGCGGAGTGGTGGTCGGCATGGTTGCTCCAGAAGGTTTTCCGGCGGGTAAGAAAAAGGCGATCATGCCTGCGAATACGGACACCGTCGGCCGTCCGGGAAAACGCTAGGGTCACCCCGAGAAATTGACAAATCCGGTGACCGCCGACACAAGCAATGTTTCCTTCAGTAAACAAAGAATTTACCGGAGAAAGCCGATCTTCTGTTTGTTTCAGCAGGTCAGACTCACCAGAGGGGAAACCGTGATCCGGGTCTCGAAAATAGCCGCAGCCTCCGGGCCAGCACAGATACCGACTGTCGCACGATCTGAAAAGATGGCCGGAAACATTGATCGTCATTGCACGCCGAGTCAATCGATGCGTACCGTTAGCCGCGATGAAATCATTTCGCGGCACGAGCCGTTCCCGCCCCACTCTGGAGACGGTCGCCGCCCGGGCCGGCGTCTCCCGCGCCACCGCCTCGCGCGTGGTAAACGGCTCCGCCTCGGTCAACATCGACATCCGGGACGCGGTGCTGCGCGCCGTGCGGGCCCTGGGCTACGTGCCCAACCGGGTCGCGCGCGGCCTGGCGACCAACCGGATGGACGCGTACGCGCTCATCCTCACCGAATCGGCCGGCCGGATCTTCGCCGAGGACCCGTTCTTCGCCACCGTCGTGCACGGGGTGGTCCAGGAACTCGACGCGGCCGGTAAGGAACTGGTCCTCCAGATCGTGGGTTCCGACCTCAGCCGGCACCGCATCACTGAGTACGCAGCGGGCGGCCACGTGGACGGCGCCATGGTGGTGTCCCTGCACGGCACCGACCCGCTGCCGGACACGCTGGCGCGCCACGGCGTGCCGGTGGTGGTCAACGGCCGCCCGATGGGCCCGTCCGCGGTGCCGTACGTCGACGTGACGAATGTGGACGGCGCCCGGCTCGCGGTACGCCGGTTGGTCGAGTCGGGCCGCCGGCAGATCGCCACGATCGCCGGCTCACCGGACGCCCCCGGCGCCGTCGACCGCCTCGCCGGTTACCGCGCCGAACTGCGCGACTCCCGCCGCAAGCCCATCGTGGCCGTCGGCAACAGCACCCAGGAGTCCGGCAGCGCGGCGATGCGGGAGTTGCTCCGCGAGCATCCCCGCATCGACGCGGTCTTCGCTGCCTCCGACCTGATGGCCCACGGCGCCGTCCGCGCCCTGCGGCGGTCCGGCCGGCGGGTGCCCGACGACGTGGCGGTCATCGGCTTCGACGACACCGAGGTGGCCCGCTACACCGATCCCCCGCTGACCACGGTGCACCTGCCGATCCGCGACATCGGCCGGACGATGGCGAGGCAGGTGCTGCGCCTCTCCGCCGGCGAGCCGGTCGAGCCGTCGGTGGTGCTGGGCACCGAGTTCGTCGTCCGCGAATCGGGCTGACCACATGGGTCCCCCGGGGCCGGGTCAGGCGGCGTTCCGGGTGGTGAGCGGCCACAGCCGTACCTTGTCGTCCACGCCGGCGGTGATCAGGCGTTTGCCGTCCGGGCTGATCCGCAGTGCCCAGACCTGCCCCTCGTGCCCGAGCAGGGGTGATCCCTTGGGGCTGCCGGTCGTTGTGTCCCACAGCCGTACCGTTCCGTCGTCGCCGCCGGTGGCCAGGACCCTTCCCCGCGGGCTGAATCGCATGGCGCGGACCGGCTTGGTGTGACCGGTGAGGGGCACGGCGATCTGCCGGCGGGTCTCCAGATCCCACAGCCGCACGGTGTTGTCGCCGCCGGAGGAGGTGGCCAGGAGCTTTCCGTTGCGGTTGAACGTGAGGTTCAGGACCGGCCCGGCGCTGCCGGTGAGCGGTCCGCCCGCGGCTCCGCCGGTGGCCGGGTCCCACAGCCGCACGACGTTGCCGCCGTCGGAGGTGGCCAGCAGCTTTCCGTCGGGGCTGAAGTTCATCGCGTACACCGGACCCTCGCTTGTTTTCAGCGCCTCGCCGATGGCCCGGCCGGTGCCGCTCTGCCAGAGCCGGACGGTTTTGTCGGCGCCCGCCGAGGCGAGGCGCCTGCCGTCGGGGCTGAACACGACCGACTGGACCGCACCGACGTGACCGGTGATGGTGCGCACCAGACGGCCGGCGACGGGATTCCACAACCGCACCGTGCTGTCGTTGCCGGCGGTGGCCACCAGCCGCCCGCCAGGGCTGAAGACCGGTGACCGCCGACGTGCAGGCGGTCTGCACGCAAGGCGAGTCGACACTCACCATTCGCCGGTCCGCGACCGCTTTGGCGGCGACCGACTATCCGATCAGCGATGACGGCATCGTCGCCGGTACCGCCCGGTTGCCGCTCAAGGTGAACGGGTTGAAGGTCCCCGGATTCTCCTGTGTGACCCAGGACGTGTCGATCACCGTCGTCCTGGAGGACTTCTGGACCGGTGCGACCCTGGTCCACCAGGCCTGATTCGTACGATCGTGCAGCGCGGCGAGGTAGCCGGTGATACTCGGCCACGGCCGGCAGACGAGGTCGGTGGCGACAACTCGCAGCGTCAGGGGTAGGTGGGAGCAGATCCGGGCGAGCTCCGCCGTCGCCGCCGGCTCGGCCGCGATCCGGGCCGGTCCGAGGATGGTCCGCAACAGCGTGTGGGACTCGTCCGGGCGCAGTGCATCCACCGTCAGACTGGTCGCGCCGTCGAGAGCGAGCAGACCGGTCAGCCGGTCCCGGCTGGTGGCCAGCACCATGCATCCCGAGCCGGCCGGCAGCAGCGGACGCACCTGGTCCGCGCTGGCGGCGTTGTCGAGCACCACCAGCACCCGCCGGCCGGCCAGTAGCGTCCGATACCGGCCGGCCGCGGTCTGCACGTCCGCGGGAATTCGTTCGGCCGGCTCACCCAGGGAGAGCAGCAGATGCGCCAGCGCCTCGTTCGGGCGTACCGGTGGCTCGTCCTCGGCGAAGCCGCGCAGGTCGACATAGAGCTGCCCGTCCGGGAACTGGTCGCGGACCCGGTGGCCCCAGTGGACGGCCAGGGCGGTCTTCCCGACGCCGCCCGGACCGGTGATTGCCGCGACCGGGACGGCGTTCGCCGAACGGCCGGCCCGCTCGGCCAGCAGGTCGTCCAGGCACCGGAGATGATCGTTGCGGCCGGTGAAGCCGGGCACGTCGGTGGGGAGTTGCGCGGGTATCGCCGGCGCGACGGTGGAGGCGGCCCACGGGGCGAACGCTCGGTCGTACCGGAGGATCGCCGTGTGCAGCTGCTGCAGCGCGGCGCCCGGGTCCAAGCCCATCTCGTCGGCAAGCTGGGCGCGCAACCGCTCGTAGGCGGCCAGCGCGTCCGACTGCCGGCCGGAGCCGTGCAGGGCGAGCATTAACTGCCCGACCAGGCGCTCGCGGAGCGGATGCGCCGCGACCAGTTCGGCGAGTTCGCCCACCACCTGCCGGTGCCCGCCCAGGCCGAGTTCCAGGTCGAGGCAGTCCTCGGTGACGGCCAGGCGCTGCTCCTCCAGCCGCACGGCGACCGCCTCCACCGCCCGTCCGGACAGCCCCAGCAGCGCGGGTCCGCGCCACAGCCGCAGCGCCGAATGCAGCTTCCCGGCCGCCGCTGCGGGCTCGCCCCGGCGGGCCAGATCAACGCCCTCGGCCGCCAGCTCCGCGAAGACCTGCGCATCCAGCTCTCCCGAGCACGTGCGGGTCCGATAACCGGGACCGTCGGTGACGATGGTCTCCCGTGCGGTCCCGTCCGACAGCATCCGGCGCAGCGTCGAGACGTCGTTCTGGATCTGACGCCGGGCGGTTGCCGGCGGGTCGTCGTCCCAGATGGCGTCGACCAGGTCGTCGAGCGACACCACCTGGCCGGCATTGGCCAACAACACCCCGAGGATCGTGCGCCGGCGCCCGGCGAGCACGACCGTACGCCCGCCATCGACCACCTTGACCGGCCCTAGGATGAGATACCGCACTCCGACTCCCCGAAACGTGGCGGCGACTCCGGTCGATGCCCCGCCGACCTCCGCCATCGACGGCCCGGGTCCCGCGTCTCCGCCGCAAACCGTGGCCCGCCTCCGGGCCGTCCGGCCGGATCCGGGAAGAACCCGGACGGCTACCGGCGGTCCAGCTTGGCGCGGATGGCGTCCACGTCCCCGGGCGGACCGACGCGTTCGAGCAGGTCCGCCGCGCGCCGCCAGGCGTCCCGCGCCGCGGCCAGATCGCCCTCGTCCGCCACCACGTCGCCGAGCTGGTCGAGCGTGCGCCCCTCCTCGGGCCGGTTGCCGGTCTCTCGGAACAGGTCGACCGCTCGCTGGTACGAGTCCCGGGCCAGCTCATAGTCGCGCTGCTGGTGGTACGCGTGACCGAGGCTGTCCAGAGTGTCCGCCGCGCCGTCTCGATCACCCAGCTTGAGCTGCAGTTCGAGGGCCTCGCGACAATAGCCGACGGCGTCGCCGTGCTTGCCCTGCTGGCTCAGCGTCCAGCCGATGCTGTTCAACGCCCTGGCCTGCCCGGCCGGGTATCCGGCCGCCCGGTAGCCGTCCAGGCCGAGCTGGGCGTGCCGCAACGCCATCGGGTGGTTGCCGAACTGATCGAACACCTCGGCCAGGTTGAGCTGGGCGTGCGCCTGCCCGACCCGGTCGCCGAGGTCGGCATACCGGTCCAGCGCCAGCCGGAGCTGGGTGAGCGCCGCCTGCTCGCGGTCCAGCCGCAGGTACGCGCGGGCCAGTCCGCGGTGCGCGGTGGCCCGTTCCCGGAGGTCCCCGCCGCGCTCGGCGGCCCGCAGGGCGGCCTCCTCGGCCGACACCCACTCGAGCCAATAGCCGGCTCGGTACAGGTAAGCGGAGAGCGCCCTCGCCAGCCGATGCCGGTACGCGTCGAAGCCCGGACTGTCCTGCGCCATGACGGCGAGCAGCACCCGGTGCTCGGCGGCGAACCAGGCCAGCGCCTGCGCGGTGTCCGCCATCTCCTCCGGCGACGCCGCGGCCGCCGGCTCGGGCAGGTCGAGCACCGCCCGGTACGGATCCACGGCCCGGGCGGCGCGGTCCGCCGTGCGCATGTAGTGGTCCAGCATGCGGTGGGTGGCCGCCCGCCGGTCCTCGGCACAGTCGTGCTCCTCGGCCAGCTCCGCCGCGTAGACCCGGAGCAGGTCGTGACAGGCGAAACGGCCGGGCCGGTGTTCGGTCAGCAGGTGCGCGTCGGCCAGGTCCCGTAGCAACCGGCGAGCCTCCCGGGCCGGAACACCGGCCAGGCCGGCCGCGCCGACGGTGCCGATGTCCGGTCCCGGATGTCGACCCAGCAGCCGGAACATCCTGGCGGACGCGGGTTCCAGCCGTCGATAGGACCAGGAGAACACGGTGCGTGCGTCCATCGCCTGGTCGCCACCGGCGAACGCGTCCAGGCCACCGACCTCGACCAGCTCGGCGGCCAGTTCGGCGAGGGAGAAGGCCGGGTGGGCGGCGGCTCGCGCGGCCACGATCGCGAGGACCAGGGGCAGTCCGGTGCAGGCGGCGATGATCCGTTCCGCGGCTTCGGGCTCGGCCCGGACGCGGCTCGGTCCGATGCGGTCTTCGAGCATGCGGCGGGCCTCGGCCGCGGTCAGCAGGTCCAGCCGCAGCAGCTGGGCGCCCTCCACCGCGATCAGGCTCGCGAGGCGGTCCCGGCTGGTGACCACGGCCAGGCAGCCGGACGAGCCGGGAAGCAGCGGCCGGACCTGCTCGGCGTCGCGCGCGTTGTCCAGCACCACCAGGATCCGCTTGCCGGCGACCAGGCTGCGGTACAGGCCGAACAGCCCGTCGACGGCCGACGGCATCTCCGACGGCGGCACCGCGAACGCGTCCAGGAATCCGCGCACCGCCTCGGCCGGCGTCAACGGCACGCCGGGACCGTAACCGCGCAGGTTGACGTAGAGCTGTCCGTCCGGGAACCGGTCCGCCGCACCGCGGGCCCAGTGCACGGCGAGCGCGGTCTTCCCGATGCCGGCCGTCCCGGCGATCGCGGAGACCACCACGGCCCCGCCCGGCACGGCGGCCTCGGCCGCGATCCGGCCCAGCTCCGACAGCTCCGCCGCCCGCCCGGCGAAATGTCGCGGTCCGGCCGGCAGTTGCCGCGGCGCCGGGGGCGAGTCGGCCCCGTGCCGGTCGATCTCGGTGCGGGCGGACGCGGCCAGCCGGCCGGCCTGGTGCGCGTCGTCGACCGCACGCAGCATCTCGAGGTGCCGGCCGGCCCACGTGTGCAAATCGGCCGCGTCCGCGGGCAGCCGCGCGCCGGCCTGCTCGGCGTGCGCGGCGCAGGCCGTCACGAATGACGAGACGAACTCCCAGTCCGGCAGCGACCGGGCGTTCAGCTTGTCGCTGATCGTCGAGCGGGGCAACGGGTGGCTGAGGGCGGCGGTCAACGCTGCCACCCGGTTCAGCGATGGCTCCCCGGCTCGCCTGCGCAGCCGCTTCAGTTCGTCGACGAACCGGACGATGGCCGTGCGCCCGGCATCGGTCATCAGCGCCGCGCCCTCCCCTGTCAGGCCCGCTGGAGAAACCGTCCCACACTCTACCGCCAGCACCCCACTAGTATCGATCGGCGTCTTTGCCAATTCGTCCGCGGCCGGTGACCGGGCCGGGCTCAGGCGGAGACCGCCGTGAACACGCCCAGACCGAGGTAGATGGAACCGACCACGCGGCTCCCGCCCGATCGGATGCGCAGCCAGCGGCCGATCGCGGTGGCGGCGAAACAGGTGGCGATGTCGACGGCAAGGCCCAGGGCGATGAAAACCGCGCCGAACGCCGGCAACTCGCCCGGCGAGCGGACGAACTGGGGCAGGAACGCCAGGAAGAACAGCGCGACCTTGGGGTTGAGCGCGCTGACCAGGACGCCGTCCAGGAACAGCCGTCGCCGCGGGGCCGGCGGAGCGCCGGCCGCCGCCGGCTTCCGCGCGCTGCACAGGGCGCGGAAGCCGATGTAGGCCAGGTATCCGACGCCCGCGTACTTGATGGCGGCGAACGCCAGCGGGGACGCCGCGACCAGGGTGGCCAGGCCCGCACCGACCAGGGCGAGTTGCACCAGGGTGCCGGTCTCGACCCCGAACGCGGAGGCCACGCCGCTGCGCAGCCCGTGCGCCGCCGAGCGGGTCACGATGAAGATCATGTTCGGGCCCGGGATCGCGATGAGCGTCAGCGACGCGAGCATGAAGGCGAGCATCCGACCGGTCATGGTGTCCCCCAAAGTGGCGCCGAAGACGGCTACTACCGGGATGGACCGCCGGCACCGATCAAACTCATCGAAGGCGGGGAAATTGACCGCAACGTATTGAAGGTCATAGATTTAACAACCGCCGGTTACCCGAGGAGAGGATCGTCAGGTGTCACAGCCAGTATTCCGCGGGTGGCGGCTTCCCGTCGTCGCCGGCAGCGTCGCGTGCGTGCTCGGCGGGCTCACCCTGACGGTTCTGCCGTCGGCCTCCGCGCAGCAGGTTTCCGGTACGGCTCTGCCCCTCGCGGCGGCCCCGGCCTTCCCCGGTGCGGTCGGGTTCGGCGCCGCGGTCACCGGCGGGCGCGGCGGCACGGTCTATCACGTGACGAATCTCAACGACAGCGGCGCCGGCTCGTTCCGGGACGCGGTGAGCCAGGGCAACCGGATCGTGGTGTTCGACGTCGGCGGCTACATCAACCTCCAGTCGCCGCTGGCCCTCGCGAGCAACATCACGGTGGCCGGGCAGACCGCGCCGGGCGAGGGCATCGGCACCACCGGCTATCAGGTCTCGCTCTCCAACCGGGACAACGTGATCGTGCGGTACATGCGCTTCCGGCACGGTCTGACGCCGAACCAGAACCGGGACGGCGTCACGATCAACGAGGGCAGCAACCTGATCTTCGATCACGTGTCGGTGTCGTGGGGACGCGACGAGAACTTCTCGATCAACAGCAGCGTCAACATCACCGTGCAGAACTCGATCATCTCGGAGGGCCTCGACCCGCACTCGTGCGGCGGACTGATCCAGAGCGACGGGGTGACGCTGTACCGCAACCTGTACGCGCACAACAAGACCCGCAACCCGAAGGTCAAGGGCCGCAACCAGTTCGTCAACAACGTGGTCTACAACTGGGGGTCGGACGCCTACATCCAGGGCGATTCGGCCGGGCTCAGCTATGCCAACGTCGTCGGCAACTACTTCATCAAGGGCCCGTCGACCGGCACCGGCGGTCCATTCACCAGAGGCAACACCAACTTCCACATGTACGCCCGCGGCAACGTCTACGACCCGGACAAGAACGGCGCGCTCAACGGCCGTGAGCTCACCACGGCCGAGCTGGGCACCGTGGTCCTGGAGTCGGCCCCGCACGCCTTCCCGGCCGCGCCCGACGTCAGCGCCGCGGCCGCCTACCAGGCCGTGATCGACTCGGCCGGCGCTTCGCTGCGCCGCGATTCCGTCGACCGGCGCGTGATCGGCTCGGTCACCGGCCAGTCCGGCAGCATCATCACCGACCCCGCGGCGGTCGGCGGCTTCGGCTCGCTGGCCGGCGGCACGGCCCCCGCCGACGGCGACCGCGACGGCATGCCGGACGCCTGGGAACAGGCCAACGGCCTCAATCCGGCCAACGCCGCCGACGGCTCGGCGGCGGCCGCCAACGGCTACACCAACGTGGAGAACTACCTGAACAGCCTGGCGCGTTAACGCCTTGATCGAGGCCTGCCGTTGTGTCAGCGTGCCGGTGTGCCCGGACGATCCTTGCTGCCGGCGCTGCGCCGGCTGGTGACCGAGCGGCACGGCCTCCTGCGGTTGCTCATGCTGGCCGGCGGCGGGCGGGTTGCCGTGCTCGGCCTGCTCCTGGTCGTCAGTGCGCTGGTGCCGACGGCGCTGGCCCTGGTCAGCGGCTGGCTGGTGGGTCAGGTCGTCGCCGGCCAGCCGCACGCGATCTGGGCTCCGGTGGTCCTGCTCGCCCTGCTGCTCCTGGTGGGGCACGCCGCCGAGGTCAGCACGGAGCCGCTGGGTGTCTCGGTGGCCCGGCGCATCGACGGGGTCGTTCGCGCCCGGGTCCGGGAGCTCACGCTGGCGCCGGCCGGGCTCGGTCACCTGGAGGATCCGGCGGTTCAGAACGACCTGTTCCGGCTGTGGGACGCCGGCGGCTACCACCAGGCGGCGCGGACGCCGGGCGCGACCGCGGTCGGGCTGCTCCGGCTGGCGTCGTGGTTTCTCGGGCCGATCGGGGCGACCGTGGTGCTGGCCGGCTTCTCGGTGCCGCTCGCGGCCGGGTTCCTCGTCTCGGCGCTGTGGGTCCGCAGCCTGGCGCAGCAGCAGTGGGGCGGGTTCACCCGGCTCGTGGACTCGCGCGTCAACCTGCGGCGGCGGGTCGAGTCCTGGGCCGACCTCGCGGTCGGGCCGGAGATGGCCAAGGAGGTACGGCTGTTCGGCCTCGGGCGATGGGCCACCGAGCACCGCGACCGGGAGGCGTTGTCCTGGGCCGCGCCGATCTGGCAGCTGCGCCGCGACCTCGCCCGGCGCCAGGTGCTGCCGATGCTGGTGTCCGGTGCCGCGGCGTTCGCCGGGTTGTCGATGCTCGGGCTGGCCGCCGCGTCCGGGGAGATCAGCGCGCAGGCGCTCGTCACGTTCCTGGTCGCGATGTGGGGTGTGCTGGCCGCGAGTCAGGGCTGGTGGGAGTCGTCCGACTTCGCCTACGGACTGGGCGCGGTCCGGGCGCTGGACCGCCTGCACGCCCGCTACGCGCCGCACGACACCGCGGCGCCGGCCGATGACGTCGCCGGGCGGGCACCCCGTACGCCTCCTGTCGTTTGCTTTTCGGGGGTCAGCTTCACCTATCCCGGCGCCTCCAGGCCCACCCTGGACGGTCTCGACCTGACCCTGGGCGCGGGCGAGGTGGTCGCCGTCGTCGGCCGCAACGGCAGCGGCAAGACCACGATGATGAAGCTGCTCGCCGGCCTGTACCAGCCCACCTCCGGCCGGGTGCTCATCGACGGCACCGCGCTGCACGACCACTCCGACGCGCAGATCCGGGCGTGGCGGCGGCGTCTCGCGGTGGTGTACCAGGACTTCGTGCGTTACCCCGCGTCGGTCGCCGACAACATCGGCCTGGCCGCGCCGGAGCACCTCGCCGACGCCGAGGCCGTGGCCGCCATGGCCGAACGGTCCGGCCTGCTCGAGCACCTGGGCCGGCTGCCGGAAGGGCTGGACACGTCGCTGGCGCACGGATCGGCGGGCGCCATGGACCTCTCCGGTGGGCAATGGCAACGGCTGGCGATCGCCCGGGCGATGTTCGCGGTCGAGTGCGGCCGGCAGGTTCTGGTTCTCGACGAACCAACGGCCCATTTGGATGTACGCGCGGAGGCGGCGTTCTTCGATCAGATCGTGCGCGACATCCACGGCGTCTCGATCGTCCTGATCTCCCACCGCCTGTCCACGGTCCGGCACGCCGACCGGATCGTGTTCCTGCAGGACGGCCGGATCACCGAGTCGGGCAGCCACGCGCAACTGCTCGCCCGGGGCGGCGAGTACGCACGGCTCTTCCGGCTCCAGGCCGCCCGGTTCGCCGACGTGGCGGAGGACGCGTGAGAGCACGGTTGCAGGTACTCGGCGAGATGATCGCGGTGTCGGCCCGCGCCGGCCGCACCACGATGCTGTGGTTCGTGCTGCTGGTGGCGACGAAGGCGGTCTCCGTCGCGCTGATCGGGCTCACCCAGCGCTGGCTGGTCGACAACGCCATCGCCGACATCACCCGGGGCATCGTCGCCGCCGCGGCGCTGGGCGCGGTCGCGCACGCCGCCCTGTCGGTGTCCGCGCAGCTGGAGGTGCACCTGCGCGACGACATCAGCGACCGCGCCGAGGTCATCATCAACCACGACATCCTCGCCGCCACCTCCGCCGTGCCGACCATCGAGCACCTGGAACGACCGGACTACCTCGACCGCCTCGCCATGTTGCGCAGCGGCGGCGCCAGCGGCACCCGCGCCCTCGCCGTCTCCACCCAGGTCCT
Source organism: Paractinoplanes rishiriensis (assembly GCF_016862375.1). GTDB lineage: Bacteria > Actinomycetota > Actinomycetes > Mycobacteriales > Micromonosporaceae > Actinoplanes > Actinoplanes rishiriensis. The sequence continues at coordinate 118,817 of NZ_BOMV01000077.1, read as the reverse complement.
CGCCCAGACCGCCGCGTCGGTGCTGAGCCTGAGCCTGAGCATCTGGCTGCTGGCCGGGGTCCACCCCGCCCTCGCCCTGCTCGCCCTGGCCGGTGCCGCCCCGCTCGTCCTCGGCAACCGGGCCAACCGCCTGGTCCGCCGGGCGATGGACGCCACCAGCGGCCTGGCCCGCCGCGAACAGGCCCTGCACGACCTGTGCGTCCAGCCGGTGCCCGGCAAGGAGATCCGCACCGCCGGCAGCGGCCCGGAACTGAGCCGCCGCGCCCGCACGACCTGGGACGCCGCGATGCGGACCGAGGTCGGCGCACGCTGGCGCGCGGCCGCCTGGCGCTTCGCCGGATGGACCGTCTTCACCGCCGGTTTCACGGCCGCGGTCGGCGTCGTCGCCGCGCTGGCCGTGGACGGGAGGGCCAGCGCGGGCGACATCATCCTGATCATCACGCTCGCCAGCCGGCTCCGGGAGCAGATCACCTCGACCATGTTCGGCATCGTCCGGCTGGCCGAGGCGGGCCGGATCACCGACCACTACCGCTGGCTGAAGACGTACGCCGCGGCGCATCCCACCGGTGGGGACGCCGCACCGGAACGACTCACCGACGGCATCACGATGACCGGCATCGGCTTCACCTATCCCGGCAGCGGCGCGCCCACCCTCACCGGCATCGACCTGCACCTGCCGCCCGGCGCGGTGGTGGCCGTCGTCGGCGTGAACGGCGCCGGCAAGACCACCCTGGTCAAACTCCTGACCGGCCTCTACACGCCGACCTCCGGCAGCATCACGGTGGACGGCCGGCCACTCGCCACCATCGACCCGGCGCGGTGGGCCGCCGTGGCCACCGGCGCCTTCCAGGACTTCGCCAAACCGCAGCTGCCGGCCGGCGAAACGGTCGGCATCGGCGACCTGCCCCGGCTGCACGACTCCGCCGCCATCCGCACCGCCGTCGAGCAGGCCGGCGCCACCGAGATCATCGCCGCCCTGCCGAACGGCGCGGCCACCCAGCTCGGCCGCCACTTCGACGGCGCCGAACTCGCCCACGGCCAGTGGCAGAAGCTGGCCCTGGCCCGCGCCCTGATGCGGCAACGCCCGCTGCTCCGGGTGCTCGACGAGCCCACCGCCGCCCTCGACCCGCAGGCCGAGCACGACCTCTTCGAACGGTTCACCACCCACACCCGCGCCGCCGCCGAGACGGGCACCGTCACCCTGCTCATCTCGCACCGCTTCTCCACCGTCCACATGGCCGACCACATCGTCGTCCTGTCCCACGGCACCATCCTCGAACAGGGCAGCCACGCCGACCTGCTGGCCACCGGCGGCGAGTACGCCAAGCTCTACACCATGCAGGCCGCCGCCTACGCCCCGTGACGCCGCTCTCGGTCGAATTCGTCGAGAAGCAGACGTACGGCCTCCGCCTCGGCGTAACGCTCGACCTGCTCGTATAGCGGGATCGCCTGCTCGTAGGCGGCCCGTGCCTCGTCCGGCCGGTCCGCCGCGCGGAGGTTGGCGCCGATGTGTTCCAGCGTGTCGGCCTGCATGACGGGGTCGTCCGAGCGTTCGAAAAGTGCGAGCGCCTGCCGGTAGTAGCGGTCGACCTCGTCGTGCCGGCCCAGCTGCCCGTAGATGTAGCCGAGGCTGTCCAGAACGGCGCCCAGGCCCGCGACGTCGTCCAGCGGCTCCAGGATCCGGAGCGCCCCGGTGCAGCAGGCCAGTCCTCGGTCCAGGTGACCGAGCTGGGCATGGAACCACCCGACGGCGTTGAGCGCGTTGCCCTCCCCCGGTGCCGAGCCGGCGGCCCGATAGCACCGCAACGACCGCTCGGCGTCATCGAGTGCCGCCTCGGGCTCCGCCGACAGCTTGGCGAGTTCCAGGTATACGTGCGCCTGTCCCAGCTCGTCGCCGGCGGCGGTGTACAACGCCATCGCGGTCTGGAGATGGTGCTGGGCCGCCGCCCGGTCCCGGCGTACCGCCGCCAGGCCGGAAAGGCCACGTTCCATCCGGGCCTGGCCCTCGGTGTCGCCCACCCGGGCCGCCGCCGCGGCCGCTTCGCGCAGCACCGGCCCGCCGTCGGTCCAGTGTCCCTGCCGGTGCATGAAGTCGACGAGGCACCAGACGATCGGCCACGCCCGCTCGCCGCTCTGCCGGGCGACGGCCAGCAGGACGGCGTACTCCCGGCTCAGCCAGCTCAATGCGGTGTGACTCTCGTCGACGTCGTCCGGCCGGACCCCGGGCAAGGGGTCGGACAGCGGCAGCGGATCGCGATGCGGATCCCAGGCGAGGGCTGCCGCGTGCACCGAGTGCAGGTAGTGGTCGTAGGTACGGCCACGCGTCGCGGCCCGTTCGGCGGCGGAATCATGGTCCCGGCCGAGTTCGGTGGCGTACAGGCGGAGAAGGTCGTGGAAGGCGAAGCGGCCGGGCACGTGCTCCTCGATCAGCTCGACCGCGGCAAGATCATCGAGGAGCGAGCGGGCGGTGGCGAGATCCACCGCGAACAGGCTCGCGACGGCCGTCACCGTGATGTCCGGGCCGGGGTGCGTGGCCAGCAGGCGGAACAGGCGGGCAGCCGGGCCGTACAGGTAGCGATAGGACCAGGAGAAGGCCGCGCGCACGTCGGACTCGATGTCGTCACCGGTCTGCACGGCGGACAGGGCGGTCGCCTCGTCGTTGAGCTCGGCGACCACGTCGGCGAGCCGCAGCTCCGGGCGGCTGCGGGCCCGGGCGGCGACCACGCAGATCGCCAGTGGAAGGTAGGCGCAGAGCCGGCCCATCTCCGCCACCGAGCCGGGTTCCCGCTCGACGCGCTCGTCGCGGACGTGCCGGGCGACGAGATCTCCCGCGTCGCCGGCCGGGAACGGCGCGACCCTCAGCTCGGTGGCTCCCTCCTTGGCCACCAGGCCGGTGAGCCGGACCCGGCTGGTGATCAGCACCCGGCACGGCGACGAGCCGGGCAGCAACGGCCGGACCTGCTCGACGCTCGCGGCGTTGTCGAGCACGACCAGTACCTTCCGTTCCGACACCAGGCTGCGGAACAGCTTTGCCTGGTCCGCCACCGTCGCCGGCAGGCGGTCCCGGGGCACTCCGAACGCGTCCAGGAAGCCGCGCAGCGCCTGCGCCGGCAGCAGTGGCGCGCCGTGCGGGTCGAATCCCTGCAGGTTCACGTAGAGCTGACCGTCGGGGAAACGCTTGCTCACCCGGTGCGCCCAGCGGACGGCGAGCGCCGTCTTGCCAACGCCCGCGGTGCCGTGGACGACGCAGATCTCACCTGATTCGTCGGTTTGCCCGGCGAGGCCGAGCAGCCGGTCAAGATCGTCCAGTTCGCGTCCGCGGCCGGTGAACCGCCGGGTATGCGGCGGAAGCTGCTCGGGCAGCAGCCGGCGGTCCCGCTCGAGCTTGGCCTGTGCCGCGAAACGGTCGTCCTCGTGTTGCTTCTCGAGGATCGCCAAGGTGCGGTCGTGGCGTCGCCGCCACCGGGCCCGGTCGAAGGTCAGCTCTCGGGTATCCGGGTCCCGGATCACCGTGCTGTCGGACGGTGTGAGCGCCCTGCCCTTGGCGGTCCGCGCGTAGCACTCGCAGCTCAGCAGGAACGCGTCGACGAAATCCCAGTCCGGTGGCGACTGGAGCTTCAGTTTGTTGGCGATCGTCGACTTCGCCAGCGGGCGACGGTGACCTGCACTGAACTTCTCGATCTCGCGGAAGGTGGGTTTACCCACCCTCTCCCGCACGCCTTGCAGCAGGTCGACAAAGGACTTGAGCTCCGTCCTGGCCCGGCCCAGCGTCACTGGATGTCTCCCACCCTCCACATCGGCTTGTCCCACTTTCCACTGGACACCGTCGATCGACAACAACCCTGGAAGGAGAGCCCGAACGACGAGAAAGCAGGGAGATCATGGCCGTGAACGAAGCATTTCTGGACGCGCTGACCAGCACCTTGCCCCGGGGCTGGCGGTCGATGTCGAACGACGACGTCTACGGGCAGCAGGCGCAGGCCGAGGCGACCGATCAGCCCAAGGTCAATGTCCTGCTCACCGGGATGGCCGGGGTCGGCAAGAGCACGATGATCAACGGCGTCATCGGCCACGAGGTGGCGCCGGTCGGGGTGGGCCGGCCGGTGACCATGACCGTCGACGAATACACCGAACCGGGGGTACCGATCCGGTTCTTCGACTCGCGCGGCATCGAGCTCGGCGAGAACGTCGACGGGACGTCCGCCCGCATTTCGAAGATCATTCGGGAGCAGTACCTCCGCGACGACGACGAGTTCGTGGATGTCGCCCTCTACTGCGTCAACGAAGGATCATGGCGGCTGCTGGACTTCGAGGAGAAGATCATCACCGACCTGGCGGCCACCATGCCGGTGTTCCTCGTCCTGACCCAGTGCTACAGCGACGCGACCGACACCCAATCCGTCGCCTTCATCAAGGACATCGGGGCACGCAATCTCCCGATCGTCGGCGGCCGGCCGATGCGCGTGCTCGCCCAGGGTCGCCGGTTCGGGCCGGCCTGGGTGCCGCCGTCCGGGCTGGGCGAGCTGGTCGAAGCGATCTATCAGGAGTTGCCGAACGCGAAGAAGCGCTCGTTCGCCCGCGGCCAGGCGGTCCGGATCGAACTGAAGATCACGGAGGCCCGCAAGGTCGTCGCCTGGGCTACCGGCGTAGCCGCTCTGATCGGGGCGGTGCCACTGCCGATCCTCGACTCCGGACCGTTGTCCACGTTGCAGATCGCCATGCTGGCCCGCATCCAGGTGGCCATGGGCCTCAACATCGACAAGGAGTCGATGGCCCGGGCGGTCCTGCCCGTACTGGCGACGATGAACGCCGGCCGGTCCCTGTCCAAAGCCCTGCTGACCTTCATCCCGGTGGCCGGCACGGCGATCAACGGCACCATCGCCGCGACCATGACCGGGGCGCTCGGTGAGGCGTACATCCAGGCGTGCGCGCTGGCCCTGCGCCAGGTCAACGACCCCAACCGGCGGTTGTCCGCCGCCGAGGCGCAGTCGCTGGTGGTGGCCGAGCTGCGCGCCCGCCTGACCCGGTTCCTCAAGTCCTGACAGTCTGCCGGTGCCGGGGCGGATCGCCCCGGCACCGCTGCGGTAAATGGATCGACGGCCGGGGTGGGGTCGGCCATCATCGGCCGGTGACGGAGCGATTTGCGGGTGTGCGGGCCGCGTTCGAGGACAACCTGGCCCGGGGCGAGGACGTGGGCGCGTCGTTCTGTGTGACCGTGGGCGGCGAGACGGTGGTTGACCTGTGGGGCGGGTTCGCTGACGGAGAGCGTACGAGACCATGGGGTGAAGACACGATCGTCGGGGTCTACTCGACCACCAAGACCATGACCGCACTCACGGCGTTGCTGGTGGCGGACCGTGGGGAGCTCGATTTCGCGGCTCCGGTCGCGCGCTACTGGCCCGAGTTCGCGGCCGGGGGCAAGGAGGCGGTCACCGTCGCGCACCTGATGAGTCACTCGGCCGGGCTGTGTGGCTGGCAAGAGCCGATAACCAGACATGACCTGTACGACTGGGAGAAGGCGACGGCACTGCTGGCCGCCCAGGAGCCGTCCTGGAAGCCCGGTACGGCGTCCGGCTACCACGCCATGACCCAGGGCTACCTGGTCGGCGAGGTGGTGCGGCGGATCACCGGGAAGTCGCTGGGCACCGTGTTCCGCGAGGAGATCGCCGAGCCGCTGGGTGCCGACTTCCACATCGGCCTGCCCGCCGCCGAGGACCATCGGGTCGCCGACCTGATCGCGCCGCCGGGACCGGCGCCGATGGGCGGCGAGGGCAGCACCGCCCTGCAGGTGAACGTGGCGACCAACCCCGAACTGGAGGTCGGCGTCACCCGGACCCGGCAGTGGCGGGCCGCGGAGATCCCCGCGGTCGGCGGCATCGGCAACGCCCGCGCGGTGGCCCGCATCCACGCCATCCTGGCGAACGGCGGGACGGCCCAGGGCCGGCGGTTCCTCTCCGAGGCGGGCTGCCGGCGCGCGCTCGAACCGCAGACCGAGGGCGTCGACCTGATCCTCGGGGTGCCGATCCGGTTCGGGCTGGGTTTCGCGCTGAACTCCGGCTTCCTGCCCAACCCGAATTCGCTCTACTGGGGCGGCTACGGCGGCTCGCTGGCCGTCATCGACATGGACGCGCACACCACGATCGCGTACGCCATGAACAAGATGTCCGGCACGACAACCGGGGACCTCCGTGCCTTCGGCCTCGCCATGGCCTTCTGGGCGGTTGCGCAGAGTTAGGATGCCTGAGCTCGGGATCTTGAGCTTGGGAGAGGGCGGCGATGAGCGGACGGTGGCTCCTGGTGGCCATGGTGATCGGGGTCAGCACGTTGGCCGGCTGCTCGGGCGGCGGTTCCGGCTCCGGGCCGGTGACACCGGCACCCACGGCGACGTCGGCGGCAGCTTCCTCACCCCCAGTCACCGAACCCGCAGTCACCGCACCCGCAGCAGACACCTTCGTGGACGTGGTGCGGGCGCGGCTGCCCGAGGTGGCCCTCGACCGGCGGGACGAGGAAATCCAGGCGATCGCCGACGCGGCCTGCGCCGACCTGGCCGCCGGTAAGGACGCCGACGACGTCGTGGCGGCCGCGCGGTCGCTGGGCACCCTCGACGCCGGGGCGACCGACCACGCCACCGCCCGCGAGCTGATCAAGCTGGCCATCGATCTCACCTGTCCGGAGCAGGCGCGACGCGTCGACGAATTCTGACCGGCGGACGACTCAGCGGGGCGGTCGGAGGCCGTACGCCAGCCGGCCGATCCCGCCGCCGTCGTTCACGTCGACGTGACCGCGCAGCACCAGCGCACCCCGTCCCCAGCTGAGCAGATAGGTCGCGCCGGCCTGGACCACGCCCCGGTCGCCGTGCCGCCAGGCGGATCGACCGGCGCGGTGGGCCACCTGCTCGGCCGCCTCGGGGTCGTAGGCCTCGGTCACGTGCAGGGCCGGCGGCAGGGTGGTGCCGTTCGTCACCGGGGTGCCGGGCGGCACGTAGAGGTAACGCCGGGTGTTCGGCACGTCCGGTGGCACCGGGACGAACTCGACCGGGGAGGCCAGCGCCGTCGCGGCCTGGGCGGGTGTTATCCACAGGTCGGTGGGAATGGCGTGGGCCGGGGCGGGGAGTTCGAGGATCTCCAGCCTTTTCAGTTGGCGGCCCCGGGGAGTCAGGTGCAGGCGGACCTGCGCGCCGGCCGCCACCCGCGCGTAGTCGTCGCGGCTGACCGGGGTGCCGCTGATCCGGCCGGGGCGGCCGTCGTCGACGGCTATCCAGTAGTTGGTGGTCGAGTTGTCCTCGCCGCTGTACAGGATCTTGCGTTCCAGCACGCGGCCCTCGACGACATCGGTCCGGGCGTAGTCGAGCAGGAAATAGAGCGCGGCCAGCAGGATCGCGGCGATCGCCGTGATCGCGGCGGGCCGCCACCCGACCGGCAGGAACAGCAGCAGCACGGCGACATTGGTGCCGAACCACGCGAGCAGCAGGCCGGTCCACAGCGCCGACCTGGGCCGGTAGCCGGTGCCACGGCCGTACCGCACCTCGCGGCCGGCGACCACGGAGCGGCGCTGCCGGCGGGCGCGGCGTTCCTCCCGGACGCCGGCCACCACCGCGACGGCGGTCAGCGCCAGCACGATCACCCAGGCCAGAGGTTCCACCAGCACATTGTGCAGTGCCGGTGCAACAACCGCGGGTCAGGTGCGTCGGCGGCGGGCCACCAGCACCAGGATCAGGCCGGTGAGGACCGCCGCGGCGCCGGCCGCGAGGGGACCTGACGGGCCGGTGATCGGCAGGGTGGGTGAATTTCCCGAGGAGGGTACGACGAACCGGGCCGTGTTGTCGGCCGGCTTGGTCTCGGTGGACGGGCCGGTGCCGGCGACGGTGACCGAGCCGTCCCCGCCGGGGGTGCCGGTGATGCGCAGCGGCACCGTGCCGGTCACGGATTCCTTCGCGGGCAGCCAGTCCTTCGAGACGCAGGTGGCCTTCGCCCCGGACACCGTGCACCCGGCGGTGGGCAGCGGTTCGGTGCCGGCCGGGGCGGTGACGGTCACGGTACGGCCGGTGGCGTCGGACGGGCCGTGGTTCGTCACCGTCCAGGACACCGTGGCCGTGTCGCCGTCGCGCGTCACGGCAGCGCGTACGGCTGCATTGATTTTGTTTGATGCGGCGCGGAAGGGCACCGTGGACTGGTTGTCGCTCGGGTCGAGGTCCGGTTCCTGCGGGGTGACCGTGACCTTCACCGGGTAGGGCGCGGGACCCGGTGTGGCCGGGCCGGCCATCGCGTAGAAGCGCGGCGGGCTGGAACCGCCCTCCCAGATCATGTACCAGACGCCGGGCTCGACGTCGAAGGGCAGCGGGCAGTCCACCCGGGCCGGGCCCCAGTACTGGAAACCGACCTGGACGCCGCCAGTGGCCCGGCAGGTGCGGTCGTGGTTGAGGTCGGCCACGGCGATCCCGCGCGGAATCTCGAAAGTCAGGGTGGGCTGCTTCAGCAACACGTCGCCGTCGTTGACCACGATGACCGACAGATAGTGGGAATCCGGGCGGGTGGGCACCGGCAGCAGCGGCTCCGCCTCGGTGACCACGCGGGCGTCGATGCCGGGCTGCAGCACGCGGACGTCCCAGGACGAGGCGCCCGGGATGTTGGGCTCGGTGGATGCGGCGGTCATGTCGACGCGGCCGGCCGGGGCGGCCGGCGCACCGGGCGCGGCGCGCAGGCTGAACGGCTGAACCACCGTGCCGCTGGTGCCGGCGACCAGGGTGCCCAGTTCACAGCGGACGGTGTCACCGGTGCGGGCACACCGGGAGCCGATGCCGACGACCTCGACGTTGTCCTTCATCGGCGCCAGGTCGATGGTCAGCACGACGTCGGTGGCCGGATGAGACAGCGGACGCACCCGGAAGGCCGGCGTGAGAACGGTGCGGCCGACGGCCAGGTCCGGCCGGATCGGGTAGAGCAGGTAGTCGGTCGACCGCTCCAGCGAGATCACCAGGTCCTGCGGTCCGGTCGGCTCGGCCGCCGCCGGTGTCGCGAAGACGCCGATCATCAGCGCTGCGGCGGCAACGACCCGAACCACGGAACCCACGATGCGGCGCATGGCGTCTCCTCCCCCGGCTGTTCAGCCGAGGCAGTGAACCACACCGATGAGGCGGACGCCACATCGACCACATCCGGCGGGCGGGGCCGGAGTCTCGCGGACCCCGACCCCGACCCCGGAAGCCGGCTAGCGGAGCGTGCAGGTGACCGCCGGGGCGGCGCCGGCCGGGCCCGAGCCGAGGAAACCGAAAGTGGCGCTGCCGTCGGGGGCCAGCGCGCCGTTCCAGGTGGCGTTGGTCGCGGTCACCGTGGTTCCGGCGGTGGCGACGCCCGCGTTCCAGGACTGGGTGACCGACTGGCCGTCGGCCAGCGTCCACGTTGCGGTCCAGCCGGCGGTGGCGGCGGTGCCGTTGTTGCGCACGGTCACCTCGCCCTGCCAGCCGCCGCCCCACTGTCCCACCACGCGGTAGGTGGCCGTGCAGGTCTCGGTGGGCTGGGTCGTGGGCTGGGTCGTCGGCTGGGTCGTCGGCGAAACGGTCGGCTCCGTGGTGGGCGGCGTCGTCGGGGCTGAGCCGCCGTAATTCTTGAAATCGCCGAGCTCGTCACGCGTCAGCACGTACTCGTGATTGTAGATCTTGGTGAGCAGGTCCCGCGGGTTGGTGACGCCGTCCTGGATGAAGTTGCCGGACCAGGTGACGAACCAGCTCCAGTGCGCCTGGTAGGTCTCCAGCAGGTCGGGGTCGGGGATGCCGCCGACCTCGCCGAGCGCCACCAGCTTCCGGTCCTGGCCCAGGGTGATCAGCTCGTCGTAGGCGCCGGACAGGGCACCGTGGTCGCCCTGCGGCGGGTACGAGTCGATGCTCACCACGTCCACCACGTCGTCACCGGGGTACCAGGCCGGGCTCTTCGAGTTCCACACCCAGATCAGGTTGTCGATGCCGTGGTGGTCGGTGATCCGGTCGTACATGATCCGCCAGAGCTCCTTGGTGGGCTCCGGGCCCTTGGCGCCCCACCAGAACCAGCCGCCCTCGGCCTCGTGCAGCGGCCGCCAGAGCACCGGGATCTTGGCGTCCTCGAGGCGCTGCAACTGCTCGGCGATCGCGTCGATGTCGCGGATCAGCAGCTGGTAGTCGGTGGAGGTCTTGTCGGCCAGTGCCGCCGCCACGTCGAACGTGGTCGCGTCGGTGTAGAAGCCGCGCCACCACTCGTGGCCCTCGGTGTCGATCAGCCCGCTCGGCGCGTTCCAGTGCCAGGCCAGCGTGTTGATGCCGCCCCGGCCGTCCCAGTTCACCATGTTCTCCACCTCCTGCGAGGTGGTGCCGCGCTCGACCCGGCTGGGCGAGTAGTCCATCAGGTCGAAGCCGCCGACCGCGGGCGACTTGCCGATGTTCTGCTCGACCCAGGTGATGCTGGCCATGTCCTGCTGGCCGGAGAGGATGTACTTGCCGTAGTTGGCGGTCAGGTACTTCATCAGCGACTTCGCCTCGGCCGAGGCGTCCGGGTTGACCAGGTCGCCGGTCACCTGGTGCGGCGGCCGGTCGGCGGACGCGGTCACGCCGATCGCGTCGATCTCGTACCAGCCCCAGTTGTTGACGATGGTGACCGTGTTGTCACCGGCGGCCAGCAGCACCTTGCCGGCCGGCAGGGTGGTGAACTCGGTCGTCGCGGGCAGCGTCACGTCGCCGAGCCCGGCACCGTTGAGCTGAAGACTCGCAACCTTTTGGCCGTACGGGCCGCGGTAGCGCACGGTCAGGTCGTGCAGGCCGCCGGGGCTGTCCGGGATCGTGATGGTGACGCTGTCGGTCCCGGTGTCGAAGCCGGTGACATAACCGGTGCCGGAGTAACCCGCGGCGCTGCTCTCCACGACGGTGCCGTTGAGGACACCGTCCTCCGCCTCGTAGGTGAGGGTCTCGGCCGCCGAGGCGTCGAGGGCGAATCCTCGGACGAGGGTCACGACGAGCAGGGCGGCGCCGGCACCTATCGGCAGGGCGCGCCGCATGGTTCTTGACAGCATGGCACAGGACCGTACGTCGCGACCCCCGTCCGACACAATCACGAGCTTCAATACGTGGGACGGGTAACCACAAGGTCACGGACCGGTAGCCCGAATCGGGCGCGCCGGGCGATCCGCTTCGGCCGCCCCCACATCCATCCCGTGATCAGCGCTTCGCCTTCACCGCCGTCTGCTGATCGCCGCTCCGGGTCGCAAGTCTTGAAGTTGGGACCTCAAGTCCCTGGCAGTACGGCGCTCGTCCATGCCTTTTGCCGTAAACGTCCCCCGGTGGCGCGGTGGTGGCTCCGGGTCGCGACCTTGAGGATTTGGGGTTCCGGTCGGACTGTCCGGTCGGACGGAAACTCGCCACGATCTATCGGTGGCGCCGCGTTATAAGGTGTTAAGCGGCTTTTGCTCCGGGGCGTCCCGGCGGGTGGAATGATCGTCCGCAGTCCAGGACGGGCTCACGATGTGGCCAGCGGATCCCGGCATGCGGTGCCCGGTGGCGGGAGTGCGCCCGGTCGGCTGCCGATTCACGGGACGACCGGGCCGGGATGGTGATCCGCCATCGGCAAATGTTCGGGTCGCGGCAATGCCGGGGTCTGATAAATCGCTCCATCGACGACAGTGCGAGCCCCGCACCCGCTCGGTGGTCGTCACGCACGTCACACGGGTCGGACCGCATTTCTCACTAGACTCCTGACAATGGCTGGGCAAGCGCTTTCCTCGCCCCCGCTCGTTGACGGGGCCCGTCCGATCCTCTCGCTGATGCGGCTGCTGCGGCGGCGGCCGTGGCGTATCACGATCGCGGTCGGCGCGTTCGTGCTCAAGGAAGTTCCGCTCTGGATGTTGCCGGTCATCACCGCGGCGATCATCGATATCGTGGCGCGGCGCGGCCAGGTGACCACGGTGCTGGCCTGGCTCGCGGTGGCGGCCGTGCTGCTCGTGCAGAACTATCCGAACCACCTGATCTACACGCGCAACTTCATGCTGGTCGTCCGGGACACCGGTGCCGACCTGCGGAACGGGCTGACCGCGCGGCTGCAGAGCCTGTCCATCGGCTTTCACACCCGGGCCAGTTCGTCGGTCGTGCAGAACAAGGTGGTCCGCGACGTCGAGAACATCGAGCTCATGCTCCAGCAGGTGGCGCACCCGCTGTTGTCGGCCGTCATGGTGCTGGCCGGCGCCGCCGTGATGACCGCGATCATGGTGCCCCAGTTCCTGCCGGTCTATCTGCTGACCGTGCCGCTGGCCCTGCTGATCCGGCACACCCTGGGCCGCCGGGCGCGGCAGCGCAACGAGCGGTTCCGCCGCGAGATGGAGGGCTTCGCGGCCCGGGTCGGCGAGATGGCCTCGCTCATCCCGGTCACCCGCGCGCACGGCCTGGAGCAGACCGCCGCGTCCCGGGTGGCCGTCGGCGTGGAGGGCGTCCGCCGTGCCGCGCTGCGGGTGGACATGCTCAACGGTCAGGCCGCGTCGATGTCCTGGGTGAGCATGCAGTTCCTCGGCGTCGCCTGCCTGGCGCTCGCGGCGGTGTTCTCGCTGACCGGCACCCTGCCGATCAGCCCCGGCGACGTGGTGCTGCTCTCGACCTACTTCGCACTGCTCACCCAGGGCCTCATCCAGCTGCTCGGTCTGATCCCGGTGGCGGCCCGCGGGGTGGAGTCGGTGCGCTCGATCGCCGAGGTGCTGCAGGAACCCGACCTGGAGCACAACGAGGGCAAGCGCAGGGTGGACGGGGTCACCGGCCGGGTCACCCTGGCCCAGGTCACCCACCGGCATCCGGGCGCCACCCGGGACTCGCTGGCCGGCGTCGACCTGGACATACGTCCCGGCGAGACGGTGGCCTTCGTCGGCCCGTCCGGCGCCGGCAAGTCCACGGTGCTCAACCTGGTGCTCGGCTTCATCCGCCCGAGCACCGGCCGGATCCTGCTGGACGGCGCCGACATGCAGGGGCTCGACCTGCGCACGGCCCGCCGCTTCGTCTCGGTGGTGCCGCAGGAGTCGGTGCTGTTCGAGGGCACCATCCGGGACAACGTCACGTACGGCCTGGACGACATCTCCGACGAGCGGCTGCACGCCGCCCTGCGCGATGCCAACGCCCTGGACATCGTCCAGTCCAGCACCGGTCCGAGGTCGGAGCGCCGGGCCAGGCCGGCCGGCGTCCCGGTGCGGGGGCACCACCATGCGCCGGGAGCAGCGCCAGGATGCGCTGCGCGAGACGGCCGGACCGCAGGATCCGCCCGCACTCGCCGGCCGGAACGGACGGGTCCACCAGGGCCGATCCCATCATCCCCGGCACGAACACCACACGCGCACGGTCCATCGGTGACTCCCTCCAGGTCGCTGCGGTCGGCCACCGCAGCAAGAACCGGACCAGTACGCGCCCGGCGCTGGCCCGGTTCTTGCTGTGTCCGGCGGAGACCGAACGGCAGGAGGGTCAGCGATGACGGCTTCGACAGCGGTGCTCGAACACCGCGCGGACGCACACCGGCACGGCGCACCCGGTCAGCTGGTGGTCGAGCGCCTGCCGCAACTGGCCCGGCACGCCGGCGTCCCGCCCGATCTGGTGCTGCGCTGGAACCGGGTGCCGGCCGGCGCGCGGGTGGACGTGGTGGTGCACCTGCACGGCTACTCCGCGCGCGGGCGGGCGCTGCGGCTGGTCCGCGACAAGCTCCCGAGCAGCGGCCTGGACCTGGGCATGCGGCCGGCGCCCACGCTGGCGGTGCTGCCGCGCGGGCACTTCTTCGGCGGCGGCTCCGGCCGCGGCTTCAGCTTCCCGGCGCTGCGCCGCCGCGGCGCCGTGGTCGCGCTGGCCGACGAGGCGATCCGCCACCTCAACGCGGCCACCGGCGCCGGCGCCACCCGCGGCCGGCTGATCGTCACGGCGCATTCCGGCGGCGGCGCAGCCCTCATGCACATCCTCGCCGACCTCGATCCGGACGAGGTGCACTCGTTCGACGCGCTCTACACCGATCCCGGTCCGCTGATCGCCTGGGCCCGGCGGAAGGCCGCGGCCGGCGGCGACGGCGCGATGCGCGTGCTCTTCCGCCCGGGCGAGGGCACCGCGGCCAACAGCCTCCGGGTGGCGCGGGCGGTGCCCCGGTCGGCCCGCTTCCGGGTCGAGTGCACGACCGTGCCACACAACGACATTCCCGGCGCGTACGGCGGCCGGCTACTCGCCGATCCGGCGGCCGACCTGCCCGGCACCGCGCCCGCCACCGGCGCGGCGACCACGGGCGAGCTGGGCATCCCGGCACCGGCCCGGCCCGGTACGGCGGCGACGCTGAGCGAACGGATCGCCCAGGTGGCCCGGGCCGAGTTCCGCCGCTGGCGGCCGGGCGGCGGGCCGGCGCTGACCGAGACAACACCCGCCGCCGGCCCGATTCTGCGCGAGTACTACCGGACCGGGGTCGGGGTGCCGGTCACCGACGCGCAGTTGCGGAGCAGCGCCTACCAGGCGGATCACCCGTGGAGCGCGGTGTTCGTCTCGTACGTGATGCGGACCGCCGGCGCCGGGGCCCACTTCGCGTACTCGCCGGCCCACCAGACCTACATCCGGGCGGCGCGCCGCAACCGGCTCGGCGGCGTGGCGGGCAACCCGTTCTGGGCGTACCGGGTGTCCGAGATCGCGCCGCGCGTCGGCGACCTGGTCTGCAACGCCCGGGCCGGCAGCGGCGCCGGCTACGACAACATCGCCGAACCGCAGACCCGCGCGACCCACTGCGACGTCGTCACCGAGGTCCGGCCGGGCCGGATCCGGGTGATCGGCGGGAACGTCGGGCAGACCGTCGACGAGAAATGGCTGACCACGCTGCCCGACGGCCGGCTCAGCACGGCCGGGCGGCAGGGCACGTTCTTCGCGGTGATCAGCACCACCGGAGCCCGGACCCCCATGGCACCCGGTACCACGGCACCCGGTACCGCGGCGCCCGGTACCGCTGGGCCGGTCGGGCGGGACGCCCGGGCGGTCCGGGTGATGCGGCTGCTGGTCCAGCGGTACCGCTATCCGGTGGCCGGCGCGGCCGGCCTGGTCGGCAACCTGATGGCCGAGTCCGGCGTGATCCCGGAACGGATCGAGGGCAGCGCCGAGAACACGCCGATGCGCGCCGAGGGCTTCGACGGCCGGGTGCGCACGTTCACCCCGGTGGAGATCCGGGACCGCGACCGGGCCGGTGGCCGGGGCCCGCGGTTGCCCGGCGTCGGCCTGGCACAGTGGACCAGCCCGCGGCGGCGCGCCGGGCTGTTCACGCACGTGGTCAACGGCCGCCGGCTCGGCCCGGCGATCCTGTCCGATCTGGCGGCCCAGGTGGACTACCTGGTGACCGAGCTGGGCCGGGACTACCGCGCGGTGGACGCGGTGCTGCGCACGCCGGCGGTCACCGTGGACCGGGCGTCCGACATCGTGCTGCTGCGCTTCGAGGTGCCCGCCGTGGTGGTGCACGGCCGGCCCGGCGACCCTGCCGTGCAGCGCGAGCTCGCCAGCCGGCGGGCACTCGGGCAGCGCGCGCTGGCGGCGTACCGGCGCGCTCATCCGTAGCCGGAAATGCATTCTCTGCGTACGGAAAACGTCCGAACAATCGGCTTGTCGACAATTGGTTCCCCCTTCCCCACCTGTTCATACGATGAGAGAGCCCGTTACGGAGGTATCGCCGTGAACCCATTCTTTTTCGAGATCGTCCGGGGCCGGTACGATCGCTACTTCTGGCAATTGGTGACCTATCTCGGCGGTGACCGCGACGTGATCGCCCGGTCCGCCCGGGACTGGGGGTCGGGCCGCAAGGCGCGCAAGGCGGCCAAGGCGGTGAAGAGCGCGGCCTGCTCGGCCCGGATCGTCACGGCGCCACCACGACCCGGCGACATCCGCTTCGTGGTCCTCAAGGACGTCCAGGCGCTGCACGTCACCGGTTACGGCGACACCGACGGGAACGGCCACCGCTCGGCACCGGCCCCCGCGGCCCTGCAGACGCCGGTCGACCCGAAGCCGGCCGAGGCCGAGGCCGAGGCTGCGGCTAAGGCTGAGGCTGAGGCCGCACCGGCGTCCAACGGCGAGGCCGGCAAGACCACCGTCACCGATGGACGGAAGGCCACCCGCGCCGCGCCGGCCAAGACTTCGCCGCGTAAGACCGCGCCGAGGACCAGGGCCGCTGCCGCGAGAAGCTGAGGCGCGCGGATGAGTCCGGAACGGCCCGCCGCGGTCGCGCCGATCGAGGCCCGTCTGGAGATCGCCGACCTGCCGGCGGGCATCGCCGGCGCGCTGGACCGCGAGCTGCGCACCGTCGGCGTACGACCGTCGGCCACCGCGCACAACACTGTGCTGGCGCTGGATGCGTCCCGGCCCGGCGCCGCCGACCGGGTGCGCGGGCTCGCCGGTCCGGGCCGCCTGCTGGTGCTGTCCACCGCGCCGATACCGGCGGGCGACACCGGCTGGGCATTGCTGCGGGCTGGCGCCTCCGACGTGGTGGTGTGGGGCGGCGCCGAGACGGCCGTTCCGGTGGCCCGCCGGCTGCGCCGCTGGCAGAACGTCGACATGCTGCTGGACCGCCCGTACGTCCGGGAGTTCCTGGTCGGCGGCAGCCCGGTGTGGCGCGCGGTGCTGCGCGAGGCGGTGGAAGCGGCCCGGTTCACCGCCGCGGCGGTGCTGATCACCGGCGAGAGCGGCACCGGCAAGGAACGCATGGCCCAGCTGATCCACGACCTCGACCCGCGGCCCACCAAGAAGAAGCTGGTCATCCTGGACTGCAGCACCATCGTGCCGACGCTGTCCGGTTCGGAGTTCTTCGGCCACGAGAAGGGCGCGTTCACCGGCGCCGCAGCCCCCCGGACCGGCGCGTTCGAGCTGGCCGACGGCGGCACGCTGTTCCTCGACGAGGTCGGCGAGTTGCCCGTCACCCTGCAGGCCGAGTTGCTGCGGGTGATCCAGGAGGGCACGTTCAAGCGGGTCGGCAGCAACCTGTGGCGCAAGAGCTCCTTCCGGCTGATCTGCGCGACCAACCGTGATCTGCTGGCGGGGCAGGCCGCCGGCACGTTCCGGCCGGACTTCTTCCACCGCATCTCCGGCTGCACGCTGCGGCTGCCCAGCCTGCGCGAGCGGACCGGGGACGTGATCCCGCTGGTCGAGCACTTCTTCCGGGAGGCGCTGCCGGACCGGGAGCCGCCGCGGCTCTCGCCGGCGGTCCGCGAGCTGGTGCTCCAGCGGCCGTACCCCGGAAACGTGCGCGACCTGCGCGCCCTCGCGCTGCGCATCATCCACCGGCACCTGGGCGGCGACGAGATCAGCCTGGGTGACGTGCCGGAGGCCGAGCGGCCCGAGCCCGGCCACCGCCCGGGTATACGGACCGGCGACCCGCGCCTGGCCGGCTGGGTGCGTGACCGGCTGGGCGGCGGCGCCACGCTTGCCGACCTGACCGTCGGTGTCGAGGAGGAGGCGCTGCGCGCGGCCCTGCTCAGCGCGGACGGGGACGCCGGCCGGGCAGCGCGAACGCTGGGGATACCGGTGCCGCGCGACGGTGCCGCCGTACCCGCCCGGTGAGCCGCCGGAAGTTCCCGCCGAGGACCAGTGCCTCGGCCGTCGGCGGCAGGCCCAGCAGCCGCACCTTGACCAGCTCCACACCGGGATGCAGCCACGGGCCGTCCGAGCCGAACAACACCTTGTGCGCGCCGGCCCGGCGGACCGCCCGGACCAGCAGGTCGAAGCGCCGCACCCCGGAGGTGTCGGTGTGCACGTTCGGGTGCTCGGCCAGCACCGTGACGAAGGCGGTCTGCGCCGACCAGTCGTCGGCGAAGCTGCCCAGGTGCGGAATGATGAAGTCGACGTCCGGAAACTCCGCCGCGAACAGCGCCACTGTGCTGGTCTCGCCGGCCGGGTCGTAGAGCACCGGCAGCCGCCACTGCCGCGCCACCGCGCAGATCTCCCGGCTGAGCCGGGCGTCGTGCCGGTGCACCTTGATCCCGCACAGGCCCAGGCCGTCGACCGCCCTCGTGATCAGGGCGGCCACCCGGCCGCGGTCGCGTTCGGGGTGCACCATGGCGAAACCGGTGAACCGGCCGGGCCGGCCGGCGACGATCCGGCCGACCTCCTCGTTCGCCGCCGCGTAGTCGGTGTGGAACGCCGCGAACAGGTTGGACCCGGTGATGCCGGCGTCGTCGCACCGGCGCAGGTAGTCGTCGAGCGGTGCCGCGGTGTCCCAGGGCCCGGTGAACCCGTCACCGGGCCCTGCGTGGCAGTGCGCGTCGATGATCGGCGTACGCATGGTCAGCCGTGGAATGCCGACTGCTGCCGCCGCGCGTACCCGTTGGACGTGGTCTTGCGGCCGAGAGCCGCCGGGCCGTGCGCCCGCCGGTGCACCCCCTGCCCGGTGACGGCCTGGTACGCGTGGCAGTACTGCTGCACCTCGCGCCGGAAGTACCGGGCCCAGTTGGCCGCCTGATCCGGGTCGTTGACCGACGTCCAGGCCCCGAACCGGATGCCCAGCAGCAGCTGCTCGGCGAACTCGGCCAGGTCGCGGTAGTGCAGCGCCGACACGTCCGACCAGCCCTGCAGACGGTTCATCGCGTCCACCGACCGCATCCAGGTCTCCGGCGTGTCCACCATGATCTGGTACGGCAGGAAGTCCCGGATCTCCGGCCGGCTCAGGATCCACTGTGCCATCAGGAACTCCTGCCGGGCGGTCCAGGGCAGGTCGCCGTACTGGTTGTGGGCGCCCTGGGTGAGCAGCAGGTGAGTCTCCTTGAGGCCGTTGAGCACGTCGAAGCCGTTCGCGATCTTCACGGTCAGGTCGTCGTCCTCGTAGAACCGCAGGCAATCGGCCAGCAGACTGTGGAAGGCGCCCATGAACCGGGTGCGGCTGTCGGCCAGCCGGCGGTCGGCCGGGCCGGGTGGCAGGCCGTACTGGTGCCGGCACTCGTCGCGGCGCTGCGCCTCGGTGAGCCGGTGACCGGCGTCCCGCAGCCAGCCCCAGAGCACGTTGTTGAGCGGCCGCAGCGGGTCGATGTCCACGCCGGCCAGCGGGTCCCGGCCCGGGTGCGGGTTGGCCCGGTTCTGGAACCGCCAGGTGATGGCGTTGATCGTCTTGATCAGGCCGCCGTGCTCCAGCCAGTACGAGTGGATCAGCTCGAGGAACACCGGCCGGGTCAGCTTCTCGGCCAGGATCCCGTAGCAGAGCGACGCCTCGTCGTCGTACCGGCCGTGACTGGCCAGCACCGGCACGTCGCCGAGCGCCCGGCGTACCAGGTCGAGATAGGGCAGGACGTTCAGGTCGGCGCCGTTCCCGGTGGGCGTGCCCACCAGGTACCGCCGGAACTGCGCCTCGAGGTCGCCCGGTTGCAGGTCCCGGTTCAGCCGGGCGCTCTCCTCGGCCAGGTCGACCTGCCGGAAGTCACCGGGGTCGGTGCGTACGTTGATCATCAGGAAGACCTCGGTGGCCGCCTTGAGCAACCGGTAGCGCTCGACGTGCGGGTACGGCAACGCCGTGCGCCGCTCGACCCGCCGCAGTTCCGGCCGCACACCGTTAAGCCCGGCCCGCGCCGGGTCGCTGTCCCGCCAGATCCGGTCGATGAACCGGACGTACGGGTCGAAGCCGAGGTTGTTGGTGCTGTTCCGGATGGACACCCACAGCGCCTGGTCGGTGGTCGGAGTGACCGCCGCCCGGCGCATCGAGACGGAGACCTCGTCACCCGCGGTGAACGGGCGGGGCCGCACCTCGACCGGCGTGCCCGCCCGCAGCGTCGAGCCGCTGCGGATGCCCGGACCGTTCGGGTTGTCGGTGGAGGCCAGTTCGACATAGACGGTCCACTGCCCGACGGACAGCAGGCTGGTGTCCAGCGTGGCCCGGATGATCGGGCCGCCGCCGGGGAACTCGTGGTGCCGGCCGGTGATGCTGGTGATGCCCAGCCCACCCTCCGGCAGCGGTGCCGGGCCCTCGACGTACCAGGTCACGTCGTATCCGCCGAGCAGCCCCGAGGCGGTGGCGACGAGCTGAACGATGCCGCCGGTGGTGATCTCGTCGGGACTCGCGTCGAGTGTCAGCGAACGCTCGGCGTCCGGGCTGTTGATCCGGATGGTCTCTTCCGACATGGTGTGCTCCGATCAGGTCGCGAGAGAAAGGTGGTGGTCGGTCCGGGCCGGCGGTTCCGCCCAGATGGTCGGTTGCCCCAGGAACATGGGGACCGCGGTCGCGCGCGCCGCGGCCCGCGCGGTGGCCAGCGTGCTGGTGACGGCCCACTCGGCGATCAGCCGGCGCAGCAGGTCGGCCTCGTCCGCCGCGCCGAGCAACCCGGCCGCCCGGGCCTGCCCGATCAGCGCGAACGCCTGCGTCGGCGGCAGGTCAGCCAGCCGGTCCGGGTCCGGACCGTCGGCGCGGAACCGGCGCAGCAGCACGTCGGGGCGCACGTCCGGGTTGCGGAGCACCTCGCCGAGCCGATGGCCGCGCAACGCCGGCGACCGGTGCCGGACCAGCAGCGTGACCAGGTCGGGCATGGTCTCCTCCAGCTCGGCCAGCATCCGGGCGAGCGTGGGCGGCAGGTCCTCGGCCGGATACATCCGGCGCCAGACCCCGGCCAGCCGGCGCCACTGCGGATCCGGGTAGAGCCGGTCGCCGATGGCGCAGCTGAGCAGCACCCGGATCCACGGGACCGGGTGCGGATCGTCGTCGGCCGGGCGGAAGACGAACCCCCGGGGCAGGCTGACCAGCGCGATCAGCCCCAGCGTGGAACCGATCCCGATCCGGCCCACCGCCCAGTAGTCGGCCACGATCTCGGACACCCACGACTCCCAGCGCCGCCACGCCGCCCGGTGCCGGCCGCCGGTGGTGTGCCGGCGCAGGTCGATGCGCAGCGACCGCACCAGGCCCAGCAGCGCAGCCCCCTGATGACCGACCTCGTGGACCAGCGACGAGGCGACGCCGAAACCGATGATCCGTTCGCGGGGGATCCGGATGATCGCCACCGGGTTCGCCCCGCCACCGGGCAGCCGGGTCCGTGCCCGGCGGATCGCCCCGCCGAGGCCGCGGTGCAGCGCGCACACCACCGGCGGCCCGTCGATCAACCCGCCCGGCAGGCGCAGCGCCTCGGCGGCCGCGACGTCCAGCCCGGACAGCAGGACGCCGTTCTCGGTCTCACTGCGCTGAGTGATCACCTCGGAGAACAGGTCGAACTGCGACAGGGCGTTCTGGAACGCGATCCGCAGGGTCCAGAACCGGCGCTGCTGCTCGGCCGCCGGCGCCGCCGAGCCCGGACCGGCCAGCCAGCGGAGGAACTCCGCGCCGCGCCGGCCCACCTCGCGCCGGCCGGCCGCCAGGTGGTCCTCGATGCCGGCCAGCGCGGCCGGGGACAGCGCCGCGGCGGCGACCGAGGTCTCCTGGAGCACGAACGGCCGGATCAGCCCGAGCCGGGCCAGCAGCGCGCGCGTCTCCTGTTCCAGGAGCCGGGTGGCGGACGGGTGGACGGTCATCGCTCATGCGCCCAGAAGTTCGATCTTGCCCTGCCGGCGCACCCAGCGGCCGCCGTCGCCGTGCCCGTTCTGCATCGGCGCCTCCCACTCGCCCGGGCCGTGCCCGGGCTGGAATTCGCCGTATTGGGCTTCGCCGTACTGGGCCTCGCCGTACGGGGCCTCGCCGTACGGGGCCTCGCCGTACGGGGCTTCACCGTACTGGGCCTCGCCGTACTGGGCCTCGCCGTACAGGGCCTGCTCCCACTCGCTCTGCGCGGGCCCGGGCGGCGGAGGTGCGTCCGGTGGCGGGCCGCCCGGCGGCGCGGGCTCGGGTGCGGCGGCCGCCGGTGCGGGCGCGCCGATCGGCACCGCGACCCAGCGGTATCCCGGCTGCGGCGGCTCGGGCGGCGGCGGGCCGGCGGGCTCGGCCGGCGGCGGTGGCGCGCCCTCGATGTAGCCCGGGCCGGCGTAGCCGTTGCGGTACCGGCCGAACCGTGGCCCGTAGTACGGGCGCCCCCGGTAGCCCCAGTACGGGCGTCCGTGCCGGTAGCCGCGGAACCCGCGGAACCCGGGCCGGAATCCGGGCCGGAACCCGAACCGCGGCCGGCCGAAGATCCGGTTGATCGCCCGCCCGACGAACGGACGCGCCAGGCGCCCGGCGGCCCGGAGCAGGCCCAGTTCGCCGGCCAGCTCGGCCGGCACGCCCGGTGGTGCCGCCGCCACGTGCCCGGCGGTCGACGCGGTCAGCCGTACCGCCTGCCGCGCGGTCTCGAAGATCTCCTGCTCCTGGCTCATGCCGCCGGCTTCGGATTCGAAAATCTCGCCCGGGGCGTCACCACCGGCCATCGCGGCCTGGACGACCGGGGTCACCGCCTTGACCACGGCCCGGCCCTGCGGCGTCCGTGCGGCATTCTGCACACCCTGCACCGCCCGGCCGACCACGTTGACGATGCCACCCAGCAGGCGGCCCAGTTCCTCCTCGCTGTTGACCTCGAGCAGCTGCCGGGCCATTTCGGCCTCCTGCTGCGGGCTCAGCACCGATTCGCCCGCGCGGTCCGGCGCCTCGCCGCCCAGCACGCCCTTCAACAGCCGGCCGAGGATGAACTGCTCCTCGCCCTCGTCCTCGTCCTCGTACTGGCCCCCGCCCTCGTACTCGGCCTCGCGCTTGCGGCCACCGCCGAGCGCACCCAGCACGGCCGGCACCACGCTGGACAGCAGCGGGATGAGCGGCAGGAACTGTTCCTCCGCCTCCGCCTCCGCCTCACCTGCGAACTGCGCCTCGTCATCGTCGTCGTAGTCGTACCGCCGGCGCCGCCGCCACCGCCGCCGCCGGCCCCACTCGTCCTCCGCCTGCGGGCCGCCCTCGGTCTGCGGATACTCGCTCTCGTTCCAAGTGGTCTCGGCGGTGTACTCGCCGGCCGTCGTCGTCTCGAACATGGAGCTCTCCCGTCGTCGTGCCGATGCACCAGGGAGAACTGCAAGAAAGGGGCCAGCTCAGCGCAGGGCGACCGACGTGAACCCCAGGCGGGCGCGATGCTTCGCGACAGTCCGGCGGGCCATCGGATAGCCGGCGTCGCGCAGCCGGTCGGCGAGTTGCTGGTCGGAG
The DNA here is from genome assembly GCF_016862375.1 of Paractinoplanes rishiriensis. GTDB lineage: Bacteria > Actinomycetota > Actinomycetes > Mycobacteriales > Micromonosporaceae > Actinoplanes > Actinoplanes rishiriensis. The sequence goes on along the minus strand of NZ_BOMV01000077.1, from coordinate 95,769 downwards.
AGCGGGCCCCGGGCGGCGCCGAGGATGCGGCGCAGCGCCTCGTCGGCGCCGCCGCAGCCGGAGAAGAACGCGGCCAACGCGGCGGTCGTGCCGTCCGGCATCAGCACGTACTTGTCGGCGACCGCCCGGCTGACCGTGGACTCGTGCAGGTCCAGATCCGCGGCCACCTCGGCGCGGGTGAGCGGCACCAGATGGGCGGCACCGCGGGCCAGGAACGCGTGCTGCCGGTCCGCCACCAGCTCGGTGATCCGGCGCAGGGTCGTCCACCGGTCGCGCAGCTGGGCCAGGAACAGCCGGGCCGCCCCCGAACCGGGTCCGCCCGGACGCACCCGCAGCCGGTTGACCGCCGCCTCGACCAACTCGACCCGGAAACCGTCGCCGTCCGGCCGGATCACCACGTCCGGCACCACGTACGCCGGTCGGGACCCGCCGGCGCCGTCGAACGCCGGGTACGGCCGCAGCCGCCGCCGGATCAGCTTGAGCACCGCGCGAACCGCCTCGCGGGTGGTGCCGAGCGTCTCGGCGATCGCGGCAAAGTGCCCGCGGCCCAGCGCCCCGAGATGATCGGCGATCACCCGCCGGGCCAGCGCGTCGTCCGCCAGGCCCAGCGCATCCAGCTGGAGCAGCAGGCATTCGGCCACGCCGGTGGCGCCCACGCCGGGCGGCCCGCACCGGCGGATCGCGGCGACCACGCCGGTCACCCGGTCCGCCGGCACGCCGAGGGCGGCGGCCAGCTCGGCCGGGTCCTGGTCGAACAGGCCGTGGTGGTCAAGGCTGTCGATCAGGTAGTCGGCGAGTGCGCCGTCGGCGGCCGGCACCTCCGCGCGGACCAGCCGGCGCAGCGCCTGGACGTCGGTGTCGGCACCGGTGTCGGGCACGTCGGCGGACGGGGCCGGACCGTCCGCCGTCCGGTTGCGGACCGGCACCCCGCACAGCGGGCAGCGCGCGGTCCACGAGCCGCGACAGATCGGGCACTCCCCCGGTTCCAGCCGTTCCAGCTCGGCGTTGGCGCTCAGCTCGTCCTCGACCAGGTCGCGCAGCGCCGCGCAGGGCAACATGAGCAGTTCACCGAAGGCGATCAGGGCCGGCGACACCTCGAGGCCGAAGCGCGGCGTCATGGCGAACTCGAACGTGACGGACAACCCGCACCTCCCGGCGACTCCTCCACGCCCCACGGCGTGTCACCGGTCCGACCCTCAGCAGGATCCGGGCCAGGTCGGCGTCACCGGACCACTTCCGTCCCTGATCCGACAGCCGACAACCGGCAGCCGGCGGCCGTCAGCCGGCGGCGCAGGCGGCCCCGTTCAGCGTGAACTGCGCGGGTCGCGGATTGCTGCCACCGTGCGTGCCGTTGAAGCCGAAGCTGGCCGTCGCGCCCGCGGCCAGCGACGCGTTCCACGATTCGCCGGTGGCGGTCACCGCGGCGCCGATCTGGGTGACCCGTGCGGACCAGGACTGGGTGATCGTCTGGCCGGCGGTGTATGTCCAGCCCAGCGTCCAGGTGGCCAGCGGCGCCGTGCCGGTGTTGGTCAGCGCGACCGTGCCGGTGAAGCCGGAACCCCAGTCGTTGATCGTGTAACGCACCTGGCACGAGGCAACCGGCATGGGCGTCGTCGGTTCCGGCGTCGGTGTCGGTGTCGCCGCATAGGTCAGGCCGAACCCGAACGGGAACAGCGGTGTCTTGCCGTCACCGTCGTTGATCGGCTGCTGGGAGACCGACTGCATCCAGGTCACCGGCAGCTTTCCGGTCGGTGCGTGGTCACCGAACAGCACGTCCGCCACGCCCGCGCCCTCGCTGCCGGGCAGCCAGGCCGCGACCAGCGCGTTCCAGTTGCCGATCTCGGCGGCGATGTCCACGGGCCGGCCCGAAACCAGGACCACGATCACGGGTACGCCCGCGGCGCGCAGCCGGGAGAGCGTCGCGAGGTCGGTGCTGTCCAAACTCATCGAGCCGGTGCGGTCGCCCTCGCCCTCGGCGTACGGGGTCTCGCCGACCACCGCGACCGCCGCCCGGTAGCTGCTGTCGATGCCGGTGCCGTCGCGGTGGTAGGTCACCGTGGTGCCGCTGCCCGCCGCCGCCCGGATGCCGGCCAGGATCGACGTGCCGGGCACCGTGTTGCCGCTGGCGCCCTGCCAGCTCAGCGTCCAGCCGCCGCTCTGGTTGCCGATGTTGTCGGCGCTCTTGCCGGCCACGAAGATCTTGCCGCCGGTCTTGGCCAGCGGCAGCACGTTGCCGGCGTTCTTCAGCAGCACCTGCGACTGGCGCACGGCCTGCCGGGCCAGCGCGCGATGCGCCGAGCTGCCGACGCTGCTCGCGTAACTGCGATCGGCGTACGGCTGCTCGAAAAGACCCATCTCGAATTTCTTGGTGAGGATGCGCCGGTTCGCGTCGTCGATCCGGGACATCGGGATCTGCCCGCTCTGCACCGCGGCGCGCAGGTAGCCGACGAATGTCTTCCAGTCGACCGGCACCATGATCATGTCGAGGCCGGCGTTGACCGCGGTGGCCACCTCGGCCTGGGTGAAGCCGAGCCGCCCGTCGAGCTGGTCGATGCCGGCCCAGTCCGAGACCACGAAGCCGGAGAAGCCGAGTTCGCCCTTCAGCACGTCGGTGATCAGGTATTTGTGGCCGTGCAGCTTGGCCCCGTTGAAGCTGCTGAACGAGACCATCACCGAACCCACACCACGCTCGACAGCAGAAACAAAAGGCGGCAGGTGTACGGCGCGCAGCTCGGCCTCATTGATCTGGGTGTTGCCCTGGTCGGTGCCGTTGCTGGTGCCGCCGTCGCCGAGGTAGTGCTTCGCGGTGGCCAGCACCGACGCCGGCCCGTTCAGCCGCTCGCCCTGCAGGCCGTCCACCACCGTGGTCATGGCCGTCGCGATCTCCGGCTTCTCGCCGAACGACTCGTAGGTGCGCCCCCACCGGTCGTTGCGGGCCACGCACACGCACGGCGCGAACGTCCAGTCCTGCCCGGCGCCGGTGACCTCCTCGGCGGTGGCCCGGCCGATCTGCTCCACCAGCGCGGGGTCGCGGGTGGCGCCGAGGCCGATGTTGTGCGGGAAAATCGTCGCGCCCTGCACGTTGTTGTTGCCGTGCACCGCGTCGATCCCGTACATGATCGGAATCTGCAGTGGGGTGGCCAAAGCGCCGCGCTGGTAGTTGTCGTACATGTCGGCCCAGCCCGCCGCGTTGTTCGGGGTGGGCGCCGAGCCGCCGCCGGACAGGATCGAGCCGACCCGGTACGCGGTCACGTCGGCCGCCGTGGTGATGCCCCGCTCGGACTGGGTCATCTGCCCGACCTTGTCGTCGAGGCTCATCCGGCCGAGCAGGTCGGTGACCCGGGTGGCCACCGGAAGCGACGGATCCTGGTACGGCAGCGCGTCGTCGGCGACGGCTGCGGCCGGCGGGGTCACGAACAGGGCGAGGAGGCCGACGGTCACCACGAGGGGCAGGCCGGAAGATCGCATGGGGGAGTCCTCACGCAGGGGGCATTGATAAGAATCGTCACATGGGAGCGCTCCCATTACAACGGTGTTAACAGGCCGCCCCGGTGCGGGGCGGCCTGTCACTCACTCAGTAGTCGATCGTGTTCTGGTAGAGGCTGTTCAGCGGTGCGTTGCCGACCGAGAAACCGTCGGCGCCGCGGTCCGTCCAGAACTGCCGGAAGTGCGGCGAGTTGTGCCGCTGGAACGTGGTCCAGATGTTGTACATGCCCTCGGCGTATGCGTCGGTGCCGTCGTTGTGGCTGTCCGCCAGGTCGATCAGCGCGCCGGCCACCCGGCCCTCGACCCGGTCACCGTTGGCCCAGAGGAGCGAGCCCCAGGTCGGCGTCTCCAGGTTGACGGACGAGCCGTTCGGCCAGCGGAAGTACGGGTCGTTGTAGATCTGCGCGGGGAACCACTCGGCGAAGCCCTCGGTCCAGGCGCAGCCCTGCGACGAGACCTTCTTGATGTAGTGCGGGTTGCAGCTCGGCGTGCTCGGGTAGGCGTCGTCGAAGACGTCATCCATGATCGAGTGACCGGCCTCGTGCACCACCGTGTGCCGTGAGTCCGGGTCGGCCGCGGCGAGGTGCACCTGGTTGTCGCCGAGGCTGTAGTAGGTGCCGTCGGTCGAGCCCGGCGCCCAGTTCACCACGACCGGCCGGCAGGCACCGATCAGGTCCCAGCAGGCTCCGGGCGTGCCGTTCCAGGCGTCGCTGACCGCCTCGAACGCGTGCGCGCCGCGCATGTGCGTCGGGTCGCCCGGCTGGAGCCAGCCGACCTCCTTGGTGCCGGTCGGCACGTTCCACATCACGCCGCTGCCGTAGTTGTAGGTGCCCCACGGACTCTGCACCCGCCACGAGCCGTTGTCGGCGATGAACACGAGATAGACGTCCTGGCTGCCGGCGCCGCCCACGTCGGTGCTGGTGAAGCAGAGCGTGTAGCGGCCGTCGAACCCGGTCAGGCCGGAGGCCAGGAAGTCGTTCCCGTTGCCGGTCGAGGCGTCGTCGTCCCACGCCTGCACCTGCCACTGCCGCGCGGCCCGGGCGACGCCCTTGTGGTCGACGAAGTTCCAGCTGCCGGTGACGCACGACGTGCCGGCGACGGCCGGCTCGGTGCCGGCACGCTCACCGGCCGGTTCGCCGGAACGGTCCGACGGCTCCGGCGCCCGCTCGTCGGCGGACGGCGGGGTCAGCCGGCCGTCGGCCGCCTTGGTCTCGCCGGCCGCGACGACCGGTGCCGAACCCTGGTATCGCACCGCCGCCGCCCGGTTGGAGCTGACGATGCCGAGCCGGGACTCCGCGCCGGCCGCGGCCACGGTCAGCAGCACGTCGTCGCCGCCGGCCTCGGTGCCGGAGTCGACCTCGGCGGTCGCCCGGGCCTGGATCTCGGCCGGACCGGACGCGGTGGCCGACACGGTCCCGGTGAGCCGCAGCGACTCGCCGGCCGCGAACGCGCGGGTCATCTCGACCCGCTGCACGGTGCCGCGGGCCTGCGGGGCCAGCGACTCACGGGTGGACAGCGTGGTGCCGGCCGGTGCGCTGCGCCAGCGCAGACCGGGCGGCAGTTCGACGCTGAGCGTGACCGCGTCGTCGGCGATCGCCGAGCGGACCTCGTAGGTGAAGGTGGCTGTCTCGCCGACGGACGGAGCCGCGTCGAGTGCGGCGTCCACGGTGAGACAGCCGTGCTGCTCGTCGAGTGTTGAACGGTGCGTCGAGGCCGGCAGGACGCACTCGTCGGCCGGCTCGGCCTGGGCCGCGGACGGCAGCCCGAAGGCGGCCGTCGCGGCGACGAGGATGAACAGGGGTGTACGAAACACGGTGGTACTCCTCGGTGAACCGTGGCGGTCCCCCCGGACCGCCGTGGGTTCACCGTGCGGGGCGAAACGTCCCGCGGCCGAGGGCGTTCCGCCCGTCCCGCCGGGCGTTCCGCCCGTCCCTACCGCGCCGGCAGGGTGGCGCTGAGCCGGGTGCCGAGGGCGCCCGCCTCCACGGCGAACGTCCCGCCCAGCCGGGCGCATCGCTCCCGCAGCGAGCCGAGCCCGAGCCCCGCCGCCCGGTCCGCCGCGATCCCTGCGCCGTCGTCTTCCACCGTGACCCCCAGCGCCGCCCCGTCCCGCGTGACGGTCACCGTGGCCGACGCCGCACGCGCGTGCCGGGCCACATTGGTCAGCGCCTCGTCCACGATCCGATAGGCGGCCACCTCGACCGCCCCGGACAACCCGGTCAGGTCCGCTGGCAGCTGGAGGGTCACCGGCAGGCCGGCACCGCGGTGCCGCCGGGCGACCCCGTCCAGCGCCGCGGCCAGCCCCCGCTCGAGCGCGGCCGGCCCGAGCCCGTCCAGAATCCGGCGGATCTCGGCGGTCGCGGCGGCCAGCCCGTCCTCCAGGTCGTCCCAGGTCTGTGCCAGGCCGGGCGCCTCCGCCGACCGGGTCCGGCCGGCACGCACCAGCATCCGGGCGCCGAACAGGGCCGGCCCGATACCGTCGTGCAGGTCGCGCTGGAGCCGGCGGCTCTCCTCCCGCACCCGGGTCGCGGCGACGGCCGGTCCGAGTTGGGCCGCGAGGTCGGACAGCAGCTCGTTCTCCCGGCGGGTCCACGGCTCGTCCGGCGCGCGCTGCTGCACGACCAGGACGCCGCCCGGGTGCAGCGGCAGTTCGGTGACCGGCCAGGCGCGCCGCCGGCCGTGCGACACCTCGGCGTCGTCGACCCGCACGGCCGCGTACGGCACCCGCAGCCCCTCCCCCAGCCCGGCCACCACCGACGGCAGATCCGCGCCCCGGCCGACGACCGTGACCAGCTCGTAGGGAGGCCGGCCGTAGAGCCGCCGGGTGAGCGCCGACTGCAGTCGCTGGCGCAGCGGCAGCAGGGTCAGCAGGGCGGCGGCCACCGCGACGGGGGTGGCGGCCACGGGCAGCAGCCGGGCCACCACGGTCACCGTGGCGGCGTACACCAGCAGCACCGCGATGCTCAGCGTGCCGTACAGCAGACCGCGGTGCACCGGCAGCCGGATGTCGTACAGGCCGTAGCGCATGATGCCGACCACCGTGGCCAGCGGGATGGCCAGCACACCGGCCAGCCAGGTCACCGGCACACTGCCGACCACATCAAGAGCAAGAGCAAGCAGCAGGAGTACGCCGTTGCCGGCGCACCACAGCAGCGGCCCGCGCGTCTCGCAGCGCCGGATCCGCACCAGCACCCCGGCGACGGCCGCCAGCCCACCGGCCGCCAGCACCGCCGACGCGGCGAGGAACACCACGCCGTCCCAGCCCGGCGCGACCCGGTTACCCTCCGCCGAACCGGGCGAGCGCGCCATCAGGGCGGCCAGCGCGACCGTGCCGGCCAGGACGTTGACCGCCAGCCCGGCGACCAGGACCCGGCTGCGGCGGCCGTCCGGAAACAGCGCGACAACCAGCACCAGCAGCCCGTACCCGGGCCACCAGACCCAGTCCCGGACCCAGGCCACCGGCCCGGCACCGGCCAGCGAGGTGACCACCGTGACGCCGCCGAGCACGCCGACCGCGAGCAGCAGCCAGCCGCACGGGTTGCGGCGCTCGTGCGCGGCGATCCGAGCGCCCAGCGGCGCGAAGACGGCGGCCAGTAGCCAGTCGCGGCCCTCGGCCGGTATCGCCGGCCGCACGCCGAGGGCGAGCGCGACGGCGGTGGCGGCGAGCAGGCCGAGGACGGCGACGGCGATCGGAGCCGGCCCCGGCCTCAATGGAAGCGGCCTCAGTGGAAGTCGCCAAGCAGGCTGTGCAGCACGTTGTGGTAGATGCCGCCCTTGTCCGGGTCGGGCACCGGGCTCATCGGGACGGTGCCCTCGGCGGTGCGCGCCCAGCCGGCCTCGGCCATCACGGCGTCGAACCGGGCCAGCGGGATGAAGGTCTGCTCGATGCCGCCGTGCGGATGCGGCCAGTCCCCGGTGCCCGCCCGGGCGGACGCGATGAACTGGTCCACCCAGGCCTGCACCGCGGGCGCGGCATCGACGACGGTCACGAGATGCTTGCGTACGGGCGTGGTCATCCCGCCATGCTCGCCGCCCGGCCGGGCCGCCGGAAGCGGAAGGTACGATTGTCGACTGTGGCCCTGCGGGTTCTCGTCGTCGATGATCACCCGGTCGTCCGGAAGGGCCTGACCGCGATGCTCACCGCCGAATCCTGGGTCTCCGCCGTGGTCGAGGCCGACACGCTGGCCGCCGCCCGGCGCGCCGCCACCACCGACCGGCCCGACGTCGCCGTCGTTGATCTGTCCCTGCCGGACGGCGACGGCATCACCCTGGTCCGCGAGCTCGGCACCATCGCGCCCCGGTGCGCCGCCCTGATCGTGACGGTCACCGCGGACGCCGGCACCGTGCGGGCGGCGCTGGCCGCCGGCGCCCGCGGCTACCTGCTCAAGGACGCCGACCCCGACCTCGTGGTGGCGGCCGTCCGCACGGTGGCGGCAGGCGGCACGGTGCTCGGCCCACAGGTCGGCGAGAGCACCACGGTCCCACCCCCGTTCGACATGCTCACCCCGCGCGAGCTGCGGCTGGCCCTGCTGGTCGCGGACGGCCGCACCGGCCGCCAGATCGGCGCGGAGCTGGGCGTCAGCGAAAAGACCGTCCGCAACCAGACCGCCGCGATCCTCGCCAAGGTGGGCGCCGCCGACCGGGTCCGGCTGGCGCTGCTCGCCCAACGCGCCGGCCTTTCCACGATTGACCCTGGACCCGGTGGGGCACCCTGAGAGGGTGTTCATTCTCTTCGGCTTCCGCACCCGCGAGCAGATGGTCTCGACCAGCAGCATGGTCTGCGAGGTGTGCGGCGTGCAGGCCTCGCAGGCCCTGGTGAAGCGGTCCACGAAGTTCAGCCTGTTCTTCATCCCGCTGTTCCCGGTCCGCCCGAGCGCGTACTACCTGCGCTGCGCCCACTGCGCCACGATGCGCCCGGCCCGTCAGCCCGCCGCGGCGGCCGGACGGTAGCGCAGCCACACCACCCCGGACCGGTACGCCGCCATGGCCGGAAAGGTTGGTACGGACGGGCGCCGGGCGCATCTGTCGGGTTACCTGTCCTAGGCTGTCCGGATGCTGGTGGGGCGGTTCGCCGAGCGCTCGCGGCTGCAGCGCCTGATCGCGGACGCGAAGGACGGCCGGAGCCGGTCGCTGGTCCTGCGCGGGGAGGCCGGGATCGGCAAGACCGCCCTGCTCGACTACACCGCCGGCATCGCCGAGGGCCTGCGCGTGCTGCGGGTGGCCGGCATCGAGTCCGAGGCCGAGATCCCGTACGCCGGACTGCATTTGCTCTTCTCCCGTTTTGCCGGCCGCTTCGACGCGCTACCGAAACCGCAGGCCGACGCGTTGCGGGCCGCTCTGGGCGCCAGCTCGGCCGCCGGTGAACGGCTGCTCATCGGCGCCGCGGTGCTGAGCCTGCTCTCCGACCTGGCGCAGGACGGGCCGGTGGTGTGCCTGGTCGACGACGCGCACTGGTTCGACCAGTCGTCGATCGACGCCCTGCTGTTCGCGGTCCGCAGGTTGCACGCCGACCCGGTGGCCATGATTTTCGCGGTACGCGACCACGACCGTCCCGTCCCGGCGGCGGGCGTCGACAGCCTCGCGCTGGGCCGCCTCGACCGCACCGCTGCCGAACGCCTGCTGGCCAGCGTCCGGACCCTGCCGGGCGACGTCGTGCAGCGGGTGCTCGACGAGTCCGGCGGCAACCCGCTGGCGATCGTCGAGCTGTCGGCCGCCGACGCGTCCACGCCGATGGTGCCGCTGCCCGCCCGCGGCCGGTTGGAGGAGCATTTCCGCGGCCTAGTCCGGGCGCTGCCGGACCGCACCCGCCAGGCGCTGCTCATCGCCGCGGCGGACGAGCGTTCGCGGGTGCACTCGGTCACCGACGCCGCGGCCCGCCTGGGGCTGGCCGCCGCCGACCTGGAACCGGCCGAGCGCAGCACCCTGGTCCGGGTGACGGCCGGCACCGTGCAGTTCCGGCATCCGCTGATCCGGGCCGCGGCCTATCAGGACGCCTCGCTGGCCCAGCGGATCACGGCCCACCGCGCGCTCGCCGCGGCCCTGTCCGGCGACCCGGACCGGCGGGCCTGGCACCTGGCCGCGGCGGCCACCGGCACCGACGACGCGGCCGCCGCCGAACTGGAGCAGGCGGCGCACCGGGCGACGGCCCGCGGCGGCCCGGCCGGTGCCGTCCGGGCCTGGGAACGGGCCGCGCAGCTGAGCGGCGACCCGGCCGACCGGGCCCGGCGGCTGATCGGCGCGGCCCGTGCCGCCTACGACGCCGGCCGGCTGGACCGGGCCGCGGAGCTGGCGTCGTCCGGCGCCGCACTGACCGGGCGTCCGGTGGAACGCGCGGCGGCCGGCCTGGTGCTGGCCCAGGTCGCGTACGAGCGGGACTCCCCCGCCGAGGCCAGCGCCCGCGCCCTCGACGCCGTGGCGCCGATCCTGACGATCGACCCGGACGGCGCCGTCGGGATGCTCATCGAGGCGACCTGGTGCGCCCGGGACGCGGCCGACCCCGGCCTGCTGGCCCGGTGCGCCGGGCTGGTGCGGTCGATGACCGGCGACCGGTCGCCCCTGCTCGACGCCCTCGCCGGGTTCACCGACCTGCTGCGCGGCGACACCGGCGCGGCGGTCACCCCGGTACGGGCGCTGCTGCAGGCCGCCGCCGACGGCCGGGTAAACGGCTCGGTCGAGCAGATGCTCACCGGTTTTCTGGGCGTCCTGACCGGCGCCGACGCGGCCGCCGCGGCCCTGCTCGACCGGCACGTGGCGGCGCTGCGCGGCCAGGGCGCGCTCGGCTGGCTGCCGTACGCGGTCGAGCCTCTCGCGTTCGCCCAGCTGGTCACCGGCCGGTTCCGGGAGGCGCAGGCCGGGGTGGCACAGGGCCTCGCGCTGGCCGGTGAGCTCGGCCTGGGCATGCAGGCCGTGGTGCTCACCTCGATCTCGGCCTGGCTGGCCGCGGTCCGCGGTGACGACGACACCTGCCGCGAGCAGGCCCGGCTGGTGCTGGCCGACACCCGGCAGCACCGGATGGCGACCGCGCAGGCGACCTGGGCGCTGGCCCTGCTCGACCTGACGGCCGGCGATCCGGCCGCCGCGGCCGACCGGCTGGAGGCGGTGTGCCAGGGACCGCCCGGCCGGGACGTGCCGGTGCGCGCCGTCGCCGATCACGTCGAGGCGGCGGTGCAGACCGGCGACGACGACCGGGCCCGGCGGTATCTGCCCACACTCACCGCCTGGGCCGAGCACACCGGTTCGGCGCCGGCCCGCGCCCTCCGGCTGCGCTGCGAGGCGTTGCTGGCCCGCGGTCCGGACGCCGCCGCCTGCTTCGAGAAGGCGCTGGCCGTCGACGGCCGTTCGCCCTACGACCAGGCGCGCACGCATCTCGCGTACGGCCAATGGCTGCGGCGCCATCGCCGCCCCACTTCGGCCCGAGCCCAACTCAAGCTCGCGCTGGAGGCCTTCGACACCACCGGTGCGCAGGGCTGGCGGCAGCGGGTGCGGGCCGAGTTCACCGCGCTGGGCGACCCGCCCCCGGACACACCCGCGTCGGACGGCGCCGGCCTGCTGACCCCGCAGGAGCTTGAGGTGGTACGCCGGGCAGCCGCCGGCCTGAGCAACCGGGAGATCGCCGCCGAGCTGTTTCTCAGCCCGCGCACGGTCGGCTACCACCTCTACAAGGCGTACCCGAAACTCGGCGTCGCCCGCCGCTCCCAACTCGGCCGCCTAGACCTCTGACGCACCGGTCGTTCGAGAGATGCCGGGCCGGCCCCGTCGGTAGCCCTGGCCCTACCGTCCCGCGTCATGCATCTGCTGTATCAGGGAAGCCGGTCTCCAGGAACGGCGCGAGCAGGCCGGGCACCGCGGCGTCGGCCACGTCCAGGCCCACGCCGGTGTCCACGTCGCGGATGGCGTAGGCGCCGGCGCCCGCCGCGGTGGTCGCCCAGACGTTGGCCAGGCCGGCGCGGCGCTGGAACACCGACTGGCGCACGGTCCAGCCGATGATGCCGCGGCGTTGCAGGGCCGCGGTCGAGCGGCGCACCGAGCCGCTGCGCATCACCAGGTAGCCGCCGACGGTGCCGTGGCCGAGGCTGCGGTAGGCGTCCAGCGCGAGCACCACCGCCACCGGCACCGCGGCCAGGGCGGTGATCCATGCGATGTGCAGCAGCACGTCGGTGAGCAGCAGGCCGAGCACGATCAGCGGCAGTTCGGCGGCCAGCACCGCGGCCAGCGCCCAGCGCACCCGGCGGCCGCGCGCGGCGATCGGGTGCGGCGCCAGGTGCACGGCCTCGGTGGGCGAGACCTCCTCGCGCAGCACGGCGGCGGCGACCCGGTCGGCTACCTCCTTGGGCGCGGGCGGCAGCAGCGTACTGTGCTGGGCCTTGTCGTGCTCGACGCCCTTGGCCATGCCACTGGCCACCGCGTCCACCCGGGCCGCACCGGCCAGCCGGGCGCCCAGCGGCTCGACCACGTCGACCCCGCGCAGCCGGTCCTCCTCGATCGAGATGGAGCGGGTGGTCAGCAGGCCGCGGCGCACCCGTAACGTGCCGCCCGGCTCGCGGTCGAGGCGGTAGCCGCGCCACATCTCGACCCACAGCCCGAGCGCGCCGATCGCGCCGACCACCGCCGCGACGCCGGCCAGCACCGCGAGTGCGCCGATCAGGCCGAGGCCGCCGAGCAGGTCGATCGCCCAGTCGATGACGCCGCCGGCCTGACCGACCCAGTCGGCCAGGTTGAGTACGCCACCGAGCGCGGCGACGCCCAGCGCGGGCGCCACGAACGACAGCGGCGCGTACCGGATCCAGGCCGGGTCGAGCACGGCCAGAGTGTTTTCCGCGACCGGCTCGCTGGCGGCCCGGTGCAGCAGGATGCGGCGCAGTTCGTCACCGGTGGCGCGGGTGACCGGGCGCAGCCGGACGGTGCCCTTCTCGGCGTGCTCGCCGGTGCCGATCCGCACCGAGACCAGCCCGAACACGCGCAGCAGCGGGTCGGCCGTCACGTCCACCGTGCGGATCCGGTCGCGTTGAAGCGAGCGCCGGGTGCGGATCAGCGCCCCGGTGTGCAACTCGACGCGGTCGGCGCCGACCCGGTAGCGGGTGAAGCGGTGCCGCAGCCACTCGGCGACCGTGCCGGCCAGCACGACGAAGACGGCGCCGGGCAGCGTCCAGCCCACCGCGACCGCGGTCGAGATGCCGGACAGCCCGATCAGCGTCGGCACGCCGGCCGCCACCGCCACCCCGCTCATGAACACCACCGCCACCGGCACGGCCCGCCGGTCGAGCTCGCGCCACTCGGCGCTCATGTCGCGTCGCCCGGTACGGCCTGGGTGGTCAGGGTGAGCTGCTCGGCGATCTCGGCGGCCAGCTCGTGGGCGAGCCCCGGGATGGTCACCGCGCCCTTGGCCGACGCCGTGGTCACCACCACGGTGGCCAGGCCGAACCGCTGCTCGAGCGGTCCGCGGCGGGTGTCCACGGTCTGGATCCGAGACAGCGGCGCCACCCGCCACTCCTGCCAGAACCAGCCGGTGCGGGTGTAGACCGCGGTGCCGGTGACCTCCCACCGGTGCACCCGGAACCACCAGCGCGGCAGCGCCAGCACCGCGACCAGGCCCAGCACCCCGATCAGCGCGGCCGGGGCGAGCAGCCAGAACCGCGCCGGCGCGATCAGCACCCCGAGGATGACCAGCACCAGCACCGGCGACCCGAAGAGCAGCAGCAGGTTGGTCGTCCACCAGCCGACCGCGCGACGGTCGACGGGATTCCGCGGTGGCCGCAGCCGGGTATCGCTCGTCGTTGCCATCGAAGTCCCCGTTCACCCGTGAGTGGGCATTTTCTCCCGGGCCGTGGATCGCCGCAACGCCGGCCCGCCGAGTCGGCAATACGACTCGAGGACGTTAATGCACGGTAAAGGTCCCTAATTTTCGGCGCCGGGAAATCCCCTAATCCCCTAACTTCAATCGATCGATGAGCACCGATCTAGCGCGGCCGGGCCCCCAACGGCGCCCCTCCGGCGGCCGGGGCGGCGGCGAAAGTCCTGGTCGGTGACCACCGCCCGGGGGTGGCACGCCGTCGCCCGCGGACCCCTGTTTGATGCATCGAAGCGGACCACAACGCCGGTTTGATACCCGGCCGGATTTCTCGTGCTGGACAAGAGCGACCGGCCCACTAGAGTGGGTGCGCCTCCACACCGGACATTGCCGCATCACCACACTTGTCCAGCCCGCGCAAGGATGCTCATGCCCGATACATCTTCCTCTTACGAGCAAGCGGACCAGCGGTTCGCGCGCTCGCTGCCCGGCCAGCTGACCTGGTCGATAGCCGTCCCGGCCGCGGTCGCCGCCGGGCTGTTCGCCACCGCGGCGTGGGTGCTCGCCCTGGACGACGTCTATCCCGGGCTCGTGGTGCTCAGCCTGGCCGGCATCGTCACCGTTCTCGCCTCGGCGCTGTACGCCGTCGGGCAGATCCGGCATCACCGCGGCCAGTCGTTCGGCTTCCCGAGCCCGGCCGCCGACACCCGGCCCACCGGCACCCGGTCCATCGACACCCGGCCCACCGACGCCCGCTCCGCCGGCACCCGGTCCGAACTGGACACCGCACGGTCCCAGCTCGCCGAGGCGCGGGCCAGCGTCGACCGGCTCACCGAGCAGCTGCGCCAGGCCGAGGCCCGGCCAGCGCCGGCGGCCGCGTCGTCCACTGCGTACACGCCCGGCAAGCAGGTGGAGATCTTCGTCAACCTGTCCCGGCGGCTGCAGTCGCTGGTGCACCGCGAGATCAAGCTGCTCGACGCCCTGGAGAACGAGGTCGAGGACCCCGATCTGCTCAAGGGCCTGTTCCAGGTCGACCACCTGGCGACCCGCATCCGGCGGCACGCGGAAAACCTGGCGGTGCTCGGCGGCTCGGTGTCCCGGCGGCAGTGGAGCCGGCCGGTCGCGCTCACCGAGGTGCTGCGCTCGGCGACCGCCGAGGTCGAGCAGTACTCCCGGGTCAAGCTCGTGCCGCCGATCGAGGGCACGCTGCCGGGGCACGCGGTGGCCAGCATCATCCACCTGATCGCCGAGCTGATCGAGAACGCGACCATGTTCGCGCCCCCGCACACCCAGGTGCTGCTCCGGGCCCAGCAGGTGGCGGCGGGCGTCGCGATCGAGGTCGAGGACCGCGGTCTCGGCATGCAGCGGGTCGATCAGGAGCGGGTCAACCAGCTGCTCGCCAACCCCGAGCACTTCAACCTCGACGACCTGCTGCGCGACGGGCGGATCGGGCTCTTCGTGGTCTCGATGATCGCCCGCCAGCACGGCATCGTGGTGCAACTGCAAACCAACATCTATGGCGGTACGCAGGCGGTCGTCATCCTGCCGGAGGCGTTGCTGGGCGCCGAGCCCGCGCCGGCCGTTACGGTGAGCGCCGTCGCCGCGGTGGCCAGCGCGCCGGTCAGCCCCGGCCGGCCGCGGACGCTGGACGACCACACCGCCGAGATGCCCCGGCAGCCGGCCTGGTCCAACTCCTCCGCGGCCCGGCACCTCGCGCCCGCCGAGCAGCCGCACCAGCAACCGGCGCTCCAGCAGGCGGCACACCAGCAGGCGGCACACCAGCAGGCGCCGCACCAGCTGCCGGCGGCGGCACCGGCGGCGGCACGGCCACCCCTCCCGCGCCGCCGCAGCCAGACCCACATGGCCCCGCAGCTCCAGCTCGGCCCACAGCCGGCCAATGAGCCGACCGGCGATTCCACACCGGGGTTGATGGCGTCGTTCATGAGCGGCGTCTCCCAGGCCGAGGCCGACCCGGCCGGTCCTGACCGTCTTGCCTGACCTTTCCCTCCCCCCGCACCGACAGAAGGGTTCGGCTCACATGTCGACCACCGATGCACGCACCTCAACCGACCTTGCCTGGCTGCTGTCCGGGCTGGTCGACCGGGTTCCGGACACCCGGAGCGCCCTGTTGCTGTCGTCCGACGGGCTCCGCAAGGCCGCGCACGGCCTCGACGACGACGGCGCCGACCACCTGGCCGCGATCGCCTCCGGGTTGTTCTCGCTGGCCCGCAGCGCCGGCTCCAAGTTCGGCGCGTCCGACGGGGTCCGGCAGGTGGTCGCCGAGCTCGACCAGTCGCTGCTGTTCGTCTCGGCGGCCGGCTCCGGTGCGGTGCTCGCGGTGCTGGCCGGCAAGGACGCCGACCCGGGTGTCCTCGGCTACGAGATGGCCCAGCTGGTCAAGAGTGTGCGGCCGTACCTGTCCACACCAACGCGGCGTGAGGCGGAGTTTCCGGGCCTGCACGGACGATGAGTGTGGCCGGCGCCGACGACGAGCACTGGTTCGACGACGACGCGGGACGACTGGTCCGGCCGTACACGGTCAGCAGCGGCCGGACCGAACCGACCAGGCGCATGGAGCTCCTGTCCATGGTGATCGCGACCGGTCGCATCCCGCGCGGTCACCTCGGCCCGGAACACGCCCAGGCGCTGGGGCTGTGCGGCAACGTCACCACGGTGGCCGAGGTCGCGGCCCGGCTGAAGCTCCCCGCGGTGGTAACCAAGATCCTGCTCTCCGACCTCGTCGACTGGGGCGTGGTGGACACCCGTTCGCCCGACCCGATGGCCGACTCCGCCAACCCGGTTGTACTGGAGAACATCCTCAATGCCCTACAACGACGTCTCTGACATGTTCCCGAGCGCGCTCAAGCTGCTGATCGCGGGCGGTTTCGGCGTCGGCAAAACCACGTTCGTGGGCGCGGTCAGCGAGATCGAACCGCTGCGTACCGAGGAACTGCTCACCACCGCGAGCGTCGGCACCGACAACCTCACCGGCATCGAAAAGAAGGCGACCACGACGGTCGCGATGGACTTCGGCCGGATCACCATCAGCAAGCAGCACGTCCTCTACCTGTTCGGCACGCCCGGGCAGGAACGCTTCTGGTTCATGTGGGACGAGCTGTCGCACGGCGCGATGGGCGCGGTCGTGCTGGCCGACACCCGCCGGCTCGAGGACTGCTTCCCGGCGGTCGACTTCTTCGAGTCCCGCGGCGTCGAGTTCCTGGTGGCGGTCAACGAGTTCGACCGCGCGTTCCGGTACGAGCCCGCCGACGTCCGCAGCGCCCTCGACCTCAAACCCGACATTCCGGTACTGCTGTGCGACGCCCGGGATCCGCGGTCCGCCACCGGCGTGCTCGTCAGCCTGATCAGACACCTCATCGACTCCCGATCCCGCCGATGACCGAAACGGAGCCCGGCATGATCTACGACTTCTCCGGCCACCATCCGCTCACCCCGGTCGACCCGGAGGTGGGCAGCCGCATGCGCCGCCTGCACGAACTCGGCCTCGGCGATCAGCCCGTGCCGGAGTTCGACGATTTCGCCCGCAAGCTGAGCGAGGTCACCGGCGCGCCGTACGCGATGGTGAACTTCATCAGCGAGAACCGGCAGTACTTCGCCGGCCTGCACACCGCGCCGCCGCCGCCCGGCACCCCGCCGGAGGCCCAGCCCGGCCGGGTGATGGACCGCGACCACGGCTACTGCCCGCACGTCGTGGTGCGCCGCAAGGCCCTGGTCCTGGACGACGTCTGCGACTACCCGCGGTTCGCCGGCAACCCGGTGGTCGACGAGATCGGCATCCGGTCCTACCTGGGTGCACCGCTGATCGACCGGACCGGCACGGCGCTGGGCACGATCTGCGTGGTCGACATCGAACCGCGCCCGTGGGGCCGCCCCGGCCTGGAGACGATCAAATCCCTGGCTGCCGAACTGATCGCGCAGATACACGCCCGGGAGGGTTTCAGGAGCTGACCAGCGGCGTGCTGACCCGCGGCGCGAGCTGTTGCGACCACTGCCCCTTGGCGGTGCCCAGCGCCACCTCGGCGAGCCGCAGGAGTTGCACGTCGGAGGTGCCGGCCGGGGCGAAGATGTGGTGCGCGTCGCGGAGAAAACGCTCCACCGGGCGGTCCAGATAGAGGCCGCAGGCGCCGTGCACCTCCATGGCGTTGCGCGCCGAGTCGAGGGCGTACTCGACATTGATCAGCTTGGCGTTCATCAGTTCGGCGTCGCAGGGCTTGCCCCGGTCGAGCAGGTGGACGGCGTGGTAGGCGGCGAGCCGGGCGGTCATCAGCCGGGACTGCATCTGACCGATCTTCAGCTTGATCGGGAGCAGGTCGGCCAGCGGGCTGCCGTACCGGCTGCGGCCGGCCGCGTAACTGGTGGTCTCCTCGACCAGCGCCCGGTGGATGCCGAGCGAGACCGCGGTGAGGTTGGGCCGCCCGTACAGGATGCTCGACGAATAGGCGACCGCCAGGCCGTCGCCCTCGGCGCCGAGCCGGTTGGCGGCCGGCACCCGGCAGTTGCGGAAGATCAGTTCGCCGAAGCTGAAGCCGTGCAGTCCCATCGCCGGCTGGTACTCGCCGAGCGAGAAGCCCGGCCGGTCCGACTCGACCAGGAACGCGGACAGGCCGGCCGACCCGGCGCCGGTGCGCACCACCACGCCGTGCACGTCACCGACGTGGCTGTTGCCGACGAAGACCTTACGCCCGTTGAGGATGTAGTCGTCGCCGTCGCGGACCGCGGTGGCGGCCATGCCGAGCACGTGCCCGCCGGATCCCTCCTCGGTCACCGCGATGGTCGGCAGGCAGTCGCCCTGCGCGACGGCGGGCAGCCAGGTCGCCTTCTGCCGCTCGTCGCCGAAGTGGATGATCTTGGCGACGCCCAGCTGGGAGGCCTGCACCATGGCGCCCATCGCGCCGCTCACCCGGGACAGTTCCTCGATGATGATGGTCTTGGCGAGATGCCCGAGACCCATGCCGCCGTACTCGCGGCCGACGGTGACCCCGATCCAGCCCTGCCGGGCGATCAGCCGGGACAACTCCTGCTGGACGATCCGGGACGACTCCATCTCGTCGAGGCGCAGCCGCACCTCCGTCTCAGCGAAAGCCCGTACCTCCCGGCGCAACTCTTCATGACGTTCAGACATGAAGTACGCGTCCACGACCAACTCCTTGCGACGGTGGCTTGTGGCCTCGACATCGGCTCGGAGACGGTCCAGCGACGTTGGCGGTGACCGTCCGTATTCGGTTCTGTCCACTGAGTACACCTACTTCGAAGATTATTAAGCAGCTTTCGAAGTAGATTGGACCTTCTCGAAAAAACCCGAAACGGACTTATCGCATCTTTATCGTCGGCAGAGGAGCGCCGCCGGACTGCCCGCCGAGCCGATTCTCCTGGTGAACGCGATCCCGGCGGCATACTCGTCCGGCGCGCACTGACCCTTGTAGCGGCCCGTCGCAAAGTCGCCACCCGAGGAGTCGGCCGGCCGATTGTCGCCGCGGTCGAACCACACCGCCCGGCCGGCGGTGCCCAGGCTCCCCGCCGCGGTCGCGCACAGCACGCTCGACAGCGCCGCGCCGCGGACGGCGTACCCGATCAGGAAGTCACCCGCCGGGCACTGGAACTTGGTGTAGCCGGATGCCCAATCACCGGACGTCACGTGCCGCTCGTCGATCACCGCTCGGTAGGCGGCCGATGTCACCGGCAGGCCGTCCACGCACAGGCCGCGGTTACCGGTGTGCGCCAGTCCCGCCAGGCGTTGACCGTCCGGGCAGACTGCCTTGCGGGAACCGGGCGCCCAGTCATCGGCGGCCCGGGCCCGGCGGGACGCGACGAAGTCGCCGTGGTCCGGGCTGAGCATCGAATACCGCGTTACCGGCTCGACCACCCCGGTCCGGCCGGACGCGGCGACCAGCCGGTTCCAGTCGGCCGCGCGCCAGTCGCCGCCGTCGCCGACCGTGCTGCGGTTGCCCGCCCGGTCCCAGTGCAGCAACGCCCACCCGTTGGTGCCGCGCGCCTCCGCCCAGCCGACCATCGGCCAGTACGCGAAGTCGGCGTCCCGCTGAATCAGGTAGTCGACGAAGTTGCCGAACCAGTCGCGGGCCGCCTGGCCGGTGCCGTTGCCGCCGACGCCGAACTCGCTGATCCACACCGGCGCGGTGAAGTGTCTGCCGGGCTGGTCGGCGACATAGAACGCCTCGTCGTAGAGCGTCGCGAACAACTCGTCGCGGCTCAGGTCGCGGTAGCGCGGATCACTCGTCTCGCCGACCCCGCTGGCTCCGCTGTGCCGGGAGCCGGTGTAGTCGTAGAAGTGCGCCGAATAGACCAGCTTGCCGGAGGTGCTCAGGGTGTGCGACAGCTGGGCGACCGGCCGCAGCGCCGGGCGGCCGTGCGGGAAACCGTCGACCGGGATGCCGTACCAGTTGATGCCCTCGACGATGATCAGCAGGTTCGGGTTGGCGTCGGTCAGGATCCGGTCGCCGACGGCCTGCGCGGCGGCGAACCAGTCGTGCTCGTCGCCCAGGCCCCAGTTCGGGTCGTCCCACACGTCCCGGCGCACCTCGTTGTAGAGGTCGGCGCCGACCACGCGCGGGTTGTCGCGGTAGCGCGCGGCCATCGCCAGCCAGTCGGCCGCCCACTGGTCGGTGGTGCGGCCGCTGTTCCAGCGCTCGTTGCCGTCGACGCCGCAGCACCAGCGCGTGGACCCGGTGTGGTTGTTGAGGATCACCGCGAGGCCGGCGGCGGTCAGCCCGGCGACCACGGCGTCGTAGATCTCGAGGGGAGTACGGCCGCGCAGTTGCGGGTTGGCGGCCACCGCCTCGTCGGGGACCGGCTGGGCGTCCCGGATCATCTCGTTCGAGAACGGCAGCCGTACGCTGTTGAGACCCAGCTCCGCGAAGCTCGCGGCGACCTCGGTGATCGATGCCCGGTCGAGACCCAGCGGTATCCGGTTGGCGTTCTCCCCGGCGTGGTGGGTGTCGCCCTCTCCGGTCCAGGTGCCGCTGGCGCCGTGCCAGTTGCCGGACTTGAGCTTGAAGCGCTCGCCGGTGGCATCGACGACGTATCGCCCGCGCGTGCTCAGCGGGCCGGTCCACAAATCCGCGGCCGGCGCCGCGGGCACCTGCACGCCGGCCGTGAGCAGCAGCACCGCCACCATCAGACGCCCCATCGGCCCATTATCGAAATCCGGCGACGCATCCGGCAGCCCGCCGCGGCCGAATCGGCCCTCATTCCTCCCCCGCAGTGCCCTCGCATACTCCGAAACTTTCGGCCATGACGCCCAAAACTTCGGACGCCTTCCGCCCACCCACACCGGGAACATTCCCCGAATGACCGCAACGAAAACGCATTCATGCAGCTCACAGGGTATCCAGCTCAACCATAGCGATCATCTCGGTTTCCGGAATGTTTCTGGAAGTTGTTGACAGTCACCGACCGACGCAATACCGTCCCACGCACGGGAATCAATGGCGATCGATTCCACGCACCATCGGCTCACCACCACCACCACGCGGGAAAGCTGGCCCCCACCAGCTGTCACGAGGAGGAAGCAAGTAATGAACGACGTCCCCACCAAACCGAGGCGCCGCCGCCTGCGGCTGTTCCTCGGCGCCGCGTGCGCCGTGGCGCTTGCCGCCGGCGCCACGGTTTTCGCCGCACCCAACGCGTTCGCCGAGGCCGACCGGACCCTCACCGCAAACGCCACCGGCACGCACAACGGTTACTACTTCTCGTTCTGGAAAGACAGCGGCAACGCGAGCATGACGCTGCGCGCCGACGGCCGGTACTCCAGCAGCTGGGACCGAAGCACCAACAACTGGGTCGGCGGCAAGGGCTGGGCCACCGGCACCCGCCGCACGGTCACCTATTCGGGCACCTACAACCCGGGCAGCAACAACACCTATCTTGCCCTGTACGGATGGACGCGCAGCCCGCTCATCGAGTACTACGTCGTGGAGAACTTCGGCAGCTACAACCCGAGCAGCGGCGCCACCCGGATGGGCACGGTCACCACCGACGGCGGCACGTACGACATCCTGCGCAGCCAGCGGGTCAACCAGCCCTCGATCGACGGCACCGCCACGTTCTACCAGTTCTGGAGCGTGCGGCAGCAGAAGCGCAGCTCCGGCACCATCACGGTGGCCAACCACTTCGACGCCTGGGCCCGGGCCGGCCTGCAGCTCGGCACCAACCACAGCTACCAGGTGATGGCGACCGAGGGTTACCAGAGCGCCGGCAGCTCGGACATCACGGTCCGGGAGGGTGGCAGCGGCACGCCCACCCAGAACCCGACCACCGGCCCGACGCAGCAACCCGGCAACTGCACCGCGACGCTGTCCGCCGGCGAGCGGTTCGGCGACAGGTTCAACCTCAACGTCGCGGTCAGCGGCACCAACAGCTGGGTGGTGAGCCTCGGCCTCGGCGGCGGCCAGACCGTCCAGAACAGCTGGAGCGCCGCGCTGACCGGCACCAGCGGAACCGTCACCGCCCGGCCGAACGGCAGCGGTAACAACTTCGGCCTCACCATCATGGCCAACGGCAACTGGAACTGGCCGACGGTCACCTGCCGCACCGGCTGACCCTCTTCGCCAACTAACTGTGGCGCGGTGGCCCTCTGGGCCGCCGCGCCGCTTTCGCACGCGTGATGTTAAGGATTCTTGACGCCGTGTCTGGTTTGCTTTACCTTCATCGTGTCAAGTTTCTTTTACATGAGGAGCGGACATGTCCTCCGAGGAGAAACGCACCTGGATCTCCGCCCTGGTCGGCTTCGTCGTCCCGTTCGCATATTTCGCGATCACCCTGTCCAAGGTGGCCGGTGCCGACGTGACGACGATCGACTACGTGCGGCCGATGCTCACCGCGATCGGCGTCGGGATCGGCGCGGGCATCGTCCTGTCCATTGTGGCCGCGGTGGTCTCGCCCAAGGACGCCGACCGGACCGACGAGCGCGACCGGGAGATCAACCGCCGGGGTGAGTACGTCGGGTTCTACGTCATGAGCATCGCCGCGACCGTGCCGCTGATCCTGACGATGGCGGACGCCGAGCACTTCTGGATCGCTCATGCGCTCTATCTTGCGTTCGTCCTGGCCGCGCTGGCCTCGGCGGCGGTGAAGATCGTCGCGTACCGGCGAGGCTGGTAACCGTGGGCAAACCGACCAGGGTCACCAATTCGATCCGGGCGCTGCGCTTCGCCCACGGGGAGATGACCCAGGCGGAACTGGCCGACCACATCGGAGTGACCCGCCAGACCATCATCGCGATCGAACAGGGGCGCTACTCGCCGACGCTGGAGATGGCATTCCAGATCGCGCGGGTGTTCCGGGTGCCCCTCGACGACGTCTTCGGATATTCCGACTGAGAAAGGAGTCACCATGCACGCGCTGACCCGCAACGCGCGCCTGACCGGGCTGTTCTACCTCGGTGTCGCTCTCACCGGCGTACTCGGCTTTCTCATCGTCCGCCCGCAGCTCTTCGTCGCCGACGACCCGGCCGCGACGCTGGCCAACCTGGCAAACCACGAGTCACTCGCCCGCGCCGGCGTCGCCCTGGAACTGGGCATGGTCGTCACGCAGACCTTCGCCGCCGTGTGGTTCTACCGCCTGTTCCGTACCGTGGACTCCTTCGCCGCCGCCGGCATCGCCGCCTTCGGCCTGATCAACGCGATCGTCGGCCTGATGAGCGCGGCCGCGATGGCCACCGCGCTCGGGGTGGCGGTCAACCCGTTCGGCGACGCCGCGACCAACGTCCAGGTCCTGTACCTGCTCAGCGAGAACCTCTGGGGCGTGGGGGCACTGTTCTTCGGCCTGTGGCTGATCCCGATGGGCTGGTGCGTCCTGCGATCGGGCTGGATGCCGCGCGCCCTGGGCTGGCTCCTGGTCGGCGGCGGTATCGGGTACGTACTCAGCGCGTTCCTCAGATACCTGGCCCCGGAGGTGGAGGTCATCGCCGAGGCACTGGCATATCCCGCCTCCATCGGCGAATTCTGGATAGTCGGCTACCTGCTCGTCCGCGGCGTGCGCCCACGGACACCGGGCGGGGCGCGGCCGGGTAGGCGCCGTGTCACAGCACACGGCGCCCGCGCCGACTAGTACTCGCAGGAGATGAACATGTTGTCGATCCAGAGCGTCTGGTCCCCGTTCCCGTACAGCGACACCCGGAACCGCACGGTGCGCGGCCCGTTCGACCATTCCGGCGTGAAATGCTGGATCGGCACGGTGGCCACCCCGCCCCCGTCCTGGGCCAGGTACTGCCAGGTCGTCGGGTCGATCACCTCGACCCGGGCGATGACCTGCCGCCCGTTACCCAACCCAAACAGATCGATGTACGCCCGGCAGGTGTGCGACCCGTCGAGCGGTGTGATGGTGACGTCGCGCCCTATTTCGGTCCACCCTGTCTCCTGGTTGTGGAAGACGAAGCCGACGCCGGCCTGCCATCCACCGCGCCCGTTACCGGTGCTCCAGATCGTCCACCGCCCGTCCGCGTTGTTGTCCTCCAGCCGATCAGTCATGATCGACACATCGTCGAACGGCCCCGCATGGGCCGGCCCACCGCTGGTCAGAATGCCGGCAACAACAAGCCCCACCGCGGTAAGAGCCCGGCGAATCCTCATGATGGTTACCCCATTCCCGGCCAACGCCCTGTCAGCCGGCCCCAGGCTCCCTCCTGCCATTCATCGATCCTGCATCCACACCTTCATCGCCCCGCGATTGCCGACGCCACCACCCGGCTGTCCTGGCTGGCCGACACGATCCCGGTGCCGGTGGTCCGCAAGGTGGCAAGCCCCGGACGTGGCATCACCACGCCCCGGCCGGTTTGCGGGCCACTCCGCAGACCACGTCGAGGTGCTGGGGGTCGGGGTCGGTGGGGTGCCACAGCGGCGCCGACGTCACGCCCGGCTCTACCAGGTCGAGGCCCTCGAAGAAGGCGGCGAACGCGGCGGGGCTGCGCAGCACGTACGGCGGATTTGCCTGTTCGTTCCAGATTTTTTCGGCCGCGCCGTGTTCGAGGCTGTGGGAACCGTCCAGGGCGATGAAGTAGCTGCCCGGCGCCAACGCTGCCAGGTAGGCGCGCACCATGGTCAGGGCCTCGGTGTCGTCGGTTATGTGGCCCAGGATTCCCGACATGATCAGGGCGATCGGGCGGTGGAAGTCGAGGGTGTGGGCGGCCTCGGAGAGCACCGCACCGGCGTCGCGGCCGTCGGCGTGCAGGTACTGGGTGGCGCCCGTCGGGGTGCTCGTCAGCAGCGCCCTCGCCTGGGTCAGCACCAGCGGGTCAATGGTTGTCGGGTAGTGTGCACACGTGGTTGTTTCCTGAAGGGAGCTACGTGTGGCACTCGGCGCGGGGTTTGTGCGGGTCAGCACTGGTAGTCAGGAGGAGGCGTCTCAGGTCAAGGTGATCGAGGCGGATGCTGCTGAGCGTGGTGTCACGATCGTGAAGTGGTTCCGGCTTCATGGTTACTCGGCGAGTCATGGGACGCAGGAACCGGCGTTGCGTGAGGTGATCGCTGATATTGCGCGGGGCGATTATTCGACCTTGTTTGTCACGGAGTCGTCTCGCCTTGACCGGCGGGAGGATTTGGATGCTCAGGCTGAGATTTTGCTGGCTATCCGGTCTGCTGGCGGCGATATCGTGTCGGTCGGTGAGCCGCAGTTCGGGCGGACTGATTTCGCGGGCCGTATTGTGACGCTGGTGGCGCAGCACGCGAATGCTGAGAAGTCGAAGACAGTCAAGCGTGAGACGTATCGCGGGATCATGATGATCCGTGACAACAAAGCGTTTCATGGGCCGCTGCCCGCGTTTTGGGTGACGAAGGGTGTCCGGCACGCGAAGCAGGCGTGGTGTCGAGACCGTGTCGCCGTTGTGGATATATACGATCGTGTCGCGCGCGGTGATTCGCTGTTGAGTGTGGCGCGGGCCTACGACCTTTACCCGAACTCGATCAAGGCCGTGATCCGTTTCTCGGCGAATCACACGGGGGTTGTCGAGTGTTCCTATACGTATGGGGGTCACACGGAGACGTGGGCGCACGAGGTTGAGCCGGTCGTTGATTCCGCGTTGTGGTGGCGAGCGAATAAAGTGTTGGACGCGAATATGAGTGATAGTCGCGTGAACAAGGGCGGCCGGCCGGTCGCGAGTCCGGCGAACTGGGTTTCCGGTATTCTCGATTGTCCTGGTTGCGGAGGGAAGCTGTTCCTTCGCGCTGGCATGACACCGGCGAAGGATTCGCGTACGGGTAAGCCGCGTGTACCGAGGCCGCGTACGCTGAAGCTGCGTTGCGGTGGTCACATGAAGCAGCGTTTGGCGTGCGGCGAGTTCAAGGGTATCGACGCGCAGCCGGTTATCGACGTCATTACCGGCATGTTCGCCAACGACACGACAGACATTCTCGCGTTTCAGCGGGTGGCAGGGAACGCGCACGAGTTGGACGAGTTGCAGGCGGGGCTGCGTAAGATTCAGGCCCGGTTGTCGGCCACTGAGGATGATGACGAGCTGGATTCGCTGGTGGCGGAACGCAAGGCGGTCAAGGCGCGCATTGAGGGATTCGTGATCGTTGCCGACCGCTTCGACTACGCCCCCACGGGGCAGACGGTAGCCGAGATGTGGAATGCCGGTGATGACACTGTCAAGCGTGGAATGGCCCGCGCAGTCAAAGCGTCCTGGGGAATGGTTCTCGCCGAGCATGGCGGACGGTGGGGAATCGCCATCGGGAGCGCAGGCCACAACGGCCCGGCGGACACGATCGGGATTGTCGACCTCGGCAACGGCTTGTGTTTCCGGCGGTAGGCACCCGTAACGGCAGAGGCTCGCCCGGCAGGTCACCGGACGAGCGTCCCTTTTGTTGCCGCTAGACGGAATGTTCGGGGCTGCTGTGTTGCGAAATGACGAGCACAATTTTTCCGGCCTCGATGTGCCTGAGCACGTTAGGGAGCCTGAAATCGGAAGGGTGGACGATCACGGTAGACGGCGGTGAATCCTCTGCCGCCTGCTGGGTACGGGCGTCGATGGCTGTCCGCCGGTCACCGGCGTTCCGGCGTCGCCGGGCCGGTGTTCCGGTCTCGGCGGGCGCGGTGGCCGGTCCCCGGTCGGTTATCCGGCGACGGCGCGGGTTGGGTGTCTGGCTTTTGGCCATGTTCCTCCACAGTGGTGGGACGCGGGTCGCGCGTTGTTCCACTCCATGGCTCTCGCCTCCATTCGATGATTCGAAATACTTCTGGTGGGTCGTGGCGTGCGGGGAACGCAATACCGTTCCCGGTTCACCCCGCCCGTGAAGGGCGGAAAATTGTCACCGCATGCCGTCACATACGTATGTGTCCCCCCGCCGTGGGTAGCGGGGTGTCAGCCGGGTTGAACTGGGCTGTCAGCCGGTAACCGGCCGGAGCCTGTCCCGGAAGGTCCCGCACGGCAGAACCGCCGAAGGAGCCTCCAGGTCAACCGCCGGGGTTAGGTCCTGTTGGGTGGCGCCAGTTCGGTTCTGCTGACGGTGGTGAAGCTGCTGACAGGGCAGCTCAGCGGTTGGTGTTGGGTGGTGCGCGGCTCCCGCCCGCCTGCCGGTCGGGGCGGCCTGGCAGCCCGGCCCGGTCAGACGCTGTCAGGCGTGCCCGGCGCGTCACGGTCATGCCGCCTCCCGCAGGTCCGCGGCGACAGCCGCGCCCAGGGCGGCCAGGGGCAGCGTGGGGCCGTTGTGGCGGTGCAGCCACCACACCTGACCGGCCGGGCCGTCCGGGACGGCTGGCGGGCCGCTGGCAGGCGTCAGACGGCCGCCGGGACGGCCGTGCACGGCGGTCGCGACGGGGTAGCCGACCCGGGCCTCGGTCAGCGCGGCGTGCAGGTGCCGTTCCCGGGCGGCGGTGGGCAGCCAGAACAACACCGGCCACACGTTGCCAGTGACCCGGGCGAGTTGCCGGTACCCGCCGACCTTGTCGACCAGCCGGGCCAGGGTCTCCGTGCCGGTGTCGTACTCCAGGAAGAACGCGGTCGACCGGCCGTCTTCGGTGAAGACGCCGTGCCCGTCCGGGCGCACCGTCATCCGGTAGGCCAGCACAGTCCCGTCGACCGGGCCGGTGGGGTCGGCGAAGGCGCCGAGTTGCTGGCAGCGGGCCGCCGACCACCAGCGGACCAGGTGCGCGCCGGGATGGGTGCGGGCGTGAGCGGCCAGGGCGGTGAAGAACCCGTTGACACCCAACAGGTGAGGCAGATTGGCCCGGTTGGTCAACTGCCAGCGCCGCGCCCGCGCCAGGTCCCGGCGCGGTACCGGCTCGTCGCGTTGCATGGCGATGGTGTCCGCGCCGAGCTGGGTCAGCAGCCAGTGATACGGAAACGAGCCGCCGTCAGCGCGTTGCGGCCGGAACCGGTCGATCACTTCCCGCTGCTCGCGCAGTACACGCAGACGACGTTGGGTGAAGTTGACCGACGGGAACAGAGCGGCAGAGATCTGCTCGGTGGTCAGCACCCCGTGATCGGCCAGCCAACCCAACAGCACCAGGTCCCGGCCGGTCAGCCCGGACTGCACCCGCAGGATCGGCTCCCTCACCACCGGCCACCACCCGAGGGCAGGGCGGCCGGCGGCCGGCCGCAGATATCTGCATACACCCCATAGGGGATCCCCAGGACGGGATCAGTCGCAGCACCAGCCATCTCTGACACAGCAGCGGTGAGCTGGGCTGTCAGACCAGCCAGCCCGTCCGTTTGGGGGTCCCGATCAAGCAGGACACCCACCCGTACCCCTGCCGGGACACCCGGCAGGACAGCGCAAACACCCGGCAGGACAGCGAGAACCTGCCGCAGACAGACACGATCCGCGATCATCACAAAGACTCCCCAAGGCATCAGGCAACAAGGGCAACAGCCCGGCACCGACACCCCGGCCAACACCCTGCCCGCGCGCGGAACGCACGGGTGGTGCCGGTCGTGGTACGGGATATGGGCCGCGAGGAGCAAGGGCGCCGACACACGCGCACACGCGCCCTCCGCACCGGCTGTCACCGGTACGGGTGGTGCGTGTATCGCGGCGTGTGCCGGACACCGGGGCTCAACTCACCGGTGTGGGTACCTGATTCGGGGTCCGCCCGATCACCGGAGCCGCCCGATGCCAACCAGCCGCCTACTTGTCCTCAGACCCGCGAACCCGCTTGCACACTTAAGGCTGCCTAGGCACGGATCCCAGCGGACCAGGCGACCGGCCACACGGGATACGCCCACCAGCGAAGCCCGTACACCATCGCACGATCAACCCCAATACCGGGGTTTCGCAGATGACGAACACTTCCGGGGGTGAGTGTTCGCAAGATCCACACAGGACACCAGCTGCCCGGACCCGGCACACCAACCCTGATCAGCGGGCATGGAACACTAGAACCCGATCGTGTCGGACCACGACCCGGGGGCGACGATGCCGAGAACCGAACCGGAGCCGAACAGGCAGTTCTGGCAGGCCCGCAGACGGCTGAGCCTGTCACGCGCCCGGCTGGCCCAGGACGCCAACCGCGACCCCGCCATGCGCAACTGCCAGCACGCACCGATGGACGAGAACTACATCGGCAGAATCGAACAAGGCCGCATCGGCGGCGGCATGTGCCCCGAACGCCTCAACGCCCTCTGCGCCCGGCTCAACGTCGCCGACCCCACCGACATCGGCCTCACCGCCGAACGCAGACACCCCAGCCGACACGGCCCGACCATCACCCGCAGACCCAACCCCGACCACACGCCCCCGCCACCCGGCACGGCAGAACCAGCCGACACGGCGGAACCACGACGAAAGAACCACCAACTGATCGCCGCCCGCGAACGTCGCACCATGCCCAACGGGCAACCGATGACGCCGCAAGACGTCGCAGACGAAATGAACAACTTCCTCTGGGCCGAACACCAGAAAGACAAGAAATCCCCGCAACCAACCATCCTCGATCACCGCTTCGTACTCGGCTACGAGGCCGGAAGATACTGGTGGCCCTCAGCCAACTATCGCGCCGCCTTCCGCCACGTCCTCAAAGCGGCGACCGACGCCGAACTCGGCTTCACCCCAAAACGTCATCGGCGAAGCGATACGGCAACGAACCAGCAAACACGGCCGGAACTGGAAAGCTCCAACGGAGTCGAAAAGACGCCTGCCGAGCAGCCCGAACACAGCGTCGACGAGGATCTGATCGACGTTCTGCAACGAGTTGACGCACTCTCGCGAGGCGTAAGCCCTACCGTTCTTGACAACCTGCGAATGAACATTCGCTTCATCTTGACCGAGTACGAGGCCATAGAACACGGAAGCCTGCGTTCGCAATTACGGAAACAACGAACTTGGATATCTACTCTTCTCGGTGAGTGTCGACGCCCGACACAACAACAACAGCTGTTCAACATGGGGTCGGTAACCTCCGGCATTCTGGGATATGTCGCGGTGGGACGAGGCAACTTTCCCCTTGCTCGCGCATACTGTCTTGAAGCCTTTGCGATGGCCGAGTTCGCGCAGGATGACAACCTTCAATCATGGGTTCGCGGTATGCAAAGTTTCTGCGAGTACTATGCGAAGGACTATAGTGAGGCTCTACGTCTCGCCGTAGATGGCCTCACTTATGCGCAGTCTGGCCCGCAAAGCGTCCGACTCACCATTAATGGTGCAGCTAGAGCAATGGGTAAACTCGGGGACGTGGATGGGGTACACCGTGCCGTGGAGAGCGCCTATGATTTGCTGGCCCGAAATGACGTGCCGAACGGCATCCCGTCGAGCATTGCTCTCGATTGTTACAGTGCCGCCCAAACGGCAAGCAACGCCGCCACTGCTTACCTATCCCTCGGCGCAGCCGAGAAGGTCAAGGAATTTGTCCAGTTGGCCTTGCCTGAGATTAGTAAGTCGGGTTCACCTTGGAGTCGATCTCTCGTAACAATCGACCTCGCCTCATCTCTTATCCGATCGGCAGATCCAGACTTGGATCGCGCCGCCGACCTCGCCGTCGGAGCGCTCACTATTTCTCGACAACGGCCCATCATTTCAGTTCGGCAGCGGATTCAGGACTTTATAAATGATGCCACCGACAAGTGGGGACATTGCCAGCAGATTGCTACAGTCCGCGAAGCGGCTGCAAGCGCTAATGAACGCTGATGGCTGAGCGCGGCCAGACCCGAAGTAATGGCGGGTGGGACCGCTTTCAGGCCATTACCCACTTGGCTAACCACTGGAACCGACCCATCGGACCACGCTCATTCTACTGGTATTTGACTTTTGAGACGTCCAATGACCTGAAAACCTTGGCCGCACGCTACCAGAAAGCCATACAATTTCCTTACTATGATCTCGTGCCACTTCATAGCCTTCATATAACCCTCGACAGGGTGGCATTTGAAGACGCGGCAGACTCTCACATGATTGAGACAGTTCGAGTTGCCGCTCAACGCGAATGTAAAAGGTTGACCCCTTTCTCGATTGAAATACAATCGGTAAGCGGAACCCCTGGCGCGATCGGATTCGACGTGCATCCAGACAACGCAGTACGCGACATCCGCGACCGGCTGCGGAACGCCACGTTGTCCGTCAATCGCGCTGCGCCGACCAGGGGTCCCGAATTCGATGCCCATATTGCCATCGCGTACTGCAATTCCGACGGGGTGTCGACAACTGAGACGATCGAGGCGATCCGGTCTCTTGGTCCCATGAGGCCGGTCGTGGTCACCATGAGTAAAGCGTCCCTTGTGCTACTCGAACGCCGGACACGCTCTTATCATTGGAAAACCATCTCGCAAGTCACTTTCTCAAGCTAGAGAATTGGGCGGGTCCGGGGTTTGCCGCGTGTCCACAACCCAACTTGCTATGGTCGTTGTCGACGTAGACGATTCTCGACTCCGGAGCTGTGCGCTGGGCCACCTCGTGGGTGTTGTCGGCGGTGGGCAGGCCGGTGCCCACGTCGAGGAACTGGCGGATGCCGGCCTCGGCGGTCACGTAGCGGACGCTGCGCACCAGGAACGCGCGGGACGCCCGGGCGTTGTCGACGATCTGCGGGAAAGCCGCCCGGATCTGGTCGCCCACCTGGCGGTCGACCTCGAAGTTGTCCGTGCCGCCCAGCCAGTAGTTCCAGATGCGCGCGGTCTGCGGAGTGTCCACGCCGGACATCCTCGCACGGTTGTGAACCGTTGTGATCGGGTCTGATCGATGAGTGCCGAAGTGTCGTACCCGAAAGATAAGTTGCGCCGGTGATGAGTCGCCGGCGTACGTCTGCAATTGCTGTTTGTCTTCTTCTGGCGGGGTTGATCGGGCCCGCCCATCCGGCGGCCGCGGCTGCCCCGGAGGAGACCGTCGACGTCGCGGTGAACGCCGCCGACATCGCCGCGGACAATCGCAACGGGCTCACCTTCAAGGGCTTCGGCGTGCTCAGCGCAAACAGCACCAGCGCCGTGCTGCTGGACTACAAGGCGCAGCACCCGGACAGCTACGCGCGGCTGCTGCGGATCCTGTTCGGCGGCCGGCACCCGATCATGACGCACGTCAAGATCGAGATGGGGAACGACCGGAACAACTCGACCGGGCCCGACCCGGCCACGATGCGCACCGAGACCGAGCCGGCCAACGTGGCGCGGGCGCCGGGGTTCCAGCTGGCCGCGGACGCCAAGAAGCTCAACCCGGATCTCAAGGTCAGCATCCTGCGGTGGAACGCGCCGGTCTGGGCGAACACGAACGACAAGATCTACAAGTGGTACAAGGACACGATCCTGGCGGCCTACCGCACGTACGGCTACATGGTCGACTACGTCAACCCGGGCGTGAACGAAGCCGCCGCCGACCTCGCCTGGACCAAGCAGTACGCGAGCCTGGTGCGCACCGACGCCGACGGGTTCCGGCCCGGTGAGGCCGCGCGGTACAACCGGATCAAGGTGGTCATCTCGGACGAGGCCGGCATCGGCAGCTTCGGGCCCGCGATGGTGGCCGACGCCGATCTGCGCGACGCCGTGGCCGCGGCCGGCTACCACTACAACACCGACGACGACAGCGGCGGCAACTTCACCCGGCTCGCCGAGGAGTTCGACGAGGAGGTCTGGAACAGCGAGGCGCAGGCCACCTTCAGCAACTCGCGGTACCGGCCCAACAACAACACGCCCGACCCGACCGTCCCGGGCACCGGCATCGGCGGCGCCGGCAGCGCGCTCGAAATGGCCAACACCGTGGTCAAGGGCTTCGTGAAGTCGCGCCGGACGCATTTCGTCTACCAGCCCGCGATCGGCTCGTTCTACGAGGGCGGCCAGTACGCGTTCAAGGAACTCGTCTCGGCGCGCGACCCGTGGTCCGGCTGGATGCATTACGACGCCGGCCTCGCCGTACTCCAGCATTTTTCAAGCTTTGCCACCACCGGCTGGGAGAACAGCGACGGCACCGCCGGCATCTGGCGGGTCATCCCGCAGGCCAGCACGTCGACCGCCACCGGCACCAACCCGATCGTCGGCCGCAACGGCCTGCCCAACTACCTGACCATGGCGGCACCGGACGCGACCGCCTTCTCCACGGTGATCGTCAACGACTCCGAGTACCCGCGGACGTACCGGATCACCCCGACCGGTTTCCGGTTGAAGCCGAACCCGAAGCTCGCCGCCTGGGAGACCCGCGCCGCCGATCCCGGACAGCCCTTCGACGCCAACTACAAGCGGCACATCGGCAACATCACCGCCGGCCCGGACGGCACTTACACCATCAAGGTCAAGCCGTACGCCGTCGTCAGCGTCACCTCCCTGGACGTCACCCGGGACCCGGCCTGGACGGCACCGCTGCCGGTCGAGGGCAAGCGCCCGGTGCTGGACGCCGACCCGGCGCGCGGCGTGCTGTGGGCCGACGGTTTCGACTACCGCGGCAAGACCGTGCCGGTGATCGGGCCGGGCGGCGTGGTGACTCCCCGGCGGAAGGGTTTCGTCGACACCCGCGGCGGCGTCACCGGTGCCGACCCGCTCTACACCTGGGACCGCAACGGCGCGTTCGAAGCGTTCCGCGCCGAGGACGGCAACTACGTGCTGCGCCAGCAGATCGACCGGGCCAGCACCGGGGTCGGCCGGGCCTGGAACAACGCCGACCCGATCACCGGCGTCGGCGACCTGCGCTGGACCGACTACCAGGCCCGCGTCGACGTGCGGTTCGAACGCGCCCCGGCCGCCGACAACTACGCGGCCCTCGGTGCCCGCTCGACCGGCGGCGGCAACTCGCACGGCCTGGCCGGCACCCCGTACGCGATCTGGCTCGGCTCGGACGGCACCTGGCAGTTGCGGCGCACCGGCACCACGATCGTCAGCGGCACGCTGGCGGAGTTCGACGCGACCGCGTGGCACCGGCTGGCGCTGCGGGTGACCGGCAACCAGGTGACCGGCTTCGTGGACGGCAGCCAGGTCTTCTCGTGGACCGACGAGGTGCCGTTCCTGTCCGGCCGGGTCGACGTGGCCAGCGGCTTCCACCACACCCGGTTCGACAACCTGCGAATCGAGCGCGTCCCGGGCCACCGCCCCTACTACGCCGAGTTCCTCGACAACCTGCAGATGAACGGGACCGGCCTGGTCTACGGCGGCGGCTGGCGGCACACCAACGGCCGGGGCATGTTCGAATACCACCGGACCGCGTCCACCAGCCAGGGCCCCGGCGCCACGATCGCGCACACCTTCACCGGCACCGGCCTGGACTTCGCCGGCCCCAACGACGGCAGCGCGCGGGTCAACGTGCGGGTGGACGGCGAACTGGTCGCCGCCGACCAGCCGACCCGCACCGCCACCAACTTCCAGCAGACCTTCGACGTCCGCGGCCTCCCTCGGGGCCGGCACACGGTCACCCTGGAGGTGCTCACCGGAACGTTGGTGGTCGACGCCGTCGGGGTCCGCGGCTAGCACGCTTTCGGCCGCGGCCGGCGCGACTCCGCTCTCGCCACCGCGGCCGGACCGGGCTCGAGTTTCGCCATTCCGGGTGCGCACCCTTGACGGGTCGCCGGCACGCACAGCTACCCCGCCCCCGTCGGGCGATGGTGGCCCGCGTCGCGATCTTGAAAGGTTCGCGTTCCAGTCGAGACCTCTGCAGGGATCAGCACTGCCTCAGTGTCAATCCACCCATCGAGCGACGCCGGCTACCTCGCGCCGGTCTGCCCATCCACACCCTGAGAGCTCGTCCCGGATAGTGATCGTCGTCCCAGCAGCTGACCGAACGCTCTCACGATCCGACATCTCCACCGGAACGTAACCGGCCAATGCCTCAAAACGCATGGTTTTGCGGTCTGCACGGCCAGATCTTGTCGATCTGGCGTCTACCGCGAACCGCTCGCCATTTCGTTGGGCACGCCTAACGGGTCGCCAGCGCGCACGGCTGCCCCGCCGTCGCCAGGCGATGGTGGCTCCGAGTCGCAATCTTGGAAAGTTCCTGTTCCGGGCGAACAGGAACTCCACAAGGTCCACCTGCGACGCGAAATTAAAGGCGGCTTCGCGGCTTTTGTTCCCGCTGGTGTTTCGATTGGTGGCGATCGTCCACTTGCCAGGACGGCGGCCGCGGCTGTCTCGGTATTCGGTTGCCGGGACCATGGCTGGGATCAGGTATGCCGCTCAGGAGTATGGCCAACAAGCAGTCATGAAACGCGCATAACGGATAATGGCAAAAGTCGAGCGAACCCCAACTCGACATGATCAAGGGCAGCCTTGCCGCCGCCGCTCGAACCCTCTCGGGGTGCCGCGACAAGGTCTACCCGTGGCGCGCGACCTCGGACCCGGAACTGTCCGGCCTAGTCGTCCTGGCGGGCGGAGCGCCGGGCGCCGATCAGCAGCATCAGCGGGATGATCAGCAGTACCACCGGGACGATGACCGCCAGGACGAACGGCGAGGTGACGATCTCGCGCGGGGTGACCGCGGAGGTGCGCTCCATCATGGTGGTGGCGCCCTCGGAGATCTTGCCGCTGCCGCCGGCCAGCTGGTTGGTGCCGTCGGCCAGCTGGGCGGTGCCGCTGGCCAGCTCCGCGGTGCCGGTCTCGAGCTTCGTGGTGCCGGCGCTCAGTGACCGGGCGCCGTCGTCGAGCTTGAAGAGGCCGGCGTTCAGCGAGCCGCTGCCGTCGGCCAGCCGGCCGGTGCCGTCGGAGAGCTGCGCCGCGCCGTCGGCCAGCTTGGCGTTGCCGGCCGACAGCTCGGAGGCACCGCTGTGCAGTTTGCCCAGGCCGGAGGAGAGCGCCTGGGCGCCGTCGGCCACCTGGCCGGCGCCGCCGGCCAGCTCGGGAGTCTTGTCGGCGAGCTGCTCGGCACCCGCGCTGAGCTTGGTGGCCCCGGCGTTCAGCAGGCCGTTGCCGGCGGCCAGCTGGGCCGCGCCGTCCCCGACCTGGCCGGCGCCGGCGGCAAGTGCCCCAGTGCCGTTGCTGACCTGAGCGACACCGCCGTAGACCTGCTTGGCGCCGTACTTCAGCTGCTCCGAACCGGCGGCCAGCTGCCCGGCACCCGCCGCCAGCCCGGCCACTCCGGCCTTGAGCCCGGGCTGGGCCGGTGTCCCGGCGCCGTCCAGGCCGGCCTTCAGCTGGTTGATGCCGCCGGCCACGGACGCGGCCCCGGCGGCCACCTTCTCGCCGGCCTGCTTCACCATCACCAGCCCGTTGCTGAAGGCCGCAGCGCCGGTCGTGTAGGTCCGGGCGCCGGACAGGATCTGGTTCAGGGCCGGCTTGATCCCGGAGGTGTAGGAGTTGTGCAGCGTCGTCGCGTTCGTCGAGACCGCGGTGACGTTGGTCTTCGTGGTGGTGGCCAGGTTCAGCGCGTTGGTGATCGCGGTGTCCAGCTGGGCGGGGCTCAGGCCGGCCGCGTTCGCCTTGAGGGCGGTCAGCGCGGTGACGGTGTCGCCGGCCGCCTGCACGGCGCCGGAGTTGCCGGCGGCCAGCCCGGAAGCGCCGGCCGCGAAGGCGTCGGCGTTCGGCGCGACCTGCGCGGTCCAGGCCTGCTCCAGCTGGGTGGAGCCGGCCACCAGGGCGTCCGGGGAGGCGATGATCTGGTTGATGCCGTCGGACAGCTGGCGGGCGCCGGCCGCGAGTGCCGGTGCGGCCGGTCCGGCGGCCAGCTGGTCGACGCCGGCGCCGAACTGCTGCATCCCGGCGTTCACCTGGTCGGCGCCGGCCTTGAGCGACTGCGCACCGAACGCGGCCGAGCCGGTGCCGTCGTACAGCGACTTCACCCCGGCCTGCAGCTCGCCGGTGCCCTGGTGCAGCGTGGTGGCGCCGTCCTGCAGGCTGCGCGCGCCGCTGGACAGGCGGGCCGCACCGTCGGCGGCACTGCGGGCGCCGTCCCGCAGGGCCTTGGAGCCGTCGGCCAGCTGGCGGGCGCCGTCGCTGACCTTGGACGCGCCGTCGGCGAGCTGGACGGTGCCGTCGGCAAGCTGGCGGGCGCCGTCCTGTGCCGTCCGGACGCCGGCGGCCAGCTGGGCCGAGCCGTCCGAGGCGGCGGCGGTGCCGTCGGCGAGCTGGCGGGCGCCGTCGTGCACCGCGCCGGCGCCCCGGTTGAGCTCGCCGGCGCCCGAGGCCGCCGCGGTCAGCCCGTCGGACAGCGCCTGCGCGCCGTCGTTGAGCTGGGCCACGCCGTCGGCAATCTGGGCCGCGCCGTCGCGGGCCTGGCCGGCGCCGGCGTTGAGCTCGCCCGCTCCGGTGGAGGCCAGCCGGGCGCCCTGGCTGAGCTGGTTGGCGCCGTCGCTCACCTGGGTCGTGAACGAGGCGAAGAATGCGAGCATCAGGATGAGGAACGCGGCCAGCAGGCCGGTCAGCACGGTGTGCGAACGGCCGCTTCTGGACCGTTCCGCCGCGGGGATCGTCACCACGCCAACCTAGCGGGGCAAACGAGCCAATAAGCCCAAATCGGAAGAGAACCTCGATCAGCTGCGGCCGACCAGGTTGCCAACTTCGGTCCGGGACGAGACGCCCAGCTTCCGCAGGATGTTCGAAACGTGCACGGCGGCGGTCTTGGGCGAGATGTAGAGGCGCCGGGCCAGCTCGGTGTTGGTCAGCCCGTCGCTGATCAGCACCGCCACCTCCCGTTCGCGGGGGGTCAGCGCGGCCGGGCCGGTGACGGCGGGCGGTGCGTCGGCCGGCGCCATGCCCAGCCGGGTGCGGATCTGGGCGAGCTGGGTCACCCGCCAGCCCCGCCACCCGTCCAGCAGCGCCACGGCCGCCGCCGTCTGCGCGGCGGCCTCCCCGCTCCGGCCGGCCGCGAGCAGGCACCGGGCGGCGCCCACGTGGACGGTGCCGCGGGTGGCCGGCCCGAAGATGTGCGCGTCGGCGACCGCCAGATAACCGGCCAGCGCCGCGGCGTGCTCCCCGCGCGCCTCGGCGAGCTGGGCCTCGACCAGGGTCCGGTAGGCGTCCCAGACGTCGGCGTCGAGCAGCACGGCGGCCATCTGGTCGAGCCGGTGCGGCGGCAGGCCGATCTCGAGCGCGGCCGAGATCAGGTCGTGGGCCTGTTCGCTGCTGCGCCACGGCTGGCCGGACAGCGCGATCACGAACTCGTCCAGGGCCGCCTCGGCACGCGGCAGGTCGGCGCGGCGGCAGGCGAGGTGGAAGGCGAGGCCGGGAATCGTGGACGGCGGGTTGTTGGGCAGCGCCGCCAGGTCGGTGACGACCCGCCCGGCCCGGTCGAGCTCGCCGGCCTCCAGATAGAGCCCGGCCAGGAAGACCCCGTGGTAGTCGGCCCAGCGGCCCACCCGCCGGTAGCCGCTGTCCTGCTCGCGGCCCTCCTCCAGGGCCGCGATCGCGGCGTCCAGGTCGCCGGCCCGGACCGCGAGCCGGGCCCGGCCCTGGAAGTAGGTGGCCACCGCGAGCGACTCGAAGCCGGCCCGCTCGGCATCGACCCGCATCCGTTCCAGGATCTCGGCGTGCTCGGCCGGCGAGGCCGGCGGCTCGCCCTGCACGAGGCAGTGCAGGGCGCGGGCGGCCAGCACCCACTCCCCCGCCTTTTCCGCGTCGTCGACCAGGCCGGACAGGAGCTCGCGGCCCTCGGCGGCCCGCTGCGGGCGCTCGCTGAGCGTCGAGCCCTTCTCCAGCAGGGCGGCCAGCCGGACCGCCGGCAGGTCGAACTCGTCGGCCAGCGCCAGCGCCCGGTCGCACCAGAGCAGCGCGGCGTCGAGGTCGTCGCGCAGGTAGGCGGACTGGGCGATGGCGGTCATCGCCCGGGCCTGGCCCTCGCCGGGCGGCAGCTGCGCGATCAGCGTCTCGATGTGCTGGGTGAGGGCGCGCATCTCGTCGGTCTCCCGGGACTCCCAGGCGATCCGGACCAGCAGGTACAGCGACTCGGCCCGGTCGGTCGCGAGGTCGGCCAGGTCGCGCCAGCGCCGGCCGTACCGTAGGGCGTCGTCCAGCAGGCCGGCCAGCCAGGCGGCCCGGGCCGCGGCGGCCAGCAGGCCGGTGTCGTCGGGCACCTCGTCGAGGCCCATCTCGGCCAGTTGCAGGGCCTGATAGGCGGACCCGATCGAGAGGTAGAGCGCGGCGCCGCCGCGGGCCGCGGCGATCATGTCCGGGTACCGGCCGGCGCCCCGGGCGTGGTGCGCCACCATGGCCGGGTCGGAGGCACCGCCGCGCAGCAGCACGTCCAGCGCCGCCTCGTGCAGCCGGCGGCGCTGCCGGCCGAGCATCTGGTCGGCGATGGCCTCGCGCACCAGCGCGTGCCGGAACGCGAACTCGTCCTCGCCGGACTCCACCAGCACGCCCCGGGTGACCAGGTCGCGCAGCACCGCGATGAGCGCGTCCTCGCCGGTGCCGGTGACGTCGGCGAGCAGGTCGAACGGGATGCGGTGGCCGAGCACGGTGGCCGCCTCGACGATCCGGTGGCTCTCCGGGTCGAGGTCGTCGACCTGCCGGCGCAGCACGTCCGCGAGGCTCCACGGCAGCGGCTGCTCGACCAGCGCCTCCACGTCGTAACCGGGCAGGGCGCGGAGCAGTTCCTCCAGGAAGAACGGGTTGCCGCCGGTGCGGTGGTGCAGCGCCGTCGCGGCCCGCAGCGGCGCCGGCGAGCCGGTCGCCGCGGCCAGCAGCGCCGCGGTCTGCGCGGGGGTGAGGCGGTCCAGCAGCACGTGGCTGACGGCGTGCCGGCGTTCCATCCGGGCCAGCAGGCCGGCCACCGGGCGGCGGCGGCTCACCTCGTCCGGCCGGTACGTGCCGATCAGCAGCCGCGGCCCGCGCTGGTCGGCGATCCGCTCGAACAGCGCGGCGCTCTCCGAGTCGGCCCAGTGCAGGTCCTCGAAGACGATCACCGCGGGCGCGTCGCCGATCAGGTCGGCCAGCAGGGCCAGGCCGGCGTGCAGGCGCTCGACCGGGCTGCGCCCCGCGTCGGCGAGGGCGGCCAGGTGCTCGTCGTCGACCTCGGGGCGGCCGTCGATGGCGTCCAGGAGCACCTCGTACGGGCGAGCGAGGGAGCCGGGCTCGGCCTGGCCGACCAGCACCACCGTCTCGGCCGGCACGGTGGCCAGCAACTCGTGCACCAGCCGGGTCTTGCCGATGCCCGGTTCGCCGGCGATGAGCGCGACCGCCGGCTCACGCGCCGAAGCGAGCTGCGTCAACCGGCGCAGCTCGCTCTCCCGCCCGATCATCACCGGGCTGGCACCGCCGCGGAGGGTTCGCACGACGTCAGGTTACCGGCGGGCCGGCCCCGCGCGGCCGGTCGTTTCCGGGCCACCCGCGCCTTCTGCGCGATGGTGAGCAGCCGCTGCCGGTCGGCCTCGGCGATCAGCTCGCGGTGGTGGTCGTTCGCCAGGGTCAGCATCAGGTCCGCGTGCATCAACATGACTTTTCTCCTCGTCAACCGGTGATGAGTCCATCCTCGGTCGGCAAGGGGGCCGTCACATCGGGAGCACCTACCTATCTTCGCTGGTCAGAGCCGGTCTAGGTATACCTAGGGCGCGGGCGCCAGCACCCAGAGGACCTCGCATTCCGCGTCGTCGCGGGCGTTCGACCAGGTGTGCGGCTCGCGGCCGGGGAAGGTGAACGCGTCCCCGGCCGACAGCAGCACCGCCTCGTCCGAGATCAAAATCTTCAACTGCCCGCGTACGACGTAGACGAACTCGACCTCGCAGTCGAGCGTGTACAGCTGCTCGCCGCCGCTGCCGCCCGGTTCGAGCGTCGAGTGGATCACCTGGAGGTGGGTCTGTGTCCCGGGCGTGAGCAGGAATTCGCGCACCTTGCTGCCGCCGAAGTTGATCGGGCGGCCCTGGTCGGCCCGGACCAGCGAGGTGGGCGGCGCCTCGAACAGCTTGCCGACCCGGATGCCGAGCACGTCGCAGATCGAGACCAGGGACGCGACCGACAGCGACACCTCGTCGCGTTCGAGCCGGCTGATGAAGCCCTTGTTGAGTCCGGTGGCGTCGGCGACCTGTTGCAGGGTGAGGCCGCGGGCCTGCCGGGCGGAGCGCAGCCGGCCGCCGATCGCGGCACTGGTGGCGGTGGGCTGGGCGACCGGCCGGCGCCGGCCGGCCGTCACGCCTCCACCTGCATCGCGACCGCGCGCACGGGGGCGCCGTCGGCCCGCTCCAGGGCCAGCGGCAGGCAGGACACCAGCGGGTCCGGGAAGTCCACGAGTTCCAGGTTGCGGAAGTTCTCGCCGATCACCCCGCCGGCCGCGGCGATCAGGTGGTGCACCGGGTAGCCGTCGCCCGGATGGTCGTCGTCCGGCGTCTCGTCGATGTTGACGGTGTCCAGGCAGAACGTGCGCACGCCGTGGTCGAGCAGCCGCTCGCAGGCGTCCGGGTCGAGGAACGGGTGGTCGAAGTAGGCCGGCGTGCCGTAGTGCCCGGACCAGCCGGTGCAGATCAGCGCGATGAAGCCCGGGCCGATCCGGGCGGCGGCCGGGGCGAGGTGCGCCCAGGTGATGCGCTCGCGCGGGCCGAGGCCGCGCACGTCGAGGAGCACGGCCGGGCCGGCGAACAGCATCAGGTCCAGGTCGTCGAGGCGCGCCGCGTCGTCCCGGAAGTGGTACGGCGCGTCCACGTGCGTGCCGGTCTGCGAGCCGAGGGCGAGGCTCAGCAGGTTGTACCCGTCCCGCCGGACCGTGGCGTGCACGGTGAACCCGGGCACCGGGTCGCCCGGATAGACCTGGGTGCCGGGGCCGACCGGCACGGACAGATCGACGATGCGGCGGACGCGCATGCGACTTCCTCCGAATGCAATAGTCCCCACGATGCAACAACTGTTGCATCACATGAAACTTGACCCTAGTCTCACCGGCAACCTCCTGAGGAGATCGGATGAGCCGTCAGCAGCCGGACGCCGTCGAGCGTCCCAAGGTCACCGAAATTGAACAGCACGGCATCGACACCATCCCCGCCTCGCACCGGCACTCCCGGCCGCTGGATCTGTTCCGCATCCAGTTCGGCGGCGCCAACACCTTCGCCACCGTCATCCTCGGCACGTTCCCGATCCTCCTGGGCCTGTCGCTGTGGGAGGCGGTCGCGGCCACCGTCGCCGGTGTCGTGGTCGGCGCCGCGATCCTCATGCCGATGGGCCTGTTCGGGCCGCTCACCGGCACCAACAACGCGGTCAGTTCGGGCGCCCACTTCGGCGTCCGGGGCCGGGTGGTCGGGTCGTTCCTGTCCCTGCTGACCGCCGTCGCGTTCTACTCCATCTCGATCTGGGTGAGCGGCGACGCGGTGGTCGGCGCGCTGGTCCGGCTCGCCGGAGTGCAGGACTCCGACGTGCTGCGCGGGATCGTCTACGCGGTGCTCGGCGCGATCGTCATCGTGATCGTGATCTACGGGTACGCGTTCATGCTGCTGGTCAACAAGGTCGTGGTGGTCGGCAACACGGTGCTGATCCTGCTCGGCGGCCTCGCCTACGCCGGCTCGCTCGACCTCGGTTACACCCCGGGCCCGGACGCGTACGCGCTCGGCTCGTTCTGGCCGACGTTCGTGCTGTCCGCGCTGATCGTGATGGGCAACCCGATCTCCTTCGGCGCGTTCCTCGGCGACTGGTCGCGCTACATCCCGGCCGGCACTCCCCCGCGCCGGCTGCTGGGTGCCACCTTCGCGGCCCAGCTGATGACGCTGGTGCCGTTCCTCTTCGGCGTCTTCACCGCGACGCTGGTGGCCGGCGAGGCGGACTACATCGTCGCGCTCATCAACATGTCGCCGGCCTGGTACGCCGTACTCCTGATCGTTGTTGCCTTTCTCGGTGGCCTGTCGACCGGCATCACCTCGCTGTACGGCACCGGCCTGGACTTCTCCTCGGTCTTCCCGCGGCTGTCCCGGGTGCAGGCGTCGCTGTTCATCGGCTCGCTCGCGTTCGTGTTCATCCTGGTCGGACGCCTCGCCTTCGACCTGCTGGCCAGCGTGAACGCGTTCATCGGCGCGATCGTCATCTGCACCACGCCGTGGATGATCGTGATGACCATCGGCTACGTGGTACGGCGCGGCCACTACCGGGAGGCCGACCTCCAGGTGTTCAACCAGGGCCGGGTCGGCGGCGCCTACTGGTTCAGCCACGGCGTGAACTGGCGGGGCATGGCGGCGTGGATCCCGGCGGCGGCCGCGGGCCTGCTGTTCGCCAACTACCCGCCGCTGATCGAGGGCCCGTTCCGCAACGCGGCCGGCGGGGTCGACATCAGCCTGCTCGTCTCGATCGGCACGGCGGCGGCCGCGTACCTGGCCCTGATCTGGATCTTCCCGGAGCCGCGCTACGTCTTCGGCCCGGCCGGACCGCGCGGGGTGCCGAGTGCGGAAAGCCCGATGACGGAGATCAGCGACGACGACGGCGCCTCGGCACACCGGATCCGGGCACGCGCCGCCGCCCTTGGGAATACTGAGTAGGTGGCCGAACCACGGATCGTCCGGGAGGGTCGCGTCGGCCAGGTCGACGCGACCCGGGTGCCGCGTTTCGCCGGGCCCGCCACCTTCGCCCTGCTGCCCCGCATCGACGAGGTGTCCGACGTCGACGTGGCCGTGCTAGGCGTGCCGTTCGACGCCGGCGTCTCCTACCGGCCCGGCGCCCGGTTCGGCCCGGCGCACGTCCGCGAGTCGTCCCGGCTGCTGCGGCCGTTCAACCCGGCGGCCGGCGTCGAGCCGTTCGCCAGCCAGCAGGTGGCGGACGCCGGCGACCTGGCGGTCAACCCGTTCGGCATCGAGGCCGCGATCGAGCAGGTCGAGGCCGGCGCCCGGGCCCTGCTGGAACGCGCCGCCCGGCTGGTGACCATCGGCGGCGACCACACCATCGCGCTGCCGCTGCTGCGCGCGGTGGCCGCCCGGCACGGCCCGGTGGCGGTGGTCCACTTCGACGCGCACCTGGACACCTGGGACACCTATTTCGGCGCGGCGTACACCCACGGCACCCCGTTCCGCCGGGCCTCCGAGGAGGGCCTCATCGACCGGTCCGGCTGCCTGCACGTGGGCACCCGCGGCCCGCTGTACGCCGCCCAGGACCTGGTCGACGACCGCGAACTCGGCTTCCACGTGGTGCCCAGCGTGGAGATCGACGACTTGGGCGCGCGGGGTGTCGCCGAACGCATCCGGGAGCGGGTCGGCGACCGCCCGGTCTATCTGTCGGTCGACATCGACGTGCTCGACCCGGCCTTCGCACCGGGCACCGGCACCCCCGAGGCGGGCGGCATGACCAGCCGCGAGTTGCTCGCGGTGCTCCGCAGTTTCAGCGACCTCAACCTGGTCGGCGCGGACGTGGTCGAAGTCTCCCCGGCGTACGACCACGCCGAGATCACCGGGATCGCCGCCGCGCACGTGGTCTACGAGATCCTGTCCGCCCTAGCTCCTCGCAAGGAGCCG
This sequence comes from Paractinoplanes rishiriensis, assembly GCF_016862375.1. GTDB lineage: Bacteria > Actinomycetota > Actinomycetes > Mycobacteriales > Micromonosporaceae > Actinoplanes > Actinoplanes rishiriensis. Next base: position 51,791 of record NZ_BOMV01000077.1, on the reverse strand, counting down.
TAACGGGCTTTTAGCAATCTTTCACCCCGGGCGGCGACATTATCGTCCAGGGGCGATTCCGGTGGCACGTACAGGTATGACCACCAACGAAGCCGCCACGCTGCTCGTCAGCGCGGTCACCTCGGCCTACCTCGCGACCCAGTCCGCCGCCGTGGCGGGCACGGTGGCCGCGGCCGTCATTCTTCTGAAGATCACCGATGACCAGGACGAATCGTTTATTCATCGGTGCGCCCGGCACATGCCGGCCGGGGCGGAGGAAAAGCGGTCCTGAGATGTCCGACAACATGCCGGTGGAACTCGCCGAGTTCTTCCGAAACGAATACCTGCCACTGGTCGCCTTCGCCCAGCGGATCGGTCTCAACCTGGCCGAGGCCGAGGACGCCGTACAGGAGGCGTTCGGGGATCTCACCATCGCGTGGCACGACGTGAAGAAGCCGGCCGCCTGGATGCGCCTGGTGGTGCGCCGCAAGGCCGGCCGCACCTTCCGCAGCAGGTGGCGGTTCCAGGCCCTGGACGGATTCGAATTCTGCGGTCTCGCGACGGCGTCCGAGCCGGACGAGCCCGGCCGCGTTCTGCATCTGCTCCGGCGCCTCTCCTATCGCCAGATGGTGGTGCTGGCCTGGTCGGTCGACGGCTATTCGCCGGCCGAAATCGCGGAAATCGAGGGAATGACCGGAACCGACGTCCGCAAGACCCTCCGGCAGGCCCGTGCCCGCCTCGCCCGTTTCGTTGAGGAGAACTGACCATGGACGCGCTTTTCGAACCCCTCTGGGAGCGCCAGCGGAGCGACCTCGAGGCGACCATCGACGTTGCGGACCGGCTGCACCGGGTCACCGCGAACATCGACCACGGCTGGTGGGAGGACCTCGCCGATTACCGCCCCACGCTGGAGGCGCGGGCGGCCCGCGCGCTCGCCCCGCCGCTTGGCCGCGCAGCCGGCTACGGCGCGGCCGCCGGCACCATCGTCAACGAGGTCTACAGCCTAGCCCGCTGCAACGCGCCGGAACTGCGCCGGCTGTCGCCCGCACGGCGGCGCCGGTGGCTGCTCAACCAGACCCTGGAACGCGCGGAACAAATGATCCGGGGCAGCAAGGAGACGGCGCCAGCGCCCCGGTTGTGGGAGCGCCGCTGATGCACAGCAGCCACCTCCGCACCGGCTGGCTCTGGCTGCGGATCGGGCTGGCCCATCTGCGGCCGCCGCGGCACGCGGCGCCGCTGCTGGTCTTCATCGTGATGCTGATGCTGGCGCCGTACCTGGCGAAGATCTCGGCGGCCTGGCGCCAGGACGTCCGCCCGGTGCCGACGCCGACCGCCATGCCCACGGTCCAGCCGACAGTCCAGCCGACAGTCCAGCCCAGCGTCCGGCCGGCCCTGTCGCCGTCGGCCACCCGCCGGAGCACCCCACTGCCCACAGTGGACCCGACCACCGGCCCGCTGGCTCCGCCCGCGCCGACCACGACCCGGACCAGCGCATCCCCGTCCCCGTCGCCCTCGCCCTCGCCAAGCCCATCGCGGTCCCGGTCGCGGCCTCCGTCCCCGTCCCCGTCGCCGTCGTTGTCCACGGAGCCTCCGGTCACGCTGGGCCTGACCCTGGAAGCGAAGCCCGGCTCCGGTCACCAGCCTTCGTGTTACGGGATCCGGATCATGTTCTCCGGGACGATCGAGACGGACGGGCCGGCCACGGTCGGCTACGAGTTCGGCCCGATCGACAGCAGCACCGTCGGGCGGACCAAGACGTTCACTGCCGCCGGACGCAAGTTCGTCAGCAGGGTGCGGATCGTGCGCGGCAAGCCGGGCGAGCCGGTGGACGGGGCCATGACGCTGACCGCCTGGGCGCCCGGCGGCCCGCCGGTCAGCGCCACGGCGTCGTATAGCCTCACCTGCGGCTGAACACGGGCTCACGAAGCAAGCTGCGCGCTGAACGGGGTCACCGGCCGGTCCAGCAACTCGCCGTCGACCGTGATGTCGACGACCTCGTTGTAGAAGCTGATCAGCCCGGTGATGGCCGGCACCGCCGGCAGCGGCTCGGGATAGCTCCAGGCGATGTTGTCCCGTCCCGGGTAGGTCCAGTATTCGGCGGTGCCCTTGTAAGGGCAGCCGGTCTGCAGGTCGGTGTGCGCGAAGAGGTCGAGCCGGACGTCCTCGCGCGGCAGGTAGTACCGGACCGGCAGGTGGGTCTCGAACACCAGCACCGGCCGGCGCGAGTCGGCCACCACCGTCCCGTCGATCGCCACCGTCACGTGCCGGGTGCTGCGGATCGCGTCGACCCGCTTGTACGGGTCACGGGGGTGCACGAAGATCTCCTCGGACTCCTCGTACCAGTGGTCGAGACCGCGCCCGGAGCGGCCGAACCAGGCGAACGCCAGATAGCCGGACAACCCCTCGTCCTCGAGCCGCCAGGCCGCCTCGGGCCGCACCTCGCCGTCGAGCACCAGGTCGTACCCGGTGCCGCCGGGGCGCGGGCGCAGCAGGTCGGTGCGCACGTCGGCGTCGGGGAACGCGTACATCGGAACCACCTCGCCCGGCACCCAGAGCAGGATGGCCCGGCGGCTGTCCACGACGGTGGTGTCGCCGGCCCGGCCGCGGACCCAGCGCGGGCTCACTTCCCACCGCAGTTGATCGATCATGATCGCCCCTCCCGCTCGGCGGTGAGCGTGACCGCAAGCGTACCGGCCGTGGTCGCGACGATCAGCCGGTTCTCGACCGCGATGCAGGCGTCGGCCTCGTGGTGCACCGCGATGGTGAGTTCGGGCGCGCCGGTCACCGGGTCCCAGAGCCGGGCGGTGCCGTCGTGGCTGCTGGAGGCGAGCAGGGTGCGGCCGTCGGCGCGGACCGGGCAGACCGCGGTGATCGGGCCGGTGTGACCGTGCAGGGCGTGCAATTCCGATCCGGTACGGGATTCCCAGATGCGGATGACCTGGTCGTCGCCGGCCGACACGATCAGGTCCTCGCCGCGCATCTGGAGGGGGCAGACCGTACGGATCCGGCCGTTGTGGCCCGCGAAGATCATCTCCTGCCGGTCGGCGTCCAGGTTCCAGACCCGTACCGTGCAGTCGTGGCCGCCGGAGGCGATGCGGGTGCCCCGGCGGGACGGCAGCGAGCACAGGGCCGTGATCGGGCCGTCGTGCCGCTGGCGCCGGCCCGGCAGCAGACGGCGCCAGGAGCGGTGCCGCCGGCCGGTGAACGGGTCCCACAGGTGCACCGTGCCCTGTTCGCCGCCGCTGGCCAGCAGCGTCTGCCGGTGCAGTTGGACCGCGCAGATCGCGGTGGACGAGCCGTGCCACGGATGCTGGCTGGAGCGCTGGCCGGCCGCGTTCAGTCGCCAGATCCGGATCGTGTCGTCAGCGCCCGACGAGGCTAGCGTCGCGCCGAACGCGTCCAGCGTGGACAGGTCGGTGATCGGGCCGCGGTGGCCGGCCAGGACGCGCACCTGTTCGCCGGTGGCGACGCTGCGCAGTTGCACGGTGCCGTCCGCGTGCCCGCAGGCGACCAGTTCCTTGCCGCCCTGCCGCACCACCGCGAGCGAGCTGACCTGGGTGGACGCCGCCGCGGCGCCGGACTGGCGGCCGAGGTCGGGATCCCAGAGCCGGACCGTGGAGCCGCCGGCCGAGGCGAGCAGCAGCCGGCCCTGGATCTCGACCGCGCTCAGCGCCAGCACCGGGCCGCCGCGGGTGGGCAGCAACCGCAGCAGCCGGCCGGACTGCGGGTCCCAGAGCCGGATCACCCCGTCGTCGCCGGCCCCGGCCAGCAGCGTCGTTCCGCGCATGGTCACCGTGGCCAGCGCCCGGACCACCTCGCCGGTGTCGAAGCTGCGCCGCAGCGTGCCGCCCTCCATGTCCCAGATCCGCAGGCTGCGGTCGGCACCGGCGCTGGCCAGCGTGGCGCCGTCGGCGGTGTTGATGAGGCACAGCGCCACCACCGGGCCGGCGTGCCCGGGCATGCTCCAGCGGGGCCGGGCCGCGGTGATGTGCCGGCGTTCGATCGCGCCGTCCTCGCCGCCGGTCACGATGTCGTCGACGCCGTACCCGGTCGCCGTGGTGATCTTGCCGTCGCGCACCACGTGCCGGCGGGTCGGCTCGCGGCCCGGCGTCCACACCGTCAGCGTGCCGTCGGCGCAGACGATGCCGACCCCGTCGGCGCCCGCCGCCGGGTTGGCGGTCAGCGTGCGCACCTGACCGGCCTCGCACCGCAGGCTGTGCCGGGCCTGCCCGCTGTCCGGGTCCCAGAGGGTCACCATGCCGTCCGCGCTGGCCGAGGCGACCAGGGTGCGCCCGTCGGCCGCGACCGGGCGCAGCGCGGTCACCGGGCCGCCGGCCAGCATGACCCGTTCCGGCTGGGCGGTGTTCGGGTTCCACACCCGCACCGTGCCGTCGCCCCCGCCGGTGGCCAGCACCAGCCCGCGGTTGCGGGTCCGCAGCGCGCACACCGCCTGCACCGCGTTGGTGTGCCCCTCCAGCACCGCCCACTCGAGCCGTTCCTGCACCGCCGCCCAGGCCGCGCGGTAGCGGGCCCGGTGGTCGACCACGACCCGCGCGTCCAGGCTCTCCAGGGCGGCGGTCACGCTGAACTGCGCGGCGCGCTCGGCCGGCGGCGCCACGGCGGCCTGCGGGGTGAGCCGCAGCAGCCGGGCCCGCTGCTGGCCGAGGATCGTGCGGGCGTAGTCGGCCGGTGGGGTCAGCCGCAGCAGGTCCGCGTACAGCAGGTACTGGTCGTCGACCAGCAGGTCGTCGATCATCCCGGCGCCGGCGGCGTGTGCGGCGAGCGAGCGCAGCAGGTAGCGGTCGGCGTTCTCCCAGCCGCCCTCGCGGCCCAGCCGGATCAGGCCGTCGGCGATCGCGCGCTGGTCGTCGGCGGTGATGCTGCGCTGGCGGCGCTGCCGCACCAGCGCGTCGTTGAGCGCCTGATGGAACAGCCGGAACCGGCGGCCGGGCAGCTCGCCGCTCGATTCGACCAGGAAGTTCGCGGCCGACGAGCGGGCGAAGTCGGCCAGGTCGTCCTCGTCCACCGTGGCGCCCAGCGCGGCCAGGAAGACCCGCCACAGCTCCAGCGACAGTCCCGGTGCCTGGGCGTACGCCAGCGCGGTGAGGGCGAGCTTGGCTGCCGCGCTGCCGACCGTGGGCAACTGGTTGACGTACGCCTCGAGCGCCGTGTCCACATCGGACGAGAACGCGAGGGCCTCCGGCCGGACCGCGGCGGTGTCGTACAGGCCGTGCTGACGTGCGGTCAGTCCGGCCACCAGGAAGTTGCGGTCGGCCAGATCGGCGATCCGGGCCGCCAAGGCATGGGCCACCCGGGAGGAGGCATACGGGTTGCCCGAGCGTTCCGCACCGACCAACTGCAGGGTCGCCACCACGTACGCGGCCAGATCCTCGACCTCGAAGTAACGCTCGTCGTCCAGGTCGACCACCAGGCAGTCGGCGCCGAACAGCTGGAGCAGGTCGCCGTCGTCGTCGCTGCGGCGCGTACCCACCACCACCTGGGCACCCACCTGGCCGCAGGTGCGCACCACCGGCAGCACCACGTCGTCGACGATCTGCTGGGCCTGCTCGGGCGTGACCGCCTCGTCCAGCGCGTCGATGATCAGGTTGAACCGGGTCGTCTGCCGGTCGGCGAGACGCCGGCGCAGCACCGGCGCCAGTTCGGCCGGCTCCTGCGGGATACGCACCGCCGCGGCCTTGGCGATCTCCACCGCCACGTCCAGCGCCGTCTTGCCCTTGACGTGCACCGCGCACGCCACCGAGCCCACCTCGGCCATCACGTTGCGGTCGTCGTCCGGCAGCGCCGCCCGGATGTCCTCGTCGGCGGTGGTGACCACCCGGCCCAGCACCGCCGACTTGCCCACGCCCGGCGACCCGGTGACCACCAGTACCCGGTCGTCCACCTTGGTCCGGTTGAGCCAGTCGACCACCACGGTCAGCGCGGCCCGCCGGCCCCGGAACCTATACCCGGCCTCGGAATCCACCGCCACCCCGCGCGCCCGCGGCCGCCAGTGCCGGACCGCCTCGGAGTCGCCGGCCAGCGACCAGCCCCAGGCCGCGAGCGCCGACTCACCCGCGTCCACCGCCTTCCAGCCGGCCAGCTCGTGCAACGCCTCGCCGGGCAGCATGGAGCCGATCTGGAGCAGGGTCAGCGCCGCCGCCTCACCACCGCGCTGCCCGCCGCTCTGCACCCGGCCGATCACGCCGACGATCCCCTCGAACCGCGGCGACCACACCGCGGCGCCGAGGAAACCCGGGGTCAGGCCGTGCGGCGGTTCGGCGTCGAGCCGCATCCAGCCGTACGCGAGCGACGCGCCCACATAACCCCAGGCGTCCGCGCCGAACGCCGCGTCGTCCGGGAAGCCGAACGACCACCAGCCCTCGCCCACCAGGTCGGCGCCGTCCGGGCAGGACAGCGGCGCCGGCTGCACGCCGTGCGGGGCCGGCTCGGCCAGCACCAGCACGGCGATGTCGCAGGAGGGGTCCAGCCGCACCGACTCCACCCGCCGGCGCACGGTCCACGCCACCCCGGCCTTCGGGAAGGCGACCCACACCGCGTCGTCGTCGCCCCGGTCGCCCAGCACGGACACCGACGTCAGCACCCGCCACCGGTCGACCAGCACTCCCGCGCCCAGCGGGCGGTCCACCGCCGGCCGGCCTTTCGGATCGGCCGGCCCGGCGTGCAGGGCGACCGACCACGGATCACGCCGTGGCCCCGGACTGACGCGCCGTACCGTCATCGCCCCTCCCGGGCCCCCGCTGTCACTCTCAGTCACAAACCGAGCCAGCCTACGACCAGCCACGCATCGATAGCAATCAGTGATCATGACGGCGATCGAAGTTGGCACGCGGCCGAGATACTGAAGTCTCCGGAGAAGACAGTGAGGAGTGCCTGTGAACATCGCTCAAGTGAGCGTCACCGCGGTGACGACCTTGATCGCGGTCGGACTCGGCGGATGGCTGACGACCCGGGCTCAGGACCGGCTGTGGCGACGTGATCAGCAGCGACAGTGGCGGGACATCCGGCTCGCCGCGTACACCGGCTTCCTGGCGGCGTTCCGGGAGTACATCTCGTATGCGCTGCGACCGGACGCCCGGATCACGGCGGTTCCCCGGCCCCGGCCGCCGCACGACCTCATGCCGTACTTCGACGAGAAGGGCAGCGCCTACCGGGAGCGCCTGGAGGCGACGAAGACGGAGCTGCGGCTGGTCAGCGCGGCACCCCGGGTGGTGGAGGCATCGAGCGCGATGGTGCGGCAGGCCCGGCTGCTGGCAGCCGAGCGGGCGACGCACGAGGTCGGGGCCGTGCCGGACGAGCACTTCGACGCGTTGTGGACCGCCGAGCGTGAGTTCGTCCAAGCGGCGCGGGCCGAACTGGGCCTGCCGGAGGCGTTCCGGGACAGCTCCGCCGGTTGACGCCGTCACTAGCCTCGTAACCGTCGGAAGTCGGGACGCGATCGATGGAGCCGGGATGCCACTGCCGGAAGTGCCGGTGGAGAGGTTTGCCGCGCTGCCGGATCCGGCGCGGGCCGGCTCGGTCGACGACATCGTCGAGCGGCTCCGGCGGCTCAAGGTGTGGGCCGGCGACCCCTCGTACGAGACCATCAAGGACCGGGTCAACGCCGCCTGGCGCGCGGCCGGCCGCCCGGCCGGCGAGCTGACCATCCGGTCGACCGTGGCGAACTGCTTCACGCCCGGCCGGCGGCGGCTCAACACCGATCTGGTGCTCGCGGTGGTCGAGGCACTGCACCCGGAGACCGGCTACGTGGCCCAGTGGCGCCAGGCGCTACGCGCGGTGGGCGGCGAGATCGAGGCGGTGTCCCAGGTGCGGGTGCAGGACAGCCTGCCGCGGGACCTGGCCGGGTTCACCGGGCGGGCCGGCGAGCTCGACGAGTTGCGCCGCGCCCGGGAGTCCGGCGAGGCGGTGGTGATCTCGGCCATCGAGGGCATGGCCGGGGTGGGCAAGACCCAGCTGGCCGTGCACGCCGGGCACCTGCTGCACGCCGAGCAGCCGTTCGACCGGGTCCTGTTCGTCAACCTGCGCGGCTTCCACCCCGACCCGACCCAGCCACCGGCCGACCCGGCGGCGGTGCTGGACGGGTTCCTGCGCCTGCTCGGCATGCCCGGCCAGCAGATACCGCACAGCCTCGACGGGCGGGTCACCGCGTACCGGGACCGCCTGGCCGGCACCCGCGCGCTGATCGTGCTGGACAACGCCGCGACCACCGAGCAGTGCCGGCCGCTGCTGCCGGACGCGCCCGGCTGCCTCACGCTGATCACCAGCCGGCGCCGGCTCACCGGCCTCCGGACCCGCACCCGTCTCGCGGTGGACGTGTTCAGCCCCGCCGAGGCGGTGGCGTTCCTCGAACACGCGGTGCCCGGCATCGCGGCCGGCACCGATCCGGACGCCGTCACCCGGATCGCCGAGCGCTGCGGCTGTCTCCCGCTCGCGCTGAGCCTGATCGCCGGGCACATCCGCAACACGCCCGGCTGGACGCTCACCGACCACGCCGACCGGCTCGACGAGCGGCACGAGCAGCGCCGCCTGGACACCGGCGTCGAGCTGGCGCTGACCCTGTCGTACCAGCATCTGCCCAGCGACGAGCAGCGCGCCCTGCGCCTGGCGGCGCTGCATCCGGGCCAGGACCTGGATGCGTACGCGGTCGCCGCCCTCACCGGCGCCGACCTGGCGACCACCCGGTCCCGGCTGAGCCACCTGACCACCGACCACCTGCTGCAGCAGACCGCCACCGGCCGCTACACCTTCCACGACCTGGTGCGCGCCTACGCCACCACCCGCGCGCACGACGAGGACCCGCCGGCCGAACGCCGCACCGCCCTGACCCGCCTGTTCGACCACTACCTGGCCACCAGCGCGGCCGCCATGACCACGCTGCACCCCGCCGACGCCCACCTGCGCCCGCAGGTCCCCGCCGGGTGCGCGACGGCCGCACCCGACCTGACCGATTCCGAGACGGCGCTCGCCTGGCTGGACGCCGAACGGCCGGCCCTGGTCGCGGTCGCCGCGCACACCGCGGCGCACGGCTGGCCCAGCCACACCACGAGGCTGTCCCGCACCCTGTCCCGCCACCTGCGCAACGGCTACTACGCCGACGCGCTGGTCCTGCACGGCCACGCCGAGCAGGCCGCCCGCCGCAGCGGCGACGAGGCCGAGCGGGCCCACGCCCTGATCGACATCGGCTTCGCCAACCTGCGCCTGGGCCACCCCGAGCCCGCCGAGGCACAGTTCCGGCAGGCGCTCGGCCTCTTCCGGACCACCGGCGACCCGGCCGGCGAGGCCCGCGGTCACTACCACCTGGGCATCCTGACCTGGCCCGCCGGTCGCCTCGAGGAGGCCCTCAACCACCTGCAAAAATCACTGACGCTGTACGGCGCGGCCGCCGACCCGACCGGCGAGGCCACCGTGCTGCACACCCTGGGCTCGCTGTTCGAGAAGATGGGCCGCCTGCCCGAGGCGATCGACTGCTGCCGGCAGGCCCTGACCCTGGCCCGGCAGACCGGCAACCGCCGGGGCGAGGGCCACACGCTGCACGTGCTGGGCGAGGTCGAGGTCAAGGCCGAACAGTACGAGGCGGCCGGCGACCACCTGCGCCAGGCCCTGACCCGCTTCCGCCAGCTGGGCAACCGGGCCAACGAGGCCGGCGTCCTCGACAGCCTGGGCAACCTGCACACCCGCCTGGGTAAATTCGACGAGGCCACCGACTCCTACGAGCAGGCCGTAGCCATCTTCCGCGAGATCGGCGCGGTCAACTACCAGACCTGGGCACTGAACGGCCTGGGCGAGGTAGCCCTGGCAGCCGGCCGCCCGGCGGACGCCCTGACCTACCATGCCACCGCCCTGGCCGACGCCGCCGACACCGGCGTCCGCGACCAGCAGGCCCGCGCCGAGGCCGGCCTGGCCCACGCCCACCGCGCCCTGGGCGACGGCACCCGGGCCCGCGAGCATTTCGAGGAGGCGCTGGCCCTCTACGTAGACCTGGGCATGCCGGAGGCCGCCCAGATCCGCACCCGACTCGCCGAACTCTGACCAGCACCATCCGGCTGGCATTCCCTGGGCCGCGCAGCCACCTTTCCGGCGGTAGCCCGGGCCACCAATGGCATCCGGTTAAAGCAGTATTTATCGGATATACCCTGCGGGATGCCCGGGTGCGGCATCAGCGCGGCAGGTCGTTATCCGTCCTGACCGCGCTGTCCAGCAACCACCGAGGACGGCGCCGTGATCAGCCGTAGGCGCGGCCGACGTTGGTAGCGAACGTGTTCCAGAAGTTGAACGCCTGGCCGCTCTGGATGGTCAGGTAGGCGTTCAGCGTCCACGGCCCGGAGGCCGTCGCCCGGAAGCGGATGTCGCCGAAGGGGTCGATGCCGGTCTTGTAGAAGGTGAAGGTGATCAGCCGGTTGGCGCCCTCGAAGTGGCCGGGCAGGGAGACGAACGCTGCAACTGGGTCTGCGGCCAGCTCATCCCGGTCGAGTAGTTGTAGTCGTATCCGAGATCCTCCTGGGCCGCCGCGCCGGCGGGCGGGGTCACCAGGAAGATGCTGACCACCGCCGCCGCCAGGATCGCGAGCGATCTTTGTAGTCCTCTGTGCATCGCACTCCCTCAACCGGACCCCCGTCCGGGGTCGTCGGAGGTCAGGCTGCCGAGGGAGGTTCACCGATCCTGCATCGGTGCACGCATCGCGGCTGCATCGAGCGGCGCGTACTCCAGCCAGTCGACGTGGAGGGTGCCCGCCACCGCGTACGGCCCGATGACGCGGCCGGTGAAGCCGCCGGCCACCTCGGTGGACAGGTAGCGGCCGTCGAGCGAGGCCAGCACGGTGAAGTCGCCCTCCCGCTCGACGCCCAGGTGCACCGTGTCGGGGCCGTCGCGCGGGTCGCTCGGCTCGGTGACCACCGCCTCGATCCGCAGCACCAGCGGCTCCGACGGCACGTCGAGGGTGGCCAGGACGGTGTTCGTCGGGCCGATCCGGGCGCGCACCTCGACCCGGCCCGCCGACACCTCGACCTCGTAGTGGTGCCGCTCGTCCAGGCGGACCACCAGGCCGCCGCGCCCGCCGGCCGGGTCGACCAGCGCACGCACCCGGCACGACAGGTGCTGCTGGCGCCGGCCCAGGAACGTCACGTCGAGGTCGTCCAGCGTGCCCTCGCCGGCGTGCAGAGTCAGCCAGCCGACGCGGTCCTTGGTGGTGTAGCGGCCCAGCGGGCGGTGCCGCAGCGAGATCCAGGCCGGGTCGAACTCGGTGAGCTCGAAGTCGTCGCGCCACGGCGGGGCGGGCGCAGGCGTGACGGCGGTGAGGTCGCCGACCACCGGCCAGTCGTCGACCCAGGTCACCGGGGCCAGGAACGTCTCCCGGCCGAGCACGTGCCAGCCGGGGGTGCCGCCGCGGGGCCGGGCGCCGAGCAGCACCATCCACCACGAACCGTCGGGCGCCTGGACCAGGTCGGCGTGGCCGGTGTTCTGGACCGCGTGGTGGGTGCCGCGGTGGGTGAGGATCGGGTTGGCGGGGCACGGCTCGAACGGCCCGGCCGGGGTGCTGCCGCGCGCGATCGCCACGCTGTGGCCGCGTTCGGTGCCGCCCTCCGCGATCAGCAGGTACCAGTACTCGCCGATCCGGTACAGGTGCGGCGCCTCCGGTGCCTGGGCTCCGGGAGAACCAGACCAGATCTGGTACGCCGCGCCGAGCGGCTCGCCGGTGTGCGGGTCGAGGCGTACCTGCTGGACGCCGGCGGTCGTGCACCAGCAGGTGCCGTCGGCGTCCCAGGCCAGGTCGGGGTCGATGCCGCCGACGCCGGGCAGCCAGATCGGGTCGGACCACGGCCCGGCCGGGTCGGTCGCGGTGTAGAGCGCGTTGCCGCCACCGCCGATCACCGTGGTGATGAGCCAGAACCGGCCGTCGTGGTGCCGCAGCGTGGGAGCGTAGACGCCACCGGACGATCTCGTCCCGGGCGGCAGCGGAAGCTGTCCGGGACGGTCCAGGGCGTTGCCGATCTGGGTCCAGTGCACCAGGTCCCGGCTGTGCAGAATCGGCACGCCCGGGAAGTATTCGAAGCTGGAGCAGGCCAGATAGTAGTCGGCACCCACCCGGCAGATGCTCGGATCGGGATGGAAGCCGGGCACCACCGGATCGCCGTACGTCATCGCTTGTTCTCCCCACGTAGAGGCGGGCCGGAAACCGGTTCCGGCCCGCCGATTGAACCCTGTTTATCTGGTCGCCACGCAGCTGAGTACCGGCGCACCGTGGGTTCCCAGCCATTGACCCTGAATGCCGAACTTCGTGCTGGCACCGGCCGCGAGCGCGCCGTTGTAGTTGACGTTCCTGGCGACGAAACTGCCGTTCGACGAGGTGACGTCGGCGTTCCAGGCCTGGTAGATGCTCTGGCCGTCGGGGAACTGGAAGGTCACCGCCCAGCCCTTGATCGCGGCGGAGCCCGAGGTCACCGTCACCTCGGACTGGAAGCCGCCGGGCCACTGGCTGCCCGCGGCGTAGGTCGCGGAGCAGCCGTCGTTCTCGGCCGGCGGCGGGGGCGGCGGGGTGGTCGGGTCGGCCGGGCCGCCCGGGAAGCGGACGTCGGAGCACATGTAGTAGTTCTGGTCGGCGTGACCGGCGCGCCAGACGGCGTACACGATGTGCCGTCCGGTGCGGCCGGGTGCGCTGACGTCGAACGAGTACGAGACGCCGTTGAGGATCGGGTCGGTGGTGGTCGGCCAGCCCGCCTCCGGGAATGGGCCGGTGTCCTTGACCAGCTCGAGGTCGGTCCACTTGAGCCGCTGCGTCACCGGGTCGAAGCCTTGCCGGGTGACATAGATGCGGATGTACGCGGAACCGTGGCGCGCCTGGTCATGCATGGTCCAGCGGAAGTTGTTGCCGATGTCCCGGGCCTTCCAGAGGCCGGGGTTGTTCAGGGCCGCGTACGTGTCGTCTCCGCCGCCGCACAGTTCGCCGTCCGGGACGCGGGCCTGGTGGTCGTTGTTGACGTTGTCCTGAATCAGGCCGTTCCAGGTCCACATCGCGGCCGGGTTGGACTGCCACGCCTGCCAGCACATCGGATCGCGGCTCTCCATGATCGGGTTCTGCCAGTCGGTGTCCCAGTTGCGGGCGCAGGCGTAGTGCCGGGACGGCGGGTCGATGGCCGAGCCGTGCGCGGACGCGGGACGCGCGACCGCCAGGAACGACGTGATCAGCAGCAGGGCCGTTACCGCCACGATGAGGGGACGCCGGACCGATGGCCGGCCTAGTGCGAACGAAGACATGGAGCCTCCAGCGCTGAGGAAGGGAGCGGAGCCGGCAGGACGGGCCGGCGGAAAGTTTCTTCATACGAGATGGCAACTTTCTTAGCGCGCAGGCTACCCACCGCACTGACCAGAATCAATGCCTGCCGTGCGCGCGACCCCGACCTCGCGCATTGACGGTCATCTTAGAAAGGCGTAGCGTCCCGCGCGGAAACTTTCGATCCTGCGCAAGTTTCCGTTGCTGCGGAGGCAGAGGGCACCATCCGCGACCCACCGGACCGACCCGACGTCCGGGGTGCCGGCGTGCCGCCGCACTCCGGCCATCGGGGCGTGTCCCACTCTGATGGCGAGGACGAAGAATGATCAGGCAAGGCCTACGAAAGACCCGCTCGCGGATCGGGCTGGTCGCCGGCGCGGTGGCCGCGCTGCTGGCCGGCGGAACCATGGTGGCGGCCAACGCCCAGGCGGCCGCCGGCTGCCGGGTGACCTACGCGGTCGGCGCGCAGTGGCCCGGTGGCTTCACCGCGAACGTGCAGGTCACCAACCTCGGCGACGCGATCGACGGCTGGCGGCTCGGCTGGACGTTCGTGCCCGGCCAGCAGGTCACCCAGGCGTGGAACGCGTCGGTGACCGCGTCCGGCACCGCCGTGACCGCGACCAACGCGAGTTGGAACGCCCGGATCGCGACCGGCGCGAGCGTGTCGTTCGGCTTCAACGGGTCGTGGTCGGGCAACAACCCGGAACCGGCGTCGTTCACGCTCAACGGCACGGTCTGCACCGGCAGCGTGGACCCGACCACACAGCCCACCAGCCAGCCGACCACGCAGCCGACGACGGCCAGCCCGTCGCCGAGCACCTCGTCCACTCCGCGGCCGGTCGACGCCGCGGCCACCGTCGCCGCCATGCAGCCCGGTTGGAACCTCGGCAACACGCTCGACGCCATCCCGGACGAGACCGCCTGGGGCAACCCGATGACCACGCAGGCCATGCTGCGCCACGTACGGTCAATGGGTTATAAGAGCATCCGGATCCCGGTCACCTGGAGCAACCACCACGGCGCCGCCCCCGACTACGCGATCGACGCGGCCTGGATGGCCCGGGTCAAGCAGATCGTCGACTGGTCGCTGGCCGAGGACCTGTACGTGCTGCTCAACCTGCACCACGACTCATGGCAGTGGATCAACACCTACCCGACCGACCGCACCACGGTGATGGCCCGCTACACCAAGCTCTGGACGCAGATCGCCACCACGTTCCGCGACTACTCACCGCGGCTCACCCTGGAGAGCATCAACGAGCCTCAATTCAGCGGTACGTCCGGCGACGAGCAGAACTACCAGGTGCTGGCCGAGCTGAACGCCGAGTTCCACCGGATCGTGCGCGGGTCCGGCGGCGGCAACGCCACTCGGCTGCTGGTGCTGCCGACCCTCTACACCAACGCCGAACAGGGCCGCCTCGACGCCCTGAACGCCGAGCTCACCCAGCTCGGCGACCGCAACATCGCGGCCACCGTGCACTTCTACGGCTATTGGCCGTTCAGCGTGAACATCGCCGGCGGCCTGCGCTACGACGCCACCGTGGAGGCCGATTTGGTCGGCACGTTCGACCGGGTCAAGGCGTCGTTCGTGGACCGGGGCATCCCGGTGATCGTCGGCGAGTGGGCGCTGCTCGACTGGGACCACAACCGGCTCGGCATCATCGAGCGCGGCGAGTTCCTCAAATTCATCGAGGCGGTCGGCTACCACGCCCGGATCCGCAACCTGACCACGATGCTCTGGGACGCCGGCCAGTTCCTCAACCGCAACACCCTGCAGCAGCGCGACCAGGGCGTGCACGACATGATGGCGGCCAGCTGGACGACCAGGTCCGGCACCGCGTCGTCCGACCAGGTCTACCTGTCCAAGAGCGGCTCGATCACCGCGAAGACCCTGACGCTCAACCTCAACGGCCTGTCGTTCCAGGGCCTCTACCAGGGCAACACGGCGCTCGCGAACGGCGCGGACTACACCGTCTCGGGTACCACGCTGACGCTGACCGCGGCGGCGCTGACCCGGCTGGCCGGCAACCGCGCCTACGGCGTGAACGCCACTCTCCAGGCCCGGTTCTCGGCCGGCGTACCGTGGCAGATCCAGGTCATCTCGTCGGACCCGCCGACCCAGTCGGCCGCCAGCGGCAGCACCACGCTGCTGACGATCCCGACCCAGTTCAAGGGCGACCAGCTGGCCACCATGGAATCGAAGTACGCCGACGGCACCAACGCCGGCCCGGCGAACTGGACCTCCTACAAGCACTTCTGGGAGCACTTCCGGCCCGACTACGCGGCCAACACCATCACCCTGCACCCCGAGTTCTTCGCCGAGGTCAACGACGGGGTGGTGAACCTGACGTTCCACTTCTGGAGCGGCGCCCAGCTCACGTACCGCATCACCAAATCCGGCACCACGGTGACCGGCACGACCGCCTGATCCACCGGCGACGGCCGGCTGCCGATGTTTCGGCAGCCGGCCGGTTTGTCAGCGCCCGGCGTCGGACAGGGCCTTGGCCATCAGCGCACGAGCCTCCTCGCCGCCGTTGGCCTTCCACTCCTGTACCAGCCCGTCGTAGTCGGACATCGGCCGCCGCCCGCGCAGCAGATCGTTGAACTTCTCCTCCGCGGGCACCCGGCTGGCCGCGTACTTGGCCGGCATTTCGAGCTTCAGCCCGTCCCACGGGTCCTTCTCCAGGTACTTCACCATCTCGTTGGAGTACGCGAGCACATCCCGCACGTAGTTCGGGGTGTCCGGGTAAGGCCCGACGGTGGGGTTGCGGCCACTGATGAAGAAGAACTGGTTGGCGATCTCCTTGAACGCGAGATCGGTCTTGACCGGCCCGTTCGACGTCGCGGTGTGGTGCTTGCCGGCCAGGCCGTAGTCGCGCAACTGGGCCTCCTGGGTCCCGAGCGGCGCGGAACACCAGTTGATCACGCGCAGCAGTTCCTCGACCCGCTCCTTGGCGAGGCCGGCCTTGATGAAGGTGTACGAGATCGGGTCGGCGGCACCCCAGACCAGCGGATCGCCGCCGCCCGCCGCGAAGATCGGCACGGGTTGGATGTTCAGCTCCCGGTTGACCTTCTGGTGCTCGGCCTGGGCACCCTGCCAGAAGCCGACGCCGGCCTGCGCGAAGATGATCGCGCCGTTCCGCGCGAACAACTGGTTCTGGTCGGCGCCCTTGCTGGCCACGATGTCCGGGTGCACCAGGCCGTCCTGGTAGATCTTCGCCATCACCTCGAGTGCGGCCCGGTACTCGGCAGTCTCGTACTTGAACTCGGGAGTCTTGTTCGCACCCAGCCGCCAGCCGCCCTTGGCCCCCGGCACCCGGTGGTACATCTGCACCATCGGGAAGATGTCGCCGAACGCCCACACGCTCTTCTTGGGCTCGGTGACCTGCCCGGCCATCGTGAGCAGCTCGTCCAGGCTCTTCGGCACCGGGAGGCCGCGCTTGTCGAGCAGGTCCTTGCGGGTGAACAACGCCCACGGGAACGGCCCGTCGGTCGGGTTCGGCACGGCGTACAGGCGCTGGTTCCAGACCGCGTTGCGCCACGCCCCGGTCGGAAACGAGGCGAGCATCGGGTACGCCGCGGCGGCGCTGCCCTTGAGGTAGTCGGTGAGGTCGGTGAACAGCACCTTGGTGGCGTCGCTGAACCGCGGGATCTTGTCGATCTCCCAGCCCGGCACACACAGCAGGTCGGGCACGTCGCGCGCGCCGAACATGGCGTTCAGCTTGTCGGCGTACGTGCCTCCGTCCTGGATGGTGAAGTTCACCGGCGTGCCCAACTCGGCGTTGACCGCCTGGAGGTAGGCGCTCTGCCGGAACCCGGGCGGCGCCGGTCCCCACACCGGGGTCATCGCCCGGATCTCCTGACCGCTGGTGCCCGGCTTGTCGGTGATCGCGTCGACCAGCGAGGCCGGGTACGTGGTGTAGCCGTCCGGCACCGGCCGGGTGCCGACGAGGTCCGGCTTGATGGACAGCGCCAGATCCTGGTGCGCGGGCAGTAGCCCGGCGACGTCGTCGAGGTTCTGCGCGGCGCCCGAGGCGGTCGGCTTCTCGCTGCATCCGGCGAGCAGCGGGCCGGTGGCGACCGCGGCGGCGCCCAGGCCGATCAGGTTGAGGAAGGCTCGTCGCGAGGATGTCATGGTTCTCCCCTGCTAAGAAAGTTTCGTGGTGAGCCGGGGAAACGTAGCATGGGTATCGATGAAAGTTTCTGATCCAGCCGGTCTGGCCTATCCTTGCTGCGGCGAGGAAGGGAGCCCGGTTTGTCGCACGCGGAGCCAGGGGAACTGATCGAGCAGGATCAGCAGACGGACGGCGACAGCAGCCGGCCGGTGACCATCTCGTACATCGCCGAGGAGGCCGGCGTCTCGGTGCCGACCGTCTCCAAGGTCATCAATGGCCGGTCCGGTGTCTCGGCGGAAACCCGCTCGCGGGTGCAGGCCCTGATCGCGCAGTACGGCTACCGGAAATCGAGCGCGGTGCCGCGCAGCAACATGATGGAGCTGGTCGTCGACGAGCTGGCCCACATGTGGGGGGTCGAGATCCTCCGCGGCGTGCAGCGGGTGGTGCGCGACCACCGCGTCGGGCTGGTCCTCACCGAGTTCGGGCCGGAGCACAGCACGATCCGCTACTGGATCGACGACACCCTGGCCCGCCGCCCGGCGTGCGTCGTCAGCGTCGCCCGGCTCTCCGAAAGTGAGCGAAACCAGCTCCGGGCCCGCGGCATCCCGTTCGTGGTGCTCGACCCGGCCAGCGAACTGCCCGACGACGTCCCGTTCGTCGGCGCCACCAACTGGACCGGCGGCCGCTCGGCCGCCCGCCACCTGACCGAGCTGGGCCACCGCGACATCGCCGTGATCAGCGGGCCCGGCCACCTGTTCTGCCAGGCCAGGCTCGACGGCTACCGGTCCGCCATGCAGGCGGCCGGCCTCCCCGCCGACCGGGTGGTGCCGGCCGGACTGACCCAGGAGGACGGCCACCGCGCGGCGATGACCCTGCTCAACCGGCCGGACCGGCCCACCGCGGTGGTCACCGGCAACGACCTCCAGGCGCTGGGTGTCTATCAGGCGGCCCGGTCCCTCGGCCTGCGCATCCCCGAGGACCTCAGCGTGGTGGGCTTCGACGACCTGCCGATCGCCGCCATGGTCGATCCCCCGCTGACCACGGTCCGCCAGCCGCTCACCGAGATGGCCGCGGCCGCCACCGAGCTGGCGCTCGCGCTGGGCCGCGGCGAGGCCACCGCCCAGCTCGGCATCGAGCTGGCGACGACGTTGACCGTACGCGCGAGCACCGCACCGCCACCCGGCGTACCTCAGGATTTCCTTTGAATTAACGCAATCGTCCCTTCACAGCCAATACACATTTACACTCGTCAATGTCATCCCCCCGCTCGGAAGGACATTGACGAATGAATGCCTCCGTACGCCGGACCGCCGTGCTCGCGGTATTGACGACCGCGCTGGTGACCGGCCCGTTGGCCGTCGCCGCGGTCGCCGCGCCCACCGCCACGATCACCCTGAACGGCGCCAGCGCAACCGTCTCGGGCAGCAACGTCACCGTCGCCGGCGGCGCCGTGACGATCACCGCGCCCGGCCAGTACGACATCAGCGGCACGCTGAACAACGGTTATGTCAAGGTCGACACCACCGCGGCCGGCGCCGTCGAACTGATTCTCAACGGCGCCTCGATCACCAATCAGAGTTCGTCGGCGCTGCAGGTCGCGAATGCGGACGCGGTCACGATCACGCTGGCCGCCGGCAAGACCAACACCATCACCGACGCGTCCACCTACACCAACACCGACGAGCCGGACGCGGCCATCTTCAGCACCGCCGGGCTGACCATCGCCGGCACCGGCGCGCTGAACGTGCGGGCCAACTACCAGGACGGCATCGTCAGCAAGGACAACCTGGTCATACAGTCCGGCACGATCACCGTGAACTCGGTGGACGACAGCATCCGCGGCAAGGACTCGCTGACCGTCAACGGCGGCACCATCAACGTGACGTCGACCGCTGGCGACGGCATCAAGTCCAACGACACCGAGGTCGGTAAGGGCATCGTGACGATCAACAACGGCGCGATCACGGTGGCCTCCGCGGACGACGCCATCAAGGGCCAGAACCGGCTGACCGTCGCCGGCGGCACGATCAACGTGACCCGGTCGTTCGAGGCGCTGGAGACGATGGAACTGTCGATCACCGGCGGTACCACCAACGTGGTGTCCACCGACGACTCGATCAACGCGGTCGAGGAGGGCCTGGACGAGTTCGCGACGTCCACGAAGGCGTACGTCCGCATCTCCGGCGGCACGGTGATCGCCGACGCGGGCAAGGACGGCCTGGACTCCAACGGCTCGCTGACCCTGTCCGGCGGCACCGTGGTGGTGAACGGCCCGACCAGCGGCGCCCGCGGCGGTGACGGCGCGATCGACGCGAACGGCGCGATCTCCATCACCGGCGGCGTGCTGCTCGGCGCCGGGATGACCTCGCTGGCGACGTTCGGCCGGGTGCCGACCGGCGGGCAGAGCTTCGTGGCCCCGGTCTTCACCACGAACCGCGCGGCCGGCACGATCGTGCACGTCGTGCAGGGCAGCACGGTGCTGGCGTCGTACCGCTCGGCGAAGACCTTCTTCGAGGTCGTCTACTCCTCCAACCGGATCACGAACGGCCAGTCGTACGACATCTACACCGGCGGCACCGTGACCGGGACGAGCACCGGCGGCCTCTACACCGGCGGCAGCATCACCGGGGCGACCCGGGCGCTGACCGTGACGGCCGGCCGGTACACCCGGGGCTGACCTGCTTCAGCGGTGTCGGCCCGGTCAGGCGGTGAGCCACCAGCCGAAGCCGACACCGCTCGCCAGGGTCCCCAGCAGCAAGGCTCCGAATGTGGCCGCGAGGCGCTTCTGGCGGCGGTAGTTGTTCCAGCAGTCCTCGGCGTTCAGGACCAGCAGGAAGCACCAGAACGCGACCGCCATGAACAGCACCAGGACGACTGCCAGCGCGGCCACCGCGTGCAGGGCGGCCAGGAACGTGTACGCGCCGGTGAGCAGCAGCCAGGCCACCGCGACCGGGCCGTGATAGGCGATCGCCGACCGCACCCCGAGACTCATGCCCACACTGTGCCGACGCGGGTCGGCTATGTCAATGCTTAGCTATCGGATTACTAGGATATGGTAGCGCGAGCGCGATGGTCAGCGACGCCAGCCAGTCCGGGTCGCGCAGTCTGTCCCCGTACAGCTCTCGCAATCGGGTCATCCGGTAGCGCACCGTCTGCGGATGGACGAACAGCTCGGCGGCCACCTCCTCGCGCCGGCCCTGGTGCCGCAGCCAGCTGCGCAGCGTCTCGGCCAGCTTGGCGGCCGAAACCTCGGTCTCGGCCGACAGCGGCTCCAGCACCCGCGCACGCAGGTCGGCCAGCGCCTGCGGGTCGGCGGTCAGCACCAGGGCGACCAGGTGGTCCTCAGTGTCGACGACATAGTCGGCGGTGGACAGGGCGGGCAGCTGCAGGGTGCGCACAGCCCGGTCGTACGACGCCTTCACCTGCATCCACGGACGCACCGGACCGACCACCGCGCGCTGGCCGCGCAGCAGGCCCAGCAACGCGGACGGGGAGGCGTCGGGCACCAGCAGGACGGCCTGTCCAGCCTCGCTGAGCCGCAACGTGCGGCGGTCGAGCAGATCCACCACCGTGCGGGCGGCATGCTCGGGCACCAGCACGGCGGTCAGCGTCTGCGGCGGTGACCAGTCGGCGCGCTGGGCGGCCGCGACCACCGAGTGTTCCGCCTCGCCGTTCAGCAACGCCTGGGTGAGCTGCTCCAGGTGGCGGATCCGGGCCCGGCCCGAGGAGGCCAGTTCGTCGGCGTGCCCGGCCACACTGGCCGCGGAGAGCTCGTCGATGTAGGCGAAGACCAGCTCGGCGAAGTGCGCGATGGCGGCGGCGGGCTGACCGGCCGCGACGCTGATCGCGGCCAGTTCGTGCCAGGAGACGCGGGCGCCCACCCGGTAGGCGGCCAGCAGGGCGTCCAGGCTCCGGCCGCTGCGGGCCTCACCCCGGCCGAGCGCGTACGCGGCCTCGAGGCCGGGGGTCAGCGGCGAGTGCGGTTCGGGCCCGTACGCTCGCGAGACCAGGCCGAGGAACGTGCCCAGCGCGGCCCGGACGGCACGTTCGATCTTCGCACCCATGTCGCCGGCGAACGCCTCGGCATAGGCCGGCACCTCGGCGGTGATCGCGTCGATGGCCCGGGTGGCGACGTGCGGCAGCCGGTCGCGCAGCGGTGCCACCACCGCAGGCGGTAACCGGAAGGCGCGTATATCCATCATTTTGTTCTCCGCGAACAAACTAGTCGCCATGATTCACTTCGCCTGGTCAGGATTCTAACCCGGATCGCGGTAAAGCTTGACTCATGCGCACCCTGCGGACCGGCGCCTGGCGCGTCGTCGAACTGCTGACCACGCCGCTGGTCCCGGCCGACTACCTCGACGTGATCGCCCCGCTGCGGAACCCGGCCGTGCTGCGCGCCCGGGTCGAGGCGGTGCGTCCCGAGACCGCGACCAGCGCCACCCTGGTGCTGCGGCCGGGCCGGGGCTGGCTGCCACATCAGCCAGGACAGTACCTCCGGGTCGGTGCGGACATTGACGGCGTACGCCTCTGGCGCTCGTACTCGATCACCAGCCGGCCCGGTGACCTGGTCACCATCACGGTGAGTGCCGTCCCCGGCGGCGCGGTCAGCAACCACCTCATCACCAACGCCCGGCGCGGCATGATCCTGCATCTCGAACCGCCGACCGGCGAGTTCGTGCTGAGCGATCCGCGGCCGGCCAAGGCGCTGTTCCTGACCGCGGGCAGCGGCATCACCCCGGTCATGGGCATGCTCCGCAGCGCGCTGCCGGACCTGCCGGACGTCGTGGTCGTGCACTCGGCACCCACTCCGGAGGCGGTCGTCTTCGGCGCCGAGTTGCGGTCGCTCGCCGCCGCGGGGCGGATCCGCCTGATCGAGCGGCACACCCGGGCCGACGGCCGGATCAAGCCCGCCGACCTGGCCGGCCTGGTGCCCGACCTGTTCGAGCGGCAGGCCTGGGCGTGCGGCCCCAACGAGATGCTCGACGACCTCGAGGAACACTGGGCCGGCACCGGCCTGTTGCGCACCGAACGCTTCCGCCCGGTGCTGCTGAACAGCGGCGAGGGCGGCCCGGTCACGTTCGCGCAGACCGGCACCGTGGTGCCGACCGACGGCTCGCGGCCGCTGCTGGAGTCCGGCGAGGCGGCCGGCGTGCTGATGCCGTCCGGCTGCCGGATGGGCATCTGTTTCTCCTGTGTGCTGCCGCTGCGCGAGGGCGCCGTCCGCGACCTGCGCGACGGCACGCTCACCGTCGCCGAGCCGGGCGACCGCATCCCCGTTCAGACCTGCGTCTCGGCCGCCGCCGGCCCCTGCACCTTCGATCACTGAGGACCCCGATGACCACGCTGCAACGCAAGTCCGCCAACCCGATCGCGCACCTGACCCCGGACGACATCGAGCAGATCGGCATCGAGCTCGACGCCATCCGCGACGAGGTGATGGCCAGCCGGGGCGCGAACGACGCCGCGTACATCCGCCGGGTCATCGCCTGGCAGCGCGGTCTTGAGCTGGGCAGCCGCGGGGTGCTGCTGTTCTCGCTGTTCCCGCCGGCCTGGCTGGTCGGCACCGCGGGCCTGACGGTCGCCAAGATCCTGGAGAACATGGAGATCGGCCACAACGTCCTGCACGGCCAGTGGGACTGGATGCGCGACCCGAAGATCCACTCGACGAAGTGGGAGTGGGACCACGCCTCCCCCGCCGAGCAGTGGAAGCACTCGCACAACGAGCTGCACCACACCTACACGAACGTGATCGGCCGGGACAACGACCTCGGCTACGGCATCATGCGCGTCGACGAGGACCAGCGCTGGCACCCGGCGCACCTGGGCCAGCCGCTCTACAACTTCGTCAACGCCTGCTTCTTCGAGTACGGCATCGCGGCGTACGACCTCGAACTGGGTAAGAACCTGGCCACCAGGGAGCGCCGCCGCGACCCGAAGTTCCGGGCCGCGCTCAAGCAGGTCCGCCGCAAAATCGGCAAGCAGATGCTGAAGGACTACGTCATCCACCCCGCACTGTCCGGCCCGTCGTTCCTGCACACCATCGCCGCCAACTTCGTGGCCAACGTGATCCGCAACCTGTGGGCCCACTCGGTGATCATGTGCGGCCACTTTCCCAGCGGAGTCGAGACCTTCGAAAAGACGTCCATCGAGGGCGAAACCCGCGGCGAGTGGTACCTGCGCCAGATGCTCGGCTCGGCCAACATCAGCGGCAGCAAGGCCATGCACCTGATGACCGGCAACCTCTCACACCAGATCGAGCACCACCTGTTCCCGGACATGCCGAGCAACCGCTACCGGGAGATCGCGCCCAAAATCAAAGACTTGTTTCAGCGGTACGGGCTCAGCTACACCAGCGGTCCACTGCCCAAGCAGGTAGCGTCCGCCTGGTTCAAGGTCTTCCGCCTGGCACTGCCCAACCGCCGCGAAGCAGCCGTGCGGCAGCCGGTGCAGAAAAAGGAGCCGGCCGTCGCAACCCGCTGGCGCCGAGCCGAGATTCCGGCAGCCGCCGAGCCCACCCCCGCAGCCAGCACGGCAACGCCATAAGACACCGGGCGCCGGCTCCCACGATATGGCCACCGTGCCGTATCGCGGGACCGCCTCTCACCTGATGCCCCGAGGTCCCGCAAGCTGAAAGGCCGTTCCACCATTCGGCACAGCCCGCGACGCAAACCCCAAGATTCCATCCTTTCCGGACACACTCACCCCAGCGCAAAGCGGACAATGGCGAAAGTCGAGCGAACAGGAACTCCACAAGATCGGCGCGGGCACGGCCGGGCCCGGGCACGGGCGGGGCGCGGGCCAGCGCGGGCGCGGGAGGGTTGGGTGTAGCGCGGGGGGTTGTTACTCGTCTTCGGTGAAGACCTTGTCCCGGCGTTTGCGGATCATGGGGAGGGCGGCCACCACCAGCGCGGCCACCGCCAGGATCAGCAAAGCTGCGGAGATCGGGCGGGTCAGGAAGACGGTGGCGTCGCCTCGGGAGATGATCAGGGCTCGGCGCAGGTTTTCCTCGAGCAGTGGGCCCAGGACGAAGCCGAGCAGCAACGGGGCCGGCTCGCAGCCGCATTTGATCAGGACGTAGCCGAGGATGCCGAAGAAAGCTATCGCGTAGACGTCGTAGGCGTTGAAGCCCAGCGAATACGTGCCGATCGCGGCGAACAGGACGATCGTGGGAAACAGGACCGTGTAGGGGATGCGCAGCATGCGCACCCAGATGCCGATCAGCGGCAGGTTGAGCAGGACCAGCAGGACGTTGCCGATCCACATCGACGCTATCAGGCCCCAGAACAGGGCCGGCTCGTCGGTGATGACGTTCGGGCCCGGGGTTATGCCGTGCACGATGAAGGCGCCGACCATCAGAGCCATCACGGGGTGCGCGGGCAGGCCCAGGGTGAGCAGCGGGATGAAGGACGTCTGGGCGGCGGCGTTGTTGGCCGACTCGGGGCCGGCCACGCCCTCGATGGCGCCGGTGCCGAACTCGGCGGGGCGGCGGGAGATGCGCTTCTCCACCGCGTACGAGGTGAACGACGCCAGCACGTGGCCGCCGCCGGGCAGCACGCCCAGTGCCGCGCCCAGGCCGGTGCCGCGCAGGATCGGGGCCGCCATCCGGCGCCGGTCCTCGCGGGTCGGCCACAGGTTTTTCACCTTGCTGACGATGGCCGCCCGGGTGTCCTCGTTCTCCAGGTTGCGCAGAATCTCGGCCACGCCGAACATGCCGACCGCGACCGACACGAAGTCGATGCCGCCGTAGAGTTCGCGCTGCTCGAAGACGAACCTCGGGGTGCCGGAGTAGATGTCCTGGCCGACCGTGCCGAACAGGATGCCCAGCGTGATCATCGCGAGCGCCTTGAGAGCCGAGCCGCGGGCCAGCGCGATCGAGACGATCAGGCCGAGCAGCACCAGCGAGAAATACTCGGCGGGGCCGAACCGCAGCGCGACCCGGGCCAGTGGCGGGGCGGCCACGGCCAGCACCACGGTGGCGACCGTGCCGGCGAAGAACGAGCCGATCGCCGCGGCGGCCAGCGCCGGACCGGCCCGGCCCTGGCGCGCCATCGCGTGGCCGTCGAGCGCGGTCACGGCCGCCGACGACTCGCCGGGCAGGTTGATCAGGATGGCCGTGGTGGAGCCGCCGTACTGGGCGCCGTAGTAGATGCCGGCCAGCATGATCAGCGCGGTGACCGGCTCGAAGTTGAACGTGATCGGCAGCAGCATCGCCACCGTCGCGGTCGGGCCGATGCCGGGCAGCACGCCGACCGCCGTCCCGAGCAGCACGCCCACGAAGCAGTAGAGGACGTTCTGCACCAGCAGGGCGGTCGAGAAGCCCAGCGTCAAGTTGTTGAGCAGATCCATGTGACCTCAGAACGGGAGCCAGGAGCCCCAGAGCGGTACCCGCAGCTGCAGGCCGACGACGAAGATGAGCGTGGCGGCCACCGTCAGGCCGGCCGCCACGGCGAGCGCCGGCAGCGGGCGTACGCGTGCACTGGCCAGGGTGGTCAGCAGCGCGGTAACGAACGACGCCGGCACGAAACCGAGGCCCTGCACGGTGAACCCGAAGAACAGGACCGCGGTCACGATGGCGGCCACCGCGCGCCACGGCACCGGGCCGAACGCGGGCACCTCGCCGGCGATCAGGCCCTTCACCACGATCGCCAGGCCGAGGGCGGCCAGGATCGCGCCGACCAGCAGCGGGAAGTAGGCGGGGCCCATCCGCAGCGGGGTGCCCAGCTCGTAGCCGAGCGACCCCACCGCGAAGGCGCCTCCGATCAGGACGAACAGGCTCCCGGCCAGTACATCCGGGAACGATCGGCGGCGTTCCACCTCAGGAGGCCTTGACCCCGGCGTCGGCGATGATCTTGGCCCAGATGCTGAGTTGCTCGGTGAGCTTGGCCTCGTGCGCCTGCGGGGTCGCGTCGGCCGCCGGTACCGGTGCGGTGCCGAGTTTCGCCATCTGGTCGATGACCGCCTGGTCGGCCAGGGCCGCGGTCAGCGCGGCGGACAGCTTCTGCACCACCTCCGGCGGGGTGCCGGCCGGCACGTAGAGGCCGTGCCAGACGCTCACCGCCAGCTGCGGCATGCCGGCCTCGGCCGTGGTGGGCACATCCGGCAGGCTTTTCACCCGGTCGGGCGTGGTGACCGCGTACGCCTTGACCTCGCCGGCCGCGATCTGGCCACTGGTGTTGGTCGTCTGGTCGCACATGAAGTCGACCTGACCGCCGACCAGGTCGGTCAGGGCCGGGCCGGTTCCCTCGTACGGGACCTCTTGAAGTTTGACCCCCGCGGCCGATTGGAACAGCAGGCCGCAGAGGTGCGACGCGGCTCCGATGCCGGCGTTGGCCAGGGTGACCTTGCCGGCGTTCGCCTTCACGTAGGTCACGAGTTCTCCGAAGGTGGTGGGCTCGAAGTTCTTTCGGGCCACCACGGTCATCGGCACCTCGGTGACCAGCCCGACCGTCTCGAAGTCCTCGAGCGGCTGGTACCCGAGGTCCTTGTAGAGGGCCGGCGCCGTGGACATGCCGATGTGGTGCATGAGCACCGTGTAGCCGTCCGGCTTGGCGCGCGCGACCTGGCCGGCGCCGACCGTGCCGCCGGCGCCCTCGACGTTCTGCACGACTATCTTGCCGCCGAGCGCCTTCGCCATCGGGTCGGCGATCATCCGGGTGACGGTGTCGGTCGGGCCGCCGGCGCTGAACGGCACGACGATGGTGATGTTCTGGTCCGGGTATCCCCCGCCGCTGCCGCTGCCCTCGGTACCGCCGTTGCCGGAACAGGCGGCGACCAGCGAAACGGCGCTGAGCGCGGCGATCATCCTGGTCATTCTCATCAGGTCAGTTTGACCGGTGTGGACGCCGATGGTGTCAGAGGAATCCCAAGAAGTAGAATCCGCCGGTATGCGGATCACCGTCATCGAGGATGACGACCGCGTGGCGCGTGGTCTGGTGACCGTCCTGGCCCAGGCCGGTTTCGAGGTGCACCGGGTCGCCACCGCCGCCGAGGCCGCGAGCGCCGAACCGTCCGATGTCGTCCTGGTCGATCTGGGCCTGCCCGACGGCGACGGGCTCGACGTGATCCGCCGGCTGCGCGACCGGCCCGAGACGGCGGTCATCGCGGTGACCGCGCGGTCCGAGGAGCACGACCGCGTCCGGGGCCTGCGGGCCGGCGCCGACGACTACATCGTGAAGCCGTTCGGCGTAGCGGAACTGCTGGCCCGCATCGACGCCGTGCTGCGACGCACCCGCACCGCCCGGGCGCAGACTCACCCGGACGAGCCGCTCGTGGTCGGCTCGATCCGGATCGGGGTCGGCGCCCGCGAGGTCACCGTCGGCGGCACCGCCGTGACCCTGACCCGCAAGGAGTTCGACCTGCTCCTGCTGCTGGCCCGGCGCGCGCCCAACGTGGTCAGCCGGGACGTCATCCTCGACCAGATCTGGGGCGCCACCTGGGAGCCGTCGAGCCGCACCCTGGACACGCACATCGCCGCGCTGCGGCACAAGCTCGGGCCGGCAGTGGTCATCCGCACGGTCCACGGGGTGGGCTACCGGCTGCTGGCCGACGCGCCGGAGCTGATCGGCTGACCGGCCGTGCACCGCCGCCTGCTCGTCGTCCTGGTGCCGCTCGCCGTCCTGCTGGTGGTGGCGCTCGGCGTTCCGCTCGGTGTCACCGTGGCGGAAAGAGAAATGCAGGAGGTGTACGTCGATCGCCTCAACGACATCGGCCGGTTCGCCTCGCTGGCCGACACCGCGCTGTCCACCGGCCGCACCGAGGCACTCCAGGAGGAACTGACCCGCTACCACCGCCTGTACGACATCCCGGT
This sequence comes from Paractinoplanes rishiriensis, assembly GCF_016862375.1. Classification (GTDB taxonomy): domain Bacteria; phylum Actinomycetota; class Actinomycetes; order Mycobacteriales; family Micromonosporaceae; genus Actinoplanes; species Actinoplanes rishiriensis. The sequence continues at coordinate 23,602 of NZ_BOMV01000077.1, read as the reverse complement.
GGCGGTGATCGACACCTCCGGGATGGTGCTGCTCGGCCCGGCCGACGCCTACCGCACGGCCGCCGGCGCCGAGCCGGCCCTGCCCGGCATCGTGACCGCGGCGCTGGCCGGCGCGCGCTCCGAACCGTCCCGGGAGTGGGCGCCGTGGCACGACTCCGCGCTGGTGGTGGCCGAGCCGGTGGGCCGGGACAGCGAGGTGGTCGGCGCGGTCGTGACGATCTCCGACCTGTCCCGCACCCGGGACCGCATCCTGGCCCGCTGGGCCCGTCTCGCCGGGCTCGGGCTGCTGCCGCTGATCGCGCTGGTGGCGGTCGCCTGGCCGGTGTCGGCGTGGGTGCTGCGCCCGGTGCGCCAGCTGGACGCGGCCACCGCGCGGATCTCCCGGGGCGACCTGACCACCCGGGCCGAGGCCGAGGCCGGCCCGGCCGAGTTGCGGCGGCTGGCGGCCTCGTTCAACACCATGATGGACGCGGTCGAGAACGCGGTGCAGCGCCAGCGGGCGTTCGTCTCCGACGCCTCGCACCAGCTGCGCAACCCGCTGACCAGCCTGCGGCTGGCGGTGGAGAGCCTGGCGCCGCACCTCGCTCCGGGCGACAACGGCAAGCAGGTGTACGCCATGGCGGTGGACGAACTCAAGGCGATGCAGCGGATGCTCAACTCGCTGCAGGCCAGCGCCCGGATGGAGAGCATGCGCACGGCGTCCCCGGTGGACCTGGACGCGGTGCTGGCCACCCGGCTGGACCGGTGGCGGGCACTGACCGCGACCGCGGGCGAGACCCTGGCCGTCGACGTGCCGCCCGGCCTGCGGCTGCTCGAGCCGCCCGGCGGCCTGGGCAGCATCCTGGACGAGCTGATCAGCAACGCGCTGCGGCTCTCCGAAGCGCGGTTGATCGAGGTGAGTGCCCGGGTCGGGGACGGCGACCGGGTGCTGATCAGCGTCCGGGACGACGGTCAGGGCCTGGACGAGGCCGAGCGCGGTCAGGCGCTGCGCCGCTTCTGGCGGTCGCCGAAACACCAGAACGTCCCCGGCACCGGCCTCGGCCTGGCGATCTGCGCCGACCTGGCCGGCGCGGCCGGCGGTGAGCTGCGCCTGGCGGAGGGCCTGCCGCGCCCGGACGGTTCCGGCCACGGCTTCGCCGCGATCGTGGCGCTGCCGATCACCGCTTCCGATCTCGGAACCAGCTGACCGCCCCCGGATGGAGCGGGACCGACGCGGTGGCGATCCCCGTGCGCACGTTGATCCGCAACCCCTCCGGCACCATCGTCTGAGTGTGCGTGAAGATCGTGTCGGTGATCGCGTAGACCAGGTCGTGCGGCACGTCGTCGCGCACGAGCAGCACGTTGGGCACCGCCACGGTCGGGGTCGCCGGCACACCCGGGTACGCGGTCGGCGCGATCGTGGCCGGAACATACGGCCCCGGATAGGCCGTGACGAGTGCGTCGGCCTCGCCGGCCAGCGGGATCAGCCGGATCGGATGCCGCTCGGCCAGCTCGGTGACGGCCGGCGTCGGCACCCCGGTCAGCGAGAACATCGCGTCGATCCCGCCGTCGAGCAGCAACGCGGCCGACTCGGCCTGGCTGAGATGCCGCCCGCCGGCCCGCACCCGGCCGAGCGCGAGCACCCGCGACGAGGTGAACTCAGTGCCCGAGTCGCGCGCACCGAGCGAGATCCGCCGCCCCGCGAGGTCGGCGCACCTGGTGATCCGGGAGGCGGCCAGCACGACAAGGTGCAGGTGGCTGTCGTAGAGCCGGCACACCGCGGACAACCCGCCGGGCACACTGCCGTCCGTGGTGATCAGCGCGTCCAGGCTGGTCAGTCCGAGATGCACCGCGCCGGCCCGGAGCATCCTGATGTTGTCGGTGGACGCGCCGCTGGGGACGGTGGTCACGGTGGCGCCGGGCACCCGCTCGTTGATGCTTTCGGCCAGGGCACCCCCGATCCGCCGGTAGACCGCGCCGGCCGGGCCGGTGGCCAGGCGCAACGGGACCCGGTCGGTCTCCGGCCGCCCCGAGCAGCCGGCGACCAGCCCGCCGGCGGCCAGCAGCACCGCCCGCCGGCTCCACCGCCGCTCCGCGTCGAGCACCATGGCCAGGATGGTAGGACGCCGGCTCGGAGCCGACTAGGAGCGGACTCTGAGCGAGTCTCCGCATCATCCCGGCATGACGCCCGACGCGATCCTCCGGCTGTGCACCGCGGTGTTCGGTGCCCCGCCGGCCGAAGCTGTTCTCGATCTGGTCGCCACCGCGGCCGGCGATCCGGACTGGACCCGGTCGCTGGTGGCCGGCCTGCACGACGAGGGCCGCGTCGCGATCGACGACGGGCTAGCGGTGTCAGCCGGGCCGGCCGCGTTGCCCGAGGCGACCGTGGCGCTCGCCCGCACGGTGCTGGCCGGGCTGAGTCCGGGCTGCCGGCAACTGCTGTGCGTCGCGGCCGTGCTCGGCCCGGCGGTCGACCCGGACGAGGTCGCCGGGATGACCGGCAGCACCGTCGCGGCGCTGCTGCCGGCCTGGCAGGAGGCGCTGGACGCGGACCTGCTGCGAGCCGGCGACGGCACCCTGCACTTCCGGCACGAGTTGCTGCGCCGGGCGGTGGCCGCCTCGCTGCCGGCCGCGCTGCGAAACGCGATGGCACGCCCGCCCGAGAAAGCACCGGAGATCCCGGCCATGCCGGTCGGCCGGCTCACCGCTCGGGAGCAGACCGTGATGGCCCTCGTCGCCCGCGGGCGCAGCAACCAACAGATCGCCCGCAGCCTGGACATCTCCAGCCACTCGGTCAAGCGGCACGTCTCCAGCCTGCTGGTCAAGCTGGGCTGCACCAACCGCACCGAGGTCGCCATCCTGGCCTCAGACGTCCTGCAGCCGGGCCAGCCCGGCGACCGCGGGTGTCCGTAGCCGGGCCGGTCTGATTTCGATCTCACCCACGGCCAGGTCGGGCGGCTGGTCGGCGACGATCATGGCGACCCACCTGGCGACCGATTCCACGGCCATCTTGTACGGGCTCCGGTCGCCCGGCCGATTCGCGATCGCACCGGCGTGCACGAGCGTTGCCCGTACGCCATGACGGCGCTCCTCGAGCAGCAAGGTCTCCACCAGCGCGCGCAGCGCCGCCTTGGTGGCGCTGTAGGCGGCACCGCCCTCGAAGAAGTGCGTGCCGGCGTGGCTGCCGATCACCACGTAGCTGCCGGCCGCCGCGCGGACGGCCGGCAGCGTGGCCCGGATCAGCCGGAACACCGAGCTGAGATTGACCGCCACCGACTCGTCCCAGGCCGCCGGGTCCAGGTCGGCCACGGGGCCCAGCCGGCGGACCGCGGCGTTGCAGACCACGGCGTCCAGCCGGCCGAACCGGGCGAGTAGCTCGGCCGGCGGGGCGCCCGGATCGGTGAGATCGCACTCGAGTTCGGTGAGCCAGTCGTCGCCGGACCGGCCCCGGTGCAGCGCGGCCACCGCGTAGCCGCGCCGGTGCAACTCCCGGGCGACGGCCCGGCCGGTGCCCCGGGTCGCCCCGGTCACCAGGGCGACCGGCCGGTCGTCAGCCGAGCTCATCGAGCAGCCTGCGCCAGGCCGCGACGATCTCCTCGGGCCGGCCGCCGTCGCGGAACAGGTCCTTGTCGAGCTTCGCGCCGTCCGGGTGCCGCAGCCGCATGCAGTCCGGCGACACCTCGGAGATGACGATCGGCGTCCCGTCGGTGTCGGTGGCCAGGATCAGGCAGAAGTCCCACAGGTCCAGCGGGTGCAACCAGGACCGCAGCGCGGTGTTGACGGCCAGCGCGGTCTCCCGGAACGCGTCCACCGGCACGTCCAGGGCACGCAGGTAGTCCTCGCCGATCGGCTGGTCCTCCGGGTCGACCCGGTAGTCGAACTTCACCACCGGGCGGGGCAGCGGCTCGCCGGCCGGGAACAGGCCCGGGTACTTGACCGTGGTCGAGCCGACCGCACGGTTCTTGACGATCACCTCGAACGGCGGGGCCGGCCGGTAGGCGGCCCGGTAGCGGACCGGACCGAGCCGGCCCCGGAACGCGGTGCGGATGCCGGCCTCGCCGAGCCGGGCGGCGGCCCGCTCGTAGAAGTCCAGCCGCAGCGGCCCGGTGTCCTCGATCAGCTCGTCCCGGTGGTAGGTGAAGCTGCGCAGGCTCGGGATCAGCTCGACGTCGCAGGTGCCGTCGTCGCGCAGCCAGAGCCGCTTGCTGCGGCCCTCGATGTCGGGCGCGGTGGTGGTCGGCATGGTCTCCTCCTCATAGTTGGGGCAGCCTCATAGTTGGGGCAGCACGGCGGCGGCCAGCAGTTCCAGGTGGTCGAGGTCGCCGAGGTCGAGCACCCGCAGGTAGACGCGGGTGGCGCCGGCCTCGGCGTAGCGGTGGATCCGCTCGGCGACGGCGTCCGGGGTGCCGGCGAACGCGTCCGGGCCGAGCGGTTCGCCGAGCGCCGCTGCCCGGCGGGCCACCTCGGCGTCGGTGCGGCCGCAGCAGACGGTCTGCAGCGTCGAGCAGACGACCTGCCGGCCGGACTGCGCGGCGAGCTTGCCGACCAGTTCGTAGCGGGCGGCGGCGACCGCGGGCGGGGCGGCCAGCGCGTTGTACTCGGCGGCGTGCCGGGCGGCCAGCTCGGGCGTGCGCCGGGCACCCATCCCGCCGATGATCAGCGGTGGCGCGGGCCGGCCGGGATCGCGGCGTGGCGGTGGCGCGGCGTCCAGGCAGTAGTGCTCGCCGTGGAAGGTGAACGGCCCGGTCGCGGCCCAGAGGCCGGTCAGCACCTCGATCTGCTCGGCCAGCCGGGCGTACCGCCGCGGCGGGAAGGCGATCCCGTACGCGGTGTGCTCGGCGCCGTGCCAGCCGGTGCCGAGGCCCAGCTCGACCCGGCCGCCGGACATCTCGGCGACGTCCGCCACCTGGATCGCGAGCTGCGCCGGCGAGCGGAAGGTGACCGGGCTGACCAGCGTGCCGAGCGTGATCGACCGGGTGTCCCGGGCCAGGCCGGCGAGCGTCGTCCACGCGTCGCTCGGTGCGGCCGGGCCGGTCCGGTCGCCGAACCGCAGGTAGTGGTCGGACCGGAAGAAGCCGTCGAAGCCGCATTCCTCGGCGGCCCGCGCGGCCCGGGACAGCTCGGCGTAGGAGGCACCGACCTCGGTCGGCTCGACGTGGATGCGGACCTGCATCACCGGGCCGCCGTCACGAGCGGCCGGGCCGGCGGGCAGGTCGCCTCCGCGGCCAGGTGCGCGGCCAGACGCACCGCCATCGCGACCATGGTCAGCGTCGGGTTCCAGGAACCCTCGGTCGGGAACGCCGCCGCGGTGGCGACGTGCACGTTGGTCACCCCGTGCGGGCGGCCGTGCAGGTCGGTGACCGAATCGTCCGGCGACTCGCCCATCCAGAGCGTGCCGGCCTCGTGCATCAGGAACGGCTGCCGCCGGGCGGCCGGCGGGCCGGCGGTCCACCGCTGCTCCTCGGACGACCAGTATTCGAGCTGCTCGCCGTCGAACAGCCCGGCCAGCAGGGCGTCCTGGCAGGCGTCCAGCGCGTCCCACATGCGCCGGTCGGCCGGGTCCAGCCGGAGGTCCACCTCGGTCGTGCCGTCCGCGCCGAGGCGCACCGCAACCGGCGATTCCGCCGGGCCGTCCGTGGAGATCTCCCCGAGGCCGCGTACGAGGAACACGACGTGCTCGTCGGCAGCGAGCTGGGCCATGATGTCCGCGCCGGACAGCTCCGGCACGCTCCGGTAGATCCGGTCGTGATCGCGGGCCGCGTCGGTGGTGGCGCTGGCGATCAGCTGCAGGTGGAACTGCCGCTCGGGGATGCCGCCGTCCAGGTAGTAGGCGCCGAGCACATGGCCCTCGGGCAGGCCGGGGAACGCCGAGCGCGGAACCCGGCAGGCGAACCAGCTGCCGACGTGACCGTTGAGGTTGCGACCGGCCAGCGGCCGCCGCTCGGCCGGCAGCGCGTCGAGCACCAGCCGGGTGCTCTCCACGGTGCCGTTGGCCAGCAGCAGCCGGGCGCCGTCCAGCGGCAGGTCGCCGTGCGCGGTGCGTACCGCGACGGCCTCAGCGCCGGCCTCGGTGCCGGCCAGCCGGAACCCCTCGACCGGGCACTCGGCGACCACCGCGAACCGGTCCGGGTGCGCCCGCAGCAGCCCGACCAGGACCGGTACCGGGCTGAACCGGCTGCGGCCGGCCGTCCGGGGGCGCATCGCGCTCGCCAGCAGCGCGTCGAGCTGTTCGGGGCTGGCCGGCGTCTCCAGGCCGGGGCAGCCGGGCAGCGCCCGCCTGATCCGGGCGCGCACCATGTCGTGCAGGGGGCCGTAGGCGGCGGTGTGCACGCCGAGCACCTCGCGCGCCTCGGCCCAGTAACTGCCGAGCTCCCGGACCACCGGCGCCGGCCAGGCCCGCAGCTGGTCCGGGCGGGGCTGCGGGGTCCAGCCGCTCCAGAACAGGGCCCGGCCGCCGAGGTGCGGGATCTGGGCGGCCAGGAACAGGTCGCCGGCCGTCCGCCACGGGGTCGCGATCGCCGTGTCCATCAGCGCCTGGGTCTGCGGCGCGAGGTCCTGCACGTGCTCGCCGAGCAGCCAGGGGCCCTGTTCCAGGATCAGGACCCGGGCGTGCGGGTCGCGGTCGAGCAGGCTCGCCGCCAGCACCGTGCCGACGCACCCCCCGCCGACGATCACGTGGTCGAAGCGCCGGCCCGCGACGTCGGCCATCGTGGACAGCAGAGCCTGATCCGGCTCGAATTCGGGTGCCACCGTCTGCCTCCTCACCTTGCCTCCTCATCGGGCAGCCGGTCGGCCGGCCCGCACCGGAAGCGTCGGCGCGGCGGGGTGGCGCCGGGCAGACCCGACCGGGGCGGCCGAAAGTGCGCCCGATCGGCCGCCCCGTCCGGGTCTGGGTGCCGCCCCGCCGCGGCGGCCACGATCGCTGCGTGGAACTCATCGACCTGTGCGCCGAGGTGCTCGGCCAGAACCTCACCGCGGCCGCGACGCGGCGGAACTCGTTCACCGCCCTGGGCGGCACGTCGTTGCGGGCGCTGGAACTGGCCGCCCTGCTGGAGCGGCGGCACGGCCGCCGCGTCGCGGTGGCGGCGCTGCTGGGACCGGAGCCGCTGGCCACCGTGCTGGCGGACGGGACGCCGGTGATCGCGGATGCGGAAACGCCGCCGGCCGCCGGGCCGGCCGACGCGGTGCCGGTGAGCGCGGCGGAGGCCGCCGGGCCGGCTGGGGACGGCCCGGCGGCGCTGCCGGCGGCCTCGCGGGTGCAACGGGCCATGCTGGTTGGCGAGCAGCTGCACGGCGGCACGCCGTTCCATCTGCTGTTCAGCCTCGACCTGCGCGGCCCGCTCGATCCGGCCCGGCTGCGCGCGGTGCTCGCCGCGCTGACCCGCCGGCACGAGGTGCTGCGGACCGTGTTCGTCCCGGCCGGCGGCGACGGGCTGCGGCGACGGGTGCTGCCCGCCTGGACGCCCATCCTGCTGGACCAGCCGCTGCCGCCGGCCACCGGTGACCCGGTCGCCACCGCGCAGGCGACCCTGTCGGCCGCCGCGAGCGGCCTGCTCGACCCGTTCCGCCGGCCGCCGGTGGTGTTCGCGGCCGCCGCGGCCGGGCCGGACCGCACGGTGGTCTCGGTGCTGGTGCACCACGCGCTGGTCGACGGCTGGGGCGTCGGCCTGCTGCTGCGCGAGCTGGTGGCCGGCCTCGGCGGCACCGACCCGACCGCGTCCGCGCCGTCGATGGACGTGGTAGTCGCCGCCGAGCGCGCGGCCGGAACGGCCGAACGGGCCGACCGGCGCGCCGCCGAACTGGAGAGCGCGCCGGCCACCGTGGAACTGCCCAGCGACGCGCCCCGGCGACCGGGCCGGGCCGGCACCCGGCTGGTCTTCGGCCTGTCCCCGGTCGCGGTCGCGGCCTGCGAGCGGCTCGCCCGGCACACCGGCTCGACCCGCAACGCGGTGCTGCTGTCCGCGTGGGCGCTGGTCGTCGCCCGGCGCGCCGCGATGCCGGAGCTGGTGCTCGGTGTCGCCGCCGCGGGCCGGACCGCGGCCACCCTCGACCTGGTCGGGCCGTGCCTCGCGATGCTGCCGGTGCACTGCCGGATCGACGACGCCGGCACCTCCGCCGGGCACGTCACGCAGACCGCGGCGGCGCTGCGGACCGCGATGGCCGCCGCCGACGTGCCGATCGAGGACATCGTCGCCCGGCTCGGGCTCGGCGGCGACGACGCCCGGCACCCGCTCGTGCAGGTCGCGTTCGCGGCCCACGACGAGTTGGTCCCGGACCGGCTGACCGCGCCCAACCTGACCGCGACCGTGCACGAGGGCCACTGCGGCGGCACCGTCTACGACGCGGTGCTCTACGTGCAGCGGTGGGGCGACGCACCGCGCCTCGCCCTGGAGTACGCCACCGGCGCGCTCGGCCCGGACGAGGCCGCCGAGCTGGCCGTCGCGCTGGAGCACACCCTCGCCGAGCTGGCCGACCCGACCCGGCCGCTGGCCGCCGTTCGCACCATGACGCCGGCCCAGCGCGACCGGCTGGCCCGGCTCTCCGCGGGACCGGACGCTGGGCCGGACGCTGGGCCGGCGGGCGGGCTCTGGCAGCTGTTCGAGGCCACCGCCGGCCGAACGCCGGACGGGGTGGCGGTCCGCGACGGCGACGGCCGCCCGCTCACCTACGCCGAGCTGCGACGCGCGGCCGAGGCCCAGTCGGCCGCGCTGGCCATGGCCGGGGTCCGGGCCGGCGACTGCGTGGGCCTCGCGGTCCGCCGGTCGGCCCGGGAGATTGTCGCGGTGCTCGGCATCCTGCGGCTGGGCGCCGCCTACACGAGCATCGAGCCGGACGTCCCGGCCGCCACCGCCGCCACCATGCTGGACGCGGTGCACGCCACGGTGGTGCTCGGCGACGACCACCTGCCGATCGTCGACCCGTGGGCGGTACCGGCCGGGTCCGTCCCGCCCGCCCAGCCGGCCGACCCCGAGCGGGTCGCCTACGTCGCGTTCACCTCGGGCTCCACCGGTGTTCCCAAGGGCACCCTGGTGCCGCACCGCGGCGTCACCCGCCTGATCGCCGAGCCCGGCTTCCTGCTGCCCGGCGCCGCCGACCGGTTCGTCCGGCTGGCCCCGCTGGCCTTCGACGCGTCCACCCTGGAGATCTTCGTTCCGCTGCTCACCGGCGGCACCGTGGAGGTCTTCGGCGACGCCTATCCGGCCCCGGAGGCACTCGCCACCTTCCTGGCCGAGCGGGCCGCCACCGGCCTCTGGCTAACAGCCGGGCTGTTCCGGCTGGTGGCCGACTACCGCCCGGACGCGTTCGCCGGTCTCGTGCAGCTGCTCACCGGCGGCGACGTGGTGCCGCCGGCCCAGGTCGGCCGGGTGCTGGCCGGGTGCCCGGGGCTGCGGGTGACCAACGGCTACGGCCCCACCGAGAATACGACGTTCACCACCACCCACACGGTGGGCGATCCGGCCGAGGTCGGCGATCCGCTGCCGATCGGCCGCCCGGTGGCCGGCACCGGGGTGGCCGTGCTGGACCATGACGGCCACCCGGTGCCGCCGGGCGGGATCGGCGAGCTGTACGCCGCCGGCACCGGGGTCGCCCTCGGCTACGCCGGGCTGCCGGCCGAGACCGCGGCCGCCTTCGCCGCCGGCGTCTACCGCACCGGCGACCTGGTGCGCTGGGACGGCGACGGCCGGCTGCAGTTCCTGGGCCGCCGGGACGGGCAGGTGAAGATCCGCGGTTTCCGGATCGAGCTGGAGGCGGTCGCCCGGACGCTGCGCGAGCACCCGGAGGTCCGCGACGCCGCGGTGGTGGCCTCGGCCGGCGACCTGCTCGCCGGACTGGCCGGCCAGGACCGGCCGGGTCTGGCCGCCGACGTGCGCGCCTTCGCCGCCGAGCGACTGCCCGGCTACGCGGTCCCGGCGCTGTGGACGGTCGTCGGCGACCTGCCGGTGACCCGCAACGGCAAGGTGGACGCCGCCCGGCTGCGGGCCCTGGCCCGGCCGCCCCGGGACGCCGCACCCGCGGCCGAGCCGGGCGACGACGTCACCGCGGCCGTCGCCCGCACCTGGGCCGGCGTGCTGGGCGGCGGCGGGTTCGGCCCGGACGACCGGTTCTTCGAGGTCGGCGGGGACTCGCTGAAGCTGCTCCAGGTCGCCGCCGCCCTGCGCCGCGAACTGCCTGGCCACGACGTGACGGTCCAGGACCTGTTCGCCTGCCAGACGGTCCGAACGCTCAGCGGCCGCCTGTCCGCCCGCGTCCCGCGCTGACGCACCGCCGCCACCCACCTCAAGGAGTCACCGTGCCCCTGCGCATTCCCGCCCCCGTCAAGCCGGGCGGGCACCTGCGGATCCTCAGCCCCGGCATGCCGACGATGGCGTACATCCCGGACCGGGTGCGCCGCGGCGTCCGGGTCCTCGCCGACGCCGGCTGGACCGTCAGCCTCGGCGCGAACGCCCTGCTGGTCGCGGAGGACGGGCTCACCGCCGGCACCGCCGCGGATCGCGCCCGCGACCTGATGGACGCGTTCCTCGACCCGTCGGTGGACGCGATCCTCGCCGCCGACGCCGGGCTCGGCAGCCGGGACCTGCTCGAGGCGCTCGACCCGGAGGTCATCGCGGCCCACCCGAAGCCCTTCATCGGCTACTGCGACAACGTGTTCCTCAACTACTTCCTGGCCACCCGGGCCGGGATCGGTTCGCTGTACGGCGCCACCTTCATGGTGCACATCGGCGAGGCCGGCGGCGCCTACCCGGAGACCCTCGACTTCCTGGCCCGCGCGCTGGACAGCTCGGCCCCGCTGGTCTACGAGCCGGTGCCGACCCGGACCGGTGACCTGATCGACTGGTACGTGCCGGAGCTCGAGCGCGTTCCCCGCGAGCGCGACATCCCGGGTGGCTGGACCTGGTTGCGTACCGGGAAATGCTCTGGACCTCTGCTCGGCGGTGAGATCACCCTGCTGCCCGAGCTCGCCGAATACTTCGGCCTCGACCTGACCGGCGCCGTGCTGTTCTGGGACATCTCCTACCACGGCCTGGAGGTCGGGCCGCTGTTCGAGCAGCTGTGCGCGCGGGTCGACCTCACCGGGCTGGCCGGCATGATCATCGGCGGGCACCCGCTGCGCGCGCCGGACGAGTGGGCCAAGACCATCGCGGAGCTCGTCGACGAGCACCTGGCCGGGCTGGACTGTCCGATCGTGGTCAACGCCGACCTGAGCCACACCTGCCCGTCCTGGATCGTCCCGTTCGGCGAGCGGGTCGAGCTGGACAGCGCGGGGCCGGTCGTGTTCCGCCGCGGCGCGCAGCGGTGGTGACCCGCCGGATGATCGTCTGCGACCTCGACGGCACCCTGCTCAACTCGGCGGGGCGGCTCAGCCCGCGCTCCCGGCAGGCGCTGCGAGCGGTGCGCCGGGCCGGGTGGCCGGTGCTGTTCTGCACCGCCCGGCCGGTCCGCGACACCCGGGCCGTCGTGGTCGCCGTGGACGCCGCGATGGTCGCGGTCTGCGGCAACGGCTCGATCACGTACGACTTCGGCCGGCACCGGATCGTGGACCAGCGGCCGATCCCGTACGCCGGCCTGTCCGACGCCCTGCGTGCCCTGCGCACCGGGCACCCGGCCCTGCGCCTCGGCGCCGAACGCGGGCTCGACCTGCTCCTCGAGGACGACTTCGCGCTGGCCGCGGCGCTGTGCCGGACCGCGCGCCGGGTGCCCCGGCTGGACCCGGACCACGGCTTCGGCAAGGTCATCGCCCAGCTCGACGGCGACGCCCGGGACTACTGGCCGGCCGTCGCCGCGGCCCTCCCGGCGGGTCTCGAGTGCACGGTGTCCGGCCCGGAGTTCTGCGAGATCGGCCTGCGCGGCGTGACCAAGGCGGTGGCGGTGCACCGGATCGCCGAGCGGGCCGGCATCACCGCGGCCGACGTGGTCGCGTTCGGCGACATGCCCAACGACCTGCCGCTGCTGGCCTGGGCCGGCACCGGGATCGCGGTCGGCAACGCGCACCCGGACGTGCTGCGCGCCGCCGACCTGGTCACCGCCGCCAACGACGACGACGGAGTGGCCCTCGTTCTCGAACACCTCCTCGCGAAGGGAGTACTGCCATGAGCCCGACGGTGGCGCTCGTCTCCACCCCGCACCGGTCGTTCCCGGGCTGGCGGACCGCGGCGGTCACCGCCGGCCGCGCCGCCGAGATGGTCCGCGCCGGCGCGGTCGACGCCGTGGTGGCCGGGCCGGGTGACCAGGTGCCGGAACTCATCTGGTCGGCGCTGAGTCATGGCGTGCCGATCTGCTGCGACCCGCCGCTGGCCCCGACCGCCGCGGAGGCCGGCGAAATAGCCGCGGCGGCCCGCGCCGCCACCGCACCGGCGGTGGTCTCCTTCCCGTGGCGCAGCCAGGGCGCGCTGGCCGACGCCCGGGACACCATCCGCTCCGGCCGGCTGGGCGACCTGCTCACCGTCGACCTGACGGTGCACGACGACCCGCGGGCCACGTCGGCCGGTGTCGCCGCGATCCACCAGCTCGACCTGCTGCGCTGGCTGACCCGGCCGGACTGGACGGTCGAGGCCGGCTGGTCGGCGACCGTGCCGCTGGACGGCTGGGGGCTCGGTCTCACCACGGTCGGGCTGTGCGCCGGCGACACCCGGGCCCGGATCGCCGCCAGCCGCCTGGACCGGGGCGCGCCGCGGTTCCAGCTGACCGCCACCGGCGTACACGGCACCCTGCTGGTGGTGATGGATCCCCGCGACGGCGCCGGGATGTGGCGGCTGAGCCTCGCCTCCGGCACCGGCGAACGCGTCTTCGGCGGCGGCGAGGTGGACCCGCACCTGTCCTTCCTGCTGGCCGACGAGGGCGGCTTCTTCGACGACGCCGCGCAGGCCCATTCGCTGGCCGCCGCCGCGGAGACCACCCGGCTCGCCGGGGCGGCGGCCCGATGACCGCCACCGCGCTGCGGCCCGCCTGGGCCGACCTGCCCGATCAGGTCCGCGACATGGTCGACTCGTGTCTCGGCGCGCCGGTCCGGTCGGCGGCCGGGCAGACCGGCGGCTTCACCCCGGGGGTGGCGGCCCGGCTGGTGCTGGCCGACGGCTCCCGGGCGTTCGTCAAGGCGATCCGGGCGGACGACGAACTGGCCGGCGCCTACCGGGACGAGGCCCGCGTCGCCGACCGGCTCGGTCCCGGGGTGCCGGCGCCCCGGCTGCGGTTCACCGCGGCGGCCGGCGGTTGGCTGGTGCTGGCGTTCGACGACGTCGCCGGCCGGCATCCGCGGTTCGCCGAGCCCGCCGAGTGGGCGGCCGTCCTGTCCAGCGTGCAGCGGATGACCGGCGTGCTGACCCCGGCGCCGGTGCCGGACGCGCCGGCCGCCGGTACCGCGCTGGCGCCGCTCATGACGGCCTGGCGCGAGTATGCGGCCACCGGCCCGCCCGCCGACCTCGACCCGTGGACCGCCACCCATCTCAACCGGCTGGCCGGCCTCGAACAGGGCTGGGACCGGGCCGTGGCCGGCACCACCCTGCTGCACGCCGACCTGCGGGCCGACAACATGCTGCTCACCCCGTCCGGCGAGGTGGTGATCGTCGACTGGGCCTGCGCCTGCGTCGGCGCGGCCTGGGTGGATCTGGTCATTCTGCTTGCCGCGGCGGACGGCATCGACCCGGATGAGGTGGTACGCACCCACGCGCTCACCCGGGACGTGCCGGCCGCCGCGGTCGACGCGTTCGTGTGCGCGCTGGCCGGCCTGTTCGCCCGCGAGTGCCGGGGGCCCGGCCTGCCCCGCTCGCCGCATCTCCGGGCGTTCCAGGCCGCCACGGCGCGCCGCACGCTCGCCTGGCTCGCCCGGCGTACCGGATGGTGATGACCACCCTGCTGCGCGACCTGACCCCCGAGCCCGGACCGGCGCGCCGGATGGTGGTCCTGACCGCCGTGCAGGCGGCCGGCAACGGCCTGTTCCTGGCGTCCGCGCCGATCCTGCTGATCCGGGTGGCCGGGCTCAGTCCGGGGCAGGTCGGCATCGGACTGTCCGCGGCCGGGCTGGCCGGGTTCGCGGCCGCGGTGCCGCTCGGCAAACTGGCCGACCGGCACGGCGCAAGGCGGATGCTGGTGGCGGTCTACGCCGCTCTGGCCGTCCTGCTCGCCGCCTATCCCCTGGTGCGCGACCTGGCCCAGTTCGTCGCGGTGGCCGGTCTGGTCTCGATAGCGGAGACGGCCGGCAGCCCGCTGCGCTCGGCCGTGCTCCGGTCGTTCGCCGGCACGGCCGCCGCGATCCGGATCCGGGCCCAGATGCGCAGCGGCTTCAACGTCGGCTTCCTGGCCGGCGCGGCCGTCGCCGGTGTCGCGCTGACCGCGCCCGCGGCGGCCACCTTCGCCGCGGTGGCCGGCGCCGCTGCTCTGGCGCATGCCGGGTGTGCATTTGTCGCCCGTACGCTGCCCGGCGCTTCTCCGGTTTCCGATGGCCGGCGCCCGGGACCGGCCGCACTGCGGGACCGGCGGTTCCTGCTGCTGACCGCCGGCAACGGGCTGCTCGAACTGCACACCGTGGTGCTGACCGTCGGGATGCCGCTGTGGATCGTGGCGCACACCGGGGCCCCGGCCGGCCTCAACGCCCTGCTGATCATCCTGAACACCGTCGTGGTGCTGCTGCTCCAGGTGCGGCTGAGCCGGACGGCCGGCACGGTTGCCGGGTCGGCGGTCCTGGTGCGCCGGTCCGGGCTGCTGCTTGCGGCCGGCTGCACGGTCTGCGCGGCCGGCTCGCTGGGCGGCGCCGCGGTCGCGGCCGGCGGCCTGCTGCTCGGCACCGCGATCCTGGCGATCGGCGAGATCTGGCAGTCCGCCGGGGCGTGGGGGCTGTCCTTCGAGCTGCCGCCGCCGGACCGGCTCGCCGAATACCAGTCGGTGTTCGGACTCGGCCGCGCGGTCGGCCAGTTCGCCGGGCCGGCCCTGGTCACCGCGCTGCTGGTGGGGGTCGGACCGCCGGGCTGGCTGGTGCTCGCGGCTCTCTTCGGACTGGCCGGCGCGGGCTGCGCGTGGCTGGTGCGGCCGGCCGCTGTCCGATTCCCAGCAGCCCGGGACGTGGCCGGCGGCTAGCATTTGCGGCCGTGACGGACCTGGAGCTGAGGGTCCTCGGCGCGGTCGAGTCGCGGGCGGGGACGACGACCCTGACGCTCGGTCCGCGCAAGCAGCGGTTCGTCCTCGCCGTGCTGGCGCTCGAGGTCAACCGGCCGGTCGCCGTCGACCGCCTGGTCGACCTGGCCTGGCCGGTGTCGCCGCCGCGCACCGCGGGGCACGCCATCCAGGTCTGCATCTCCGGGTTGCGCGCCGCATTCGCCGGCCACGACGGGCTGGAGATCCACACCGACGGTCCCAGTTACCGGCTGGCGGCCGATCCGATGCGCATCGACGCGCACCGGTTCCGGGCGCTGCTCGGCGCGGCGGCCGATGCCGGCGACGACACCACCCGGCTGGCCCTGCTGGCCGAGGCGCTCGCGCTCTGGACCGGCCCGCCGCTGCACGGGGTCGCGCCGCCGGAGATCGGCGAACGCCTCGGCGCCGGCCTGACCGAGTCGTGGCGTGGCGCGATCGAGGACGCTGTCGACGCCCGGCTGCGGCTCGGGCAGCACCGCGAACTGGTCGACGAGCTGACCGCGCTGGCCGCCGCCGAACCGCACCGGGAACGCCTCGCGGCCCAGCTCATGCTGGCCCTCTACCGCTGCGGCCGGACCGGCGACGCGCTGGCCGTGGCCCGGGCCACCCGGCAGCGGCTCGCCGACGAGCTCGGCCTCGACCCGGGCCCGCACGTGCAGCGGCTCGAACTGGCCATCATGCGGCAGGACCCGGCGCTGCTGAGCCCGGCCGGCCGGGACCGCGGCGGCGTCGTCCCGGCCCAGCTGCCGGCGCCGGTGGTCGGCTTCGCCGGCCGGGACGAGCAGCTGGACGAGGTGGACGCGCTGGTGCCGGCGGACGGCGGCGCGGTGGTGGTGACCGTCGTCGGCGCGGCCGGCGTCGGCAAGACCGCCCTCGCCGTGCAGTGGGCGCAGCGGCGCCGCGACCGGTTCCCGGACGGCCAGCTCTATCTCAACCTGGGCGGCTACGGCGGCAGCCCGGTCCCGCCCGGCCAGGCCCTCGGCACCTTCCTGCGGGCCCTCGGCACCCCGGCCGAGCAGGTGCCGGTCGACCCGGTCGAGGCCGGCGCCCTGTACCGCTCCCTGGTCGCCGACCGCCGGATGCTGGTGGTGCTCGACAACGCCGCCGGCCCCGACCAGGTGCGCCCGCTGCTGCCCGGCGGCACCCGGTGCGCCACCCTGGTCACCAGCCGGGAACGGCTGACCGGCCTGGTGGCCCGGGACGGCGCCCGCCCGGTGACGCTGGCCGCGCTGCCGGCCGGCGAGGCCACCGCGCTGCTGACCGGCCTGCTCGGCGCCCGCGCCACCGGCGACCCGGCCGGCACCGCCGAGCTCGCCCGGCTCTGCGGCCGCCTGCCGCTGGCCCTGCGGATCGCCGCGGCGCACCTGGCGTGCCGTCCCCGCCTGCTGGTCGCCGACCTGGTCGCCGAGCTGGGTGCCGGCGACCGGCTCGGGATGCTCGCCGTGCCGGGCGACGACCAGCACGCGGTCCGCGCCGCCTTCGACCTGTCCTACGCCGCGCTGCGTCCCGAGACGTCCCGGCTGTTCCGGCTCGCCGGGCTGACCCCCGGCGGCGAGGTCACCGCGCCGTCGGCGGCCGCGGCCGCCGACCTCGAGCCGCCCCGGGCCGCCCGGCTGCTGGCCGAACTGGCCGACGCCCACCTGGTCGAGGAGCTGGCGCCCGGCCGGTACGCGCTGCACGACCTGCTGCACCTGTACGCGGCCGAACTGGCCGAGGCCGAGGACCCGCCGCACGAGCGGGCCGCGGCCCGCCACCGCCTCTACGACTGGCACCTCAGCGGGGTGAGCGCCGCGGGCGGCCTGCTCTACCCGCAGATGCAGCGGCTGCCGCTCCCCGACGGGCTGCCGGTGCGCACCTTCGGCGGCCCGGCCGCGGCCCTCGCCTGGCTGGACGCCGAACGCGCCGCACTGGTCGCCCTGGTCCGGCACGGCGCCGCCGACCCGGCCCTGCACCGGCACGCCTGGCTGCTGGCCGACGCGCTGCGCGGCTACTTCTGGACCCGGCGGCACGCCGCCGACTGGCTGGCCTGCGCGGGCGCCGGGCTGGCCGCGGCCGAGGCCGGCGGGGACCCGCGCGGGCAGGCCGCGGCCCATCTGTCCCTGGCACAGGCCAGCCGCTCGCTGTCCCGGCACGACGACGCGATCCGGCACTTCGGCGCGGCCCGCTCGCTCGCCGCGCGGGCCGGGTGGCGGCAGGGCGCGGCGGCCGCGCTCGGCAGCAGCGCCAACGTGTACCGCGACCTCGGCCGGCTCGCCGAGTCAGCCGACCAGCACCGGCAGGCCCTGCTGATCTACCGGGAGAACGGCGGGCGCGGCGGCGAGGCGGTCTGCCTCGGCAATCTCGGCAACGTCCTGGTCGAGTCCGGGCGGCTGGACGAGGGCATCGAGCGGCTGACCGAGGGCATGGCGCTCTATCGCGAGCTCGGGTCGGCCGGCGGGCAGGCCATGATGCACAACAGTCTCGGGTACGCCCACCTGGGCGCCGGCCGGACCGACGAGGCGCTCGCGGCGTTCGACCGGGCGCTCGCCCTGCACCGCGAGGCCGGCAGCCGCGAGGGCGAGGCCGACACGCTGGTCAACATCGGCGAGGCGCACCGCGACGCCGGCCGGTACGCCGAGGCCACCCGGATCGGCCGGGCCGGCCTCGACCTGGCCGTCGACACCGGCGACCGGCGGGTCGAGGCGGACGCGCACAACCTGCTCGGCAGCATCCACACCCGCAGCGGCGAGCCGGGCCCCGCCGCCGACCGGCACCGGGCCGCGCTGCGCCTGGCCGACGACGAGGGACACGGCAAGGGCACCGCGGCCGCGCAACTCGGCCTGGCCGAGGCGCATCTGGCGGCGGGCCGGGCCGGGGACGCCTACACCGCGGCGGTGGAGGCGCTCGACGTGGCGCACCGCACCGGGTTCGGCCTGCTCGAGGCGGACGCCCGGACGGTGGCCGCGGCGGCCGCGCTGGCCGGCGCCGCCGGTCCGCAGCCGGCGGCCGAGCACGCCCGGCAGGCGCGCGACGCGCATCGCCGGATCGGCCGCCCGGCCGCCGAACGCCTGGCCCAGCAGTTGCTGGACCAGGCGGCTGCTCAGATCCCCGGAATCTCCGGCACCGGCCCCTCACAGTCCTCGGGCGGCCGCTGAGCGTGCTCGCCGTAGGTGACGCCACAGGGCCCGTCGTCTTCCTCCCCCGAACTCGGACCCACCACCGGCACCGGCGGGCCGGCGGTCGCGACGGCGCCGCCCCCGGCGCCGAGCAGTACCGCGACCAGAATCCCCAGCACGCCACCGAGGACGGTGGCCGTCCGGCCTCTCAACCTCATCTGTCCCCCTCTGTTCGCCGCCATCTGACGGTCGCGGGCCATTATGGACAGCCGTTGACCGGGGCCGGTGTCGCCAATCGGTCCGCGCGCTGATCTCCAACCGATCGCCGGTACCGGCGCAGCCCTTCCGGTGTCTTCCGTCGGCCGATCGGCTACCCGTACCATCTCGAACCAATGTCACGCAGAGATAGACAACCATGACTGCCGGTACGGGCATCGAGACGTCCGACAACCTCGCCGAGGCGCTGCGGCGGCTCCGGCGGCGGGAGGCGCGACGCCGGGGCCAGTCCGAGCTGACCTACCGCGAGATCGCCGCCAAGACCGGCTGGTCGATCGGCATCATCGGGGCCTACTTCACCGGCAAGGCGATACCGCCGACCGACCGCTTCGACGTCTTGGTCGCCCTGCTCGGCGCGACCCCGGCCGAACGCGGCATGCTGGCCACCGCCCGGGACCGGGTCTCCGAGGACCGCCGCAGGAAGCCGAAGGTCCCGTCGCCCCGGGCGGCACCCAACCAGCTGCCGGCCGTGCTGTCCGGGTTCGCCGGCCGAGCCCACGAACTCGGCGAACTGGACCGGCTGCTGCTCGGCCAGCCCGAGGACGGACGCGTGGCGGTGGTCTCCGGCGCACCCGGCGTGGGCAAGACGACGCTGGTCGTGCACTGGGCGCACCGGGCCGCGTCCCGCTTCCCGGACGGCCAGCTGTACGTCAACCTGCGCGGGTTCGACCCGGACGCCAGCCCGGTACCGCCGGACGAGGCGATCCGCGCGTTCCTCCGGGCGATGGACGTGCCGCCACACCGGATACCGGCGGTCCGGGACGAGCTGGCCGCCTGCTACCGGGCCGAGGTGGCCGACCGCCAGATCCTGATCGTGGTCGACAACGCCCGGGACACCTCGCAGGTCCGGCCGTTGCTGCCCGGCACCGCGTCCGCCGCGGTGGTGGTCACCAGCCGGCACCGGCTGCCCGGGCTGGTGGTCTCGCACGGCGCCCACCCGGTGAGCCTCGATCTGATGTCCGCCGACGAGTCCCGGGCGCTGCTGAGCCGGCGGCTGGGCGCGGCACGGGTCGAGGCGGAACCCGCCGCGGTGGACGCCATCATCGAGCACAGTGCCCGGCTGCCGCTGGCCCTGGCGGTCGCCGCCGCCCGGGCCCGCACCGATGCGTTGCTGACCCTGTCGGCCCTGGCCGACGAGCTGGCCGAGGCGGAACAGCGGCTGAGCGCGCTGGCGGTCGGTGACGCGCTCAGCGACGTGCAGACCGTGTTCTCCTGGTCGTACCAGGCTCTCGGCGAGTCGGCCGCGCACCTGTTCCAGCTGCTCAGCCTGCATCCCGGCCCGGACATCTCGGCCGCCGCCACGGTCAGCCTGGCCGGCCGGCCACCGGCCGAGACCCGCCGCGGGCTGGGCCAGCTGACCGCCGCCAACCTGCTCAGCGAGCACGTCCCCGGCCGGTACGCGCTGCACGACCTGCTCCGGGCGTACGCGGCCGGGCTGGCCGGCCAGCTCGACCCGGCGCTGCGGCGGGCCGCCGTGACCCGGCTCCTCGACCACTACGTCCACACCGCGCACGCGGCGGCGCTCCTGGTGCACCAGCACCTCGCCCCGATCCCGGTGCCGCTCGACCCGCCGGCGCCCGGCAGCCGGCCGGAGCGGATCGCCGACGGCCCCGAGGCGACGGCCTGGCTGTCCGCCCAGCGCCGGGTGCTGCTGGCCGCGGTCCAGGACGCCGCCGGCACCGGCTTCGACCGGCACGCCTGGCAGCTGACCTGGTCGATCGACCGGACCCTCGACCTCGGCGGGCACTGGTACGACCTGGCGCACGCGTGGCGGGCGGCGCTGGACGCGGCCGGGCGGCTGGGTGAGCCGGTGGCCGAGGCGCTCAGCCACCGGATGCTGGCCGTGGTCAACACCCAGCTCGGCCGGCACGAGGTGGCCCACCGCCACCACCAGCAGGCGCTCGCCGGATACGACCTGGCCGGCGACCGGCTGGGCGCGGCGCACACCCGGCGCAGCCTCGCCAACCAGTGCTGGCGGCAGGGCCAGATCCGGGCCGCGGTCGAGCACGGCGAGCAGGCCCTGAGCCTCTACGAGGCCACCGGCGACCGGCGCGGCGAGGCGTTCGCGCTCAACGACGTCGGCTGGTACCACGTGCTGCTGGAGGAGTTCGACCAGGCGCTGGACCGCTGCGAACGGGCGCTGGACCTGTTCGGCGAAATCGGCGACCGGGTCGGGCAGGCGCACGCCTGGGACAGCCTCGCCTACACCCACCACCACCTGGCCGACCACGAACGCGCCGTGGAGTGCTACCACCAGGCCCTCGCGCTGTTCCGGGAGATCGGCGACCGGTACGAGGAGGCCGCCACCATGGCCCGGGTCGGCGACACCCACGAGGCCGCCGGCGAGCCGCGCCGGGCCGTCGCCGCCTGGGCCTCCGCCCTGGACATCCTCCAGTCGCTCGGCCACCCCGACGCGGAGGCGCTGGACGCCAAGCTGCAGAACGCCAAGGGCGGGCGGTGAGGGCCCCAGGAATCCCCTCACCGCCCGCCGGCCCCCCGGATCGGGTTATTCGATCAGGTCACCGGGATGTCGCCGCGGACGCCCCACTGCACCGAGTTGAACAGGCGCCAGTGCCAGTTGCCGTCGCTCGGCCGCCAGACACCGATGTCCAGCAGCGCGTCGCCGTTGACATCGCCCAGCACCGGCACGTCGCCGTTGGCCCCCCACTGCACGCTCCAGAGCAGCCGCACGTGCCAGGTGCCGTCGGACGGTCGCCAGACCGCCACCTCGGTCACGCCGTCGCCGTTGAAGTCGCCGGCCAGCGGCACGTCCCCGTTGGCCCCCCACTGGACGCTCCAGAAGAGCCGCACGTGCCAGGTGCCGTCGGACGGCCGGAACACCGCCACCTCGGCCATGCCGTCGCCGTTGTAGTCGCCGACGACCGGCACATCCCCCGTTGCGCCCCACTGGACCGTCCACATGTTGCGCACGTACCAGTTGCCCTCGGACGGCCGGTACACGGCGTAGTCCGTCGTCCCGTTGCGGTCGTAGTCGCCGGGCACCGGGATGTCGCCGGCCACGCCCCACTGCACGGTCGCGATGCCGTTGACGTACCAGGTGCCGTTCGACGGGCGCCACACCGCGTAGTCGGTCACGCCGTCACCGTTGTAGTCGCCGGACACCGGCACGTCGCCGGCCAGGCCCCACTGCACGGTCGAGATGTTCCGGACGTACCAGGTGCCGTCCGACGGGCGCCACACCGCGTTGTCGGTGACACCGTCGCCGTTGTAGTCGCCCCGGTTGTCGAAGGTCGAGTAGAGCAGCCGGTTCGGTGAGCCCGCGCCGGGTGAGGTGACGAGGTTGGCGGTGGTCCGGCCGACGATGAACGCGCTGACCTGGGCCGGCGTCGCGGCGCGGCGGCGCTGCAGGTAGAGCGCGGCCACCCCGGCCACGTGCGGCGCGGCCATCGACGTACCGCTCATCGTCGCCTGCGCGCTGTCACTGCTGACCCCGGCGGAGATGATGGCGGATCCGGGCGCGAACAGGTCGAGGCACGCACCGTAGCTGGAGTCGGCGGCCCGGGTATCGGTGGAGGTCGTGTTACCGACCGTGATCGCACCCGCGACCCGGGCCGGCGAGGCGTTGCACGCGTCGCTGTTGGAGTTGCCGGCCGAGACCGTGGTGGTCACCCCGGCGTTGAGCGCGCCCTGCACGGCCGCGTCCACCGCGGCGCTGACGCCGCCGCCGAGGCTCATGTTCATCACGGCCGGACGCTGGGCGTTGTTCGTCACCCAGTTGACGCCCGCGACGATGGTCGAGGTCGCGGTGTTCCGCGAGCAGGCACCGTTGATGTAGCCGAACACCCGGACCGCGTGGATGCGCACCCGGGGCGCCACCCCGTAGGTGGCGCCGCCGACCGTGCCGGCCACGTGCGTACCGTGCCCCAGGCAGTCGTCGGTGCGCCCGTCGCCCATCAGGTTGGCGTCCAGCGTGGCCCGCCCGCCGAACTCGTCGTGGCTGGCCCGGATGCCGGAGTCGACGATGTACGCGTGCACACCGTCGCCGTTCGAGTTGGCCCAGTAGGCGCCGTCGAGCGGCCGGTTACGCTGGTTGATCCGGTCCAGGCCCCAGCTCGCCGCCTGCCCGGCGCTGACGCTCATCAGGCTGTCCGGCTCGACGAAGGCCACGTTCGGGTCGCGGCGGGTCTGCTCCAGCTCGGCCTCGGACAGCTTGGCCGCGAAGCCGTTCAGGCGGCCGGTGTAGCGCTGGCCGAGCGTCGCGCCGCCCTGGTCCAGGTTTGTTTCCAGGGTCTTGCGGGCCGCGCCGGTGACCGCGGACTTGTAGATCACGATGTAGCTGCCGGCGATCGCCTTCCCGGCGGCTGGTCGCAGCGGCGCCAGGTCACCATCCGGAGCGGCCTGGGCGGGCGCCACCAGCGCCGTGGTGGCCGCGGACACCGCGGCCACCACGGCGACCAGCACCCGGGCCGTGGTCGTTCGAACTGCTCGCATTCGATCCTCCCCATCGACGTGCTTCGAGGGATTGGATGCTCGCAGTTGCCGGCGTGGCTTACCCGCAGTCCTGGAAATCGGTGAACATCACTGAATGCGCCGGCGCTACCCCAGCTTCGCCAGGACGCTGTCCTCGCCGGCGAAGACGCTGCCGCCGGCCCGGACGGTCTCGGTGATCAGGGCGATCATCTCCGGCTTGCGGGAGTCGACCAGGTCGATCCAGTCCATCGGCGCCCCGGTCTCCGGGTCGACGCGGGCGCTCCAGCCGGCGATCTCCACCAGGATCGGGATCAGCCGGAGCCCGATCTCGGTCAGCCGGTAGCTCACCCGCCGCCGGTCGGTCTCATCCGGGCTGCTGACCAGCACCCCGGCGGCCTCCAGCTGGGTCAGCCGGGCGGACAGCACGCTGGGCGCGATCTTCTCCTCGGCGGCCAGGAACTCCTTGAACGTGTGTTTGCCGAAGTACACGATGTCGCGCACGATCAAGAGCGACCAGGGGTCTCCGAAGGTCTCCAGGCCGAAGTTGATCGGGCAGTGCGACTTGCCATTCGCGCGCTTCATGGTCATCCTCTGAGAGCAAGTAGCTACGTTCATCATAGTAAAGGGCGAGAGCGATGCGAACCTTCCACCGGCTGGTTGCCAACTCCCTGCTGGCCGGCATGACGAACAATCTG
>NZ_BOMV01000076.1 GCF_016862375.1 Paractinoplanes rishiriensis | reverse complement strand
GGGGGACTTGAACCCCCACGCCCGATAAAGGGCACTAGCACCTCAAGCTAGCGCGTCTGCCATTCCGCCACCCGGACCTGCACTGGCAGCCTACCGACACCACCGCCGATTACCCACCGGGTATCGGCAGCCCGGCGGGCCGCACAGGAGAGAACTGTACACGGCCCCTCCGGGCTAATGCAGGGAGGGTGGGGGTCGGGACAAACCAGCGCATAAGCCCTGGCGACTGGCATCTCAGGGACGTTCCGGGCAGCATGGCGGGCGTGTCGCAGCCGTCCCCTCTTCTGCCGGCCCGGCAGCGCGCGCAAGCTCTCGTCAGTGGTGGCGATCTGGCTGGGGCGCGTGCTGTGTTGGAGCGTGCCGTTGAGCTGGGGAAAGTCAACCTGTCTGAGGATGATCCGGACGTTCTGGTTACGGCGCATCAACTTGGGTCTCTTTTGCAGCAAGCGGACGATCCGATGGCTGCTCGGCGGGTGCTTGAGGAAGCCTACGCAGCAGGGCAGTGGCGCCTGGGGGACGCTGATCCGCTGATGGTGCAGATCTCGCACGATCTGGGGGTGGTGGCCGAGGAGCTGGGCAACCGGCATGAGGCGCGCAAGGCGTTCGGCCGGGTGGCCGAGCACGGGCCGGGAGCGCTGGGTGCCGATCACCCGGGGGTGGCCCGGGCGCGAGCTTATCTCGGGCAGGATCAAAACCTGGGTGCCGTACGCGCGGAGCCCGCGCAACAGATGCCGCCGCCGGGCACGCCGGCCACCTACGGTCCGGGGGCGAACCCTAGTCTCGAGGACATCGCCACCCGGTTCCGCCTCGAACCGGGGCCGGTGCCGCGCCCTGGCAACTTCGTGCCTACCCCGCCGCTCTCGGACGAGCCCACCACCGCGCTCCACTTCGACGCGCCGGAGGGGGCGGGCAACGACGAGACCTCGGCCTTCGAGGTGATCCCGCTGGGCACCCGCGGCGGCCGCGTGCAGCCGCCCACCGACCAGAACCAGCAGGTCTGGACGGCCCCGCCCGGCGAAGCAGCAGCCCCGCAACCTGGACCGGTCGCGCAGCCCGGACCGGTCGACCAGCCCACCACGGTCCACCCGATAGTCGCACCGCGCACCGAGCCCCAATCGCCGGCAAGCCACACCGCACCGCCAGGCGGCTTCCCGGCACCGCCGCAAGCCCAGCCGTCAGGCAGCTACTCAGCACAGCCGTCAGGCAGCTACCCGGCACAGCCGTCAGGCAGCTACCCGGCACAGCCGTCAGGCAACTTCCCGGCACAGCCGTCAGGCAACTTCCCGGCACAGCCGTCAGGCAACTTCCCGGCACAGCGAGCGCAGACCCCCGGCGGCTACCAGCACCCGCCCCTCGGCGCGCCCTACCCGCCCGCTCACGCACCCGGCGGCTACCCCATTTCACCGCCGCCCCAACCGCCCGCTCCCCCGGCGTACGGGAAAAGGGGTGTGGGTCTTTTTGCAGCGATCGCCGCCATCCTCTCTGCCGTCATCGCCGTGGTCGCCCTCGTGTTTGTCCTCGCCAATCGCTCGAACGAGAACGGTAACGATTCGAACGAGCCCACCCTCGGGGGTGATCCGCCCGGAAACGTCCAGCTTCAGGATGAAGGGTCGCGTATTCAGGTCACCTGGACCGACCCCTCCCGCGGCACCGTGTCCTTCATGGTCGCGATGGCTCACCCGGGCGAGCAGCTCAAGCCGGTCGGCACGCTCGGGCCTGGGGAGACGTCCTATGAGATGTCGGCGCTCAACCCCAATCTGGACTACTGCTTCGCGGTGATCGCCGTGTACCGGAACAACCAGTTCGCGACCTCGGAACAGGCCTGTACGGAGCGGCCGTCCACAGGGGGCTGAGGGGCTGTATCGAGGTGGGAGGCGGGCTGCGGCCCCCACCTCGATACAGCCCCTAAATGATCACGCTCGGCTACGGGAGTTATCCACAACCGTGACTTGCCGGGTATCGACGCCGACCCACCTCCCCTATGATGGCCTGCGTCCTTGCGGAGGGGGTCCGTCCTACGGGGAGGAAGACACCAGTGACCAGCGCAGACAGCGCGCATACGGAGGGTGTTACGGCGGTCGCGCCGCGCCGACGGTGGCGGAGCCGGGGTTACCTCGTCACGATGGCGACGGTGGTCAGCCTGGCCGGTGGGCTGGGGCTGACGGTGCTCGGGCTGGGCCAGGCCGATCAGGCGGTGGCCTCGTTCGACGCGGCCTCGTGGGTGTGGAGCCAGACCAAGGGTGAGGTCGCCCGGATCAACGGGGTGACCGCCAAGGTGGACACTCGCGTCGACGTGCCGATCGCCCGTGGTCACGCGGTTCAGGTGAGCCAGACCGACCGGTTCGTGATCATCCGGGACGTGGCGACCGGACGCATCGGACACATGGATCTCAGCTCGCTCAAGCAGTTCTGGATCGACTCGACCAGTCCTGGGCTCGGCGTGCGGGTGGCGCTGCAGGACGACTCCGCGTTCGTGGTCGACACCGTGCAGGGCCAGGTGCAGCAGATCGACCCGCGCACGCTGGGCAAGGTGGGTCCGCCGCTGCGGTTCCCGCCGGGCATCACCGGCGGTGTCTTCGACGGGCAGGGCAAGCTCTGGATCGCGGCCCCCAGCGAGGGCACGGTCACGGCTATCGCCCCCGCGGTCCTGCCGTCCCAAGCTCCGGGTGAGGGTGGCGCCGCCGCGGCGGCTTCGGCTCCGCAGCAGGTCCGCACGGAGGCCGTGGCCCCGGGCGCGCACGACCTCACGCTGTCCACCCTGGAGGACGGCGTGGCGGTCCTCAACCGGACCACGAACGCGCTGAGCACCATCCTCGACGGGCAGGCCGTCCAGCCGCCGGTCACGCTGGACCTCTCCGGGCCGGGCTCGCTGGCGCCGCGCACCGACGGGCAGTCCGTGCCGGTGACGGTGAGCGATGCCCGCAGCGTCACGGTGGTCAACAACAACCAGGTCCGCGCCGAGTTCACGGTGCCCGGCTCGGGCGACGAGTTGCAGCCGGCGGTGGCCTGGCAGGGTTACTTCTACGTGGCCGACGGCGACAACGGCCGGGTGCACGTCTTCGACGCCGCGGGCAAGGCCCGGAAGGACATCGAGTTCTCCCGGCCGGGCGGACGGCTCGAACTGGAGGTCCGCGAGGGCTACCTGTTCATCAACGCGCCGGGCTCCTCGACGGCCCGGGTGGTCGACGGTTCGCACCAGGTGCGCACCGTGGACAAGTACGCCGACGACGTGCTCGGTGGCGACCCGCCGCCGGTGCCGGACACCCCGGCTCCCCCGCCGCCCAAGCCCAGGAAGCCGCCGGTGGCCAAGCCGAGCGCGCCGCGCAACGTCAAGGCCGCGGCCGGCAACGCCGAGGCCCGGGTGACCTGGCAGGCGGCCAACGACAACGGCGCACCGATCACCCGGTACGTGGTCACCGGCGCCGGCAAGACCTTCCAGGTGGGCGCCGACCAGCGCTCGGTCACGGTCACCGGGCTGACCAACGGGGAGACGTACGAGTTCGAGGTGCACGCGGTCAACCGCAAGGGTGACGGCCCGTCCCGCACCAGCAACAGCGTCAAACCCACCTCCGAGGTGCCGGACGCGCCGACCGCGGTGACCGCCGAGGCCAGGCCGGACGGCACCGTGGTGGTCAGCTGGCCGGCGGCGAACGGGCAGGGCCTGGACATCCGCCGGTACACGGTGACGGCGATCTCCGAGGGCGGCAGCGCACCGATCGGCGACTCCGGTGAGACGTCGCTGACCATCGCGGCCGGCCAGCTGGAGTACGGCAAGCAGTACGCGTTCACCGTCGTGTCGATCAACGAGCGGGGCGCGGGTTCCGAGGCGTCTCCGGTCAGCGGCAGCGTGGTCCCGTACAACAAGCCCGGCAAGCCGGAGGGCGTGGACGCGGCGACCGTGGGCGACCGGGCCGGTGCGATCCAGGTGAGCTGGCAGGCGGCTGCCGAGAACGGCCGGGCGATCACCAAGTACGTGGTGGCCGCGGGTGGCCGGTCGACCGACGTGACCGGCATGTCGACGACGCTGACCGGGTTCGGCGCGGGCGAAAACGTGGCGGTCGAGGTGCGCGCGGTCAACGAGGCCGGCGAGGGCGCACCGGGCACGGCCACCGCGCGGACCGTGGCGGCGCCCAAGGTGACGGTCACCGGGGTCACCACGACGTTCAACACGGCGACGGTGGCGTTCAGCGTGGACGCCGGCGGCGCGTCGAACACGACCTGCTCGGTGGCGGCGTCCGGGGCGGGCACGGCGTCGGGCAGTTGCTCGAGCCTGACCGTCAAGAGCCTCAAGCCGAGTACGTCGTACGACTTCACGGTGACGGCCAAGAACGCGGCCGGCACGGTCACCGCCAAGAGCACCAAGACGACCGCGGCCCTGTTCGGCACGGCGACCTGCACCAACGGCGCGGAGGGCGACACCGCCACGTACTGCGACCGGGATGTCAGCGGCCGGAACGGCAACGAGATCTTCGCGGTCACGTCGCAGGACGGCACCCAGGTCGGCTGGGCCAAACCGGGGACTCGCCTGCAGGCGTACTGCAAGAAGCGCGGCACCGAGATCTACGCCTACATCTACAACGACCACAAGCGCAGCACCTGGTGGGTGCAGGTCAACTACGAAGGCAAGAACTACATCCCGTGGGCGTGGCTCAACCTCGACGGCGGGGACGACATCAACGTACTGCCGACCTGCTGAGGAAGCCTGCCCGTGCACACCGAACCGCTGCCGCCGCAGCACATTCAGGGCTTCGCCCAGGTCGCCGCGCAACTCGCCGATCGGATCGGTGCGGTGGTGCTGGGCAAGCCCGAGGTGGTGCGGCTGGCGCTGACCGCGTTGTTCGCCCAGGGGCACGTCCTGCTCGAGGACGTGCCCGGGGTGGGCAAGACGACCCTGGCCCGGGCCTTGGCGGCCTCCGTGCAGGGGCAGTGGCGGCGCATCCAGTTCACGCCCGACCTGCTGCCCTCCGACGTGTCCGGTGTGACGATCTTCAACCAGGCGAGCCGCGGGTTCGAGTTCCACCCGGGCCCGGTGTTCGCCAACATCGTGATCGCCGACGAGATCAACCGCGCCTCGCCCAAGACCCAGTCGGCGCTGCTCGAGGTGATGGAGGAGCGCCGGGTCACGGTGGACGGCGTGCCGCACCCGGTGCCGCAGCCGTTCCTGGTGGTCGCGACGCAAAACCCGGTCGAGATGGACGGCACCTACCGGCTGCCCGAGGCGCAGCTCGACCGGTTCCTGGTGAAGCTGTCGGTCGGCTACCCCAGCGAGGAGGTCGAGATCGAGGTGCTCCGGGGTGCGGCGCTGCGCTCCCCCGACACGCTCGAGCCGGTCACCGACACGGCCACGGTGGGTGAGATGGTGCGGATGGCGATGCGGGTGCACATCGCCGACCCCCTTTACGGGTACGCGGTACGCCTGGCCGCGGCAACGCGGAACCACCCGCAGGTACGGGTCGGCGTCAGCCCCCGTGGTGTGATCGCGCTGACCCGGGCGGCGTGCGCGTTCGCCCTGATCCACGGCCGCGGCTACGTGCTACCGGAAGACCTGAAAACGCTGGTGGCCCCGGTGTTCGCGCACCGGGTGCTGCTCTCGGCCGACGCCCAGCTGCGCGGCGTGACGGCCGACGAGGTGCTCGACGACGCGATCCGCTCGGTGCCGGTGCCGCTGCCCGACGGGCAGCGCGTCACGGCCGGGGCGTGACCGCGGAAGACGGCATGACCGCGGAAGACGGCATGACCGCGGAAGACGGCATGACCGCGGAAGACGGCATGACCGCGGGAGACGGCATGACCGCGGACGACGGCGTGCCGGCGCGGTCCGCCGCTGAGCCGCCGCTGCCGGCCGGCAGCGCTCCGCCGGCCGGCAGCGGCCCAGCGGCCGGCAGCCCGACCGGCCCCGGCTCAAAAGCCGCAGATCGGGCTCACCGCCTAGCGGCCCGCCTCAAATCGTCGAGCTGGCGCGGGCGCGGGGGCATCACCGCTCGCGGCGTCGGTCTCCTCATCGGCGCCGCCGCCCTGCTGCTGACCGGCTTCCGCTACGGCTACCCCGATCTCGCGCTGCTCGGCGCCGCCGGGGTCGTTGCCGTCGTCTGCGGGGCCGCGTTCGCGTTCTGGCGGCCGCGCCTCGGGGTCGACCGGGTGGCCGAGCCCGATCGGGTCGCCCGGGGCGAACCCGCTGCCATGCGGCTCACCATTCGCAACACCAGCCGGCTGCGGGCCGCCACCATGGTCGCCACCGATATCTGTGGCCACACCGTCGTTCCGGTTCCGCTGCTGCGGCTGCGGCCGGGCCGGGACACCACTGTGGACTACCCGGTTCCGACCAGCCGGCGGGGCGTGGTCGCCATCGGGCCGCTGCGGGTCACCCGCGGGGACCCGCTCGGGCTGATCGCGTTGGCTCGCACGTACGGCCAAATCTCCTCGGTCTGGGTGCACCCGCGGATCCATCTGCTCCGAGCCGTGCCCGCCGGAATTTCCCGGAGTCTCGACGGGCGCACCGACAAGGTGCCGCACGGCACCATCACGTTCGACTCGCTGCGGGAGTACGTGGTCGGCGACGAGCTGCGGCGGGTGCACTGGCGCAGCTCGGCCAAGGTGGGCGAGCTGATGGTGCGGGAGCAGCTCGACACGTCCGAACCGACCATTGTGGTGCTGCTCGACGACCGGGCGAGCGCCCATCCGGAGGTTCGGGACGGCACCGCCGAGTCGTTCGAGTCGGCGTGCGAGGCGGCCGCCTCCATCGTGGCCGCGGCCGTGCGCGAGGACCTGCCGGTCAGCCTGCACCTGGTCGCCTCCGTGGCGAGCGGGCCCTACCTGGACGTACTCACCGAGGTCACGCTGCGGCGCGGCGAGCTGGCACCGACGCTGCGGCGGCTGCGGGCCCAACGGCTCGGCGACACGCTGGTGTTTCTCACCGGGCCGGGCGGGCGCCACGAACTCGGGCAGGTCAGCGGGCTGCGCGGGCCCTATCCGGTGGTGATGGCGGGACTGTTCGGCGATCGGGACGGCGCGCCGGTGTCGCACGGCGACGGGCTCATCGTGATCGAGGCGGCCGACGGTGCGGAGTTCGCCAGCGCCTGGGACGGGGTGCGCGGATGGTGAGGTGGGTGCGCGCCGGAATCGTGTCGGCGGCGCTGGCCGGGATGATCGCGCTGACCGGTGCGGCCCTCGGCGGGATCTTCGCCGATGCGCTGCTCGCCCAGTTGGTCGCCGGGGCGGCGCTCGGTTCGGTCGGGCTGAGCCTGGCCGCGCGCCGGCTGCCGAACTGGGTGGTCGCGCCGATGTCCGCGGCCGTCCTGGGCGGGTACACGATCCTGGCCCTGTCGGTGGCCGCCGCCCGCGCCGACCTCGACGCGCCGCTCGCCACGATCGTGCGGGATGCCCTGGTCAACGGCATTCCGCGGCTGCTCACCGCGATGATCCCGGTGGAGCCGACGCCGGACACCGTGGTGGTGCCGGTGGTGGCCGCCTGGCTGGCCGGGCTGGCCGGCGCCGAGGTGGGCGTCCGGGCCGGCAAGGTGCTGCTCGGGCTGCTGCCGCCGGTTGTGCTCTATGCGGGGGCGCTCTATGTGGTGGGCCCGAACGCGGCGACGGCCGGCTGGACCACGCTCGCGTTCGCGGCGCTGGCGGTCGCGGCCATGGCTGCCGACACCCGGCCACGTGACCAGGCCGAACTTCCGGCGGCCGTACGGGGCAGATCCGCGGCCGGTGCCGCCGCCGCGCTCGTCGTGCTGCTCGGACTGGTCGCGGCCGTGGGACCGTGGATCGGCGGACGGGTCTCGGCCACCCCGGTCGACCCGCGCCGCTACGTCGAGCCGCCGCAGGTGGACAGCCTCGACGAGAGCCCGCTGAACCGGATCTCCGGCTGGGCCCTGGAACCGTCGCAGCGGTTGTTCACGGTTGCGGCCACCGGGACGAAGCGAACCCGGCTGCGGCTGGCGGTGCTGCCGGATTACGACGGCATCACCTGGCGGGTCGGTGCCACCTACCGCAATGCCGGCCGGGTCCTGCCGGCCCAGCCGGTGCTGCCGGACACCGAGGTCAGCGAGGTACGCCAACAGATCACCATCGACGGGCTGACCGGCCGCCTGCTCCCGGTCGTGCCGTCGCCCACCGAAGTGAGCGGCGCACGGATCGCCTTCGACAGCGGGACCGGCACGGTGATCCGCGCCGACCAGCTCACCGCCGGTCTCGCGTACTCGGTCACCTCGCAACTCCAGACGCCGGACTTCAACCTGCTGCCCACCGCCGAGTCGCCGTCCGGGCCCGAGGTCGCGCGCTACCTGGCGTTCGGCCCGGACGTGCCGGAGAACATCGAGCGGCTCGCGAACCAACTGGCCGACGGCAACGGCGCCGCCTACGACCGGGCCGCGGCGATCGAGCAGTTCCTGTCCGAGCACTACCGCAAGGTCGCCGACGCGCCGAGCGGTCATGCGTACCCCAATCTGGGTTTCTTCCTGTTCGGCAAGCGCGAGCAGGGCGGCCAGCGCGGGACGTCGGAGCAGTTCGCGGCGTCCTTCGCGCTGCTGGCCCGGCTGACCGGACTGCCGGCCCGGGTGGTGGTGGGATTCGACGCGCCGGCCGCGGGTGGCGAGGTCACCGGCGGGGACGCGCTCGCGTGGCCGGAGGTGCTGTTCGACGGGCTGGGCTGGGTGGCCTTCGACCCGATGCCGAAGAGCAAAAACCCGCGCCCCGTCGAAGAGGACTTCAACCCGAAGCCGACGACGCCGCCCCCGCCGCCGTCCGACGCACCCACCGCCAGTGAGTCGGCGGCGGCGTCGAGCGCGCCCACGGTGCTGGCCGCGGCGCCGGGGTCGGGGCCGCACGGGGCGGTGGTGGCCGGCGGGGCGTCGGGATCGCTGCTGCTGATCCTCGGGGTGGCGGCGGGCATGGTGATCGCGATGCGCCGGTCGCTGCGCCGGCGCCGCCTGTCCACCGGCAGTCCGGACGATCGGATCGCCGGGGCCTGGTCGGAGTTCACGGATACGTTGCGGCTGGCCGGGCGGCCGGTGCCGACACATCTGGCGGCCACCGAGGCGGCGGCTTTCGCGGCGGCACCGCAGCCACCGCGGCGGAGCCTGCTGCGCCGGGCCGTGCCGGAGGCGAATCCCGGCCCTGCCGCACCGAAGGCCCCGGCCGACCTGGCCGGGGTATCCGTTCCGGACAAAACGGACGCTGGCGGCCCTGGGGTAGAGCCTACTGCCGAGGCACCGCTACCCCCGCTCGACGCCCTCGTCGCCGGCATCAACACGGTCGGCTTCGCCCCCGGCTCAGCCAGCCACGGCCAGGCCGAACACGCCAGCCGCCAAGTCGTCGCCTACGCCACCGAACTGCGCGCCCGCCGCCCGTGGTGGCGCCGCGCCTGGTGGAGCGTCCACCCTGGCCCGCTCCGCTGGAGCCGCCGGCAGGACCCGCGCTGATCCCAGGTGTTGCAGGAGCTGGGCCCGGGCCCTCGAAGCTGTCGACCACCTGGATGACGTTTGATCATGGCCTCCCGTTCGTGCCGCCCAGCGTCGCAGCGTCCGTTCACCGAACCTGCACCGAAACGGCATCGCCGGTGCAAGCGCGGATCGTGCGATGACGATGAAGGCTTCCCGCCAGGCTGATCCCCTTACAACCGTTCGAACGGAGTTCACATGGGAAGGTCAGACAGGCGTACGCGGGTGCTGTTGGCCGCCACGGCCGCGGTAATGGGCATCGGCGGGCTGAGTTTCACCCAGACCGCGTCGGCCGAGGAGGTTCCCGCGCCCGCCAAGGCGGACACCGCCGTCGGCACGGAGACCATTGCGGCGCCCTCGGCGCTGCAACCGCCGCCGGGTAACCGCATCCTTGCCACCTACCGGGTGCAGACCGGTGTGCAGGTGTATCGCTGCGACACCGGCGTCTGGACGTTCCAGGAGCCGCGCGCGACGCTCACCGACAGCACCCCGCGGTTCATCCGGCACTACGGGGTGCAGGGCGCCGGCGGCACTGTCGTGCCGTTCTGGGAGGCCGTCGACGGGTCGAAGGTGTCGGGCCGCGTGCTCGCGCAGGCGCCGTCGCCGCGGCCGAACTCGATTCCGCAGCTGTTGCTGGAGGGGCGCGGACAGGGCGGGGGCCAGCTTGGCGCGGTCACCTACATTCAGCGGCTGAACACCGGTGGTGGCGTGGCGCCGCCGATCACCGGCTGCCGGACCGGTCAGCTGGCATCAGTCCCCTATACGGCGGACTACGTGTTCTGGGTGTAGGGCGTAGGCGGGCCTGGCAAAGGTTGGGAACCACGGTGACCGCAATCCAGGCCCGCCGCCCCGTCCGATCCGGATCAGGGCGCCGTGATGCTGCGTCCGCTCAGCCGCGTTCCTCGGCCGGCGCCGGCTCGGTCACCGGATGCCGCAGCCCGGGATGTCCCGCCGGCAGGCTGCGCCGGATCACCCACCAGCTGACCGCCATGCAGGCCGCCACCAGCGGCCAGGTCAGCACCACCCGGGCCACCCCGAGCGCCACCACGAACCCGCCCAGGTACAGCGGCAGGAACACCACCAGCCGGATCACGTACTGGAGGACCCAGACCCAACTGCCGCGCAGGTAGGCCCGGAGCAGCGCCGGATCCCGCCGCCACCGCGCCTTCTGGCCCAGCACGATGCCGACCACCACCCCGAGCAACGGCCAGCGGATCACGATGCTCACCGCCCAGGCCAGCGCGCTGGCGGCGTTGCTCAGCAGTTGCAGCAGGAAGAAGTCTTCGGCCCGGCCGGTGTGCAGCGCGATCAACGCGGCCACGCACACCCCGAGCAGGCCGATCAGCACGGCCCGCGGCTTGTCACCGTTGCGCAGGCGCCAGCCGGAGACGGCCAGCGCGAAGACCACGGCCGCCACCGCGCCGGCCCCGATGGAACGGCCGAAAACCAGCCAGCCCAGAACGAAGCCGAGTGCCGGCAGGGAGGCGTCGAGGGCCGCCCGCCGTCCGTTCAGCAGTTCTGACAGCGACTCCGGCTGCGCCATCCCAACCCCGTCCGTCCCGCGACGCCGGGCTCCACAGGACCGGCGAAGTTAGGATAGCCTAACCGGCGGGGCGGATATCGGCGAGGACGGGATCTCGTCCCGGCCCAGGCGGTGGGTGGCCTTGACCACGTACATCTCGGCGTCGGCCCGGCCGATGAGGGTGTCGCGGTCGAACTCGTAGCCCGGGCCGGCACTGGCCG
Organism: Paractinoplanes rishiriensis; assembly: GCF_016862375.1. Lineage (GTDB taxonomy): Bacteria > Actinomycetota > Actinomycetes > Mycobacteriales > Micromonosporaceae > Actinoplanes > Actinoplanes rishiriensis. Next base: position 173,341 of record NZ_BOMV01000076.1, on the reverse strand, counting down.
CGCCGGCCGAGACGCCCACCCGTACGGTCGCACCATCGACCTCGATCGGCAGGGAGAGCAGGTCGCCCACCCGGTCGGCCAGATCCGCCACGCTGCGCCCGCGGCGCAGCACCAGGAACTCGTCGCCACCCAGCCGGCCGACCACATCCTCGCGCTCGACCGCGCCGCAGAGCCGGCTCGCGACCGCCCGCAGCACCGCGTCGCCGGCGCTGTGGCCGAACCGGTCGTTGATCGGCTTGAAGCCGTCCAGGTCGAACAACAGCACGGTGACCTGGTCGAGGTGGCCGGCCCGCAGGTCGTCCAGGGCCCGGTCGATCTCGGCGCCGACGTGCCGTCGGTTGGCCAGGCCGGTCAGCTCGTCGTGGTGGGCGTGGTGGGCCAGGGTCCGCTCGGCCTCGCTGCGCAGCACCGACATCTGTCGCAGGCGCAGCAGCACGAGCGGCACGGCCAGCACCGAACCCACCGCGAGCAGCACGTTGGCCGAGCTGTCGCCGCTGATCGCCTGGACCGCGGCGATCAGCGGGTTGGCGCACAGCGCGACGCCGATCCAGACCAGCGGCGGCTCGCCGCTGACCTCCCGGCCGGGCCGGTCCGGCTTGGTGACCAGCGGCGCGGCCGGGTGGATGGGCGCGGCCGCGATGGTCAGGTACGCGAACATGAGCAGCACCGAGGTGGCGTCGGTGCCTCCGCCCGAAGCCGTGAGGACGCCCGACAGGTGGGCCGCCATGGTGACGAGGCAGCACAGGGCCAGGTAGCCGATCGGGCCGCTGGCGCGCCGGGCGCGGGTGCCGATGCGCGCCAGGCAGCCGACCACCGCGGCCAGCACGGCGATGTCGGCGATCAGCAGCATCTCGCCGAGCGGCGTGGAGAACTCGGTCAGCCGGGGCGCGATCAGCCAGGCCCAGATCGGCCCGGCCGTGCAGACCCCGAACAGGGCCGCGTCGAGCATGCCGCCGGCGTCGTTGGCGCCGTGTTTGCGCAGCACGCCGCCGGCGCCGAAGAGGAACAGCAGGTGCGCCGAGGCGATCGCGAAGTCGGCGACCCGGCCCTCGGCTCGGCCCAGGTGGTGGCCGCTGACCCAGTCCGACCAGTACGCCATGCTCAGCGACAACAGCACCAGCCCGGCCATGGCGATCATCCACGGCCGCCGATGGGTCAGATGACGGGTGCCCAGCGCGATCCCGAACGTCACGATCGGGACCAGCGTGACCAGGGTGAAGATGACGGGCTGGAGGTGCGGTTCGGCGAAAACGTAGGCGACGCTGGCCAGGGTGCCGACCACCACCAGGCCGGCATGCACCAGCCAGGCCGGCGATGTCGGCCGCGGCCACCTACTCATTTTCGGTCCCCTCGTCACAGCTTCGAGATGGCTCATCGGCTGGGACTGGCGCGGCCTGAGCTGTTCGGGCGGTTACCTCGTGACGCCAGCGAGCGCCGCCTGCACGCGTTCGACCAGCGCACGGGGGCTGAACGGCTTCACGATGTAGTCGTCGGCGCCGGCCTGGTACGCCCGCTCGCGATCCTGCGGCCGCGCCCGCGCGGTGAACACGATGATCGGAATATCCGCCGTCCGCGGCCCCGCCCGCAGTTCCCGGCAGACCTCGATCCCGTCGACGCGCGGCATCCGGATATCCACCAGCGCCAGATCCGGCGGCACCTGCCGGGCCACCTCGAGCGCCGCGAACCCGTCCCCGGTCTCGATCACGTCAAACCCGGCCTGCCGCAGCTTGAGCGCAACCATGTGCAGAATGTCCGGTTCATCCTCGGCCAGCAGGATCCGCGCCACCCTCAGACGTTATCCGTTCGCGGCGGCCTCCCGAGAGCAGAGCAGTAACTCAAAGTAGTTGTCCTCAACACATGGGGTGACGGCCCGATAGAGGCCTCCGTGATCAGGGGAGCATGGCGTTCGCGGAGCCGCCGGACGTGGCCGCGGCGCACCTGCCAGGCGCGGAGATCGGGGCCGGCGTCAGCTCGGCAGGCGCACGGTGACCGTGGTGCCGACGTTCTCGATCGAGTCGACCTTGATGGTGCCGCCGTGGTTGTCCACGATCTTGCGGACGATGGCCAGGCCAAGGCCGGTGCCGGGCACCGCCTGACGGATCGCGTTGGTGGCCCGGAAGAACCGGACGAAAAGCGCCTGCTGCTCGTCGGCCGGAATGCCCATCCCGGTGTCCGACACGCTCACCACGGTGTGCCCGTCGTGGCGGTCGGCGCGGATCGTGACCGTGCCCTCGGCGGGGGTGAACTTGATCGCGTTGCCCAGCAGGTTGGCCAGCACCCGGTCGAGTTGCACGCCGTCGCCCCGGAGCGGCAGCGGACCCCGCACGTCGCAGTGCAGGCCGACTGCTCCCTTGGCCGCCAGCGGGCCGATCGCGGTGACCGCCCGCTCGATCACGTCGGCCAGGTCGAGTTCGACCAGCTCACTGCGATAGGTGCCGGTCTCGATCCGGGACAGCGTGAGGATGTCCTCGATCAGCTCCCGCAGGCGCCTGGTGTTACGCGAGATCACCTCGAGCATCCGCTCCTGCGCGTCGCTCAACTCGCCCGGCTCGGCGTCGCGCAGCAGTTCGAGGTAGCCGGAAATGCTGGTCAGCGGGGTACGCAGCTCGTGCGACACGGTCGACATGAAGTCCGTCTTGGCCGCCTCCAGAGCCCGCAGCCGGCCCAGCAGCAGCTCCTCGCGCCGGCGCAGTTGACCCGCCTCGGCGACCGCCCGCATCTCCGCCGTGCGGGATCGCCCGGGCAGCCCGGTCAGCCGCCGGATCAGCCCGCCGGCGGCCGCCATGCCGAAGCCCGCGGCCAGCCCGGCCAGGAAGGCCGTGCTCCGGTACGCGGTGCCTGCGCGTCGCATCCGCCGTGCCGCCGTGCCGGTCCTAGGCCCGGGTCCGGCTGAGCAGGGCCTGGATCCGGGTCACCAACTCGCGCGGACTGAACGGCTTGGTCACGTAGTCGTCGGCACCCGCGCTGAACCCGCCCTCCACGTCCTGCTCCTGCACCCGGGCGGTCAACATGATGATCAGCATCCCGGCCGTGGCCGGGTCGGAGCGCAACATCCGGCACACGTCGATGCCGGACATCCGGGGCATCGACACATCCAGCACGGCCAGCGTGGGGTTACGGCTGCGCGCCTGTTCCAGGGCAGTCTCACCGTCCTCGACCGCGATCACCTCGAAGCCGGCCTGTTCCAGCTTGAACGCCACCAGGTCGCGGATGTCGGCGTCGTCGTCGGCGACCAAGACCACGGTCACGGCAAGCCCCCTTGGTTGGATGGCCCAGCTTTCGCTACTAATCGGCACCATATCCCGTTATTTCGTGGTGTGGCGGGCGCTCGGACGAATGGGAGCGGACCCCGCAACCCAGCTGCAACCGTGCGGCATCGGGATTGCATCCGAAGCCCGATGTCCTGGTTTGCACCAGGCCCACAGGATCTACCGGCAGGAGGATGCGATGATCGCGAAGCTCGACGACGCCCGCACGGACGCGTTGTTCGCCTCACACGTTCAGCGGTCCGAGCAACCGACTGCCGAACTGATCCGCGCCGCGGTGAGCGACACGGTCAGCAGGCTCGGCCCGGCCCGCTGCGCCGAGGTGGTGGCCCAGGAGTTCGGCGAGCACCCGGACACCGCCCTGGGCCGCATGCTGTGGGCCCGCAACGCCATCCGGTCGGCTTTCGCCTGACCCATCTGGCGCGTCCGGCGCACCGAGCCGTAAGCTCTGCGCCATGAACGCGCGCTTGAGCATGTGGTGGCCCGCCAGACTGGCGGCCACACCCACCCGCGCGTAACCAACCACCGCGGCCGCCTCCACCGAGGCGGCCGTTTCGCATGGCCCCACCTCGGCAGGGCGACCGCACCACCTGCGGAAGAGGAAACAGCCCATGCAACCCTTCGCTTTACTGCACAGGGACGGCGCCGACCACGTCGAGGTGCTGACCGGCGACGTCGTCACGGTCGCCACGCTCGCCGACATCCCGCTGGAGAGAGACCGGCCCACCCTCGCGGTGGTGCCCTACCGGCAGATCGCCGAACGGGGTTTCGACTGTTTCGACGACGGGGCGCCGCTCGAATGTCTGCGCGTGTCCGCCGTACGCCATCAGCCTTTGGAAGATTTTCCGGCCGGGCCGCTGCGTGTCGGCGCCGGCGGATTCGACCTGTCCGACGACGAGTACGGCGCCATCGTCGAGCGGGTCCTGCGTGACGAGATCGGCCACGGCGAGGGCGCCAACTTCGTGATCCACCGCGTCTTCACCGCGACCGTGGACGGCGACCCGGTGGACGCCGCTCGCGCCGCCTTCGGCCGGTTGCTGGCCCACGAGCAGGGCACGTACTGGACCTTCCTGGTGCACACCGGCACCCGCACCCTGGTCGGCGCCACCCCCGAGCGGCACGTCAGCGTCGCCGACGGGATCACCATGATGAACCCGATCAGCGGCACCTTCCGGCACGGCTCGGGCGACCTGCTCGACTTCCTCGCCGACCCCAAGGAGGTCGAGGAGTTGTACATGGTGCTGGACGAGGAACTGAAGATGATGGCGACGGTGGCCGAGCACGGCGGTCAGGTGGCGGGACCCTACCTGAAGCAGATGGCCCACCTCACCCACACCGAGTACCTGCTGGCCGGCCGCGGTTCGCTGGACGTGCGCGAGGTGCTGCGCGAGACCATGTTCGCCCCCACGGTCACCGGCAGCCCCATCGAGAACGCCTGCCGGGTGATCGCCCGGCACGAGCGCCGGGGCCGCGGCTACTACGCCGGCGTGCTGGCCCTGCTCGACCACGACGACCAGGGCCGGCAGACGCTGGACGCGCCGATCCTGATCCGCACCGCCGAGATCTCACCGGACGGCACGTTGCGGGTCCCGGTCGGCGCCACGCTGGTGCGGCATTCGACGGCCGCCGGCGAGGTGGCCGAGACACACACGAAGGCGGCCGGGATCCTGGCCGCGCTGGGTGCCACCGGTCCCGCTCCGTTGCCGGTACGCCCGGAGGCCGAGACCCCGCAGGTCCGGGCCGCTCTCGCGGCCCGCAACAACGACCTGGCCCGCTTCTGGCTCGACTCCCGGGCGCCCGGCGCACTGACCGTGCCCGCGCTGGACGGCCGGACCGTCACGATCGTCGACGGCGAGGACACGTTCACCGCAATGCTGGCGCACCAGCTCAAGGCCCTCGGCCTGGCGGTCACCGTGCTGCCCTGGCCGGACGCCCCCGCACTGCCCGACGCCGACCTGGTCGTGGCCGGCCCCGGCCCCGGCGACCCCGGCGACCTGACCAGCCCCAAGATGCGCACCCTGCACGCCCTGGTCGACGGACTGCTCGCGGCCCGGCGCCCGCTGTTCGCGGTGTGCCTCGGCCACCAGATCCTCGCCGACCGGCTCGGCCTGCCGCTGGACCGCCGCGAGGCGCCGTATCAGGGCCTGGCCCGCGACGTCGACCTGTTCGGCACGGTCCGGCGGGTCGGCTTCTACTCCAGCTTCGCCGCGCTGGCCGAGGCGGACACCTTCGTTTCGCCGTACGGGCACGTCGAGGTGGCCCGCGACCCGGCCGACGGGGCCGTGCACGCGCTGCGCGGACCGGGCTTCGCGGGCGTCCAGTTCCACCCCGAATCCGTGCTCAGCCGCGACGGCGTGGCGGTGCTCGCCGAACTTCTCCCGCCGCTGCTGTCTGATGTGGTTATCCCGGCCACGAACGGGTAGCAGATGGGTTGCCGGTGGTTCAAGGGGATCGAGAGCCTCCGCTTGGGCCACCGGCCCTACCGGATTTTTTCCGCGATGTTGTCGATTTCGCGGCGGCGCCGTTTGTCGGCTTGAGGAGAGCGGCCGAACCGACGGCCGCACCCATCGCGAGGAGCCCGACATGTCCGGAGAGTTCGAGGTCCGCTGGACCGGCACCCTGCCCGGTACGCCGCCGGAAATCTGGGACGCGTTCACCCGGCACACCGCCGGCTGGCTGTGGCCGATCCGCTACGAGCCGCGCGAGGGCGGGGTCGATGGCGTCGTGGACTACACCGCCGAGCCGTTCCTGGGCGTGCGCACCGCGGACGCGCTGTACCGTTTCTTCGGTCGCGACGCCTGGGGCTGGCCGGTCGGGATGAGCGTCCACCAGTTCGGCGGCGACGTCGACCCGTCGTGGACCGCCTGGCTGGAAGGGGTGCGGTGATGCCGCAGTACGCCGTAATGATCTTCGAGCGGGAAGGCGTCGAGATGCCGCCCGAGGTCCTCGAGGCGCACGGGAGTCTGGACGCGCGGATCGCCGAGCGGGGCGGCCGGGTCGTGGCCGGGATGGCGCTCCAGCCGAGTTCCACGGCCACCGCGATCCGCGGCGACCTGATCACCGACGGCCCGTTCATCGAGACCAAGGAGGCCATCGCCGGCGTCTTCGTGATCGAGGCGCGCGACCTCGACCACGCGCTGGCCCTGGCCCGGATGACCCCGATCGTCAGCGGCGGCGTCGAGGTGCGCCCGCTGATCGGGTTCGACATTGTGGAGTGACGCCGGCGCGGCGGTGGCGGCCGCGCACCGCGCCGAATGGGCGCACGTGCTGGCCGCCACCGTGCGGGTGGCGCGCGACCTCGACCTCGCCGAGGAGGCGGTGCAGGACGCCTACGTGCAGGCCCTGGGCACCTGGGATGAGCAGGGCGTACCCGACAAACCCGGCGCCTGGCTGACCACCGCGGCCCGCCGCAACGTCCTCAACGCCCTGCAGCGGCAGCGCACCCTGGCGGCCAAGCTCCCGCTGCTGGTGGTGGAGGAGCCGGACACCTCGGCGACCGACGACCGGCTGCGCCTGGTGTTCACCTGCTGCCACCCGGCGCTCGCGGTCGAGGCCCAGGTGGCGCTCACCCTCCGGTTGCTCTGCGGTCTGACCACGCCCGAGGTGGCGAGCGCGCTGCTGGTCACCGAGTCCACCATGGCCGCCCGGATCACCAGGGCGAAGAAGAAAATCGCCATAGCCCGGATCCCGTACGCCGTACCGGAGCCCGATCAACTGCCGGCGCGCGTCGGTGCGGTGCTCACCGTGATCCACCTGCTCTATTCCGCCGGGCACACCGCCCACGCCGGCCACGACCTGCAACGCGCCGATCTCGGCGACCGGGCGCTCGACCTGGCCCGGATGCTGCGCGTCCTGCTGCCCCGCGAGCCGGAGGTGGCCGGCCTGCTCGCGCTACTGCTGATCCACCACGCCCGCCGCGCCGGCCGCACCGACGCCGCGGGCCGCCTGCTGCGGCTCGAGGACCAGGACCGCACCGCCTGGGACCGGACCGCGATCGCCGAGGCCGACCGCCTGATCACCGCGTCGCTGACCGCCGCCGCACCGGGCCGGTTCACCCTCCAGGCCGCGATCGCGGCCCTGCACGCCCAGGCCCCGGCTTACGCCGAGACGGACTGGCCGCAGATCCGTCTCCTCTACGACCAACTCCTGACGATCTGGCCGTCCCCGGTGGTGGCCCTCAACCGCGCCGTGGCGGTGTCCATGGCGGAGGGTCCGGCCGCCGCGCTCGCGCTGGTCGAAGACCTGGAACGCGACGGCCGGCTGGCCGGTTACCACTACCTGCCGGCCACCAAGGCCGACCTGCTGCGCCGCCTCGGCCGGCACAACGAGGCCGCGGCAGCCTACGCCGCGGCCCTCGCCGGCACCGAGAACGCCGCCGAGCGGGAGTTCCTCGCCGCCCGCATCGACGATTTGTGATCAGCTCTCGGACAGCGTGATGTTGCGGCCGTTGCCCGGGTCGAACAGGTGGATCTTGTCGAGGTTCATCCAGATCCTGGCGTCCGCGCCGTTGCGTACCCGGGACTCGGCGGACAGCCGGGTGACCAGGCTGTCCTGCGGCGGCAGGTCGGCGCCGCCGGCGTCCTTGGCCAGGTCCTCCAGGTCCGCGGACGCCGCGTGTTCGCCCTCCACCGTGAAGTAGACGTACTTGTCCGAACCCATCGACTCGACCAGGTCGACCGGCAGCGTGAACTCGTACCCCTTGGCCCGATGGGTGTCCTCCACCAGGTTGGCGTCCTCGAAATGCTCCGGCCGGATGCCGAGGATGAGCTGGCCGGGCGCGTCGGCGTCGGCCAGCGCCCGCTTGACCCGGTCGCTCAGGGGCAGATCACCCAGCGGGGTACGCAGCAACGAGTCCTCGACCGCGGCCGGCACGAAGTTCATCGCCGGCGAACCGATGAAGCCCGCCACGAACAGGTTGCGCGGGTGGTCGTACAACGTCTGCGGATCACCCACCTGCTGGATGTAGCCACCCCGCATGACCACCACCCGGTCGCCCAGGGTCATCGCCTCGGTCTGGTCGTGGGTGACGTAGACCGTGGTGGTGCCCAGTTGCTTCTGCAGACGGGACACCTGGGTGCGCATCTGCACCCGCAGCTTGGCGTCCAGGTTGGACAATGGCTCGTCCATCAGGAACGCCTTGGGGTTGCGCACGATCGCCCGGCCCATCGCCACCCGCTGGCGCTGACCGCCGGACAGGTTGGCCGGCTTGCGGTCCAGGTAGTCGGTGAGCTCCAGGACCTTCGCGGCCTCCTGCACCTTGCGCTCGACCTCGTCCTTGGGCCGCTTCGCCAGCCGCAGGGGGAACGCCATGTTCTCCCGCACGGTCATGTTGGGGTAGAGCGCGTACGACTGGAACACCATCGCGATGTCGCGGTCCTTGGGCGCCTTGTCGTTGACCCGCTCGCCGGCGATCCGCAGCTCGCCCGAGGTGATGTCCTCGAGCCCGGCGATCATGTTGAGCGTGGTGGACTTCCCGCAGCCGGACGGGCCGACCAGGATGATGAACTCGCCGTCGGCGATCTCCAGATCCACCTCGTGCACGGCCGTGGTGCCGTCCGGGTATTTCTTCGAAACCTTGTCGAGAACGATGTCAGCCACTGAATCACCCACCTAACCCTTCACGGCGCCGGACGTGAGGCCCGCGACGATGCGCTTCTGGAAGAACAGCACGAACAGGATGATCGGCACCGTGATCACCACGGCGGCCGCGGAGATCGCGCCGGTGGGGTCCTCGAACTGCGAGGCACCGGTGAAGAACGACAGCGCCACCGGGACCGTGCGGGACTGCTCGGTCGAGGTCAGCGAGATGGCGAACAGGAAGTCGTTCCAGCAGAAGATGAACACCAGGATGGCCGTGGTGAAGACGCCGGGCGCGGCCAGCGGGGCGATCACCTTGCGGAACGCCTCGCCCTGGGTGGCACCGTCCATCTTGGCGGCCTTCTCCAGGTCCCACGGGATCTGCTTGAAGAACGCCGACAGCGTGTAGATGGCCAGCGGCAGCGCGAACGTGATGTACGGCAGGATCAGGCCCGGCCAGGTGTCGAACAGCCCGAGCTGACGCTCGATGTTGAACAGCGGGGAGACCAGCGAGACCTGCGGGAACATCGCGATCAGCAGGGACACCCCGACCAGCAACTGCTTGCCCGGGAAGTCCAGCCGGCTGATCGCGTACGCGGCCATGGTGCCCAGCACCACGGCGATCGCGGTCGAGATCAGCGCGATGCCGATCGAGTTGATCAAAGCCCGGACGAACTGGTCGGTCTGGAAGATCAGCTGGTAATTGTCCAGCGTCCATTCCTTCGGGATGAAATTCCCGTCGGTGAGGGTGGGCGTGGTCTTGAACGACAGCGAGACGATCCACAGCACCGGGATCAGCGCGAAGATCACCACGATCGCGTCGAGGAAACCCCACTTGAGCTTTGTCATCGCCGGCTCTCCTCGCTGCTGCCCGGGGCCGCCGTGCCGAACAGCTTCACGAAGACGAACGCGATGATCGCCACGGTCAGGAAGATCAGCACGGACATCGTGGAGCCGATGCCGAGGTTGAGCCCCTTCATCAGGTTGTTGTAGGCGATCATCGAGACCGACGACGTCTCGTTGGCGCCGGCGGTCAGCACGTAGATGTTGTCGAAGACCCGGAACGCGTCGAGCGTGCGGAACAGCACCGCCACCAGGATGGCCGGCTTCATCACCGGCAGCATCACCTTGAGGAACCGCTGCCAGCCGCTGGCGCCGTCCATCGAGGCCGCCTTGAGCAGGTCGTCCGGCACCAGCGCCAGCCCGGCCATCAGCAGCAGGGCCATGAACGGCGTGGTCTTCCAGATCTCGGCCAGGATGATGATCGCGAGTGCGCTGGCCCGTTCGGTGAGCGGGGCGCCGTCCGGGGTCACCAGGTTCGCGAGATAGCCGGTGCCGGGCGTCCAGGCGTACCGCCAACTGAATGCCGCGACCACGGTGACGATCCCGTACGGGATCAGCGCGGAGGTCCGCACCAGCCCCCGGCCCACCAGGGTCCGGTGCATGATCAGCGCGAGCCCCATGCCCAGGACGAGTTCCACCGCCACCGATACGACGGTGATCAGCATGGTGACGCCGAACGCGGTCCACCAGTACTGGTTGCCGAGCACCGTGACGTAGTTGGCCAGCCCCACGAACTCGCGCTGGTCGGGGAACTTGAGGTCGTAGCGCTGCAGCGACAGCCAGAACGAGTAGATGATCGGGTACGCGGTGACCGCGACCATCACGATCGCCGCGGGGGCGCAGAGCAGCCAGCCGAGCCGGCGCTCCTGCCGCTTGCCCTCGCTGATCGCGGCCTTCTTCTTCGGCGCCGCGACCGGCGTCCGGGGCTTCTCGAGAACGCTCACGGCAGCACCCCCTTCGAGTCGATGGCCTGCTGGATCGACGTCTTCAGCGTTTCCGCGGTCTGCGCCGGCTGGATCGACGAGGGCGGCGAGAGCTCAGCGGCCACCACCGTCGAGAGGTTCTGGTACGCGGGGGTGCGCGGCCGCGGTGCCGAGGTCTTCAGCTCCTCCAGCAGCACCTCTTTCATCGGGTACGCCTCGGTCATCTCCGGATCGGCGTAGACCGCCTCGATCGAGGGCGCCTGCCCCGCGTTCAGGGCCAGGAATTTCTGACTTTCCGGTCCGCGCAGGCAACGGATCGCCTCGAACGCCTGCTGCGGATGGCGGCTGTAGGCGCTGACCGCCATGTTGGAGCCGCCGATCGTGGTGACGCTCGGCGTGCTCGCGTCGATGCCCGGGTAGCGCGCCCACGCGACGTTCTTGGCCAGGTCGGGCGCGTCCTTCTGCATGGACGCCCAGACATACGGCCAGTTCAGCTGGAACGCACCGCCGCCGCCCTGGAACGCGAGCCGCACGTCGTCCTCGATCGCGTTCGGGAACGACGGGCTGGTCACGCCCGCGGTGGCGAAGTTCTTCATGACCTCGAGCGCCTTGACCGTGCCGGCGTCCATCACCGCGGTCTTGCCGCTGTCGTCGACCACGTGCCCGCCGGCGCTGGCCACCAGGCTGTTGAACAGCACAACCAGGCCCTCGTACTGGGCACCCATGGTGAGCACCTGGTAGGGCTGGCCCTGCGCCTTGAGCTGCTGGGACATCTGGATCATCTCGTCCCAGGTCTTCGGCGGCGTGGGCACCAGGTCCTTGCGGTACCAGAGCAGCTGCACGTTGGTGTTGTTCGGCGCCGCGTACAGCTTCCCCTCGTATTCCGCGGACGCGAGCGGCCCCTCCAGCGTGCCGTTCTCGACGTCGGCCTTGTCCTGCCCGGTGAACTCCCGGATCCAGTCCGCGCTGGCGAACTCCTGGGTCCAGGTGACGTCCATGCCGAGGATGTCCATGCTGTCGTCCTCGGCGGCGAGCCGGCGGACCATCTGAACCCGCTGGTCGTCCGCGGTGCGCGGCAGGACCTGATAGGCGATCCGGTACTTGCCGGCCGCCTCCTGGTTGCACCGGTCGACCACGCCCTGCATGTTCTCGACCGGGAATTGATAGAGATTGAGGACGGGTACGCCGCCCTCGTCGTCGGATCCGCAGGCCGCAAGCGGTGCGACCAGGGCAAGCGCGGCTCCCGCCGCGAGTGCCCGGGCACGCAGGGTGCGTCGTTGCGGATGTCGGTCGGCGTTCGCCATAGGCCCTCCATCCGGCAGCTCACCGCCGAAGTGACAGCGATCACTTCGACGATCAGTGCATGCCTGCCCCGGAGTGCGACGACACAAACCCGCAACGTTTGACCATCTGGTGCCGTTGGGTAACGGCGACATGCCGGATCACCAACAGGGGGACACACATGGCCGAGCCGCAGGTCACGCTAGATCCGACCGGTCTCAACCGGGTCGAGAGGAAGCTGCGCGGACCACTGGAGGACCAGCTGACGTCGGCCCTCCGGGCCGCAACCGACAAGACCCGGCACGCGTACGCGGGCGAAAGCGTCGAAGTGGTGACACAGGAACTCCTGCGCCGCACCCGCGAGGGCCTGCACCACGACATAGCCGACGGCTTCCACCCCGACATGGCCGAACTACGCCGCGTAGCCGAAACCATCGTGGCCGACGCCGACACCCGGGACCTGCCCCGGCCCCGTTAAGGATCCGATCCGCTCCCGGCCGGTGTGGGGCAAGCACGGGCCGGGGGCGGGTCTTGTTTTGACGCCTAGGTGGTCAGCTTGAACCGTTCGACGATTTCCGGCAGCCACTCCGGCTCGCCGAACTTCAGGCCGTAGCGCTCGGCGAGGTCGCCGCCCTGGCCGGCCGCCGCCGGCCCGGCCGCGATCAGCTCCGCCACCTCGCGGAAGAAGTGCTCGAAGCCGGCCGGGGTGATGATCTCGATCATTCGGGCGGGGACGGCGCCGGCGTTCCACATGGCGTGGAGTTCGCCGCGCGGCTTGGTGATGTAGCCGCCCGGGCCGAGCACGGCTTCCCGGTCGCCCGAGCGGAAGCCGATTTCGCCCTCGATGACGATCGAGTACTCGTCCTCCCGGGTGTGCAGATGCGGCGCCACGAGCGCGCCGACCGGGAACGGGTGCTCGACGATTGCCAGCGCGCCGCCGGTGTCCTCGCCCCACAGCTTGAAGTGCACGCCGATGTCGCCGAGCTGGCCCACGCGTCCGCCGCCCGGCTGCACCACGGTCAGCGGCGGCGGCTCCGATGTCGTCATGCGACGTACTTACCGCATCCTGGAGGCTGCCGGCCAGCGAATTCGCGTGCCGCGACCCGCCGGTGACCGGGCGGGGACGGCTCGTGGCGTGGTGAACTGGGGCATGCTGATGCGTCCCGCGGAACTGGCGGCGATCCGTGCCGGTGACGTCGACGTCGCGTTCCGCCGCTGGGAGCGGCCTCGTGTCCGGGTCGGCACCCGGATGCGTACCGCGGTCGGGCTGGTCGAGATCACGTCCGTCGACCGCGTGCCGGTGAGCTCGCTGACCGCCGCGGACGCCCGCCGGGCCGGCGCGATGTCGCTGGCCGCGCTCCGGCAGGGGCTGGACCGCGTGCACCCCGACCGGCCGGTGTATCGGATCGGGCTGCGGTACGCGGGTGCCGACCCGCGGCACGCGCTGCGTGCGGCGGTGCCCGACACCGCGGAGATCGAGACGATCGTCGCGTGGCTCGACCGGCTCGACCGCGCCTCGCCGACCGGGCCGTGGACCCGGGCAACGCTCCTGCTGATCGACGAACTGCCGGCCACCCGGGCACCCGACCTGGCACAACGGATGGGACGCGACACCCCGGCGTTCAAGCAGAACGTGCGCAAGCTCAAGGAGCGCGGTCTGACCGAGTCGCTCGACATCGGCTACCGGCTGTCGGCGCGCGGCGCTGCCGTCCTGGACCACGAGGGTCACCCCCGGCCAGCCCAGGACCGGCCGGTGCCGGAGCCGGGCACCCCGCTGCCGCACCTGGGCGCGGCCGCGACCCGTGCGCTCACCGCGCACGGCGTGGTCAACCTCGAGCAGGTCGCCGGCCTCACCGAGGACGAGGTGCGGGCACTGCACGGAGTCGGGCCCTACGCCCTTGGCCATCTGCGAGCAGCGTTGGACGCGGCCGGGCTGGCCTTCCGCAGCAACTCGTCAGTCGTCTAGGTCAACGGGTTCGAACAGCTCGAACCCGGCTACCGCGCCGCCGAGCAGGGCGAGTACGGCCACCACCGCAACGACCGTGCGACGGCGGTTCGAGCCGGCGGCGTGTCGCAGCTGGGTCCACATCGTGGCCAAAAGGGCGATCCAGGCGGCCGCCCCGCTCCCGGTCGGCGTCGCAACACCGAACACCGCCGACCTGCTGCACGGGGACAGCTTCGTTCATGACAGGCACCTCACTCAGACGACCGACAGGGACCCGTATGGTGCCGCGCACATGCTGAACGCACGCTGGATCGCGCCGGGCAGGTCAGTGGCCGAACGCCCACGCCACCATCAGCGGCAACTCGTGTTCCCAGAAGGGGTCGCCGTGCGCGCCGGCCCGCCGGGTCATGACGACGTCGCCGCCCGCCTCGCGGAGCGCGTCCGCCCACCGTGCCGCGTTGGCGAGGAAGAACGGCTCCTCGGTTCCGGCGACGAGGTAGGTGCGCGGGAGCCGGCCGGGCAGCGTGGCGGGTGGCCGATACCCGGCCCCGGGCGAGGCGCAGAAGACGGCGCCGTAGAGGCTGGGATGGCGCAACCCCATGGCGAGCGCGAGTTCCGCACCGGCCGAGACACCGAAGACCGCGGTGCGGCCAGCCGGCAGCCGGACGGCCAGGCGGGTCGCCGCCCAGCGCCGGACGTCCTCGACGAAGAATTCTTCGTGCGCGGCGAACTCGGCCGTGCTGTGTCCGGGTGAGTACTCATGCAGTCGCAGCGTCTCATCCGCGACCCGGTGCGCGCCGATGATCATCGTGGGTGGCAGATCGGCGGCCTCCAGAGCCGCTGCCCACGACGCGATCAGTTGCCCGTCCCCGGCGAAGACGACCACCTCGGTCGCGGCCGCCGGCACGTAGGCAGTGACCTGCCGCCCACCGTCGTAATCCAACGTCTCGGTGATGAACTCGCCTGGCACAGAAGGACTCTGACAGGATCCTGCCCTCACACACACCCCGATCCCAACTTACGACTATCGATTTCGGCCGGATGTTGCGGCCGCGTTACCGACCGCCTACTCTCCCGTCCATGGGAGCGCTCCCACGGCGCTGGCCCGGTGTGCTCGACCGCGACAACTTTTCGGAAGGTCCACATGAATTTGACCGGCAAGTCCGGTGGGCGCAGGCGACTGCGTGCCCCCCTGGCGATCGCCACCACCGCTGCCGCCGTGGTGGCCGCCTCCGTCGCGGCAATCATGCCGTCGGCCGCCGCGGAAGTTCCCGCCAAGGACTGGCTGCACGTCCAGGGCAACCAGATCGTCGACGAGGCCGGCAATCCGGTCTGGCTGACCGGGACGAACTGGTTCGGCTTCAACGCGTCCGAGCGGGTCTTCCACGGGCTGTGGTCGGCCAACGTCACCGAGGTCACCAAGTCGATGGCGGACCGGGGTATCAACCTGGTCCGGGTTCCGATCTCGACCCAGCTGCTGTTGGAATGGAAGGCCGGCACGTTCGCCCCGGCCAACGTCAACACGTACGCGAACCCGGAGCTCGCCGGGAAGAACACGCTCGAGATCTTCGACTACTGGCTCGGGCTGTGTGAGCGGTTCGGGATCAAGGTGGCGCTGGACGTGCACAGCGCCGAGGCGGACAACTCCGGGCACAACTACCCGGTGTGGTGGAAGGGCACCATCACCACCGAGCACTTCTACCAGGGGTGGGAGTGGGTGACCGACCGCTACAAGACGAACGACACGATCGTCGCGATGGACATCAAGAACGAGCCGCACGGTGGGCAGAACGAGACCCCGCGCGCGAAGTGGGACGGCTCGACGGACGCCGACAACTGGAAGCACGTCGCAGAGACGGCGGCCAAGCGGATCCTGGCGATCAACCCGAACGTGCTGGTGCTGGTCGAGGGCAACCAGGTCTACCCGCGCCCGGGCAAGGACTGGAACTCGCCGAACACGAACCCGGACCTGACGCCGAACTTCTACAACACCTGGTGGGGCGGCAACCTGCGCGGCGTCGCGGACCACCCGGTCCAACTGGGTGCGAACCAGGACCAGCTGGTCTACTCGCCGCACGACTACGGCCCGCTGGTGTTCGAGCAGCCGTGGTTCACCGGCACGTTCGACAAGGACTCCCTGATCCGCGACGTGTGGGGCCCGAACTGGTTCTACATCCACCAGAACAACACCGCGCCGCTGCTGATCGGCGAGTGGGGCGGCCGGCTGGGCCAGGACGCACGCCAGGACAAGTGGATGGCGGCGCTGCGGGACCTGATCGTGGAGAACAAGGTGCACCAGACGTTCTGGGTGCTCAACCCCAACTCCGGTGACACCGGCGGCCTGCTGCTGGACGACTGGAAGACCTGGGACGAACAGAAGTACGCGCTGCTGAAGCCGGCGCTATGGCAGCACGGCGGCAAGTTCGTCAGCCTGGACCATCAGGTTCCGCTGGGCGGAACCGGCTCGGCCACCGGCATCAGCCTGGCGCAGCGGTACGGCGAGAACCCCGGCCCCGTCCCGAGCACCACCGGCCCGACCTCTCCGGCGCCCAGCTCTCCCACGCCGAGCACGCCCCCGGCGCCGACCGGCCAGTGCACCGCCACGTTCAAGGCGGTGAGCAGCTGGAACAGCGGCTTCCAGGGTGAGGTCACGATCACCAACGCGGGCACGACGGCCACCCGTTCGTGGTCGGTCACGCTGACAACCGCCTCCGGCACCCGAATCGCGAACGTCTGGAACGGCA
Organism: Paractinoplanes rishiriensis; assembly: GCF_016862375.1. Classification (GTDB taxonomy): domain Bacteria; phylum Actinomycetota; class Actinomycetes; order Mycobacteriales; family Micromonosporaceae; genus Actinoplanes; species Actinoplanes rishiriensis. The sequence continues at coordinate 156,762 of NZ_BOMV01000076.1, read as the reverse complement.
CACTGAGCGACGGCAAGGTCTCCAACGCCGCGCACAACGGCGCGCTGGCCGCGTCGGCGAGCACAACGTTCGGCTTCCTCGGCGAGGGCGCACCGACCGGAATCACGGTCGCGGGCTGCTCAGCCAGCTGACTACCGCACGCGGCGGGCTGGAGACCTACGTCTCCGGCCCGCTTTGCGTCGCCCGTACTGCGGCCGGCCGATCCCCGACGTGCGCGCGGACCGTACTCTGACGCGTATGGATGTCCGAGCCCGCATTCGGCCTTTGGCCGCGGTCAGCGTGCTCGCGCTAACAGAAGTCTTCAAGGTCGCGGCCGGGTGGAACTGGCCACCATCCTGGGCTCAGGTCACGTTGACAACATTGGTCTTCGGATCAGTTGCCGCGCTTGGATTCGGCGTCGATCTTAAAAAAAATGCCTCGAGAAGGTGCCTGTACGCAATCGGCTAGGTGGCAGAATCGCGCGGTTCTCTTACTGTCCCTCTCGTGGCTGCGTTGCGACATTCCGTGGATCCGCCCGCCGGGAAGGTGACGCGGGTTTCAGACCGGTCAGCGTGGACGCTGACATGGTTATGGGCGTGGGGTTCCGTACTCAGGCGTGGTGCATTGCTTTGTTCATCGGTGCCGTGCGGGTGACGATGCGAATTCGATGAACGTTCCCCTCCATGCTCCGCTGGTGGGCCGGTTCCTGACCGAGGTCCCCAAAAGCTGGAGGGAGAACGATGTTGAAGCGAGCAACCTCGACCGCGACACGTCGCGTCCGCGTCGCGCTGGCGACGGCGGTCGCCACCGTCGCGACGCTGTTCGTCGTGCCGTCGCCGGCCGCAGAGGCATTCCCGGTGGAAGCCTTCGCGTTCGGCGGCAACTCGCACGCCAGCATGACCCGTGCCATGTTGACCCGGGCGGTCCTCGACTACTTCGGGATCAGCAACCCGAGCGTGGCGACGCGCCGGGCGATCGACGACATCGCCGCCGCCAACGAGGCCGTCGACGGAGATCAGGTGAGTTCGGCCAAGCACTTCGACGGCGAAAACTTCAGCGGCGGAAAGGCGCTGATTCAAACGCATTTCTCGAACGTCGTGACGCTGCTCCTGATCGGCAACCCCAGCGGCGCTCGGCTCAGCTTCGGTGCCGCGCTGCACACCATCCAGGACTTCTACGCGCACAGCAACTGGGTGGAGCTCGGCATCCGAAGCCCGACGAGGGCACTGTGGACGACCGATGCGATCGGCACCATCGCCGGACCGCGCGAGGCGACCTGCAACGGCTCGACGCTGCTCACGACGAAGCTGACCAGTGGGTACTACGGCGGCGAAGACCGGACGCCGCAGATCGCCTCGAAGTGCCGGCACGGCGGTCCGACCGACTTCAGCGCCGGCTTCGGCGGCATCAACAAGGATTTCAGCGACACGCTGTTGTCCCCGCATGCCACCTTCCACGCCGAGGCAGCCCGGCAGGCCACGGCGGGCAGCCGGCTCTTCCTGGACGACATCAACTTCTCGGTCGGCCAGTTCTTCACCGAGGAACTGCTGGCCGTTTAGGTGAACCGACGACGCGGCGCCCGGTCAACGCCGGGCGCCGCCTTTGGACCAGGATCGACCCACGACCCACGACCCACGACCCACGACCCACGACCCACGACCCTGAACCGCCGGCATGGGTCGCGAACCCGGCACGCTGGGCGGTGCCACGGGCGTCGCGGTCGCCGTCAACGATCGCGACGAGGTTGCCGGCACAAGCAGCACCGCCACCGGCGGGCAGCACGCGTTCCGCTGGTCGCGGGGCCGCATGACCGGTCTGGCGCCGCTGCCGGGCTTCCAGTTCTCGGAGGCCGCCGACATCAACGAACACGGTTGGGTCGTCGGTACCTCCTACGGTACGGACGGGTGGCGGGCCACCCTCTGGCGCAACGGCCACCCGATCAACCTGACCACCCGCAACCTCCGCGCCTCCGACCTGCTGACCGACCTGAACAACCGGGCACACATCGCCGGCTTCCGCGACGCCCGTCCCGTTCTCTTCCGCCTACCCCAGCGCGGACCTACGGCGCAGAAGTTAGCCTGCCCGTCATGGCAGGTCGCGAGTTGGAAGAACTGGTCGTCGCTGACGCCGAGGCGCTGCGCGTGTGGTTGGCCGAACACCACGCCAGTTCGGCCGGAGTGTGGCTCGCGCTGACCAGGAAGGGCGGAACTGTCACCACATTGACCTGGCAGCAGGCGGTCGACGAGGCCCTGTGCGTCGGTTGGATCGACGGCCAGGCGCGCAAGGGTGACGAGTCGATGTCGTGGATCCGTCTGACGCCACGCCGGCCTCGCAGCGCGTGGTCGCAGCGCAACGTCGTCAATGTCGCCAGGCTGCAGGCTGGAGGACGGATGCTGCCGGCGGGCCGGGAGGCGGTGGAGTCGGCGAAGGCGGACGGGCGGTGGGCGGCTGCCTACGCCCCGCCCTCGGAGGCCGAGGTGCCCGCCGACCTGCTGGCCGCGATCGCCGCCGACCCGGCCGCGCAGGCCATGTTCGACGTCCTCACCAAGACCAACCGCTTCGCGCTGATCTACCGCCTCAACGCCGTCAAACGAGCCGAAACCCGCGAGCGGAAAATCGGCGAGTTCGTCGCGATGCTCGCCCGCCACGAGTCGTTCCACCCACAGAAGGCCAAACCCGAGGCCGGATCGTAACCAGCGCCGCAGATCCTCGCGGATAGCAACACCGCGGCGCCGGCGTATCTCTGTGCCGGCGTGGGCCGTGTATCGCGGCCGGCTGCGCCGGTCTGCCGGGCGGGATCACCGGGCGTCGCCGGGTCCGGCCGTGCCGTCCTGCGCGGGCATTGCCGCTCCTTCGGCCCGAGATGGGGTGACTGTTTCGGTGATAGCGTGCGGTGATGGTGGCGGCATCGCCGGCGAGTCCACGGCAGGTCGGCAACGACCCAGCGCCGGACGATGTCGGCGCGGGCCCGGCGGCCGGTGATCGGGTTTGTCGACGAGTCCGACCTGGTCACGATGACACCTTCACCGTCCGACTGCCGTTGACCGGCCGGCCCGCCGACATCGCCCGCCGGCCGCGCCGTAGCCGCACCCGCCGCCACACCCGCGTGATCGCCGTCTCCGGCTTCAGCACCGCCTCCGACCGCGCCCGTAGCCGCACCGCCGGTTTCGACGCCCACCTGCCCGAACCCCTCGACCTCACCGACCTCGACCACCTCCTGGCCATCTGGACCCACGACTGGACCCGCCCCCTGCACCCGGAAGTCCTCTGATGCGCGCCGTGCCTGCCGCATCGGCCCTGACATCCGAACTCGCGGCGGCCGTCGCCGATCGACAGCGGGCAGTACGGCAGCGGGCCCAGATCACCGCCCAGCGCCAGCAGTACCTCATCGACGTCGAGGTCCGCGCCACCCGCCGTGCGCTGCTGCGGCTCGTGCACCGCCGCGATGGGCCGGACGCGTTCTGCGACCCCGACTTCCTCGCCTGCGCCGACCGTCCCACTCTCTACCAGGCCATCCTGCAGACCGCGGTCACCGCCGGCGGCGCTGACCGCGCAGACCTGCAGCTCTACGACCGATCCGCGGCAGCCCTACGGCTGGTAGCCCAGCACGGCTTCACCGCCGAGTTCCTGACCTTCTTCGCCACCGTCGACACCAGCACTCCGACCGCCTGCGCCGCCGCGATGAGCACCCGCCGGCCCGTCGTGGTCCACGACATCACGTTCAGCCCCGTCTTCGCCGGTCAGCCCACCCTGGAACCCCTGCTGGCAGCCGGCTCCCGCGCCGTGACGTCCTACCCACTGATCACCCGCGGCGAGTTGTTCGGCGTGCTGTCGTTCCACTACCGACGACCGCAGCTTCCGCACCACTCAACCGGGCTGATCAGCTGGAGCGCCGCCCAGGCGATCACCTATGTGTCGTGAGAGCACAGCCCCCGACCAGATCATCGGGGCGAGGTCCTGCGCCTGCTGGCGTCGCCGTTGAAGGTGGTGAGCAGGGCGGTGCCGACCAGCCAGCTCACGTCGACCACAAGCAGGATCCGCTCCAACAGGGCGCTGGTGGTGCCGCGTCCGGCGAACAGCATCATCAGGCCCAGGGCGGCGCCGAGCGGCACGGTCAGCGTCAGGGTGGCGGCCGTCAGCCACCGGATCGCGGGGCGAGCGTTCGTCGACCAGGTCAAGGCCATCGCGGCGGCTAGGACGGCCATGCCCAGGATGCTGGGGGTGGCGTGGACGAGGTCGGCGGGTGTCGTCGGTTCGTACGGCGGTAGAGGGCACTGACTGCTGCACGGCACGAGGCTGGACGTGCCGGCGAGCACCGCGGCGACCAGCAAAAGCAGTCCGGCACGGGGTAAGGCCCAGCCGAGCAGCGCGACGCCGAGCGCGAGCACGATCAAACCCAAGCGATAAATGCCGGCGTACGCCTGGCCGGCCGTCCCCGCCTCGCTGACATAGCCCTGCCACCACGGCTCTGGCCGGGCAACGAGCGCGAACAGCATGACGCCGGCGCCTGCGGTGACCATGAGAGTAGCCACCGCGGCGGACCGGGCCTGCGGTGACGGGCGCGCGCGAGCTCGTTGGACGTCTGGCCTGCCGCTGTTGGCTCGGGTCAATCTGAGCGACGGATCTTCCGCATGAGCATCGCCCAGACTCCGTATCCGGAGCCGACGTTCCCGGTGACGGCTCCCGCTGCAGATCCCGTGAGCAGAGCGTTCGCGCACTCGGGGCAGACCTCTCGCCCGGTAATCGTCTTCTCGAACGGCTCCCGCACACTGCGGCGGCAGTCCGGGCACTCCCGACCTGACAGTCCCATCGAGCTCTCCTCACCGCCGGCTACGCGGAGCGTACGGCCGCGAAGCAACCACCGCCGCGAATCCGGTGGGCGGGTCCGCGGGTACGGGTCTACGCTGCGGCGGCGAATTCCTCGCTGAATGGTCGTCCGGCCCCGTCGAGGACGTCGCTCAGATGGCGCGTGTGCATGTCCGGGTGCTGGCAGGAGGCGTTTCGCGGAATCATGCCGGATGCGGTACTCGACGACCCGGATTTCCCGGCTGCGCGGGGAGCGGCTATGGATTGCCGCTCTGACCGGCGAGCGATATGGCGCCAACCGGGCGGCGGTCGCCGAACGGGAGGCGAATTGATCGGGGTCGCGATGTCGGGGTGCGGGGCGAGCGTTGTTGGAGGCCGTCATCGACCCGGTCTCTCCCGGACAACCCCCGGTAATGCCGTAGGAACTCCCGATCGGCGTCATTGACCGGCGTACGGGGGCACTGACGGCGGTGATGACCACCCGGCCGGCGGTTGCCAGGTCAGCCAGGTACTGCTGACGAAGGGCTCCTCGCATCGCCGCACGCGCTCGATCATTCGCGCCAGCTCGATCTCCACGTGTGCGGCGGAGTCTGCCGAGATATGGCCCTCGGCCACCGCCCGACGAAAGTCGTCGGTGTCCTTCACCCGGTAGCCTCGGTCGGCAGTCACCACGAGATCGACCACGAGGTCGTCGGTGTCCACGCCCCTCGCCGTCCGTTGGAATGGGGTTTGGAAGTTCACGTACCAGCTTTCAAAATCGCCGAGCGAGTCGAATTCGACGTCGACGCAATGCCAGTCCCCCGGCCGGATCAGCCGCAGCAGGCTGCCGCCTTTCCAAACCAGGTCCGTCAAGACCCAGCTGGAGAAATCGCGTACCTTGCTGCCGTCAGGGTTGCGAGCCGACTTGAACGCCGTGTTCGGCGCCTGGTACAGGACGAGGTGTTGCGGCGAGTCCTCGACGACACGCATCGGTATCGCGAGCATCACCCGACCGTTGCGCACCCGACGGTAGAGGATGACCTCGCCCCGCTCGAAAAATCGGTCCACGATGCTCCTCTGTCAGCTGCTGTGCTTGCCCGGGCGGCCGAAAGCGGTTGCGGCGCGGGCGATGAACTCGTGGGTGGCGGGACCGTTGGTGAGTGCGGCGGTCATGGAAACGGCCAGTTGGTGGGTGGAGTCTGCGGTCTGGAACACCCAGGTGCGGTTTTGCCGGTCATCAGTTCGGCGAAGAACCGGTTGAGGTCGGCGGCGGTGGATATCATGCCGCCGGCCGCCCCGGCGTGCGACGGGCTGCAGGCGGTCAGGTCGACCGGTTTGCCCGCCACCGTCAGATAGCCGCGAGCGTGCGGCTCGGGCAGCGACTCGTCGTGGTCGTCGGCCCGCGTGCGGCGCAGGTCGAGCGGCCGCAGGATCCGCCGCTGGATCTGCTCGGCGTACCCGGATCCGGTCACCTGCCGGATCAGCACGCCGAGAAGAACAAAGGCGGTGTTGTTGTACGCGCGGGCCGTGCCGGGCGGGAATTCCGGCTCGCGCCGGACCGCCTGTTCGACGATCTCGTCAGGGGTCCATTGCCGGGACCGGTCACGGAGAAACGTCTTGGTCACACTGCCGATCCGGAACCAACCGCCAGCATCGACGGCACCACCGAGAACCAGCTCGTCGAGAACCTGCTGCAGCCGAGCCGGCCCGGACGACCCGGGTCCGTCAGCCGCGCGCCCCTGAATCGCTGTCATTACCCTTCACCGAACCTGACCATCTGACGGCTACCGCCTGCCGGTAACTTAGCGGCCGGCCATCCAAGGGCTGGAAAAGTGTCCGGTTCGGGCTGCCTGCCAAGGCGACAATGGTGCGGTGATCCGATCTCGCCACGTGCACCCGCTGGCCCGTACCGTCGATGCCGTTGTGCGTCCGCCTGGGTCGAAGAGCATCACCAACCGGGCTCTGCTGTGCGCCGCACTCGCCCCCGGCACATCCACGCTGGCAGGGGCGTTGTTCGCGGACGACACCCACGCCATGGTCGACGCCGTGACCGCGTTGGGCGCGACGGTCACCGCGAGCCCGGAGTCGCGGACGATGACCGTACGCGGCGGCGGCGCCCCGGTCTCCGGTGCCGTCATCGATGCGCGGCAGTCCGGCACGACCTCACGTTTCGTCCTGCCCGCGGCGGCACTTTTCGACACTCGCACCGTCGTCGACGGCACCTCCCAACTACGCGCCCGGCCATTCGCCCCGGTCCTCGACGGACTACGACAGGCCGGCGGCAGAGTCGAGGAGCTGGGCGAGCCCGGGTTCCTGCCCGTCGCGGTCAGCGGCCCCTCCCGCGGCGGCAAGGTTCACGTCAGCGGCGCTATTTCCAGCCAGTTCCTCTCCGGCCTGCTGATGGCGGGTCCACTCATGCGCGACGGCATCGATGTCAGTCTGACCTCGGCGCTGGTGTCCGTGCCCTACGTCGAGATGACCAAAGCAGTGATGGCCGCCTTCGGCGTCACCGTCCACGGGCTGTCCGTCTCCCCCGGGAGCTACCACGCCCGTACGTACCACATCGAGCCGGACGCCAGTGCCGCCTCCTACTTCCTCGGCGCCGCCGCAATCGCCGGCGGCCGGGTGACCGTCACCGGACTCGGCACCGGCAGCGTGCAGGGCGACACCCGGTTCGCCGACGCGTTGCAGCGCATGGGAGCCTCGGTGACCCGCACCGCGGATTCACTGACCGTCTCCTCCACGGGAGGCCTGCGCGGTATCGACATCGACATGGCCGACATCTCCGACACCGCGCAGACCCTGGCCGCGGTCGCGGTGTTCGCGGACTCACCGACCCGCGTCCGCGGCATCGGTTTCATCCGCGGCAAGGAGACCAACCGGGTAGCGGCCATGGTCACCGAGCTCCAACGGGCAGGCATCGACGCCGTCGAGGACGAAGACGGCTTCACGATCACCCCCGGCACACCCCGGCCAACCGCATTCGAGACCTACGAGGACCACCGGATGGCCATGAGCCTTTCATTGATCGGCCTCCGCACACCCGGCATCGAAATCCTCGACCCCGGCTGCGTTTCCAAAACCTACCCAGACTTCTTCGCCGACCTCGACACCCTCGCGAGCTGACCGTTGCATCTGGCCGCCAAGCGCGCGCTGTCCGTGGCGGTCGTGGTGACTGCGGTTGTGCTCGGTGTGCTGGCGTTCCTGGCCGACACCGTCGACGGCATGGCCGGGCACCTCATGGTCGCGGTGTTCAGCAGTGGCCTCGCCTGGGGGCTGGCGGCGTTGCTGACCGGCCGGGCGGCTACCGGGCGCCGTAGTGCGGTGACCGGTGCAACGGTGCTGCTGGTCTCGGCCACCCTCGTCTACTACCTGCTGATCCTCGTGGTCAGCCGGCGGTGGAGCGGCGGCACCCTGCAGGACGGAACTTCGGGAGATATGTACGGGTTGCGTTCGCTGGCGATCATGACCACGGCCTGGCTGGTGGTGTCGATGGTCGCGGGGCCGGTGCTGGGCCTGCTCGGACAGCTGAGCAAGACCAGGCCGGCGCCGGGAGCGGCTCTGGCGGCGGGTGTCGCGTGCGGATTGTTGTCCAGCGAGGGCTGGCAGGGGATCACCACGGCACCACCCTGGCGCCTGCTCGCGGCGGCCGTCAGCTCGGACGCCGGATACGTCCGCGGATTCGCCGCCGCAGCGCTGGCCGAGTTCCTCGTCCCGTTCGCCGTCCTCGCGTGGCTGGCCACGGCTCATCGCCTCTGGCGCGCCTGGCCCATCATGATCATCGCGATGATCCTCACCGCGGCATCCGGCGCGCTGTTCTGGCATCTGCTCCGCACCGCCGCGAACCACGCCGGCTGAACATCACCCCGTAACGGGCCGCAGCTTGAAGATAAGGATGCCCAGGTATTTGTTCATCCACGCCTGCTTGTGCGGGTAGCGGCGCGCGGTGTCCTCGGTGAGTTGGGGCTCGGTGGCGGTCTGGTCCAGAATCGAACGGCCGGCGACATCGCCGAGAATGTCTCGTTCGGCCGGCCACTCGACCAGGCGGTCCAGTGAGTCTTCCCGAGCCCGCGCCCGCTCGTAGTCCGCCGCGAGCTCCTGCCACGCCTGACTCGGGTTTTGAACGCTGTCGCTGTCAGATCCCGGCGCCGAACCGGGGTCGTGTGCCGCCACGCACAGGAGCGTAGCCGCTGCGAGCGCTCAGAGGCGGGAATGGAAACGGGCGGTCAGGGTGGCTGCGCCCAACAGGAGCGTGGGCGCGGCGGCGACCCCGATCTGCAGGGCCGCGGTCGCCAGGGTTGACCGGCCCTCCATTTCATAGGACACCTGGATCAGCAGCGCGGTGACGGCGAACAGTCCGACGGCCATGGTCACTCGCACGTCGACGGCCGGCCAGAGCAGCCCGGCGCCGACAACGGCGAGTGCGACCGCGGGCCCGAGCTTGTCCACGAGGCCGGGGAACGGCAGCACGGTTCCGCCCTGATCCGCGACGACCAGCAGCAACGGCATCAGCGGGAGATAGCGGAGCAGGCCGGCGCTCGGCTCGCAACGGTGTCGCAGCAACGGCAGGAGCATCGCCGTCGCGAGCGGCAGCAGCCAGAACGTGCCGTCGCTGGGCCGGACAAGCGGTGACATGCCGACCAGGAGCAGGAACGCCGCCATGGACGCGGCGACCGCTGTCAGGTAGCTGTGGCGCAGCACCGCGACGAGGGCGCCGGCGCTGAGCACCGCGATCCCGGCCGTCACGTAGGGGAACGACGCACGGAACACGACATGGTGCCCGAGCTGAGCTATCGCGTCGGTCAACGCATATACGATCAACATCAGCGCGGCCACCCGGAAAGCGGTCAGCCAACTCTGCCGGGCGCTGCGGCGGCCGCCGTCGCCCGCGTGGGCACGCAACGCACCCAGGATCAACGCGCCGGTCTCGCGCGCCGACGGGCGGCTCCGGCCCTGATCGGCAGCGACTTCCAGCAGCGTCTCCAGCAGCTCGGAACCGCGGCTGCGGCGATAGGCGGCCGGGTAGAGGCGAAGCAGGCGCGCGAACCGGCGCTCGAGCCGGGGGCTCACGCGATGCCCGCCGCGGGCCGGACGGCGGTGGACATCCGGTCGGTGACCACCCGGGCGGCGGCGGCCAGATGGGCGGCCTCGGCGTGCAGGGCGGCCCGGCCGTCCGGCGTCAGATCGTAGTAGCGCCGCGCTCGACCGTTCACGATCTCCTCGTTCACGGCCTGCACCAGACCCTCGCCGGTCAGCCGGTCGAGGGCGGTGTAGAGGGTGCCGGTTGCCAGCCGTACGCGCCCTTGGGAGAGTTCGTCGGCCTGCTTGATGATCCCGTAGCCATGTTTGGGTCCGCTCTGCAGAGCGGCCAGGATGAAGTACGTCGCCTGTCGCATTCATCAACTATATATATAGCTCAACTACCTATACAAGCCTGTACGTGCGCTGCCGCACTCGGGTTCGACCTCGTCGAGGTAACCGGCCGACTACTTTTGATCCCCGTGCAACTTCTGGGTCCGGCGGCACCGTTCTACCTCCGCCAAGAAGGAGGCAGCCGAGTTGAAAGCCGAAGAGGAGCAAGCGTTCCGCGAGTTTGTCACGTTCCAGTTACCGCAACTGCGGAAGCTGGCGTACATGACCTGCGGCGACTGGCACGCGGCGGAAGATGCCGTGGCCAACGTGCTGGCCAAGCTCTACCCCCGCTGGCGCAAGCTGGAACGGCCCGATCTGTACGCCAAGACGATGGTTTACCGCGCCGCGATCGATGAGACGCGCAGACCGTGGCGTCGGGAGCGGGCCGCCGGCGACGCCATGCCGGACGTTCTGCAACGGGACCCCGCCGGTGCGACCGACGAGCGACTGCGGCTGCGGGACGCGCTGGGCGCGATGCCTCCCCGTCAGCGTGCGGCCGTCTTCCTCCGGCACTACCTGGGCCTGAGCCTCGAGGAGACGGCCGGGGTGCTCGACTGCAACGTCGGAACGGCGAAGAGCCAAGTGTCGCGGGGCCTGGCCAAGCTTCGCGAACTGCTCGCCGCCGAACGCATCAATCTCACCGGGGAAGCGATAGAGGAGTGGACCAATGCAGTTGCATGAGTTCGTGGACACGGTGACGGCCGACGAGCCGCCGCTGTCGCGCACCGCGGACGACATCGTCCGGGCCGGCCGGCGGGCCCAGCGGCACCGCCGGGCCGGGTTCGCCTCGGCCGGCGCGGCCGGCCTGGTCGCCGTCGTGGTGGCGGGCGCGTTCGCGCTGCCCTCGCGCGAAGCCGATCAGAGCACCGCGAGCGTCGAGACGGCCGACCCTAAAAACAACAACGCCGTGTGGACCGACGCCGCCCCGTTCACCTTCACCTTCCAGGGGTTCGACGCCGGCAAGTTCCACGTGCAGAACCCGATCGTCACGTCGACCGCCTACCAGATCGCCTCGGTCTACATGGACGGCGCCGAGTCCAACGACAAGCCGGTCAGCGGGGATGAAACGGCCACGGCCAAGACGCCCGAGGAGCTCCTGGAGCAGAAGAGGAACGCGAAGCCGACGATCTACGCGTACCTGACGCTGTACCGGCCGGGCGCCTTCGACCCATCCAAGATCAAGAACGGCAGGAACATCACGGTGAACGGGCGGCAGGCCGTGCAGGCGACGCTGACCGTCGGCCTCGAGCCCGACAGTCCGCCCGCCCCGGGCAACAAGCAACTCGCGTGGGAGTACACCGACAACGCCTGGGCGACGGTGACGTCGATCTCCAGCAGCGAGTCGTCGCCGTCGTTCGCCGACCTGACCGGGCTGGTCGGTGGCCTCAAGCCGAGCGCGCCGGCCCCGGCGACGCTGCCGTTCACGGTCGGCTACGTGCCTGCGGGCTACCAGCCCGTGCAAACCGGCACGACCGCCCTGCCGGGACTCGACGGCATCGCCAGCGCCCGCGGCGGCGACTACGGTGGCGCCACCTACGCCAAGCCGGCCCCGGCCCCGACCGGCCTCGCCGCGCCGTTCGACCAGGGCACCGAGGCCGGCGTCGACAACAGCTTCAGCATCTTCGTGACGCCGAGCGGAAACTCGAACCAGAAGGCCCGGGCCGGCAAGACGGCGTGTTACCCCAACGGCTTCTGCAACGTCTGGAGCGCCGACGGCAAGGTCCAGGTGCAGGTCAGCAACCAGGGCACCGGGGCGAAGCTGCCCGAGTCGGAGCTGAGGAAGATCGTCCGGTCGATCCGGCTGGCCGACGTCACCGACGCCGGCACCTGGCATCCGGCCGCCGAGGCCCTCAAGCAGTAAACGGACTGCCGACGGCGCCGCGGCCAGCGGCGCCGTCGTCATGTCCCGATCAGCAAACCGGTCGGCCCAGGAAGTTCCTGAGCACGAAGTCGGCCGGTCCGGCCTGGAAGTAGCCGACACCGTCGCGGATCGGGTGGTCGGTGTAGAGCTCGACCCGGGAACCGATGCGTACGACGTATGCCTGATTGCCGTTGTTGTTGTGGATGAGGCGGCCGCGCCGGCCGTAGATGTCCTCGAGCTGGTCCCAGCTCATGCCAACCGACGCGCCCGCCGGCGACCGGGGCGGGACGGTCGCGGTGCCGACCTCGACCAGCCGGCCGGCCCGGAAGCCCAGGATCAGCACCCCGGACCAGTCGCCGGTCACCCCGGTTAGGACGACGTCGCACTCCTGCGGCGGGGCGACCCAGCCGATCAGGCCGGCCTCCTGCAGGGTCTGCAGACGGGCCCCGATGCGGTACGGGCCGGCACCGCGGACGCTCAGCACCTGCTCGGCTGAAGCGTCCGTGACGGTGCCGGCGGACGCGGGTGCCGCGGCCGGGACCAGTACTCCCAGGGCCAGCGCGGCGACAATGACGAAACGTGGGAACGAGAAAAGGTTCATAACAGTTGGTCCGCCCGCCACCCACTTTTGTTCGCGCGGCTTGCTGACAGTTTCCGGCGTCAGCTTCGGCGGCGGCCCCGCCACCAGAATCCGCCGGCCACCGCCACCAGCACCGCTCCGGCCCCGGCCAGGGCGATCAGCACCGGGGTGCTCATGCCGCCCTCGCTGGCGACGGGCTCGGCCGCAATGGTCTCGGGGGTCTCCGTGGGCGCCGGCGGGGGTGGCGCAGACGAGAGGCTGGGCGAAGGCGCGGACGAAAGGCTGGGCGAAACGGCCGGAGCCTCGGGGTCGTCGACCGTGAACTTGTACGACCCCTTCACCGCGTGTCCGTCCAGCGACACGGTCTGATAGGCCACCGTGAAGGTGCCGTTGCCCGGCGCCGTCATCAGCGCCAGCGTCACCGTGTTCCCGTCGATCTTCGGCTCCTCGGCCGCGAGCGCCTGCTTCGCCGCGTCCGAGACCACGATCTTGGTGTAGTCCGGGTTGAGCTTCTGCAGGAACCGCAGCTTGACCGCGGCCGGCGCGGTGGTGAGCACGGCGTCCTTCTTGGGGGTCGCCTCGGCCAGCGCGTTGTGCGCCTGCGCGGGGGCGGCCGGCAGCAGCACGGCCAGCCCGGCGGCGAGGGCGATCAGCAGCTTTCTCATCCGATCACCTGCTCGCCGATCCAGCCGCCCGGGGCGCAACCGGGCGGAATGGCGAAGACGGCCGAGCCGATCGGTGTGATCCATTCATTGAGCAAGTCTCTCTCCGCGAGTCGCTTCTGGATGGGCAGGTACTGCCGGTCGATATCAGCCTGGTACGCGGCGAAGATCAGCCCGCTGTCCGGATGCCCGGCCGCGTTCGCCGCCCCGTCGTAGTTGTACGGCCGGCGCAGGATCTTCAGCGCCGGATCCGTGACGTGCGCCCGGGTCACGTGTGCGAAGTCCGGCATCGCCGGCAGCCCGGAGTCGTCGAGCTTGGCGAAGTCGGGTTCGTCGCGCTCATCGACCCCGGACAGCGGCGCCCCGCTGTCCATCCGCCGCCCGACGGCATTTTCCTTGTCCGCGGTGCTCAGCAAATCCCACGTTTCCATCTCGGCGCGGATCCGGCGCAGCACCAGGGTGGTGCTGTCGCGCAGCCACGGCGGCCCGTCGGTCACCCACACCGCCCGGTCCATGACCTCACCCTGCGGATTCGCGGTGCCGTCGAGCTGACCCATCACGTTGCGCTGCGTGAAGCCCGGCGCGTGCATGCCGGGGCTGCGCCGGAACCCTATCTGCACCCACCGCACCGCGGCGAACGGCCGGGCATCCTTGATCAGCATCCGTTGCGCGTGCGCGACCGTCAGCGGGTCGTCCGCGCAGATCTGGAGCAGCAGGTCACCGCCCGACCACCGAGGCTCCAGACGATCAACACCAAACCTCGGCAGATCCCGTACGGATGAAGCCCGGCGATCCGTGACACCCGCGGCCCGGTAGAAACCCGGCCCGAACCCGAACGTGACCGTCAACCCGGCCGGCAGCACCGCCAGGTGCGCATCGGTGTCACCCAACGCCGGCTCACCCCGGGTCAGCCGCGCCGCGTCGTCGGACAACAACCGCATCATCCGCCCCAGCGCGCGCCGATCCGTGCCCCCGGGCAGCGTGAACGCCACGAACGACGCGTGCGCCGGCGGCTCGGTGGTGACACCGGCCTGCCGCGCGTCGTGGAACGGCACCACCACCGACCCCAGCTCCGGCGCGTCCGCCACCACCGGCAGCACCGGTTCGGCCCGCTGCGCCATCGCGGCCGTGGCCCCCGCCGCGCCGGCCAGCGCACCCGCACCCGCGAGCGCGCCGCCGGTGAGCACCGACCGCCGGCTGACCGTCACATGCCCGCCATCGACGGCGCACCGTGCCCCGGCGCGTAGCTCTCCCCCGCCCCCGCGAACGGCTTGGCCACCGCGGTGAACGGAACCGTGCTCCCGTCGTCCAGGGTCAGCGTGAACGACACCTCGTCGCCCGGCTTGATCGGCGCCGACGGCTCCATCAGCATCAGGTGGTCCCCGCCCGGCGCGAGCTGGTGGCTGCCGCCCGCCTTGATCGCGAACCCGCCCGTCTTCTCCCGCATCAGCATTTCGCCGTCCTCCATGGCCATCTCGTGCAACTCGACCGGCGAGAGGGGCGACGACACCTTGACGACGGTCACGTCCTTGCCGGTCCCGTTGACCACCGTCCCGAACGCCGCGGTCATCCCCTTGTCGGCCGCCTCGACCCAGGGATCCTTGACGGTCAGCGTCGCCGGCACCGCCGACGTGGGAACCGGGGCCGCCGCCGGCTCCGCCGCCCCCTCACTGGCGGCACATCCGGCAACGGCGAGTGCGGCGGTCAGAACGGCAAGCGCAACGGTGCGCCGGGCATAAGTCTGCATTGTCACTTCCTATACGTAAGCGTCCTGGTATAGGTCGTTCCGCTCCGTGGTTTAGTTCCCCGACTGCCCGGATAGTCGCCGGCGGCCCCGATCCAGTTCCCCGAAAGTGATCACTCCCGGCGCCGCCGCATTCCGGTCAGCAGGTCGAGCATCAACTCCGCCACCCCGTCGCCGATCGGATCCGCCCCGGTCAGGTGCCGGAAGACCAGCCCGTCGAGACAGGCGATGAACAGTTGAGCCTGCCCTGCCGGGTCACTGGTCCCCGCCGCCGTCAGGGTCACCTCGGCCATCCGGTGGTAGTGCTCCCGCGCCCGGCCCAGCACCTCGTGCAGCTCGGGCCGACGGCTGGCCTCCAACATGAGCTCATACCGGGCAACCATCCGCTCCCCCGCCGCCGCCGAGGTCCAGTACCGGACCACGCCCGCAGCCGCCCGCGCCACCTCCGCCACTCCGCCTTCGACGAGTGCTGTGCCCGGTGGCAGGTCGGCCGAGTCGACCTCGATCAGGCGCTCCAGCGTCGCCTGCAACAACGCCTGACGGGTCCGGAAATAGTACGAACAGGAACCCTCCGGTAAGCCCGCCGTCTGGTCGACCGCCCGGTGCGTCAGCCCGCGCATCCCGGCGCGGGCCAGCGTCGTGATGGCCGCGTCCGCGATCAGCTGGCGCCGGGTCGCAGTGGTGTCGGTCACTTTCCCTCCTCCAATCGAGTCTCTACAAGTGTAGAGTGAGCTCGTCACTACAGATGTAGAGGGGTTGGCGATGGAGCGGGTGGCGGTCGTGGCGGGTGGCGGCATCGGTGGGCTCGCGGTGGCCGCCGGGCTCGGGGCCCGGGGGTGGCGGGTCGAGGTGCTGGAGAAGGCGCCGGCGTTCGGTGAGGTGGGTGCCGGCCTGTCGCTGTGGCCGAACGGGATGCGGGCCCTGGACGCGCTCGGCCTCGGCGACCAGGTGCGGGTGCACGCGCTGCACGACATCCAGGGCGGCATCCGCGACCTGGACGGCCGCTGGCTGTCGCACACCGACACCGCCGCGATGGAACAGCGCTACGGGCCGGTCGTGATGATCCACCGGGCCGAGTTCCTGGAGATCCTGCACCGGGCCGCGCCGGGGCTGCGGCCGGGGACCGAGGTCACCGGCGTCGACCTCAGCGGGCCGCGGGTGCGGGTCGAGCACACCGGCGGAGTGACCGAGGCCGACCTGCTGATCGGGGCCGACGGCATCCGCAGCACGGTGCGCCGGGCGGTCTGGCCGCGCTCCCCCGAGCCTCGCTACGCCGGATACACCGCCTGGCGCCTGGTGGTCGACAGCGGCCCCCTGGCAGCCGGCGGGGAGACCTGGGGCCGCGGCGAACGGTTCGGGATCAGCCCGCTGCCGGGCGGACGCGCGTACCTCTTCGGGGTGGCCGGTCTCGCCGCGGGTGGCCGCAGCACGGACGGTGAACTGGCCGAACTGCGCCGGCGCTTCGGTGGCTGGCACGACCCGATCCCGCGGCTGCTGGATGCCGCCTCGCCCGGGTCGGTGCTGCGGCACGACATCTACGAGATGCCGGCACTGCCCTCGTTCGTGTCCGGCCGGGTCGCGCTGCTCGGCGACGCCGCCCACGCCATGACGCCCAATCTGGGCCAGGGCGCCAACCAGGCACTCGAGGACGCGATCACCCTGGTGACCGTCCTGGACGCCCACCCCGACGTGCCGGCGGCCCTGGTCGCGTACGACCATATGCGGAGGCCCCGCACCCAGATGATCAGCCGGCGGTCGCGCCGCATCGGCGCCCTGGCGCAGATGCGCGCCCTCCCCGCACTGCGCAACCTCGCACTGCGCCTGACCCCCTCGTCGAGCCTGCTCAACGCGCTCGCGCCGGTGCTCGACTGGCAGGTACCGGACGCCGGCCGTGCCTACTGATGGCGCAGCGACTGGGACGGCCGTTCGCCGTACGCGGTGCGGTAGACCGCGGTGAACCGGCTGTGGTTGGCGAATCCCCACCGGGCCGCGATCTCGGCGATGGTCGCGGTTGCCGGGTCGGCACTGAGCAACTGGCGGCGGACGTGCTCGAGCCGCACCCGGCGCAGATATCCGGTCGGGGTCGTGCCCAGATGGCGGCGGAACGCGAGTTGCAGCGCGCGGACCGTGACGTATGCGGCGGCGGCGATCTCGGCGGGGCCGACGTCCCGGTGCGCGTTCTCGTCGATGAACGCGACGGCCCGGCGCAGGCCGGCCGGATGCGCGTCGTGGCGGTGCTCGGCGGGCGGATCGACGAGCGCGTCGTTGGGGAAGACGGTCAGGGCCATGGCCGCCAGCAGCCGGGCCGCGTTGCCGATGAGCAACGGCTGGGCGGCGATGTTCGGGGCGGTGAGCACCGTATCGCGGACATAGGTACAGGTGGTGTTCCATCCTTCGCCGAGGCCGGCGGAGACCGGCTGGTATCCGGTGAACCGGACCTGGTCGGCGCCGGCCACGCTGGTGATCGCCTCGACGTCGAGGACGACCTGCTCGTGGTCGCCGGCTCGGACCATGGCGGTGCGCGCCCGGCCCGGCCGGCAGGCGAGGTAATCGTCGCCCGCGCCGTACCAGTTTTCCCGCCGGTCGGTGCGGAAGCCCACCGATCCGATGTGGACCCGGCCGAAGACCAGCGTGCCGGCCGGAGCCACGTCGGCATCGAGGTCGAAGTGGACGGTCGCCCGGTCGACGCGGATCGGGCCGGCACCGGCGGTGCTCAGCCGGATGCCGACCGGGCCGCCGTGGCGCTGGCCAGGCTCGAAGATGTCCCCTCGGGCCCGGCCCACCCCTCAACCCCGAGCCGGACGTCGATGGCGGCGCCGGAAAGAGACGCCGGAAAGAGACGCCGGAAAAGAGACGCCGGAAAAGATAAAGGCAGGAAAGTCAACGCATTCCCTGCCACTCTCAACGTATATCGCACCCCGGGCCTTGCGGCAAGACCCACACCGTCCTGCAGAATCGCTCGGTCGAAGCCGGGACCTGCGGAAATGGGGGATGGGGTTTCATGATCGATGTCATTGTTGCCGGGGGTGGGCCCACCGGGCTGATGCTGGCGGCCGAGTTGCGGCTGCACGGTGTCCGCGTGGTGGTGCTGGAGAAGGAGACCGTGCCGACGGCTTTTGTGCGGGCGCTCGGGCTGCATGTGCGCAGCATCGAGGTGCTCGGTCAGCGCGGGCTGCTGGAGCGGTTTCTCGCGGCCGGGCAGAAGTATCCGCTAGCCGGCTTCTTCGCCGGCATTCCGAAACCGGCGCCGGAGGGGCTGGACACCGCGCACGGCTACGTCCTGGGCATCCCGCAGACCAGCACCGACCGGCTGCTGGAGGAGCACGCCACCGCGGCCGGCGCCGAGATCCGGCGCGGTGCCGAGGTGACCGGGCTCAGCCAGGACGACGACGGCGTGACCGTCGAGTTGGCCGGCGGTGAGCGGTTGCGGGCGCGCTACCTGGTCGGCTGCGACGGCGGCCGCAGCACCGTGCGCAAGCTGCTCGGGGTCGCCTTCCCGGGCGAGCCCAGCCGGAAGGACACGCTGCTCGGCGAGATGGCGGCGACCGCGCCGCTCGAGACCGTGGCGGCCGTCGTGGCCGAGGTGCGCAAGACGCTGCTGCACTTCGGGCTGGGGCCGGTCGGGAACGGCGTCTACCGGGTGGTGGTGCCGGCCGCGGGAGTCGTCGAGGACCGGTCTACGACGCCGACGATCGACGAGTTCCGGACCCAGCTCACGGCGTACGCGGGCACCGATTTCGGGGTGCACTCGCCGCGCTGGCTCTCCCGGTTCGGGGACGCCACCCGGCAGGCCGAGCGCTATCGGACCGGGCGGGTGTTCCTGGCCGGCGACGCCGCGCACATCCACCCGCCGATGGGTGGCCAGGGGCTCAACCTCGGCCTGCAGGACGCGTTCAACCTGGGCTGGAAGCTGGCCGCGCAGGTCAACGGGTGGGCGCCGGCGGGGCTGCTGGACACGTACCACACCGAGCGGCACCCGGTGGCCGCCGCGGTGCTGGACAACACCCGCGCGCAGGGGGTGCTCATGTCGACCGACGCGGGCGCTCAAGCCGTACGGCGCCTGGTTTCGGAATTGATGGATTTTGCCGAGGTCAACCGGTTCCTGACCGAGAAAATCATTGCCACTTCGATCCGGTACGACGTGGGCGACGGCCACGAGTTGCTGGGCCGGCGCCTCCCGGACGTCCGGCTCAAACGCGGGCGCCTGTACGAGTTGATGCACGGCGGTCGCGGGTTGCTGCTCGACCAGACCGGACGGCTGTCGGTGCGCGGATGGGCCGATCGGGTCGACCACGTCGCCGACGTCAGCGAGGACCTGGACGTGCCGGCCGTGCTGCTGCGGCCGGACGGCTACGTCGCGTGGGTGGGCGACGACCAGCACGAACTGCTCGACCATCTGCCGCGATGGTTCGGCGAAAAGAGTTCGGGAAGACAGTAGGAGCCCGGTGCCGGGCCTGCCACCAACGGGCCCGGCACCGGACGCTTTATCTACAGCGCCGGGTAGGCGTTCTGGATCAGCTGCCGGAACTGGGCCTCGAACCAGTGCCCGGAGACCGGCGAACCGGACAGCGCACCGGACATGTTGTTGGCGTTACGCGGGTTGCCGGTGTACGTCGGGTCGCACATCCGGTCGAAGCCCTTGCCCTCGTCGTTCGGGATGGCCGTGCTCGAGCCGTCCGACTCGCCCGGGGGCTTCACCCACACGTACGCGTCCACCCCGGTGGTCGGCGCGGAGCGCGGGCGCTCACCGATGCCGGCACCGGACTGGTTGCACCAGTTGCCGAGGTGGATCCGCTTGTCGATGCGGGACTGGTTCATGTAGGTGATCGGGTCGGTGGAGGTGCTGCGCGCGGTGGGCCGGCCGGAACCGCCCCAGCCGTTGCGGGAGGTGTCGATGACCATGCTGACCGTGTGGCCGATCGCCGATTCCAGAACCGGCTTGTAGGCCCGTACGAAGGACACCTCGTCGATGTAGTTGTTCCAGTCGATCCAGCCGCCGGCCACCTCGCGGATCTTCTGGCCGCCGACCGTGTCGCTGACCGTGAAATACGGCTCGTTGAGGGCGCCGTAGTTGGCCACGTTGGAGGCGAACCCGTGCAGGGACTCCGGTGTGGCCGGTGCGGTGCGGACGACCTGGCCCATCAGGGTGGCGAACGGCTGGAAGTTGTCGGTCCAGCCGAGCCAGCCGTGGTGGCCGATGTCGACGTAGTTGTACACGTTCGGGATCGCGCCGAGCGTGCCCAGCGCGTACGCCACCCCGTCGCGGTAGACGCCGCTGGACAGCGCCTGGTCGCAGGTGGTGCCCTGGGCGGTCGGCCGGGAGCCGACGTTGGTGATCAGGTTGGGTAGCGAGTCGATCTCGACGACGTTCACGATCCGCATGTTGGCGTACGCCGGCTGACGCAGGATCGCCGCGATCGCGTCGATGAACTCGGTCTTGTACCGGGGCAGATCACTGAGCGACAGCTCACCGTTGGACGCCAGCGCGGCGCAGTCCCGGCCGGGCAGGTTGTAGGTGACCATCTGGAACACGGTGGCGCCCTGCGCGACGGCAGCGTCGAGGTGTGCCTTGAGGCCGCGGCCGGAGGTGGTGCCGGCGATCGCGGCGATCCGGTCCATCCACACGAAGGTGGCCTGGCCGGCGATGGCGCCGCCGCCGCTCGACCGGGCTCGCGCGGCCCAGTCCTCGTTGACGTAGGCCCGGCCGCCCGCGAACGGGTTGGCCACGCGGGCCAGAGAGACGTCGTCGGCGGCGGCGGGCTGAGCGGTGACGGCGCTGAGCGACGCGGTGAGGGCGACCGCGGCGAGGACGGCCATCGCCCCACGGAGACGGGATTTGTGGGTCATAGGTACTCCTTGCCATCTCCCGCGGCGGTGGTGAGGCAGGGGCCAACGCCGGCGGGTTGCTGGATAGCGTGCGCCGCCGCCGTGGCGGCGCCATACCTGAGCCGTCGCCCTGCCTACTGGGGGGTGACCTCGACGACGGCGGAATTGGGAGCGCTCCCACAATCTGTGATCGGTAAATATCGTCACATGCGTGAAGATCCTTAGCAACCATTGATAAGAGTCAATATCAATTAGCTCGAAATGGATCTTTGACGAGGGTAATTCACGACAGCGGAGGCCATGCGGCAAACCTTGCGCTAGCGGCGACTCCAGGCAGGTCGTGAATAACCCTCGGTTGGCCGGTAACAATCGAATTCGCTCTCCAGCAGACCCTCGCCGTGAGTCAGCACCGGCACCGCCTGTTCCAACTCGCGCAGCCGGGCCACCGGGATCAGGCCGCCGGCCAGGAACCGGTCGCCGCGCACCTCGGGCACGTCCGGCACCGCGCCGAACCGGCCCAGCGCGCCGAGCACCGCGCCCAGCGCCACGGCCGGCCCGTCCAGCCGGAACCGGTGGATCGGCTCGCACACCACCGTGCCGGCCGAGCGCAGCGCCGCCATCAGCACCGACGGCAGCAGTTTGCGGAAGTCGGCCGCGGTGGTGCCCGGCGACACGAAACCGGTGCGCGGCGCCCGTACCCGGATGTCGGTCACCTGCCAGCCGTGCGGGCCCTCGGCGAGCGTGCGGTGCACCGTGGCGGCCAGCGCGTCGCGGAAGAACTCCTCGGTGCGGAACACGTGGATCGGCACCCCGTCGATCGGCGCCGTCAGCTCGAACGTGACGCCCGAGCCGACCGGCGCCGGCTCGACCTCCAGCACGATGGTGGCCAGGTACGGGTTGCCGTCCTTGCCGAGCGTCGCCTCGGCGCGGCCGGGACCGGCCGGCCGCTCGATGTGGATGGTGCTGGTCTCCCGGAACGCCACCGCGACCCCGTACTGCTCGGCCAGCGTGGTCTCGATGACCTCCTTCTGCACCTCGCCGTAGAGCGACACCGACAGCTCGCCCTGCCGGTCGTCCTGCCGCAGCCCGATCAGCGGGTCCTGCTCGGCCAGTTCGGCCAGCGCGGTGGCCAGCGCGTGCCGGTCCGCCGGGCGCCGCGGCACCACCACGGTCGCCAGGGTCGGCGGCGCGAACAGGTGCCAGGCCGAACCGTCCGGCACCGCGCCGATCGGGTCGCCGATCCGCACCCCACGCAGCCCGTACACCTTGCCGATCTGGCCGGCCCTCAGCGCCGTGCCGCCCTCGATCGCGGTGACCACGCCGGCCGGCGTCCGGTCGCGCACCCGCAGGGTTCCGGAGAACATGCGCACCACCGCGATCCGCGCGCCGGCCCGGTCGCGCTCCACCTTGAACACCGTGCCGCCGACCGGTCCGTCCGGGTCGCCGGCCGCCGTCGGCAGCAGCTCGACGAGGCCGTCCATCAGGTCGTCCACCCCGGCGCCGGTCACCGCCGAACCGAAGTAGACCGGGTGGATCTGGGCGGTCCGGCAACGCTTGCGGAGCGCTTCGCGCATGCGGGGGTACGGGAGGGATCGCTCATCGCGTACGAAAGAAGCAAGCAGGTCGTCGTCCTCGGAGATCTCCACCAGCCGGGCGGCGAAGCTTGCGTCGGCGCAGCCGAGCGGGCGAGCCGTGGCATCCGGCGTGCCCAACCCGCGGGGCTCGCTCACCGCCACGATGTCCGCGGTGAGCCGGGTCGCGAGGTCGTGCAGCAGGTCGGCGGCGCGCGCACCGGCCCGGTCGATCTTGTTGACGAACAGCAGCGTGGGCACCCGCAACCGGCGCAGCGTGCGCATCAGGACGCGGGTCTGGCCCTGCACGCCCTCCACCGCGGAAACCACCAGCACGGCGCCGTCGAGCACACGCAGCGCCCGTTCCACCTCGGCGATGAAGTCCGGGTGGCCGGGTGTGTCGATGAGATTGACCGTGACGTCGCCGACCGGGAACGAGGCGACCGCGGTCTTGATCGTGATGCCGCGGCGGCGTTCCAGCTCGAGCGAGTCGGTCTGGGTGCTGCCGGCGTCCACGCTGCCGACGGTGTCGATGACCCCGCCGGCATAGAGCAGGCGCTCGGTCAGGCTGGTCTTACCGGCGTCGACATGCGCCACGATGCCGAGATTGAGAAAGCTCACCAGGTGTCAGGTCCTTCGATGCGGAGACGGCTTCCAACGGACGGAGCGGGAAACCACCGCGCATGTCTCCTCCTTGGACGAAACGGACCTGATCCGCGTACGCTAACGTCTGCCCGGCCGGCGCGCCTCCGAATTACCGCGCGCCGCTGTGACGAGGATCACTAACCCGTCGGTAATGCGGATCAAGTTTGTTTACAGCTGTCGATTGGCATACTCACTCTGCGTGCCCCCGGGCGTTGACCTGCCGGTACTTACGAGTAGCTGAACGATCGTGCAGGGTTGTGGCTGTCAAGTGCTGGAACGCCGTAATCTACGGTCCTGGATAGACGATCTCGGTCGGAAACTCGTCACCATCAGTGACCTGTCCTAGCCGACAGCGATCGGTATGCTCCCTAACTCGAGCGAGTCGCACGTGTCGATGCACGTGCATTGGTCTTAACGAGAAAAAGTGGAGCGCTCCACATGCCCAGTTGGCCCCTGAGGCCCGGGGACCCGCGGCGGCTCGGCGACTACCGACTGCTCGCTCGGCTGGGCGAGGGCGGCATGGGAACCGTCTTCCTGGGCCGGGACGCCGCCGGCCAGCCGGTCGCGGTCAAGGTCATCCGGCCCGAGTTCGCGGACAACGCCGAATTCCGCGCGCGCTTCCGCAGCGAGGTGAACCGGGTCCGCGAGGTGCCCACGTTCTGCACCGCCGCGGTGCTCGACGCCGACCCGGACAACGAGACGCCCTACCTCGTCGTCGAGTACGTGGCCGGGCCGAGCCTGCAGGAAGTGGTCGAGGAGCAGGGCCCGATGTCGGCCGGCGACCTGCACAGCGTGGCGGTCGGGGTGGCCACCGCGCTCACCGCGATCCACGGCGCCGGCGTCATCCACCGCGACCTGAAACCGCGCAACGTCCTGCTCTCGCTCGGCCTGCCCAAGGTGATCGACTTCGGGCTGGCCCGCGCCCTCGAGACGACCCGCGGACACACCCGCACCGGCCACTTCATGGGCACCGTCGACTACATGGCCCCGGAACGCCTCGACTCCAGCCTCGGCCCGGCCACCCCGGCGGCCGACATCTTCGCCTGGGGCGCGGTGATCGCGTTCGCCGGCACCGGGCGCATCCCGTTCAACGGCGACACCCCGATGCAGACCGCCGCCCTGATCCTCACCAAGCCGCCCGACCTGCGCGGCCTACCGCCGGCGCTGACCGGTCTGGTGGGCCGCGCGCTGTCCAAGGACCCGAACGAGCGGCCCACCGCCAACGAACTGCTCCAGGAGCTGCTCACGGTCGGCCGCCCCGACCCCGATCAGCCGCTGCCGGCCGCCAGCCGGGCCGGCAGTGCCCGGTTCGACCTGCGTGAACTGGTCGACCCGGTGGCCACCGAGGTGCCCCGGCCGGCCCCGCCGACCGTCCGGATCGAACGCAAGCCGCGCCGCCGCCGCTTCGCCGGGATCACCGCGCGGCGGCTCAACCTGGTGATCGGCGCGCTCATGGTGGCGTCGGTGACCGCGGCGACCGTCGCGTACGCCCGCACCACCAACGACGGTGAGCCGCCGGCCGCACCGGCCGACGCGCAGGCCAAGGTCGCGCCGGCCACGTCCGCCGACCCGGAGCCGCGGCTGCGCGGGCCGGCCTTCTTCGACCCGCTGCGGGCGCCCGGCCGGTTCGGTGAGAGCGCCGCCGCGAACGGCCGCTGCACCTTCCGGTACGGCCAGTTGCGCGCCTCGTCCAAGCCGCGCTCGACCTACCAGTGCCCCGGGCCGGACGACGTGTTCGCCCACGACCAGCTGATCAAGGTCCGGGTCAACCTGGCCCACGAGGGCACCTGTGCGATGGTCTGGTTCCGCTTCCACGGCCACCGCGGATACCAGCTAACCGCCTGCACCCACCAGGTGGAACTCGAGGAACTGGACGGCGCCCTGCTGACCTCGATCGGCCGTATCTCGTCGGACGCGCTCCAGCCGGGCAGCCCGCACTGGATCTCGATCGAGATAGCCAGCGAACACGCCACGGTCGCCATCGACGGCACCGACACTCTCCAGGCCGCCGTCGCCGACCCGGAGATCTTCTCGGGCCGCATCCAACTCGGTGTCACCAACACCAGTCCCACCGAGTTGGCCGAGGTTTCCTTCGCCGACCTGGAGGTTCGTGCCGGCTGAGTTTGGTGACGATCGATGTTACCGCTAACATCTCCGCCCATGACGAAACGTTCCGGCCTGGCCGCCCTGCTGGTCATCGCCCTGGTCGCCGGCTGCGCCGCGAAGGACGAGGACCCGGCCCCGGAACCGACGCCCACCTACCCCGCGCCGATCGAACTGGACGGCGTTTTCCTGGCACACGACCCGGCGATCGTCAAGCGGCCGGACAAGACCTATCTGGTCGCGTACACCGGCAATAATGTCGCTTTGAAAAAGTCCAAGGACCGGATCACGTACGAGGAGGCAGGCGCTGCCTTTCCGGACGGCGCGCCGTGGACCTCGAAATACACCAAGGGCAGCCCGAGCCTGTGGGCGCCGGACCTGACCTACCGCGACGGCAAATACTGGCTGTTCTACTCGGCGTCGACGTTCGGCTCCAACAATTCGGCGATCTTCCTGGCCACCAGCACCACCGGCGAACCGGGCAGCTGGAAGAACCTCGGGCTGGTCCTCGAATCGCAGTCCTCGGACAACTTCAACGCCATCGACCCCAACCTGTTCGTCGACGGCACCGGGCGCTGGTGGCTCACCTTCGGCTCGTTCTGGTCGGGCATCCAGGAGGTCGAACTCGACCCGAAAACGGGTAAGCGGCTCGATACCACGATGCGCAACATCGCCGGTCGCGGCGGCGGCGCGATCGAGGCGCCATTCCTGTTCCAGCACGGCACGTATTACTACCTGTATGTGGCCTTCGACAAATGCTGCGAGGGAGCGTCGAGCACGTACCGGGTCATGGTCGGGCGCTCCACCAGCCCCACCGGCCCGTTCGTCGACCGGAAGGGCACGGACATGGCGGCGGGCGGCGGCACCGAGATCCTGGCCGGCCACGGCAGCATCCACGGCCCCGGCCATCCCGCGGTGCTGGCCGACGACGACGGCGACGTGCTGGTCTACCACTACTACGCCGACAACAACGCGGCCGTGATGGGCATCAACCTGCTCGGCTACGACGCCGAGGGCTGGCCGTATGTCCGCTGAGCCAAAACTGCTCGGCCAGGGCATGGAGGGCGCCGTCTACGAGATCGACGAGTCCTGGGTGCGGAAGGTGTGGTTCGCCGGCTCGGTGCCGGCGCTGCGCCGGACGGCGGCCTTCTACGAGGCGCTGGCCGCGAAGGCGTTGAGTTTCGCGGTGCCGCACATCGCCGAGATCTCGGTGGTCGGCGGCCAGGTGGTCACGGTCGAGCGGCGGCTGCCCGGCT
Organism: Paractinoplanes rishiriensis; assembly: GCF_016862375.1. GTDB lineage: Bacteria > Actinomycetota > Actinomycetes > Mycobacteriales > Micromonosporaceae > Actinoplanes > Actinoplanes rishiriensis. The sequence continues at coordinate 130,338 of NZ_BOMV01000076.1, read as the reverse complement.
CGACACTGCCGGCCGACGCGCCGCTCGACGTGGTCGTCGGCATCCTGGCCGAACTCGCCGCCGTGGGTGAGCTCGCACCGGCCCGGGAACTCGCGGTGCTCGGCGGGGAAACGCCGCTGCACCATCCCGGGGAGGCCTTCCCGGTGGCGCTGGCGCGGGTGGCGGCCGACCGGTTGGAGCAGTTCCGGCCCGTGCTGAACGACGCGGTCGGCAACCTGGAGGCCAAGGCCGCGGCGCTGCTGGAGCGCCTGCCCGAGGTGGACACCGGCCGCCGATCGGTGGTGCACGGCGACCTGTTCCCGGCGAATGTCCTGGTCGGCGCCGCGGGGCGGCCGAGCGCCGTGCTGGACTGGGGTTTCCTGACCACCGAGGGGGATCCGGCCTTCGACGCGGCGGTCACGGCCGCGATCTTTGACATGTACGGGCCGGAGGCGCTGGCGACGGAGCGGCGCCTGCTGGCCCGGATGTCGGAACGGTTCGGCTACGCCCCCCGCACGCTGCTGGTCTACCGCGCGGCCTACTCCCTGATCACGGCGAACGCGTACAGCGCGGACGGCAAGGACGGTCATTTCGCCTGGTGCGTCACGGCGCTGAATCGGGACGACGTCACCCGCGCCCTGCTGGGCTAGATCGGGTGGACGCCGGCTCGCGTGGCGGCGCGAACCGGCTGTGGGCGGCCTTCTGGCCTGGTGGTCAGCCGCCTAGTTGCTGGGCGGCGAACTGGGCGCCGTCCTGCACGGTGCCGTTGCGGGCGTAGGCGAGGTGCGCCGCGAAGTTGTTCCCGCCTCCGCAGACCGGGTCGCCGTTGTTGCAGAACTCGATGGCCCGGCCCGCGAAATCCGGGTTGGCCTGGGCGATCGTCTGCCGCCGCAGCCCGAGCGGATTGCCGTACACGACCACGGCCGCAACCCGCGACTCCAACTCGGCCGGAATCGCCGCGCCGGGCGTGCCGGCGTTCTCGATCCCGATCGCGATGTCGGTGACGCTCGCGCCCTGCGAATAACCACCGATCACAAACTGCGTGTTCGGACAATCCTGAGCCACTTCCTGGATGTGCTGGCTCATGTTGGTGGCCCCCGGGCCGGCGCTGCGCTGGTTCGACGCGGCCGCATAGACCACGGCGAACGACTCGACGGTCCGGTCCGGCAGCTCATCGGCGAGCGCCTGGGCAAGGGGCCGTCCCACGATGCCGAGCCCTTGCGGTTCACCGGTGCCGCGCGCGAACACGAGCTCCACGTCCGGGCAGCCGGCCGCATTCTGTCCACCGCCGTTGCCCTGACCCGCCCCGCCGTCGCCCTGCCCAGCACCGTTGCCCTGCCCAGCACCGTTGCCCTGCCCAGCACCGTTGCCCTGCCCAGCACCGTTACCCTGCCCCGCGCCGCCGTCCGCGCCGTTCTGTGCCCGGCGCTCACGGAGGCGCTCGAGGAACGAGCCGTCCCGAGGCCCACCCAGACCGCCGCCGGCGAACCCGCCGCCCGCCGCCCGAGGCCCGAAACCCGGCAGCGTGCCCGCGAACGCACTTGGCATCACGACGGCGCCCACCGCCACCACGGCCACGCTGATCCCGATCGCCAGATACCGCCGCGACCGTCCCGCGCTTCTCCTTCTCGACCCGATTCGTCTTCTCGGCATCCCCATCCGCCTCTGCTCGGAAATCGGCCACCGGCCGACTGGTACCGACGAGTACCCCGGCGCCCAGAAACCGGTTCGAGCCTGTTCACGATGCTGAGACGGCCGTCTCACGATGGATTGCTGCGGTCCGGACCTGAACTTTTTCTCAGTGCGCCGGTTGCGGCGACGCCACTCCGGGCGCGCCGGGGATGAAGTATTCGCTCTTCTTGGAACCGCCCTGCCGGGCGACTTTCACCAGGTGCGGGATGTGCTTGGCGCAATGGATGTACGCCTCCTGCACGCGCGCGACGACCCACAGGCGGGCGCGCAGGCCGGGCGGCGCGTCCGGTTGCTGGTCGGGGTCCTCGACGATTTCCGCGGTGGCGTTCACGTGCAGCCCGATGACGTCCTGGAAGTCGACGAAGAGCAGGCCGACGTGGGCGTTCTCGGTGATGTTGCCGAGGCTGGCCAGGACGCCGTTGCCGCGGTACTCGGGCCAGCTGAGGTGCTCGTGGTCGAGCACCCGGACGAATCCGGGCGGCCCGGCCCGGAAGGTGTTGTCGCAGTCGCCGCTCGCGTCGGCGGTGGCCAGGAACATCATCTCCTGCCGCGCGATGAAGCCCTGCATGGTGTCGTTCAGGTGGTCGAGGGTCTGTCGCGCATGGAACGCGTCGGCCCGCTCGCGCGTGCCGAGCCGATCCTGCAGTTGTCGCTCGCCGTGGTTCACGATGGCCCTCTCTGCCGGCGGATCCTTCCTCTCCCCCGCTGGGCCACAGTTTCACAGAGTAATCGTTTGATCGCACTTAGTTGCAAATTGCATGATCGCATTTCTTCCCAATTGACAGTGACGTCCATCAATATTATGGTCCGAAAAGGTTTTCGGGCCGCTGGGACGGAACCGTTAGGGAGTGAATGTCATGAATCTCCGCACCGGACGGCGTTGGGTACAGCTGGCCACCATCGGCGTTGGGCTGACCGCAATCGTCGCGGCGGCGGGCGCCGCCTCGGCCGCCGAGCAACCGGCCGCCCCGGCCGCCCTCCGCCCCGCCGCACCGGCTCCCGGCCAACCCGGCGCCCCCGTCCGCGGCGAGGTGCCCGGACTGACCGGGGAGGCCGCCGCCAAGCTGGCCGGCGGGGCAGCCACCCGCTTCAGGGAGCTGACCGAGCAGCGCGTCGCGGCCGCCCGGAACAGCCTGGCCGCTGAGACCCTGCACACCGCGTGGGGCACCGCGTTCAGCCAGCCGCAGGCCCAGGGCATCCGAGGCACCCTCAGCGTGCTGACTGGCGCCGGCACCACCACCCGCGGCGGCGAGTACATCTATTCGCCGACCTCGCTGAGCCCGGGTGGCGCCTGCATCGAGATCACCACCGCCTACACGCCGTCCGGCCCGCTGGTCTGGGCCTGGGACTGGTGCGGCGGCAACGCGGGGGTCGGCAAGGCCATCGCGATCAACAGCAGCTTCCTGTCGAAGTACACGACCACGGTGAACGGGCTGCCCGCGTACACCTTCGAAGTGAGCAAGACGGACGCAGCCACCAATGCCTGGACCGCGTACCTGTTCAACTACCAGACGAACGCGTACGAGACCTTCTACACCAGTTCCGGCACATACGACCTGGGCGAGACGTGGTTCGGCTGGAACATGTTCGAGATCTACAGCGACGTGGAACCGTCCACGGGCGCCGGCTACTACTGCACCGACATGGCCGGCCAGTCGTTCGACGCGAGCTCCATCCAGGTCAAGCTGAACGGCACCTGGGCACTGGCGACGTCCGCCAACTCGTACTCGTACGGGAACCCGCCGCCGCCCGGCAGCAACTTCCAGTGCCCGAAACTGACCTTCGCGATGGACAGCCCGAACAACCACTGGAGCGCCCGCATCGCGCGCTGACCCGCGTCCAAGACCGGTGGCCGGCAGCGCTGGGAATATCCGGAATGAGCGAGTACGGAATGCACATGCTGCGCGAGGGCTCGCGGCAGTTGCCCGCTACTCCTCATCCACGGATCCGAGGCTTCAGGTGGCTCCTGGAGCCCGATGATCCCGGCGCTGACCGGCCACCACCACGTCCTGGCCCGGCCGACCGGAAACGCCGGCGCCGAGCTGACCCGGCTGGTGCGCGCGCGGATGCGCACCAGCCGGGTTTCTCTCAGGACAGGAAACTGCCGTACGGGCCGTTCAGGATGTTGTTCTTCTGGGCCTGGCTGAAATGCGTGTTCGGGTAGCTGTAGAACGACGCGGACATCGGGGTGCCGTCGGTCGAACTCGAGTCCGGCAGGCCGAAGGCGTGGCCCAGCTCGTGCACCATGCCGCCGTACCAGCGGTTCATGTTGCCGCCGATGCCGGCCGCGCCGTCGGCGTCGTGGCCGCTGAGGATGACCCAGCCGCCGCCACCGCCGCCGCCCGAGCAGGACGCCTCGGCGCTGATCTCGCCGACGTTGATCCAGCGGCTGTCCGGTGCACGCAGGCCCAGCTTGCGCATCAGTTCCTGCTGCATGTTGAAGACCACCCACCAGTAGCACTCGTTGCCGTTGGGGGTGTTCTCGTACCAGGACCGGGGGTGGTCGCCGTTGACGACCTCGACGACCGGGTTGTTGAGCTTGAAGGTCTTGCCCAACTCCTGCTGGTAGTACCGCTGCGACTCGCGCATCACGCCCGCGATGCCGTCGACGTAGCGCTGGTCGAACGCCACATCGGTGGGCTTGAGCCAGTAGACCCGGACGGTCCCGTTGGGGGGAGTCTGCGGCGCGGAGGTCGGCTGCGTGGTCGGCGCCGTCGTCGGGGAGGTGGTGGGCGCGGTGGTGGGGGAAGTGGTCGGCCCAGTGGTCGGCCCGGTGGTCGGCCCAGTGGTCGGCGCCGCCGTGCCGGTGCAGGCCACGCCGTTGAGCGTGAAGCTGGCCGGCGCCGGGTTCGACGCGTTGTTCCACGAGCCGTTGAAGCCGAACGACACCGCGCCGTTGGTGGCCAGGCCGCCGTTCCATGCGGCGTTGACCGCGGTGACCGTGGTGCCGCTCTGGGTCGCGGTCGCGTTCCAGGCCTGCGTCACGGTCTGGCCGGCGGTGAACGACCAGCGCACGGTCCAGCCGCTGAGCGCGTCGCCAAGGTTGGTCACCGTGACGTTGGCGCCGAAGCCACCCGACCACTGCGAGCCAACCGTGTAGGTGACGCTGCAGCCGGCCGCGGCCGCCTGGGCCGCGGCGGTGGCGGTGGCAGCTGCCGCGCCGGCAACGGCCGCGACCAGCGCGGCCGCGGTGAGGGATGTGCGGCGTGCTCGATGAAGCATCTCGCCTCCTTGGGGGGAAGAGGCCGTGATGGTGTGGGCGGCCGGCACCGAAAGTGCCTCGAGCCGACTCCGGGCCCCACCCCGCGTCAGCCGTCCCGGCGTCAACACCCGCGCGGCGACATCGACTTATCTCGATGGCACCAGCCACGATCGCGCACGAAAACGTTTTCGGCAAGTCAGGCGGGGTCAGGCCTGCTGGGACAGGGCCAGCTCCTGGAACCGGGGGCATTCGCGGTAGTCCGGGTGGGGGCAGCGCAGTCCGTGCTCCAGCATCGTCGCGGACTGCTCCAGGCGGGCGATCCGCTCGCGTACCTGGGTCAGATGGTCCTGCATCAGCTGGCGGCGGCGCTTCCGGTCCGGGGCGGTGATCAGCTCGCGTACCTGCTCCAGGCTGAAACCCGCGTCCTTGGCCAGCAGGATCTCGGCCACCCGGGGAACGTCCGCCGCACCGTACACCCGCCGGCCGGCCACCCGCCGGGCGGGAGAAAGCAGCCCCATGTCCTCCCAATGCCGCAAAACGTGCGTGGCCAGGCCGAAGCGGGCGGCCAGCTCGCCGATGGAGTACTCCACGTCGCCCTCCTTGACTTCAGGTCGACCTTAAGTCAGATAGTCGGGTGCATGCTCGACACCGAAGCCCTGATCCGCGCCCTGGACACCGCCGAGTCCACGCCCGACGCCACGGCGTTGCGGGCACGCAGTTATGACCTGCTGCGCCTGCCGAAGGGCGGCACCGTGATCGACGTCGGCTGCGGGACCGGCCGCGCGGTATTCGAACTCGGTCCGCACGCGATCGGCGTGGACCCGGATCCGGTGATGCTGGCCGCCGCTGAGAAAAGATTTCCAGGCATAGATGTACGCGCTGCCGACGCGACGGATCTGCCGGTGCGCGACGGCGCGGCGCACGGCTACCGCGCCGACAAGGTCTTCCACGTGCTGCCCGATCCCGGCGCCGCGCTGGCCGAGGCCCGCCGCGTGCTCGCTCCCGGCGGCCGGATCGTGCTGCTCGGGCAGGACTGGGACACGATCGTCATCGACTCCGATCTCGGCGACCTGACCCGCCGCATCGTGCACGCGCGGGCCGACGGGATGCCCCATCCGCGCATTGCCCGCGCGTACCGCAATCTGCTTTTGACTGTGGGTTTTCGCGAAGCGGAGGTGGAGGTGCACACCGCGATCTTCACCGAGGCCGGTTTTCTGCCGCTGCTGGCCAAGCACGCCGAGGTCGCGGTCGAACGGGGCGCGATCGGCGGCGTCGAGGCCGAACGGTGGCTCGGCGAGCAGACCCGGCGCGCGGAGACCGGCCGGCTGCTCGTCTACCTGCCGATCTTTGTGGCCTCGGCGACTCAGCGCGAGGCGCGGTAGAAGACATAGCTGCCGAGCGGACCGGGGCGACGGCCGCGACCGTTCTCGGCCGGACCGGTCAGGCCGGCGTCGCGCATCAGCCCCAACAGCTTGCCGGGGTCGTTGACGGCCAGGTCCACGGCGTGCAGTTCGCCGCCCGGCCGCAGCACCCGGTGGACCTCGCGCATGGCCCGCGCCTCCTCGGTGGCGTCGAGGTGGTGCAGCATGAACGCGGACAGCACCCGGTCCACGCTCGCGTCCGGCAGCGGCAACTCCCCCGCGAACGCCTGCTCGAACCGCACGTTCCCGGTCTTGCGGCGCGCCCGGCGCAGCGCGGCCGGGTCCGGGTCGATGCCCACCGCGTCCACTGCCACGCCCCGCTTCCCGAGCGCGACCAGCAGATTTCCGGTGCCGCAGCCGATCTCCAGCACCCGGTGGCCGGGCTGGACGGCGGCCCGGTCGAGCAGCTCGCCGTGCACCTTGCCGGCGCCGAGGAGACGGGTGAACGGGTCGTACAGGAACAGCATCCAGTGCTTGCCCATCGCGGGCAGGTAGTGGGTGTGCCCGGTCATCTCGCGCACTCCTTCATCAGACAAAATTTGGCCGTACGCTCAGCGTCATGCACGGTGGTGACCCGAGCAATGGCCGATCCGTGGGCCTGATGCGACAATCTTCGGTGCCCAGGGTCGGCTTCGACCGAGTCCCCGGAGCCGCGCCGGTGGTGGCCGTGCACCTGCCGCACGACTCGGTGGCCGAGCGCCGGCCGCACGCCCACGACTTCCTCGTCCTGTTCTACGCCCACCGCGCGGACGGCCGGCCGGTGCGGATCGACGGGCGCGACTGGCCGGTCGCCGAGGGTGACCTGTTCGTCATCACGCCCGGTCAGGTGGTGTCGGCGCCGCAGCCGGTCACCGAGGGCTGGGTGGTGTTCTTCCCGGCCGAGGTGGCCCGGGGCCAGGCGGCCTGGCGCTCGCACCCGTTGCTGTTCCCGTTCGCCCGCGGCGCCGACCGCGCCCAGCGCCTGCAGATCCCGGCGGCCGAACGCGACGACTGGCTGGCCCGGTTCACCGCGCTGGACGCCGAGTTGCGGAACCGCCGCGACGGCCACCAGGAGGCGGCGTTGGCCCACCTGACCCTGCTGCTGGTGGCCCTGTCCCGGCTGTCCACCGACGTGGCCGGCGAGTTGCGCTCGGCCGACGAGCCGCTGCTGGCCGCGGTCTTCGACGTGATCGAACGGCGCTACCACGAGCCGATCTCACTGACCGACGTGGCGGCCGAACTGGCTCTGACCGCGGGCCACCTGACCACGGTGGTACGCCGCAAGACCGGCCGCACGGTGCAGCAGTGGCTGACCGAACGCCGCCTGCAGGAGGCCCGCTGGCTGCTCACCGGCACCGACCTGACGGTGGCCGCAATCAGCCGCCGGGTCGGATACCCGGACGTCAGCTACTTCATCAAGAGGTTCCGGGCCGGCCACGAGATAACGCCGGCCCAGTGGCGCCGCGGTCGGTGAATGCAGAACTCAGGCGCGCAGGTCGTCCAGTGTCGCGCCGGCGACGATGCGGGCGATGTTGCCGCTGTGGTCGCGGTCGGCCAGCCGCCGGGCGAGCTCGTCGAGGTCGGTGATGTCGCCGTAGGCGGCTTGGAGCGCGGCCCGCATCAAGTCGACGTGACCTTCTTCCCGACCTTCTTCCCGACCTTCTTCGCGACCTTCTTCGCGGTTTCTGCGGGCGATCTCGCGGCCGGTCTCGGTCTGCTCGAGGATGTCGTTCATGCCTCTCCTTCGCAGTGCTTCTACCAGCTCTACCTCGTCTTGCGCCTACTAGGCAAGAGTCATCTTGACTACCGTCCGGAAGCTGGTGAAGTTCGCACGCCGCCGGCCTCGCGGCTGAGTTCGCATCAGCGCACCGTGCGACCTCAGCCGGTCGCTCGGGCCTGCAGGGCGGTAAGCAGTGCGGCCGGGGTGCGCGGGTCGTCCATGGTGACCGCGAACCGGCGGCCGCCGCGCAGGTGGAGCACCAGGCCGGGGCCGGCGCGCAGGACCAGCGCGGTGCGGCCGGGGATGACCCGGTAGCCCCAGCCGCCCCACTCCAGCGGGTTGATGTCGGCGACCTCGACGCCGGTGATGTCGGACAGCGGGATGCGCTTCACCGGCACCCCGATCAGGCCGGCCACCACGCGCAGGCCGCGGGTGTCGGCGGTGACCCGGATCCGGCCGAACATCAGCCCGGCTGCCAGCACCACGGCCAGGACCGGCCACAACACGGGCTGGGCGAGGGCGGCGAAGACCGCGATCGGCAGCGCCGCGACCAGCGTGACCGCCATGATCAGCGGGGCGCGCAGGGTGGTGCTGAACGCAGCCCGCTCGGTGGGTGCCAGGTCGAGCGGATCGACGCCCTGCGGCGCCGGCCGGACCGGGCTGGCGGACGGTCCGGCCACCGCGGCGACGAGGGCGCCCCAGCCCAGGCCGGCGACGAAGTAGACGAAGCGCCAGCCGAGCCGGCCGTCGGACAGGGCGGCCTCGGCGGTCGACAGCCAGATGCCGGCTGTCCCGCCGGTGACGGCACCGGCCACTCCGGTCAGCAGGCGGGAGCGCCCCGCGACAAACACGCCGGCCACGCCCGCGGCGACGGCGATCACCAGGAGCGTCACCCCGAACCAGGTGGCCGAGCTGTACCGGTCGGGCGCGCCGAAACCGTTCCAGTGTGTGCCCATCCGCTCCGGCAACCGGTCGGACCAGGCCGCCCAGGTCGCCACGATGACCACCACCGGCAGCCAGATCAGTACCGCTGCTGTCCTCACTCCCCGCACGGCTGCGCCTCCCTCATTATCGCGAGCATCTCCGCGTCCCCCAGACCCTGCCGCCGGGCCTCACCGACGAATTGCCGGGCCAGCTCGACCAACCGCAGCCGGGCCGCGTCGGCGTCACCGCGAACCACCGCGCCCCGGCCGCGCCGGAGCTCGATCAGGTCCTCGTCGCGCAACTTCGCGTAGGCCCGCAGCACGGTGTGCAGGTTGACGTCGAGCACGTCGGCCAGTTCCCGGGCGGCCGGCAGCCGCTCGCCGGGCGCGAGCTCGCCGCGCACGATGCCGCCACGCACCTGGGCGGCGATCTGATCGGCCAGCGGCTGGGTGGCCGCCACGTCAACGCGGAACAACATGTTTGCATTCTACTATAACAAGTGGCCTATCCGACAGCCGAGGGCGACGGCGGCGCGCTGCCACCCTGCGGGTGCTCGGCGCGCATCAGTGCGGCGATCGCGACCTGGTCCGCGCGGGACGGCAGGCCCCAGCCGGGCCGGTAGCCGTAAACCTCGTCCAGGCCGGTAGCGGCGGTCCGGCCGTCGAGGATCTCCACGGACCCGGTGTCGATCAGCCCCGGGTGCTCGACGCCGCAGGCCTCGGCCACCTTCATCAGGTCGCGTCGCAGCGTCTTGATGTAGTTGGCGGCGCGGACCGACTTGAGCGCCGGGTCCAGGCCGCGGGTCAGCCACGGGTTCTGGGTGGCCACGCCGGTCGGGCAGGTGTCGGTGTGGCACTTCTGCGCCTGGATGCAGCCGATGGCCAGCATCGCCTCCCGGCCGACGTGCACCAGGTCGCAGCCCAGCGCGAACGCCACGACGGCGTTGTCCGGCAGCCCGAGTTTGCCGCCGCCGACGAAGACCACGTTCTCGTGCAGCCCGCGCTCGGCAAAGATCTTGTAGACCCGCGCGAACCCCACCTGGAACGGCAGCGACACGGTGTCGGTGAAGATCAGCGGAGCGGCGCCGGTGCCGCCCTCGCCGCCGTCCACGGTCACGAAGTCGACCCCGCGGCCGGTGGACGCCGTCAACGAGCTCAGTTCGTCCCAGAACTCCAGGTCGCCCACCGCGGACTTGATGCCGACCGGCAGTCCGGTCTCGGCGGCCAGCAGTTCCACCCAGTCGAGCAGGCTGTCGGTGTCGGAGAACTCGGCGTGCCGCGACGGGCTCACGCAGTCGACCCCCTGCCGGATGCCCCGGGTCGCGGCGATCTCCGCGGACACCTTCGCCGCCGGCAGCAGCCCACCGAGGCTCGGCTTCGCGCCCTGGCTCAGTTTGATCTCCAGGGCCCGCACCGGCGCTGCGGCCACCAGGTCCTTGAGCCGGCGCAGGTCGAACCGGCCGCGCTCGTCCCGACACCCGAAGTAGGCGGTGCCGATTTGGAACACCAGGTCACCGCCGTTGCGGTGATGCGGCGACAGTCCACCCTCGCCGGTGTTGTGCAGGCAGCCGGCGATCGCCGCACCCCGGTTCAGCGCCTCGACGGCCCGCCCGGACAGCGACCCGAAGCTCATCCCGGAGATGTTGACGACCGAGTTCGGCCGGAACGCCCGGGCCCGGCCGCGGGCCGCCCCCAGCACCTTGGCGCACGGCAGGTCGTCCTCCTGCCCGGCGGCCGGCGCCGACCGGGGCACCGCACGACCGAACGTGCGGTGCTTGATGATCGGATACCCGGCGGTGTACTCGAGGTCGTTGTCCGTACCGAACCCGAAGTAGTTGTTGGCCTTTTTCGCCGACGCGTAGACCCAGCGCCGCTGATCACGGGTGAACGGCCGTTCCTCGTTGTTGCCCGCCACCACGTACTGCCGCAACTCCGGCCCGATGGCCTCGATCAGGTACCGGCCGTGCCCGATCAGCGGGAAGTTGCGCAGCAGCGCATGGTCGCGCTGAAAGAGATCACGTACGGCAACAGCCGCGACCGCCGAGATGGCGGCCGCCGCGGCCGCCCGGATTCCACGCCTCATCAAGGGGTATTTGCCGCCCGCGGCCGACGCCAAACGACCGGGACGCCACCGCCGTCAGTCGAGGGGAGCGTCCTCCGCCGGCGACTCGTGCACTTCGGGAGCGGTGGGTGTGGGCTGCGGCGATGGCGGAAGCGGCGGCGGTGTCGGCTCCGGCTCGCTCGCCTGCGGCTGGTCCGGAGTTCGCTCGTGCGGCGAGGGCTGTTCGGATTCCGGACGACCGGTGGATCCGGACACCGGCGGCGGCGAAGGTTGGCGCGGCGACCGGGACGAGGGCGAGGTGACCGGTGACCCCGAGGGCGGCGGCGTGGACCCGGACGGCGCCGGCGGCGAGTGCGACTCCGACGATTCGACGTCTCCGGAGACGGTGACCACGCTCCGCCCGATGGAATTGCCCGGGGACAGATACGCGAAGGCGGTCGGCCCGGCGGCCGTCGCGACCACGCTCGCGGCCGCGAGGACGACGATCCAACCGGCCCGCCGCGCCTTTCTCGGAACGCGTGTCATCAGCTACCTCTCGTCAATTCACGACGCCACGGCGGTGTACCGCACGCTGATCGTCTTGTTCAGGCAGGCGGTCTGGTCGAAGTCGGGGCTGCTCCGGAATTCGATCTTTCCGCCCTGCCAGTCGCCGATTCCGGCGACTCCCGGCATCGGGCTGCCCTCGGCCGTGAAGAATTGCCCGGAGCTCGGCACCGCGTCGGTGAGAAAGAAATTCACACCCGGCGCAATGCTGCAGGCCGGACTGGTCGGCCGGATGCCGGTGATCGTCACTTTGATTCTGGCAATCGAGATCTTGTACGAATTCTCGTTGATGATCTCGCCGGACAGGTCGACCGGCTGGTCCAGCGTGAGAACGATGGGGCTGGGACCGGCGATCTCGACCGCCTGGATCGGTCCACCGGTCGACACCGCACCGTTGCCGGTGGCGGAATCGGGTCTGATCCACGCGTAAGCGGATGCCGCCAGGGCCAGGACACCGACGACGGCGGCCAGGACGATGGCGGGTCTGCGAGCCTTGAACATTTGGAGATCCTCCTCATGCATCGCGCGGGGGCCGGCGCCAGGTGGCTGGCCCCCGCACGGCGGAACCCTAGGAAGCGGTCAGGGTGAGGAGCTCGTTGAGCTCAGCGTCGTCGACGCAGGCGCCCTGGTCGGCGTCGGCGTTCTTCAGCTGCACGAAGACGTTCGGAACGATGTTCTCGTACTCCTGGTTGGCGACCGCGAAGGTGAACGGCGCCGTCACGGTGACCGTTGGGCCGAAGTCACCGCTGTTGCCCTGACGCACCTCGAACCAGCTCGCCTCGCAGCCCTCCGGCAGATCCGCGTCCGGGTTGATTGCGACCGTCACGCTGCTGATGTGCCGGTTCTTCTGGGTGGCCGTGCCGTCGATCTGGACGGCCGACGGGGTGTCCAAGTCGGTGATGCTCGCGGTCCCGGTGAGGGCCACCGTGCCGGCGGTTGCGGTTGCGGTGGCCGAAGCGGAACCGCTGCCCTGGGCCGCGATCCACGCCCAGGCAGCGCCACCGACGGCGATGGAGCCGACAGCGGCGGCAACGGCAACGGCAGCGGTCTTCTTCTTGGTCTGCAACGCGGGTACCTCTCGATGTGGTGCGCGATCCGTCTTTGGCAGACGCCGCGTACATTGAATAAACTGGCAGCTGACGGGAGCACCTGGTTTCCGGTAACGCCCCCGTGCTTGCCGGGCAGAAAGAACCTAACCCGCTACGGTTCTTTCGCACAGTCCCACAATAGTGGTCGACCGGACGGCTGTGCGACGACCAGTCGATTAGGCCATCAGCAAAAGCGATCCGCATATTCGCCCAGCCCACCCGCCTTTTGAAAACGAATTGCCCGGTTGCTTAGTTCGATGAGCATCTATATGCTGCCCGTTCGTGAACTCCATTCGCCTGGTGACCGCGGTGGCCGTCGCCGTCGCAGCCGCGGTCTTCGCCGTTCGGGCGGCGCCCGATGCCTCCGCGGCCGCCGAGCCCTACAAGGGCGTCGCCAACTCGGCCTGCACCGACCTCGGCACCCTGAAAGTGGGCTGGTGGTACAACTGGTACATCAACCCGGGTGGATGCACCGCCGGCGAGTTCGTGCCGATGGTCTCGGGCAAGGACAAGCACGGCGCCGGTGACATCGCCTGGCAGCGCGACCAGGCGGTCAACGCCGGCTACCGGACGCTGCTGGGCTTCAACGAGCCGGACCACACCGACCAGGCCAACATGTCGGTCGACCTCGCCGTGTCGCTGTGGCCCACGCTGACCGCGAACCCCGCGGTCCGCATCGGCGGCCCGGCCACGGCCGGCGATGCCGGCGGCCGCACCTGGCTGACCGATTTCATGGCCCAGGTGGAGGCCCGCCAGCTTCGCGTCGACTTCCTGACCATGCACTGGTACGGGTGGAACGCCGGCACCTGCGACGCCAACGCGACGGGCTTGGAAAACCAGCTCACCTGGCTGGAGAGCCTGCCCGGCAACCGCCCGATCTGGGTCACCGAGTTCGGCTGCATGCACGCCAGCAACACCGACGTCGCCACGGTCAACGCCTTCTACCAGGGCGCGCTGCGCGTCTTCGCCCGGCACCCGCGGGTCGAGCGCTATGCCTGGTACCCGTGGAACACCCACAACGCCCTGGTCTCCACGGGCGCGCTGACCCCGCTCGGCAGCACCTTCGCCGAGGCGCCCGCCACCCGCTGAGCCGACCTGCGGTAACGATCCCGAACGGCTGAGTGACTGCCCACCGGGCCGGGTTTTGGATAAACTTCCGGCCGGTTCGGGGCAGCACTGGGCGCACGAAGGCTGGAGCGTGGACGCGGCTAGCAGACGATGGCGAGAAGTGGCGGCGGCCGTGAGCGGCTCCGAGGCCGAGGGGTTGGAGCATCTCCGCGCCCATCTGCCCGACGCACCGCCCTACCACGTGTGGTCGAACGTGACCTTCCGCTCCAAGCTCGGCGGTTGCCACGAGGTGGACGCGATCGTGCTCTGTCCGGCCGGCCTCTACCTGGTCGAACTGAAAGGCTACGAGGACGTCAGCGGCGGTCTGGACGTCTGGCGCCTCGCCCACATGGCCCGGCCGCTGCCGCACCCGTTCGTCGCGGCCAACCGGAAGGCGCCCCTGTTCAAGGCCCGCCTCGAGAAGGCGGCCGGGCGGCACAGCCGGGACGTACCGTTCGTGCAGGCCGCGGTCTTCCTGCACCACCCGGGGATGATCAACCGGCTGGACCCGGGCGGGCGCATCAACGTCTACGGCCGCGAGGACGACCCGAAGAGCGGGCTGCCCGGCATCGTCAGCGGCCTGTTGTCGAGGCCGCCGGGCAACCCGCGGCACCAGATCGACCAGCGGATCTCCGACTGGCTCGCCGGTCTCATCGACCGGATGGGATTCGAGCCACGTCAGCTCGACGTCGGCCCGGTGCGGCTCGACGACCTGGAACCGTACGCGGAAGGCCCCGGCTGGCAGGACTACGTCGGGCACGACCACATGTCGGCGAAGCTGCGCCGGCGGGTCCGGGTGTTCCGGGCCAGCCGCGGCGCCTCCGCCGAGGAACGCGAGACCATCTCCCGGGCCGCGCGCCGGGAGATCCACCTGATGGAGGGCATCGCCCACCCGGGCATCGCGAAACCGCTGGTCAGCGTCGAGCAGGCCCCGGACACCGCGCTCGTCTACGACCATCACGACGATCAGGAGCAGCTCGAGGCGCACCTGGTCGAACGCGGAGCCGACCTCGACCTGTCGCACCGGCTGCGCCTGGTCGGCCAGTTGGGCCAGGCGTTGCGAACGGCGCACTCCCATGGTCTATTTCATCGCGCCCTCTCGCCGTCCTCGGTGTTCGTCCGGCGCCCGGCCCGCCCGCAGGCGGTGATCACCGGTTGGCAGACCGGTGGCCGGGAGTCGATGACCGCGGTCGGCACGCCCTCGCTGCTGGCCGGCACCCAGCACGTCGACCACCTGATCGCCGCCCCGGACGCCGCCTACCACGCGCCCGAGGCGACCAACCCGATGTCCAGCGGGCCGGCCGCCGACGTGTTCTCGCTCGGCGCGCTCGCCTTCCGGATCATCACGGGTCGCCCGCCCGCGGCCTCGCACGAGGAGTTGCGTGCCGAACTGGCCGCGGCCGGCGGCCTCGACATCGGCGATCTGCCCGGCCCCGGCGGCGCCGCGTTGCGCAGCCTCGTACTGGAGGCCACCCGGGGCGAGGTCGGCAGCCGGCTGCGCGACGTCGCCCAGTTCCTCGACCGTCTCGCCGAGGCGGAGCGGTTGCTCGACCCGAGCGGCCCGGCCCACGTCGACCCGCTGGACTGCGACCGCGGCGCCGAACTCGACGGCCTCTTCCGGGTCGAGCGGCGGCTCGGCAAGGGCACCACCGCGCAGGCGCTGCTGGTCAGCCGTATCGACGAGCCGAGTGCCGAGCCGGTGGTGCTCAAGGTGGCGCTCGACCACGAGAAGGCGTCGCTGCTGGAGGCCGAGGAGCGGGCGCTGGTCCGGATCGACGACGAACGCATCGTCAAGACCAGACCAGGTCCGCCGTACGTCGGTGGCCGCCGCACCCTGATCCTGGAGTACTGCGGCGAGGAGACCCTGCTCGAGCGCCTCCGCCAGGACCGCCTGCACGTCGACCAGGTGCGCCGGTTCGGCGACGACCTGCTCGGCATCGTCGCGCACCTGGAGCAGACCGGGGTCCGGCACCGCGACATCAAGCCCGAGAATTTAGGCGTACGCAAACACGACGCCGACGGCAAGCCACACCTGGTCCTGTACGACTTCTCGCTGGCCCGGGTGGCCGACCGGGACACCGTCTCGGGCACCACGCCGTATCTCGACCCGTTCCTGGGCCCGCCGGACCGGCCGGTCTTCGACGACCACGCCGAGCGGTTCGCGGCGGCGGTCACGCTGTACGAGATCGCCACCGGGGTGAAACCGCGCTGGGGCGACGGCAGCGACCCGCGGGTGACGGCGGCCGAGGTCACCGTGGAGTCGGCCCTCCTCGACGCGGCGGTGCGCGACCGGATGACCGAGTTCTTCCGGGTGGCGCTGGCCCGTCGCGCGGACCGGCGGCACCCTGGCGTGGCGGCGATGGCGCGAGCGTGGCGCGACGCCTTCCTGCCCCCGGTACCGAAGCAGCACGCGCCCGCCAAGCAGCCGGCCCCGGCACCCGCGCCGCAGCCGGCGCCGATGCCCGCGCCTACCAAGCAGCCGGCCCCGGCCAAAACGGCCCCGGCCAAAACGGCACCAGCCAAGGCCGCATCCGTCAATGCCGCACCCGTCAAGGCCGCACCCGTCAAGGACGCACCAGCCAAGGCCGCACCCGTCAATGCCGCACCAGCCAAGGCCGCACCCGTCAATGCCGCACCAGCCAAGGCCGCACCCGTCAATGCCGCACCCGTCAAGGACGCACCGGCCAAAGCGGCGTCGGCCAAAACGGCCCCGGCCAAGGCCGCGCCCGTCAAGGCGGCGCCGGTCAAGCAGGCCGTCAAGGTGCCTGTGCAGGCCGCACCGGCCGCCGAGGCCGGCGGCATGCCGGTGCTGACCGCCGCGGAGGTGCAGAAGCTGCGCCTGGCCGTGCTGCAGGCCACCCTCCAGCGGGACCGGCTCACCAAGAAGGCGCTGGTCCTCACCGTGCACCAGGCCTTGCCCCGGCTCACCGGCAGCGGCTGGTCGGAGGGCGGCGGGTTTGCCGCCTTCGTGACCCGCTACCTGGGTAACTTCCGCTTCGACCCGGCGGCCGGCGGCACGCTGCGCGCCCCCGACACGAGCACCGGCAAGCCTGCCGCGGCCCCGCCGGGCAAGCCCACGCTGACCGCGGCGGACGTGGCGAAGATCCGCCGAGAGTTCCTGAAGGAGCTGAAGAACGGCCCGCTGACCTTCTCCAAGGCGGGCGACATCGCGCTGCGTACGGTGCCCTGGATCAAGGACGCTGACTGGGGCGGCGCCGCCCGCCTGACCGGTTTCCTCGAGCTCCATCTCAGGGACTTCCCGCAGATGGACACGCCGAACGGCCGCGCACTGCTGGCGCCTCCCACCAAGCCCGCAGCGCCCCAGCCACCGAAGTCTCCGCCGAAGCAGGCCACTCCGAAACAGCCGCCCCCGCCCCCGCCGGTCATCCCCGTGGAGGACGTCGAGGCGATCCGCAAGCAGCTGATCCGCGAGGCGCGCACCCGCAACCCGCTGCCCCTGTCGATCGCCCGCGACGCCATCCACCGGGTGGCCCCGTGGATCGTGGAGAGCAATTACGCCCGCCGCGGCTCCGTCACCCGCCTCCTCGAGGAGATCTTCGCCGAGGAGTTCGCCTGTGTGGACAACAGCCTGCACGTGCCGGACCGCTGGACGCTGATGAAGAACAAGTTCAGCCGCTACTTCCAGCCCTGACGTTCCCTCAGCCCGCGCTGGCCTTCTGCGCGAAGAGGAGCCGGACGGACGTTGCTCAGCCGGTGGGCCGGAGCCAACCGGCCGCGGTGTCCTGGGCGTACCGGATCAGGGTGGTCCACCAGGCGGTCTGCTCGATGGCGGCGTTGATCTCGGTCACCCACAGCGACCGGACGACGGTGCCCTTGGCGGCGAACGCGGCCCAGTGCGGGCCGGCCATCGAACCGGCCGTCGCCAGGTTCCGCAACCACTCGTCGAGCTGGGCGTGCGCGTACCGCTCCCGCTGCGTCCAACCCGACGGCTGCCGGGCGAAGCGCGTGCTCACCTCGTTCCACGCCTGCACCGCGACGAGCGGGCTGGTGAGGCCCTCCCGGGCCGCCTCGTCGATGCTGACCGCCGTCCGGACCACCTGCCGCGCGTCCTGCCACCGGATCCACTCGTCGACGACGTACTGCGCGCGGTGCGCCTCCACATCGATCGTGGCGGCGCTGATCCAGCCGTGGCGCAGGAACTCGGCCACGTCGGCGTCCGTCTGCACCTCGGCGGCCCGCTCCAGCACGGTGCCCGTGCCGTACCGGCTCAGGCCCCACACGTAGTCATGGTCGTCCGGCGTCACGTACGCCGCTCCGTCGTCGTACGGGATATTGGCCTGGTCTTTTGCCAACTCCGCCGCGAATCCGGCCTTGGCGAACGCCGCCAGCTCCGCATCGGAGCCGTTTGCCGCGCGCCGGGCCACCGAGTTGACCCACGGGTGGGTCGGCGCCGGATGCGCGGCCGCCGTCGCATTCGCATAGTCGAGCTGCCGGAGGCGGTCCCGGTCCGCCTCGTTCACCGCCATCGGGTGCCCCGACCTGATGAACTCCGCGGCGTCACCGTTCAGCGCCGTCTCCGCCGCCGACCGGACCGACGCCCGCGGGTCGCGGACCGACAGCCAGCGAACGAGATCGCGGGCCGCCGCCGCCTGATCGGCCACCAGGTTGGGCGCCGCCGCCAGATCCGCGGCCAGCCGAGCCCGCGACGCCGCCGCGCGAGCCGGCGACGGCGCCACCAGAGCGCCGCCTACAACCGCGGCCGCGGCCAGGAAAACTTCTCTGCGCTTCACAAACATCTCCCCGTGAGATCCGTGCTGGTCCACCGCCGCTTATGAAGATCGATGCAGCGGTCCGCCATTGAAACACACGGCTCCGACATCCCGCGCACCGTCCAAGGTGGCCGGCTGCTGCACCTAGGGTGTGCGCATGGAAGTCCTGCCGCCCGATGCCGGCGACGAGCTCATCCTGGCCGCCGTGCGCCGCTGGGTCGCCCTGCTGGCCGCGGACGACGTCGACGCCGCCGTGCAGTTCCTCCTTCCGCGCGCGGACGTCACGGCGGAAAGCCTGCGCGCCCGCATCGCGCGGTACGAGCCGGGCGAGCCGCTGCGCCAGGAGCCGGCCCGGATCACTCCGGCCGAGACCGCCGGCGGCCCGTTCGACCCGCTCCAGGAGGTTTTCCGCCGCGACGACGGCAGCGTGTCGTCGGTCGACTTCGCGCTTCCGGTCAACGGCGAGTGGAGCGAACTGGTCGCCTTCTTCGACGTCGTGCCCGTACCGGACGGCCTCGCGCTGGCGCTGCGGGACGCCTACGTCGCCTGAGCCGTACCGGCCGGAACCGTCAGGACCCAGATCGGCAGCGGGTCCGTCGCCGTTGCCACCACCTGCCAGCCGGCCCGCCGGTAGAACTCGACGTTCGCCGGCTTGCTGGTCTCGAGCACGGCCGGCAACCCGTCCACGGCGGCCCGCCGCAGCCCTTCGGCCATCACCGCGCGGCCCCACCCCCGCCCGGCGTGGCGAGGGTGGGTGCCGAGCACACCGAGATACCAGTACGGCCCGGCCGGCAGCACCGCGTGCAGCGCGTCGTCGTACCGGCGTACCCGGGAAAGCTCCGGCCCCGGCAGATCCGGAACCGTCGAGGCAGCCGGCGCGAACGGCGGCTCCCAGATCGCCGTGGAACCGCCCCGCTCGATCGTCCAGATCGAGTCCCGCCGCACCCGCTTGTCGAAGAGGTGACCGAAGAACTCGGCCGCATGCCGCGGATAGTCCGCCGGGAACAGGTAGCGGAGGACGGGATCGTCGACGAACGCGGCCACGAGCGTGTCGACCACTGGCGAACGGTCGGCGGGAGTCGCGACGGTGATATCCACGACCGGGAACTCTAGGCCGTGACTGGCGGATCATGGATGTCGGTCGTTGAAACGGGTATGGCGCGTTTCGATCTGACGGATCGCGAGTGGGCGATCTTGGAGCCGTTGCTGCCCGGGTACGGCAAACGGGGTGGTCGGTGGCGTGATCACCGGCAGGTCATCAACGGGATCTGCTGGGTGAAACGGACCGGTGCCCCGTGGGCGGACATGCCCGCACGGTATGGGCCGTACCAGACCGCGTACGACCGGTTCCGGAAATGGGCGCAGGACGGTACCTGGGCTCGGATCAGGGCTCAGGTCATCGCGTTGGCCCAGGCCGAGGACGACATCGACTGGGACGCACAGGCTGACTCGACGATCGTGCGTGCTCACCAGCACGCTGCTGGGGCGCGTAAAGGGGGCTCAGCAGTAAGGATTCGCAGGCACGTCAAGGTCTGGGTCGCTCCCGCGGGGGACTGACCACGAAGGTGCACGTTATCTGCGACGGCCGGGGCCGGTCGCTTGCCACGCGGGTCACCCCAGGTCAGGCATCCGACACCCGGCAGCTGGTCGGCCTGCTGGACCGGGTCGCCGTGCTGGGGCCGTCCGGGGGCCGGCCCCGCAAACGCCCGGACTCGCTGACCGCCGACAAGGCGTACTCCAGCAAGGCGAACCGGGCCGCTCTGCGCGCCCGCAAGGTTAAGGCGCTGATCCCGGAACGATCCGACCAGAAAGCCAACCGGGCAAGGAAAGGATCATCCGGCGGACGCCCGCCGTCCTTCGACCCGGCCGCGTACAGGAAACGCAACCAGGTCGAACGCGGCTTCAACCGGCGTAAGCACTGGCGTGGCCTGGCGACCAGGTACGACAAGCGAATCGACTCCTACCAGGCCACACTCGACCTCGCCGAAACCCTCGACTGGCTCCGCGCCACCCCCGACCGATCCCCATGATCCGTCAGTTAAGCCCTAGTCGCGGGTGCGGGCCAGCATGATCGTCGCGGCGGTCATGCAGCACGCCGCGGCCAGGAACACCAGACCCGGCCGGCCGATGGACAGCGACCACGCGAACAGCGCCCCCGCGGTCACCGGCACCGCCATCTCGGCGATCGCTATGGTCGCGGTCTGTGCGCCCTGCACCGTCCCCTGTTCCGCCGCGCCGGCCGTCCGCGAGATCCAGGCCATCGTCGCGGCGCCGGCCACCGAGCCGAGCACCCCGAGCCCCTGCAAGGCAAAGACATGCCAGGGCTCGTACGCGAATGCCAGCCCGACCGACCCCGCAGCCGCCACCGAGCCACCCACCACGGCCGCGCGCCGGTGGCCCAGCGCTCGCACCACCGGCCCGGTCGCCCGCGCCTGGAAGATCGCCGCGGCCAGCGCCGAGGCCGCCATCGTGATGCCGATCTGGGCGGTGCCCCAGGCGAACTGCGCGGCCACGAAGAAGGTCCAGGTCGCCTGGCCGGTCATCCGGGCCAGGTCGGCGACGAACCGGGCCAGCGTCAGCCGCCCCAGCACCGGGCGCCGCAGCACCGCGGCGAGCGCGCCGACCGGATTGGCCAGGCGGAGGCTGAGCTTGGTGGTCCGGTCACCCGGGCGGGATTCCGGCAGAACCAGGCAGCCGTACGCGACATTAGCGAGCGCGAGGGCGGCCGCCACATAGAACGGAAGCCGCACGTCGACGGCGCCGAGCAGGCCGCCGATGGTGGGGCCGGCCACGAACCCGAGCGAGAACACCGCACCGATCTGGCCGTAGCCGCGGGCCCGGTCCTCGGGTTCGGTCACGTCGGCCAGGTACGCGTTGATCACCGTCGGCGTGCCGGCGAACGCACCGGCCAGCGCGTGGCAGGCCAACAGCAACCAGACCGTGTCGCTGACCGCGTGGCCGAGGTAGTCGACGCCGAGGCAGGTCAGCGTCGCGAGCAGGACCGGTCGCCGGCCGTACCGGTCGGCCAGGCGGCCGAGCAGCGGCGCGGTGAGGAACTGCAGCAGGCCGTAGCTCGACCCGATCAGGCCGGCCCAGGTGGCGGCGTCGGCGGGGCTGCCGGTCAGTTCCGTCATCAGGGCCGGCGCGATCGGCACGATGATGCCGAGGCCGAGCATGTCGATGAAGACGGTGACGAGCAGGAACGAGAGGGCGGGTGCCCGGCGCATCGAAACTCCCGAGTGTCGTGAGGCAGAGCCCCCCTCGACACCCGAAAGGTACGGAGGATCAGAATATCGGCGCTGTCAAATCAGCCCGGGAAACCAGTAGGTAGCAAGCCGGCCAGCAGAAACCCGATCGCCAGGAACGGACCGAGCGGCACCACCCGGTACGCCTCCGGCCGCTTGAACAGCCGACCGATCCCGACCACGATCAGCCCCGCCACGTTGGCCGCGAACAGCGCCACCAGAGCCGCCGGACCGCCGAGCGCGCTGCCCGCCGCCAGCCCCAGCTTCGCGTCGCCGAAGCCCACCCACCGACCGGCCGACACCAGGAACAGCACGGTGTAGGACCCGCCCAGCACCAGGGCGCCCAGCACCACGTGGGCGGAGTACGGCCCCACGGCCAGCGGGTCGACCCGCAGCCCGGCCTGCACCAGGGCCAGCACCGCGAGCGGCACCACCAACCGGTCCGGCAACAGCCGCCAGCGGGCGTCGAAAATCGCCAGCGTGGTCAGCACGGTCAGCGCCAGCAGCCACAGCACGAAGGCGGTGACCGTCCGCGCCGAGCCGAAGCCGAGCGGCCACCACACGTACGAGAGCCAGAATCCGAAGGCCAGCCCGGCCTCCGCGAAGAGGCTGCTGGGGTGGATCGGGGCACGGCAGTACCGGCATTCGCCGCGCAGCAGCAACCAGCTGAACACCGGGACGAGATCGAGGACGGCGAGCTGGTGGCCGCACTTGTCGCATTCGGAGCGACCGGACGCGACACCGCGCCCGGCACGCATCCGCCAGGCCAGGGCTCCGGCGAAACTGCCGAGCACCGCGCCGGCCACCACGAGAAAGATCACGAGCATAGGGGTCCTACCTTATGCCGAGGTCCATCTGTCGGGTGTTCGTACAAGGGACTGCGTCAGACGGCCCGGCACCGTATGGTCATCGACGCATGCCGCTTCGAGGAGGTCGGCGCAATGACCGGGGACCACCCCGACGATCTGCTGGAGGCGTACGCCTTCGGCGACTGCCCGGAGTCACAGGCTCCGGGGGTGACCGCGCACCTCACCGAGTGCGCCCGCTGCGCCACGCTGGTCGGCCAGGCCGCAAGGTCCGCCGGCTGGATCGCGGTGACGCACGCCGTCGCGCCACCGCCGTCGCTGCGCGGCCGGGTGCTCGCCGCCGCGCGCGAGATCCGGCAACCGGTGGCGGCCGGCAACATCGCCGCCGCCGAACCGTGGGCACACCAGGTGGCCGAGATGGGCGCGCTGCTCGGCGGCCTGTCCCGGGAACAGTGGCAGGCCCCGACCGCGGCCGGTAACACCGTACGCGAGCTGGTTATGCATTTGACCGGAAATGACCGCCAGGTGAGCACGGATCTCGGTGACCGTCTGCAACCGCCACCGGACGACGCGGCCGCCGCCTGGCGCGACGGCTCGGACCGCCTGCTGCGCACCATCGGCCGCGGTGACCTGCCGCTGACCACGCCGGTGCGCCTGGCGGGCAAGGCACCGGTGCGTCGCCCGCTGCGCGAGGCCCTGATCCAGCGCGCGTTCGAGACCTGGATCCACAACGACGACATCCGCGCCGCGGTCAACCTGCCGACCCGCCCGCCTTCCGGCGAGCATCTGGCCCGCATCGTCGGCTTCGCCCTGGCCTTGCTGCCCGGCGCCATGGATGCGGCGGGTCGCGGTCACCCCGATGCGGCCGTACGCCTGCGCCTGACCGGCCCCGGCAGCGCCGAGCACACGGTCCCGCTGTCGGCGCAGACCACCGATCCCCCGGCCCCGGCCGCCGAGATCCGCCTGCCCGCCGAACGCTTCGGCCGCCTGCTGGCCGGCCGCATCCCGGTGACCGCCACGGTCGCCGAGATCACCGGCGACCGCAGACTCGCCATGGACATGCTCACCGTCGCCGCCACCCTGGGGTGTGACTGACGTGCGGTCACATGTCGAGGACGCCCGCCTGCGCACCATGCTGCTGGCCGCCGACGAGGACGCCTTGAGCGAGGCATACGACCTGCACGCCCCGTCCGCCTTCGCGCTGGCGTTCCGGATAACCGGCGACCGCCAGGGCGCCGAGGACGCCGTCCAGGAGGCGTTCCTGGACCTGTGGCGCAACCCCGGCCGCTTCAACCCCGATGCCGGCTCCCTGCGCACCTGGCTCTGCACCATAGCCAGACGCCGAGCCATCGACTGGCTGCGCCGCCAGTCCGCCCAGCGCACCTACCTGACCAGACTGGCCGGCCAGACCCCCATCGAGGCCCCGGTGGAGGACGACGTGATCAGCGCCGCCACCGCCAAGGCCGTCCGGGAATGCGTCCGAGACCTGCCAAGGCTCTACCGAGATCCGATAGCCCTGGCGTATTACTACGGTTTGTCCTACCGAGAGGTGGCCATCGAGTTGGGCGTCCCCGAGGGCACCGCCAAGTCCCGCCTCCGCAGCGCCCTGCACCACCTGGCCGAACGCATGGCCGCCGCCGGCTACCCACCGGGCTGACCCACGCCGGGCCGCGCGGCAACGCGGCCCGGCCCCCGTACATCCCGCGGGCCGGCGTTCCGCGGCAGCCGCACCCGCCGCTCGCCAACCGCTGCGGGTGGCGCAATGACCGGATACAGCTCGCGGGTCTCCATCTCCTCCACAGGCACCCCGGTCGGTCGCTGCGCCGGGATCAGGCGCGAGCGAAGGTCGCGGAGATCGAGTACCGCAGTAGGCGCATCGCCGTCGTATAGCGGCTGCGGCGGAACGGGCAGTTCGGTCGCGGACTCCGGGCGGTAGGTCAGCACGGTGCTCCGCGACGACCAACCGTCCCTGAGGCAGGTAACCATGCCTACATATCCCAGGACAAACCCGGTGTAAAGGTTGAGCACCGCACTCAGCGGCGCAAGCAGCCAAAGTCCCAGGTGCTTTCCGAACGGCTCACCGGGCCGGGTGATCGTCAGGTAGCGCGCCCTCGCTACGTAGGTGATGCCAACCAGCCACGCGAGCACCATCCATGGGACCGACCCGGTCACTGTCGGCCGGACGATCAGGACGAACGGCATCGCCACCGTCATCCAGGTCATCGACAGCAGCGTCCACGCGGTCGACCACCAGACGAAACGCGTCGGCCGGAAGGTGCGCAGCACGAACACACCGCCCCAGAACAGCGAGCGCCACCAGCGGACCCGCTGGCTGGTGAGCTGTCCGAGGCTCTCGGGGTGCAGCGTGTATCCCCAGCACCCGCTCTGGAAGACGGCCTCCCCCTCGAGCAGCGAGTAGCGGGTCATCATTGCGTCGTCGCCGGATTTCATCCGCCGCCCGGCGATCGTGAAGTTCAGGTAGTGATCAAGGTACTTGTGCCAGATAGCGGCGCGGTAGAACGACAGCGCGCCGGAGTTCACGGTGACGCTGCGCAGCATCGAATGCGCAGCGCGACCGTTCAGGTAGGCGCACACAAACGACGGCTCGATCAGCCGGGTAAGCAGGTTCGCGTTGGTGTTGAGGCCGACCAGCATGCCCGTCACGCAGGCCGTCCGAGCATTGCGGAACGGCGCCAGACCAGAGGCGATCGCCGTCGGCGCCAGCTTCACATCCGAGTCGATCGTGATCACGATGTCCGCCTCGTCGTCCTGGCGGAATGCGACAGCCTGCGCGTGCCGCTTGTCGCCGACCGGATTGAAGTCGTAACGCACCTCGATCCGAGCGGCTCGGCCACCCTGCGCCTGCCACTGCCGAATGACCGGCAGGAGCGTCGGCGTGTAGCCGGGATTGCCGTTCTCGACCACGTGGACACGATTCGGCATTCGCGTCTGCGCCACCAGGGAATCGAGAAACGCCCGGAACATCACCGGATCCTCGTTGTGCGCCGGCACGATCACCGAGACGAACAACCGGTCGAGCAGGGCCGCGGCATGCGATCCGGCGGTCGGCAGCGGCACGTCCCGGTGCAGGTAAGGCATGATCGACGTGAAGGTGAGCCAGGCGAAGGCCGCCGTGCAGATCAGCCGCAGGTCGGTCCAGCCGTAATCTCGAATCGAAACGGCGTGGTGGACGGCTAGGGCAGCGGCGGTTCCGAATGCCACTACCGCGACCGCATTGGCCCCGCGCCGATAGAGCGTCACTAGATAGCCCCCCGGCGCCAGACCCGGACCCTTGCTCGACCGGGTCGGCCCGGGACCACGCCTTCCAGGCGTTTGGGCCGGGTCAGGCGCAGCAGGAGGAATCCGCCGATGATGATCAGCGCCGCAATGGCAGCGAGCTTCGGCGCCGGGACCGCGGTGCTGCCGATGACGAGCGCCGTGCCGGTGAGGGGAAGGGTCTTGTTGCCGCCGTTGACGAGGCTCATGTCGTCTCCTCTGTTCAGAGCTGGTGGACGGTGTGCCGGGGACGGAATCGATTGCGTGTGTCGAGCACTGTCGAGGCAGCCTCGGCGAGAGCGTCATAGTCGAATTCGGGATGGGCGGTGGTCAGCAGCACGAGGTCCGCGTCGGTAGCGGCCCGGGCAGCGTCGCGGTGGTCGATCACCTTTGCCGCCGGAATGCCGGGGACGGCGCCCGCCAGGTGCGGGTCGCTCACCGTGACCTGTGCTCCAAGATCGAGCAACAGCCGGACAATCTTGGCGGCCGGGGTCTCGCGGATGTCGGCGGTGCCAACCTTGTACGAGTAGCCCAGCACCAGCACCGTTGAGCCGTTGACCGGGCGGCGGCGGTCGTTCAGTAGGCGGACCGCTCGCTGAACCACGTAGTCGGGCTGGCCGTTGTTGATCTGGCCGGCCGCGTGGATGAAGTCGAAGCCCCGGCCCAGGCGCTGTTCCACGCCATCCTCCAGGTAGAACGGGTCTACCGGCAGGCAGTGGCCGCCCACGCCGGGGCCGGGCCAGAACGGCTGGAAGCCGTACGGCTTGGTGGCCGCGGCGGTGACCACGTCCCAGATGCTCGCGCCCAGGGCGTGTGCGTGCCGCCCGAACTCGTTGACCAGGGCGATGTTCACGTACCGGTACGTGTTCTCCAGGAGTTTGGCCAGTTCGGCGGTCTCCAGCGTGGGGCAGGGCACCACCGTGTCGCAGATCGTCCGGTACAGGCTGACCGCGGCGTCCCGGGCGGCCAGGTCGGCACCCGCCACCAGCTTGGGGGTGTTGCGGAAGCCCCACTGTGGGTTGCCGGGGTCGATGCGCTCGGGTGAGAAGGCGAGCAGGTAGCGCGGCGTCCAGGTCGCGTACCGGTCGATCTCGGTGCGGAAGGCGCCGGCGGTGGTGCCGGGGGCGACCGTGGACTCGAGCACCACCAGGGTGTCGTCGCGGACGTGCGGGGCGATCAGCCGGGCCGCGCTCAGCACCGCGGTCAGGTCGGGGCGGTTGTCGCGCAGCGGGGTGGGGACAGTCACCACGTACGCGTCGCAGTCGTTGAGCCGGGCGTGGTCGCCGGTGGGCCGGTAGCGGCCGGTGGCGAGCATGTGGTCCAGGTCCGGGTCGGCGACGTCGTCGATCGGGGAACTGCCGGCGCCCAGCCGGGCAATCTTGTCCGGGTCGGTGTCGAAGCCGACGACGGTGTGACCGGCGCGAACGGCGGCGTGGGCGACGGGAAGACCGACGTAGCCCTGTCCGATGATCGCGATCCGGCGCTGGGGTGGAGCCGTCACGAGTGAGATCTCCTCTGTGGGCGGTGCGGCCGGGAGAACCGGCCCGCCGACAGAAGCTAAGTCACTTTGCCTCTTTCGCACATCACGCGATGGAGTTAACTTTACGGAAAGCAAGATTTCGACTGTGGTAAATGCACCCGATCGTGGCCGGGAATCACTCGCCGGTTGAGCCGTCGATCAGTTCGCGGGCGATGTCCAGGTGGCCGGCGTGGCGGGCGTACTCCTGCAGGACGTGGAAAAGCACCGCCGTGACCGACGGCGGGGTGGACCGGTCCGCGAAGCGGCCGGTGCGCGCGGCGATCGCGGTGAGCGGGAGGCCGGCGACTATTTCGCGGGTGCGGCGGCCGCCCTGGTGCAGCGCCGCCAGCCACTCCTCGACGGTTTCCTCGGGCGGGACCGACCAGCGGCCGTTGCGGTCGTCGCCCCACGGCTCGTCCACCTGGTCGCCGCGGACGCCCCAGACCAGCCACCGGCGTTCCATGAAGACCAGGTGTTTGAGCAGTTCGATCGGGGTCCAGCCGGACGGCAGGCGGCTGGTGCGCAGGTCGGCGTCGGACAGGCCGGACAGTTTGTCCGTCACCGCGGCGCGGTAGAAATCGAGGTACGTCAACAGCAGCTCGCGGACGTCGGTGGACGGGCCGACGTCGGGTAGTTCGGCGCTCATGATCCGCAGTTTTCCAGGCCGGAGCGTGAGTCGCATTCGCTACACATCGGCGCTCGCCTTTGTTTTCCGGAGCAAGGTACGCGTATGCGGAAGCTTGCGATCGTTCTCGTGCTGAGTTTGGCCGGCGCATCGCCGGCGGCCGCCGCCTCCCGGGTCGACCTGGACGTCGTACGTGGCTGGAATGAACTTGCCCTTTCTGCGGTGCGCACCGCGCGGGCCACCGATGCCGACGCCGCGCGGCTCTACGCGATGGTCAATGTGGCCATGAACGACGCGGTGCACGGGCTGCGCGGCGGTGACCCGCAGGCCGCGGCGGCCGCAGCCGCACATGCGGTGTTGGTCCGGCTCGCTGCGCCGGGTGCGGCCGATTACGACGTACGCCTCAAGGCCGAACTCACCCTCCTGCGCGAGGCCCATGTCCCCGGCGTGACCAGCGGCGCACGCCGGGGTGCCGAGGTCGGCGCGTCGATGGTGGCGGCCCGCGCCGACGACGGCAGCACCCCGGTCGAGACCCAGCCGGCCGGCGCCGGACCGGGCGTGTTCCGGGCTGCCTGGTCGGGCGTGCAGTACCGCAACGTCCGCCCGTTCGCGATCGCCGACCCCGCCCGGTATGTGCCCGGACCGCCGCCCGCCCTGGACAGCATCCTGTACGCGGCCGCCTTCACCGAGGTGGCGATCCTCGGCGACGCCGCACGCCCCGACCCCGACCTGCTGGCCACCTACCAGTACTGGTCGCTGCCGGCCGGTTCCAGCCAGCCGCCCGGCGAGTGGCTGCGGATCGCCCTGGAGGTGGCACACGAACGCCGGCTGCCGCTGACCGAGCAGACCAGGCTCACCGCGTTGCTGACCACGGCACTGGCCGACACCACGGTGGTCACGGTCGCGACCAAGTTCACGTACCGCCATTGGCGCCCGACCACCGCCATCCGCGAGACCACCACCGACACGGCGTGGACCGCACGAGCCGGCAGCGTCGGCAGCACCCCGGAGTACGTGTCCGGCCACAGCTCCTACAGCGGCGCGGGCGCGGCCGTGCTGGCCGCCTACTTCTGCACCGACGCGGTCCCGTTCACGCACGTCACCGACTCGGCGCCGGGCGGGCTGGCGCGCAGCTACCCCGGCTTCACGGCGGCGGCGAACGAGGCCGGGCGGTCCCGGGTGTACGGCGGGCAGCACTTCGAGTTCAGCAACCAGGGTGGGTTGGCAGTGGGCCGCGGCGTGGCCGGCGAGGTGCTGGCCAAGGGGGGAGGGTGTGCTTGCCCGAGCTAGGTGGGGCAGGCCACCGGCCGATCAGTGCCTCGCCAACTGCGGTAGAAGGGCGACCGCGACGGCGACGCACGCGAAAGCGCCGAGAAGTAGCCACCTCACCGGGCGAGCCACTCGGTTGATCTCCAGCGTACGAATTTGCCGCCGCTCCATATCGTTGAACTCTGGTGTGATCAACAAAGCCGCTTGACGGTCAGCATTTCCCAGCATCGTCGCCGCGCTTGTCAGTAGGGCCGCACCGGACACCCACGCCACCGAGTCGAGGACGATGTGTATTCCCAGACCGCCGCCGTCCCCGACTGCCGCGGACGTCAGCAGGTTGATTCCTGCACCAGCCAGCAAACCCGCAAGGAAATTGAGCGTGCCCGGCGCCGGGAATCTGCCGACCGCACTAGCCCAGCGCCTCATGGATGGCCCTGATTTTCGAAGGTCAGCCCGTCATCCCAACGTGTTTCACAGACCTCGCGGCCGAGCCGGTTGAGCTCTTGCAACACCTCGCGTGGCGTAAGTTCGTCCAACTGGTCTGCCAGTTCTCGGTAAAGGTTGAGGCGTGTCCGGTCGCGTTCTGCCTGCTCCCATATTTCGCTGGCCTGCCGGCCAGGATCCGCGCGCTGAACCGCCGAACGCGCCCGGAGACTCGTCTCCAGCGTCTCGGCAATCAGTGCACCCGCACGTCGCCACCGCTCGAGCGACGGCATCGGCCGTACGTCGGTGACCCCGGCCGCGGTGGACGCCAGGCTGTCGGCCGGATCGAGTCCGGTGCCCCGCTGCCTTGGTATCCGCCGGTGCGCGGCGGCATCCAGAAGCGCCTCTGACTCGCGGCCGACCGCTACACGTACCAGGGTTGCGAGCTGGGCCGCCGCGAACGGGGCGCGCAGCGCGCTCTCCGGAACGAATCGCGGATCCGGCTGCTGGCTGCTCATCCGCTGAATCTCGCCCGCGGACCAGTGCAGCAGATTGAGAATACGAGCGTAGGACGCACGCCAATCGGCCGCGCCCAGCATCGCGGCCTCGAGAACGATCGCCAGATCGATCTCGCGGTCGGTTTTGGTCCACTCGCCCGCCCGGGCGCTCAGCCATGCCAGAGCCGTCCGAACCTCGGGCGTTTCGCCGTCGCCAGCACGGATCAGCGCGGCGACGCACATGGCGGTGGTGGCCTCGTCGCGGTTCCATGAGCCCGTTCCGCCTTTCCACCAAAGGCCGTACGGCCCACCGGAGCGAAGCGGCCGTTTAAGCCATTCGCAGGCGCGCTGAACGGTGTCACTGTTCTGGTAGGTGCGACCGACGCGGCTGAGGCCGAGGAGGACGCGGGCAGTCACCCAGGGCACGCGTCGTGGGTAAAAGTAGCCCAGACTCGGGTGGCACTCCTCGTCGGCCGTCCGAATCAGGGCATCGCGCCCAGGTGTCGGCGACAAGGCCGATCCTTCGAAGCCGAGGAGCACGCCGAGCATCCAGGTGCGGTGAAACCGATCCAGGTCTATGTCGTCGCTCAGTTCGTGGCCGGGCGGGAGGCCGAGGTGCGCCTGTACCAGCTGTTCATCCTCGATGTCCATGTAACGCGCGATCTCGAGGAAATCCGCGTACTCGCTGGTCCGTCCCCTGGCCGGTTCGGGCAGCACACCCGGCCGGTCGTACCGCCAACTAGTTCGGACGTATCGGGCCACCGTCTCCCACTGTGCGCGATGGTCGAGCTCAGCCAGCGCCTCGGCGGCGAAGACGGCGGCGCCGACGTTCCCACCCCAACTCGGGTCCAACTCACAGTGTGCGTCGAGTGTGTCGCCCAGTCGGTGCAGCAAATCCCACGCGGGCGCCAGGTAAGACTGGCTGGCGGTGCTCTCGCTAACGACATCACCCTGGTCAAGGCGCCGCATCAGGTCGCGACCGGCATTGTGGCCAATCAGTTTGAGGTACGCCCAGACAACGTCGCCAGGCGTCGTCGGGCTGCGCAGATTTCGGATCAGGGTGGCGGCATCCTGTCCGGATGCAAGTGAGTAGTGCGCGCTCGTCCGGCTCAGAA
Source organism: Paractinoplanes rishiriensis (assembly GCF_016862375.1). Taxonomy (GTDB): domain Bacteria; phylum Actinomycetota; class Actinomycetes; order Mycobacteriales; family Micromonosporaceae; genus Actinoplanes; species Actinoplanes rishiriensis. The sequence continues at coordinate 99,117 of NZ_BOMV01000076.1, read as the reverse complement.
GCGGTTGATTGCCGCTGGTCAGACGATCGACAACGGACTGCGGAAAACGCCGGCTGACTGTCGACAGCAAGGGCCGGATCTCGAAAAGTTTGAGGCAGGCGAACCAATGCAGAGCCTCACGAAGCTCAGGCTCGGCGGGAAACCTGACGGTCGTTGTCTGTATGGGAACCCGGGTGAAGGATCGGAACAGGCCGCGCGACGTGTCGACCGCCGCCGGACGGCTGGTCGCCAGCACGAACGTCCTCACGCGGAATTCGGTACGGAGAAGTCTCGTGAGGTGCAGGACCGGCCGTACCTCGGACATCCCGTCCTGCACCTGGTTGATGACGACGAGAAGCTTCTCGTGTCGGGGCAGTCGGAGAATCTCCCAGGCGATGGTTTCGGCTCCGGCCCGACCGTCACGCATGTCGAGCCATGCACATGCGTGCCCGTCGCTCTCGAACAGATCCGCAACGCCTGCGGCACTCTGTGATTTGTGGGTGCCGGACCCGCCCACCAGTACGACATTGCGTCGCTGAGTCAATGTCAGCCTCAGCCGCTCCGTGGTCGGATCCAACACGGCCACCGCATCTCGCGATGGACGCTTCGAGCGTTCCACCTCGGGAATTCCGGCTCGCTGCGGCGTGATGTCATCGACCAGGGCCGCCGCCATCAGACGTAACGGGCTGAAGCGTTCCCGCTCCGCTCGGTCGATGGCCTCCAGGTCAATGTGGGCGACCCGGGCGGCCGGTCGCGAGGAGGTGCCGACCGTTATCCGCAGGTGTCCCAGGTCCGCATCGACGTAGTGATCGAGCAGCAGGGTCGGCTCTTGGCCGCGGAGCGCCGCGTGCTGCTCAGCAGCAATCTCCAACCACGCCGCCCGCAGCTTCTCCGCACTGGATGATGCTGCGCTGGGAAGGCTACTCCACATCACAGAACCAAATGGGTCGACCTATGTGTGGCAGACCAGGCGAAGGTAGTCGGTGGGAATGAGCTCGCCGTCCACATGTCCGACCTCGTTCTTCGCCACTCGGAACCCCTGGTCGGTAAAGATCGAAACAATGTCGTCCTCACCGCCGAGATCCTCACTGTCCATCTTCTGCACATACTCGCGGGCAGCATGGCGAAGATCGTCGAAATCGATCTTCAACAACCAATGGGAGTTCTTGGCCCGCTCATACAGACGTAGCAAATACTGCGTCTCAGCGCGAGAGTCGTCAGCCACGAGTGATCCACTTCCGCTCATCCGCACAGTGGTGACCACTGTCCCACCCGGCCGCAGCATACGGCGCCAATTGGCAACCACCGTCGCCACCTCGGGGGGATCAGTCAGCTTGAATCGAGTCAGAAATGCGTCAGATACGACCACGTCGAACGGGCCAAGGCTCTTGGCGAGCAGCTCCCCCTGTTCGAGGAAGTCAACGGCGTGAATATTCACCTCGACACCGTGCCGCCGGCCGAGCCAGCGATTGGCCAGCAGGGGGGTGTGACACAGGTCCACGACGTGGATGTCAAGGCTCTCCGGTTGACTGTGACCGGCAAGGACATAAGCCAGCATGCCGTAATCGGCGGCTCCGGTGATCAAGACCCGCGCCCCTTCCCGCGCGTGCAACTCACGGCGAAGGTTCTCCTCGTAGAAACGGGCATGCCAGTTCGGGCTACTGACCATGTTGAACAATCGGAGGTACTGCCAGACCCCGTGGTACCAGGCGCAGCCTGCGGGATCCACATGATCACCGGTGCAGGCGAACTGAGCGATCGAGTGCAGCATGTCAGCTGAATCTAGAAGCGGCTCCGGCACGCGTGGGGGTTCGTGCACGGCCTCGCTGCGCCGTTCCCAAAGTGTCGCCCAGCGCTCCCGGGCCGTTCGAAGTTCCTCCTCGCGGGCACTGACAACCCATGTTGGCCGGCCGCTGTCGCCGTGCTCTTCGTACACCACAACCTGGTCGTCCACGATCCACACGTTCGTCATCGGAGTAGCTGTTTCGGCGTTGCCGCCGACGTAGAGGCGATGGGCACTGATCTGACTGGCGTTGTCGTCCTCGACCTGCAGCATGATCCGCTCGCCGTCCGGGTTGCCGAATGGCACTAGATAGAGCCTGCGCACCTCACGGCCTCGGGCGGCATGCTGCCGCCAGGCAAGGAGCGAGAAAAGTTCGAAGTCCGAGTGACGGCCTGGTACCGGGACGATCTGATGCACCACTGCGGCGGTCTCGGCCAGCGACCGGATCAGTTCGGCCAGTGCGCTCTCTGGTAGGCGGACAACCTCCGGGTCGGTGCCGGAGACCGCAAGCTGATGGGCAACCAGTGCGGCCTTGGCCGCACGCAGGAGACCAGGCGCGTGATCCAGACTTGTCACGACGTGCAGCCTTCGGCGCTGTTCTCTTTGGCCGCGGTCACGACGATGTGATTTGCTGCCTCATCGATCCTGGAGACTCCGACCACGAGGCCCGCGGCCCGGACAATCGAGTGGATGTGGTCAGGGGTGAATCGGTGCGACACGAAACAACGCACCCGATGACCGGGCGGCAGCTCATGTCCGAGGATGTTGAGTCCCCGCCTCAGGACGGCGAAGCCGACAACCTCGTCGTCGATGTAATCGACGGTGAAGCAGACGTCGGCCGGGCTGACCCCGCAAGCGTGGAGTGGCTCGAGCGCTGCCTCCGTGAACGTGGCATTTCGGTAGGGCTCTGTCATGCTGCGAGCGTTGATGCCATCGCGCCGTAGCGTTGCGCCGATGACTAGGGTGTCACCCATGCGCATGCTGCGCCGGACATGCCCGAGTGCCGCTGACGGCTGCTCGAAGTTGCCGATCGTGTTGCCCAGCAGCAGCACCGGCACGGGAGTCTCCGGCGGACGCCAGGAGTCAACAGCGGCGGTGGGTTCGGCCTCGACGTCCCAGACGTGACCGGTGAACGAGACTTCACCCAGCTCGCGGCGGAAATTGGCCTCGGCCATGCCCAGCAATGTCTCGCTGAAGTCGAGCCCGAGAAGCATCCGCGGCGGCCTCTTGGCATCACCGAGCCGGCGCAGAATGGTCATCGAGTTGAGACCGTTACCTGGGCCGATCTCGACGATTGCGGGCACTTCATCGAGCCCAGCGCTGCGAAAGGTCTCCCGGACGTTGGCTGCCGCACCGGTCACCGCCTGATAGCCCTCGTGTCGCGCGAGCCGGTCATGGGTGTGCGCCGCACTGCCCGCGTAGGCGAACTTCAACGGCAGCTTGCCGTCAACGATCCCCTGTTCGACGGCGTGGCGATGACCTGGACGCTCGAAGTATGCAGCGACCTTCGCGTCGGTGTCGGTGTCGCTCACGGAGCGCCTCCGCCGGAGTGGACCATGCCAGGCTGCTTCATAGGTAGCTCATCATCGATTCTTGGGCTTATTTGTCAAGCATAGTTGGGCCGGTAAAATAACTCCTCAGCCGCACCCATGGGCGCACATTTCACACCCTGTAACTCATTCTTGACAAATACGCATGCCACCTATGAGATACACGGGCGCGCCACGACTCGATCGTGCCTGGCCGGGGTCGCCGGATCCGGATCGACCGTAGAAGATGGGCCTCCGGAGATCGATCCTGGAGGCTCAGTTGCGCGTTGTGATCGTGCCCGCCCCGTTCGTGGCGACCGGGTGGGGTATTCCCACCGTGTGTGTGCGGCACGGTGAGCCGGCTGCCGCTCAGCCGCCGGTCACGTTTCGGACGCTCGTGCCCGGGGGCACCGTGCTGATGGTCATCGCGCCGCTGATCATGATGATTGTGGTGCTGGCCACGGAGAAGCGGGTGGTTTCGCCGGCTTGGCCGCTCTGCGCCCGGTGCCTGCGGCTGCGCGCGTTGCGCCGGGCCGTCACCGCGACGCTGCTCGGTCTGGCCGGCGGGCTCGTGGTGGTCGCGTTCGCGGCGTTGGAAAGCTGGGGCAGCACCGTCGCGGTCGCCGTTCTGGTGCTGGTTGCGGGGCTCTGGGCGCTGTCCCGGTCGACCACCGGCCGGATCGCGAACGGCTACGTCGACTCGTCCGGCCAGACGCTCGAGTTCCGCCGGCCGCATGCCGGTTTTGTCACGCTGGTGGCGGCGGCCAAGCAGCACGCAGGAAGTCTGCCAGCAACGCGTTGATCTCGGTGGGGCGTTCCACGCTGGGCAGGTGGCCGGCCCAGTCCAGGTGCAGGTGGCGGGCGTCGGGCAGGGTGGCGGCCAGCCGTTCGGCGATTTCGCGGAAGTCTGGCAGGTCGTGCGCGCCGGACACCAGCAGGGTGGGCGCGGTGATCGCGGCGACGTCATAGTCGTACTCGATCTGCGGATGCTCCTCGGTCGCCGCCAGCTGCACGGCAAAAGCATTCAACTGCATTTCCCGTACGCGTGACAGGTCGCTTTTCGACGCGGCCGGGCCGACCCAGAGATCGACGTTCAATGCGGTCGCGGCCTCGATGTCGCCGGCCTCCAGCAGTTCGTCCTCGCGCCGGCCGAACTCGCGCAGCTCCGGCCCGGGCTCGTGGCCGGCCAGTGCGGAGGCCAGCAGCACCAGCGCGGTGACCCGGCGGGGGTGCCGGGCGGCGAACTCCACCGCGACCGCGCCGCCGCCGGACGCGCCCACCACCGCGACCTCGTCGATGCCGTCGAGTAACCCGGCCACGTCGTCGGCGTCGTTGTACGGCCGGTCCGGCACCGGGGTCTCGCCGTACCCGCGCAGGTCGGCCCGGATCACCCGGTAGCCGGCCGCGACCAGCGCCGGCACCTGTGGATCCCACATCCGCCGGTCGCACACGGTCGAGTGCAGCAGCAGTACGGCAGGGCCGTCGCCGGTGATGTCGTGCGCCAGTGTCATCGCCAGTCCAATTGCGGCTCGGGGATACCCAACTGGCGGCCATAGGCGACGGCAGCCGCTCGACCGTCCTCGTCGCCCACCGCGTACCGGAAAATCCGGCCCGGGAAGACCACCACGTGCTCGGCCCCGGCGCGGAAGTCGGCGTACCAGTTCGGACCGTCGATGAGCATCTCGGCAAGAGCGTCGGCGAGCTGATCGGCGACCGCGTCATCGGCCTCGAACTGCAGGACGGTGAACACGTCCGGCTGCGTCGGCGTCGACGAGGCGGACACGTCGTCCCGCCGGATCCGCACGACGCGCAGGGACGGGACGCTGAGATCAGAGCCGACGCGCAGGCTCTCGGCGAGGATCGTTCCGGTGAGCATCAGACATGCTAAGCCGGTACGGCGAGCGGCGCAGGCGAGATTCCACCGAACACGTTCTCCGGATCGTACGTGGCCTTGACCGCGCGCAGCGCCGCCCCGTTGCGGGCCGTGAACGCCGTCGCGATCCGGGACCGGTCGCCCAGGAAGTTCAGGAAGCTGCTGCCCAGGCCGGTCCGGGCCAGCGCCTCGGACACCCGTGGCGTCGGCACCGCGTCCAGGATCACCGACAGCGGCGCGTCGCGGTGCGCGGCGGCACCGGTGTCGCGGGCGATGCGGCCGCCCCAGTGGCGGATCTCGACCGTGGCGTCCGGCTCGGCCACCAGCGCCGCGATCAGGTCGTCGCCGAGCGTGCGCACCTGGTCGAAGGTGCGGGCGAAGGTGCCGCCCATGGCCGCCCGGGAGTAGCCGACCATCCGCATGTCGTCCTGCCGGACCGGGCCGGCCACCCGCCACAGCGGTTCGAGCAGGCGGCGCCCGTGGTGGCCGTCGCCCACGTACATCGCCTTGATCACCAGCGAGCCGTCCCGGGTGAGCAGCAGCGCGGTGCTCAACTCGTCGGGTGCCTGCTCGATCCACTGCCGGTAGTAGGACAGCGTCTCGGCGGCCCGCTCGCGGCCGAAGGTGACCGTGCCGGCGTACACCTGCGAGACCGGGTACAGCCGGAACTCCAGCGCGGTGACCACGCCGAACCCGCCACCGCCGCCGCGCAGCGCCCAGAACAGGTCCGGGTGGTGCTCGGCGTCGGCGGTCCGCACGCTGCCGTCGGCGGTGACCACCCGCGCCCGCAGCACGCTGTCGGCGGCCAGGCCGTACGCGCGGGCCAGCCAGCCCAGGCCGCCGCCGAGCGTGTACCCGGTGACGCCGACGTCGGGTGACGAGCCGGACAGCGGGGCCAGGCCGAACGGCGCGGCGGCCCGCAGCACGTCACCCCACCGGGCACCGGGCCCGACCCGCGCGGTCCGCCGGTCCGGGTCGACCAGCACCGAACTCATCGCGCCGGTGCGCACCAGCAGCGCGCCGTCGTGCGCCACGTGGGTGCCGTGCCCGGTGGCCTGCACCGCGAACGGCAGGCCGAGCCGGCGACCGGCCAGCAGCGCGGCACGGACGTCGTCGGTGCCGGCCGCCCGCAGCACGGCCGCCGGGTGCGGGTCGAGCGCCGGGTTGAGAGCGCGGCGGTCGGTGTCGTATCCGGCGTCGCCGGGCAGGAAGATCGGTCCGGCGGCGGTCAGCGTCTGCTTGATGATGTTCATGCCTCGGTAGACCGCGGCGGAGACCAGAACTAATCGGTGGGCTCGCCACCCTGGCAGTGCCGCCACAACCAACGGTCGCCGACCAGCTCCACCAGACCCGAGACGCGGTACGGGAACGACTCCGTCTCCCCCGCGTCGGTGCGCACCTGGCCGTCGGCCTCGGCGAAGACGTACGCGCGATCGCCGTACCGGTGCACGGTGCCGGCGCCGGCCTGCCACGCGTACGCCTCCGGCCTTTGAAAGACCTCGCCGAGCAGCGCAACCAAGGCCGCCCGGCCGGATGCGGTCTCGACTCGCTCCGAGCCGGCGTAACCCACGTCGTCGCCGGGGGCGAAGCAGGCCAGCGCGGCACCGAGATCCCGGGCGGCGAACGCGGCGCTGAGGTCCCGGACGGCCTGGATCGGTTCGGCCATCAGACCGGCACCGCCTCTCTCGTCTCCTGCGGCGCCTCTTCGCGCGCCGGCTTCTCCACATAAACCAGCCAGCGGGCGTGCCTCGGCTTGTACATGGCCTCCCGCTCCGGCCCGCGCATGCCGGGCAGGAACAGGAACCCGAGGGTGACCGCCGCACCGAGCAGGCCGGCGCCGAGGAGCGTGTTTCGCACCCCGATCCAGGACGCCAGCGGAGCCGCGAGCGCGTACGACAGCGGCAGCAGTGCGGTCGAGACGAACCAGTCCACGCTGGAGACCCGGCCGAGCAGGCGGGTCGGCACCAGCCGCTGCTTGGTGGTGGCCCAGGCCACCGTCCCGGCCGCCTCCAGGCCGTTGACCAGCACGCAGGCCAGCGCCAGCTGCCAGGTCGCGGTGGCCATGCCGTACCCCGCCACGGCCAGGGTGGCGATCGCCCAGGTGCCGTACATGTAGGACATGAAGCGGCGCGGGATGCCGATCCAGCCCACCGCGAGAGCGGCCGCGATGGCGCCGAGGCCGCCCGAGGTGAGGATCAGCCCGAGGGCCGTGGCGCTGCCGCCCAGTTCGGTCTTCACCAGGTACGGGAGCAGCACCTCGGTGGGGCCGACGAACAGCAGGTAGGTGAACGTGGCGGACAGGAACGTGCCCCACAGCCAGACGTGGCTGCGCACGTACCTGATGCCCTCGCGCAGCTCCTGCCACATGGACAGCGGCGGCTCGTCGTCCTCCGCCGCGGGCGCCAGCGTGGCCGACGACCGCCGCATCGCCAGCAGGCAGGCCACCGACACCGCGAACGTCGCGGCGTCGACCGCGAACGCCCAGCCGGCGCCGGCGACCCCGATGACGGCGCCGGCCAGCATCGGCCCGAAGATCCCCAGACCGGCCGGGCGGACGAACTGGTCCAGCGAGTTCGCCGCGACCAGGTCCTCCTCCGGCACGATCTGGGGCACGAGCGCGTCGAAAGACGGGCCGAAGAACCCGGCCGCCGCTCCGTAGATGACCGCCAGCACGAGCAGCATCCACAGCGAGGTGAGCGCCCCGGTCAGGGTCAGCACGGCGATGATCACCATCACCGTGCCGCGCACCAGATCGGAGACCAGCATCACCCGCCGCGGATCGAAGCGGTCGCTGATCACGCCCCCGAGCAGCAGCGTGACGACCTGTGGGAGGCTCAGCGCGACGCCCACGGCGGACATCGCGGCCGGCACCCCGAACAGGTCGTACACGTGCCAGGCGAGGGCGACGAGCAGCATCCCGTCGCCGATCAGCGAGGCGGTCATGCCGGTCCACAGCAGCCGGAACTGCCGGTGGCGTAGCGGTCTGAGTGGACCGGCTTTGCTCATCGCTTTTCCTCTGGGGTTTTCCGCGGCGGGTGAGCTCGGTTCAGCAACGCCGGAGCTTCCCTGCCTCGGCGAGCTCGGTGATGACGGCGTTCAGCTCGTCCAGCTCGTCGTCGGTGTTGGCGGCGGTGACCTGGGCCCGGAAGCCGACCTGGTCGCGCGGCACCAGCGGGTAGGCGGCCAGGGTCACGTAGATGCCGCGGTCCCAGAGCAGCTTGCCCACGGCGTCGATGTCCTCGCCCTCGGCCAGCGGCAGCTCGATGACCGGCGTGTCACCGGTGTTCGGGGTGTAGACACCCAGGCCGCGTACGTGGTTGAGGACCTTCATGCTCTTGCGGTAGAGGTCGGCGCGGATCGCGTCGCCGCGCTTGTCGTTGACGTCGAAGCCGGCCAGCACGGTGGCCAGCGACGCGGTCGGCGCGGGACCCGAGTACAGGTACGGCGGGGCCGAGACCTTCAGGTGGTTCTTGAGCCAGGTGGGCAGGGCCAGGAAGGCGAGCAGCGACGAGTACGACTTGGAGAAGCCGCCGACCAGCACGATGTTGTCGTAGGTCTCGCCGCAGTACTTGACGATCGCGTTGCCCTTGATGCCGTACGGGGACGTCTCGTTGGCGGCCCGCTCGCCGATCATGCCGAAGCCGTGCGCGTCGTCGATGTACAGCAGCGCGCCGTGCTCGCGTGCGACCTTGGCGAAGGCGGCGACGTCCGGCGCGTTGCCGGTCATGCTGTTGATGCCGTCCATCGCGACGATCTTGGACACCCCGGCCGGCGCGGCCCTGAGCAGCTCGGCGAGGTGCTCGTGGTCGTTGGCGCGGAACCGCTGCACGGTGGCGCCCAGGCCCTTGGCGTACATGCTCCCGTCGTAAATGGTCTTGTGCGCCTGCGAGTCCAGGAAGACGTAGCCCTTGCCGGCCAGGATCGGCAGCACCGACATGTGAATGTGCGTGATGGTGGGCAGGACCAGCGTGTCCGGCGCGTCCAGCAGGGCGGTCAGCCGCTCCTCGATCTGCGGGTACAGCGCCGGGTTGCCGAGCAGGCGCGACCAGCTGGGGTGGGTGCCCCAGCGGCGGACCTCGGGCTCGATGGCCGCCATGATCTCCGGCTCCAGGTCGAAGCCGAGATAGTTGCAGGAGGCGAAGTCGGCGAGCCAGTGATCGCCGACCCGGATCCGGCGCCCGCGTACCTCCTCGATGGTGGCGTCGTACATGGGGTTGCCGCTGCGCAGCCGCTCCAGGTCCGCCCAGCGACCGTTGCGCTGGACGAACTCGAGACCGTCGCCGGTGGGAGCGTGGGACATATGGTTCCTTTCGCGGTGGTGACAAGGGATGGGACTGCTCAGTACGAGTGCGCGTACAGCCACTGGCCGATCTGGTCGGCGGTGACCGGCTTGGAGAACAGGTAGCCCTGGCCGTACGGGCAACCCATCCCGGCCAGCACCTGGCGGTGCTCGTCCAGCTCGATGCCCTCGGCCACCACGGCCAGGTCGAGCGTGCGGGCCAGGCTGACGATGGTGTCGACCAGCGCCAGCTGCTGGGTGTTGTCGAGGATGTCGTCGATGAAGGACTTGTCGATCTTGAGGACGTCGACCGGCATCTGGCTCAGGTAGCTCAGCGACGAGTAACCGGTGCCGAAGTCGTCGATCGCGATCCGGACGCCCATGGCGCGCAGTGCCCGCAGGTCCTGCCACACCTGGTCGGCGTCGTGCAGCACGAGGCTCTCGGTGATCTCCAGCAGCAGCCACTCCGGCTGCGCGCCGGTCTCGGCCAGCACCCGGCGCACCTGGTCGACGAAGCCGGGGGCGCGGAACTGGCGGGCCGACACGTTCACGCTGACGTACCGGAGCAGGCTGCCCGACACGGTCTGCCGCCAGCCGGCGAAGGTGCGCAGCGCCTCGCGAAGCACCCAGCTGCCGATCGCCACGATGCTGCCGGTCTCCTCGGACAGCTCGATGAACTCGTTCGGGCCGAGCAGGCCACGCACCGGGTGCTCCCAGCGGACCAGCGCCTCCATCGCGACGACCTCGCTGGTGGGCAGGTCCACGATCGGCTGGAACCGCAGCCGCATCTGGTCGCCGGACACCGCCTCGTTCAGCGCCGTGCGCATCTCCAGCCGGCGCATCATCGCGTCGTGCAGCTCGTCCTGGTAGCGGCGCCAGGTGCTCTTGCCGTCGGTCTTGGCCAGGTACATGGCCGTGTCGGCCCGCCGCAGCAGCTCGGTGATCTCGGTGGCCTGCGCGCCGGCCGCGACGCCCACGCTGGCCGTGGTGCTGACCAGGTGCCGGCCGCCGGTGCCGTCGGCCACCTCGATCGGCTGGCTGAGCGCGTCGATGATCCGGACGGCGAGCCACTCGATCTCGCTGTGCGAGCCGGCGTTCTCGACAAGCACCGCGAACTCGTCGCCGCCGGTGCGCGCGACCGTGGTGAACGGCCCGGCCGCGGCCGCGACCCGCCGGCCGGCCTCGACCAGCAGCTGGTCGCCGGCCGCGTGCCCGAGCGAGTCGTTGACCTCCTTGAAGTCGTCCAGGTCGACGAAGAGCACGGCCACGCTGCGGTACGTCTCGGTGGCCTGCCGGGCGGCCAGCTCCAGACGGCTCTGGAACAGCGCCCGGTTGGCCAGGCCGGTCAGCGTGTCGTGGTACGCCTGGTGGGCCAGGTCGTTCTCCAGCCGGCGCCGCTCGGTGACGTCGCGGATGGTGACCACCAGACCGGCCACGGCCGGCTCGGCGCGCAGATCCCGGCACGTGCACTCAACCTGGAGCAGCAGGTCGTCGCCGGAGATCGCGGTCAGGTCGATACCGTCCCGGCGGCCCCGCCCGGTGCGCACCTGCTCCAGCAGCTGGCGCAGCTCGGTGTGGTCGGTCCCGGCGATCAGCCGGTACAGCGAGGTGCCGACCAGGTCGGTACGCCCGAACACCGGAAGCGCGGACGGGCTCGCGTACCGGATCTGCTCGTCCTCGTCGACGATCAGGATCACGTCGGACGCGCTCTGGATCAGCGCCTTGAAGTAGTCCTGGCTGCTGCGCCGGTTGATCTCGTTGGTCAGCGTGATCCGGTCGATCGCCAGCGTGCCCTGCGCCATCAGCGCCTCGAACGCCGGCTGCACCGGGCTCAGCATCTCCGGACGGCCGGCCAGGTAGGCGTAGTTGCGGCGGGGCAGGCCGCCCTCGGACCAGGCGCCCGAGACCGACTCCGCGTACAGCGCCGCCTCGAACCCGGCCAGTTCGGCCGCGGCCTCGCCGGGCAGGTCGGCGACCGTGACCCAGCCGGTGCCGACCAGGCCGGTCGGGGTGTCCGGCGCGGCGTCGGCCCGGTGGAAGTGGAAGCGGTACGGCTCACCGGCCGGCACGATCGCGCCGAGTGCCTTGACGACCGCCTTGCCGACCTCGTCCTCGCCGCGGGCGCCCACCAGGTCGGCGCCGGTGATGCGCAGCGCCCGCTCCCGGGCCGCGGTCTCCCGCTGCGCCTGGATGAGGCCGGCCACCCGCGCGATCACCAGCAGGAACATGCTGCTGGACGCGGCGGCGATCATCAGCGCGTCCTCGACGCCGCCGCGCAGGTCCTCGACCAGCAGCACGGCCGGGGCGATGAGGGCGGCGAGCGCCATCGCGACGATCCGGCGGCCGCCGGCGCCGGTGCGGCTGCCCGCGGTACGGGCCACCGTGGTCAGCTCGCGCATCGACGGGTGCAGCGCGCACATCGCGATGGCGGCGTAGAACAGCACCCAGCCGGCGTCGACCGGGCCGCCCACCTGCCAGGTTCCCTCCAGCTGCCGCAGGCCGTACACGACGTCGGTGACCAGCAGGCTGATCACGCCGCCGGCCAGCACGTGCAGCGCGACCGGCTTGCGACCACCGCCGATCAGCAGCCGGGAGAGCATGGCCAGCGCCAGCACGTCGCCCAGCGGGTAGGCGACCGAGGCCAGCTTCTCGCCCATCCCCAGGTCGGTGTCGTGCACGTACGGCGCGATCAGCAGGACCCAGGACAGCAGGCCCAGACCGGCCGTGGGCACCAGGGCGTCGAGCAGCGCGGCCCGGTTGTCGGCGCCGGAGCGGGCCCGGATGAAGACCAGCAGCGCGATCGCCAGCATCGGGTACACGGCCAGGTAGAACACCTCGGCCGGGGACGGGAACGGCCGCACGTAGCCGAGGTAGTCGGTGAGGATGTTGTACGTGGTGTCGCCGAGCGTGAAGCTGGCCACCACGGCCGACAGCAGGTACCACGGCAGCCGGTTGGCCGGCTGGTGCAGCCGGATACCGACCAGCACCGCACCCGCCGCGGACAGCCCGATGGCCAGCCAGGAGTACATGCCGCAGGCCGGGAAGGCATAGAACACGGCCAGCAACGCGAGAATCCAGGCAGCCAGGAAGGACTGCGTGCGTGCGGCGGGCGACATCCGAACTCCGGGTCTCTGGCAGGGTGATCGGACCCCTTTCATCGGCACCAGGAACCGGCATGTGAAGGGTCCGACCACCCGAAACCCAACCGGACGGCGGGTTCAGCTCATCCGGCCCAGCGCCTGCTTGAACCGGGCCAGGTCGCGCCGCCGCCGCTCCAGCGTGGTGGCCAGCACGACCAGCAGCACACCGCCGGCGGCCAGCGGGATCCACCGCGGGATCAGGTCCCAGACCGCGGCCAGCTCGCGCAGTGCCACCGCGGCCAGCACCACCCCGCCGACCTCGACCGGGGCGCGCAGCTTGGACCGGGCGCCGGCCAGCAGCACGGCAAGCGCGGCCAGGCCGAGCAGCAGGCGGCGCAGGTACTGACCGTCGGCCACCAGGATCGAGGCGAGGCTGGGCAGCAGGGCGGCGGCCAGCGCCGGGCCGTAGGCGACCCAGCTGCTGACCCGCCCGCGGCGGGCCCGGAGTCCGGCCAGCAGGGCGACCGCCGAGGCCGGGATGGTGTACGCCTCCAGCGTCGTCACCTCGGCGGCGACCATGAGCAGCACCCACCCGCCCAGTTCGGCAGTGGCCGCGGCGAGCAGGTAGCCGCGCCGCTTCGCGTGGGTGCCGAGAACCAGCCCCCAGATCGTGCAGACGGCCGCGGCGTATCCGGCCGAGCCGACGGTCAGCAGCAGCGCGACGACCGCGGCGGCGTGCGCGGCGGCCTCCCTACGGTGATCGCCGCGGGCCAGGCCGAACGCGGTACCGGCAACGCCGAGCACCAGGAAGGCGACGGTACGCAGGGGCAGTTCCAGGGCGTTTCCGGCGGTGACCGCGATGCCGATCCCGGCGGCGACGGCCACCGGCCAGGCGGCGAGGCGAGCGGCCGCGGTCCGGCCGGCGACGGCGGCGACGGCCGCGGCGATCAGCACGGCGCCGAGGGCGGCCAGCGTCGAGGCGTGCGTCGGCAGTGCCCCCACCAGCCCGGCGGCCACCAGCAGCACACCGGCCGGCAGGGTGGTGGCCACCGGCACCGGGCGCAGGGCGGCGGCCAGGAGGATGGCCAGGCCCAGGGCGAGGGTGACGAACGGGAGAACCGGCCACGGAACGGACGCGGCGGCCAGAACCAGCGGCGTGGCCAGCGCGAAGGCGGACAGCGCGGTCCAGCGGCCACGCGTGACGGCCACCGCGGTCAGCAGGGCGGCCACCGCGTCGGCGACGGCGGCGGTGGGCGTGGTGAGGGGACGGCCGGCCCAGACCGGGTCGAGCGGGAACAGGAGGCGGGCCAGATCCGGGCCGAGGGTGACGAGGAGGATCGCGGCCGGCAGGGCGTAGATCGGAGTCTCCCAGCCCTTGAGGCCGGCAACCGAGAGGAGCAGCAGGGTGAGCGCGGCATAGAGCGCGACCGGGTCGCCGGCGGTGGCCGCCCACAACGGCAGCGGCAGCACCACCAGCACGGTGGCCATCCGGGCGGGAAGGCCCGGGATGAAACGGAGCACAACCGCCAACAAGACGGCCGCCGCGGCGACGGTGCGGGCCTGGGCGGTGCCGGGCAGGCCGAGGGCGGCGGTCGCGGTCCAGGCGATGCCGGGGGTGACCAGGACGGCGATCACCTGGCCGGCCGCCCGCAGGATCGGGAGCTTGGCGGCGACCGCGACGGCGACGCCGAACAGGGCCAGCACCGCGAGCACGGCGGCCGCCACACCGGGCCGGCCGAATCCGGCGGCCAGCGCGTGGAGCCCGAGGAGGGCGGCGGTCGTCACCTGAGCGACGAGCGAGATGGCCTGGCCGCCGAGCGAGGCCGCCTGGCCGCCGAGCGAGGCCAGCGACGACGCGGCCGACGGGGACGCGGCGCCCGGCATGGCGGCGACCCGGTGCGCCGGGGCGGCCAGGGCGGGTGCAGCCTTGCGGACCACCGGGGTGGCGTGCCGGGTGGCCATCGCCAGGGCGGCGGCGACCACCGCGAGGTCGAAGACGGAGGCGTTCCACCAGGCCAGGCCGAGCCCGGCCGGCAGGGCGAGCGCGACCGCGGCGGCACCGCCGAGCGCGGCACCGGCGCGCCAGCGGGCCGGCAGCACCGCGGCGATGGCGGCGGTGATCAGCGCGAGCGCGGCCGGAAGCTGCCAGCCGGGACCGGGGACGACCGCCTGCCAGGCCGCGTGGAAGGCGGGCGTGGCGGTCTCGAGCGTCGCGATCGCCGCGCCGAAAGCGGGAGCAAACGCGATCAGCGACGCGATCGCACCGAACGTGGCCGCTCCAGCCGTAATCCCGGGGTTCCGGGCAGCGGCGGTCGCGGCCGCAGAAGTGGCGGCGGCGCGGGTGGGCGTGATCGCGTTGCGCAGGCTGAGGACGGCCAGGTTGGAGGCGGCCAGCGCGCCGAAGGTCAGCGTCCAGCCGGCCGGGCCCGGCTCCGCGGGCGCGACGATCAGCGGGAGCGCCGGCTGCGCGGTCAGCAGGGCGGCCCAGCGCGGCGCTACCAGGCCGGTCAGCCGCGCGTATCCGGCGGCCACCACCGCGGTCGCCGCGCAGACCAGGCCGGCGTACCGGGCCGGCTCGCCGCCGGCCACGCCGAACAGGTTGACGTGCCAGGCCGCGTACCCGTCCAGGAGAAAGAGCAGCAAGCCCACCGCGGCCATCGTCTCGGCCGTGGCCCGCAGGCCGCGGCGCAGCGCCAGCACCGGCACGGCGAGGGCCGCCAGGGTGAAGCCGGCAAGCAGCGCCGCCCGGCCGGCCAGGCCGAACTGGGCCCAGGCCACCGCGGTGAACACGATCGCGGCGACGCCGAGCAGCAGGCCGCCGAGGAGGAACAGGACGTTCTGCACCACGCGGGTGGACGTCTCGGTGCGTGGGGCGGCAACGGCCACCGGCGCGGGACGCGTCGCGCTCACGGCAGCGCGTACCCGCGAAGCTGCCGCATGCCGGCGCTGCCACGCCTGGCCGATCCGATCCTCCAGATCGCGCACCTGATGCCGCGCGGCGGCAAGGTGGGCGATGAGTTCGCTGATCTCGGCGTCGGTCCGCACCACGTCAATGGCGTCGGGGTCGGGCCCGTGCCCACAGGCCGGGCAGCCCGTCTCGGCGGAGGCGGGAGCACCACAGTACGCGCAGGGATAGGTCACGGGCTCGATCCTCGTCGCGGCGGTGCGCGCGAGACTGAGCACGCGTACTCAGCGGGCGCGAAGAGGGTACTCAGGATCGCCAGGCCGACCAGCGGTCGACCGTGATCTCCAGGAACGGGCCCGGCGGCGGCGTCTCCTCATACTGCGGGTAGCGCGCAACCAGGGCTTCCCGCCCGGCCGGCGACTCGCCGAGGATGCGGGCGACGCCGTCGGCGCGCACCCACCACAGCGCCGACCAGTCCTCGTCGTAGTGGTCGGCGAGCACGCTGACCCGCGGGTTGGCCTCGATGTTGGCGAGGCGGCGCAGGCGGCGGGTGCTCTTGGGCTTGGCGTCGACCGCGGTGTGGATCACGTCGCCGGCCACCGCGAAGACGATCGGGACCAGGTGCGGCCGGCCGGCCCGGTCGACCGTCGCGAGCCGGGCCACCCGCGCGGTGGCGAACCGCTCGGCCGGCGTCACCGGCCGGTCGGGTCGCCGTGCGTGGGAAAATATCCGACACCCAACTCCATAGGCCCGATCCTATGGGTCATGAGGTTGGCATCCGAGGTTCTCGAGTACTACCAGCGCGGCGGCGAGCGGGATCGGCTCGCGGTGGGTTTCGGCCCACTCGAGTTTCTCCGTACGTGGGACATTCTCGAGCGGGTGCTGCCGCTCGCACCGGCCACGGTTCTCGACGTGGGCGGGGCCACCGGGGTCTACGCCGAACCGCTGACCCGGGCCGGCTATCGGGTGCACGTCCTCGACCCGGTTGCCTCGCAGGTGGCGGTGGCCGCGCAACGGCCCGGCGTCACGGCCGCGGTCGCCGACGCGCGGGCCCTGCCGGTGATCGCCGGCCGGGCGGACGCCGTATTGCTGCTGGGTCCGCTCTATCACCTGCTGGACCGCGCCGACCGGGTGACCGCATGGCACGAGGCGGCCCGGGCGGTGCGCCCCGCCGGCGTGGTGGTGGGCGCCATCATCAGCCGGTTCGCCACCCTGTTCGACGGCTTCATCCAGGACTTCTACCGCGACCCCGGCTATCGCCCGGTGGTCGAGGGCGCGCTGGCCGACGGCCGGCACCGCAACACCGAGCCCGGCCGGCAGTGGTTCACCAGCGCGTACTTCCATCACCCGGACGAACTCCAGGCCGAGGTGGCCGACGCGGGCCTGACCCTGCGTCGCCGGGTGGCCGTCGAGGGCCCGCTGTGGCTCATGGGCCACCGCCGGGTGGAGGTCATGGCCGACGCGCACCGGCGCGAGCTCTGGCTGACCATGATGCGCCGGGTCGAGGAGGACCCGTCGCTGCTGGGCGCGACCAGCCATCTGCTCGTGGTCGCCGAAAAGTGTCGTACCCCCTTGGTTGACTCCCCCACATGAGCAACCACCCGATTCTGGTCCTGGGCAGCACCGGCACGACCGGCCGGCGGGTCACCGAGCGCCTGCGCACCGCGGGCGTTTCGATACGCGCCGCTTCCCGGCACGGCCCGGTTCACTTCGACTGGGACGACCCCGCCACCTGGCCACCGGCCCTGTCCGGCGCCACCGCGGTCTACCTGATGCTGCCGCACGAGCGCCCGATCGAGCCCGGCTTCGTCCGCGCCGCCGCCGGCGCTCATCTGGTGCTGCTGTCCAGTCGCGGCATCGAGACCATGGGCGACGACCGCCTGCTGGCCGCCGAGCGTGCGGTTCGCGAGTCCGGCGCCGCCTGGACCATCCTGCGCCCCGACTGGTTCAACCAGAACTTCGACGAGGGCTTCTTCCAGCCCGCCGTCGTGGCCGGCCAGCTGGCGATGCCGGTCGGCGACGCCCGGCAGGTCTTCGTCGACGCCGACGACATCGCCGCGGTGGCCGCCACGGTCCTCGCCGATCCCACCGGTCACGCCGGCCACACCTACGACCTGACCGGCCCCGAGGCGCTGTCGTTCGGCGAGGCCGCGGCCGTCATCGCCGGGGCGGCCGGCCGCCCGCTGCGGTTCGCCGGCGACCCCGAGACCTACCTGGCCCAGCAGACCATGATCGGCCTGCCCGAGGAGCAGACGCGGGCCGAGATCGAGGCGTTCGCCGCCCTGCGCGACCTGGGCGACCAGAAACCCACCGACGACGTGCGCCGGGTGACCGGCCACCCGCCCAAGGGCTTCGCGACGTACGCCGAGGAGGCCGCGGCCCGCGGCGCGTGGTCCGGCTGACCGGTCAGCGGGGCGTGGGGCGATAGACGAGTTCCTGGGTGCGGCCGTCGAGCGTCCGGCTCCCCAGCAGCTCGAGGTCGAAGTCGCCCGCGCCCCGGAGGATCGGGCTGGTCCCGGTCCGCCCGGAGATGACGGGAAAGACCGTCACCTGGAGGCGGTCGACCAGGCCGGCGGCCATCAATGCCCAGTTCAGCGACAGGCTGGCCTGCGAGCGCAACGGCACGTCCGACTCCTCCTTGAGCCGGGCGACGATCTCCACGGCGTCACCGCTCACGATGGTCGCGTCCGGCCAGCCGAGAGTGTCCCGCAACGTCGACGAGATGACCGTGGCCGGCGTGCGCCAGGTCCGGACGTTCCACTCGTCGAGCGCGTTCGGGTCGATACCCGACGACAGGATCTCGGCCGTCTCCCGGAAGGTGGTGGCCCCGAAGACCATCCGCTGCGGGGTGTCGAAAAGCGCGGCCCGGTGCGCGAGCAGTTCGGGTCCCTGCTTGCTCCAGTAGCCACCCCAGTCGGCGCCCTCGGCGTAGGAGCCGTAGCCGTCAAGGGTGGAAAAGACGTCCCAGGTGTAGAGCGCGGTCATGGCAGTTCCCCTTCGTGCTTCGCGGTCATGGTGGCCTTTCACCCCCGCTACGAATGGCGAGCTTCGGATCCGACACCGCCGAGTCGATAAAGAGCGAAGGGGGCGTCGGGATGCACGCCGGTGCGCCCCTCGACCAGGCCCGCACGCCGGATGATGCCCGCCGAGCGCATCCCGAGCCGCTCCATGACCGCCCGCGAGGCGCGGTTGTGCACCTCGGTGAACGCGACAACCGGAAACCCCGGCTGGTGCACGCCGGCCCAGGCGATCGCCGCCCGGCCCAGCTCGGTCGCATAGCCGCGGCCGGTCCGGGCATCGCGCACCGCCCAGCCCAGCTCCAGCACCGCCTCACCCTCGAGGTCGAAGCGGGTGAAGCCGCCACGACCCACGAGCGACCCGTCCGCACGCTCCCGAGCCATCCACTTGCCCACCCCGTCGGCCTGCCACCGCCCCGCCATGTGCACGGCCCAGTCCTCCACCGCCGCCGGGGTCCACGGCCCGGTCCAGTACCCAACCAGCGGATCGCTGTACAGCAGGAGCAGGTCCTCGAGGTCGTCCGGCCCGACCGCGGTGAGCACGAGCCGCCGCGTGCGGACCGGATCGGTCGGTGCCGGGCGCTTCGCAAGCATCGCCACAGTAAACCGCCTCCCCTCGTACGCTCGACGAGTGAGTTCGTTCATGGGGGCGGCCTGGCTGGACGTGGCGCGGGCCGGCGACGTCGAAGCGGTGCTCGCCGACCTGCGTACGGGTGAGCCGACCACGGAGCCGAGCGACCTGCGGGCCTGGCTGACCGCCCAGGACGGCGGCTCGCGCATCGAGTTGTACAGCGACGGCGGGTACGGCATGCTCGGCGACCTCGTGGCCGGGGTGCTGCGGCGGACCGGCGTGGTCCGGCGGGCGGTGATCTACCTCGACCACGACGAGTTCGGAACCGAGCACGTCGTCCTGACCCGCGACGAGGCCGGCACGGTCCGCCGCGTCCATCACGTCTACGCCGACCTGGACGACGAGGGGTCTCCGTCGCTGACCGGGATACCGGCGGCAGCGGGCACCGGGCCCGGCCGGACACCGGGCGGTTTGATCGACAATCCCGCTGCCCGGTCGGCGCTCGCGGACCTGTTCGGCATGCCCGCGACGGCGGTACAGGAGGCTGCCGATCGGGCGGCGCGGGCGGAGAAAGATCCGGCGACGGACAACAATCCGTCGGAGGAGTGGCTCGAGGCGTTCGGGATGGGTTGGGACCGCCGCGGTGACGGCGCACCGGTCAACCTGCGACCGGGGCCGGTGTGGCGGGACGCGGTCGCCCGGCAGGTGGCGCCCCGGCTGCCCGGGCAGTGGCTGGCCCGCGACTACGACCTCGTCCGGCTCCCGGCGTCGCCGGTGATGTGCGTGGTGCTGCCCGGCCGGCACAGCGGAAACGCCGTGATCCATCCGATGTACGTCCCCGGGTCGTACGGCACCCTGCAGTTCTGTGTCGAACTGCGGTCCGCGGTCGGCGACCAGGCACCCGATCCGATCGAGCCGCTGATACACGACCTGACCGCCACCGCGCTGCCGTTCTTCGACCGCTACGGGCATCCGGACGGCCTGCACCGGCTGTGCCAGGAGCGCGTCGACGCCCGGCCCGGCGGCCGCGTCAACCCGCATGACCTGCGCTGTCTGGCGGCCACCGAGGTCATCCTCGGCCGCTACCACGAGGCCGCGGCCAACTATGCCGAGCTCGCCAGGAACACGGCCGGCTCCACCGCTGCCTGGGCGCGGGACATCGCCGAGGAGGCCCACGTCCGCAGCCGCCTCCTGCAATACGAGCCGGCCGTGGTCCACGAGGCCCTCACCGACACGATCCACGAGCAGATGACACACGTCGGCCTGAATTCCGGCCCCCGCCCTTAGCCCAGAGCCGGGTGCGGGGGCGAACCGGGTCAAGGGCGGAAGCTGAGCCGGTACTGCGTGGGCGTGCGCCCGGTCAGGTCGCGGAACGCGGCGTTGAACGCCGACAGGGAGCTGTAGCCGACGCTGAACGCGATCGCGGTGATCGGAAGATCGTCGTCGGCAAGCTTTTCGACGGCCGCGAGAATCCGCATCCGGCGCAGGACCGCCCGCCAGGTCATGCCGGTCTCGTCATCGAAGCGCCGGGCCAGCGAGCGCGGCGCCAGGCCCACCTCCTCGGCGATCTCCTCGAACCGGGCCTGGTCGCCGAGCCGCTGCTCGGTCAGCCGCAACGCCCGGCGCAGCTCCGGTGAGCGCCCGGCGGGCACCACCACGGGGCTCGGCTGTTCCGCGAGCCGCCAGCAGACCGCGGCGAGGGCGGCGAACAGCGTCTCGGCGTACCTCGGCAATTGTTCTTCGCTCGGACCCCAGGAGCCGCACTCGGCGAGCAGGGCGCCGGCCAGCCGGTTGAGATCGAACACCGCCAGCGGCGCCGGAGGCGACGGGACGAACCCGGCGTCGAAAAGGACCGACGCGGTGGTGACCGGTTGCGGGATGCTGACCCGGATGGGCCGGCCCGCCTCGATGAGGGCGGCCCGGGCCGGCGGCAGCAGCCACGCCTGCCCCTGCGCCTCCAGCCGCAGCACGCCGGCCGAGGCGCAGAGCAGGTAGTGGCGGTCGACGCACAGCTCACGCTCGGGCTCGGCCGGGAAGGTACGCACGAAGCTGTACGCCGGCCGGGTCACCCGCTGATGGTAAGCGGCCGGCGTCAGCGTACGGTCTCCACCATTTCGGCGCGGAAGCGTCGGCTCACCGGCGCCCCCACCATGATCGGGCGGAGCACCTCACCGGAGCGCGCGAACGACGCCGATCCCAGATACTCGGCGAACGACGCCTCATCCTGCCATTCGTGCACCACGGTGACCTGGGTGTCGTCCTGCCGGCCGGCGTAGACCCGGAAGGCGATGTTGCCCCGCATGTCCTGCACCGTCCCGCGCTCTCTGTCGAGCTGGGCGAGAGCGGCCGGGCGGTCGGCGGCTGCGGTGCTGAAGTCCAGGATCGCGATGAACATCGAAGGTCTCCTCCATTGAGCGGCGACCCGGTGAGCGGCGACGGCCGCGTGGTCACCGGTCGATCCTCACGCAGCCGCACACCGCCTCGCCGCCGCCGGCCGGACAGGTTCACGCTCGCATCGGACAGGCCGAGCGTCGGCATGGCGTCAGATGGGGCCGCGAACCCGCCCGCACCCCGATAACGTGACCGGCGTCGATGCCGTGACGGGTCCGTCGCGGCGCACGGGGGATCGTGGAAGGAATCGCCATGCGTACATTCCTGCGCGCGGGCGCGGTCGCGCTCGCCGCAAGCCTGGTCTTGTGGGGCGGCGGCGTACCCGCTGAGGCCGGATATCCGGCAACGGTTCACGCGGCTCGGACGCCCGGCACGCCGGATCCCGCGACGGAGCAACCACCTCGCATCGTGGACCACGGGGTGGAGGAGGTGGGCCTCGCCGCCGCGGTGGAGCCACCCGTCGTGGACCTCGCGGCCTTGGTCCTGACCTACCGGAACGGGATGCCACGCGAGGAGAACACGAACGCGTTCCGGTGGAACGCGGACAGTCCGGGCGAGGTCGCGGAGATCATCAAGGCGATGCGTACCGCGAACAAGGGCGAGGTGGAAACCCGGGAAGAGGCCGAGCAGGCCCTGCGGGGGTACGGCTACAACCTCGACCTGGTACAGGACTCGGACACCCTCCGGAACTATCTGGTCATCTCGGAGCAGACCCCGTGCCAGCGGTGCTGGGGCCTGTACATCCTTCGCTACGACACCTCCTCCGCGGCGGTCAACGTGGCCGTCGAGGTCCCGCACCCCTTCAGCGACGAGTCCTCCGAGGAGATCGGCATCAAGGCCTTCCTCGAACTGGACGCGAAGATGTTCGCGATGGCGGGCGCCCACCGCAATTCGAACACCGCCACGCGACCCGGATACCCGAACAGCCGGGTCTCCGACATGGCGCGCAGCTACGAGAGCCTCTTCCACAAGGTGCACACCAACTTCACGACCAGGGCGCCCAACGCGACCCACGTCCTGCAGGTGCACGGTTTCGAGGCGCGACCGGGCTACCCGGAGGTGGTGCTCAGCGACGGGGGCGCACAACCGCACGCCCGGCTGCGGTCGTTCGCCGCGCAGATGGAGCGTGCCGGGTTCACGGTCGGCGTCTACGACGGCCAGCAGTACCCGGCCTTCGGCGCCACCCTGAACCCGCAGGCCAGACATACCAGGAACAAGGGCGGCTTCTTCTACCACCTGGAGTCGGTACACGCCGTCCGGAGCGACCCGCAGAAGTACGCCGCGATCATCTCCGCCCTGGCCCAGACGCTGTTCCAGGGCTCGCCGGGCGCCGTGGCGAACATCCCCTACGCGGCGGACTACGACAGGGAAGCCGCCGTCGGCTATGCGCGCCAATACGCCGAGAACCGGAACACGGCGTACTACGACTGGTCACACCGGGAACTGGGCGGCGACTGCACGAACTTCCTCAGTCAGGTGATGCACGTCGGCGGCTGGACGTACGCGGAACCGGTGCTCGAGACTCCCGTGTCCCGCCGGAGCTCCGATTACTGGTACTACCGGAGCGACGACCCGAGCACGTCGGCGTGGGCCTGGGTGAACGCGAACATGTGGGCGTCCTTCGCCAAGAAGGCCGGCCGCGTGGAGAAGGTGAAGTACCTCAGCGACGTCGGCCTCGGCGACATCGTGCAGATGGGCGACACGGTGGAGCGCACCAAGTTCCACTCGATGATCGTCACCGGGTTCGACTCGCAGGGCCCGCTGCTGAGCTACCACACCACCAACACCCTGGATCGCCCCCTGTGGAGCATCTACAACGACAGCAGGAGCACCATGTTCTACGCCTGGCGCGTCGTCAAGGTCTCCTGAGCTGCCCTCGTGGCGGTCAGCGCCGGCTGCGGGTCGACGACACGTACCGCAGCGGGGCGGCGAGGAACTGCTCGGCCGGGCACGGCGGGTAGCCGTAGAGCCGGTACGGCTCGCCGGTGATGCCACTGACGTGGACGGTGAGCCCGCGGCCGGCGTAGACGAGTTGGCGACGGCTCGAACCGAGAAGGGAGTCGACGTCGGCCTCGGGCGGCCCGAGCGCCTCGGTCACCGCCTGGGTCGGCACCGGCTCGTCGATCTGCACCAGTTCGACGGCGCCCGCGACGTACCAGATCTGGATCCCGAGCGGCGCCGCCGCCGTCGCGGGATAGCGGCACAACGTCGCGGCCGTGCCGAACAGACCGAGCGGCCCCTCGGCCTCGGGTGGTGCGCCGAGCGCGGCCTCCACGTCGGCGCGGGCCAGGCCGCCGGGCAGCCCGGGCCAGGCGGCCAGATCGCCGTCGGCCAGCGCGCGTAGCTCCTCGTGCACAGTGACTCCAGTCCATGCTCGGTGCGGGCGGGGTGCCGGTCAGTGGCGGGGGATCAGGATCTGGTCGCCCGCCCGCAACGCCGACCAGTCACGGTTGGGGTTGGCCCGGTTGAGGTCGGGCTCGGTGACGCCGTTCTGGGCGGCGATCTCCGCCCGGCTCTCCACCTGGCGGTCCGCCACCCCGCCGGTGGCGCTGCGCTCGGTGGCCGCCACCACGGTGTGCTGCCGGCAGCCCGGCACGTGGACCTGGCGCGGCAACGGCCCCGCCGCCGCCAGGCCGGGGTTCGCCGCGAGGATGTCGGCCTCCGGCGCCGCCGTCATCACGCTCAGCGCGAACACCGACTGCACCCACGCCGGCACGGTGACCAGGTCATCGCGGCTGCGATCGGCAGCGGGGGCCTGCCCGCCGGCCGGTGTCAGGCCGATGAGCTCGACATGGCCCTGGAAATACGCGGCCCGCACCGCGTCGGCGCCACGGCCGCCGAGCGCCGCCCGCACCCCCTCGGCGTGGGCCAGGTATTCGGCGTACGACCCGGGGCTGTAGTCGGGCACCAGGTCGGCGGTGAACCCCGGGAAGAGGCCGCCCCCGGCGTCGGTGCCCTCGACCCCACCGCGCAGCGTGGTGTCGCCGTCGGCCTGGGCCACCGGCACCTTGACGCTGAGCACCTCCTTGGTGAACATTTCGCAGAACCCCTCCGACATCACCCGCCGGCCCTGCTCGGCCTGGACGAACGCCGGGTGCGCGAGCGTGTGGAAATACTCGTGGACGAGCGTCTCCCAGTTCGACCACCGGGCCAGCCGCTCGGCGCGCGAGGGCACGCCGGCCGCGGGCGCGGTGTCGGAATGAGTGGCGCTGCCGATCACCGACGGTTGGATCAGGACCCGCGGCCCCTCCTCGGCGAACGCGAACCCGAATCGATCGAACTTCTCCAGGTCGGCGCGGTGCGCGGCGACGAACGGGGCGAGGATCTGGGTGTTCAGGAACTGCCGCTCCTCCACGCTGCGGGCCTTGTCGAAGCCGTGATCCTGCTGTTTCTGCGCGGCCGTCGAGTCGGTCTCCGCCATCCAGCTGGCAAGGTCCGCCGCATCAGGCGTGCGGACCCCCAGGTCGCTCGCGTCCAGCAGGTTGACGCCGCCGGTGAACGCGAACGCGGCACGCGCGCCCCGTTGACCCGTGGTCAGCACGGCGCCGCTGGCGAGCGAGCCGAACATGTCGTCGGCCACCCGCTTGGCCTGCTTGCCGGCGCCTTCCAGGTCGGTCATCGCGAGCTTGCGCGGAGCGGCCGCGGCCGCGTTGATGGCGGGCATCTCGGCGAGCAGCATGGCCTCCAGCGCCGCCGTGACCTCGGTGCGCAGGGCGGTGCGGTTGGCGAGAGCGGCGGCCGTCGTGCCGCGGCCGTCCCACGGGCGCACCGTGCCGCCCGGGCCGGCCGAGGACGGGTTCAGCTCCGCCCGGATCGCGGTCCGCTCGGCCGCGTCCGGCCGGGCGGCGCCGGCGTGCTGGTCGGGGCCGGGCGCGGGCGTCGTGGCCGTACCGGCGAGCTGGTCGAGGGCGCCCCAGGTGAGCGGGCCTGCGATGCCGTCTGCGCCCAACCCGCGCGCGCCCTGGAACGCCACCAGCGCCTGCCGGGTGGCCGCGTCGAACGTGCTGCCGGCGAGCGGTGGCGCCGCACCGGCGGCGTTCAGCAGCCGGTGCAGTTCGTCGACGTCGGGCCCGGTGTCACCCAGCCGCAGCCAACGGTGGCCGGGCAACCCGGCCTGCCGCTGCACGGCCGGCGCGGCCGTCATGGTCGGCGCCGTGGCGGCCGGGCTGCCGGCCACCCGGGCGGTCGCCAGCGAGGTGGCCGCGCGGTTGCCGGCTGAGCGCTGCAGCGCCAGGAACACCCTGCCGGTGAGCCGCTCCCCGCCACGGTCGGACGCGCCCGGCTCCGCGCGCATCAGTCCGGCCGGGTCTTCAACCGGGGCAGGACTGACGGCCGGGCCGGGATCGTCGATGCCGCGGGCGAGCTGCGGAGCGAGCCGGTACGCCTCCGCCTCGGCCGGGTCCGCCGGGTCGCTGACCGTGGTCGCCGCGGCGCGGGCCACGCCGCCGCCCTGCTGTACCACGTGGACGGCCTCGTGCGCGATCAGCTCGCGGCCGGCGGACGTGCCCGGCTGGTAGCTGCCGCTGCTGAAGAAAATGTCGGATCCGGTGGTGAACGCGGTCGCCTGCACCGAGCGGGCGAGGCCATCGGCGGCGGCGTCCGTGTGCACCCGGGCCGAGTCCAGCTCGGCGCCGAGCTGCTGCTGCAGCGGCTCCCGGACGGCCGCCGGCAGCGGGGCGCCGCCGACACGGCCCGCCTCGATCCGCTGGGCGACGCCGGAGTCCAGCGGCCCGCCGCCCGCGGCAGCCGGCGTGTCCCGGTCGACCCGGCCGGCCCCGGCCAACAGCCGGGCCACCGCCGCGTTGCCCGCCTGTCCCAGCGCCGCGGCGGATGCGGGCGGGCTGCTCGGTCGCCGCTGCGGGGTCTCGGGTTCTCGCTGCGGTGCGGACGGGTCATGCTCGTGGGACGTCATGCCTACCCCCGGCCGCTCGACGCCAGCACTGAGTTTGCTCCCGGCCAGCCTTACCCGAACGCCCTCGGGCGGTCAGCCGGGTATCCGACTGCGGCCGAGCCGGTGAAGCCGAGGTTACGCCACGGACGCGAAAGGGACGGCCGGGCGGCTACCACGAAGGACGTAAGATCCGGCATATGTCTATGTCTCGCGGCACACCGGACGGCTGCTCGAGTTGACCGAGCAGACGCGGTTCGGGCTTCTGGGCCCGCTTGTGGTCGTGCGGGACGGCAGGGAGATCACCATCGGGGCCGATCAGGAACGGGTCCTGCTCGCGGTGCTGCTGGTGCACGCCAATCAGGTGGTCAGCGTCGACGAGCTGATCACCTGGCTGTGGCCGGACGGTTCGCCGCACAACCCGCGGGCCACGTTGCAGAACTACGTGTGGCGGCTGCGCAAGAAGGTGGGCGGCCTCGTCACCCGGCCACAGGGAT
Organism: Paractinoplanes rishiriensis; assembly: GCF_016862375.1. GTDB lineage: Bacteria > Actinomycetota > Actinomycetes > Mycobacteriales > Micromonosporaceae > Actinoplanes > Actinoplanes rishiriensis. The sequence continues at coordinate 72,325 of NZ_BOMV01000076.1, read as the reverse complement.
ACCTGCTCGCCACCGAACGGCGTGACCTGGACGGCTTCCGATCACTCGTCGCCGAGGCGAAACGGGCGGCGGACGCGGGCGAGGCGGCGCGACGGCTGCGGGCGGCGCTGGAGCTCTGGCGGGGTCCGATCCTCAACGACGTACGCCACGACGTGCTGCACCGCGACCTCGTACCGGCCCTGACGGACGAGGTCCTGGCGGCGTTGTCGCTTCGTGTCGACGCCGATCTCGACGCGGGCCGGCACGCCCAGCTGGTGCCCGAGCTCCGCGCGCTCGCCGCCGAGCACCCGCTGCGGGAAGGGTTCTGGACGCAGCTGATGCTGGCCCTGTACCGCGACGGGCAGCAGAGCGAAGCCCTTGCCACGTACCGGCGCCTGAGCCGCATGCTGGCCGACGAACTCGGCATCGATCCCGGCCCGGCCGCGCGCCGCCTGCACGAGGCGATCCTGGTGTCCGATCCCTCGCTCGGCACCCCCTCCTCGGCGCCGGCGACCGCCGACTCCGCATGGTCGGTTCAGCGGCAGCTACCCCTCGACCTGCCCGGCTTCGTGGGCCGGGTGGACCTGGCGAAGCTGGTGACCACGAAGCTGGCGGCGGCGGGAGCCATGCCGCTCGTGGCGCTCACCGGGCTGGCCGGCGTCGGCAAGACCGCGCTGGTGGTGCGGGTCGCGCACGCGGTGGCGGACCGGTTCCCGGACGGTCAGTGGTACGCACAGCTCGGCGGCGGCACCGCCCCGCGGGACCCCGGTGCCGTGCTCGGTGAGCTGCTGCTGGCCTCCGGACTCGGCGATGCGCAGGTGCCGGTCGGGGTGGCGGCCCGATCGGCCGCGCTGCGCAGCCGGCTGGCCGGGCGGCGGGTGTTGCTGATCCTGGACGACGCGGCCGACGTGGAGCACGTGCTGCCGTTGCTGCCCGGCAGTCCCGGCTGCGCCGTGCTGGTCACGAGCCGGGAGGACCTGATCGGGCTGGCCGTGCGGGTCGGCGCGCTGTGCCTGACCCTCGACGTGCTCCCGGTCGACGAGGCGTCGTTGCTGGTGACGGAGCTCATCGGCGATCAGGAGCCGGCGGCCGTCGCGGAGCTGGCCGACCTGTGCGGGCGGCTGCCCCTCGCGCTGCGCATCGCCGGTGCCGACATCGCCGCGCGGGCCGCCGGCATCGAGGCCTACCTGGACAGTCTCCGCGACGCCGGTCGCCGGCTCGCCCAACTGGCGGTGCCGGGCGACCGGCGGGTGAGCGTGCGGGCCGCCTTCGACCTGTCCTATGTCACCCTCGCCGAGGCCGAGCGGCAGCTGTTCCGGCTGCTGGGCCTGGTGCCGGGACCGGATGTGGACGTGCCGGCCGCCGCGGCCCTGGCCGGGTGCTCGCCCGCGGAAGCCGAACGGCTCCTGCACCGCCTCGACACGGCGCACCTGGTCCGCCAGTATCGCCCCGGCCGGTACCTGCAGCACGACCTGATCAGGCTGTACGCGGCGGAACTTGCCGAACCCGAGGCCGCGCGGCTGGGCCGGTTGTTCGACTTCTACGTCGTCAGTTCCACCAGCGCGGCCAGCCAGATCAATCCGGCGTTGTCGGGCGGGGCCGGGGAGGACCTGCCGGTCGTACCGCACGCGGCCACGTTCTCCGACCGGGAAGCCGCCTGGGCCTGGCTCGACCAGGAACGGGAGAACCTCATCGCGGCGGTCGGCGCGGGAGCCATCCGGCTGGCCACCGTCCTGGTCGGATACCTGTATTACGGGTCGCACGGGCAGGAGCTCAAGACGGTCGCCGCGGCCGGCCTGCGCGCCGCCCGGGCGAAGCAGGACCGCGGACAGGAGGTGCGGATGCTGCGCTTCCTCGCCGACGGGCATGCCGTCTGCGGCGAACGCGAACCGGCGGCGGAGTACGCCGAGCAGGCGGCATCGCTGGCACGTTCACTCGGTGACGAGGCCGAGGAGGCGCGCGTCCTGATCGGCCTCGGCGAGGACTACGTCGAGCTGGGGCGGACCCAGGAGGCGGTGGACGTGCTCACCCGGGCGGCCGAACTGTCCCGGCGAACCGGCGTCCTGGCGGTCAACGCCAACGCCATCAGCAATCTCGGAAACGCGTACGAGGTCATGGGACGCACCGACGAGGCGATCCACTGCTATCTGCGGACGATCGCGGCGGCCGAGGAGCTCGACCTCACCGAGGGCGTGCTCTTCGGGCTGCTCGACCTCGGCGGCGCCCACTGGCACGCGGGACGGCTCGTCGAGGCGGCCGAAGCCCTGGAACGCTGCCTGGCCCTCTCGAAACGGGTGGTCTACCGGCGACCGCAGACCGCGGCGCACCTCATGCTGGCCCGGGTCTATGCGACCGCGGGCCGGGACGACACCGCGCAGACGCACGCGGACACCGCGTTCGACCTGGCCACCAAGATCGGCGCGACGGACCTGCTGGCCGGCGCCCACGTCGAGTTCGGCTCGGGCGCACTCCGCGCGGGCCGGCACGGTGACGCGGTCGAGCACTACACGCGGGCGCTGCACCTGGCCGCCGGCGGGGTGAGCCGGCGACACGAGGCCGCCGCCCGGATCGGGCTGGCCGACACCTATGTGGCGGTGCGTCGCCTCGACGCGGCACGCGCCCACCTGGAGCAGGGCGCGGTCGCCGGCTCCGACCTGCCCGCCCTGGCCGCGATGTGTCTCACCGTCGAGGCAAGGATCCTGGGTGCCGAGGGCCGGCGCACCGAGGCAACCGAGCTGTCCCGGCGCGCACTCAGCGCCCACGGCCGATGCGGCTTCCGTATCGGCGAGGACCTCACCCGGCAGCTGCTGGCGGACCTGGCCACCACCTGACGAGAGCGATCCGAGAGCGCCCGTTGAAAACCTCGTCGACAGCACCAGATCGGGGGGAGACGGGTTCCCGGAGAGTCATCCCCAGGAGCCCGTCTCGGCTGTTGAAGAATCAAAACCATGCCCGCGTACGTACTCACCGGCACGCCCGGTTGTGGCAAGACCGCCCTCCTGCGGCAGTTGGAGGTGGACGGCCACCGCGTCGTTGAGGAGGCCGCCACCGACGTCATCGCGCTGCACCAGGCCCTGGGCGACCCCGAGCCGTGGCGCCACCCCGCATTCATCGACCGGGTCGCCGGGCTCCAGCAGCGGCGGCAGCTCGCGGCCGAGCCCGGGCTCACCTTCTTCGACCGCTCGCCGGTGTGCACGCTGGCGCTGAGCCGCTACGCCGGTGTGCCCGCGTCGGACCTGCTCCGGGAACAGGTGGAGCACGCCGCCGGCTTTTATGAACGCAGCGTCTTCTTCGTACGGAATCTTGGTTTTGTGCAACCCACCGAGGCCCGCCGGATCACCCTGCCGGATGCCCTCCGGTTCGAGCAGATCCATGAGGACACCTATCTCGAGCTGGGCTACACCCTGATCGAGGTGCCCGCGGCCGGCCTGCCGGACCGGGTGGCGCACATCCTGGCGAACGTCGGCGAGTGATCAGCTGCCGCGTCAGGACTCCAGGTCGGCCGGGGCTCGCATCCGCCACGCGTCGGTGACCAGTTCGGTCAGGCGGTCGACGGTCACCTTGGGCAGGTGCACCATCACCAGCGGCAGGCCCTCGTAGCTGGGCGGGCTGAAGAACAGGTCGGGCTCGCCCAGCGTGAGCGCCTGCTTTTCGGCTTCGTCGCCCACGTAGAGGACCGCGATGTCGGTGCGGATGACGCGCGGCTTCCCGGGCAGGCGTTCGGGATACGACCACACGAACCCCTTGTTACCCACCCGGAAGTCGAAGCCGTCGCTGTCGATCTCCACCACCTGCGGCAGCGACAGCGCCAACCGGCGCACATCCTCGGCGTCAGCCATGCGGAGAGGTTACTCGGCGCTGAGGCCCGCCATGGCGACCTCCTCGCGGCCGCCTGGTGCGCCGTATCGCCACAGCGCGCCCGGTGACGGGGCCTCCAGTTTGCCGCGCAGCAGGACGGCCAGGGCGCCGGCCAGTTCGGCCGCCGGCTCGGTGGCGCGTGGCTCGGCGCTGCGGAAGATGACCGTGGCGCCCTCGTGGACCTCCCAGGCGGCGGCCTGCTCGGCGGTGAACTCCTTGCGGTCGCGCAGGCGGGTGGCCGCGTCCTCGAGCAGGCGGGCGAACTCCTCGCGCCCGGCCGTCTCGAGTTCCAGGCCCAGGTCGAGGTAGAGGTCGGTGACCACGGCGTGCATCCGCAGGTCGTGCTCCACCGCGGCCCACCACCGTGGCCGTTCGTCCGCCGGCAACTCCTCGACGATCCGGACCACCTGGGCCAGGACCAGGGACAGGGCTTCGTCGTACGCCCAGATCTCACGCCACGGGTCGGGCCGCTCCGGCACCGGCCCGCCATAGCATCCGACCGATTTGGTCTTGCTCATGGCGGGACATCCTACGATCCCTGTCCAGGCGCGTGCCCGGGTGGCTGCGAAGGCGCAGGCAGGAGCGGTTCGCGCCGGGTCACCGGTCGGGTCACCGGCTGCTCGGGCGTCACCTCGACCTGCTCGCCGTCCACCAGCAGCGTGAGTTTGGCGTCGGCGCCGTCGCGTACGCTGATCCGGATCTCCGCGTGATCGACCTCCACGCACAGCCGGACCCCCTGATAGCGGACCCGGAAGCCGACCCGGTCGAGGGCCCGGGGCAGGCGCGGCGCCAGGCAGAGCCGGCCGTCCTTCAGGCGCAGCCCGCCGAACCCCTCCACGATCGCCGACCACGCCCCGGCCAGCGACGCCAGGTGCAGCCCGTGGCCGGTGTTGCCGTGCGTGTCGTGCAGGTCGACGAGCGCGGCCTCGTTCGCGTACGCGTGCGCCAGATCGACGTGCCCCACCTCGGCACACATCACCGCCTGGGTGCACGCCGACAGCGACGAGTCCCGCACCGTGATCCGCTCGTAGTAGTCGACGTTGCGGGCCATCTGCTCGGGCGTGAACGCCTCCGGACACCAGTGCATGGCCAGTACCAGGTCGGCCTGCTTGACCACCTGGTGGCGGTACAGCTGGAAGTACGGCGCGTGCAGCATCAACGGCTGCTGATCGCGGGAGGCGTGGAAGTCCCAGGGCGCGTAGCCGGTGAAACCCTCGGACTGCGGATGCACGCCGAGCCGCTCGTCGTACGGGATGTGGACCGCGTCGGCCGCGGCCCGCCACGCCTCGATCTCCTCGCGGCTGACGCCGGCGGCGCCGTGCCGCTCACACGCGTCGGCCGCGGCCCGCAGATTCCGGGCCGCCATGAGGTTGGTGAACACGTTGTCGTCGGCCACCGCGCTGTACTCGTCCGGCCCGGTCACGCCGTCGATGTGCCAGGAGCCGTCGTGGTCGTGATGCCCGTACGACGCCCACAGCCGCGCCGTCTCCACCAGGATCTCGAGGCCGCAGTCGCGTTCCAGGGTCAGGTCGCCGGTGATCAGCCGGTACTGCTCGACGGCCCGCGCGATGACCGCGTTCAGGTGCAGCGCCGCGGTGCCGGCCGGCCAGTACGCCGAGCACTCCTCGCCGCGGATCGTCCGCCACGGGAACGCCGCCCCCTTCATCCCGAGCGTCGCGGCCCGGTGCCGGGCCTTGTCGAGGATCGAGCGCCGCCAGTGCAGCGCGTCCGCCACCGCGTGCGGCATCGTGTAGGCGAGCAGCGGCAGCACGAAACCTTCACTGTCCCAGAACGCGTGCCCGTCGTACCCGGGACCGGTCAGGCCCTTGGCGGGGATGGCGCGCCGCTCGGCCCGGGCGCCGGCCTGGATCACGTGGAACAGGCTGAACCGGACGGCCTGCTGCAGCACCGGGTCTCCGTCGATCTCCACGTCCGCGGCGTCCCAGAACTCGTCGAGGAACTCGCGCTGGTGCTGCAGCAGACCGTCCCAGCCGGTGTACCGGGCCCCGTTCAGCGCCGCGGCGGCCTGGTCGCGCAACGCCTGCGGGGTCCGGGTCGAGCTCCAGCCGTACCCCAGATATTTGACCAGCCGCAGCTTCTCGCCAGCCGCCAGCACGCACACCACCGTGGTCCGCGCCCAGTCCTCGCGGACGTCGGTCTCCTCGTCGTAGTCGCCGGGCGCGTCCACCTCGTGGTCCATGCCGGCCGCGAGCAGCACCCCGCTGGCCCGGGCGCGGTGCAGCAGGACCGCGCCGTGCTGCTCGGTGTCCTGGTCCACCGCCACCAGCGGCCGGGTCAGCGCCGCCGAGACCCGCGGGTCGTCGGCCACCTGCGGCTGGTCCTCGTTGGCCACCAGCGCCGACTGGAGGGTGATCCGCAGGTCCGCGTCGACGGCCTCCACCTCGTACTCGATCGCGGCGACGGCTCGCTGCGTGAAGCTGACCAGCCGGGTGCTGCGGACCCGCACTCTGCGCCCTGCGGGCGAGACCCAGTCGGCCGTACGCCGCAGCACGCCCTGCCGCAGGTCGAGAACCCGCTCGTGATCGAGCAACTGCCCGTAGCGCACGTCGAACGGCTCGTCGTCGACCAGCAGCCGGATCAGCTTCCCGTTGGTCACGTCGACCACGGTCTGCCCCTGCTCGGGATACCCGTAGCCGCCCTCCGGGTAGGGCAGCGGCCGCTCCTCGAAGAACCCGTTCAGGTAGGTGCCCGGTATCGCGTGCGGCTCACCCTCGTCCAGGTTGCCGCGCAGCCCGAGGTGCCCGTTGGACACCGCGAACACGGACTCGGCCGCGCCCAGCCGGTCCAGGTCCAGCGACGGCTCCCGGACACACCACGGCTCGACCGGAAAGATCGGCTCACCCACCATGCGCATGCGATACCCAGCTCACCGGGCGCACACACCCTGATCAGGCGTGACGATCTCCTGACAGGCCACTGAGCGGCCCGGAGGCGGCGGCCAACGGCGGCCCCTGTGCCGTTGCATGCGGAACGCGTCCGTATGGGCACGCCGCGCGATCCTCCACGCATTCGCCGGTGCACATCAAGTAGACGGTCGGTGCGCGGCCTTACCATCGGAGGATCCTGACCTGAAGGAGGTCCGGCAATGCTGAGCCGCGTCAATCGAGAGACCGTCGACCTGTCGCCCTATCCCGACCTGGTGGTGGTCTATCTGGGTATGCGCGTCAACCGGCTCTACGGCCTGCGCACCCTGATGGCCCGCGGCCCGCGGATCCGGTCGGACGACAAGCCGGAGGGGCTGCTCGCGCACGAGCCGCTCCTCTGGTCGTTGTTCCCCATGCACCTCGGCATCCGCCAGTACTGGCGGGATCTGCCCACGCTGCTGGCCTGGGCCCGCTCCGAGCCGCACCGCCTGTGGTGGCGCGACTTCCTGCGCGACAGCGGCGGCACCGGCTTCTGGCACGAGACCTACCTGCTGCGCGGCGGCATGGAGGCGGTCTACGACGACATCCCGCAGCGCCGCGGCTTCGCATCCTTCGCCCCGGTGCACCCGGCCCGCGGCGCGATGTTCGGCTCGGCCGCGCGGGTCGGCCGCCCGGAGGACGACCTCGCCCCGGTCGTCACCGAGGACGACCTCTACACCCCCGGGACCGGGCAGTAGGTTCTGTCTGGTAGATCGAAGGCCGTCGGGTACAGGGCGGAGCCAGTCGAGCATTTCGACGAGGTCGAGGATGGTGGCCGAGCATCGTGATCAGCGCTTGGGATGGCGGTCAGGGCGTTGGCGTAGTTCCGGGGCGTACCGGCTGATGATGGCGATGGCGAGGACGGCGAGTAGGCCGCCGCTGACCAGGGCGGTGGTGCCGGAGGTCAGGCCGGCGACGATGCCGGCGCGGAGGTTGCCGAGGTGGGGTGCGGCGTTGCCGACGATTTGTTCCGGATAGGGCGGACGCGGCGACTCCGCCGGCGGCGATCGCGGTGAGGAACAGCCCGAGGGTGCGCGGATCGTTGCCGAACCGCTCGGCGTTGATCAGCGGGAAGAGGCTCAGTGGCATGGACAGCACCATGGCGGCCAGGTCGGTGAGAAGCGCCGCGCGCACCGGCCGGCAACGCGCCATGAACCGCAGTCCCTCGATGATTGCTGCTGGGCCGGGAGCCTGTCGCGCAGCAGGCCGGCGATCGGAAGACCGCCGGTGAAGCCCTGCGCCGCCAGCAGGACCGCGCAGACGATCAGGCCGCCGGTAGCCATCAGATAAAGCCGACGCCGATCGTGACGGTCCACCAGCGCACCCGCGAACAGGCCGAACAGGATGACCGGCAGAGCGTGGGCCAGGCCGACGGCCCTGGTCCAGTACACGCTGCCGGTCGTTTCCCAGACCTGGAACAGCACCGCCACCACGGTCATCTGGCTGCCCAGCGCCGAGCACAGTCCGCCGATCCACAGCTTGCGGAACGGCGGCGAAGACCGCAGCGGCGTGATGTCCAGCAGAGCGTTCGTCAGTGCCACGCCGGGTCGTCCGCGAGTTTCTCGGCGATCCGGTCGGCGAAGCTCTTGCGCCGTAGCGCCTGCTCGATGTCGGCGACCACCCGGCTCAACGGGTACGGGATCTCCGCCTCGAGGTCGGTGATTGCGGCCTCCGTCGCCTGCCATTCGGCGGCCAGCCGGCCGGCAACCCGGCGGGCCTTGGTGGTGAGGTCCACCTTCTTGCTGCGGGCGTCCGGGCCCGCGCCGGTACGCACCCAACCGGCGGCCCGCATGGCGGCCACCTTCTGACTCATCGCCGAGTGGGTCTGCTGCACCGACTGAGCCAGCTCCGTGATCGTCAGCGGACCCTGGGCGTTCAGCCGCAGCAGCGGCAGAACGAAACTCGGTTTCAACCCGTCGATCTGTGCGTCGGCGTACACCCGGGCGATGTCGGCGTCCATCGCCGCCTGCAAAAGACGCAGCGGACGCCAGGCGCTGGACTCAGTCGGATCGATGACCATCCCCGTATCGTAACAGCACTTATATAAGTGCTGTTACGAGGCCACGTCGTCGACGCGGATGTCGAGGTGTAGTTGCTGGTGCCGGTTAGTTGGTATTTGCATTGACCTGCGTCATTACGTTTGCCTACGGTCGCGCCAGCCGACAGACGGGAGGGCGTATGCCGCGGCGCGATCGCGCAGCTGGCGGTTTCATCTTCCGCAGGGCGTGGTGGGTCCGTGTTCGAGTGCTGTCGGCGCAGCGGCTGCGACTGGTGCGGCTGCTGGTTTCCGCGGGTCCGGTCGCTCTGGCGGGCCTGCTGGTGACCGGGGCGGTGGTGGCTGGCGCCGCACCGGCGGCGGCGGTCGCGACAGGCTGGTTCGTCTCCAGGGTGGTCGACGGAGGCGCTGTCCTGCCGCCGCTGGTCGTTCTGGCTGCGGTGGTGTTCGTCCGGCAGGTGGGGATTCCCGCAGGCGAAGTGGCACGGTCCTGGGTCGCCAAGGACATCGACGGTGGAGTGCGCAGCGCGGTCCGCCAGGTCATGCTGGCGCCGCGCGGCATCGAGCACTTGACGGATCCAGATGTGGTTGACGACGCAACCCGCGCGTCGGACCGGGGAGAGGTGTGGCGGGTCCGGTCGGCCGGCTTGGCGGCGGTAGGCCAGTTCACGTTCCTGGTGCGGCTGGTCGGCGCGGCGGGTTCGGCGGTGGTGCTCGCCTCGTACTTCCCTGCGGTGGCGGTGCTGCTGCTCGCTGCGACGTTGGTGATGCGGGTGATCCTGCGTCGGCAGTGGGTGGACCTCGCCCGGTGCGGCGACGAGTTCGTGCCGGTGCAGCGGCAGACCCGGTACTGGACGCAACTGATCACTGGGCCGGACGCCGCGAAGGAGATCCGGCTTTTCGGTCTCGGGTCGTGGGTGGCCGAGCGGCGCCGGTCGTCGTATCTCAGCTGGGGTCTGCCGCTGCGGAAACGGTCCTGGTCGGTGTTGCGGCGGCAGTGGCCGGGGATCGGCCTGGCCGCTGGCTCGGCCGCGGTTGCCCTGGCTGTGCCCGGGCTTGCGGCGACGCAAGGGCTGATTACTGCGCAGGATGTCGCGACGTGCCTGGTCGCCGCGTGGAGCATCTTCGCGGTCGGTGTGGTCGGCCAGGAGGCGTTCGACATCGAGTTCGGGATAAGCGCGATCCGGGCCACCGACCGATTGACCCACCGGTTCCAGGCACAGGCCAGGGCGGGAGCGGTGTCCGCCGGGCCGGGGCACATCCGATTCGAGCGAGTCACCTTCGCCTACCCCGGCCGGCCGGAACCGGTGCTCGACGGACTCGATCTGGACATCCGGTCCGGGGAGGTCTTGGCAGTCGTCGGCGTGAACGGGGCCGGCAAGACGACGTTCACCAAGCTGCTGGCCGGGCTCTACCGGCCGGTAGCGGGACGGATCACGGTGGACGGGGCCGACCTGGACGGTGTGGACGTGGAGGCGTGGCGGCGGCACGTGGCCGTGGTCTTCCAGGATTTCGTGCACTATCCGGCCACGCTGCGCGACAACATCCGGCTTGCCGCGCCCGAAGCGCCGGCCGGCGACGAGCAGATCTTGGCTGCCATCGAGCGGGCTGGCGCGCAGAGTCTGCTGGCAGGTTTGCCGGATGGGCTGGACACCCCGCTGTGGCGTTCCGACGCCGGCGGCACCGACCTGTCCGGCGGCCAGTGGCAGAGGGTCGCGATCAGCCGGGCGATGTACGCGGTGGCGCACGGCCGCCGGGTGCTGGTACTGGACGAGCCGACCGCGCACCTGGACGTCACGGCCGAGGCCGCCTTCTACGACCGGGTAGTCACCGCTGCCTCGGCGGCCACCATCATCCTCATCTCGCACCGGTTGTCGACGATCCGGGCCGCCGACCGGATCATCGTGCTCAGCGGCGGCACCGTGGCGGAGTCCGGCACCCACGACGAACTGATGGCCGCGGACGGCGAGTACGCCCGGTTGTTCCGGTTGCAGGCATCCCGGTTCGCGGAGATGAAATGAGGCGGCGCGCGGCGGTGGTTCACCGCTCTTTCGTACTGGCATTCCGCGCTGATCCCCGCGTGGCGGTGCTGTCGACCGTACTGACCGTTCTGCTGTCGACGGTCGCCGCTGGTTCCGCGCTGAGCCAGCGGTGGCTGGTCGACGCCGTCGGGCTGCACCGGACGACCGGGATTGTGGCCGCCGTGGCGCTTGGCGTGGCGGCGCACACGCTGAGCAGCACCCTGGAGCGGGTCGCGGACGCGTTACGCAACGAGCTGGTGCTCACCACCGACCAGGCGCTGATGCAGGAGGTCATCGGCATCACCGCGGGGATCGGCACTGTCGAGCACATGGAGCGTCCCGACTACCTCAATCGGCTGGCCCTGCTGCGCGGCGGCGCCTGGGCGATCGCCGGCTCGTGGACCTCGGCGTTGGCGACCGTGGCCAACACCTTTAGTCTGCTGCTTAGCCTGTGGCTGCTCGCGGCCGTGCATCCGGCGCTCACGCTGCTGGTGGTAGCCACCGTGCCGACCCTGCTGGCCGCCTCCCGAGCTCGGCAGCTCGCCGTCGCCGCCCGCGACCGGGTGGGTGAGGCGGTCCGCCGGGAAACCGCCCTGCACGACATGTTCCTGCAGCCGGAGCCCGCCAAAGAGGTGTGGATCAGCGGCAACGGAGCACAGCTGGACCGGCTGGCCCGCGCGGAGTGGCGGCGGGCCCGCAGTGTCGAGGCGTCCGCGCAGCTGCGCGGGCTGGTCTGGCAGACGGCCGGCTGGGCCTGCTACGTCGCAGGACTGGCCGCCGCATTGTGGATCGGCGCCACGCTGGCCCGGCACGGCCGCGCTACCCCCGGCGACGTCATGCTGATCATCACCCTGGCCAGCATGCTCGGCACTCAGATCGCCGGCGCGGTCGGCGGTCTGGACAACTTCGCCGAAGCCGGCCGGATCACCGAGCACTACCTCTGGCTCCAGGACTACGCCACCGCCCGGGCCGGCGGCATACAGCCCGCACCCGAACGGTTGACGACCGGAATCCGGTTGCACGGCATCACGTTCCGCTATCCGGGCAGCGCCACACCCGTACTGCAGAACATCGACCTGGACCTGCCCGCCGGGTCGACGGTGGGCTTGGTCGGTGTCAACGGAGCGGGCAAGAGCACGCTGGTCAAGCTGCTGTGCGGCTTCTACCACCCAGACGAGGGCCAGATCACGGTCAACGGCACCGACCTGCGCGACATCGACCCCGCCGCCTGGGCAAGCCGCTGCTCCGGCACGCTGCAGGACTTCGCGAAACTGCAGCTCCTGGTCCGGGAAACAGTCGGCATCGGAGACCTCAACCGTCTCGACGACCCGGCCGCTGTCCAGTCGGCGATCGATGCCGCCGGCGCACATTCCGTCGTGGCGGCCCTGCCGAACGGGCGCGACACCCAACTCGGCCCAGTGTTCAACGGCGCGGAGCTCTCCCACGGCCAGTGGCAGAAACTCGCACTTGCCCGCGGCCGCATGCGGCAACGCCCACTGCTCATGGTGCTCGACGAGCCCACAGCCGCACTCGACCCGCAAGCCGAACACGAACTATTTCAAACCTTCACCGCCCAAGCCCGCCGGGCCGCTACCGAAACCGGCGCCGTCATCGTCCTCGTGTCGCACCGGTTTTCCACCGTCAACCTGGCCGACCACATCGTCGTGCTCGACGACGGCACCATCACCGAACGCGGAACCCACCAGCAACTCATGGACCTCGGCGGCCACTACGCCCGCCTCTACGCCACCCAGGCCGACGCCTACCGGTAGATCATCATGACGACTACGAAAGGTCCGCCTGTGCCGCAACTCGTCCTACGCACCGGCCCGCTCGCCGCCGGCAAGGACGACCGGCAGATGAACTACGCGCTGCATGGACCGTCGCAAGACGAGGATCGTGACGATCGACGATCTGGATACGGAATCCGGGACGGAAGAGATCTGCGCCCAGATTCGGCTAGGCATTCCGCCGGTCCCGCCAGGTAACAACCGATCTAATGCGTCCGGATCTGCCGCCGAGCGGGCCAACCCGAAGTGAACTCATTTGACCCGATCAATCACTGGGCAGCGCCGACACGCTGGCTTCCGGAAGGTGGACGGTCCCACCAGGGGCCAAGGTCCAACCGCTCGGCTCAAGTTCTCCGACCTGCCCGGCGCGGCGAAAGCGCCCTGACGTTGACACCGATGGCGGTCAGTGCGCTGCCGGCGAAGGCAAGAACGCTCCACCACATCGGTGCGGCCGCGCCGTCCCGGACGATGACGGACACCAGCGAGGTGGCGAACCACCCCGCCGACCCGCTGAGGAAGGCGAGCGCCGCGGTGGGCAGCCGCCGGTTTTCGGAGGTGCGGCCGAGATCGGCCAACCGCCAGCTGGGCAGGATGAGCGGCACCGTGATGGCGATGCTCGCGAGAAGTGCGATGAGCGGCCAGTTCAGCGGTCCCGGAAGCCCGACCTTGATCTGCAGAGACTGGATGGCGGCCAGCGCCATGATCAAACCGCTCAGCAATGACGTCTGCACGACGGTCAGCTCAGCCTGACGGTCGCGGACGTGATCGGTGATCGCGGTGTCGGCGAGGCGGCGGGCTTCTTCGGCCCGGCGCATGACGGCGGCGAGCGTCGCCGCTTCGGTCGAAGCCTGCATCTCCACGGCGTCGGCGAGGTTGACGTCGGCCGGGAGCGGACCGCCAGGCGGGGAGCGGAAGCTCGCGACCGTGGCGGCGGCGTTTCGCCGCGCGAAGCGTACGGCTTCGACGGCGGTGGTCAGCTGGTTGTGCGAGTTCGCGAAACCGTCTGTCGCCGTCGCGATCGCGTTGACTCGGCGGCCCGCGTCGCGCAGATCGGTGGGGTGTACGCGTGCGCGTCGCGCGCGGGGCAGCCACCCGCGATCGCTGAACGCTTCGCTCTCGCGGAGGAGATCCTCGGCGCCGGCGGATAGTTCGTCGGCGAAGCGGCGCAGGCGGGGCAGGTCGGTGGTGATGACGCCGTACTCGTATCTGATCTTGGTGGTGTGCAGCAGATAGCGGGTCAGCGGGGCGAGGCCGGGAGAGTCGCCCGTGGTCCAGGACCATTCGTCGAGCGTTTGCTCTCGTGCGTTCGGGGCCACGGCGAGCAGGCGGCGATGTTTCGTTGCCGGTCCGGCGCTGCGCCACGGCAGTTCCCACAGGGTGATGTCCAGGTCGTCGGACGCCGACCAGCATGCCGGCCACCGGCCGTCGCGCGGTGCCGGAAGCAGCGGGCGGATGCGCTCGGCGAGGGCGGCCCGGTCGATCCCACCTCGGCTGAAGCGCCGTCGCGTGGGTGCGGTGAGTCCGAGGTGAACGGCTGCCGTGCCCAGGGCCGCGTCGAGCGGAACCGTAGAGGTTGCGTTGTCCCACTGGTCCTGCTGCTGGGGCCAACCGGTGCGGCCGTCGTTGGGGGCGAGCATGACCATGACGCCGACGACATCGAGGTGGCGGTAGACGAGGCATTCGCGGATGGCCTGGGGGTCGGGGTCGCGGGCGGCGGCGATGACCGTGAGGCCGGCACCGGTCGCCGGGTTGAGATCGTCGAGGGAAGCCGGCAGGCCCGGCACCGGTTCGTCCAGGCCAAGCCCACTAACTGACGCCCACAGGCTTGTCAGACAAGCATGTGCCGCGGATCCGATCTCGGTGGCCTGCTTCGCGTCGAGGAACGCGTGGATCAGCAGTGCCGGCTTCTGAATGACCGCTCTCGTGCGGTCACTCCTTGGCATCCGGCTCCTCGGCCACCGGCGGCGATCCCGGCTCGGCTGTGGACGGCGGAACCTCGAGCGAGTGCACCAGGCGGTTGCGGAGTTCGATCACGTCATCGGGTGCAGGTCCGGTCGGGGGGCCGGCCACCGCGGCTGTCAGGCGGTTGGCCACCCGAGCGGGTCCCAGGCGGCGGAGGCTGTTCAGGCCAGCTTGCACGCCGGCCGGATCCTGCCTGGCGGCGGCGGTCTCGGTGCTGCGGAGCGCCTCGCGAACGCGTTCCCAGCGCTGGTCAGTCAGGTTCCATTGGAGAACGTTGTGCAGAACCGTGAGGTCACGCGGACCCGTCAAGGCCACCTCCTCGGGGGCTTGGATACTGGCCCGCGACCAGCCTACCGTTGTGGCCAGTCGGCCCGAACGGGGAAACGTTGAGCGAAGATCCGCCGGAAGTTGCCGAGGCCTTGGACGCCTTGTTCCATGTGACTTCGGTGATCGAGGCAGCCGAACCGGATTTTCTGCTGGCTGCCGAGACGGCGGCGGCTGGAGCCTTGCTGCGCGAGACGGCCGGTTTTCGCGCGCATCCGCAGGTGCGGCTGCGTCTGGGCTGGCTGCATTGGCTGCGTTATCAGGCACTGCCGCAAGGGCAGGATGAGGATGAGCTCGCGGATGCACTGGCCTTCTTCGTGAGCGTGGTTGGGCCGTTTCCGGAAAGTCTCCCCGAAGCGGTCACCCGGATGCTCGACACGGAAGATGCACCCGATCTAGCGACAGCATCGACGATCGCGCTCAGTTTGTTGCGGCGGGCGCGGGAACACCCTGATCCGGCGCTGTTGGATGCAGCGTTGCACTTCTTCGACGTCGCCCGGCGTGATGTGGGCGCCACCAATGACGATCTTGTTGCGGTGCTGGGCAACGTCACCGCGGCGCAGGTGACCCGGTTCGAGCGAACCGGTGACCTCGAAGCGCTGGACTTCGCCGTCGAGGCCGGCGACGAAGCGGTCCGGCTGGCCGCCGACGGGTCGCCTCATCAATCGGCCGCATGCGGAAACCTGGCCGCCGCGCTGCTCGCCCGGGCGCAGCAGACCGGCGAAAGGTCCGACCTGGACCGCTGCGTCGAGGCGGGCTTTCAGGCGATCGCGGTCGCCGACCGGCTCGGCGCCGGTGACCTGCGGACATATCGAACGAATGTCGCCAGCGCCCTGCGGCTGCGGTACCAACAGACCGCCGCCCGGCCGGATCTGGACGCGGCAATCCGCCTTGGCCAGCAGGCGCTCTCGGATCTCCCCGACGACGGCGAGCGGCCGCATCCGGAACTGGCCGCATTGTGGCTCAGCCTGGCCAGCTCGTTACGACTCCGATTCGAGGCCGCGGCCGACCCCGACGATCTGGACGCCGCCGTCGCCGCGCAGCGAGCGGCCGTGCAGACGTTGCCGGAAGCGCACCCGACGCGCCCGATTGCCATGGCCAACCTCGGCAACTCGCTCCGCGACGAATACCTGTTCAGCGGCGACGAGCCGGTGCTCAGTGAAGCCTTGCAGCTCCATCGGGCCGCGGTCCGGCTCGGCGCCGGGCACCCGCAGGAAGCGACCCTGCTGACCAATCTCGCGTCGGATCTGAGCTGCCTCTACGACCGGACCGGACAGGCAGTTGACCTCCAGGAGGCCGTCGACCTCATGGATCGGGCGCTGTCCGGCACCGACATCAGCGACCCGCGATATGCCTCCCGACAGTCGAACCTCGGTTCGGTTCTGTGGACGAGCGCTCAGCGCAGTGGCGACCGCGCGCAACTGGAACGCGCGGTGGAACTGCTCGAGGCGGCGGCCGGCGACAGCGGGGCCCGACCCGGCCTGGACCCGCCCGCCCTGCTCAGCAATCTGGCCGCGATCCTGATGACGCTCTTCGAGCAGACCGGTCAGACGGCCGCGCTGCACCGGGCCGCAGACCTGGCGCGTGAGGCGGTCGCCGCTCAGTCCGGGGTGCCACCCTATCGCCGGCTGCACCTGAGCACGCTCGGAAACGTGCTGCTCACCATCTATGAGCTCGACGGTGACACCGCTTTCCTCGACGAGGCCATCGGCGTGCTGCGCGAGGCCGCGCAGACCCTGCCTCCGCAGCACCCCGACCGGGCGGCTTTCTGGTCCAACCTCAGCAACGCCCTCCGCGAACGGTACGAACGCTACGGCGACCGGGACGCCGAAGACGAAGCGAACCGTCTGCTGCGCGAAGCCGTGGAGGCGACCGACGAGCACAGCCCCGAACGGGCGACCTATCTCTCCAACCTCGCGACTCTGCTGAACAGCCGCTTCGAGCGGGACCGTCCCGCCGGCGACGCCGGTGTCGCGGTGCTGAACCAGGCCATCGATCTGGACCGGCGGGCCGCGGCACTGCTCGGCGACAGCCACCCCGACCAGCCACGGGTGCTCTCCAACCTCAGCATGTCCCTCCGAGCCCGGCACGACCTGGGTCACGATCCCTCCGATCTGGACGATGCGGTTGCGGCGGCGCGGCAGGCCGTCGATCAGGTCACGGACGACCATCCGCACCGCGCGGTCTACCTCGGCAGCCTCGGGGGTGCTCTGGCCGACCGCCATGACGCGTACGGCGACCGCGGCGCGCTCCGGCAAGCGGTCGATGCCTACCGGGAAGCCGCCGAGATGATCGCCGCGCGGCCGGTCGTACGCGTGCTTGCGGCCCGCTTCTGGGGCGGATGCGCCCTGCGCGCGGACCGGCCGGAGGAGGCCAAGGCAGCCTACGAACAAGCGTTCGCGCTGCTGGTGCTGCCGGTCGTCCCGCGCAAGCTCGCCCGGCACGACCGGCAGCACCAGCTCGGCCAGCTCGGCGGCCTGGCCGCGGACGCCGCAGCCTGCGCGCTCGTCAACGACGACCCGGCCCTGGCCGTGCAGTGGCTCGAACGCGGCCGCGGCATCCTGCTCGCCCAGCAACTGGAGCACCGCACCGAGCTCGACGACCTTCGCACACAGCACCCTGAGCTCGCCGACGCGTACGAGGATGTTTGTCTCGCTCTGGACGCCGAGCCCGGCCGGCACGCTGACTCCGGCTCGGGCGCAGCGCCGCCATCCGCCGTGCTGGTCCGGCGCCGTCAGGAACTGGCCGATCGCTGGCAGCAGATCGTGACCTCGATCCAGCAACAGCCCGGCTTCACCGACTTCCTCCGGCCGCCCTCACTCACCGAGCTGCTCGCGGAGGCGAAACGCGGGCCCATCGCCATGATCAACGCGAGCCGGCACCGGGGTGACGCCCTGCTGCTGACTGGCGAGACCGTGCTTCACCGGCCACTGCCGGCACTCGACGCCGACATCGCCGAATCGCAGGTGACGGCCTTCCTCGCCGCGATCAGCGACGCGTACGACGACGCGGCGACCGCGGAGCAGGCGCAGGCGGCCGAGACCCGGATTGCCGAGGTGCTCGACTGGGCACGGCGAAGCATCGCGGCGCCGGTCCTGGACACCCTGACGCGCGCGGCCGCACCGGCGCAGGTGGAGCGCGTCTGGTGGTCCGCGACCGGGGCGCTCGCGTTCCTGCCCCTGCACGCGGCCATCGTGGACCGCGCCGTGTCCTGCTACACCCCGACCGTACGGGTGCTGCGTCACCTGCGACGTGCAGCGCGCCGGCCGACCCGGCAGCAGCGCACCATGCTCGTCGTCGGAACCCACGGCGACGGCCCGGCCCTGCCGGGCGTGACCGACGAGATCGCCGCACTGCAGAAACTCGTGCCGGACGCGACGGTGTTCTCCGGGCCCACGGTGACAGCCGACGCGATTCTGGCCATGCTGCCCCAACACGCCTGGGCACACTTCGCCTGCCACGGCGTGAGCGACGCGACCGATCCATCCGAGTCGAGGCTGGCCATCCACCCGGACGACGCGTCCCAGCTCACCGTCCGGGACGTCGCCCAGCTCCGCCTCACCGACGCGCGGCTGGCATTCCTTTCCGCATGCGGCACAGCGCGCACCGACGAGACCGTCCCCGACGAGGCGATCCACATAGCCGGCGCCTTCCAACTGGCCGGATACCCCGCCGTGGTGGCCACCCTGTGGCCGGTCGTCGACGACATCGCGGCCGCCTTCGCCGATGCCTTCTACCAGCGGCTGACCGCGGCAGGCGAGACCGGCGACGTCGCCCAGATCGTCCACGACATCACGGTGGAGCATCGAGCGGCATACGCTGATGCGCCGTCGGTTTGGGCCGCGCACATTTACGCAGGCAGCTGACCGCGATCACCCGCCGGGAGAGTTGCCGGCAACGGTCCCGTCAGCCGGTGAACGCGGTCATCCGGATCGACACGAGAACGCCGGGTAGTTCGACGCCGAGCTTGGCGACGTAGCGTGATGGCGGTGTGCTGGGGAACCAGGTCGCGTACTCCTCGTTCATGCCCGCGAAGTCGGCCGGGTTGGCGAGGAGGACACCGACCTCGACAATGTCCTCCCATGCTGCGCCCGCTGCCCGGAGGACGGCGCGGCAGTTGGCCAGCGCCTGCCGTGTCTGTTCCTGGATCGTCGGTCCGGCGAAGCTCCCCGTGGTCACATCGATGCCGACCAGGCCCGAGACGTAGACCAGGCCGCCAGCTTTCACCGCCTGGCTGAACAACGGTGAGCTGGGCGCGTCGGTCGTGCTGACGATCTCTCGCATGCCGTTAAGTTAACCCCAGTCGCGACGGTCGCCGTCGGCCAGACAGTTCCGGAACGGCCCGTGGCGCGTGCCACGGACCCTCCGGTCCTGCTGAGGTTGGTCAGGGCAGGCTGATCCAGTAGTTGATGTGGCCGATGTTCAGGGAATTGAAGCGAAGTCCGGCGTTGCCGACTGTTTCGTTGCCGTGGTTGGTCACGATGCCGGCGACGCAGTACCCGACGCATCCCGAGGGTGCGGCCCACCGGTAGAGCGGCGAGCCGCTCTGCCCGCCCATGATGTCGTTCGAATAGTTGATCATGTCGAAGGTGTGCGACACGACTGTCCCGGCTGCCCGCCAGAGCGTGCCGGCCGGCTTGTCTCCCGGGTATCCGGCTGTGATGATCGCGGTGTTCACTTGGGAGAGGTTGTCGTTGGCGAAGATGTTGAACCAGCCGGTCTGCTCGCCGATGTCGCAGGTCAGCTTGACGCCGCCCAGGTCGTTCGGCAGGTCTCCGTTGTTGACCCAGCCGACGGGCACCCAGGACTGGCCGGTGCATGAGCCGTACGGCGCGTTTCCGCCGTCGCGGCCGGGTCGCACGATCAGGTTCTGACCCCAGCCCCAGCCTTGGTGGAAGTTGTAGAGGCAGTGGGCGGCAGTGAGAACAGTGTCGTGGCTGACCATGAATCCCGTACAGCCCCCGATGGACGACTCGACGTGCACGATCATCCGGTAGGGGCTGGACGTGGTGGGCGAGATCAGCGTCCGGTCGTCGTTGCCGATGATGATGTCCTGGCCGGCGACGTTGGCGGGGTTGCGCCGGGCGTCGGCGGCCCGCAGCTTCGCCGCCCTGGACTGGGCCGATTTCACCTGAGCCGCCGTGATCGTCTGACCGGCGCTGTTGACGAGGACCGCCTCGCCAGAACCGCTTCCGGTCGCAGCGGCGGGGGCGGCGGCGGTGAGGACAGCCAAGGCGGTCACGGCGGCCCCGATCCACCATCTGCGGTGCACTGCTCGATTCATGGACTTCCCCTTCGTCTGACGACGCAACGCGTGGCGGCGCTGATTTTCATCGATTTCATGACGTCGGGGTGGCTTAGCTGGAAACGACTGAAAAGGACTGAACACCGCCATACCGCCGCGGCCTGCCCGCCGGATCGGCGACAGCGCCGTGGATGCGTCAGCCGAACGCTGCGTGACCGGCGCGCCGCCGGTCCCCTGTCCGGCTCAGCGGCGCAACGTGAGGATCAGGTCGACCACCAGGGCCGACCAGCCCGTCTGGTGCCACGCGCCCAGCCCGGCGCCGTTGTCGCCGTGGAAGTACTCCGGGAAGACGATCAGGTCCTTCCACTCCGGATGGGTCTGCAGGATCTCGTTGTAGCCGTAGATCGGGCGCCGGCCGTCGGCATCCGGCAGGAACAGTGAGATGAGCCGGCGGGACAGGTCGTCCGCCACGGCGGCCAACGGTGCCTTCTGCTGCGCCCCGGTCGGGTACTCCACCAGCAGGTCGTCGCCGAAGAACGCCGCGTACTCCCGCAATGCCTCGACCAGCAGATAGTTGACCGGCATCCAGACCGGGCCACGCCAGTTGGAGTTGCCGCCGAACAGTCCGCTCGTGCTCTCCGCCGGCTCGTAGCCCACGGTGAAGTCGGAGCCCCCGAGCGACACCGTGAAGGGTTTCTCCAGGTGCGCCCGGGACAGCGTCCGGATCCCGTACGGCGAAAGAAACTCCTCCGGGTCGAGCATCCGCGCGATGATCCGCAGCAGCTGGTCCTGGCCCACCATGGACAGCAGCCGGTGCTGGCGGCCCTCGGCCGACAGCCGGCGGGCGCTGATCACGTCGGCGTATTCGCCGTTGGCCGCCAGGAGCCAGCGCAGCCGCGCGTTCAGCTCGGGCAGCCGGTTGAGCGTGCCCGCGGTGAGCCGGGTGGTGGCCGCCAGCGGCAGCAGGCCGACGATCGAGCGCGCCTTCAGCGGCAGCTTGTGGCCGTCCGGCAGGCGCAACTGGTCGTAGAAGAAGCAGTCCTCCTCGTCCCACAGACCCTGCCGGTAGGCCGCCTCGGCGATGTACGCGAAGTGCTCGAAGAACTTCGTCGCCATGTCCTCGTAGGTGCGGTCGTGCAGCGCCAGCTGGATCGCCATGTCCAGCAGGTTCAGCGCGTACATGGCCATCCAGCCGGTGCCGTCGGACTGCTCCAGCACGCCGGCCACCGGCAGCGCGGCCGACCGGTCGAACGGGCCCACGTTGTCCAGGCCCAGGAAGCCGCCCTCGAACACGTTGTTGCCGCCGACGTCCTTGCGGTTGACCCACCAGGTGAAGTTGAGCAGCAGCTTGTGCATCACCCGGGCCAGGAAGTCGAAGTCCCGGCCGCCGTCGATCTCGAAGACCCGCAGCGCGGCCCAGGCGTGCACCGGCGGGTTCACGTCGCCGAACGACCACTCGTACGCCGGAATCTGGCCGTTGGGGTGCATGTACCACTCGCGGAGCAGCAGCAACAGCTGGGACTTGGCGAAGCCCGGATCGACCCGGGAGATCGAGACGCAGTGGAACGCCAGGTCCCACGCCGCGTACCACGGGTACTCCCACGGGTCCGGCATCGAGATGACGTCGAAGCTGTTCATGTGCCACCAGTTGTTGTTGCGGCCGTAGCGCCGGCCCGGTGGCGGCGGGGCCGAGCCGGGGTCGCCGGTCAGCCACTGCTTCACGTCGAAGTGGTAGAACTGCTTGCCCCACATCAGGCCGGCGATCCCCTGCCGGGCCACGTCGGCCTCCGCGGGCGTCACGCCGGCCGGCATCAGCTCGGCGAAGAACTGGTCGGCCTCGCCGCGCCGGTGGCCCATCACCGACTCCCAGCCGGCCCCGAGGTCGAGCGCGCCCGGCTCCTCGTCGGCCTGCACCAGCCGCAGCCGCAGCGTGCGGGACTCGCCGGCACGCAGCGTGATCCGGTAGTGCAGGGCGCCCTTGGTGCCGGTGTGCGCCGGGTTGACCGTGGGGCTGCCGGCGATCAGGTGGTCGTTGATGCCGTCCTTCGGGTACATGCTGGTGCCGGGCAGTCCCCACAGCCGTTGCGAGTTCGTCTCGTTGTCGCAGACCAGGGTGGGTGCCGAGCATTCACCCTCGAGGATCAAATGCCCAAGAGTCCGGTGTACGCCGGCCAGCCGGCCCGGTGCGCCGGCGAGCGCCGGTTTGGGGCGGCTCGGCAGCCCCCACGACCAGGTGTTGCGGAACCAGAGCGTGGGCAGCACGTGCAGGGTGGCCCGGTCCGGGCCGCGGTTCGACACGGTGATGGCGATGCACATGTCGGTCGGTGAGGACTTGGCGTAGTCGACCGTGACGGCCCAGAACCGGTCGTCGTCGAAGATCCCGGTGTCGATCAGCTCGTACTCGGACTCCTCCCGGGAGCGGTGGCCGTTGACGCGCACCAGCTGGTCGTACGGGAAAGCGCCCTGCGGGTAGTGATAGCGCCAGCGCATCCACGAGTGGGTGGGCGTGGAGTCCTGATACCACCAGTACTCCTTGGCGTCCTCGCCGTGGTTGCCGCCGTCGCCGCCGAGGCCGAACATCCGCTCCTTGAGGATGGGGTCCCGGCCGTTCCAGAGGGCCAGAGCGAAACAGAACGTCTGACGGTCGTCGCAGATGCCTGCCATCCCGTCGTCGTTCCACCGGTACGCTCGGGACCGCGCATGGTCGTGCGGGAAGTAGTCCCACGCGGTGCCGTGCTCGCTGTAGTCCTCCCGTACGGTTCCCCACGCGCGCTCGGCGAGGTAAGGGCCCCACGCGCGCCACGGCTGCTCGCCGGAGTCGGCCTGCGCCAGGCGTACGCGCTCCGCCACGCCGAGTCTCACCTCCATAACTCGATCATCGTCACCGACTCGACGACACTGAGATTGTCACTTGCCCGTGTTACATGTCCTGACACGCAGAATTCTGCCTGACAACGAAGGGTCATCTCGTGGCTACGGTGCGCCGCCTCGCGTTCGGCTCCCAGGTCTGCGGGCGCCTGGACGAGGGCGCCGCCCGCGAGTGGCTGGTCCCGGACGGCCGCGGCGGCTACGCCATGGGCACGGTGAACGGCCTGCGCACCCGCCGCTACCACGGCCTGCTGATCGTCGCCGGCGACACGCCCGCCACCCGGCAACTGGGCCTGGCCGCGCTCGACCCGGTGCTCACCCTCCAGTCCGGCACCACGGTGCGACTCGCCACCCACGAGTGGGCAGACGGGACGATCGCCCCGGCCGGACACGAACTGCTCGCGGGTTTCGAACTCGTCGACGGCCTGCCCCGCTGGCGCTGGCGGATCGGCGACGTGGTGCTGGAACGCGAGATCGCCATGGTGTCCGGCCGGCCCGCGGTGGCCGTGGTGCACCGGCTGCTCACCGGCGGCCCGGTGCGGCTGGCCCTGGAGGCGCTGACCACCTGGCGCGACGCGCACGGCGAGCGCACCGCCGGCGGCCCGCCGCCCGAGGTCACCCCGGTCGACGGCGGCTGCGTGGTGGACGGCGCGTACCGGCTGCGCGGCCCCGATTTCCGCCGCGGCGGCGACTGGTACCGCGGGGTGCGCTACCGCGCCGAGGAAGCGCGCGGCCTGCAACCCGTCGAGGATCTCTGGTACGCCGGGAGCTTCCACGCCGAGTTGCGGCAGCCCGGCGCCACCGCCCAGGTGTCGGCCTGGGCCGGCGATCTGACCGACCCGCCGGCGGCCGCCAGCACGACGGTGTCCGCGGCCCGGGCCCGCAACCGGGCCATCGTGGCCGCCGCCAAGCCGGCCGACGACGCCCAGGCCACCCTGGCGCTGGCCGCCGACGCGTTCGTAATCCGCACCAGCACCGGCACCGACGTGGTGGCCGGCTACCCGTGGTTCGGCGCCTGGTCGCGCGACACCATGCTGAGCTACGAGGGCCTGTTCCTGTCCACCGGCCGCGCCGAGGAGGGCCGCGACCTGCTCCGGGGGTACGCGGCCACGCTGTCCGAGGGCATGCTGGCGAACACCGCCGACACCGGCAGCGTCGAATACAACACCGCGGACGGCACCCTCTGGTTCCTGCACGCGGTCGGCCGGCACGTGGCGGCGACCGGCGACTTCGACCTGGCCGCGGAACTGCTGCCGGCCCTGCTCGACGTGGTCGACCACCACCTCAAGGGCACCCGCTACGGCATCGCCGCCGACCCGGCCGACGGCCTGCTCCGCCAGGGCGCCGACGGCAAGGCACTGACCTGGATGGACGCCCGCGTCGACGGCGTTCCGGTCACCCCGCGCCGGGGCAAGCCCGTCGAGATCAACGCGCTCTGGGTGAACGGCCTGGCCACCGTCATCAAGCTGGCTTTCCAGGCCCGTACGGGGGCCGGAGCCGCGGTCCGGGCCCACCCCGACGCGCTGGCCGGCTTCACCCGCCGCTTCCCGGCCCCGACCGGCTGGCTGTACGACGTGGTGGACGGCCCCGACGGCGACGACGCCGCGCTGCGCCCCAACCAGTTGCTGGCCTGGTCACTGCCGTACGCCCCGCTGCGCCCCGAACCGGCCACCCTGCAGCGGATCGGCTCGGCCCTGATGACCCCGCTGGGCCTGCGCACGCTGGCACCCACCGACGCCGGCTACCGGGGCCGGCACCAGGGCTCCCCCGCCGAACGCGATTCCGCCTACCACACCGGCTCGGTCTGGCCCTGGCTGACCGGCCCGTTCGTGGCCGCCTGGGGCAAACTTGGCGTGGCCGCCGACCAGACCCTGTCCGACGCCGACGACCACCTGGGCGAGTACGGCCTGGGCTCGGTCTCCGAAACGGCCGACGGCGACGCCCCGCACGAGGCCACCGGCTGCCCGTTCCAGGCCTGGTCGGTAGCCGAGACCTTGCGGGCCCGCCGCCTCTAGGCTGTCCCGATGTCACTGAACACCGACACGGTCAACCGCTACCTCGACGGTTTCCGCACCAACGACCACGCCCAGATCCTGTCCTGCCTCACGGACGACATCGAGTGGACGGTCTACGGCGCCTTCAACCTCAAAGGCAAGCAGGCGTACGACGAAGCCATCGACGGCCCGGATTTCGTCGGCCCACCCCGTCTCGACGTCATCCGGATGGTCGAACAGGACAACGTGGTGATGGCCGAACTCTACGGCGAGGCCCCCCGCCCCGACGGCAGCACGCTGCGCATGTCGATGGCCGAGGTCTTCGTGATGCGCGACGGTCTGATCGCCGAACGCCGGGCCTGGGTGATTCCCCTCTCCGAGAACTCCTTCCGATAGCTGGCTCCTCGCGCCAGCTCCTGGTGTCTGGTGAGGTGGCCCCATCCCAGCCCCCAGTCGTCCACGATCCACGATCCACGATCAGCAAATCGACAACAACGCGACCCGGAGAGCCGCCAGGTGGCTTTGTTCATGCGAGCGGTTTGCGGGCCAGCAGCAGGCGAGCCCGGGGCAGCGCTGACAAGTTGGCCACTTCGACAGTGAAGCCGGCTGTGGTCAGGTCGTCGTGCAGCGCCCGGGAAGTCGTGATGCGGTAGTACATGACGAAGGGTGGGCGCCACACCGCGTTGCGCACCCACATGGCCGCGTCGAAGCCGAGTGTTGCCCAGTAACCGACCGAGGGGAACGCGGGCGGCTCACCGATGGGAAAGGCGAACAGTCCGCCGGGCCGCAGCGCGCGATACACCCCTTCGAACACCGCCGGCCGCTCCTCAGGCAGGAAGTGGCCGAGCGCGCCGAACGTGACCGCCAGGTCGAACTCCGCGGCGAACGGCAGCGCCCGCACGTCGGCGCGCGCCCAACTGGCTCCCGGGTGCGCGGCGCGCGCCTGCTCGAGCATGCCCGCGCTGAAGTCGACCCCGGTGATCCGTTCCGTGCACAGCGCCCGCAGCACCTGCATGCCGGCGCCGGTCCCGCAGCACACGTCGAGCCCCGAGCCGAACGGCCCGAATCCGGCGAGCGCCTCGGCCGTCCCGACGAGAATGCTCTCCGGCGTACGGAACGGCGTGTGATCGAACTTGGGCGCCAGCAGGTCGTAACCACGCTCGACCGACGACAGCGCCTGCACGGTCAACTCGCGCAGCGTCGGTCCATGAGGCGAGAACACCAGGCGAGGCTACCCGGTGAACCATTCGTGGCCGGGGCTGCTACTTACCCTTCAGGCGGAGGGGGTGAGCGGATGGCCGGCGACGACGAGTTGCTGCGGGCGGTTGCGGCCGGGGACGCCGCTGCCCTGGCCCGGCTTTACGAGCGGTACTCCGGCGCTCTGTTCGGCTATCTGCACCGGCTCGCCGGGGACCGGATGACCGCCGAGGAGATTCTGCAGGACACCATGCTCGCGGTCTGGCGGTCGGCCGGCGCCTTCGAAGGGCGGGCCAAGGTGACCACCTGGCTGTTCGGGGTGGCCCGCCGGCAGGCGCACAACCGGCTACGCGGGCGGGCCCGGCCGGAACCCGCCGGCGCTGGCCTGCCGGACCGGGCCGATCAGGGGGCCGGGCCGGAGGAACTGGCGATCGCCGCGGCCGGTGGCACGCCTGTTGCGGCGGCCGTCGACCGGCTGCCCGAGCATCACCGGGACGTGATCGCGCTGGTGTTCGTGGCCGGCCTGCCGCTCGCCGACGTTGCGGAGGTCCTCGCGATCCCGGTCGGCACGGTCAAGAGCCGGCTCCATCACGCCCGGGCCGCCGTCGCCGCGGCGCTCATCGCCCAGGAGGTGGCCGAATGAAGGATCTGCTGCCGTCGTATGCCGCCGGCGTGCTGCATGGTGCGGAGCATGAGCGGGTACGCGCTCACGTCGCGGACTGTTCGTCCTGCCGCGCGGACCTGGCCGCCTGGCAGTCGATCGCGGCGGCCGCCCTGCCCGAGACCGCCGCGCCCGATCCGGCCCGGCTGGTGCGCGCGGTGCTGACCCGGAGCGCCATGGACGGGCCGACCGGTCACCGGCCGGGGCGCGCACGCCCTCTTGCTGCTCTGGTGGTCGCCGAGGCCCGGCTGATCCGACCGGCCGTGCCCATCGCCTCGGCCCTGGTCATGGCGCTCGGGGTGGCGATCGTGCTGATCCAGGGCGCGCCCGGGATCGCCGGCCTGGTGCTCTCGCTGGTCGCGCCGATCGTGGCCGCCGCGGGCGTGGCCGGCACCTACCGCGCCCGCCGCGACCCGGCCGCCGAACTGGTCGCCGCAGCGCCCACCTCGGGCCGGTTGCTGCTGCTGATCCGCCTCGCGCTGGTGTTCGGCTACGACGTGGTGCTCGCGCTGGCCGCCTCGGCCGTGCTGACCGTCTCCAGCGCGGCCGGCACCGCGAGCCTGAACACGCTGGTCGGCGCGTGGCTGGGACCGATGGCGCTGCTGTCCTCGCTGAGTCTGCTGGTTGCCGTCCGCTTCGGTCCGGATGTCGCGCTGGGCGCGGCCGTCGGCGTGTGGGCGGTACGCGTGCTGGCCGGCGGCATCCTGGCACGGGACGACTGGCCGGCCCGGTTCGTGTTGGCGGCCTGGTCGACGAACGCGCTCGTGCTCGCGATCAGCGCCGCGGTCGCGGTCGCCGCGGTGGCCGTCGCGGGCCGCGGTGAACCACTGCACGGGTGGCGCGCTACCCATCCGATGTGAGACCACTGACCCTCTGGCGGTACGAGGTGCGCCGGGCCGGCTGGGCGGCTGCGCTGGGCCCACCGATCGCTGTGGCTCTGGGCGTCGCGGCCGCATTGGCCAACCCGCAACCGAGCGACGCAACCACCGCCCGCATCCTGCTCGGCGCCCTCGAGATGGCGGTTCCGCTGGCCGCCGGGGTGGCCTGCGCCTCGCTGGTCGGCCGGGACGAGGCCGTCGAGATCCAACTGACGACCGCCACGTCGTACCGGATCACGCTCTTGCGCCGGATGACCGTGACGCTCGCGTGGGCGGCGACGGTCGCCCTGCTGACGGCGGCCGTGCTGATCGGGACCGGCTGGTGGGACCGCTGGCCGGAGAACCACGGACCGGTCGCCGGGCAGCTCACCTGGGTGGCGCCGACGCTGGCCCTGGCCGCGGCGGGCTTCGCGGCCGGCGCCATCTCCCGCAGCCCGGCAGCGGCCGGCGCGATCGTCACCACGCTGTGGACGATCCAGCAGTTCTTCGCCGACCTGGTGCAGCAGCACCAGCCTGGCCGGCTGCTCTACCTGTTCGCCACGACCCGGGGCACGGTGCCGGGCGACTGGACCGCCAACCGGCTCACCCTGCTCGGCACGGCTGCGGCGCTCATCGCGCTCGCGCTGGTGGTGCTGGGTCGCTCGGAGCGCCTGACCGGCGAGGGGGACGAATGATGACCGAGTTCGGTGCGAGCCTGCGGTACGAGTTCGGCATGCAGATCCGCAAACGCTCGGTGTGGATCGTGCCGGCGCTGACCCTGGTGCTGTTCGTGCTGATCGGCGGCAGCCTGCTGCGCGACCTGTTCGATCCGCGGGAGGCGCCGCCCGAGGCGAAGACCGCGGTGCTCGGCCTCGCGCTGCAGATCCACGCGCTGCTGGCGATCGGGTTCGGCTGCCTGCTCGCCGACCGGATGATCCGCGACGACCGGTTGCGGGTGGCGCCGATCCTGGACGCCACGCCGGCCCGGCCGGGTGCCCGCCTGCTCGGCAAATACCTGGGGGCGAGCGCCGCGACGGCCATCCCGGTGCTGCTGGTGTACTTCGGCTTCGCCACCGCGTACGCGGTGCACACGAGCCGGCCCGGCGCGCTCGGCTGGGCGCTGGCGGCAACCGCCGTGGTGATCGTGCCGGGCCTGCTGTTCGTGGCCGCGTTCGCGCTGGTCGTTCCGCTGACCATGCCGGCGCCGTTGTTCCGGGTGCTGTTCGTCGGTTACTGGCTGTGGGGCAACATCGTGATACCGGACATGATGCCGACCCTCGCGCGGAGCCTGATCCACCCGCTCGGCGGCTACCCGCTCACCGGGCTCTTCGGGTTCCACGGCATCGATGGCGAGGAGACCTGGGCCGGCCCGCTGCCCGGCGCCGCGCTGAACTTCCTGCGGCCGGAGCCGACCGCGACGACGGCGTGGCTGTCCATCGGTGTGCTGCTGGTTCTCGCCGCCCTCGCGCTCGCCGGCGGCCACGCGCTGCGCACCTACCGAACCCGTTGAGAGGCATACCGATGAGGATCGAAATCTCCGGCCTGACGAAGGCGTACGGCCAAAAGGTTTTTGCCCTGGACGGCCTGGACCTGGTCGTCCCCACCGGAATGTTCGGCCTGCTCGGCGCCAACGGTGCCGGAAAGACCACGCTGATGCGCATCCTGGCCGGCATCCTGCGGCCATCGTCCGGTCAGGTCACGGTGGGTGGGCACGACATGGGCACGGGTACGGGGCGGACGGCCGTCCAGCGCACGCTCGGCTACCTGCCGCAGGATCTCGGCGTCTACCCGGATCTGACGGCGCGCCAGTTCCTCGACTACGTGGCGCTGCTCAAGGGCATGGACGACCGGTCGGTGCGGCGGCGGCGCGTCGGGGAACTACTCGAGGTGGTGGCGCTAACCGCACACGCCGACCGGCGGCTGCGCGGCTTTTCGGGCGGTATGCGGCAGCGGGTCGGGATCGCCCAGGCCCTGCTCGCCGACCCGCAGCTGCTGATCGTGGACGAGCCGACCGCCGGTCTCGACCCCGAGGAGCGGATCCGCTTCCGCACACTGCTGTCCCAGTTCGCGGACCGGCGCACGGTGCTGCTGAGCACGCACATCGTCGACGACATCGCGCAGACCTGCCGCGAGGTGGCGGTGCTCGCCAAGGGCAAGCTGATCTTCCGGGGCACGGTCGACGAGTTGACCCGCCGCGCCGAGGGCCGAGTCTGGTCGGTCGTCACCGACGGCCCGCCGCCGGCCGAGGGCACGGTCGTTTCCGCACTCCCGCACGAGAACGGCATGCGCTACCGGATCGTGTCGCCCACCGCCCCCAGCCCGCAGGCGCAACCGGTCGAACCCGGACTGGAGGACGGCTACCTGGCGACCGCCGGCCGCTGAGCACGGCCGGGCGTCACTCGTGCGTTACTTGTTGGTCATGCCAGGCGCTTGGCTGCGATCGACGCGGTGTACACGTGCAGGACCGCATTCGGCGTGTTCCGGGTGACGGCGTACAACTGGGCGCCGCTGGGTGCCCAGGCGATGCCCCGGTCGATGACGCCGCTGGATCCGGTGAGCGTCAGCTTGGTGGGCTGGGCGCTGGTCGGCCGGAAGACGAACAGGCCGCTGCCGTCGGCGGCCGCCGCGATCTGGGTGCCGTCGTGCGAAACCTCGACGGCGTTCGGGTACGGCCCGGTCGCGAACCGGCGGCGGGCCACGGTGAGCTCGTGCGACTCGAACTGCAGGATCTCGTACGGGGCACCGGACGCGGTGTAGAAGGTGGCCCCGTCCGGAGCGGCGGCCATGTCCCGCAGGTTGCCGCCGACCACGGTGTGCTCGGTGCGTCCGGCCGCGGTGAGCGTGCCGTCGGCGGCGACCGTGAAGATCTGAACCGCCGACGGACTCAGCGACGGCTGGGCCGCGAAGAGCCGGCCCGGGTCGTTGCGCCCCACGCTGAGCTTGGGGTGGCTCCAGAAGTCCACCGGGGACTGCCGGACCGCCGCGGTGGGGGCCGGGTCGCTGACGTCGATCCGGCCGATGTTGCCGCCCCACTGGTCACAGCCGTAGCCGAACCACAGCGTCTGCTCGATGACGGCCAGCGAGGACGGGCACGCGCCGACCCCGGTGAAATAGCGAGCGGTCTCCTGCAGGGTGGTCGTGTCGATCGCCGCGATCTCGTTGGCGGCGGGCAGGGCCGCGTAGAGAACGCTCCCGTCCGGGCTGAGCTCGAGATCCGTCGGCCCCGGCAGGTCGTCCACGATGCGGTGATTGCCGCCGGCCGGGTTGGTCACCACGATCTGGGTGCTGGTCCGCCCGCCGCTGACATAGACACCGGCGGCGCCGGCCACCACATCCGCCGCGGCGGCCAGCGGAAGCTCAACCGTCGTCTCGGTGACGGCCGCCTGCGCCGCCGCTGGTGTCAGACCGAGCAACAGTGCGCTCGCCGCGCCCACCGCCGTCAGCCGCAGGAGCGTGGTGTTACGGAGTGCCGCGTTCACCATCGAGGTCCTCTCGTCGTGTGCCTGGGTGTCAACCGCGCACGGGGAGAGAAAGGGCAGCACATCACGCTTAACCTGCGGGCAGCAGGCAGCAAATCACCAAGTAAGCCCATGCCGTCCTCCCCCGTGTTCGGCACGTTGCTGGCCGGGAGCCTAGCGCATTACCCGACCGCCGATGTCCCTCCACATCGGACAGCACCCGCCGCCACGCGCACCCCGGTCGTCAGCGACCCTGGCGTCGACACCTTCTGGGGAACCGGCCCGAAGCTGGCGCAACGGGGATCAGCGCCGTCGGTCAGGTGCTGGGCTCGGCCTTGAGCTTCGTGCTGGGCGCGCTTTTGGGCTCGACGGTGGAGTCGGTCGGCAGGGTTGGTGGGGTGGTCGTCGTCGGTTCGGTGGTGGGGTTTGTCGGCGGTGGTGCGGTGGTCGGCGAGGTGGACCGGGTGGGCCGGGTGGTGCGCGGCCGGCGGGACGGCGTTGGGCTGGTCGCCTCGCGGGTGGGCGACGCTGTCGTGGCCGCCGGCCGCGGCACCGCGATCGCGTCCCCCGGCGGGCGCAGCGCGTAGAGCGTGCCGTTGCCGGCCACCGCGAACACCCCCGCCTCGTCGCCGGCCGGCGCCACCGCGAACCGGTCACCGGCCGCGTACTGCCACAGCTCGGTGCCCAGCCCGGCATCGAGTCCCGCAACGCGGCCGTCCGGATAGGTCACCGCAACGCCGGTGCCGTACACCGCCGGGAAGCCTGCCTCGGCCGCTCCGCCGCCCGGCCGGTGCCGCCACCGCAGCCCGCCGCCGTGCGTGTCCCACGCGGACACCGACCGGTCGGCCGCGGTCACGAACACCGCAGCGTCCACTCCCGCCAGCGCCGCCGGCCCCGCCCCGGTGAAGTCAATCTTGGACAGCTGCTCCCCGTCCGAGGCCCGCAGGCAGTGCACCGACCGCGCATCCACCGCCGCACACACGGCGTCACCCGCCGCGACCGGCCCCGCCGTGACGTCGCCGACGCGGCGCTTCCAGAGCACCTCGCCGAACCCGTTCATCCCGTGCAGCCGCCCGTCGTCCCCAGCCACGACCGCGATCTCGCCGCTCACCGCAGGCGCACCCTGGATCTCCACACCCGGCCACGCGCGCCAGCGCCGATGACTGCCGCCGACCTGGTACGCGTGCATCACGGTCCCGCCGCCACCCACGAAGACCCGGTCGTCACCGGCCACCGGCCGCGCGTCGACCGCACCCCCGGTGTCCCGCCGCCACAGCACCTCACCCCGCTCGGCGTCCACCGCGAGCACAGCGCCGTCCGCCGTGGTCGCATAGGCCACCCCCGCCGCCACCCGGTCAGCCACCCGGAGCCCGGCCCCCACGGCCAGCTCCCAGTCCAGCTGCCCGTCCGCGCGCCGGTAGGCCCGCAGCGTCCCGTCCTGCCCACCGACCAGAACCCGGTCGCCCGCCACCGCGGGCGCCCCGGTGGCCGGCACCCCGGTAGCGGTACGCCACAACAGGCCGGCCGCCGCGACAGCCGGCGCCCCGCTGGCATCGGCGCCCGGCCCCGCGGTGGTGACGACCTTGTCGTCGTCCCCGTCGGGCCAGGCAGCGGCCGCGGTGACAGCGGTGGCCGCCAGCAGCACCGCCGCAACCCCACCGATCACCGGCCACCGATAGGCCCGAAGCCGATCGCGGGCGCTGACCCCGCCAGGCGCCCCACCACCCGCGGTCCCGAATGCCGATCCGCCACCCGGCACCCCGGAAGGCGCCCCGCCCGGCGTCCCAGGCGACCCGGAAGGCGCCCCGCCCGGCACCCCAGACGACCCGGAAGGCGCCCCGCCCGGCACCCCAGGTGACCCGGAAGGCGCCCCGCCCGGCACCCGCGCAGTGCCCGCCGCGAAGCCGGCGCCCGGGACGGTAGACGGTGGGGTGAAGCGTGCCCCAGCCGCCGGCCGGGGCCCGACGGCCTGCCCCGGCGCGCCCGACGCGCCCGAGAACGGCACGTAGCCCGGCCGCGGCACGGCCGGTGACTGCGTCCGCACCGGTGGCCCCGCCGGCGGTGGTCCCGCCGGCGGCGGGCCGGCCGGCCCCGCGAGGCGGGCCGCGCCCAGCGCGATCCCCATCTCCGGCTGTTCGTCCACCGCGACCGGCCGCCCGAACGCCTCCGAAACCAGCGACCCCACCAGCGGGATCCGGGCCGAGCCGCCGGCCAGCACGATGCAGCGCAGCTCGCCCGCCTCGACGCCGGCCGAGCGCAGTGCCCGGCGCAGCGCCGACACCGTGTCGCCGAGGGCCGGGGCGATCATCGCCTCGAACTCGGCCCGGCTCAGCCGCACCCGCGTGTGCAGCCGGGGCAGCGCCACCGGGATCTCGACCTCGGTGTCGAACGACAGGCTCTCCTTGGCCTCCACGCACTCGCGCCGCAGCCGGGCCAGGGCCTCGGTGACCGCCGGATCAGTCAGGTCGGCGTCGGTCAGTTCGAGGGACGCACCGACCGTGGTACGCACGTGTTCCAGGATGGCCTCGTCGAAGTCGATGCCGCCCAACTGCTCGACGCCCTGCGGCTCGCCCAGCACGGTGAAGCCCTCGGCCGTCTTGCGCAGCACCGCCGCGTCGAACGTGCCGCCGCCCAGGTCGTACACCGCGATGGTCTCGCCGGCCGCCACCCGCGCGGTGCCGGCGAACCGGACCGCGGCCGCCTCGGGTTCGGTGCGCAGCGTGACCTGCGGCAGATCGGCCAGCCCGGCCGCCTGCTGGAGCAGCTCGCGCTTGTACGGGCCCCAGTTCGCCGGATGGGTCAGCACGATCCGGACCGGCGGCGCCTCCTGGGTGTGCGTGACGGTGTCGGTGACGTGCCGCAGCAGCCGGGCGGCGAGCGCGTGCGCCGACATCGGCGTGCCGCCCAGCAGCACCGGCACCGGGTCGCCGAGCCGGCGCTTGAACTCGCGGGCCAGCCGGGTCGGTTCGGCCTCGCCACGCCGCTGGGCCGCCTCGCCGACCAGCACCTCGCCGTCGGTGCGCAGGAAGACCAGCGAGGGGATCTCGTCGCGCCGGGCGCCCAGCCGGACAGTCTCCACCGCACCGCCCACATTGATCGCAGCAGCGGTGTGCGTGGTGCCAAGGTCGACCCCGAGGCCGTACTCCACCATCCCCCGGATGCTAGGAGCCCCTGTCGAGCCGGGGGAACGCTGAGCTGGAAAGCCGACACCCGCCGGAGTCGAAGATCCGCCCGTTCGGGGGTGGCCGGCCACCGTGGACCGCGGGTGCCGGACATCAGCCCGGCCCGGCGGTCAGGGTGGACAGCCGGTGTTCCAGATGCGCGCGCTCGGGCGCGGTGGGCACCAACGACAGCGCCCGCTCGAACGCGACTTTGGCCTCCGCGTCCCGGCCGAGGCGCGCGTAGAGCTCGGCCCTGGCCGCGGGCAGCAGATGGTTGCCCGGCAGCTGCCGGTCGAGGTCGTCCAGCAGCGCCAGCGCCGCCTCGGGTGCGCCCGCCTCGGCCACCGCCACCGCCCGGTTGAGGCGTACCGCCGGCGAGGACGTCCGCCGTTCCAGCTCGGCGTACAGCTGAGCGATCCGCGGCCAGTCGGTCGGTGGCGGCTTCGCGTGCTCGGCCGCGATCAGGGCCTGGAGGTGGTATTCCCCCGCCATCGGCGCCGCCTCGATCAAAGCGAGCAGGGACAGGCCCCGGCCGATCTCGTCCTGCCGCCAGCGCCCGCGGTCCTGGTCGGGCAGCAGGATCAGGTCGCCGCCGGCGCCGACCCGGGCGTCGCGGCGGGCATGCTGGAGCAGCATGAGCGCGAGCAGCGCGAGCGTGCGCGGTTCACCCGGCAGCAACTCGCCGACCAGGTAGCCCAGCCGGATCGCCTCGGCCGCGAGCCGGGGCCGCAGCAGGTCGGGTCCGGCGGTGGCGCGGTAGCCCTCGGTGAAGATCAGGTAGATCACCGTGAGCACCACGTCGAGGCGGCCGGGCAGATCGGCGGCGGCCGGCGCGCGCAGCGGGATGCCGGCCACCGCCATCTTGGCCTTGGCCCGGGTGAGCCGGGCCGACATGGTCGGCTCGGACACCAGGAACAGCCGGGCGATCTCGGCGGTGGTCAGCCCGGCCACGAAGCGCAGCATCAGCGCGGCCCGCGCGTCGGGCCGCAGCGCCGGGTGGCAGCAGGCGAACAGCAGCCGCAACCGCTCGTCGGGTATTTCGTCGTCACCCGCGGTGCCATCCGGCGGCGGGTCGCCGGTGAGCAGCAGCGGCAGCCGCCGGGCGTCCGCGGTTTCCTGCCGGATGCGATCAAGTGCCCGCCGACGGGCTGTGGTCCACAGCCAGGCCGCTGGCCGGTCGGGCACACCCTGCGACGGCCAGACCCGGGCGGCCGCCAGAAACGCGTCCTGGAGGCTGTCCTCGGCCACGTCGAATCGCCGCAGCCGGGTGACGAGCAGTGCGAGCAGGCGGGACCACTCGTCGCGGTACGCCTGCTCGACGGCCTGGTCGACGGTCATTCCTGCGGGTGGAGCACCACGGGCCGGACCTCGACGATCGCCTCCGGCAACTGGCGGGCGAGTTCGAGCGCCTCGTCCAGGTCGGCCGCCTCGATCAGGTAGAAGCCGCCCAGTTGCTCGGCGGTCTCGGCGTACGGGCCGTCGGTCACCCCGACCCGGTCGCCGTCGTGCCGGATCGTGGTCGCGGCCGCCGACCGGGTCAGCTCCTCGCCGCCGAGCATCGCCCCGCGGGCCCGCAGCATCGCCATGAACCGGGCGTGCCGCTCGTGGTTCTCCTGCAGTTCCCGCTCGTCGCGGGCCTCCCATGCCTTCTCGTCGCCGTAGATCAGCAGCGCGTATTTCATGGTGTCGCTCTCCCTCCCGGGCACCGCCCGTTGCGGCGCCGGCGAAGTGATGACGCCATCGCACCACGGATTTCGACAGGGCCGGGGAAATCAATTCAGCCACCCCGGTTTGATCAATCCGGCCTCGTACGCCCAGACCACCAACTGGGCCCGATCGCGCGCGCCGAGCTTGTTCATCGTGCGGCTGACGTGCGTCTTCGCGGTGGCGGGACTGATCACCAGCCGGGCCGCGATCTCGTCGTTGGACAGGCCCTCGGCGACCAGCACGAGCACCTCACGCTCCCGGTCGGTCAGCTGGTCGAGCGGCACCGGCGGCATGATCGGCCCGCTCTGCACCGACCGGCCCGCGAACTCGCCGATCACCCGCCGGGTCACGCTGGGCGACAGCAGCGCGTCGCCGGCCGCCACCGCCCGCACCCCGCGCAGCAACTCGACCGGCTCGGTGTCCTTCACCAGGAAGCCGGACGCACCCGTGCGCAGCGCCTCGAACACGTACTCGTCCAGCTCGAACGTCGTCAGGATGACCACCCGGGTGGCGGCCAGCGCCGGGTCGGCGGCGATCCGCTTGGTGGCCTCGAGCCCGTCGACCCCCGGCATCCGGATGTCCATGAGCACCACGTCGGGCCGGGTCTGCCGGGCCTGCGCGACCGCCTCGAGCCCGTCGGCCGCCTCGCCCACCACCTCGATGTCGGGCTCGGCGCTGAGCAGCGCCCGGAAGCCGGCCCGCACCAGTGCCTGATCGTCCGCCAGCAGCACCGAGATCATCAGTTCTCCAGAGTTTCGGGGGTGGGCAGCAGGACCGAGACCAGGAAACCGTCGTCGACCGGGCCGGCCTCCACGCTGCCGCCCAGGCTCTGCGCCCGGGCCCGCATGCCGGCAATGCCGGTGCCCTCGGCCGGACCGTCCGGCTCGGCGGTCGCCGGGCCGTCGTTACGGATCGCCAGGTGCAGGGCGGTCGGCAGGTAGTCGACCGCGATCGACGCGGTGGCACCGTCGCCGGCGTGCTTGCGCACGTTGGTCAGCGCCTCCTGCACGATCCGGTAGGCCGCCCGGTCGACCTCGGCGGGCAGCACCCGCGCGTCGCCGGTGACCCGGGTGGTGACCGGCAGGCCGGCGTCGGCGGTCAGGTCGTCGAGGCGGCTCAGGCCGAGCGCCGGCTGCCGGGGCGCCGCCTCGTCCTCGGTGCGCAGCACGTCGAGCACCGCGCGCACCTCGCGCAACGCCTCGGCACTCGCCGTCTTGATCGCGGTGAGCGCCTCGCGGGCCTGCTCGGGGCGGCTGTCCATCAGGTGCAGCCCCACCCCGGCCTGGACGCTGATCAGCGACAGGTGGTGGCCGAGCACGTCGTGCAGCTCGCGGGCGATGCGCAGCCGTTCCTCGGACGCCTGCCGCCGCTCCTGCTCCTCGCGGGCCCGGGCGCGCTCGGCGCGTACTTTGATCATCTCGGCCATGTGCTCGCCGCGCACCTTGGCCGCGCCGCCCAGGAAGATCAGCACGGCCAGCGCGGCGGCCAGCAGCAGCGTGGTGCGGGTGTCGGGCCGGGCCATCGCGGGCAGACCGAGCCGGTCGGCCAGCACCCAGCAGACCAGCAGGTATGCCGTGAACGCCGCGGCCGCACCGATCCAGGCGGCCCAGCGACGGCCCATTTTTGCGAGGTTGAACAGGGCCATCCCGGGGGCCACCGCATAGACCCAGCGCGGCTGGGCGACGGTGGCGAAGCCGATCGAGGCGGCCGTCGCGACCGCGAACACCGCGACCGGGAACCGCCGGCGCCACATCAGCGCGAACGGGCCGATCAGCAGCAGCGCGTAGAGCCCCACGGACATCGGCCGGGACACGCCGCCGTCGCGGGCCAGCCCGGTAGCACCGGCCACGTGGAAGATCCCGGACGCGACCGTGGGGAGCAGCCCCCGCTTGTGCTGCCGGAACGCGCCCGGGTCGGGCGGCATGGTGAACCGGCCGGTGCGGCGATCCGGCCGCCACGGCGGGGCCCACTGCTGCCCGTTCCCGCTGGTCGCTTCCATGTGGCCGAACCTACGGTACGGCCGTCGAGGGGCGCATCGGCGCGTGGTCAGAGATGGGCCTACAACCTGGGTCGTAGGCGGCGCCGGTGGCAGTCGACCCAGGTTGTACGAAACGGCCCCGAGGCCCGGAACAAGATGCGCCCCAGGGCCGACGACTTCCACCGCGGAAACCGGGACTCTGGACGCCACAACGCCCCACCGAGGAGGAACCAGTGATGACCACCGACGCCAACCGGATGCGCACCTCCGACCAGGAACGCGAGCAGGTCGCCGAGATCCTGCGCGCGGCCATGACCGAGGGGCGCCTGACCCTGGAGGAGGGCGAGGAGCGGCTCGCCACCGCGTACGGCAGCAAATATCGCGATGAGCTGAGGCCGCTGACGGCAGATCTCCCCGACGGTGGCCGGCGGGCCCTCGCCGAGACGCCACAGGCGCGGCTCGCGACACGCCGGGGCCTGATCCGGCACGCCACCGTGGTGGCCTCGGTCGGCCTGATCCTCACCGGTCTGTGGATCCTGTCCGGTGCCGAGTTCTTCTGGCCGGCCATCCCCCTGATCTTCCTGGTCATGGGTTTGATCCGGCACGCCCGCTGGCGGCACTGGGAACCGCGGTACAGCTACGCGCACCGGGTCGCGCCCTGGAACGCCCCCGGGCATCGGTGATCCAGCACACTCCATAGTGGACGCGGCGGTCGTTGAACGCCCCTCCCCGCTCTGCCACAGTGGCGGGGTACGGGGAGGGGCAACTACAGATGATGGGTCCGTCGCACGCGCTTTCCGGCGCGGCTTCCTGGCTCGCCGGCAGCTGGGCACTGGACCACTTCGCGGGGTATGAACAGTCGCCGCTGGCGGTCGCGGTGGGCACCACGGTCTGCGCCGGCGCGGCCCTGCTGCCCGACCTCGACCTGTCCGGCAAGGTCACCCGCAACAAGGGCGGCGCCACGGTGGCCCGCACGTTCGGGGTGTTCTCGCTGTTCGTGGCCGAGGTGATCGAAAAGGTGTCGCTCGGCATCTACACCGCGACCAAGCTCAGCCGTGACCCGCGCCGCACCAACGGGCACCGCACGTTCACCCACACGCTGCCGTTCGCGGCCCTGGTCGGCTGGGGCACCACCACACTCGCCGCCACCTACGGCAAGTGGGCCGTGGTGGGCATCGTCTTCTTCATGGCCGGGCTGGCGCTGCGCGGCCTGTTCGACGAGTGGGCCGAGCGCGCCGGCTGGCTGATCGTGACGCTCTGCTCGGCCGTGATCGCCTTTCTCACCGCGGCCAACCTGCCCGGTGACCGCGGTTATCCGATGCTCGGTTTCGCGGTCGGCGTGGGCTGCTTAGTCCATCTCCTGGGCGACATGATCACCAGGAACGGCGTACCGATCCTGTGGCCGCTGCCCACCGGGCGCCGGATGTGGCGCATGGTGAGCGTGCCCGACAACCTGGCCGTCCGGGTGGGCGGCAAGATCGAGACGATCGTGCTGCGTGGCGCCTTCACGATCGTGGCGCTGCTGGCGATCGCCGCGATGTTCGCACCGGGCCTGCTCACCCACCTGGAACTGGACACCTGGGCCGACCGCGGCCCGTGATCACCAGTAGCGGCGCTTCTTGTAGTGCCCGTGATGCCGGTAGTGGCCGTGATGCCGGTAGTGCCCGTGGTGCCGCCGGTAATGGCCGTGAAAACGGCGCGGACCGTGGCCGTACCCGCGCCCGTGGCCGCGACCGTACAACTTGCGCTCGATCAGCGTGAACAGCAACCGCTTGAGGGAACCCATGCCGTCAACGGTACGGCCACGAGTCGAGCACAACCTGTGACCAACCTGACCGGTTACTGTGAGGCGTTCGATGTCGAGCCGCGTGACGTCAGTCCTCGTCGGTGAGTTCGGCCAGCAGTTCGGCGGCGTCCTGGTTGCCCGCGTCGGCCAGGCGCCGCAGCTCGGCCACGTCGCCGCGTTCGCCGGCCAGCTCGACCAGCACGTCGACCGCGTCGCTGCTGCCGGCCGCCGCGAGGCTGCGCAGCTCGTCGAAGTCGCCACGCTCGCCGGCCAGTTCGACCAGCTGATCGACCGCGTCCCGGTCGCCCTGTGCGGCCAGTTCGCGCAGCTCGGTGAGTTCCGGATCGGTCACCCGCCGAGCCTAACCGGAAAACTGTCGTACCCACGTACGAGAATGAGAATGTGCTGGTAGCGGTGGCCCCCGATGGCAGGCAGGGCGGGCGGATGCAGGAACTGGCGGCGGACGGCTCGCCGCTCGGTCCGCCGCGGGTGGCGGATGATCTGGCGGGGGCGATCGCCGAGCGGGAGGCCGCTGAACACCCGCGCTGGGTCTGGCCGTCCACCGCCGATCTCTATCCGGGCCTGCTCCGGGCCGGGGTGCGGGTGGCGCGCTGCCATGATCTCGAGCTGACCGAGGCGCTGCTCATGGGGCACGCGGGCTGGTGGGGCTCGCCGCGTGCGCTGCCGGCGGCGCGGGCGCGATTGCACGGGCTGCCGGTTCCTCCCGATCCGCCGTCGCGGATGCCCGAGCCGCCGGGCTTCGCCCAGGGCGCACTCTTCGAGACATTCGGGGCTCCGCGGCCCGCCGCCGGCTTCGACGTGCTCCAGGCCACCCAGGAGGTGTACGCGTGGCAGCTCCGACGGATCAGCGGTGTGGAGCACCCGGGGCGGTTCCGCCTGCTGGTCGCGGCCGAATCGGCGGGCGCGCTGATCGGTGCCGAGATGGGACACGCGGGGCTGCCGTGGCGGGCCGACGTGCACGACCAGGTGCTGCGTGAGCTGCTCGGGCCGCCGCAACCGGTGGGGCCGCCACGCCGGCTGGCCGAGCTGGCCGCCGAGGTCAACGCGGCGTTCGGCGTGCACGGGCTGCACCCGGACTCCCCCGCTGAGGTGGTCCGCGCGTTCGCCCGGGCCGGCGTCGACGTGCCCAACACCCGGGCCTGGGTGCTGCGCAAGGTCGACCATCCGGCGGTGCCGCCACTGCTCGCATACAAGGAGCTCTACCGCATCTGGACGGCACACGGCTGGAGCTGGTGCGACG
The DNA here is from genome assembly GCF_016862375.1 of Paractinoplanes rishiriensis. Taxonomy (GTDB): domain Bacteria; phylum Actinomycetota; class Actinomycetes; order Mycobacteriales; family Micromonosporaceae; genus Actinoplanes; species Actinoplanes rishiriensis. The sequence goes on along the minus strand of NZ_BOMV01000076.1, from coordinate 31,298 downwards.
CCTGGGTGCGCGACGGCCGGTTCCGCCCGGAGTACGTACCGGGCGGCGTGGTGTCCGGCCGCTGGGCCACCCGCGGCGGCGGCGCGCTCCAGGTGCCCAAGGTGGTGCGCCGCGCGGTCATCGCCGATCCGGGCTGGCGGTTCGTGGTGGCCGACGCCGGTCAGCTGGAGCCCCGGGTGCTGGCCGCGGTGTCCGGCGACGCCCGGCTGGCCGCGGCCGCCGCGGCCGGTGATCTCTACGCGGCGCTGGCCGCCGACTCGTTCGACGGCGACCGCGCCAGGGCCAAGGTCGCCCTGCTCGGCGCCATGTACGGGCAGACCGGCGGCGCCGCCGTCCCGGCCCTGGCCGTGCTCCGCCAGCGCTACCCGACCGCTTTCGAGTTCGTCGAGGCCGCGGCCCGCACCGGCGAGGCCGGCGGCCTGGTGCGGTCGTGGCTCGGCCGCACCTGCCCGCCGGCCGCGAGCGCCTGGCGCGACGCCGGACTCGACCCGCCCGAGGAGGCCGGCTCGGCCGAGATGCCGCAGGGTGGCGCGTCCGGCCGGGCCCGCGGCCGATTCACCCGTAACTTCGTGATTCAGGCCACGGCCGCCGAGTGGGCGCTCGTGCTGCTGGCCACCCTGCGCACGGCGTTGGAGGGCACCAAGGCGGAACTCGTCCTGTTCGTGCACGACGAGGTGGTCGTGCACTGCCCCGCTGAGCAGGCCGAACAGGTGGTGGCGGCGGTGCACGCGAGCGCGGAGCAGGCCGGCCGGCTGCTCTTCGGTGACACCGCGGTGCGGTTCCCCCTGGACGTCTCAGCAGTTGGTGCGTACGCGGAGGCGAAATGAGAAGTGGAGTAACCTTGGCCATCCGAAGCGAGAGGCGCTGCAACGGGGTGACACCCGCCACGCTCGCTCGGTGAGATACCGACCAAGGGCGCCTCCGTTAGTCCGGAGGTGGTCGGTATGGAGAGAAGTGTGAGAACGGCCGAGTTGAGGCGACTCCTCGGCGAGCGTGTGCTGGTGCTCGACGGCGCCTGGGGCACCATGCTCCAGGGCGCCAAGCTGAGCCCGGACGACTATCGCGGTGAGCTGATCAAGCCGGATCACCCGCAGGACGTGACCGGCGACCCCGACCTGCTCAACCTGACCCGGCCCGACGTGATCCTCGACGTCCACCGGCAATACCTGGCCGCGGGCGCCGACATCACCACTACCAACACGTTCACCGCGACGAGCATCGCCCAGGCCGATTACGGCCTCGAGGCGTACGTGCAAGACATGAACCTCCGCGGCGCGCAACTTGCCCGCCAGGCGGCCGACGAGGCCGCCGAATCCAGCGGGGTGAGCAAGTTCGTGGCCGGATCAGTCGGCCCGCTGAACGTAACCCTTTCGCTGTCCCCCAAGGTCGACGACCCGGCCTACCGCGCGGTCACCTTTGACCAGGTCAAAGCGGCCTACGAGGAGCAGATCAAGGCGCTGGCCGAGGGCGGCGTCGACCTGCTGCTGATCGAGACGATCTTCGACACGCTGAACGCCAAGGCGGCCATCGCGGCAGCTCAGGAGGTCGCGCCAGACCTACCGCTGTGGATCTCCCTGTTCCTCGACATCTCCGGGCGCACGCTCTCCGGCCAGACGGTCGAGGCGTTCTGGCGCTCGATCGAACGTGCCGAGCCCCTGATCGTCGGCGTCAACTGCTCGCTGGGCGCCACCGAGATGCGCCCGCACGTGGCCGACCTGGCCCGCTTCGCCGGCACATTCGTGGCCAGCCACCCGAACGCCGGCCTGCCCAACGCGTTCGGCGGCTACGACGAGACCCCCGAGCAGACCGGTGGCCTGCTGGCCGAGTTCACCGACGCCGGCCTGGTCAACCTCGTGGGCGGCTGCTGCGGCACCACGCCACCGCACATCGCCTCGATCGCCTCCGCGGTGCGGGGCAAGCGGCCGCGCACGGTCGTCGAGCCGGCCGCCACCACCCGGTTCAGCGGCCTCGAGCCGTTCGAGATCGGCCCGGACACCGGCTTCGTCATGATCGGCGAGCGCACCAACGTGACCGGTTCGGCCAAGTTCCGCCGGCTCATCGAGGCCGACGACTACCAGGGCGCCGTCGACGTGGCGCTCGACCAGGTCCGCGGCGGCGCCAACCTGCTCGACGTCAACATGGACGCCGACCTGCTCGACAGCGAGCAGGCGATGACCACGTTCCTCAATCTCATTGCCACCGAGCCCGAGGTGGCCCGCATCCCGGTGATGGTCGACAGCTCGAAGTGGAGCGTGCTCAAGGCCGGGCTCAAGTGCGTGCAGGGCAAGGGCGTGGTCAACTCGATCAGCCTCAAGGAGGGCGAGGAGCCGTTCCTCGAGCAGGCCCGCATGATCCGCGCGTTCGGCGCCGGCGTGGTCGTGATGGCCTTCGACGAGCAGGGCCAGGCCGACACTCGCGACCGCAAGGTCGAGATCTGCGGCCGGGCGTACGACCTGCTGGTGCAGAAGGCCGGCTTCGCCCCGGACGACATCATCTTCGACCCGAACGTGCTGGCCGTGGCCACCGGCATCGCCGAGCACAACGGGTATGCGAAGGCGTTCCTCGAGGCGCTCCCGCTGATCAAGAAGCGGTGCCCGGGTGCGCGCACCAGCGGCGGCATCTCCAACCTGTCCTTCTCGTTCCGCGGCAACGACGTCGTCCGTGAGGCCATGCACTCGGCGTTCCTGTTCCACGCGGTCAAGGCCGGCCTGGACATGGGCATCGTCAACGCCGGGCAGCTGGCCGTCTACGAGGACATCCCGGCCGACCTGCTCGAACTGGTCGAGGACGTGCTGTTCGACCGCCGGCCGGACGCCACCGATCGCCTGGTCACGTTCGCCTCGACGGTCGAGGGCGAGGGCAAGCAGCGCACCGTCGACCTGTCGTGGCGGGAGACGCCGGTCCAGGAGCGTCTGTCGTACGCGCTGGTGCACGGCATCGTCGACTTCATCGAGGCGGACACCGAGGAGGCCCGGCAGGAACTGCCCCGGCCGCTCGACGTGATCGAGGGCCCGCTGATGGACGGCATGAAGGTGGTGGGTGACCTCTTCGGCTCCGGCAAGATGTTCCTGCCGCAGGTCGTCAAGAGTGCCCGGGTCATGAAGCGCTCGGTGGCCTACCTCGAGCCGTACATGGAAAAGGAGAAGGCGGCCGGCCGCGGGCAGGGCAAGGTCGTCCTGGCCACGGTCAAGGGCGACGTCCACGACATCGGCAAGAACATCGTCGGCGTCGTGCTGGGCTGCAACAACTACGAGGTCATCGACCTCGGCGTGATGGTGCCGGCGGCCAAGATCCTGGATACCGCGGTGGCCGAGGGCGCCGACGTGATCGGCCTGTCCGGCCTGATCACCCCGTCGCTCGACGAGATGGTCGCGGTGGGCGCCGAGATGCAGCGCCGCGGCATGAGCCTGCCCCTGCTGATCGGCGGGGCGACCACGTCGCGCCAGCACACCGCGGTGCGCATCGCGCCGGCATACGAGGGCGCGACCGTGCACGTGCTCGACGCGTCCCGGGTGGTCGGCGTGGTCAGCAACCTGCTCGACCCGGGCCGCTTCCAGGTCCTGGACTCCGAAAACCGCGTCGAGCAGGAACGCCTGCGCGTGCAGCACGCCAACCGGCACGCGCAGCCGCTGCTGACCCTGGCGCAGGCCCGGGCCAACCGGGAGAAGGTCGACTTCGGCGACCTGCCGACGCCGGCCTTCACCGGTGTGCGCGAGATCCGGCCGTCCATCGCCGAGCTGCGGCAGATGGTCGACTGGCAGTTCCTGTTCCTGGCCTGGGAGCTCAAGGGCAAATACCCGGCGATCCTCGACCAGCCGGTGGCCCGTGAACTGTGGGACGACGCCAACACCCTGCTTGACAAGATCATCGCCGATGGCGACTTCGAGGCCCGGGGGTTGTACGCCTTCTGGCCCGCACACAGCGACGGCGACGACATCGTGCTGGACAACGGCGTGACGTTCCCGATGCTGCGCCAGCAGACCGAGAAACCGCAGGGCCGCGCCAACCGCTGCCTGGCCGACTACATAGCACCGGCCGATGACCACCTGGGTGGCTTCGCGGTGACGATCCACGGCGCCGACGAGCTGGCCGCCAAGTACGAGGCGGAGAACGACGACTACCGCGCCATCATGGTCAAGGCCCTGGCCGACCGCCTGGCCGAGGCGTTCGCCGAATACCTGCACCTCCGGGCCCGCCGCGAGTGGTTCGAGCCGGACGCCCAGCCCAACCTGGCGGATCTGCACGCCGAACGCTTCCGCGGCATCCGCCCGGCGCTGGGCTACCCGGCCAGCCCCGACCACAGCGAGAAGAAGGAGCTGTTCGACCTGCTGGGCACGGCGAACATCGGCGTGGGCCTGACCGAGTCCTTCGCGATGACCCCCGCCGCCGCGGTGAGCGGCCTGATCTTCGCCCACCCCGACTCGCGGTACTTCACCGTGGGCCGCCTGGGCAAGGACCAGGTCACCGACTACGCGGCCCGGCGGGGCATGCCGGTCGACGAGGTCGAGCGCTGGCTGCGCCCCAACCTGGCGTACGACATCACCTGATCTGCCGGCGGACGGCCTGGCGGTTGGCGGGCCATCCGCCACAGATAGAGCGGCGTCGGCGGCACCCATCGCAACTGGGTGCCCTGCGCCAGGTCGTCCCGGTTCGCCCAGTGTTCGGCTATTTGGCCGTCGCGCATCCGGGTCCAGTGGTGTCCGTCACCACCATCCGGCGCCCGGCCGGCGGGAATGCCTGCGCGACGCGGCCGCGCTCGTCGTAGGTGACGAACGTGCCCACCTGACGCCCCTCCGCACCGGCCTGTCGCCCGAGCGGGCCCGCGACATCGTCTGGGCCATGATTTCGCCCGAGCTGTACGAACTGTTGATCACCGACCGCGGCTGGACGTCCGAGGAGTACGAACAATGGCTGGCGCGGGCGCTCGCCGACTCCTTGATCGAGTAACCGCACGGCGGGCCGGGTCGAGCGGCCCGCCGTTACCACCTGCGGTCAGAGGCCGTCCCGCTTCATGGCGACGACGATGTGGACGTGCCGGTCGGCGTTCGTCTGGCTGAACTCGTTCTCGTAGTTCAGCCCATACGGCCAGAAGTGCCCGCCGCCGGTGCGGATGACGGCGCTGCCGCCGTCGTACTGCCGCACGAGCGCCGTGGTCTGCGCTCCGGTCCAGGTGCCACTCCCGCCGAGCCGGCTCCACCCGGAGCTCAGGCCCACGCCGAGGGTGTGCGCGGTCTCGTGCAGCGCGGTGCGCTCGGTCATGTAGCTGCGGTTGCTGCCGAACCGGATGCTGCCGTTGGTGTTGCCGTCGGCCGTCGGCACGCCCGGGACGTAGCTGACCGTGATCGCCTTGGTCAGGTCGCTGAGCCGGTTGTACCGCGCGACCGCCGCGTTCATGGCCGTCGTGATCCGGTTGTAGGCATCCTGCTGATCGGCGGTCGGGTTCGAGGCCCGTACCAGGGTCCAGGTTATCTCCGCCGCCGCGACCTGCGCCTGTGCGGCCGGCGCGGCAGAGGCGGCAGAGGCGGTGGCACCGATCGCGCCGGGCACGGCCACGCTCGCGGCGGCGAGCAGAGCGAGGGCCGTGCGTTTCAGGGGGGACATGGTCATGGCATCTTCCTTCGTCGGCCGCCCGCCTGCGGGGTCAGGAACGGGCGATTCGGTACCAAGCGGTTGCCTCTTGATACGTCACCGCGAACCGCCGCACTACGCCCCGAACCGACTCGAACCAAATCGATCCCGATCGATCAGGCGCTGGCCTCGATCGCCTCGCGGAAGACACGTGACTTGTGCTGCCAGTTGTCGTACCGGCCGTAGGACGGCGCCGCCGGCGACAACAGCACCACGCCACCCGGCGGGGTGACCTTGCGGCTCAGGCGCACCGCCTCCGGCAGGTCCTCCGCCACCACCGTCGTCACCCCGGGCAGATCCTGCAACGTGCTCAGGATCCGCTCACCGCTGTCCGGGATGCCGATCAGCGTGCACCTGATCCCGCTCGCCACGAAGAAATCCCGCAACGGACCGTAGTCGACTCCCCGGTCCTCCCCACCCAGCAGCACCGTCAGCGGCCGCCCCGCGAACGCCTCGATCGCGTAGATCGCCGACTGCGGGATAGTGGACAGCGTGTCATCGACGAACGTGAGGCCGGACGGGTCCGCGATCTGGGTGAGCCGCTGATCGAGCGGCCGGTAAGCGGCGACGGCCGTGGCCAGCTCGGCGCGCAGAGCCGGGACGTCGACGCCGGCCCCCTCGACCGCGGCCAGGGCCACGCAGAGGTTGCCCGCGTTGTGCCGCCCGAGCAGGCCCAGCGTCTCCCGCGGGAACAGCCGCTCGGCGCCACGCCAGAACCAGCCCTCGGCCTCGTGGTAGCCCTCGGCCACATTGGCGGCCACCAGCGGCAGGCCGGCGCCGAGCTCGGCGGTCAGGCGCTCGTCCGCGGCGTTGTAGATCACGACCTCGGCGCCGTGCCGGGCCAGGTTGAGCTTGTCCCGGTAGTAGGCGGCCTCGCTGCCGGCCCAGTCCAGGTGCTCCGGGAACAGCGACGTCAACGCCACCACCTTCGGCGAATCGGTCAAGTCCGCGCACTGGTAGACGCTGAGCTCCACCACGTACTGCTGCACCTCGGGAAGCGAAAGTGCCGCGATGCCGATGTTGCCGCCCAAGGTGTTGGGCCGCCCGGCCGCCTGGAGGAGGTGATGAACGAGCGTGCTCGTGGTGCTTTTGCCCTTGCTGCCGGTCACGCCGACCGTCTTGCTCGCGTGGTCGGCCATCCACAGCGCCGTGCCGCCGGTGACCACGCCGCCGCGGACCCGGTGCTCGATGATCCACGGGTGCACCTGCGGGATCGACGGCGACCGCACGATCACGTCGATCTCGGCGAGTTGCCGGTGCGCGTCGTCGCCCTCGTGCAGCGGAGCCGCCTCGGCGAGGTGACCCGTCCAGGAGGTGGCGAGATGCGTCACTTTGTCCTGGATGGCGATCAGCCGGTCCGGCCGGTGCGGAGCGATGGCCTCGACCGCCGCGATCCCCTCCCGTCCGGTGCCCCAGACGGCGACGCGCCGGCCTCGTAGATCATGCAGGTGCACGAACGCTCCTCAGGTGCCGCGGTTTTACCGCAGGACACCTTACAGCGGGCGGCCGTCCGACGCCTTGTCCCGATTGCCGCTGCCCAGCACGTTCGCGAACGGGATGCGGCCGTTCAGCGCGGCGAACACGATCGCGTACACCACCATGCCCACCGCCAGCCCGATCGAGTACATCGCGAACAGCGCGGTGCCCGGGTCGAACAGCCCGGTCACCGCCGCGCCGCCGATCGCACCGAGCACCGCGGTGAGGTCGGTGATCGCGGCCTTCTCGGTGGTGCGCACCAGCACCCGGTAGGTGATGTAGCCGACCACGAGTCCGAAGCAGAGCGCCCCGAAGTGCTCCAGCGGTGAAGGGTTCACGATCTCTCCTCGACGTATCGACGGCAGACAGCCTACGTCGTCGTCAAGGATTGATGAGGAACTCCGCCACCGCCCGGTCCCCCTCCGCGTTGCGCCCCTGGATCGAGTGCCCCATCCCCGCGATGACCACCAGCTTGCCGCGAGGCGTGCGGGCCGCCTGCTCGATCGCCCACTCCACCGGCGTGGACAGGTCGCGGTCCCCGTTGATCAGCAGCACCGGCATGGTCAACCGATCAGAAGGCGGCTGCGGATTGGGACGGGCCGGCGGCCAGTGCCGGCAACCCTGCACGAAGCCGTGCGCCACCGAGGTCTCCCTCTCGAACGGCCACACGTCGCCCGCCCTGACCTTGTCCAACGCCCGTTCGACAGCCGCATCCCGCCCACGCAGCGGCGCCGCCGAATCACCCCAGGGCGCTTCCACCTGGTCGGCGCACAGCGTCGCCACGTGCAGCCCCGCGCTGTACTCGCCCGGCGGCGTGTTCTCTCCACCCTGGAGATCCGCGATGGCGGCGTTAAGCGGCCCCGGATCGCCCTCGGCCGCCAGATGCAGCAGGTCAAGCACCGGAAAGAACCCGTTCCCGGTCAGCTTCGGATCCACGATGCTGGCGATCACGAGCAGGTCGAACACACCCACCCCGTTGTCATACCGCCGCACCACCTCGGCCAGTTCGGCCGCCGGATCCCGGCCGCACTCCTGCTCGGCACAGGCTTGCCGGAGCACCGGGCCCGCCCGCCGCAGACTGTCCAGGTAAAGCACATCAAGCTGATCCTGCGGAACCACAGAATCAAGAACAAGCCGGTGTACGCGCCGCGGGTGAGCAAGGCCGTAACGGGTAGCCACAAAGCTGCCGTACGAAACCCCGTCCAGCGTCCACCGCGAAACCCCCAGCGCCCGCCGCAGATCCTCAAGGTCCGCAACGGTGTCCGAAGTGGTGTAGAAGTTGCGGTCGCGCCCCAGCAGCCCCGCGCACTCCCGCACCGCACCGGCCGACGGCGGCGTAACATCCGACGCCCCCACCTCAGCCTGCAACCGAGGACAGTCGATCGCCCCCGCGCCGGTCCCCCGCTGGTCGATCATGACCAGCCGATAGTCCTCAAGCAGGTAGGACAGCCGCTGCGAGATCCGCGGCACCAGCGCCGGCCCGGGTTGCCCAGGCCCACCCGACAGCACGAGCAGCACCCCACGAGGCGCGTCCGCGTTGTCGGCCACCGCAACCCGAAGCCGCAGCCTGCCCCCGGTGCGCCCACTGCGCCCGCTGCGGTCCAGGGGCACGGTCAGATACGAACAGGTGAAATCCGCGATCTCCACACAGGGCTGAGCATCGGTGAGCCCGGTGCGCTCATCGACCCCCGTCGGCCCGGCCCTGAGCAGAGCATCAGCGGCAACCGCTCCACCGCGGGCGTCGCCCTCGGTCATCCCGCGCGCTGCCGCCGGGCCACCGCCGAGCGACGCTCCACCGTGAGCGCCGACGCCGGTCGTCCCGCGCGCTGCCGCCGGGCCACCGCTGAGCGACGCTCCACCGTGAGCGCCGCCGCCGGTCGTCCCGCGCGCCGCCGCCGGACCACCGCTGAGCGACACCACCAGCGCGGCCGCCATCAACGCGGCACCGATGCGCCTCGTCGGAGCTGTCATGGAAGCCATCCGACCCGATCTCAGTCGCAGCGGCGTTGGATATTCATGCGCGTTTCGACGGCCAGCAACCGTTTGACCGCGCTCGGCGGCAGCCCGACCTGCCGGCGCATCAGCCGGGTCAGATGGGCCTGATCGGCGAACCCATACCGCGCCGCCAACGTCCGAAGGCAGTCCGCGCCGTCCTGAACGTCGGCGAGCACCGCGCGTACCCGCATCCGATTTCGATACCCGGTCAGCGTCTCGCCGGTAACCCGGCGGAAAATCCGGCTGAGGTGGTGCGGCGAGGCGTTCACCTCCGCCGCGATTTCTTTGAGGCCGTACGTGAAAAGGCCGCCGGCCAGCACCTCCTGCGTCTCCGCGACAAGACGTCGATGGACCGCCGCGGTCCCCGGCCGGACCGCCCCGCTCGACGGCACACCTGACGGCAAGCTCGACGCCTCAAGCCGGGCGACGATCGCGAACACCTGCTCGGCAACCGCAAGCCGATCGGCACCACGCCGGCAACTGGCGATCAGGAGCCGATGCTGCAGATCGGCCACGTCGTCCAGCGGAAGCCGGTGCACGGAAGCCGGCCACCGGTCGAGCTCCGGCTCCAACTCCACGGCCGTGAACGTGTCGCCGCAGCCCAGCGGATGCGCGACGCTGAGCTCATCGCCGGGCCGGGTGATCACCGCCGCCCCGGTGTCGACGAAGGACTGACGCCCGTTGACCCGCAACAGGTAGGCCCCCGAACGCGGCAGCACGAGCCGGTGCTGCCGCTCGACGGCGGGCCGTGTGAACCCGGTGCCGTCCAGCCCGCACCGAGCCTCGAACAATCGCAATCCATCAATATGCCCGAGACATCGCCCGGTCCCCGGCTGACTCGAGTATCTGACCAGGCATTCCCGGCATCCCCGTAACATTCGCCCCTCCGGCAGTTCTCTTTACATTTCGTCTGCCCATGTCCAATCGACCGTGGGTAGCAGTATGTTGACTCCCTGACAGCGAGCGACGACCCGACGACCGAGGACTCCGTGGTGACAGGCAGCGAGCACGACGACCAAGCCGACGAGCCGTCGTCCACCAGCGGCTGGATCGCAGGCACACCCCCGGGCGACCCCGGTGGATCACCAAGGAGTGTTCCGCCGTTGTACACGGGCGGTATCCATCGCCCATACCCCGGCCAACCGAACGCCACCACCACCGACGTCAACGAGGGCAGCTCCGTCCGCTCCCAGTGGACCCTGGCCCTGGCCGTCATGGGAAGCGTCCTGCTGATCGGCGCCACGGTCCTTTTCTGGCGCCACGAGGACCCGTCCTCGAACCCGCCCACCGTAGCCCTGCCCGGCCCTTGGGAACCCCCGACCGCCGGCCCCGACGCCTCGGCCCCGGTCCTGGACGTCCCGCCCGCCCCAGGCTCCGCCGGCGCCGCTTCCCCCCGCCCCGAGCCCACCGAGACAGCGGACGACGAGGAAGCCCCGCCCCGAACCACCTCCCCCACCAGGCCGCCGACCACGCGCCCCACCACGAGACCGCCCGCCCCCAACCTGAGCCTGGGCGCCAACACGGACGCGGACGGCTCGACCAAGGCCGACGGAACCAGCTTCAACGACGTCAGAGACGGCAGCCTGTCCACCTTCTGGTCCCCCACCGCGTCAACCGGCACGGTCTCGGTGAAGTGGCCAGGCACCATCCGCCTGTCCCGGATAATCATCAAAGAACCGGCTGGCACCCCCCGAATCCGCGCTTGGCGAGTAAAAGACCACGACGCCAACACCATCCTGGCCACCGGCACCGGCGCAGGCGAAATAACCTTCACCCCCACCACCCTAAGAAAAATAAGCTTCGAAATCCTGACCTCGAATGGCACCCCCCGAGTGGCAGAATTCGAAACCTTCGCCCAGTAGTAACCGAAAAGACGCCGCAAAAGCACGCCAATACGCAGCAGGCCGACGCGGACAGTCACCCGGCTTTCGCCGCCGAACCCGCCCACCGCGCCTGCGACGAATCCGCCGCCGACACGAGGCATACGCAACCGGGCGGGCGCCTCGCATCCAGCCCCCGGGAAACGGCCACCTGACAAGGGCGCCGCCTCAGTGGAGGCGCACGGGTTGAAGCGGCCCCGGGTCGGCCTGCCTTCACCCGGTCACGTGAAGCCTGACGCTCGCGGTCGGGGCGTGATCGTTCGGCGTCCCGGCGTTTCAAGCCCCATGCGCGGTGGTGTTCGCGGTCGCGGCGGAACTGTCCGGCTGCGGGAAGAATAATTGCATGCCGCAGCGCGGTCGCGAATGCCAGAAGCCCTGATCGTGGTGCGGAATTGCAGCTGTCGCATGGACCGATTCTTGCGCAAGCCCCATGGCTCACGTCAGTATTTGATCATGCCAACCTTCGGGCAAAATTGCCCGTGTGACCTAGCGTACATTTCATTGGCGTGCGGAGTGCGCCGCCGCGAATAATGGGCGCACCAAACCGCACTACTCGGCGAAGCTGGCGAAATACGACGCGGCCATGTCGTCATCGCCGTGGCCCTGCTCGGCGGCCCTACGGAAACGCTCGGCACCGGCCTCTACTACGTCCAGGCGCACGCCATGGGAGCGGCCTGCGTCGGCGATCAGTTTGGCGTCCTTCTCGGCCGTGGCGACGGCGAAACTGGCCGGTGACAGCCGGTCTTCCACGATCATTTTGGCCTTCAACTGGAGGTAACCCATGTCCAACGGTCCGCCCGCGATCAGTCCCAGGAAGTCGTCCGGCGCCACCCCCAGGCCATTGGCCAGCGCCAACGCCTCGGCCACGCCGTGGGTGGCGGCCAGCACCCAGCTGTTCAGCACCAGCTTGAGGCGGGTCGCCGACGCGGCGGCGGGGTCGGTTCCGGTCCAGACCGTCCGGGCGCCCACGGCCTCGAAGACCGGCGCGACGGCTTCCCGGCCGGCCGACGGGCCCGCGGCCAGCACGACCAACTGGCCGGCCTCGGCGGGCTGCCTGGTCCCGGACACGGGCGCGTCGAACCACACCAGGCCCTGCTCGGCGGCCTGCGACGCCAGCGCCGGGAAGTCGTCCAGGCCCACCGTCGTCGACTGCACCCAAAGCTGGTCACGCCGCAGGCCGGGGGCGGCCTCGGCCATCACCGAGAGCACGGTTGCGCCGTCGTACAGCATGGTCAGCACGGCGTCGGCGTCGCGCACCGCGTCGGCGGGGGAGTCAGCCACGGTGATGCCGTCGGCGGCCAGCGGTTCGGCCTTCGGGCGGCTGCGGTTCCAGGCGCGAACATGGTGGCCGGCCTTGGCCAGGTTGCGGGCCATGGCGGCGCCCATGATCCCGGTCCCGAGTACTGCGACGGTCAGTGAGTCACTCATACCGCCATCTTGCCCGGCAGCATCCGCAGCAGCGCCTCGGTCGCCGGACCGGGCGGCGCCGCTGTGGGCAACGCCACCGACACCTGCCAAGACTGGCCGCCACCGCCGGGGCGCAGGGCGATCGCGGCAAGACCCTTCGCCTGCGGTTTGCGGGTCACCGGTGCCGGCACGAGCGCCACCCCGAGTCCCTGATGCACAAAATCAAGGAGCGTGTGTACGTCGTTGACCTCGACGGACATGCGGCGTTCCAGGGCGGCACGACCGAACGCCAGGTCGTTGACCCGGCGAGCACCCCAGTCGGCGCTGAAGTCGACGAAGTCCTCTTCAGCGAGGTCGGCCCAGGTCGACGGACGAATACTCGGCCAGGCGATGGCCGGGGTGGGTGAGCAGGGTCATCTCCTCGGCGGCCAGCGGCAACAGCCGTACGCCCTCCGGGGCTGGGCCCGGCAGTGCCACGAATCCGACGTTCAGCCGGCCCAGGCGAATCTGCTCGGCCACGTGACCGGAACCGGCGTACCGCAAACGGATCTCGACACCGGGATGAGCTCGACGGAAGGACGCCAGCATGGGTGGCAGATCGATCACTCCGAGGCACTGCTCGCAGCCCACGGCTAGGGTGCCGCGCAACAGACCACGCACCGCGGCCACCGCGTCCCGGGCCGCCGCCGCGCTGGCCAGCGTGCGGTGTGCCTCGGACAGCAGGGCCCGGCCGGCGTCCGTCAGCTCGACCCGGCGGGTATTGCGGACGAACAGTTCCGCGTTCAGGTCCTTCTCGAGCGCGCGGATCGACGCCGAGAGCCCCGACTGGGCCACCCGCATCCGCTCCGCGGCCCTGGTGAAATGGCGTTCCTCGGCGACCGCCACGAAGTACTCCAGGTGTCGCAGCTCCACGATTGAGCAGTCTACGTGCTGAATCCGAGCGCTTTCTTCTGTTGGACTCCTGACCGTTGGGGTACGAGGGTTGGAGACGTACCCACTTTTTCTGGAGGTTTCTTTCCATGCAGAGCCGTCGCATCGGCGAGGTCCAGGTCAGCGCTATCGGTCTCGGCGGCATGCCGATGTCGATCGAGGGCCGGCCGGACGAGGAGCGGTCGATCCGCACGATCCACGCTGCCCTCGACGCCGGTATCACCCTGATCGACACGGCCGACGCGTACCACCTTCACGCCGACGAGGTCGGCCACAACGAGTCGCTGATCGCCAAGGCGCTCGCCTCCTACGGCGGGGACACCTCCGGCGTGCTGGTCGCCACGAAGGGCGGCCACCTGCGGCCCGGCGACGGCAGCTGGACCAAGAACGGCTCGCCGGCCCACCTCCGCGAGGCCTGCGAGGCGTCGCTCAAGCGGCTCGGCGTCGACGCCATCGGGCTCTACCAGTTCCACCGGCCCGACCCCCATGTCCCGTACGCCGACAGCGTGGGCGCGATCCGCGACCTGCTCGACGCCGGGAAGATCCGGATGGCCGGCATCTCCAACGCCGACCCGAGCCAGATCCGCCAGGCGCAGGAAATCCTCGGCGGCCGCCTGGTCTCGGTGCAGAACCAGTTCTCGCCCGCGTTCCTCTCCTCGGCTCCCGAACTCGAACTGTGCGACGAACTGGGCATCGCCTTCCTGCCCTGGTCGCCGCTGGGCGGCATCGCGCGTGCGGGCGAACTGTCCGGCGCGTTCGGCACGGTCGCGGAACGGTACGGGGTCAGCCCGCAGCGCGTCTGCCTGGCCTGGCACCTGGCCAAGTCGCCGGTGGTGATCCCGATCCCCGGCGCCAGCCGTCCCGAGACCATCCGCGACTCGGCTCAGGCCGACTCACTCCAGCTCACCGCCGACGACCTGGCCCTGTTGCCCTGACCCTGTTGCCCACCCTGTTGGCCAGACCGCGCCGGCGCAATCCGAGGACGATCACATGTTTGCCGACAACCGTTACGACACCATGGAATACCGCCGCACCGGGCGCAGCGGACTTCATCTGCCCGCCATCTCGCTCGGTCTGTGGCACAACTTCGGCGGTGACCGTCCGCTGGAGACGCAGCGGGACATTCTGCGTCGCGCCTTCGACCTGGGCATCACGCACTTCGACCTGGCCAACAACTACGGGCCGCCGTACGGGTCTGCCGAGGAGAACTTCGGCCGGGTGCTGGCGACCGACTTCCGGGCGCACCGCGACGAACTGGTCATCTCCACTAAGGCCGGGTACGACATGTGGCCCGGTCCATACGGCAATGGGGGTTCCCGGAAGTACCTGACCGCGTCGCTGGATCAGTCGCTGCGCCGGCTGGGCCAGGACTACGTCGACATCTTCTACTCGCATCGGACCGACCCGGACACGCCGCTCGAGGAGACGATGGGCGCGCTGGACTCGGCCGTACGGGCTGGAAAGGCTCTTTATGTTGGCATTTCGTCCTATTCACCCGAGCGGACGGCCGAGGCGGCCGCGATCCTGAAAGACCTGGGCACGCCGCTGCTGATCCATCAGCCGTCGTACTCGATGCTGAACCGCTGGATCGAGGACGGGCTGCTTGACACGCTCGAGGAGGTAGGTGCCGGCTGCATCGCCTTCTCGCCGCTGGCGCAGGGCATGCTGACCGGCAAATACCTGAACGGCGTGCCGGATCACCTGCGCAATTCGATGTCGGAGGACTGGCTGTCCGAGGAAAACCTCGACAAGATCCGTGCGCTGAACGGGATCGCGGAGCGCCGCGGGCAGTCGCTGGCGCAGATGGCTATCGCCTGGGCGCTGCGTGACCCGCGGATGACGTCCCTGGTACTGGGAGCTAGCAGCGTAGCCCAGCTGGAGGGCAACGTGGCGGCGTTGTCCACCACGGCGTTCACGGCGGAAGAACTGGCCGAGATCGACAAGTACGCCACCGAGTCGGGCATCAACCTGTGGGCCAAGTCCAGCGAATAGGCACCGGCGCCGCGCGGATGGCCCGCACCCGCGCGGCGTGCGATGTCAGTCACGTACGTAGTAATGGCCGTTGCTGTCGTCGAACCGGCCACTCGCGCGGCAGCACCGGCGGAAACCGGCGCCCCGACCCGCACGGGCACGGGTCTTTGCCGCCGAGCTTCTCGATGAGTTCGGTGTCCGTTCCGACGACGCGGTCGCCGCGCTTGACCTGGGTTTCGCTAGAGGGAACCCCCGGCGGCGCTTGCTAGTCGGCTCAAAAGGAAAGGTCGTTGGTGCGCATGGTTGCCTCCCAAGGTGCGATGGGTGGTGACACGGTAGGGGGGCGCAGCGCCACCCGCGACCGAATTACGCCAGGGTGCTCTTCGCCAGTTCGTACGCGGGCAGGATGCTCTCGTGCTCGTCGCTGTCGAAGCTGTCGAGCGCGACCACCACGATCCCCTGCGCGGTCTCGACCACGAACGCCCGCTCCTTGTCCACCTCGCCGTCGTCCAGCGGGCTCTTCTGCTGGTACACGACCTCCACCGCGGCGCGGTCGCCGATCCGCAGGTCGGTGAAGGCCGGTTCGAGGGCACCCTTGCCGATGAACGCTTCGAGGCTGGTCCGCAGCTCGGCTTTGTCGCCGGCGTACACCCGCAGGAAGCCGATGTTGCCCGCGGGCTTGGCGTCGATCTCGCAGACCATCGTGACCGGGCCCTTCTTGGCCAGTTCGGCCAGCGGGTCGTCGGGCGCGATCGAGACCGTCTTGGGTTGGTACGACTCCTCGAGCGTGAACGTGACCGGCAGCTCGCAGCCGCTGCCGGCCGCACCCACGCGCGGCCCGCCCGGGGCCGGTGCCGGCGGGGCGGTCGCCGCACCGCTGCCGCCGCAGGCCGTCAGGGCGAGGGCAACTGTCGAGGTCAGGACTCCAGCGACGATCTTTCCGATTCTCACAGGGCAGGCAGTGTACGGCCCGGGCGGCCGCGCTTCGACCCCGTAGGTTTCGAGTTGATCAAGGAGGTGAGGATCGGCTAGCGTGCCCGCCCGTGACTCGAATCCGTAGTGCTTCTGCCCTGCTCATCTGCGCTTCCGTGCTGACTCTCACCGCGTGCGGCGGCGCGGACGAAGCCGGCGCGCCCACCGCAACCGCCACCACCGCTGCCTCCGCACCGGCCGCCACGCCCACCTCGGAAGCCGCACCCGCGGCCGCCGGCGCCGATGACAAGAAGATCTGCGAATCGGTCAAGAAGGCCGGCGAGGAGATGAAGGCGGAGCTGGTCAAGGCGGTTCAGGCCGGTGAGGACTTCGAGTCGCCGGAGGCCATGAAGAAGATCATTTCGGGGCTGCACGAGAAGCTTGTCCCGCTGGCCGCGTCGGCGGGTGACAGCGAGGTGGGTGCCGCGCTGACGGCGTTCAGCGAGGAGGCCGCCAAGTCCCTCGCGGCCAAGGACCCGTCGGCGAACGAGAAGGAGTTCGAAAAGACCGGCACGGCGATCACCGCCGCCTGCAAGCCGACCGGAGTAAACGCCGGCTTCTGACAACCAGACGGCGACCGCGGCCGCGATCAACAGACGGCGGCGAACAGGCGGCGGACGGGCTGGCGAACGGGCGGCGGCGAACAGGCCGGCGGCGAACCGGCGGCGAACCGGCGGCGAACAGGCGGCCAACAGGCCGGTGGCCAACAGGCGGCGGACAGGCGTCAGGTCAGCGGCGGATAGGCATTGGCCAGCAACTGCTGGAAGTGGGCCGAGAACCACTCCCCGCGGTCCGGGCTGCCCGGAAGCGCTCCCGTCGGGTTGAAGCCGTTTGCCGTGCCGCCGCCGTAGGTCGGGTCGCACATTCGGTTGAAGCCGCGGATCGGGGACGGGGTTCCGTTGGCGTCGGAGAGGCCGGGCGGCCGTGCCCACACGTACGCGTCAATGCCTCTGGCCGGATTAGCCCTCGGCCTCTCGCCCAGGCCGGCCCCCGCCTGGTTGCACCAGTTGTTCTTGTGCGCGCGGCGGTCCACCCGGGACTCGTCGACGCGCGTGTTCAGGTCGGGGGCGGCGCTCGGCGCGGCCGGGCGGTTCGGGCCGCCCCAGCCGTTGCGGGACGTGTCGATCAGCATGCCGATCCGCGGGGAGAAACCGGCCTCGATCAGCCGGGTACGCAACGCCTGCGCGAACGGCAGTTCCGCCTGGTACGGATTGCCCTCGCCCCATCGGCTGTCGCGCGCCTCGGCGGTCAGGAACGGCTCGCGGAGCGGCGAGTAGTTGCCGACATTTGTCACGAAACCGTCCACGTCCAGCCCGGAAACCAACTGCACCAGCGGGTTCATCGTGTCGTCGCGCCCGGACCAGGCGTGGCTGGCGACGTCCAGGTAGGTGTAGACGTTCGGGATCGGGCCCAGCTTCGACAGCAGGTAACGGATGCCCAGCACGTAGCTGCCGTTGGCCCGCACGACGTCGCAGCCGAACGTCGCCGTCGGCTGCGGGGTGGTGTTCACGAGCAGGTTCGGCAGCGCCTTCACCTCGAGCATCGTCACGATGCGCAGGCCCGCATATTTCGGGTCGGCCAGGATCGCCGCGATCGGGTCGACGTATTCGGCACGGTAGCGGGCCAGCTCGGCCGGCCCCAGTTCGGCCTCCGGCACGAGTTGCTCGCAGTCACGCCCGGGCAGGTTGTTGAGCACGAACTGCACCAGCCCGGCCCGCTGGGCGAGCGCCGCGTCGAGGTGCGCCCGCAGCCCCATCGCCCCGTTGAGGCCCTCGATGCTGGCGATATTTTCCAGCCACACCGCGGTCGCCTGCCCGGACACCCGGTCACCGCCCGGTTCGGCCGCCGCCCGGGCGCTCCACTCCGGATTCACATAGGCCACGGCACCTTTGTACGGATTGTCCACAGGAGCCGGAGCGGGAACCGGCCCGAGTAGCAGACCCACGGCCAGCAGTGCGGCGTTCAACATGCGCGCCAACCCCCATAAGAGCGATGAGCGTCAATGTTAAACCGAACGCTACTTGACCGCACCTGCCGTGAGTCCGGCTTGGATCTGGCGCTGGAAAATGGCGTACACGATGATCATGGGGAGGATCGAAAGGGTGAGCGCGGCGAACAGCGTCGACCACTCGCTCTGGTATCCGGCCGAGACGCTGATGTTGGCGATGCCCTGGGTGAGCAGGTATTTCGACTCGGAACCCGGGCCTGTCATGATCACCACGGGCAGCAGGTACTGGTTCCACTGGCCGACGATGTTGAAGATCGTGATGCTGACCAGGCCGGAGCGCGCCATCGGCAACATGATCTGGAAGAACTTACGGGTGTGCGAGGCCCCGTCGACCGTGGCCGCTTCCTCGATCTCGTACGGCAATGATTTGAAGAAAGCCGCCAGGAAAAAGATGGTAAACGGAAGCGAATAGGCGATATAGACCAAAACCAGGCCGGTGTACGTGCCGAGCAGTCCCATGTTCTTGAGGATGTAGAACAGCGGTGCGAGCGCCATGAACGTGGGAAACGCCAGGCCGGACACGAACAGGTAGTAGATGACCCGGTTGCCCGGGAACGAGTACCGGGCCAGCACGTACGCGGCCATCGAACCGAACAGCATCGTCCCGGCCGTGCTGATCAGCACCACGATCACGCTGTTCAGGAAGTACCGGCCGATGTGCGCCTCGGTCCACGCC
The DNA here is from genome assembly GCF_016862375.1 of Paractinoplanes rishiriensis. Lineage (GTDB taxonomy): Bacteria > Actinomycetota > Actinomycetes > Mycobacteriales > Micromonosporaceae > Actinoplanes > Actinoplanes rishiriensis. Next base: position 12,355 of record NZ_BOMV01000076.1, on the reverse strand, counting down.
GAGAAGTACGTGTCGAGCGCGAAGGTCTCGGGCAGCGCGAACGGCTTGCCCAGGAAGATCTCGGTGTTGCTCTTGAACGAGGCGAGCAGCACCCAGATCAGCGGCCCGGCCGTGATGACCGCCCACGCGAACAGCGCGATGTGCGCCATGCCGCTGAACGCGTTGATCTCCCGTTTGGTGTCCGGTTTACGGCCCGCCGGGGTCGCGCCGGCCGGTGCTTCACGGCTGGTGGTCAGATTGGACATCGCCACGCCTCAGACTTCGACGGACTCGCGCCGGGTGAACCGCAGGGTCACATACGCGAAGAACAGGGTCAGGAAGAACAGCACCACGCCGATCGCGGACGCGTAACCGGCCTGCGAGAACTCGAACGCGTTGCGATAGATCATGAGGCTGAGCACGGAGGTGGCCCCGTTCGGACCACCCCGGTCCACGGTCATGATGTTGACGAGGGCGAACGCGTCGAACGCCGCGATGCCGAGGTAGACCCAGGCGACCTGGATCGTGCTCCACAGCAGCGGCACCGTGATCCGGAAGAACAGGGTGATCCGGGAGGCGCCGTCGAGCGCCGCCGCCTCGTAGATCTCCTGCGGTATCGAACCCATGCCGGCCGAGAACAGCACCACATAGAAGCCGATCGCCTGCCAGATCAGCACCACGAGGATGCAGGTCATCGCCCAGCGCTCGTCGGCCAGGAACAGCCAGGGCTGCCACGACTCCGGGAACAGGCCGTTGATCATGCCGCTCTTGTCCGGGCCGAACACCCGGCCGAAGATCACCGCGACGATGGCGAGAGCGAGCAACTGCGGGAAGAAGAAGATCACCCGGTAGATCCGGGAACCCCAGACGCCCCGGGTCGCGCCGCCCTTGTACCCCCCGCCGACGTTCAGCAGGAACGCGAAGATCAGCGCGATCGCGATCGTGATCAGCGGCAGCAGGAGCAGCAGATAGCCGTTGTGCCGCAGCGACTTCCAGAACAGCTCGTCGTCCCAGAGCTTGCGGAAGTTCTCGAACCCGTTGTAGGTGATCGGCCCGAACCCGGACCAGTTGGTCATCGCGAGCTGGAAGGTCTGAACGTAGGCCGCCACCACGAAGACGGCGTAGAGCGCCACCGGCACGACAAGAAAACCGATGATGAAGGGATACTTGCCGTGCCGCATGACGCTCCTGCCGTGGAAAGCCGTGAAACTCAGCTGCGGGTGAACTTGGTGATCGAGGAGTCCTTGGCCACCGCCTGGGACGCCGCCTCCATCCGGTCGCAGAACTTCTGCGCGTCGCCGCCCTTGAACATCAGGTCGTTGACGGCGCCGCGCGACTCGTCGTCCAGCTTCTTGTACCAGGTGTCGAACAGGTAGCCCATGAACACGTCCTTGCCGGCCTTGCCGAGCATGTCGTTCGCGCTGGTCAGGCCGGGCGAGATGGTCTGGCCGTCGGCGGCACCCGCAACCACGGTAAGCGACTTGGTGAGCTTGGTGAAGCCCAGCGCCGCCTCCTTGGAGAGCATGGTCCGCAGGTACTCCTTGCCGCCCTGCGGGTTCTTGCCCTTGGCCGCCGCGAAGTAGATCTCGCCGGCCGCCGCGTTGATCGCGGTGGCCGGGAGCTTGTCGGCCGCGGTCAGGCTCGGGTACGCCGCCACCGCGTACTCGAACGTCGGCGGGGTGTCCTTGGCCTGCTCGTTCTCGAGCCAGGAGCCGCACGGGTAGATCGCGAGCTTGTCCTGGTTCTGCTGGAGCTGAACCTCGGTGTGCCGGAGGCCGAGGAAGGTGGGGTTGAGGTACTTCTTGCCCACCTCGCCCCAGGCCTGCGCGGCCTGCTTGATCGCGTCGTTCTGCCAGGCGCCCGGCTTGAGGTTGTCGATGTCCTTGAGGACCTGCTCGGTGCCGAGCTTGCCGGCGCTGGTGAGCAGGGCACGGACCATGTAGTACGACGCGTTCGCGCCGGCGTAGCCGAACGGTGTGATGCCGGCCGCCTCGATCTTGTCGAGAAGCGCGGTGAACTCGGCCCAGGTGGCCGGGATGGCCCAGCTGTTCTTCTCGAAGAGCTTCTTGTTGAACCAGAGCCCGAAAACCGTGAACGAGTAGTTCACCGCGAACGGCTTGCCGTCGTACGTGCCCTGCTCGACCGCGCCCGGCACCAGCGTCTCCGCGACGGTCTTGCCGGCGATGTCCAGCGACGGAGCCGCGAACAGGTCACTCAGGTCGGCGGCCTGCTGGGCCTTCACGATGGCGCCGAAGTCCATCAGATTCGAGCCCGAGTTGTTGATCATGTCGGGCGGGGTGCCGGCGTTCATCCGGGGCTGGACGACCGTGGAGATCTGCTCGGTGGCCGAGTAGGTGACCTTGGCATCCGGCCACTTCTTGTTGAACAGCGGGGTGTCGATGTCGGTCGCGTACGCCGTGCCCAGGCCGCCGTTGAAGATGACGATCTCGACGCCGGCCTTGGGGTCGATGCCCAGCGGGTTCTCCGCCGACTTCTCCCCGGAGGCCTGGGTCTGCGGCTCCTCGGAGCCACCCCCGACGCAGGCACTCAGCATGCCCACGGCTGGCGTCGCCATGAATCCCACGGCGGCCGCGCGCCGCAGCAACGAACGGCGGCTTAGTTCAGACTTCTCCGTCACAGCAACTCCTCAGTACTTACCCTTTGACCGCACCAGCCGTCAGGCCGGTGGCGATGTTGCGCTGAATGATCAGGAAGAAGATCACCACCGGGATCGAGGTGATGATCGCACCGGCCATGAGGGGCCCCCATGCGGTACCGCGGGTTGTCTGGTTCTGCAGCAGCCACGCCATCAGGTTCTGCTTTTCCGGGCTGTTGAGCGTGTTGATGATGAGGAATTCATTCCATGCCTGAATAAACCCGTACACGCTGGTGGCCACGAGGCCGGGACCGGTGAGCGGCAGGATGATGCGCCAGAACACCTGGGCACGGGTGCAACCGTCGATGAGGGCCGCCTCGTCGAGTTCGCGCGGGATGCCGGAGATGAAGCCACGCAGTGTCCACACGGTATAGGGCAAGATCAGGACCAAGTAGGTGATACTCACACCTATCAGACTGTTGGTCAAGGATGCCTTCTGCAGCATCAAAAACAGCGGAATGAGCAACGACAGGAACGGCACCAGCTGCACGCCGAGCACGACCAGGATGATCGCCCGGCGGCCGTAGAACTTGAACCGCGCGATCGCGAGCGCCGCCAGGAAACCGACCACCAGCGCCCCGGCCACCGCCATCAGCGTGACGATCAGGCCGTTCAGCATGTTGCGCAGGAACAGCGGCGCCTTGACCGCCGACACGAAGTTGGCGAACGTCGGCTCGTGCGGCCAGAACGTCGGTGTCAGCGCCAGCACCTCGTCGGCCGGCTTGAACGCGGTGTTCAGCACCCAGTACACCGGGAACAGCATCACCAGGGAGAACAGGATGCCGCCGAGGTTGGCGGCGATCGTGCCGGCCCGGCTGCGGCCGACCGTGATCACGCCCTCGTCCGCCTTGGCCTTGCGGCGCTGGCGACTAACTGATGCGCTTGTGGCCGGCGCGCTGGTGGTGGTGGCGACCATCAGTCCACCTCTCCGATCTTGAACATCTGCCGGATGTAGAACGCCATGACGCCGAGCATCAGGATCACGGTGATCACCGCGATGGCCGCGCCGAGGCTGTACCGGGACTGCCCGAAGGCCTGCGTGTACGAGTAGGACGCCAGGGTCTGGAAGGCCGGCTCGGGGTGCCCGTCGCGCAGCACCCAGTTCTGGGTGAACAGCCCGAAGTCCCAGATCACCGACAGCGTGGTCACGATGATGATCAGCGGCTTGAGGATCGGCAGGATGATGCTGCGCAGCGTCTGCCAGGCGCCGGCGCCGTCCACCGTGGCCGCCTCGATCAGTTCCTTGGGCACCTGGGTGAGGCCGGCGTTCAGGGTGATCGCCAGGAACGGGATGCCGGCCCAGACCACCAGCGAGGTGATCAGCAGCCAGCCCTGCGCGGGGCTCACGAACCAGCTGTGGTTGTGGTAGTCGACGCCGGGCAGCAGGTCGATCACGTAGTTCAGGACGCCGAAGTCGGAGTCGGTGATCCACCGGAAGATCTGCGCGGCGACCAGTTGCGGCAGCGCCCAGACGAACATCATGGCGACCACCATCATCATCCGCACACTGCGGTTGACCCGGCGCATCAGCAGCGCGATGCCGAGCCCGGCCAGCACCGAGACGGTCACGGCCACCACGGTGAACGCGGCGGTGTGCCAGACCACGGTCCAGAAGGCGCCGTCGGAGAGGATGCGGGTGTAGTTGTCGACGCCCACCCACGGGGGCGTACGGCCACTGAGCAGCTCGCGCAGCCGCATGTTCTGGAACGACAGCAGGACCATGTTGACCAGGGGATAGCCCAGCAGGCCGGCCAACAGCAGGAGAGTCGGGAGCGCGAGCAGCCAGGGAGTAGCACCCTTGGGCCAAGCTTTTCCGCGGGCGTGACGCGGCGTCTCAACGACGGACATCAGGGAGGCCTCTCGGGGAAGGCGGTGCTGCCCGCCCGTCACCGGACGGGCAGCACACCGGGGATCAGCTCTCGTTGAGGGTGGTGTTGATCTGGTCGTCGGCCCACTTGGCGCCGTCGGCCACCGACTTCTTGCCGGTCAGGATGTCGGTGAGCATCGTCTGCAGGACGTTGCCCTTCTCGACGTCCGCCCACTTCTCCGCGTTCGGCGTGAACCAGCTGCTCTTGGCGGCCAGCGCGGCCGGCGCGATGGTCGGGTTGTCGGTGGCCGCCTTGTCCAGCAGCGCGGTCGAGTTCGGCAGCGCGTTCGCCTTCACCAGACCGGCCATCGAGGTGCTGTCGGTGAAGTGCTTGATCCACTGCGCGGCCAGTTCCTTGTTCTGGCTCTTCTCGGTCACGCCGAGGTTCGAGCCACCGAGGAACGACGGGATCTCCGGCATCGGCGCGGCGGCCAGCTTGCCCTTGACCTTGGTGTCGACCATCGCCGAGTTCGGGTCGTTCGGGTCCTTCTTGACCTGCTCGGCCGCGCCCTGCTCCCAGGCGTTGCCGTAGAACATGCCGGCCTGGCCCTGGGCGAAGATGCCGGCCTGCTCGTTCTCGTTCTTGGTGGGGTCGGCCTTCGAGTACTTCTTGACCAGGTCGACCCACTTCTGCAGGCCCTCGACCGAGGCCGGCTGCGAGAGCTGGCCGACCCACTTGTCGCCCTCCTGCTTGGCGATGTCGCCACCGGAGGCCTTCACCCAGGACATCGCCGCATACCAGTACTGGCCCGGCATGTAGACGGCGCCGAACTTGGCGTCCTTCTGGGTGGTCTGCAGCTTGTCGGCGGCCGCGGCGAAGTCGGCGTACGTCTTCGGCGCCTCGGTGATGCCGGCCTTGTCGAACAGATCCTTGCGGTAGATCAGCACCCGGGCCCCGGCGTAGTAGGGCACGCAGTAGGTCTGCCCCTCGAAGTCGCAGGCGCCCTTGAGACCGGCCAGCCAGCTGCCCGAGTTCTCGTAGTCGGCCGGGTTGATCGCGGCGAACGCTCCGCTGAACACGTACTTCGGGAACTCGGTGTTGCCGAGCTCGACCACGTCGGGCACGTCCGAGCCGGCCAGTGTCGCGTCCAGCTTGGTCAGGTGGTTGGCCCACTGCTGGTACTCGACGTTGACCTGCGCGCCGGTCGCGTCGGTGAACCGCTTGGTGGCGTCGTCCACGACACCCTTCCAGGCGGACTGCGCGTCGACCATCAGCCAGACCTTGAGGGTCTTGCCCTTGCCGTCGACCGGACCGGAGGCGGAGGTGGTGGGGGTGTCGTCGTCGTTGGACCCGCACGCGGCGGAACCGAGCAATGTCGCGGCGAGCGCCGCGGCAACCGCGATCTTGCGCTTCACGCTTCCTCCTGGGGAGTTATGTTTCGTTTCGCATCTTTGAGGGATTTGTGACCGTGAACCGCCTGGGCGGTTCGCTGAAACGCCGCGTGCGAACGTTCATGAGTCCGCTGCGCAACCGCGACGTACAGCAGATCGAGGACGACCAGTTGCGGATGCCGGGCGCTGAGCGCATCCGGCCGGAAGGTCGTCGCCTGGGTGGCGGTGAGCAGGACGATGTCGGAGAGCTCGGCCAGCGGGGAGCGCGGGAAGCTGGTGAGCGCGATCGTGGTGGCACCCCGGCTGCTGGCCTCCGCCAGCAGCTCGATGGTCTCGCCGGTCTCGCCGGAGTGCGAGATGCCGAGCGCCACGTCGCCGGGCCGGGACAGCGCAGCGCTGGCCAGGCCGTTGTGCACGTCGGTCCAGGCCCACACCGGCACACCGATGCGGTGCAGGCTGAACTGCATCTCCTCGCCGACCAGCGCGCTGCCGCTGGCCCCGAAGATGTTGACCCGCGGCGCGCCCGCGAGCGCCACCGCGGCCCGCTCCACCTCGACGAGGTCGAGCAGGGCGGCGGTGTCGTGCATGGCCCGGGTGTCGGCCGCCATGATCTGCCCGAGCACCCGCTCCAGCGGATCCCCCGGCTGGATCTCCCGTCCGATGTCCACGGTCCACCCGGCACTGCGCGCCCGCCCCGTCTCGGCCGCGATGCCGATCCGCAGGTCCGCGTACCCCTCGAAGCCGAGCGCGCGGCAGAACCGGGTGACGGTTGCCGGCGACGTGCCGCTGCGCTCGGCGAGCTCGACGATGGTGGCCCGCGACGCCGCCGCCGGATCGGTGAGGACCTGCTCAGCCACCCGCCGCAGAGCCCCCGTGAACTCCGGCGACAGCGACCGAACCCGCACCAGCACCCCGTCCTCCGGCGCCCCCCGATCCGAGACCAGGGATTCGACGACCGCGGTCGGCGCCGCGCCGTCCATCTCTGGCTCGCTCATGGGCCACCCTTTCAGGAAGGAGTGTTTACTGTCGCGGTAAAAGTTCTTACTAAGGACCCCTTCATGTCAAGCCCGCGGGTGAAGTTTTCAAACCGTTACCTGACCTGCCCCAATCCGCTCCCGCCCCCTCAACCCCCATCAATCCGTAAATGTTCTTTACGACAACTCCACCCGCCGATGCCCCTTTTAGACCGCTTCGTCATCCACCTTTCGACCGAGTCACCCTTCCTCCAAAAGACCCACCCCAAAAACCCCATAAGGTACGGGCACAGCCGTCCCCCACCAGTTCAAGACCGAACCCACCCCAGCGGCCGGCACCGTCGGCCTCACGCCGCTCACCGACCCCCGGCCCCTGCCCCATCACCCACCCCGCCCTTCCCGCACCCACCACCCGCCCCCGCGACCCCATGCCATCGGCGGGTCGCGTTGAGCGGGCGGCGTTGAGCGGGCGGCGTTGAGCGGGCGGCAATGAGCTGGCGGCATTCAGCCGGCGGCCTTGAGCGGCGGCCTTGAGCGGCGGCCTTGAGCGGCGGCCTTGAGCGGCGGCCTTGAGCGCCTGGATGCCGACTAGGGCTACGTTCGAGGGAGGTCAAGTGATCGACGAGCACCTCGGCCACCGCCGTTGTTCGTTTCTGCGGGGCTGGGCCGAGAAACGAAAGCATGCGAGCATGACCGCCCCGGCGATCGCCGCGCAGATCGCGAGGTTGAAGAGTTCGCGTTCGGGGCGCACAGGAACTTTCCCCGGGTAGAGCAGGCTGGACCGCAGTCCTGGGGCCGCGACCGCCCTGGATCCCGCGCGGCCCGGCTACGGCTCCAGCGGGACGGCGAATCCTGGGACGCTGGGCCACCGCACTGTCATGACCAACGACTCCTCTTCGGCGAACCACGAATGGTCGTCGCCCGCTCCCCACAGGACGTAGTCGCCGGGGGTGGCCAAAACTACCGTGCGTTCGGGGAATTCCATGTGGAAGTTGCCGCTGATGAGGATCAGCAAAGCGGTTCGGTGTTCGCCGTGTACCCAGCGGGCTCGGCGGTCGCCGGCCGGGTGGCGGCCCCATTTGATCTCGACGTCGGGGCTGTGCCGGGGATCTTCGGTGGGTAGGAAGTAGCCCAGCAGCCAGCCCCGCTCCTTCGGGGCGTCGACGTCGGCGTTTCCTACGTGGATCACGTCAGGGCCGCGTCGAGAATCTTGGCGTAGCCGGGCGGCACATGGGTGGGGCCGCCGGGGGTGAGCACCGCCTCGCGGGAGGCAGCCGCCCACGCCTGGGTGGGGACCGCGGCCCGCAGCGCGACCAGCACCGGCGCGTCGTCGTCCAGCATCGACAGCGCGACCAGCGACTCCTCCACCTCACCCACGCACTCGAACGGCTTGTGCGCGTCGATCCCCAGCAACTCCAGGAAACCGGGCACCTGGGCCTCGTCCGCGAACAGGTCGTGGCCGAAGATCCGGGTCAGGCGGTCGCGTTCCATCGCGGGGGCCATCGCCAGGAAGACGAAGCGGCACTTCGGACAGTCACCGCACCAGCGCGCCGTACGGTCATGAAGTTTGAAGGCTTTGTTGCAGCTGGTCACGTAGTCGTCATACCGGGTGTGGCGGGCGAACAACTGCGCGATGTGGAGTTCGGACAGGGAGCGCAGCAGCGAGAAGTACGGCTCGGTCAGGCCCGCGTGTGCGCTGACCGCGGCGCGGAGCAGGCCCTCGGCATCGACGCCCTTCGACCACTGGTGGTTGACCTCGTGACCGTTCCAGATCAGGTTGGGGTCGGACGCCGAGCGCTCGTTGGACATCACCACGGGGCCGAGCCCGTGCCAGGCCGCGGTGGCGATCGCGATCAGCGAGTTGATCGCGGTGACCGGGATGTGGCCGTTCAGCGCCCCGGCCTTGTTGAGTTCGAACAGGCGCGGGTCGAGCTTGCGGCCGGCGGTCAGGGCGGGCAGCCCGGTGGCGGTCAGGACCGACGTGAGCAGCGGGTTCGGGTTGACCGAAAACGGCACGGGCTCAAGGCCGGCCGCGCGCAGGATCTCCAGGGTGACGATCGAGTCCTTCCCGCCGCCGACCGGGGAGAGCGGCCGCGCCTGCGCGTTGTCGACCGGCTCGGCGAGATCGGCCACCCCGGGGGTCTCGACAACCACATCGAGCACGTACGGGAGTTGATTGCGGTAGGCGAATTCGGCCAGGCCCTTGGTGTAGACGGCGGTGAACAGATCGGCAGCGGCCCGCGGTACGGCCGTGGGAGCGACCACCCGCGGCGGCGCGCCAGCCTTGTAGTAGCTCACCCCGGCCACCACATGCAGCAGGTCGAGAACCCGGTAGAACGTCGCCGGCACCTGCCCGCCCGTGGGCACCGGGAACGTGATCGTCTCGGTGAAGCTGACCGGTTCCGGGCCGTCGAGCAGGTAGTCGAACGTCGCGACGCCGGTCTCCGGGTCGAAGGCGTACGAGGGGAAACGCATGACGTCGAACCGCACCCGGGAAACTCCTGTCTGGTCGCCGGCAAACCCGCCAACGGGCAAATCCGCCGACCGGCAATACTAGTTCGACTCGACGAGGAGGGTTCGACGTGCGCCTGGCAGACCTGAACGGCCGGTCGGTGGCGGTCTGGGGCACCGGGCCACACGCCCGGGCCGCGGTCCGGGCCGTCAAAACGTACGAGCCCACGCGCCTCATCGCGGTCGATCACACGGCCGGCTTCCTAGCGGTCCCGTGGGATGACGAACCGGCCCCGCTGGCCGGCGGCGACCACGCCCACTCCGCGCTGGTCACCGCCGAGGTGGTGATCCGTACGCCGGACGTGCCGGGCGACCACGAGTGGCTGGCCGATCTCCGTGCGCGGGGCGTCGCCGTCACCACCGGTAGCACCCTTTGGCTCGCCGATAACGCAGCGCGAACCGTAGCGGTGACCGGCGGCGCGAGCCGAGCACTGGCGACCGGGCTGACGGCGTACCTCCTCAAAGCTTTTGATCGTGTGGTCGCCTCTGGTGAACCGGCGCTCGCGCTCTCCCCGGCCGACGAGTACGTGATCGAACTGCCGGCCGCCGAATGCACCGCCGAGACCCGGCCGCCGCACGTGACCGTGGTGACCGCCGGCGAACCCGAGCCCGCGGTGCTCGACCTGCTGCGCCGCGGCTGCGAGATGATCGTGGTGGACGGCACCGACCTGGCCCTGCGGGACGCGATCCGCGGCCTCACCGACCTGAACGGCTTCCCGCCTATCCCGGCCGCCGCCGACGATTCGCGCTTCCGCATCGAGGACGGCCAGGTCTTCTGCAGTGACGAACCGCTGTTCCCCAGTGACCTTGTGCGCACGGACGGCCCAGCACTCTGCGTAGCGCTCGCCGTCCTCGACGGCCTCGGTATCGACGTGCCCGGCGCTCGCGACGAGTTGGCCGCCGCGGTGAAGGCGTTCGGCTAAATTCAACCTAGAGGCCGGGTGCTGACCGCCGACGCGATCCCGGCGCTGACCGGCGAGATCCACCTGATCGGGAGCGCTTGCTCGGCCTGGTCGACTGCGAACGGACGTCGACCGGGTCGCTGCTGCTCACCTACGCGCGGGCGTGACTCACTCCGGCACGTCGTGGTGGATGTGGTCGGGGGCGACGCCGAGCTGGTAGAGGGCCGCGCTGGTGGCCTCCAGCATCAGCGGCGGGCCGGCCAGGTAGACCTCGTGGTTCGACCATTCGCCGTACGCCGCGACGGCGTCGGTCACCACGCCCGAGGCATACGGTCCGGGGTCGCCCTCCGCGATCACCGGCACGACGGTGGCGCGTTTCGCCGTACGGGCGATCTCCGAAATATCCTCGATGTCGTAGAGCTCGGCGAGATTCCGGACTCCCCAGAACAGCACGGCAGCCCGCGGGTCACCCGTGTCCGCCAGTTCCGTGAGCAGTGCCTTCAGCGGCGCCACCCCGGTGTCGCCGGCGATCATCAGCAGGTTCCGGTCCGGCCGTTGCGGCAGGGCCATGTCGCCCTCGGCCGGGGCCAGCCGCACCACGTCGCCGACCGCGGTGCGGTAGACCAGGGTGCCGCTGACGCCGTTCCGGGTCTTGGCCCGCACATGCAGTTCCAGCAGGTCGTCGCGGCGCGGCGCACCGGCCAGCGAGTACGGCCGCCAGATCCCCGGCAGCTCCGGAACCTCGATCCGCGCGAACTGCCCCGGCCGGAACGGCATCGGCAGCGTCGGCCGCAGCCGCACCACCGCCAGATCGGGCCGCCGCAACTCGTGCGTCGCCACGGTGGCGGTCCAGATGTGCTGGGCGGCGGCCGCCTCGCCGTGCTGGATCCACTCGTACGCGTGCTGCCAGGTGGACCGCCACGCCACGTCGAAGTCCTGCCGCCAGGCCCCCGCCGGCATGCCGGCCCGCATCGACTCGGCCAGCGCCGCGCCCACCATGTGCAGCTCACCGGGCGCGACCCCGCACGCCGCGAGCGCCGACCCGAGCCGCCCGCACCCGCTGACCACGAGCGGCGGCTGGTCCAGGTGGTGCACGAGCCAGGTGAGCGCCCGCGCCAGCAGGAAGATCTGATTGCCGGCGTCCCCCGGAAGCTTGCGCACCAGCCCCGGTTGCGCCTGCACCAGCGCATCGCGGAACCGCTCGGCCACCTCGGCGGGCCCACCGGCGAACGTCAGGCTCGTGCTGAGCAGCCGCTGCGTCTCCCGCAACAGCGCGTCATCGGCCGGGTCCATCCCGTCCCCCGCCGCCCTGGCCCGCCCCGGCGCCGCAACCATCGGCGGCGACACATGCATCGGCGCCCGCGCCCCACTTTCGCCGGTCGCTCCCGACGCCCACCGAGGCCGCCCGGGCACCGGCTCACCGTCGTCAAGACCGGGATCAACACCCATTTCCGGTACGTGTGGACGCGCGACCGCCGGCCGACGCCCGACCCCGAGCCCACCGAACCGGTTGCGGCTCGGCCGCCCGATCCCTTCCTCCGCGTAACGGTCCTCGACAGCCCGCAGCGCCCGCTCCGCGTCCCCACCAGCGCCGGCCGCGACATCGGTGTTTCCGGCAGCGTCGGCTCCGAGATCACGGCCCGCGGGAGGCACTCCAGGCGCGGAGCGCCGCGTGGGATCGATCGGAAGCAGCCCGGCCGGACGAAGCAGCGGGCCTTGCCCCAGCCCGCCCACCGGCCCGCCCAGCGACCCGCCCACCGGCCGGGCCGAGCGCGACGACGCGGAACCCAGCCGCCGCTCACCCGCTCCGGACAAATCCGATATTTCGGTTTGTTCGCGAGGAAGAGGTTCCCCAGGCGCGAAAGAGCCGAGTTCGCTTAGCCCGGACAAATCCGATATTTCGGTTTGGTCCCGGCGAGAGAGTGCGCCAGGCGAGGAATGGCCGCCGCTTGGGGAGGGGTCATCGGTGGGGCCCGGCGGAATGGCGCCCGGCGCCCCGGCGGGGCCGGGGGGCGACGCGGCGGCGGGGCCGGGCGGCGTCGCAGCGGCGGGGCCGGGCGGCGTCGCGGCGGCGGGGCCGGGCGGCGACGCGGCGGCGGGGCCGGGCGGCGACGCGGCGGCGGGGCCGGGGGGC
>NZ_BOMV01000075.1 GCF_016862375.1 Paractinoplanes rishiriensis | reverse complement strand
GCGGCGTCGCGGCGGCGGGGCCGGGCGGCGACGCGGCGGCGGGGCCGGGCGGCGACGCGGCGGCGGGGCCGGGGGGCGACGCGGCGGCGGGGCCGGATGGGTCGGGCGGGTCGGCCGAGGGGGCCCGGGTGAAGAAGTTGCGGGTCTGTTCCGGGGATACGTCGGTGGTTGGCTCGGGGTGGGTTGCCCAGGTGGGGCGCGGGGGTCTGGTGTGGTCCAGGCCGTCGTCCTGGTCGAGGAGCGGGGGCGGGGCCGGTGGCAGGGCGCCTCGCGCCGACGGTGGGAGGGCGGCGCCGGCGTCCGGCTCCGGGTGGGGCTCGCGCAGGTGGCCGCCCATTTCGGTGAGGGCCGCGGCGACGTCCGCTATGCCGGCGGCCACCGCGTCGGGGGCTGCCTGGCGCAGGCGGATGGCTCTCAGCAGGGCCAGCAGGTGCTGGTCGGCTCCCGAGCCGGAGCCCGAATCGGATGACACTGCCGCACCCCCGCTCCGACCTGACTACGCGAACAGTACAACCGTACTGCGGGGCACCGGAAACGGGCGGCGGAATGGGTGCCGGGACAGCCCGGCAGCTGCGCGCGGAGGTGAGCTGCACCTCGCGTGGCCGTGTTGCCGGGGACTCGACGCCGCCCGTATTTTCTCATGATTTTGACCCGCGGCAGGCATAATCGTGTGCATGTCCGAACCCAGCGCCCCCGAAGAGTCCGAGTCGGAGCAGTCCGAGTCGGCGCAGCCCGAGGAGTTTCTCAACCGGGCGGCACGCCGCGCCAAGGGCAAGAAGCACGCGAAGGCCGAGGTGTCCGCGCAGACGCAGCCGCACGGGCGTAACTCGGTGCAGGCACGCAAAAACTTCGGCAACCGGCGGACCGGCTGAGGGCCGCTGACCCTCGGACGGCACAATGGCCGGGTGGTTGTGCACCCGGTGGCCGGCGCGGACGACGCGCGGATCGGTGATTTCCGCGCGTTGACCGATCTCGAGTTGCGCACCCGGTGGGAACCGCCGAACGGGCTGTTCATCGCCGAGGGCGAGTTGGTCATTCGGCGTGCGCTGCGAGCGGGATATCGACTCCGTTCGATACTTGTGGACGAGAAGCGAACGGATCAGTTCGCCGATCTGCCGGACGACGCGGTGGTCTATGCCGCGTCGCCCGCGGTGCTCGAGTCCATCACCGGATTCCACGTTCACCGCGGCGTGCTGGCGTCGTTTCACCGGCGGCCACTCCCCTCGCTTCCGGAACTGCTTTCCGGTGCGCGGCGGCTTGCCGTGCTCGAAGGGCTGAACACGCACACGAATTTGGGCGCACTGTTCCGCAGTGCGGCCGCGCTCGGCATCGACGCGGTGGTGCTGTCGCCGAACTGCGCGGACCCGCTCTATCGCCGGGCCGTCCGGGTGAGCATGGGCGAGGTTTTCGCGATTCCGTACGCGAAGGCCGACGCGTGGCCGGATGCCCTCAAAGTGGTCAGTGCGGCCGGATTCCGGCTTCTCGCATTGACGCCCGGCGATGATTCGGTGCCGCTTCAGGAGTTGAGCGCGGCGGATCGGCGGCGGCCGGCGTTGATGCTGGGTGCCGAGGGACCCGGCCTGACCCGGTCCGCTCTGGCAGCCGCCGACGTGCGGGTGGCCATTCCGATGCAGAACGGGGTGGACTCGCTCAACGTCGCCACCGCGGCGGCGATCGCGTTCTGGGAACTGTCCCGCTGAACTCCGCCACCCGTGCGGGCGTTGGCTCTATTCAAACGGCTAAATGATCGTTACCCTTACGCCGGGGATGAGCGCAATGACCTGGATGTGGTTAAATGCACCAAAAATCAGGCAATGAACCTATTCCGCCCTGGTTTCTGATGACTCTCGGAGTCATCGCCCTCATTGGTCTTGCCGCTATTTCGATCGTCCGTCTGATACCCCATGACGACGGGAGCGATGCGCTTCCACCGCCGGCACCCGCATTCACCCTTCCGGCCACGACCGCCGGGCCGCAAGCCCCGGTGAGCCTGGTGCCGTCGCCGTCACCGTCACCGTCGCTTTCGCTGTCGCCGACGGAAACCCGCAGCTTCGAATCGACCGCGGCCACCCCCTCCAGGACGACCAGGCCGCCGGCCCGGAACGTCACCGGCCAGTACCGGGTCCTCGAGTCCTACGGCGACTCCTTCATCGGCGAGGTGCTGCTCACCAACACCACCGGCGCGCCGCAGAGCTGGCGGGTCACCGTGGTCGTCCCGGCGAGCGTCACCGGCCTGCGCACCTCCTGGCTGGAGTCGCTCCCGCAGCCCCGGCACAGCGTCAGCGGCCGCACCCACACCTGGACCTCGACCGTCGACCTGGCCGCCCGCTCGACCGGCCAGCTGCGCTTTCACTTCGAGCACGACGGGGGCGCGGTCAGCCCGTCCTCCTGCACGGTCGACGGCGCGTCCTGCCGCTGAGCGGTGAGGCAGACCAGCAGCCCGGCCGGTTCGCCGGCCGCAAAAGCGACCGGCAGGCCGTCACCCAGCAGCGTCGCGCCGTCGAAGGTCCGGCCGGCGTTGTCGCGATAGGTGCGTGCCGGGTCCAGGCCACGCAGCCGTACGAAGGTGTGCACCTCGGCGCCTGTGACGTGCCACGCGAGCAGCACCGTCCGGTCGCCCCGTTGGTACTGCCAGATCCACGAGGCCAGCCGGTACAGCGTGCCGTGCTGCACCACCGGCCGGATATCCCGGTACGTGGCGATCAGGTCGGTGGCCTCGTCGAGTTCGGCGGCCGTCCAGCGGGTCAGGTCACCGCCGAGGCCGAGCACGCCGGCCATCGCCACCTGGAAGCGGAACCGCAGCGGCACCGCGCGACCGGTGATCGGGTTCGGGCTGTCGGTGACCCAGGCGACCATGGTGCCCGGCGGATAGACCTGGGTGTAGCCGCGCTGGATGGTGAGCCGGTCCATCGCGTCGCCAGTGGGTGCCTGGCCGGTGCGGGCTTCCACGCGGACGCCCGGGTGCGCAACGCGGAGGCGGTCGAGTACCTCGTCGACGCCCGCCCGGTGCCCGATACGCGCCGATGGCCCGTCCTCGGCGAGCGTCCGGTGGCAGTCCCACTCGAGGAACGCGAGGCCGGTCTCGCGGATCAGCGCGTCGAGTCGGTCGAAAGCCCGTGCCCCGGCGGGCCGCACCTCCACCCGCAGGCCGAACGCCATGCCGAGCGACCGCACATGGTCGGCCAGCGGCCGCAGCCCGTCCGGCAGCCGGCTCGGCACCGCGTCATCCACCACGAACAATTCGACACCCAGCTTCGCGGCCCGCTCGGCCAGTTCGCGCTGACCGTCGGTGACCTGCCCGGCCTGGTAGAAAACCGGGCGGATTTCCTCCGCCTGCGGCAGGACATGCTTTTGCTGGTACGAGTGCCAGTGGCGGCTCGCTCCACCGAAGCCTTCCGTGGTGCACAGTCCCGCGAAGACCGGACTGGTCAGTTCATCGCCCTCGGCCAGCCGGACTGCGGACCGGTCGTGCCCGGCCGCACCCAGCACCGCACAGCGCCCCGCCGCGGTCCGGGACACCGTGATCCGCCACGAGCCGCTGAACGCGAGGGCCGCCGACCAGACCTCGCCGGAGTCCTCGGTGGCGGTGCCGTCGTCGAGCATCACCCACGGGTTCGTCGCGTGCCCGGTGACGCCCCGCCGGCTGATCAGGGTCGTCTCGGCGACCGGCACCGGCGTCCGGTACAGGCCGTTCTCCCGAGCCCATCCGCCGGTCACGTGGCTGAGCCGGTAGTCGGCGCGCACCGGCAGGCACCACACGGCCGCCGCGTGGTCGGTGAGCAGCAGGTCGCGGCCGGTGTGCCGAACCACCGACCAGCGCTCGATCACGTCCGAGTCGCCGAACACCCGGTAGTGCAGGTCGACCTCGCAGTCGCCGGCCAGGCGCACCACCAGCTCGTCATCGCGCCACTCGTGCCCGGCGACCCGCAGTCGCAGCGGGCCGTCCGCGGCGGACAGGGCGGCCGCGCCGAACATGCAGCCGCTCGCCACCGGGAAGTCCTCGGCGTGCTCCCCGGCCGGCCCGAGGTCGTCCTCGGGCCGGCGAGCACCCCAGTAGACCGGACGCACCGACTCCTCGAGCCGCAGCGCGTACGTCGTGTTCGGGGTGTGCAGGGCGACGAGTGTCATTCCTTGACGGGGATCGATTGCGACTTGAGGGTCTGAACAGTACTGGCCTGGGCGTCCTGCAGCGCCTTGAGCAGGGTGCCCTGCCCGGACACCGCGGCCTTGAAGCCGTCGGACGCGCTGGCGTACGTCTGGGTCATCGTCGGCCCCCAGGTGAAGTCCGGCTTGACCTGCGTGGACGCCGCCGTGAAGACCTCGTAGATCTTCTGGCCGCCGTAGAATTCGACTCCCTCGGCGAGGCTCGGCAGGGTGGTGCCGGCCTTGGCCGCCGGGTACAGGTTGGCCAGCTTGTTCAGCTCGGTCAGCGCCTCCGGGGAGGTGTTCAGCCAGAGCGCGAACTTGGCCGCCTCGTACGGGTGCTTGGAGCCCTTGAAGACGGCGGTCGACGAGCCGCCCCAGTTACCGGCGACCTGCTCGCCCGCGGTCCACTGCGGCATCGGCGCGACCGCCCACTTGCCGGACGTCTTGGGCGCGCCGGTGGCGATCGAGTTGGCACCCCAGACCGCGGACACCCAGGTCCACGCCTTGCTCTCGTTGTACGCGTTGTTCCACTCGGGGGTCCACGGCGGCACCGACGAGACCAGCTTCTTGTCGATCAGGCCCTGCCAGTAGTTCGCCACCTCGGTGGTCTTGGGGTCGGTCAGGCTGACCGTCCAGTTGGTGCCGTCGTTGGTGAACCAGTGCGCGCCCGCCTGCCAGGCCAGCCCGGCGAACTGGTTGATGTCGCTCTGCGAGAAGTTGGTGATGAAGCCGCCGGCCGCCTTCACCTTGACGGCGGCATCGGCGTACTCCTGCCAGGTGGCCGGCACCGGGATGTTGTTCTGCTCGAACAGGTCCTTGCGGTAGAACAGCGCCATCGGCCCGGCGTCCTGCGGGATCGCGTACGCGTGCCCCTGCTCGCCGAAGCTCACCTGGCTCCACGTCCAGTCGACGAACTGGCCCTGCGCCTGCATCACGAAGTCGCAGCCGGCCAGGTCGGTGAGGCCGTCCTGCACCCGGAAGCTGGGCAGCGCGTCGTACTCGATGTGGCCGAGATCCGGCGCGTTGCCGGCCTTCAGCTGGTTGAAGAAGTTCTGGTACGTGCCGGAGTTGCCGTTCGGGCCGGTCTGCACCTTGACCTGGATGTCGGGGTTGGCCTTGTTCCACAGCTCGACCACCTTCTGGATCTCCGGGACCCAGGAGGTGAACGCCAGCGTGACCGGGCCGCTGGACGGCGCGCAACTGGCCGCACCCGGGGTGCCGGTGGCGGCGTCGTCGCCGTCGCTCGAGGAGCAGGCGGTCAGGGCCAGTGTGCCGACGAGGAGAGCCGCGACGGAGCGAATGCGCATGATTCCTCTTCTCTGAATTGTCATTTGCTTGATCCGGCACCGAGGCCGCTGCGCCAGAAGCGCTGTAGGGAGAGAAATGCGATGATCATTGGAGCCAGCGAGAGGAAGGCTCCGACCAGGACCAGGCCGCGCAACTCCGGGCGCTGATCCACCTGCGAGTTCCAGGTGTAGAGACCGAGCGTCACCGGGAACAGCTTCTCGTTGCCGAGCATGATCAGCGGCAGCAGGAAGTTGTTCCACACGGCGACGAAATGGAAGAGGAAAATCGTCACGAGGGCCGGTGCCATGAGGCGTACCGAAAGTGTGAAGAAGGTACGCACCTCGCCGGAACCGTCGATCCGGGCGGCCTCCATCAGTTCGTCCGGCACGGACGACGCGGCATAGATGCGGGCCAGATAGACACCGAACGGATTGACCAGGCTGGGCAGGAAAACCGCCCAGAACGTGTTGGCCGCCTGCACCTGGCTGAACATCAGGAACAGCGGCAGGGCCAGCGCGGTGGCCGGCACCAGCACGCCACCGAGAACGATGTTGAACAGCGTCTCCCGGCCCGGGAAGCGGTACTTCGCCAGGGCGTACCCGCACATGCCGGCCAGCAGCGTGCCGAGCGCGGCGGCGCCGACCGTGTAGCCGACGCTGTTCAGCAGCCAGCGCACGAAAATGCCGTCCGAATAGGTGAGAACGGTGCCGATGTTCTCGCCCAGTTCGAACTCGTCGAACCACAGCCCGCCGCTGCCGATCACCTGCGCGCCGGCCTTGGTCGAGCCGACGAAGAGCCACCAGAGCGGGGTCAGGAAATAGACGGTGCAGACCGCCATCACCAGCATGGCGGCGGAGCGCCGGGAGATCGCGCTCATTGCAGGCCACCTTTGCGCTGGGTGAACTTGAGGAACGAGAACGAGAGCACGAAGGTGGCCAGCGCCAGCACCACCGAGAAGGCGGCGGCCAGGTGGAAATTGGGCACCGACGAGGTGGAGTAGACCGTCAAATTAGGGGTGTACGTGCTGGAGACCGCGGAACTGAACGCCCGGAACACCTGCGGTTCGGCCAGCAACTGGAGCGTTCCGATGATGGAGAACACCGCGGTGAGCACCAGGGCCGGCCGCACCAGCGGGATCTTGATGGACCAGGCGATCCGGAACTGGCCGGCCCCGTCGATCCGCGCCGCCTCGTAGATCTCGGCCGGCACCGCGAGCAGCGCGGCATAGATGATCAGCATGTTGTAGCCGACGTAGACCCAGGTCACCACGTTGGCGATGGACCAGAGCACCCAGCGGGCGGAGAGCAGGTCGACGTTCGCGGTGACCGCGGTGAACGGCGACAGGTTCGGCGAGTAGATGTAGCCCCACATGATCGCGGCGACCACGCCCGGCACCGCGTACGGCAGGAAGAAGGCCAGCCGGAAGAACCGTCTGCCCCGCACCAGCCCGGAATCGAGCAGCAGCGCCAGGATCAGGGCGAGGCCGAGCATGACCGGCACCTGGACGATGCCGAACAGCAGCATCCGCTCGACCGAACTCCAGAACGGGCCGTCGCTGAACACCCGCCGGTACTGGTCGAGGCCGCCGAACACCTCGCGGGCCGGTCCGAAGGTGCCGGTGCGCTCGACCTTGTAGAGGGACTGGACGATCGCGTACCCGATCGGGATGGCGTAGAACAGCGTGAACAGCGCCGTGAACGGGACGACGAAAAAGAGGACCGCGCCCCGGAACCTGGTCACGATGCCTCTTTCCGGACGTCGACGCTTTTCAGGACGTGTACGCCGCCGGCCGGCACGGTGAGCGGGCCGTCCTCGCCGCTGATCAGGTCGACGCCGCCGATGCCGCAGTCGACCTCGGTGGTGCCGTGGTTGATCACGAAGACGTACGTGGTGCCGTCCCGCCGGCGGCGGACCACCTCGAGGCTGCCGTCGTTCTCCGGGCCGGCCGGTTCGACGCCGGCCTCCCGGACCGCCTCGCGCAGCACGTCGCGCAGGTCGGTGACGGTCGCGACGTACCAGGACAGGCCGGCGCCGTACCGGTTGCGGGTGATCGCCGGCCGGCCCGGCATCGGGCCGCCCTCGTGGAAGGCGAGCGCCTCGGCGGCGGTGGTGCGCAGGTGCTCGGCCCAGGTCGTCGCGGTAGCGCCGGTGTCCAGCGACCAGCGTGCCCAGGGTTGAGCCGGCGCGAACTCCTCGGCCACGACCCCGAGCAGGTCGCGGAAGGCGCCCGGATATCCGCCGAGCCGGATCCGGTCGTTCTCGTCAGCGATCCCGGAGAAGAACGTGACCAGCACGTGCCCGCCGCCCTCGACGTAGGCGGTGATCGCGGTGGCCTGCTCGTCGGTGACCAGATAGAGGCAGGGCACCACCACAAGCCGATATCGGCTGAGGTCACCGTCCGGCGCGAGCACGTCGGTGGTCACCCCGAGTTGCCGGAGGCTCCGGTACGCGGCGTGCACCTGGTCGAGGTAGCGGACCGCCTCGGACGGGCGGCCCTCACTCTCGGCCGCCCACCACGACTCCCAGCTGAACAGGAGCGCGACGTCGGCCTGGACCGTGCTGCCGGCCACCTCGCCGAGCCGGTCCAGGACGGCCGACAGGTCGAGCACCTCGCGCCACTGCTCGGTGTCGGTACCGGCGTGCGGCACCAGCGCGGAGTGGAACTTCTCGCTGCCCTGCGCCGAGGCCCGCCACTGGAAGAAGCAGACCGAGTCGGCGCCGCGGGCCACGTGGGTGAGGGTGTTGCGGAGCATCTCGCCGGGCTGCTTGGTGAGGTTGTGCGGCTGCCAGTTGACCGCGCCGGTGGACTGCTCCATGAGGATCCACGGCCGGCCCCCGGCCAGCCCGCGGCTCAGGTCGGCGGCGAAGGAGAGTTCGGCGGCCGGGTCGCCGAGGCGGTGGTCGAGGTAGTGGTCGTTGGCGACGACGTCGACGTGCCGGGCCCAGCGCCAGTAGTCGAGGTCGCGGATGTGCGCGGTGACCATGAAGTTGGTGGTGACCGGGATGCTGCTGTGCCGGCGGAGCACGTCGGCCTCGGCGGTGTAGTGCTCGATCAACTGGTCGCTGCTGAACCGCCGGAAATCGAGCATCTGGGCCGGGTTGCGCAGGCTGAGCGCCGCCCGGGGCGGGAGGATCTCGTCCCAGTCGCCGTACTTCTGGCTCCAGAACGAGGTGCCCCAGGCGGCGTTGAGCCGGTCGACGGTCCCGTAGCGGCGGGCCAGCCAGGTGCGGAAGGCGGTGGCGGATTCGTCGCAGTAGCAGAGCGCGTTGTGACAGCCGAGTTCGTTGGAGACGTGCCAAAGCGTGATGGCCGGATGCTGACCGTAGCGCTGCGCCACCTGCTCCACTAACGCGAGGGCGTACCGCCGAAAGGTCTTTGAACTTGGACACCACGCCTGCCGCCCACCCGGGAAACGCCGGGTGCCGTCGGATGCGACCGGCAGGATCTCCGGGTGCCGGGCGCTGAGCCAGGGCGGCGGCGATGCGGTGGCGGTGCCGAGGTTGATCCGGATGCCGCTCTGGTGCAACAGCTCGACAACATGGTCCAGCTGCTTGAAGTCATACTCGCCGGCCCGCGGCTCGAGCTCCGACCACCCGAAGATGTTGATCGCCACGAGATCGATCCCCGCGGCCCGCATGAGCGCGACGTCCTCACCCCAAACCGCAGCAGGCCACTGCTCCGGGTTGTAGTCGCACCCCAACGTGATCAAGGCCAGCCCGCCTCTCTCTGTGCACGTGCACACATTTCCCCGCCAAAATTCCCGAGGCCAAATGTGTGAACGTGCACACACTAGGAGCGGCGCTGACCAGCGTCAAGGCTCGCTTATAAAGCCGTTACCTACGCCGGTCTCGCGGTAGCGGCGGCCGTCCGTTGGTCGCAGCCCCCCGCGGCGTGATTAGAGTCTGATCGTGAGTTCGCCAAGCCAGCCCGCGCATCCGGCCCCCAAGGCCGGCGCCCCCTTGCGCGAACCGGCACCCCCAGGCGCAGCTTCTGAGGCCAGCGATCCCTTGCGCGAACCGGCACCCCCAGGCGCAGCCCCCAAAGCCGGCAATCCCTCCCGCGAACCGGCACCCCCGGGCGCGGCTTCCGAGGCTGGCCGGGCCGCACGCAAGCGGGCGCCTGCTGCCGCCTCGGCCTCGCGTTCGGCTCGCTCAACGTCCGGCGCGGCCAGACCGAACCCCGAATCACCTGCGGCAGCCCCTACCGCTACTAGCGAACTGTCAGCGGCATCGACGTCCGTATCCGAAAAATCCGCCCATACCACTGAAGGCGTTCGTAAGTCGTCGCCCGAGGGTGAGGGTGCGGCACGGCCGGCGGGGAAGCGGGCGACCGTGCATGACATCGCGGCCACGGCCGGGGTGTCGCGCGGGACTGTGAGCCGCGTGCTCAACGGCGGCTATGTCTCGGCGTCGGCTCGGGCGGCGATCGAGCGGGCTATCCGTGAGGTCGGCTACGTGCCGAACACGGCGGCGCGGAACCTGGTCATGCAGCGTTCGCAGGCCATCGGGTTCATCGTGCTGGAACCGCACTCGCTGTTCCTCGAGGACCCCAACATCGGCGGCATCATGCTGGGGGCGAACGCGGCCCTGTCCGCGGCCGACTATCAGATGGTCAACCTGGTGGTCGACTCGGAGCGGGACACGGCGCGGATCACCCGGTACCTGAGCGGCGGCTTCGTGGACGGCGCGATCATCGTGTCGGCGCGCAGCCACGACCCGATCATCCAGGTGGTCGGCGGCATCGCGTTGCCGTCGGCCTTTGTGGGCCACCCCCGCGACCTGCACCCCGACATCCCGTACGTGGGCATCGACAACATCGCGTCGGCCGAGGAGATCACCCGGCGCCTGGTCGCGACCGGCCGCCGCCGGGTCGGCATGATCGCATCGGCCGTCGACCGGGACTCGGGCGCCGACCGGCTGATCGGCTTCCAGCGCGCGCTCGGCCCGGCCTTCGACGAAGCCCTGGTTGCCGAGGTCCCGCTCTACGACTTCGCCTGCGGCGCCAAGGGCATGCGTACGCTGCTCGAACGCGACCCCACCATCGACGGTGTCTTCGCCGCCTCGGACGCGGTCGCCGCCGGCGCCATGGAGGCACTACGCGAGGCCGGCCGCACAGTCCCCGACGACGTCGGCGTGGTCGGCTTCGACGACAGTTCATGGGCCACCCGAACCCGCCCCCACCTGTCCACGGTCCACCAGCCGGCCGGCGACATCGGCTCGCGGGCCGCCGACCTGGTGCTCCGCCAGCTCAGGGGCGAGTCAATCGACCGGGGCGGCGTGCTGATGCCGTCCCCCGTCGTGTGGCGCGCCTCAGCCTGACCGCGCCCTCGCTACTGCCGCTGGTGCCACTCGCGCCCCTGCCGCTGGTGCCACTCGCGCCCCTGCCGCTGGTGCCACTCGCGCCCCTGCCGCTGGCGTTACTCGACGCTCCTGGCGCTGGCGTTACCCGCGCTCCTGGCGCTGGCGTTACCCGCGCCCCTGGCGCTGGCGTTACCCGCG
>NZ_BOMV01000074.1 GCF_016862375.1 Paractinoplanes rishiriensis | reverse complement strand
CTTCTGCCGCTACTCGCGCTCCTCCCGCTCGATCCGCTCGCTCTCCGGCTCGACGCGGTTGGCCCGCGTTGTGTTGATGCCGGCGTTGCTGCTGCCGTGCGACGGCGTGGTCGCTACCGGCGGCTCGTCGGTCGGGAACACCTCGGTCTCCGGACCGCCGGTCACGTGCTGGTCGGTGCTGGCGCCGGCATCCGCGTTTGCCCGGCTGTTGCTGGACATGGGGGTACTCCTTACCTCAGTCGAATCGGTAGGTCAGATGGGTGGCGTGCCCGGACGCGCGGGCGCTGAGCTGGTGCAGGCTGAGCTGGTGCAGACCGCGCGGCGTGCCGCCGTCGAACAGCGGAGTGCCGGCGCCCAGCAGAATCGGCGACAGATGCAGGCGCAACTCGTCGACCACGCCCGCCTCGATCGCCCGCCGCACGGTCTCGCCGCCGCCCATGATGACGACGTCCCGGTCGTCGGCCACGGCGATGCCCTTGGCCACGGCGCTCTCGATCCCGTCGACCACGAAGGTCGTCCGGTCAGCAAGCCGCACTGTGTCCGGCGGTGTGCGGGTCACGACGAGCACCGGCGGCTGAGCAGCCAGGCCGGCGCCGTAGCCCATCTCGTCATTCCAGCCCTGCGGCCCGTCGATGATGTCGAAGAGCCGGCGGCCCATGATGATGACGCCGGTGGCATACACCGTCTCCTCAAGGATCTGCTGGTCAAGCGCGTCGGGCTCAAGCGCCCAGGTATGCAGCCCTTCACCGCCGCGACCCAGCCCGGACTCCGGCCCAGCGTCCGGCCCGGTCACGAATCCGTCGAGCGACACCGAGATGTCGGCGACCACCTTGCTCATGGCTGCTCCTCCCCCGGCCACGGTTCGGGCCGATGGTCGGAGCTTCCCACTCGCCTACGACATTTCCGCGCTCGCACGTAGGCCAACCTCCCGGATCCCGCGACGGCCGATGCCACCTTGGTCAATCCCCGTTTCCGGGCCGGCCAACCCCGAACACAACGTCCTTCCGAAGGCGTCAAGCCCCGGGTGGACGTCGAGGTCGCGCGGATCTTGGAAGCGACACCACCAAATGATCTTCACGGTGTGGTGGAGTCGCGATATCAGGTCCCGCCCGGCAGTACGGCACTCGTCGATGCCTTTGCCGCAAATATCCCCCACTGGCGGTCGTCCACGACGCGATGTTGTCGACCTGATGTTCGGCGCAAGAAAACCCTTCAAGCCCGGGGAATCAGCCGGCCTCCCGTCCAAGCCAACCCCGTGCCCGCCGCCAGCAACAGCAGCGCACCCACCGTGGGCAGTGGCTGCTTCCCGTACATTCCCGCGCTCAACGCCAACGCCGCCAACATCAGCAGCACGCCGTCGGCCGGGTTGACCAGCTTGGAGCGGAACACCGCCCAGCCCAGCAGGAGCCACCCGGTCGCCGTGGTGCTGACCGCTACCACGCCGGCCGTCCGAAGCTGATCAGCCGTCAGGGGTGCCCCTTCGGGCAGCGCGCCGGGTGGCAGCGCGGTCAGCGGCAATGTCAGGATCAAGCCGGCCAGGCCGACCAGCAGGCCGGTAAGGGCGGAGCGGCGGGTTCGGGCACCGGCCAGCAAGCCGGCCAGGGCGATCATGGCTACCACCGAGAGCCAGTCGGCGGCCAGGCGCACCACCAGCGGGCCCGGCGGGGTGGCGATGCCGAGTGCGATCCAGCCGTCGAGCAGGGCGGCGGCGGGTAGGGCCCACAGGGCCATCCGGGCGTAGCGGCGGACCGACCAGATCCACACCGCCTCGCGTACCGGCAAAAGGTCTTGGGTTTTGGTGGCCGGCTGGGCGGCGCCCACCCAGGCCGGTGCCACCCGCAGCGGTCGCCCGCTCGCCGTTTGGTGATGGCTGATGCTCATGGCTCCGCCTCGTGGGGCTCAAGCCGAGCGGCCCGGGGGCAACCGTCGGGATCCTGGGCCGAGCATCCCAAAAGACGGCGGGGCTCGCAGGCGATTGCCAGGAAACGACTCAACGTTCAGTGAACGCACAGACCGGACCTCCGAACAGGTGACGACGGGCGCTGATTTCAAATTTCTTTTTCCAGGGGTCTGACCTGCGGTTTTGTGCTGTGGAAGCGCGACTTTCCGGGCCGTATCGGCAACACCGGTTGAACCACCCGGCGGTGCGGCTCCGTACTCGCAGCCGACCAGGGCCCATCGACGTTCGACGAACGAGGAGTGGTGATGCGAAGCGCGTACCGAAGGAACCAAGGCCCCGACCGGCGGAAGGTGATCGGTGCCGTCGTGATCTCCGGCGTTCTCGTTGCGGCCGGAATCGGTGGTGTTCAGCTCGCGAACGCGGGGACCGCCACCAAGGCCGCGGACGTCATCGTGGTCGAGGGACAGCAGTTCGACGTCTCGCAGTGTGCCGAGGTGGAGATCAACGGCGGCCAGGTCCTCTGCGACGGCGAGGAGTTGCAGCCGGAGCAGGAGCAGGGCGCCGAGGAGGCCGCGCTGGCTTCCGCGCAAGCCCTCGAGTTGGCCTGTGACGAGTTCGCGGCCGACATCCAGGCGATCGAGGACGAGCAGGCCGGCGGCGAGCAGGCCGGCGAGGGCGAAAAGGGCCAGGAAGGCGAAAAGGGCCAGGAAGAGGAGTCCGCCGAGGAGGCCGAGAAGGCCAACGCCAAGACGGCGAAGGCGTGGGCCGCCAAGGCCGCCAAGGCCAAGGGCAAGGGCGCCGAGAAGGCCGGCGAGAAGGAGAAGGGCGGCGCCGCCGAGGACGAGGCGGAGCAGGGTGCCGAGGAGGGCGCCGAGGAGGGCCAGGACGCCGGTGCGGCGGCCGAGGCCGTGACCTCCGCCCAGCAGGCGCTGCTGCAGACCTGCCTCGCACTGGCCGACGCCAAGGCCGCGGCCGGCATCGGCGGCGACGCCGGCGGCGAGGAAGAGGCCGGCGAAGAGGGTGCCGGTGAGGAAGGCGAGGAGGGCGCTGAGGAGGCCCCGCCCGCCGAGGAAGCCGCCAAGACTGCCAAGAAGTAAGTAAGCGATGCGAATGGCCGGCCCCCTACGGGGCCGGCCATTTCCGTTGACGATCAGGCGCGGTCGCGCTCGGGAGCCGACGGCACGCCGTTGTAGTCGGCACCGCCAAGGGCGGCCGACGGCGGGATCGGCGTGGGTGCCGGCAGCGCGGCCGTCTTGTCCGGATCGGTGTTGCCGCCGCTGACCTGCGCTTCGGCCTCGCGTACCTCCTCATGGATCTCAGCCGCGGCCGCCGCGGCAGCCTGCGCCGCGGCAGCCGCCTCGCGCTCGACGGCGCCCGCGTCCACCGCCTCGGACGGCCGGTCTCCCGCCATGTTGGCCAGGCCGCCCAGCGCCCCGCCCAGGCCGTCCAGAGCCTTTGACAGCTCGGCGGGCACGATCCAGACCTTGTTCGCCGAGCCGTTCGCGATCTGCGGCAGGGCCTGG
>NZ_BOMV01000073.1 GCF_016862375.1 Paractinoplanes rishiriensis | reverse complement strand
TGGCCGCGCGAACTGCTGCGCCGCCTGCTGCCGGACCCCGGCGAGCCGTTTTTGGTGGTACGCCTGGGCTACGCCGGGCCGGGCGAGGTGCTGCCGGTATCCCCGCGCCGCGAGGCCCGCGACGCCATCGAGCTCACGAGGCGTACCTGATGGCGTGCCGGCGGGGTGCGGTCATGCCGTTGCCGAGGAAGAAGTCGGGGTTGCTGGACTGGAGGTAGCCCTTCAGCGTCATGCCGTTGCGGTAGGCCGGGTTGTGCGCCAGCGTGGTCAGGCGGATGCCGGCCGGCTTGTCGGTGGTGAAGATGACCAGCTGGTCGAAGGACGGGCTGACCAGGACCACCTCCTCGCGCCAGTCGCCGTGGATGTCGGCGATCAGGGTGGGGTAGACGCTGTTGCCCAGGGCGGTCACGGCGCCGTGCTTGGACGCGGTCACCACGCGGGGGAGGGACGGCGGCGCGGCCGGGTTGGCCGGGTCCCACTTCTCGATGCGGGCGTCGCGGCGGTCCGGGAACGGGTCGGCGTTGAAGAGTTCGCGCAGCGGGTCGCCGTCCCACCACACGCCCATGTGCGGCCACGGCTGCTTGGTGGTGTCCGGTTCGGCAAGGCGGTTGGTGGGCGCGTTGTAGAGGCCGGTGGGCCTGCCCTGTTCGTAGTTGACCTCGCCGTTGATCGACCAGGTCTCCATGCCGGCGTGCCGCGGGTCGATATCGGCGACCATGCCGCGGCCGGCGTCCGCGCCGGGGGCGGTGGTGCTGTGTTTCCAGATCATCGCGCCGGTCGCGGCGTTGTAGTAGTAGTCGAGCAGGCCGTTCGGGTGGTCCTGCTGGATGCCGTAGCCCTCCAGGCCGGGGCGGGCCGGGTCGATGTCGGCGATGAACCAGCGGTCGCCGTGGATGACGCCCTGCGGGGCCAGCGAGTAGCGCAGCTTGCCGTTGCCGTTGAGCAGGAAG
Organism: Paractinoplanes rishiriensis; assembly: GCF_016862375.1. Classification (GTDB taxonomy): domain Bacteria; phylum Actinomycetota; class Actinomycetes; order Mycobacteriales; family Micromonosporaceae; genus Actinoplanes; species Actinoplanes rishiriensis. The sequence goes on along the minus strand of NZ_BOMV01000073.1, from coordinate 203,019 downwards.
CCGATCTCGCCGAGTTCGTCCTTGCCGTCGCCGTCCACGTCGACGATCCGGGTGTTGTGCCCGTCCGGCAGGTCCTGGTTGCCGCGCAGGAACTTCCACTGCATGCTCAGCGCGCTGCCGGTGAACCGCCACGCCGTGTACATCAGGTTGAAGCCGCCCGAGCCGATCCGGTTTTTCATGTACGCGACCAGGCTCGGACTCACCCCGTCGAGGTGGCCGACGCCGAAGCGGGCGTACATCGGGCCGTCGGACAGATAGTCGGTGGGCACGGGGGCGGTGGCCCGCGGCGCGCCGGTCATCCCGTCCAGGATCGCGATGAACTGCCGGTTGTTGTCGGCGTTCGAGAAGGTCGTGCCGTTGCCGAACCGGACCCCGTTCGCGATCCGCACCGCCACCTCGGCGCGGCCGTCGCTGTCCAGGTCGTAGACGGTGACGCCGTCGTTGTGGCCGACGTCGATGGTGGCCGAGCCGCCCTCGATGTTGTTCTGGTCGGTGCTGTTCGGGCCCATGTTCACCGACCAGAGGAACTGCCCGTTGCTCCGGTACGCCTCGATCGTCTGCGGCGAGGTCTGCCGGTCGACCACGTAGTCGTACTCGCCGTCGCCGTCCAGGTCACCGACCCAGACGAACTTGACCGCTCCGCCGGCCCGCAGCGGCACCCGGACCACCGGTTCGACGGCGTTGTTCGCGGGCAGCGTGAACGCCCGGCTCGCCGGCTGCTCCACGCCGCCGACCACCGGGCGGACCTGATAGCTGTTGGCCTGCGCCGGGTTCGCCGTGGCGTCGGTGAAGTTCGTGCCCCCGGTCAGCACCGCCGGATTCAATCTGGCGTACGCACCACCGGCCGCCGACCGGTACACGTTGAACCCGATACCGTCCGGGTCCAACCCGAGCAGGCGCCAGCTCACCAGCACGCTCGTGCTGCTGGCGCGCACCGCGACGACGCCGCGGCCCAGGTTTTCCATCACCCGGGCCGGCGCGGCGGCAGCCACCGCCGCGCCGGTCGTGGCGGCCATGGTCAGCACGACGCCGGCCGCGATCAGTGTCACGAGCTGTCTCCGAGCGAACATGGCGGCTCCACGTGGAAACGTTTACTAAGGACTGCCGACGAGGGAACCAGACGAGTTCACGACTGTCAATGCCACGTGCTGCATGGCTCGCGCGGCATCGTGAAAACGTTTCAACCTGAGCATGCGGTGGAGAGGGGGCGGCGGCGCGCGGTCAGGCGGGGGCGGGGTGGCGCTGCGCTGGCGGGGGCGGGGTGGCGCTGGGCGGGCGGGGGGTTGGGTGGCGCTGCGCTGGGCGGGCGGGGGTTGGGTGGCGCTGCGACGGGGCAATTCCGGGGTGCGGGAAGGCGCAAATAGGCAGCGCATTCCGGGCCAATTCCGGGTCCGCGCATTGGGCTGCTGTCCGGCCGTCCGCGCCGCGCCAATCGGCTGCCGGTGCGCTATGTGAACGTAAACACGGATGATGGCGGGACGCTCGCCGGGGTGGGTGCGGAGCGTGGTTAACGTTCACAGTCTGCGAGATACGTCTTAATGGAATCTGCACCGGTCCGGTTGACTATCGTCGATCGCGCCCCGTAGGTTCCTACCCGTTGAAGCCATGCAACGCACGGTCACGGGGGACCAATGCGGGTTGTCATAGCTAGCATCATTCTGCTCATCGCCGGCGTGCTCGTGGTCTCGCTGGCCGGCAAGCTCCGCGGCCGCGCCGCCTTCCGCGGTTTCGCCGCCGCCGTCGTCGAGATGGGACTGGTCCGGCCGCGCCTCGGCCGCCCGGTCGCGGCGCTGGCGATCGGCGCCGAGGCCACCGTGCTCGTCCTGCTGGCCTGGCCCGCCGGCACCGTGCCGGGCCTCGCCGCCGCCGCTCTCCTCTTCGCCGGCTTCACCGCCGCGCTCGCCGTCGCGGTCCGGCGCGGAGCGCGGGCGGGCTGCCACTGCTTCGGCGCGTCGAGCACCCCGGTGGCCCGCCGGCACGTGCTGCGCGGCGGATTCCTCGGCACGGTCGCCGCCGCAGCGGCCGTGCTCGCGCCGGCCGGCCCGCTCACCGGCATCAGCGCACCGCAGGCGCTGACCGCGGCCGCCGCGGCCGCCGTCGGCGTGGCGGCCCTGGTCTGGCTCGACGACCTCGTCTGGCTGTTCCGGCGCGCGACCCCGACGGCCTGAGCCCCCTGGCTTGAGCTCACCCGGCCTGAAGCCCCACCGAACCCCTCCGGAGGCACGATTATGGTCCTTCTGTCCGTGGCGGTCGCCATCCTCACCGTGCTCGTCCTGATCGACCTGGTCCTCAGCGCCGCCGTCATCCGCCGGCTGCGGGACACCGAACGGCAGCTCGTCGAGATCACCACGCCACCGCAGACCGGCATGGCGCCCGGCGAAGCGATGCCCGACTTCACGGCCGAGGGCGGCGACTTCTCCCGCGCCGACCTGGCCGGCCGGGCGGCGCTGGTCGCGTTCTTCTCGTCCGGCTGCCGGCACTGCCCGGCGCAGGCCGAACGCCTCGCCGAGCGCGCCGACGACCTGGCCGCCCGGGGCGTGACCGTGGTCAGCGTCCTCGGCGTGGGCGACGACGACGAGCTGTCCCCGTTGCTGCGCAAGGCCGGCCGGCTGGTCACCGAGCCCGGGTTCGGGCCGCTGGCCGGTGCGTTCCAGGTCGACTCGACGCCCACACTGCTGATGTTCGACGAGGCCGGCGTGCTGGTCGCCAACGGGCACGGCGTCGACGAGGTGCTGGGCGGCCGATGAGCCCGCCACGACTGCCGGACCTCCGCCGTGCCGGGCGGCTGCTCCGCCGTGCCGGGCGGCTGCTCCGCCGCGCGTTCGGGATCTACCTCGGCGCCGCACCGGGCGCGGCCGTGCTCAGCGTGGTCCTGATGGTCTACGGCGGCCTCGCGCCGGTGGCACTGGCCTGGTTCACCCGGGCGATCATCGAGGGCCTCACCGCGCGGGACACCGGCGAGATCACGGTGGGTGTCCTCGGTTTCGGGGTGCTGGGCCTGCTGTCGCCGGTCGTCTCCCACGTGTCCCAGTACGTGCAGCGGGAGACCGAGCGGCGCGTGCTCGCGCGTACCCAGATCGAGCTTTTCTCCGCTGTCTCCGCACACCCGGGACTCGCCGAACTGGAGGACAGCACGTTCCACGACCGGTTGCGGCTCGCCACCGAGGCGAGCCGGTTCGCGCCGACCCAGCTGAGCACGATGGTCATCGGGGTGGGCCAGGAACTGATCACGATCGGCACGTTCGCGGCCACCCTGCTGCTGTGGTCGGTGCCGGTCGCCGCGCTGGTCTTCCTGGCCGCGGTGCCGACCCTCGTGGCGCAGGTGCGGCTGGCCCGGCTGCGCGGCGAGATGATGGAGCGCACCGCGCCGCTGCTGCGCCGGCAGGCCTTCTACGCGGCGCTGCTGCTCGACATGCGCGCGGCCAAGGAGATCCGGCTGTTCGGGCTCGGCGCGTTCTTCCGCGGCCGGATGATGCGCGAGTTGCGCGCGGCGCAGAGCCAGGAACGGCGGCAGGACCGGCTGGCGCTGCGGGTGGACGGGGCGCTGGCCGTGCTGACCGGCGTGGTGTCGCTGATCGCGCTCGCGGTGTTCGTGCGCCAGGTGTTCGACGGCCGGGGCACGGTCGGCGACCTGGTGGTGGTGATCGCCGCGCTGGGTGCCGTGCAGATGTCGGTGTCCGGGCTGGTGCACCAGTTCGCGATGGCCGGCGAGACGCTGATCATGTTCGGCCATTACGTGGACGTGACGGCGGTGACGCGTACGCCCAGAGGTTTGCCCCCGGCGCCCGGGATGGAGCAGGGCGTGGAGTTCGACGACGTGTGGTTCCGCTATGCGCCCGAGCACGACTGGGTGCTGCGCGGGGTCACCCTGCGGATCCCGCGTGGCACCTCGCTGGCCCTGGTGGGCGACAACGGGGCCGGCAAGTCGACGCTGGTCAAGCTGCTGTGCGGGTTCTACCGGCCGACCCGCGGTGTGATCCGCTGGGACGGCGTGGACATCGCCGGCTATGAGCCGGCTTCGCTGCGGGCACGCATCGCGGCCACGTTCCAGGATTTTATGGCGTACGAGTTCAGCGCGCGCGACAACATCGCGGTGGGCGACCTGACCGCGGCCGAGGACAGCACCCGGATCGGAACGGCGGCCGAGACGGCCGGCGTGGCCACCGCGCTCGACGCCCTGCCGCGCGGCTACGACACGATGCTGACCAGGGCGTTCACCGACGAAGCGGGAGACTCGGCGGGCGTCGTGCTGTCCGGCGGGCAGTGGCAGCGGCTCGCCCTGGCCCGCGCCTGCCTGCGCGACGGCGCCGACCTGCTGATCCTGGACGAGCCGTCGTCGGGGCTGGACGTGCAGGCCGAGCACGACATCCACCACCGGCTGCTGTCGCTGCGCCGCCGGCGCACCAGCCTGCTGATCTCGCACCGGCTCAACACCGTGCGCGACGCCGACACCATTGTGGTGCTGCGCGACGGCGTGCTGGCGGAACGCGGCACCCACGCCGAGCTGATGGCGGCGCGGGGACGCTACGCCGAGCTGTTCCGGCTGCAGGCGGCCGGATACGCCGAGGCGGCCTCATGACCGCGCCGGCGGTGGTGATCGCGCTGCTCGGGCCGCTCGAGGTCACCGTGGCGGGCCGGCCGATGGCGGTCGGCGGGCCGGGCCGGCGGGCGCTGCTGGCCGCGCTCGGGCTCAGCGTCGGCACCGCGGTCAGCGTGCCCGAACTGCTCGAGGCCATCTGGGACGACCGGCCGCCGATGACCGCCACCACCAAGCTCCAGGGACACGTCTGCGCGCTGCGGCAGGGGCTGGCCCGGCTGGGCGGCCCGGATGCCGCCGAGGTCCTCCAGACCAAACCACCCGGGTACGTGCTGTGCCGGCACCGGGCCACGACCGATCTGGTCCGGTTCGACGACCTGACCCGCCGGGCCCGGCAGGCACCGGTGGGCGAGCAGGCGGCGCTGCTGACCGCGGCGTTGCGGGTGTGGCGCGGCGCGTCGGCGTGCGCCGACATCCGGTCGTCGGCGTGGCTGACCAGCATGGCCGGCTCGCTCGACGACCGGCGCTGGCGGGCCACCGAGGACCTGGCCGCGGCCGAGTTGGCGCTCGGCGACCACGACGCGGTCATCGACGCCATGGAGTTGCTGGTCCGGCAGGCCCCGTACCGGGAGCGGGCCTGGGAACATCTGATGGCGGCCCACCGGGAACGCGGCGACCTGGCGGCGGCGCTGGCCGTGCACGAGCGGCTGCGCCGGACGCTCGCGGCCGACCTGGGCGTGGCACCGGGCCGGCGGATCACCCGGCTGGCCGACGAGATCCGCGGCCGGGAAGTCATGAAGGGGTAGATCGAACGGTGTTACGGATGGTTGCAGCACAGTGGCGGGCGCGCGGGCGCCGGTCGCTGGTGATGCTGTCGATGATCGCGGTCGCGGTCACCGGGTTCACCCTGCTGACCGGCGCGGCGGTGACGTCCCGGCTGGACGCGGTGGGCACGGTGCAGGCGAACTTCCGCCCCGCGTACGACATCCTGGTCCGCCCGAAGGGCGCCGTGCTGCCCCTGGAGCAGCAGCGCAATCTGGTGCAGCCGGGGCAGTTGGCCGGGATGCGCGGCGGCATCAGCCTGGCGCAGTGGCGGCAGATCGGGGACGTGCCGGGAGTGGACATCGCGGCGCCGGTGTCGATGATCGGCTATCTGATGCGCACCGTGCCGATCACGGTCGACCTGGCCGGCCTGCTCGACCCGGGCGCCGAGCGGCAGGTGCTCCGGGTGCAGCCGTCCTGGGTGACCGACGCGGGGCTGAGCCGGATCCCGGACGGCGCGCACTACCTCTACGCCACCCGCAACCGGATCGACACGCCGCGGACCGACCTGCCGGGCAGCGCCGAGAAGGACCTGCGCCCGCAGGAGGTCGGCGCGGACGGCCGCCGCAGCCACGTCTGCCCGGGCGTGCGGATCATCTACCAGAGCGACCAGACCGACCCCACCGACCTGACCTCCCGGTCCTCGCTGACCTGCACCGGCGGACCGGGCTCGAAGGACGGTTCGGGCCGGCCGACCGCGGCCCGGGTGACCCTGCTGTGGTCGATTCCGTTCCTGGTCGCGGCGGTCGATCCCGAGTCCGAGGCGGCGCTGGCCGGGCTGGACGGCGCGGTTTCCACCGGCCGCTACTTCCGGCCGGGGGAGAAGCCCGCCGCCCGGCGGCTGGCCGACGTGAAATACCCGTACTCGGTCCTGCCGGTGCTGATGACCGACCGGCCGCAGACCGACTCCACGCTGGAGCTGGACATCCAGCGGCTGGACCCGGGCGCGGTCGACCTGGTGCGCCGGACCACCGAGGACGACCGGCCGCTGCGGGCCGCGCTCGGCGGGCGGGCCGGTGCATCGGTCGAGCGGCGCACGGTGCGCATCGACGCCCCGTACGGCGATCTGGTGAAACGCATGCGGCACCCGGCCGGCGCGGCCGACGAGAGCGACATCTACACCAGCGACTCGCTGTGGCTGGACAAGTTCTGGACGGTCGGCGCGGTGCACTCGGCCGGCGAGGGCGACGGCCGGCGCGCCGAGGGCGTCACCTACAACCGCAAGATCTGGGACGTCGGCGACGAGGGCGGCCTGGCCGGCTGGGTGCCGATGGAGTTCTCCGACACCGCGGTGCGCGACAGCATCGGTAAGCACGGCGTCGACACCAGCGAGCACAACATCCAGGTCGGCGAGCGGGGGATGCCGGACGTGGCGCTGGACGCGATCGGCACCTTCGACCCGGCGAAGGTGCAGCTGGGCGGCGCGCTGTCGGCGGTGCCGATGGATACCTACTTCCAGCCCGGGGTGGCCGGCGCCGACGAGGCGTCGCGCGCCGCGCTGCACGGGCGCAAGCTCGAACCCAACGCGAACGTGACCGGCCTGCTGGCCCAGCCGCCGCTGATGCTGACCACCATGGCGGCAGCCGAAAAGATCTTCGACCCGAACGGCTACCGGACCGAGCCGCGCTACCCGGAACTGGACCTGAACCGGGCCGCGCCGGTGAGCATGGTGCGGGTCCGGCTGAGCGGCGAGGTCGGTCTCGACGACCTGTCCCGGGAGCGGGTACGCCTGATCGCGCAGCGGATCGCCGAGCGCACCGGACTGCAGGTGGACATCACCCTGGGCTCGTCGCCGACGGCGGTGCCGGTGCGGTATCCGGCCGGGAAGTTCGGCCGCCCGGAACTCGTGCTGGCCGAGCCGTGGGTCAAGAAGGGCGTAGCGGCGGTGCTGGTCAAGGCCGCCGACCGCAAGAGCGTGCTGCTGTCCGGCCTGGTGCTCGCGGTGTGCGCGCTGGCCGTCCTCAACGCCAGCCGGGCCGCGGTGCGGGCGCGTCGTACGGAATTGGGGATTCTGGCCTGTGTCGGCTGGACCCGGCGACATCTGATGACCCTGCTGGCGGCCGAGATGGCCGCGGTGGGGCTGGCCGCCGGGCTGCTCGGCACGATCGTGGCGATCCCGCTGGCGTGGGCGTTCGGGCTGACCCTGAGCTGGACCCACCTGCTGCTGACGATCCCGGCCGCGGTGCTGCTGGCGCTGCTGGCCGGTGGCGGTCCGGCCTGGCGGGCGGCGCGCCCCGACCCGGCCGCCACGATCCGGCCGGCGGTGTCGGCCCGGGCCGCCCGGATGCATTCGCCGCGGCGGGTGACCGGCCTGGCGCTGGCCAACCTGCTGCGCTCGCCCGGGCGGACGCTGCTGGGCGCGGCCAGCCTGTTCATCGGGGTGGCGGCGCTGACCATGCTGCTGGCGATCACGTTCGCGTTCCGCGGCGCGGTCACCGGCACGCTGCTCGGCGAGGCGGTCACCCTGCAGGCGCGCACGGTCGACTACCTGGCGGTGGCGGTGACCATCGTGCTCGGCGTCGCGTCGGTGGCCGATGTCCTTTACCTGAACATCACCGAACGGGCGCCGCAGCTCGCGCTGTTCACCGCGGTGGGCTGGACCGACCGTACGCTGAACCGCCTGGTCACCACGGAGGCGCTGGCGATGGGCGCGATCGGCGGCGTGCTCGGTGCCGGGCTCGGCCTGTCCGGCGCGTCGCTGTTCGCCGGCGGCGTCACGGCCGCGCTGTGGTGGTGTGCGGCCGCCGCCCTGACCGCCGGGATCGTGGTGGCCGCGCTCGCCGTGATCGTGCCGATCGCCATGCTCCGCAAGCTGCCCACCGCCCAGCTCCTCGCCCAGGAATAGCCAGCTCCTCGCCCAGGAATAACCAGCTCCTCGCCCAGGAATGAGCCGATGACCGATCCCATTGTGCGTATCACCGAGGCCCGCAAGGCGTTCCCGCTGCCGGACGGTTCCCGGCTGGCCGCGGTCGACGGCGTCAGCCTCGAGGCCGAGCCGGGCACGGCGGTGTCGCTGACCGGCCCGAGCGGCTCCGGCAAGTCGACGCTGCTGCACCTGATCGGCGCGATCGAACGCCTGGACTCGGGCTCGATCGTGGTGGCCGGTCAGGACATCGGCAAGCTGTCCCGCAAGGCGCTGGCCGGGTACCGGCGGACGGTCGGGTTCGTGTTCCAGCGGTTCCACCTGCTGCCGGCGCTGACCGCGCTGGACAACGTGCTCGCGCCGGTGCTGCCGTTCCGGACCGCGTTCGACAAGCAGGAGCGGGCGCGGGAACTGCTCAAGGTGGTGGGCCTCGACGATCGCGCGGCCGCCTTGCCGTCGCAGCTGTCCGGCGGGCAGCAGCAGCGGGTGGCGATCGCCCGCGCGCTGGTCAACGAGCCGCGCCTGCTGCTGGCCGACGAGCCGACCGGCAACCTGGACTCGCGTACCGGCACGGCCATCATGGATCTGCTGCTGACCCTGCGCGACGAGCGCGGCACGACCGTCATGGTGGCCACCCACGACCCCGGGATTGCCGAACGATGCGACGCCGCGCTGCACCTGCGCGACGGGCGCCTCCGGTGACCGCGTGGCGCGTCGCGGCGGCGCTGTCTGCCGTCACGGCAGTCGGGCTGGTGGTGGCCGCCCGCCGCCGTTTCCTGGTGATCGACGTGGTCGGTGACAGCATGGCACCCGCGTACCGGGACGGCGACCGGGTGCTGGTGCGCCGCACCCGCCGCTTCCGGCGCGGCGACGTGGTGATCGCCCGGCACCAGGAGGGCGGCGGCTACCTGACCAGCTGGCTGGTCAAACGACTCGTCGCGCTGCCCGGCGACCCGGTACCGGAATCGGTGCTGCCCGCGACCGGCACGGCCGACCTGTTCGTGCCGGCCGGCATGACGGTGCTGATCGGCGACCATCCCGGCAGCGCCGACTCGCGCAGCTGGGGCTTCATCCCGATGACCGACCTGGCCGGGGTCGTGGTCCAGCGGTAGCGCTTCGTTAGTGCATCGTTAGCGCCTCCCGGCAGTCTCGGCGGTACCGACACGAGGTCGGTGCCAAGAGAGCGGAGAGGCTGACGTGACCAAGACGATCACCCGGCTCGGCGACCGGATGCTGGCCGCCATGCTGCCCAAAGCCAAGGCTTCGGCGTGCTCGCACTGCCAGTACGGGGGCGCGGGGTGCGGCGGGCCGTTCTGTTACTACTATTTCTCCCGCTACGTCAGCGGGCAGTGGCGCTGCTACGCGATGCAGACCCAGGAGTGCACCCGCTACCCGGTCAGCTACCGCGCCGGCTGCTGCTGAGTCGGCGCGGGAGGCGGCGGCCCGGCTCCGGCGCCGCCGCCGGTGCGCACCAGGAAGCCGACCGCGGGGTCTACTCGTCGCCGACGATGCCGGCGGCGTCGATGACCGGGCGCTCGTCGCGGTAGCCGGTCAGCATGATCCGCCGGTCGGGTGTGCCGCTCCTCCCGATCGTTACGCTGGTGGCGGGCCGGTAGGTGCCGCCGCGCAGGACGATCGTCTGTCCCGGCCGGACCACGGCGACGGCCTTGGCGAGGGTGGCGTACGGCCGCTGGAGCGTCCCGGTGCCGTCGCCGGAACCGTCCGGCGCCACGACGATGTCCGCGACGGCCTTCTTGATTTCGGTGCCTGCGGAAGGCACCGGGGGCGTCGGGACCTGTGGCCGTACCGCGACCGCGCGAGTGCTGCCGGGCGGTGCCGGTGACTCGGTGACCGCGTACACGAAACCGCCGCCGGCCGCGATGATGACCGCGGCCGCGCCGGCCGCCAGCTTGAGCGTGAGGACGTGCGAGACCGAGCTCGCCGTCACCTCCGCGGCGACCGGCAGCGACACGACGCCGAGCAGCAGTTTCTCCGGGGACACCAGGCCACGCTGGTGCTGCGAGCAGCGGCCACAGTCGCGCACGTGCCGGGTCAGCCGCTTGCGCCAGACCGGGCCGGGTTTGCCGTCCCAGCCGTGCACGGCCCGGGCCAGATCGGGGCAGCGCGGTGCTGCGTTCAGCGCCCGCACCATCCCGCGAACAGCCTCAAGACCAACCTTCATGCGCCGTACGCGTACCCCGGCGTGCTTCGGATTGACGGCCAGCGCGGCCGCGAGCCCGGCGCGGGTCAGCTCGCCGAGCGTCTCGCGCCAGCAGAGCGACAGCAGGCGCCGGTCGTCGTCGTCCAGCCAGGCGGCGGCCTCGGTGAGTTCCCGGCGCTGGTCGGCGAGCAGCAGTTCGGTGACGGTCCGCTCGGCGAAGTCGCCGCCGGGATCCGGCGGTTCGGTGCCGATCTCCTCGCGACGGTCCAGGAGCCGGCGCCGGCCCCGCAGGTAGAGCTGGATCTGCCGGTGCACGACGGCGTTCAGCCAGGGCTCGAAGCGGTCCGGTTCGCGCAGGCGGGGGAGGGCGCGCATCACCCGGACCATCGTCTCCTGCACCACGTCGTCCACGTCGGCGTGCCCCTGGAGCGCCCGGCCGACGATCCTGGTGACCACCGGGAGATGGGCCGCCATCAGCGTGGCGAGGGCCGTCTCGTCGCCGGCCTGCGCCGCGGTGACCAGGCGGGCCGTCGCGGTCCCGGTCTTCTCCGTCATAACGGGCAGATCGTGGCAGCCTCGGCGGTGCACAGTAAAGAATTTATTTCTGAGGTTTCGGTAACCCGGGACGGTCTCGTAGCAGCTATCAGGTCAAATCGCCTCGTCCGGCGATAACTACGGACCGAGAGGGACTTTGGTGAGAAAGCTCCGCTTCCTGCTGCCGGCCGCCCTGGCCGCGCTAGTGATCCCCGCCGCGGTGACCACCGCGGCGAACGTCTCGCAGGCCGACGACAGCGTCAGCACGCTGGCCGCGCCGTACTCGAATGTGGCGGACGGTTTCGCGACCGGTGTGACCGGTGGTGCCGGTGGGCAGACCGTCACGGTCACCACCCAGGCCCAGCTCAACCAGTACGTGACGTCCAGCAGCCCGTACGTGATCCGGGTGGCCGGCACGATCAACATCAGCCCGAAAGGCACCGAACTGCGGGTCGCCTCGAACAAGACGATCATCGGGGTGGGTACCGCCGGGCACATCGTCGGCGGCGGGTTCTTCCTCGCGGCCGGGGTGCAGAACGTCATCATCCGCAACCTGACCATCCGCGACACCACCATGGCGGACGACGACCCGGGTGACGACGCCTACGACTACGACGCCATCCAGATGGACACCGCCAACCGGATCTGGATCGACCACAACCGGCTGCAGCGGATGAACGACGGCCTCATCGACTCCCGCAAGGACACCACCAACCTGACCGTGTCCTGGAACCACCTGGCCAACAACAACAAGACGTTCGGCATCGGCTGGACCACCAACGTGACCGCGCGCATCACGATCCACCACAACTGGTTCCAGAACACCAACTCGCGCAACCCGAGCGGGGACAACATCGCGTACGCCCACATGTACAACAACTACCTGCAGGGCGTGAAGGGCTACGGCAACTACAGCCGCGGCGCCACCAAGATGGTCATCGAGAACAGCTACTTCGAAGGCACGAAGGACCCGTTCTACCCCGACTCCACCGCACAGCTGCGCCAGACCGGCAGCATCCTGGTCAACTGCACCGGCAAACAGCAGACACTCGGCTCGGCGTTCAACCCGAGCAGCTTCTACTCGTACACCCTGCACCCCGCCGCCGACATCCCCGCCATGCTGCGCACCCACGCGGGACCCCAGGCCAGCATCGGCCTGTAAACGGGACTCCCGGGGCGCGGGGTGCACGTCCCGCGCCCCGGATCCTCGGCTAGTCGGCTCCTCGGAAAGAATCGTCCCCATGATCTTTCGTGACCCGGTTTTCGACGGTGCCGCCGACCCGGTCCTGGTGTTCAACCGGGCCGAGCAGGCCTGGTGGATGGTCTACACGGCGCGCCGGGCCAACCAGCCCGGCCTGCCGGGCGTCAGCTGGGTGCACGGCACCGACCTGGGCGTGGCCTCGTCCACCGACGGGGGCGCGACCTGGCTGTACCGGGGCGTGCTGGCGGGCCTGGACACCGAGTGGGGCCGGCACACGTACTGGGCACCGGAGATCATCGACGACGGCGAGACCTATCACATGTACGTGTCGGTGATCCGCGGCGTGCCCGAGCAGTGGCCGGGCCACGAGCGGCACATCCGGCACTACACCAGCCCCGACCTGCTCGGCTGGACCTACCGCTCGACGCTCGAGCTGTCGTCGAAGTACGTCATCGACGCCTGTGTCGCCGCGCTCCCCGGCGGCGGCCACCGGATGTGGTACAAGGACGAGGCCGACGATTCGCAAACCTGGGCGGCCGACAGCGACGACCTGTACTCGTGGCGGGTCCGCGGGCTGGCGGTGGGCGGCCGGGCGCACGAGGGCCCGAACGTGTTCGAACTCGGCGGCCACCACTGGATGCTGGTCGACGAGTGGCGCGGCCAGCGGGTGCTGCGCTCGTCCGACCTGGACGGCTGGGAGCCGCAGGGGCTGCTGCTGGACGACGCCCCGATCGGGTTCCACGCCGACGTGGTGGGCGAGTACGCCTTCTACTTCACCCATCCCGGCCGGCTCCCCGGCGTCGGCGACGAGGAGTACGAGTCCCGGCGTTCCGCGGTGCACGTTGCGCGTCTGTCCGTGGTGGACGGCCGGCTGGTCTGCGACCGGACCGAGGTCCGGAACGCCCCGGTGTTGCCGGTCGAGGGTAGCGTGCTGCGCTATGGGGGAGAACGGTAACCAAGTCACCGACCGCAGCGGCGTCACGGTCCTCGGCACCGCGCTGCTGGGCGGGTGCGCCGCGCTGGTGGCCCTGGCCGTGCTGCTGGTGGTGAGCCCGGCGTCGTTCGTCAGCCTGATGCCGGACTGGGTCGTCGCGGACCGCTCCGATCAGGTCACCGCGTGGGTGATCGTCGCAACCTGCGTCCTCGCGGCCGTGCTCCTGGGCCTGGCCCGGGGCCGCGCGCCGCGCCTGCGCGGCGTGGCGATCACGGTGCTGCTGCTGGCCGCGGCGGGTTCCGCGAGCAACGCACTAGCAAGCCGCGCGTCGGAACAGATCCCCGAACCCGCCTGCGTCGAACGCAGCGGCGGCCCCGCCACCTGCCCCGGCGGCTGACCGGGCCTCGGGCAAACGTAGCGATGCGTGGGCGCAATGCTGCGTGGGCGCAAAGGCGGAATGCGGCTGACGGGTCGCCGCCGCGCACGGACAGCCCCGCGATCGTTGCGTTAGCGGCTCCGAGTCGCGAATGCGGTTGCGGGGAACCACCGGCTGGGAACAGGGATGGCGCTCGGGAAGGTCTCGCGGTGGATTGCCGTCAGAACTGCGCCGGTGGTTGGGTGGTCAGGCCGCCGGTGGTCGGGAAGGCGGCGGACGTCACCGTGACGGTGGCTGAGGTCAGGCCGGCGCAGGTTGCCTGCAGGGTGATCGGGCCGGCGGTGCGGCTGGCGCGGAGGAAGACGCGGTTGATGCCGCACTCGGTGTTCACGTGGGGCTTGTGCACGCTGCCGGGCAGGTGGGCGTTGAAGCCGCCCAGGAACTTTGCCGGGCCGGTCAGGGTGAAGTCGACGCGGGCCTGGTGGGTGGGCATCCGGCGGCCCTGGGCGTCGACCGCCTCGACGTCCACGAAAGCTATGTCGCTGCCGTCGGCTCGCAGGCCGCCGGGGGCCGTGTACGCGGTCAGGCGCAGCGCGGTCGCGGCGCCGGTGGTGGACTTGGCGGTTCGGAACACCTCGGCTCCGGAGGCGTCGAAGCCGACCGCGGTGAGGGTGCCGGACTGCCAGGCCACGTCGGGGAACGTGTGCAGGAAGTCCTGGGCGGGCGTCGTGCTGTTGCCGGCCTGGACGCCGTTGACCAGCAGTTGCACCCGCCGGACGGGGGCGGAGGCCATCACGTACACGGTCTTGCGGGTGTTCGCGGGGTAGGTCCAGTGGCCGAGGATGTGCAGATCGGCGGCCGGGTTCTGCATGACCCGGTAGGTGTGCAGGGACTCCTTCGGCAGGCGTACGGCGTCGACCCGGCCGGACAGGCGGGCGCATTCCCAGCCGTACTGCCGCCCGTGCTGGTTGGAGTCGGCCCAGATCAGCGCGGCGGCACCGGAGTAGCGGCGGTCGCCGGGACCCTGGATCCGCTGGCCCCAGAACTCGTAGCGGGTCAGCGCGGCGTGCTTGCCGGCGAAGTCCTCCGAGGTCAGGTGGTACGTCACGTCGGGGCCGGTGAGGTAGCCGAAGTCGGGGGGCGAGGCGTTGTCCCAGACCCGGCGGGGCGCCTCGTCGCGGGTGTACTCGCACTCGATGATCGGTTTACGGTCGCGGGCGTAGACCGAGTAGTGCCGGTTGAGCATCGTGCCGACCCACTCGGCCGCGTCGACCGCGGCGGTTCCCCCGTACGCGGCATTGTCCGAGATGGCCCGGCAGCCCATCGCCCGGCCGCCGTTCGGGTCCCAGGTCTTGCGCAGGCCGGTCATCTCGGCCATGTGGGCCGCGGTGATCCAGTTGTTGCCGGCCTCCCAGAACAGGATGCTCGGGTTGTTCCGGAAGTAGATCAGCACGTCGCGCATCAGTTCGACGCGCTGCTGCCACTGCCGGTCGACCGCGTCCCGTTCCTTGTCGCCGGCCGGCTGGATGGACACGATGCCGTAGCGGTCGGTCATCCGGATGTTGCCGGGGCTGGCGGCGACGTGCATCCAGCGGATCAGGTTGGCCCTGCTGTCCCGGATCAACTGGCCGTCGAACTGGGTCATCCACTCCGGCACGGCGCCGCCGATCGCCGCCCACTCGTTGCTGGCCCGGACCGCGTAGCCGGTGAGGAACAGGTGCCGGTCGTTGAGGTACACGCCGCCGTCGACGGCGCCGCCCCGGAACTCGGTCTTCCGGAAACCCGTGGTGACCGGGTACGCGTCGAGCAGCACGCCGCCCTCGGACAGCACCATCTCGACCGTGTAGAGGTGCGGCGCGCCCGGCTCCCAGAACCGCAACTGGCCGATCCGCTGCGCGAGCGTCACCACCTGCGTCTGGCCCGCGGCCAGGGTGACCGGCGCCCCGATGATCGTCGCGCGTACGGTGCCGTCGGCCTGGATCACGTTCGCCGACACGGTGACCGTGCGGGCGGTGCTCTGTTCGTTGCGTACCTGGGCCTCGACGGTGACCGTCGCGGTCGCGCCGCCGACGTTGTGCGCGGTCGCGTACACGTACGTGCCCATGGTCTTGAGGTTGGTGTAAAGCGGCAACGTGAAGTAGGTCCGGGGCAGGACGTACATCCGCACGTTCCGGGTCAGCCCGCCGTAGGTCGGGTTGAAGTCGCGGGTGTCCCACTGGAACGGCATGCCGGTGGCCTCCTCGGGCCGCCACTTGGTGTTGTCGGCCTTGACCGCGATGACGTTCTCGCCGCCGAACACGATGCGGTCGGTGATGTCGAAGCCGAACGGCGCGACCCCGTTCTCGTACCGGCCGACCTGGGTGCCGTTGACGTAGACCGTGGCCGCCTGCCGCCTGCCGCACGCCCTCGAACTCGAGCAGCACCTTGTGGCCGGCGTGCGCGGCCGGCATGGTAAACCTTTTCCGGTACCAGGTGACCTGCATGGCCACCGCGGATTCGCCGGAACTCGTGATGTAGTCGTCGAACGAGTCGACGTCGTTGTGGGTGTGCGGCACGCTCACCGGCAGCCACGAGGAGTCGTCGAACGACGGCGCCTGCGCTCCCGCCACATCCCGCTGGATGAACCGCCAGTCCGGGTTCAGGTGGTAGACCGTCCGGCTGCTCGGGGTCGCCGCCTCGGCGGCCTGCTCGCGCAGCAGGGCCACCGACGTCGCGGCCGCCACCACGCCCGCGCCGACCAGCACCGACCGACGCCGCACACCCGCGCTCTGACCGTTCACCGCGACCTCCGGACCGTCAACGATTAAAACGGTTACATAGAAACGCGGAGCCGATAACCAAGTCAAGACTGTCGATGTATTACGGCGCTGTGGTCGCGCGCAGGAAGGCGGCGGCGGCCACCACCCGGGCGATGTCGGCCGCGTATTCGGGGTCCACGAACGTGTCGGTGCTGCGGTGGTAGTCCGGGTTCGGCTCCGGGTCGGTGCCGGCCGGCCCGGCGAAGAAGTCCTCGGAAGCCAGGCACGCCGGATAACCGCGCAGCTGGAACGACGAGTGGTCGCTGCGGCCGTCGGCCGGGTCGCCGCCGGGCAGGTCGCTGTGGTAGATCTGCGGCGGCTCCAGCTCCGGTGCCATCAGCGCCGTGAGGTGGTGCAGCTCGCCGGCCAGCTGGCGGGAGGCCGACTCGACGCCCGGGTCGGTGCGGTGCCCGGCGTGCAGTTCCCAGCTCCGCGGGCCCGACCGGTTGAAGCCGATCATGTCCAGCTGGAGGACCGCCCGGATGTCGGCGCCCGCCGCCCGCTGCTGCCGGGCGTAGGCGCCGCTGCCGACCAGCCCCTGTTCTTCCGCATTGAAAAGCACAAACCGCAGAGTGTGTACGGGTGGCTCCGGCAGCAGTGCGGCCAGGCGCTCGGCGATGGCCAGCACGGCGGCCAGTCCGCTGCCGTCGTCGTCGGCGCCCGGTGCCGGGTCGCGTTCCGGCCGGTACGGCTGACTGGACATGGCGGTGGCGTCCAGGTGGGCGGTGACCAGCACGGCCGCCTCGGACTCGCCGGGCAGGGTGGCCTCCACGTTGAAGAGGGTCCGGCCGCCGTGGGTGAAGGGCAGCAGCCGTACGGTGAGCCGCCCGCCGGCCAGCCCGGCGAACTCGGTCGCGATCTCGTCGACCGCCCGCCGGTTGCCGGGATGGGCCACGTGCCGGCTGCCGATCGGCTCCGTGCAGTAGCGCCGCACCCGGTCGGCGATCGTCTCGCCGGTCAGGTCGGCGAAGGCTTTCGGGTCCGGCGCCGTCGTCTCGGTCAGCGCGGCCGCGGCCGGTGGCCGATGGGCGGCGGGAGCGAGCAGCGACGGGTCCGGGAGCAGGCGTACGTGGTGACCGTGCCGCGATGCGGCGGCGTGATAGTCGTCCGGGGACTGCCCGGCCGGGAGCGCGACGATCAGGCCCGCCTCGTCGTCCGCGACACCGAACCGGCCGGCCGCGGTCGCGTCGTCGCGGAACAGGTAGAGGTCGGTGTGCTGCGGCGCGTCCACCTCGCCGAGCGGCTGCACGGCGAAGCCGAGACCGGTCAGCTCGGTCACGGCGCGTTCCGCCGCCATCGCGTACACGGTCTCGGCGGTGACGTGCAGCGGGACCACCCGCAGGCGCCTCAGCACCGCGGGCCAGTCACTGGCCACGGTGATCCGCAGGTAGCGCAGCACCGCACCGGCCAGCACGTCCTCGACCAGCAGCGGGTGCGGCGCGGTCCGCCAGCCGGCCTGCCGGGCGAACCCGCGCTCGCTCGCGTCCTCGCCGCAGAACACACAGCGCTCCGCGGCGACGGCGGCCCGGCCGGCGGCCAACTGGAAGATCTCCGGCGAGTCCTTGCGCAGGCCCACATCCCGGCTGTAGATGCGCAGCGCGGTCTCGAACCGGTCGCGCAGGCCCACCGCGTGCAGGACGGCGTCCACCGCGGTGCCGTCGTCCTGGCCGGTGTTCGAGATGATCCCGAGCCGGCGCCCGCGCAGCTCGTCGAGGACCTCCACCGCGAAACCGAACGGCTGGAAGCCGACCAGATGCACCGGCGGCGGCGACAGCACCGGGGTGCCCAGCGTGTCACCGAGGTCGAAGAAGACGACGGAATCGGCGGTGTCCATGGTGCTCTCCCGCTCAGCCGGCGCGCAGCGCGAGGTTGTTGTCGAACGGCACCAGCTGCCACTCCGGCGTCGGGCCGGTGGCGCACGGGTTGAACGTCTCGGGATCGATCACGCTGGGGTCGCCGTCCGCGCGGGCCGCCATCAGCAGGCCCTGCTCGCCGTCCGGCGTCCACTCGAACGGGCCGGCCAGCACGCTGCCGCCCGGCGGGATCGGCTCGCCGACCGCGAGCTCCGGCGTGCCCAGCGGCGTGTAGTCGGCCGGCCAGACCCGGTCACCCTTGGCCGGCACGGCGAAGCCGCGCACCCGCACGTTGCGCGCCGGCTGGGTGCCGCGGTTACGCACCCGGGCGTACGCGAAATTGGTTTGTCCCGGCACCGGCGCCTCATGCTCGCCGCCGCCCGGTCCCGGATCCACCCGGTTCCAGACGTCCGGCGACTCCCCGAACTCCTCCTGGAACTCGTATTCGCCCTGCCGCGGAGCGGTGGCGCTGTCCTCGATGTAGACGTCGACGTCCGGCGGTGCGCCGGGCCGGTCCGCCGGCCGCTGGGTGCCGGGCGGCTGGTACAGGCCCTGCTTCTCGAACGCCCAGCGGATCATCTTGTGCACGGCGCCGCCCCGGTAGCCCTCGAAGTCGGCGGTGCCGATGTCGGCGTTCATCAGCGAGGTGGCGAACACGTCCGGGCGCGGGGTGCGGACGATCGGATTGCCGGCCAGCGTGCCGATCGCCCGGAAGATCAGGTATGCGGTCTGCCGCGCGGCGAGCTGGCGCCGGCGGACGTCCGCGGCGTCGCCGCCGAGCGCGCGGTAGAACCGGAACAGGGTGGTGGAGAGCATCTGCTCGGCCAGGTACCCGGCCTGGTCGATGCCGCCCCGCACGAACGGCTCGAACTTGCTGCCGGCCCAGCCCCAGCCCTCGGTGACGTCCCGGTCGTGCCGGCGGTTCGGCAGCAGCCACGGGAACGTCGCGAACCGGGTGCCCGGGCCGTCGCGCAGCGCCGACTCCGGGTCCAGCAGGATCGCCGCCAGGCTGTCGCCGGCGCTGTGCGCGAAGCCGAAGTTCGGATGGTGGACGCTGTCCCACAGCAGGGTGTGGCCGAACTCGTGCCACACCACCCGGGCGTCGGCGGCGATGCCACAGGCCGCCGGGTTGGCCGCCGCGGTGAGACCGAAGACAAAACCACCAGATCCATCACCGCGTACGTTGCCCGGCGCCATCGCGTTCTTGCCGTCGTTGAGCGCGCAGGCGTCGACCGGGATCGGGAACCGGGTGCCGTCGAAGTAGGACCGGACGTCGAAACCCATGCCCGCCATGTAGCGGAACAGCGCGTCGCAGTGGTGGTAGGCGTTGACCGCGGAGAACTCGCGGGTGGCCACGTCGAAGTGGAAGCTGCCGGGCGGGTCGTCCACCCGCGGCGGGGCGAAGACCGGGCGCTCGCTGTCGACGATCTCCACGAACTCGCCGGCCAGCCCCTGCGGGTTGGCCGCGGTCAGGCCGTCCAGCGGCACCTGCGCGCGGAACCCGTTGAGCAAGGCCGGTCCGGCGATCGGCGTCGCGGACTCCCCGCCACCCGCGGTCAGCGGATCGGTCCGGAAGACCAGCGCGGTGGCGGCGGCGACGAACGCGCGCAGATAGAGCACCGCGCCGGTCCGCTGCTCCACGAAGGCGCGCCAGTTGACCCCGCCGCCCGCGCCCACGCCGTAACCCTCGACCGGCAGCGTGAACAGCACCTCGGTGACCACGTAGTGCTGTCCCGCGACGACCTCGTCCGGCACCGGCGGCAGGTCCAGCGTCGGCGGCCCGCTCTCGAACCCGCCGTCGGTGTGCACCTGCGGGTCGGTGCGCTGGTCCGGCTCGTACCGGTAGATCAGCGCCCGGGTGCCGTTGAGCGTCACCTTCGCCGCATCGCCGAGGCCGAGCAGCGCGGCGAACCCGGGCGGGTCCACCTCGTCCGGCCCGAACCGGCCACCCGGCTCCGGCACCGAGACGTCGGGGTGCACCGAGGACTGACTGGCGGTCACCCGCATCGGCTCGGACAGCACCGTGACGGTGACGCCGGCCTCCCACACCGGGAGCCCCTGGAAGGTCTGCTGGTACGAGACGGACGTCGTACCGAAAACCTGCTTCTCCTCGGCCAGCACCAGCAGACTGCCGCCGTCGGCGAGACCGGCCGGCGCCCCCGGCAGCATCGTCTCGTCGATGCCCAGGGCCCGGGTGCCGACATCCCGCAGATACTGGTCGGCGAGCCCTTCCGGCGTGACGGCGGCAAACGCCTGCGGCCCGCCCGCCGAGGCGACATAGGGCTGCTGCAAATGGTCGACGTGCTGCACGTCGTCGCGGTCGGAAACGGGCTCGGTCATCGCGGCACCTCCGTGGCAATGCTCGAACCGCCGACGGCGGCGTGTCCATGAATGTCACCCGTCGGATGCCGGACAAGACGGCAGACCTGCTAGCTGGGCTTCACCGTCCAGGCGCCGTCGCCCGCAATCACCACGGCCACCGTGCCGCCGCGAAGCAGGATTTTCACCCGAGTATTTCCCGATTTCGTCCCCTTACCCGTCCCGCCGCCGCGGCACAACACGAGCACGCCGATCGTCGGACACTGCCGGGTGTCGATTGCCGTCATGAGGCCGCCTCGCGGGCGCGGTCGAAGCCCAGGCTCGGCGGGGTCGCGTTCACGTGCCAGTTGCCGACTATGCGGTCCTTGTAGATGCGCGGGTTGTGCGACGTGATGGTGCGGGCGTTGCGCCAGTGGCGGTCGAGCAGGGTGCTCTCGTCGAGGGCCGACGAGCTCAGCGCGTCGTACAGCAATGTGGTTGCCTGCAGCACCAACTCGGTGACCGCGCCCTGTGCCTCGTACACCGCAATGGTGGCCCGGTGGATCGGGGTGGCCAGGTCGTCCTCGCCGGCTATCGCCAGGTCGGCGACCGGGTCGAGGGAACGCGCCGCGGACAGCACCGTGGCCTCGGCGGCGTAGGCGAGGGCCGCCACCTTGCCGACGACGGCCAGAACCTGGGCGTCCTCGCGGGCGGTCTCGCCGAGGCCGTGCTTGTACGCGCGGGTGCGGTTCCGGACCGCCTCGACCAGGTCGTCGCGGGCCGCGCGGGCGGTGCCGGCCAGTGTTGCCAGGTGGACCAGCTGGTACACCGCCTCCTGGTAGGGCGCGCGGTCCAGGAACGGGAAGACGCCGCGGTCGTCGACTTCGACGCCGGTGAACCGTGCGGTGCCGCTGCCGGTGGTGCGCTGGCCGATGCCGGACCAGTCGTCGACGACCTCCACGCCGGGGGCGGTCGCGTTGACGACGGCGATCACGTGGTCGTCGCCCTGTTTGGCCGCCACGCTGATCCAGTCGGCGAAGATGCTGCCGGTGCTGTAGTACTTCGTGCCGGTCAGCAGGCCGTCCGGGGACAGGTGGGTGTTCGGGTTGTCGAAGGTGGTGCCGCGCTCGGACCAGGCCCCGCCCACCACGGCGCCGCTCGCGATCACCTTGCGCCAGTGTCCGTTGCGGCCGGCGGGCGCCGGTTGCAGCCGGTCCTCGACGAACGCGATGTGGTTGCGCCAGATCTGCGGCAGGTTGGAGTCGGCGGCGCCGAGGTGGATCAGCAGCGCGAAGAAGCCGGCCAGGCTGATACCGCGGCCGCCCTCGCCGGCCGGCAGCCGCAGGGCACCGAACCCGGTCTCGGCCAGGGCCCGCACGTCGTCGTGGGGCAGGGTCCGGTCGCGTTCCCGGGTGGCGGCGTTCGCCCGGATCCGCTCGATGATCGGCGTGAACTGGTCGAGGTTCATGCGTTGTCCTCCCGGAGGGCCAGCGCCGGCGCGCGGTGCCGGCCGGGAACGGCGTCGAGCAGCCGCTGGGTGTAGGGGTGGGCGGGGGAGTCGAAGACCGCGCGGGTGCGGCCGTGCTCGACCGCGGTGCCGGCCTCCAGCACGGTCACGGTGTCCGAGATCTGGCGGACCAGGCCGAGGTCGTGCGAGATGAACAGGTAGGTCAGGTCCTGCTCGCGACGCAGCTCGATCAGCAGGTCGACGATCTGGGCCTGGACGGTCACGTCGAGTGCCGAGGTGGGCTCGTCCAGGATCAAGATCTTTGGCGCCAGTACGAGGGCACGCGCGACCGCGACCCGCTGGCGCTGGCCGCCGGAGATCTCCCGTGGCCTGCGGGGCAGCACCGCGGCCGGCAGCGCCACCCGGTCGAGGATCTCCCGGACCCGGCGGCGCCGCTCGTCGCGCGCCACCCCGGCGAGGCGCAGCGGTTCGTCGACGATGCGGTCCACGGTGTAGCGCGGGTCGACCGCGGCCAGCGGATTCTGGTAGACGAGCTGGAGGTCACCCGGATGGTCATTGGCCACTTCCGGCCGGGGTGGGAGCGGCCGGCCCAGCACGGTGACCCGGCCGGCGTCGAAGCCGGTCAGGCCGGCCGCGATCCGGGCCAGCGTGGTCTTGCCGGAGCCGGACTCGCCGACCAGGGCGTGGATCGAGCCCCGGGTGAGCCGCAGCGAGACGTCGCCGACCGCGTGGACCGGGCCGAACGCCTTGCTGACCCCGTCGATCTCCAGCACCGCCGGGGCGTCGGGGTCGGCGTCGAGGTGGTCGGCGTACCTGTCCGGGCGCTGGGCCGGTTCGTGCGACAGCAGCGTCACCGTGTACTCGTCCCGGGGGTTCTCCATCACCTGCCGGGCCGGGCCGCTGTCCTTGACCACGCCGTTCTGCAGCACCACCAGACGGTCGGCCCGCTCCTGGGCGAGTGCCAGGTTGTGGGTGATGAACAGGACCGCCAGCCCGAGTTCGTCCTGCAGGCCGCCGAGCAGGTCGAGGATGGTCTTCTGCACGGTCACGTCGAGCGCCGAGGTGGGCTCGTCGGCGATCAGTACCGACGGGCGAGCCGCGATCGCGGTGGCGATGAGCACGCGTTGCAACTGGCCGCCGGAGAGCTGATGGGGGTACGCCCGGGCACGCGTCGCCGGGTCCGGGATCCCGACGTGCTCGAGCAGTTCCAGCACCCGGCCGCGCACCCGGTCGCGGGGTACGGTGCGGTGCACCCGCAGGCTCTGCGCGATCTGGTCGCCGACCCGGACCAGCGGATCCAGCGAGCTCAGCGGATCCTGCGGGACGAAGCCGACGGAGGCGCCGTGCAGTTCCCGCCACTGCCGCGGTGCCCATCGGGTGACGTCCCGGCCGAGCAGGTGGACGGTGCCGCCGGTGATCGCGCCGTTGGCCGGCAGCAGCCCGCTGACCGCGTGCGCGATCGTGCTCTTGCCGCTGCCGGACTCGCCGACCAGGCAGGTGGTCTGCCCCGGGCCGATCTCGAAGGAGACGCCGTGCACCGCGTCGACCGGACGGTCGCGGCCGGCGGCGTACCCGATCCTCAGGTCTTCGACGCGGATCATCACGAGAGCCTTTCCTTGACGAACTGGCTGACCCGGCTGATCGACAGCACCGAGACCGTGATGACCAGGCCGGGGATCACGATCAGCCAGGGGGAGGAGACGACGTAGTCGCGGCCCTCGGCGACCAGAAGGCCCCACTCCGGCTGCGGCGGCGGGGCGCCGTAGCCGAGGAAGCTCAGCGCCGAGATCCACACGATGGCCAGCCCGAACTGCAGCGCGGCCAGCGACAGCACGGCGTGGTACGAGTTCGGGAACACGTGCCGCAGCAGCACCTGCCGGCGGGTGCCGCCGAGGTGGTGGCTGGCCTCGACGAACGGCAGGCCGGCGACGGTCAGCGTCTCGGACCGCATCAGGCGGGTGAAGACCGCGACCGACGACACCCCCACGGCGATCGCCGCGTTGAGTGCGCCGAAGCCGAGCGCCACCACGACCACCATGGACAGCAGCAGGCCGGGAATCGACAGCAGCACGTCGACGATCCGCGAGATGACCGCGTCGACGGCGCCTCGGAAGTACGCCGCCACCAGGCCCAGCACGGTGCCCGCACCGAGCCCGATCAGCACCGCGACGGCCGAGCCGACCAAGGTCCGGACGGTGCCGTGCAGGACCCGGGACAGCAGGTCGCGGCCCAGGTAGTCGGTGCCGAACGGGTGGGCCGCGGACGGCGCCGCCAGGATGGCGTCGCGGTCCGGCAGCAGCGGGTCGTACGGGGTCAGCAGGCCGGGCGCGACCGCGGCGACCGCGAGCAGCGTGACGATCGCGATGGCCACCCCGTCGAGCGCCGTGACCTCGCGCAGCCGGGCGGCGCGGACCGGCGCGACGACGGCCATCAGGCCACCCGGCCGATGCGCGGGTCGATCACCGGGTACAGCAGGTCGGTGACCAGGTTGATGACCACGAACAGGGTGGACACCAGGATCACCACCGCCATCACCACCGGGGTGTCCTGCTCGCGGACGGCTCGCTCGGTGATCAACCCGATGCCGGTACGGTTGAACACCGTCTCCACGATCGTCGCGCCGGCCAGCAGGTCGCCGACGGTGAGCGCGGTGAGCGTCAGTGCCGGGATCGAGCCGTTCTTGAGGATGTGCCGGCCCGCGACGGTGAACGGCGGCACGCCCTTGGCCTTCAGAACGGTGACGAACGGCTCGCCCCTGGCCCGGCTCAGGCCCTGGATGAGCACCTGGGCGATCGGCGCGTTCACCGCGATGGCCAGGGTCAGGGCCGGCAGCACGTACGAGATCAGGCCCTCGTCGCGGATCGACGACACCCAGCCCAGCCGGAACGAGAAGACGACCAGCAGGACGAACCCGACCAGGAAACTCGGCGTGGACAGGAAGACCGCGGGCAGCGTACGCACGAACGCCCGCACCGCCGGCACCGGGAAGAACACCGCGGTGAGCGCCACCACCAGCGCCAGCACCACCGAGAACACCAGGGCCACCGCGGCCAGCACGACCGTCTCGGCCAGGCCCTGCGCGAACAGGTCGGTGACCGCCTGCCCGGTCACCAGCGAGTAGCCGAAGTCGCCGGTGACCAGCCGCTGAAGCGTGACGAGGTACTGCTGCCAGAGCGACAGGTCCAGGTTGTAGTACTCGATCAGCGGCTTGACCACGGCCTCCGGCAGCGGGTTCAGCGGATTGGTGATCTTGTCCTCGATCGGGTTGCCGGGCAGCACGAACAGCACGGCGAAGACCAGCGTGTAGGACAGGAAGATCACCAGCAGTGCCTGCGCCACGCGGCGGGCGGCGAACCTCATCGGTTCAGCCAGGCGCGCTGGTAGTTGGGCAGCCCGCCGTCGGAGAGCGAGAAGCCCTGCAGGTCCTTGGCGCCGACGTAGACCTGGGTGTCGTTCAGGATCGGGATGGTCAGCGCGTTGTCCAGCAGGTACTTCTGGGTCTCGGCGAGGGCGGCCTGCTCAGCCTCGACGCTGGTCGCGTGCAGGCTCCGGTCGAGCAGCTGCTCGAGCTTGGCGTCGGCGCCCTTGAGCTTGAGCTGGTCGGCCCGCCCGGAGGCGTAGTTGTTCCACAGGCCGTGCGCCGGGTCCGGGTGCGGCCAGCCGCTGCGGGTGAAGTTGACCAGCGGGTCGGCGGTCACCGTCCGGCTGTACGAGCCGTAGTCGGTCTCGTCGATCTCCAGCTCGATGCCCAGCTCCTTGACCTGCGCTTGGGCGTGCTGGAACAGCGCCTTGGCGGTGCTGTCGTAGACGTCGACGTAGGTGCGCAGCTTGAGCCGTCTGCCGTCCTTGGTGCGGTAGCCCTCGGCGTCGCGCGCGGTGAATCCGGACTGGTCGAGCAACTGGCCGGCCTTGTCCTTGTCGTAGGCGAGCTGGGCGGACGCGTCGGTGTAGCCGAGCGTGCCGGGGGACAGCACGCCGGTCGCCGCCGACCAGTTCCCGGTGTAGAGGTCCTTGATGATCCGGTCGCGGTCGATGCCGATCTGGAGCGCCTTGCGGACGTTGACGTCGTCGCCGGGCCAGACGTTCTGGCGCAGCGGCCACTGGTTGGTCAGGCCCACGCCGCTGCGCGCCACCACCGTGAAGCCCTGCGCACCGAGCGACTTCTCCTCGCTGGGCTGCACGTACCGCAGCAGGTCGGCCTGGCCGGAGCGGAGCGTGCCGAGGCGTACCGAATCCTCCTGGACCGGGATGACGGTGATCTTGTCGAGGTATGCCTCGCCCTGGTTGGGCGAGCTTTTCGGCGCCCACGCGTAGCCGGGGCGGCGCTTGAGCACGTAGGACTTGCCGTACTCGACCGATTCGACCACGAACGGCCCACTGCCGACCAGGTTCCTGTACTCCGACTGCTGCTCCCGGGTGAGTCCGAACACCGAGTCGTCGACCAGGCCGGCCGCCCACCCGGTCAGCGCACCGAGAAAAGGAGCCCAGGGCTTTTTGAGCTGTACGGTGACAGTCCGCGACGCGGGCTCGGTGGTGATCTCGCCCTCGGCCGGGAAGGCGAAGTTCTTGGCGAGCGCCTTCTGCTGGTCGCCGAAGATCTGGCGGGTCAGGTTGCGCTGCACGCTCGCCACGTCGAGCGGGCTGCCGTCGCTGTAGGTGACCCCGTCGCGGATCACGAAGTCGTAGCGCAGGCCGTCGGCGGAGACCTTCCAGCTCTCCGCGATCCACGGCTCGAGCTCGCCGGTCTCGGCGTTGCGGTGCAGGAGCCGGTCGGTGATGTTCCAGAACAGCGCGCGGTCCTGCCAGGTGCCCTGTTCCTGGATCAGCGCGGAGATCGGGATCTCGGCGTCCAGGTAGGTCAGTTCACCGCCGCGCACCGGTTCGCCGGTGGCGGAACCGCCCTCGGCGGCGGCCGACGAGCAGGCGGTCACCGCGAGCAGGGAGGCGGCAAGGACGGCCTTGAGCACGAGTGATCTCATGCTCGCCAATCTCCTAGTAAGGCTATAGGAAAACAAGGTACGTTCTGGATAGTGGGACGCCGCGGATCAGGCCGTGCGTTCCCGCAGCGGGCGCCGGGCTCGCTCGCGCAGGTGGCCGAGCAGCTGGACAACGGCTGGCAGCACCCGGGTCTCCCGGCGGTGCAGGGCGGTCATGGTGATGACCGTGGTGTCGCCGGCCAGCGGGCGGGTCACTATCAGGCCGGCCCGCTCCAGTGGGTCGCCCAGCACGCTGTAGTCCGGCAGGACGGTGAGCCCGATGCCCTCGGCCACCATCATCTTGCCCATCTCGGCGCCGTCGGTGGAGTGCCACGCGGCCGGCAGGTCGGAACCGAACAGCCGGTGGGCGTAGCGGTACATCAGGTAGCCGGAGCGCATCGCGACGAAGCGCTCGCCGCGCAGGTCGCCGGCCGATACGGCGGCCTGCTGAGCCAGGCGGTGCCCGGCCGGCAGCACCGCGGCGGGCCGGCCGGCCAGCAGGGGAGTGGCCTCGAGGCCGGGTGGTACGTCGTCGCCGTCGAGCAGGTTGACCAGGCCCAGGTCGAGGGTGCCCTCGGCCAGTGCGACGTGGATCTCGTCCTGCTGCAGGTTGCGGACCTCGACCGCGGCCCGGCTCTGGGCCGCCTGGAACGCGCGCACCGCGGGCAGCAGCAGCGAGGCGGTGCCGGCGTTGACCGTGCCGATCCGCAGCAGCCGCCGGGTGGCCAGCTGATCGCCGGCCGCGGCCTTGAGGCGGTCCACCGACTCCAGTACGTCGACGATCGGCTGGAGCAGCTCGCGGCCGGCCAGGCTGATCCGGGCGCCGGAGCGGTGCCGGTCCAGCAGGGTCACGCCGAGCTCCCGTTCGAGCTTGCGGATGGCCTCGCTGATGGCCGGCTGGGAGACGTGCAGTTGGTCGCTCGCGCGGCGCAGCGAGCCGTAGCGGGTCACGGCGGCGAGGTACTCGAGCTGCTCGATGCGCATCGGAACTCCGGGGGTGATCGGGGCCTGGGTGATCGGGGCCTGGGTGATCGGGGTGGGCGTCGGGGTGATCGGCAATGCCGTCCGCCAGGCGTCTTGCGCCACCATAACCCACAAAGCCTATATTCCCCGTAGGGATTGGAGAGCACATGCCGGACAGACCACCACTGCACTTCGCCGCCTTTGTGATGAACACGGCCAGCCACATCATCCAGGGCACCTGGCGCCGGCCCACCGCGCGCCAGGCCGACTTCAACAGCCTCGGCCTCTGGGTCGACCTGGCGAAGACGCTCGAGCGCGGCGGCTTCGACGCGATCTTCTTCGCCGACGTGGTCGGGCTGTACTCGCCCTACCGCGGCGACGAACGCAAGTACGTCGAGGTGGGCCTCCAGGTCCCGAGCAACGACCCGTCGGTGCTGGCCAGCGCGATCGCGTACGCCACCGAGCACCTGGGCATCGCGTTCACGGCCTCGATCCTGCAGGAACACCCGTTCAACTTCGCCCGCCGGATCTCCACCCTCGACCACGCCAGCAACGGCCGGGTGGCCTGGAACATCGTCACCAACTACCTGCCCAACGCCTCGCGCAACTTCGGGCTGGACGGCCTGACCAAGCACGACGAGCGGTACGCCTGGGCGGACGAGTACGTCGACGTCGCGTACAAGCTCTGGGAAGGCTCCTGGGAGGACGACGCGCTGCTGCAGGACCGGGCCACCGGCATCCACGCGGACTACGACAAGATCCACCGGATCAACCACGAGGGCCCGCGCTACCGGGTCGAGGGCCCCCACCTGGTCAGCCCGTCGCCGCAGCGCACGCCGCTGCTGTTCCAGGCCGGCGCCTCGGAGGCGGGCCGCACGTTCGCGGCGAGGAACGCCGAGGCGATCTTCATCGTGGCGCCGAACACCGGCGCCGCCGCCCGGGACACCGCGGACATCCGCGCACGGGCCGTCCGGCACGGGCGCTCCCCGTACGACCTCAAGTTTTTCCAGGGTTTGCATTTTGTGGTGGGCTCGACCGAGGAGGAGGCGCAGCGCCGGAGCGACGAACTCGACGAGTGGATCGACTACGACGCGCAGCTGTCGCACATGTCCGGCGCGGTCGGCATCGACTTCGGGCACGAGGACCTGGACCGGCCGGTCGGCGAGCTGCGCACCGAGGGCGTGCAGTCGATCGTCGGCTGGATCAAGGACCTGGTCACCGACCGGGTACCCACGCTGCGCGACGTCGCCCACTACACCGCGCGTAACGGCCGGGTCACCGGCACCCCGGAGCAGATCGCCGACCAGCTGGACCGCTGGCGGGACGCCGGGGTGGACGGGATCAACGTGGTCAACGCCGAGATACCGGGCAGCTACGTCGAGTTCGTCGAGCACGTCATTCCGGTGCTGCGCAAGCGCGGCCTGGCCCGGCACGACTACGCCGAGGGCACGCTGCGGCAGAAGCTGTTCGGCCGCGGCGACCGGCTGCCGGACAGCCACCCCGCCGCCCGCTACCGGGGAGCGTTCCGATGACCAAGCGCCTGATCCTCAACCTGTTCGAGATGAACTGCGTCAGCCACATCACGCACGGGCTGTGGCGGCTGCCCGGCAACCACCGGGAGCGGTTCAACGACATCGAGTACTGGACCGAGCTGGCGAAACTGCTCGAGGCGGGCGGCTTCGACGCGGTGTTCCTGGCCGACGTGATCGGCACCTACGACGTGTTCCGCGGGTCGGCGGCCACCGCGATCCGGGAGGGCCTGCAGATCCCCAACAACGACCCGGCCTCGGTCGTCCCGGCGATGGCCGCGGTGACCAGGCACCTGGGTTTCGGCATCACCTTCTCGACCACGTACGAGCCGCCGTTCGCCTGGGCCCGCCGGCTGAGCACCCTGGACCACCTCACCAAGGGCCGGGTGGGCTGGAACATCGTCACGTCCTACCTGCCCAACGCCGCCCGGAACTTCGGGCACGACGGCGAGGTCGAGCACGACGAGCGGTTCGAGCGGGCCGACGAATACCTGGACGTCCTCTACAAGCTGTGGGAGGGCTCCTGGGACGACGACGCGATCGTTGCCGACCGGGACGGAAACGTCTACGCCGACGCCAGCAAGATCCGCCCGATCCACCACGAGGGCCGCTGGTACTCCGTCGAGGGGCCGCACCTGCCGTCGCCGACCCGGCAGCGGACCCCGGTGCTGTTCACCGCGACCGCCAGCGCGGCCGGCACGAGGTTCGCCGGCAAGCACGCCGAGGTGGTGTTCACCGGCGGGCCGGACACCGCGTTCCTGCAGAAGACCATCGCCGGCATCCGGGCGGCGGCCGTCGCGGCCGGCCGCCGGGCGGAGGACGTCCGGTTCGTCACCATGGCCGGCGTGGTGGTGGCGCCCACCGAGGCCGAGGCCAAGGCCAAACTCGCCCGCTACCAGGAACTCACCAGCCGGGACGGCTACCTGGCGCACGCCAGCCTGCCCTGGGACCCGGCCGCGCACCCGCCGGAGGCGACGCTGGCCGAGGTCGGCGCCGGCGAGGGCCGGGCCGGCCGGTTCCGGGCGTTCGACCCCGAGCAGACCGTCGGCGAATACCTGGCCGGCTTCGGCGACCTGGGCCGGCAGCCGCTGCTCGCGGTCGGCACCCCGGAGCGGGTGGCCGACGAGATCGAGCGCTGGCTCGACGAGGTCGGCATCGACGGGATCAACCTGCTCCAGTACCACTCCTACGACACCGCCCGGGACTTCATCGAGTACGTCGTCCCGGTTCTGCGGCAGCGTGGCCGCCTCCGCCGCGAGTACGACGAGCACGAGTCCCTCCGCGACCGGATCTTCGGCGCCGGGGACCGGCTGCCCGACCGGCACTTCGCCACCCGTTACCGCGGCGGCGCCCATCTGCCCGAGCCCGTTCTTCAAAAGGAAACAGTGCGATGAGACTCAGCCGCGCCATAGCCGCCCTCACCGTCGCCGGCCTGGCCGCCGGATGCGGTGCCGGTGAGGCCGCGTCCGCCGGCGGCACCCCGCAGACCGGCGGCACGATCATCTACGGTCACGTCCAGGAGCCGCCGTGCATCTTCGGCGGCTGGATCCAGCAGGCGTACATCTCCCGCCAGGTGCTCGACAACCTGGTGACGCTGGCCGACGACGACACGGTCAAGCCGTGGCTGGCGACCGCGTGGACGGTCTCGCCGGACGGCCTGAAATACACGTTCACCCTCAAGGACGGCGTGAAGTTCACCGACGGCACTCCGGTCGACGCGGCCGCCGTCGCCTGGAACTTCGACTACTGGGAGAACAAGGGCGGCAACGGCACCGCGAAGGTGTCCATCGACCCCTACTACAAGGCCGCCAAGGCGATCGACCCGGCGCACGTCGAGATCAGTCTGAACAAGCCGTACCCGCCGTTCCTGACCCTGATCACCCAGGGCTACTTCGGCATCCAGTCGCCGACCGCGTTCCAGAGCCGCACCGAGAAGGAGAACTGCGAGAAGCCGATCGGCTCGGGCGGTTTCGTGGTCAAGGAGTGGAAGCACGGCGAGGAGGTCGTGCTGGCCAAGAACCCGGCCTACACGTCCTGGCCGGCCACCGCGAAACACCAGGGCCCGGCGATCGTCGACGAGGTGCGCTGGAAGTTCGTCGCCGACCCGGTGGCCCGCTATGCGTCGCTGAGCACCGGCGAGTCGCACGTGGTCTACGAGGTGCCGACGGTGAACTGGAAGGACGCCCAGTCGCGGTACCAGACCATCCGCTACATCACGCCCGGCAAGCCGGTGTCGTTCTACATCAACACCAAGGCCGGGCCGTTCACCGACAAGCTGGTCCGGCAGGCGTTCGCCTACGGCGCCGACCGGAAGGCCGCGGTCGAGGCGGGCTTCCACGGGGTGATCCCGTACGAGGGCAACCCGGCGGTCAGCCAGGCCACGCCGGGCTACGACGCCGAGGTCGCCAAGGCGTACGCCTACGACCCGGTCAAGGCCGGTCAGCTGCTCGACCAGGCCGGCTGGACCACCCGCAACGCGGCCGGCACGCGGACCAAGAACGGCACGCCGCTGACCATCCGGCTGGTCTACGGTGCCGCGTTCATCTTCACCCAGGAGGGCGCGACCGTCCTGCAGGTGCTCCAGGAGCAGTGGAAGCAGATCGGCTTCGACGTCAAGCTGGTCCCGGCCACCCAGGCCGAGCTGTGGGGCGGCAAGTACTCCGACCCGAGCACGTACGACGCCACCCCGTCCTACTGGACCAGCCCCAGCTCGGCCATCCTCTGGATCGTCTGGCGGCCGTCGGTGACCGACAACCCGAACTTCAACAACCGGTCGTTCTTCAACAACGAGACGCTGTCGCAGACCATCCAGCAGGCCAACACCGAGCCGGACACCGCCAAGGCGAACGCCCTCTACGGCCAGGCCCAGAAGATCATCCAGGACGACGCGGCCGGCATCGGGCTCTACACCCAGAACTCGACGTACGCGGTGGCGCCGAACCTGAAGGACGTGTGGCTGGAGAAGAGCCAGGGCGAGCCGGTCTTCTCCGACGCGTACTTCACGAAGTGAGCCGGTGATGATCCGGCGTTTCGCCACCAAACTGGCCTCCTCGGTGGCCGTGATCGTCGCGGCCGCCTCGGTGACCTTCTTCGCCCAGCTGGCCGTGCCGGGCGACCGGGCCACCGCGCTGATGAACCTGCAGACCGGGCAGGAGAAGGCGTGGACGGCCGAGGAACTGGCCCCGCTGAACGAGAAGTTCGGGTTCGACGACCCGATCCTGACCCAGTACCTCAGCTACCTCACCGGCCTGTTCCAGGGTGACCTCGGCACGTCGTACACCCAGAAGCGGCCGGTGACCGAGGTGATCGGCGGGCAGCTGCTGCCGAGCCTGACGCTGACCGTCGCGGCGCTGCTGGTCGCCTGGGTGCTGGCGCTGCTGGTCACCCTGGCGACCGCCCGGCGGGGGAGGGTCCTGTCCAGCCTGGGCAGCGCGTGGGAGGCGCTGACCGCCAGCCTGCCGCACTACTGGGTTGGCGTGGTGCTGCTGGTGGTGTTCGCGGTCCAGCTGCGGATCTTCCCGATCATCGGGGGCACCACCGCGTGGGGCACGGTGCTGCCGGTCCTCACCCTGGCGATCCCGCTGGCCGGCTTCCTCGGCCAGGTCACCCGGGACGAGTTCGTGCAGGTGATGGACCAGCCGTTCGTGACCACGGCGCGGACCCGGGGGATGTCCGATCTGGGGGTACGCCTGCGGCACGTGCTCCGGCACGCCGTGCTCCCGGCGATCACGCTGTCCGGCTGGGCGCTGGGCGCGCTGATCTCCGGCGCGGTGATCGCCGAGAACATCTTCGGCCGGCCGGGGATCGGGCAGGTGCTGGTCACCGCGGTCAACACCCGCGACCTGCCGACCGTCACCGGGATCGTGCTGCTGGTGGCGGCGGTCTACGTGGTGGCCAACCTGCTGGTCGACCTGGCCTACTCGCTGATCGACCCGAGGCTGGCCCGATGACCACGCTGGCCCTTCCCCGGATGCGCTCGCTGCCGTCGGCCGGCACCGTGCTGGCGCTGCTCGTGGTGGTGTTCGTGCTGGTCGCCGCGGTCGCCCCGGGCCTGCTCACCGACCGCAGCCCGACCGCGATCGACCTGCACAACACCCTGCAGCCGCCGTCCTGGCGGCACCCGTTCGGCACCGACGACGCCGGCCGGGACCTGCTCACCCGGGTGATCCACGGCTCCCGGCAGTCGCTCGGCATCGGGCTCGGCGCGACCGCGCTGGCGTTCCTGATCGCGGTGCTGCTGGGCTTCACCGCGGCGCTGGCCGGCGGGATCGTCGACGGCGCCATCACCCGGGTGATCGAGGTCGCGTTCGCCTTCCCGGCGCTGCTGCTCGGCCTGCTGATCATCGCGATCCGCGGTCCGTCGCTGGCCACCGCGATCGTCGCGGTGGGCATCGGCTCGGCGCCGGGCTACGCCCGGATGGTCCGGGGACAGGTTCTGGCCGTACGCCAGGCCGGCTTCATCGAGGCGGCGGCCGCGCTCGGGCACTCCCGTTTCGCGGTGATCCGCCAGCACCTGTTCCCGAACGCCATGCGGCCGCTGGTCGCGGTGCTGACCCTGGGCGTCGGCCAGTCGATCGTCTGGGCGGCCGGCCTGTCGTTCCTCGGCCTCGGGGTGCCCCCGCCCAGCTCGGAGTGGGGCGCGCTGCTCGACGCGGGCCGGCTGCACATCACCACCTCGTGGTGGCTGGAGATCCTGCCCGGCCTCGTGATCGTCCTGGTGGCGCTCTCGGTGACGTCACTGGGCCGCACCCTGCAGAACCGACTCGGAGGAGCGTCGCAATGACCACCGTGGACTACCTGGCAGACCCGGTCGAGCAGGACGGCCGCGAACCCGGCGCCGCCCTGCTGCGGGTCGAGAACCTGCGCGTGGCCTTCGGGGACACCGAGGTCGTCAAGGGCATCTCGTTCACCGCCCGGCCGGGCGGCTGCCTGGCCATCGTCGGCGAGTCCGGGTCCGGCAAGAGCGTCACCGCCCGCACCCTGGTGGGGCTGACCGGGGCGCGGTCCCGGGTAAGCGCCGACCGGCTCGACCTCGACGGCCACGACCTGCTGACCACCGGCGAGCGGGCCTGGCGGAGCCTGCGCGGCCGGCGGGCCGGCTTCGTGCTGCAGGACGCGCTCGTCTCGCTCGACCCGCTGCGCCGGGTCGGCGACGAGGTGGCCGAGCCGCTGCGGCTGCACGGCCGGGGCGACCGGGCCGCCCGGCAGGCCCGGGCGATCGAGCTGCTCGCGTCGGTCGGCGTCCCGGAACCCGAGGTCAAGGCCAGCCAGCGGCCCTACGAGCTGTCCGGCGGCCTGCGCCAGCGGGCCCTGATCGCCTCGGCGATCGCGCTGGACCCGCCGCTGCTGATCGCCGACGAGCCGACCACGGCCCTCGACGTCACGGTCCAGGCCCAGGTGCTCGACCTGCTCGCCGCGGCCAAGGACCGCGGCACGTCGCTCATCCTGATCAGCCACGACCTCTCGGTGGTGGCCCGGATGGCCGACGAGGTCGCGGTGATGCGGGACGGCGTGATCGTCGAGCACGGCCCGGCCGCCCAGGTGCTGCGCCGCCCGCGGCACGAATACACCCGCAAGCTGCTCGACGCGATCCCGTCCGAGCACACCCGCGGCACCCGGCTGACCAGCCCGGTGCCCCGGAAACGGCGGCCGGTCGACCCGGACCGGCCGGTGCTGCAGGGCCGGCACCTCACCAAGGTCTTCCGCGGCCCCGACAAGGTGGACCGGACCGTCGTCGACGACGTCTCGTTCGACCTGTTCGCCGGCGAGACGCTCGGCGTGGTCGGCGAGTCCGGCTCCGGCAAGACCACGCTGGCCCGGATGGCGCTGGCCATCCTGCAGGCCACCGCGGGCGAGGCGGTGCTGCACGGCAAGCCCTGGACGGCGCTGCCGCCGGCCCGGCGCCGGCTGCTGCGCCAGCAGATCGGGGTGGTCTACCAGGACCCGCTCAGCTCGTTCGACCCGCGCTGGCCGGTGGGCCGGATCCTCACCGACGCGCTCACCACCGCGGCCCGGCCGCCGAGCTCCCGGGCCGAGGCCCGCGAACGGGCCGTCCGCCTCCTCGAACAGGTCGGGCTCGGCGAGCAACATCTGACCGCGGCGCCGCTGCGGCTCTCCGGCGGCCAGCGGCAGCGGGTGGCGATCGCCCGGGCGCTGGCGCCGGAGCCGACGGTGCTGGTCTGCGACGAGCCGGCCTCCGCGCTCGACGTCTCGATCCAGGCCCAGGTGCTCGACCTGCTCACCGACCTGCAGGACGAGCTGGGCGTGAGCTACCTGTTCATCTCGCACGACCTGGGGGTGATCCACCACGTGAGCGACCGGATCCTGGTGATGAAGGACGGCAAGGTGGTCGAACACGGCGCCGCCGACGATGTCTTCGAACGGCCGCAGCACCCGTACACGCGGCGGCTGGTCACCGCGGTGCCCCGGCTGGGGCCGGCATGACCGCCCAACTGGACCGCGCGACGGTGCCCCGGCTCGGTGCGGACGAGGCGGTGGCGGCCGCCGCGGAGTTCGCCGCCGAGTTCGCCCGGGACGCGGCCGACCGGGACGCCCGCCGGATCCTGCCGCTGGCCGAGCTGGACCGGCTCAGCGGGTCCGGGCTGCTGGCCATCACGGTTCCGCGCGAGCACGGCGGGGCCGGCCTGCCGGTGGCGACCGTGGTGGAGGTGGTCCGGCTGCTGTCGGCCGGCGACCCCAACATCGGCCAGATCCCGCACAGCCACTTCGTCTACGTCAACCAGCTGCGGCTTCAGGGGACCGGCGCCCAGCAGCGGCAGCTGTTCGGCGAGGTGCTGGCCGGGCGCCGGTTCGGCAACGCCCAGTCCGAGGCCGGCACCAGGCACGTCCGGGACATCCGCACCACGCTGACCGCGGACGGGCCGGCGCGCTGGCGGCTGGACGGCCGCAAGTTCTATGCCACCGGGGCGCTGCTGGCCCACCGGATCCCGGTGCTCGCCCACCTCGGCCCGGACGGCCCTCTGGTGGTGGCCTGGGTGGATCGGCACGCCGAGGGTGTCCAGGTCGTCGACGACTGGAACGGGCTGGGCCAGCGGACCACGGCCAGCGGCTCGGTGGTGCTGCGCGCGGTCGAGGTCGGCGACGACCTGATCACGCCGTTCGCGGTCACCTTCGAGGGCCCGCAGACGTACGGCGCATTCGCCCAGGTCCTGCACGCCGCCATCGACGCCGGGATCGCGCGCTCCGCTCTGCGTGACGCCGCTGAGTTCGTACGGGAAAAGAGCCGGCCCTATCCCGATGCGAAAGTGGACCGCGCGGCCGATGATCCCCTGGTCGCCCAGGCTTTCGGCGAGATCGAGCTGGCCGTGCGGGGCGCCGAGGCCCTGCTGGGCGCGGCGGCCCGGGCGGTCGACCGGGCCGACCTCGACCTGACCGTGCCGGCCGTGACCGAGGCGTCCCTGGCGGTCGCCGCCGCCCGGGCCGCCACCACCGCCGCCGCTCTCGAGGCCGGCAGCCGGCTGTTCGAGGTGGCCGGCACCCGCTCCGCCGCCGCCGGGACCGGCCTGGACCGGCATTGGCGCAACGCCCGCACCCACACACTCCACGACCCCGCCGCGTGGAAGATCCAGCACCTCGGTCGCTGGGCCGTCGACGGGACCCCGCCACCCAACCACGGACAGGTGTGAGCCATGACCGACCTGAAATTCCACTGGTTCCTGCCCAGCAACGGCGGCGACGGCCGGCACATCGTCGGCGGCGGCCACGGCACCCCCGCCGGATCGAGCGGGCGGCCCGCCTCCGTCGCCTACCTCGGCCAGATCGCCCGCTCGGCCGAGCAGCTCGGCTTCGACGCCGCACTCACCCCTACCGGCGCCTGGTGCGAGGACGCCTGGATCACCACCGCGATGCTCAGCGCGGTCTCCGAGCGGCTGAAGTTCCTGGTCGCGTTCCGGCCCGGCCTGATCTCGCCGTTCCTGGCCGCCCAGATGGCCGGTACCTTCCAGAACCTGTCCGGCGGCCGGCTGCTGCTCAACGTGGTCACCGGGGGAGAGAGCCACGAGCAACGGATGTACGGCGACTTCCTGGACAAGGACACCCGGTACGAGCGGTGCGGCGAGTTCCTGGAGATCGTCCGGGCGCTCTGGTCGGGCAAGCCGGTCGAGTTCGAGGGCCGCCACTTCCGGCTCTCCGACGCGCTCCTCGCCCAGCTCCCCGACCCGCTGCCCGGCATCTACTTCGGCGGCTCGTCACCGGCCGCCCTGGACGTCGCGGCCCGGCACAGCGACGTCTACCTGACCTGGGGCGAACCGCCGGACGCGGTGGCCGCGAAGGTGCGCACGGTGCGCGACCTGGCCGAGCGGCAGGGCCGCAACATCGCCTTCGGCCTGCGGGTGCACACCATCGCCCGGGACACCGCCGAGGAGGCCTGGGCCGAGGCCGGCCGCCTGCTGTCCGGCATCTCCGCGGAGCAGATCCGCGAGGTCCAGGCCGGCCTGCGCCGCAGCGAGTCCGAGGGCCAGCGCCGGATGCTCGCCCTCAACGGCGGCACCAAGGAGTCCCTGGAGATCCACCCGAACCTGTGGGCCGGTGTCGGCCTGGTCCGCGGCGGCGCCGGCACCGCCCTGGTCGGCAGCAACCAGGAGATCGCCGACCTGATCGAGCAGTACGCCGAGGCCGGCATCACCGAGTTCGTGCTCTCCGGCTATCCGCACCTGGAGGAGGCCTACCGGTTCGGCGAGGGCGTGCTCCCCGAACTGTCCCGTCGCGGCCGCTGGCGGCATCCGGCCCCGGTCCGGCAGGTGGCCCCGGCCGTCCCGTTCGGCGGTGTCCGATGACCCCGCTGCGCACCAACCAGGACCTCAACGCCACCCGGCTGCGCGAGGTGTTCGGCATCTTCCCGAGCGGCGTGGTGGCGGTGGCCGCCCTGGTCAACGGCCTGCCGGTCGGCCTGGCCGCGAGCTCGTTCACCTCGGTGAGCCTGGACCCGCCGCTGGTCTCGTTCTCCATCGCGAACGCCTCCAAGACGTGGCCCGACCTGCGCCGCGCCGCCCACCTGGGGGTCACCATCCTGGCCGACCACCACTCCGCGGTGGCCCGCCAGCTGGCCGGCGCGGTCGCCCAGCGCTTCGACGGCCTGCCGGTGACCGCGACCGACGACGGCGCGGTCACCCTCGACGACGGCCTGGCCCACTTCGACACCACCATCTACCGCGAGGTACTGGCCGGCGACCACACGATCGTCCTGCTGCAACTGCACGCGGTCGGCCAGGCGGGTCTGAGCGAACCGTCCCCGCTGGTGTTCCACCGCAGCCGCTTCGGCCGCCTCCAGCTCGGTTAGCGGCATCCGGGCTGGTAGCCGCGCCCGACGACGTACCGGGCCCACTCCCGGGCGGACAGGCCGGCGTCGGTGAGCCGGCAGGCCAGGCCGACCGGATCGGCGCGCAGGGCGGTCTGCGCGGACAGGTCCCACACCCGGATCGTGTAGTCGTGGCCGCCGGTCAGCAGGGTCTTACCGTCGCGGCCGAAGGCGAGCGCGGCCGTACCGCCGCCGGCACCGGCCGGGAGGAAGGGATCACCGATGCGCCGCGGATCGGTGCGGCGGGTGATGTCCCAGAGGGTCAGTCCGCCGTGTTCCTCCGCCTCGCTCGCGACGGCCATCGTCCGGCCGTCGGGCGCGAACGCGACGAGCCCGCCGAACCCGGTCAGCGGGCGGCCGAACCGTCCCGGGTTCGCGGGATCCGACAGGTCGAACAGCACTGTCTTCGCGTCGTCCCCGACGGCGAGCATGGTGCCGTCCGGCGCGAAGGCGAGCGAGACGACCAAGGCTTCGCGGGTCGCGTCGATCGTGGTGATGCGCCGGGGCCGGGCCTTGTCGGTCACGTCGAAGAGGACCGTGCCGACTCCGCCGCCGCCGGGGCCCTTCTGCGTGGCGGCGAGCAGGCGGCCGTCGGGGGAGAGCGCGATCGGCCGGGTGAACCCGGTCAGCGGTGCTCCCTGGC
Source organism: Paractinoplanes rishiriensis (assembly GCF_016862375.1). Lineage (GTDB taxonomy): Bacteria > Actinomycetota > Actinomycetes > Mycobacteriales > Micromonosporaceae > Actinoplanes > Actinoplanes rishiriensis. Next base: position 163,747 of record NZ_BOMV01000073.1, on the reverse strand, counting down.
GCCGCGGCCGGCCGGGTACGGACAGGTCCCAGAGGTGGAGCTCGCTGTCCGTATCGTGCGTGTCGGTTCCGGTCACGGCGTACCGGCCGGCGGCGTCGAACTGCGGGAGGACGGGCGTGAAGGGATCGGCGGTGGCCCCGGTCGGCAGCACGGCGAGCCGGTTCGGTGCGCGGCCGGAGCTGAGGTCCCAGAGGGTGGTCTGCTGATTGGCGCTCACCGTGGCCATCAGGCGGCCGTCCGGTGACGTGGTGGCTTCGAACCCGCCGCCGAACTGGGTGCCACCGGCGACGATCAGCCGGTGCAGGGCGGGGCTGCGGCCGGCCCCGCCCGGCGGGGTGCCCGGGACGGTCTGCGCCAGCGCCGGCCGCGCCCGGCCGCGCGCGTCCCAGAGGATCGCCTGCGCGTCCGCCGAGGCGGTGACCAGCGTCCGGCCGTCCGGCGAGAAGGCGACCGCCTCGACCCCCTCGCTGTGGGCCGCCAGCGGTTCGCCGACGACGTCCGGCCGGCCCGGGTCGCTGACGTCCCAGAGCAGGGTGGTCTGGTCGGAGCGGGCCTCGGCCAGGGTCCGTCCGTCCGGAGCGAAGGCGATCGTGCTGATGGCGTCCGGGTGGCGGGTCATCGGCGGGCCGAGGCGGCGGTGGCGGCGCGCGTCCCACAGGGTCAACTGGTTGACCGGGGTGCTGTCCTGGCCCAGGGCGGCGATCACGGTCCCGGCCGGGTTGATCGCGACGGACGTGGTCGGTCCGGTGTCGAGGGACGCGGTGCGCTCCAGCCTCGGCCCGTCGGCAAGCCGCCAGACCCCGGTCTCGCCGCCGCTGTCGGTGCCGTCGCCATGCGCGTTCCCGGTCACCAGGAAGCTGCCGTCGGCCGCTGCCGCCAGACTGTAGACCGGCCCGGCGTCCTCGGCGGCGTTTTCGCTGACCAGGTCCGGCTCGGCGGTGCGGATGTCCCAGAGCCGGAGCGGGCCGCTGCCGCCGAAGGTGGTCACGGTGCTGACCGCGAGCAGGCCGGCACCCGGGAGGAAGGCAAGGCTGGTGCCGATGCCCCGCCACCGCTTCGGCGCCGGCCGGCCCGCGAACGGCCGGGCGGTGTCCCAGAGTGCCAGCTGGGTGGTCTCCGAACCGGTCTGCTCGTGGTGGACGCCGAGCACGGCCAGCCGCCGGGTGCCCGGCTCGAAGGCCAGCGCGGCCACCGGACCGACGCCCGGGTCGACGGGGGCGCCGACCGGTCGCGGCCGGGCCGGGTCGGTCAGATCCCAGAGCCGTACGGTGTGGTCGTCGGAGCCGGTGGCCAGCAGTGATCCGGCGAAGGCCACCGCCTTCACCGCGGCGCGGTGACCGGCCAGCGTGCTGAGGTACCGGGTCGCGGCCAGGGTTCGATACACCGCCTGCTCGGACTCGGGGCTGGACCGGATCCGGGTGCCGGCCAGGCTGAGCCCGAGAGCGGTCCGCGGATCGGACGAGACCAGGCCGTCCGCGAGGGTGGCCAGTTCCCGGGCGGCGGCGATCCCGGCCTGTTCGCGCTGCCGGTCCGCCTGGACCAGGGCGGCCACCGTCGCGGTGCTGACCGCCAGCAGCAGCGCGGTGAGCGTGACGACGACGCCCCAGACCGTGCGCCGCGTGCGGCGGCGTTGCCGGACGTGCTCGCCGGCCAGGGTGTCTTCGTCCACCCCGAGGATCGGTGCCGCCAGTTTCGCAACGGTGTCGCCCAGCTGCGGCCGCTCGTCCGCCGCGGGCACCCGGCTGAGGTCGATCCAGTGCGGCTCGTCCGGGAACACCCCGGCGAGCGTCGGTGGGACCGCGTCGGTGCGCGACCAGTCGAAGTCGTCCCCGCTCCAGTGCACCCGGCCCGAAGTCAGCGCGATGAGCATCCGGTCGGGTGATTTGTTCGCCACCCACCAGGCCACCTCGCGGCGCACCCACACCGAGCCCGCCGCGCCGGGCGAGGCGAGCAGGATGAACCATTCGGCGGCCCGCATCGAATCCACGATGCTGGGCCACAGGCCGGGCGAGGCCGTCAGGTTCGTCTCGTCGCGGAACACCCGCATCCGGCGCGGGTGCCACCACGAGCCCGCGAATCGCTCCAGTTCGCTCTGCAGCGCCGCGGAGAGAAGCCGGTCCTGCGCGTGGCTGTAGGAGATGAATGCCGCATAGCCGTCCGGCGGTGTGCGCTTTGCGCCTAGTTGTCCCACCTCGCGAACTATAGGAACCCCGGCCGGGTGACAGCCGTCCCGGTTGTCCGTTCCCAGGTGACGAGGTGGCGGCTTCAGAACAGCTCGAAATCGTTCGCCGGCGGGCCGTCCGCCGAGTCGAGCGCGGGCGCCTCGGTGTGCGCGAGCTGGTCGATCTGGGCGATCGCGTTCTGCACCTGGGTGATCAGGCCGCTGATGCTGTGCTGCTGGTCGTCGGCCACCGTGCGGACCTGCTCGATGGCGCTCCGCACGCTGGCGATCGCGTCGGTCATGGTGGCCACCGCGCCGGACACGTCGGTGGCGGTCGCGGTGAGCGTGCCGAGCGTCGTGGTGATCCGCTCGGCCGAGCTGGAGGTGTCGTCGGCCAACTTGCGGACCTCGTCGGCGACCACCGCGAAGCCGAGGCCGGCCTCGCCCGCGCGGGCGGCCTCGATGGTGGCGTTGAGCGCGAGCATCCGGGTCTGCCCGGCGATCTGCGCGATCAGCGCCACCATGTCGGTGGCGGTGGGCAGGCTGACGGTGAGCGCCTCGGCGGCCCGGTCGGCCTGCGCGGCGTGGTCGGCCATCTGCTCGGTCGCGGCGTGCGCGGCCGCGGCGCCGGCGTTGATGTTGACCACCGACTCGCGCACGGTGTCGACCTCCCGCACGGCGTCGCCGAGCTGGTAGGCGATACCGCCGATGACCTGTTCCGACTCGGCCTGCATGCGGCGCAGCGTCTCCTCCCGGGACTGCTCCTCGGAGGTCAGCTGCTGCTGCCGCTCGAACTCGCTGCGGCCCCGGGCCGTCACCAGCTCGATCGCCTGCGCCTCGAAGGCGGCGAGCATGCCGTTCACCGCCTGCGCCATCGCCTTGAGGTCGGGGTGCGGCGAATCGGGCACCCGGCCGTTCAGGTCACCGGTCTCCATGATCTCCTCGGCGGCCCGGCGCAGCGGCCGGATGTGCCGGCGCACGCTGCCGTGCACGACGCGCTGGAGCAGCACCGCCAGCACGATCATCACGAGGGCGACGACCACCGCGATCGAGGTGATCGTGCCGACCGCCGCGGCCCGGACCGGCCGCTCCTCCAGCAGCTCGAAGGTGACCGGGACGCCGTCCACCCCGGCGAGGGTGGCCTGCACCGAGACCTCGTCGCCGACCACCGCGGTGTGCACCTGGAGCGGGCCGAGCCGGCTCGGCAGGTCGGCGTGCCGCAGGCTGTCGGCGCGGGGCGAGCCGCGCAGCCGGGTCGGATCCTCGGTGGTCTGGGTGATCAGGTCGAGGCCGGTGGCGTCGAGCGCCCGCAGGAAGATCAGCGAGCCGCTGCCGGGGTCCGCCGGCAGGCCGCAGAACACCGTGGGCGTGCCGCTCGCCGAGGTGACGCCGCAGGTGGCGGTGCCCGCGGCCGCGTCCGGCTCGATCATGCTGCGCAGCACCGCCGGATCGTCCAGGCCGGCCGGCAGCGGCCGGTAGCCGTCGGGCCCGGCCAGCCCGCCGACCCGGAACCGGCCGTCCGGGCCCACCCCGGCGACGCCGGACAGCCGGTAGCGGTCGCGCACCTGGGCGGCCGGGAAGTCCGCCGCGAAACGGCGCTGGTCGGTGTCCGCCACGGCGCGGCCGGCGCCGGAGCCCGCCGCGATGGTGACCCCGATGTCGACGATGCTGGCGGCGCGCTCGCTGAGCGCGATCCGCAGCTCCTCGGCCTCCTTGACCAGCAGATGCTGTTCCACCCGGTCGAACGAGCGCAGGGTGATCACGGACAGCGGGGTCATCAGCCCGGCGAGCACGACGGCGAGCAGAGCGAGGATGCGCCAGCCCCCGAAAGCCTCCACGACACTAGGTTCGGCGCTTACCGTCCGGTGCTGAGCCGTTCCGCCCCGCGCGTCCCCGAAAGGCGTCCCTGGGGTCACCCACTCGGAACGTCGCCGCAGACCGAGTCGGTGCGGCTCAGGGTCTCCCGGCCGGTGTGCCGCTGGGCCGCGGCGGCGCCGGTCGTCACGGCCGCGACCACCGGATGCGTGACGCCGGTCAGCGGGCCGGCCGGCAGCGTGGTGGACACGGTCAGGTAGACGTCGAGGACCTCGCCGGCGGCCAGCCCGGCCGGCGCGCGCCACCGGGTCCGGTACGCCGAGGCGGTCCGGCTCTCCCCGGCGGGGCGGATCCGCCCCGCGTACGGCCGGTCGCCGAGCCGCGCCGACGCGACCGTCACCGCGCCGGCCAACCTCGGGTCGAGGGTCACCGAGAACGCCGCGGCCGGCCCCCGGCCCGGCCCGGTCCCGGTCAGCGACACCCGCACCGGCACGTAGTAGCGGTAGCGGCCGCCGGCACCCCACGAGCGGGCGGCCCACACCCCGTCCACCTCCACGCCCCACGGCAGGGCCGGCCCGCCGAACGAGGACGGCCGGGCCGGCTCCAGCCGCCGGCGCGCGGTGGCGACCCGGGCGCTGGGCGCGGCCGGCCGCCGGACCAGGTCGGACGGGAAGATCAGCGGGCGCGCGGCGCCGACGACGGCGACCAGGTCACCGTCCGCGGGCACCGCACCGGTCAGCGTGACGGTGCTGGTGTGCAGGCCGGTCGCCGGGTCGGCGGCGGTCGTCGTGGCGGCCGGGACCGGGCGGCCCCGGTGCAGCACCACGGCCGCGGGCAGCGGGGTGTGCACCCGCGGGTCGAACGTGATCGCGATCTGTGCGCCGGCCGGCAGGCCGGCCGTGCGCACCAGGCGCACCGCGAGCCGGCGCGGGACGGCCGCGGGCGCGCCGCCCTCGCCGGAGAGCACGGCCACCGGTTCGTCGGCGACCGGCTCCAGCACGACGTCGTCCGCCGGCGCGGCGGCGGCTGGGCCGGCCGGAGCGACGACGCCCACGCCCAGCGTGAGCCCCGCCAGCGTCAGGATCTGCCGGCGCGAGACGAGTGGGTTCTGCATCGCGCTCACTCCCCGTAGGCGAACTGGACGACGGTCTCGGCGAAGGCCCGGGCCACCGCGGTCCGGGCGGTCGCCGAGGTCATGCCCGGGGTCAGCGCCCCCGCGTCGGCGAACTGGTCGAGCCAGAACCCGTTGCGGACGATCTCGGTCATCGCGTCGCCGGGATCGTCGAACATGTGCTCCGCGCAGAGCAGCACATAGTCGGCCCGCCGTTGGAAGCGGCGGACGTAGTAGTCCAGGAAGCGTTCGCCCGCCGCGGCCGGTGTGGCGTAGTGGTGCCGGAACAGCGTGGACAGCGGGATCGACGGGTCGGCCTTGCTCTGCTGACCGATCACGAACGCGTCGACGTCGGCGAACCAGTCGCCGAGGGTCATGTAGGAGTTGTCGGCCCGGGTGGCGAACCGGTCCTTCGCGAAGGCGTACGCCTCGCCCGGGCCGAGCCCGCTCTGATACCACTGGCCGAGGATGCTGAGCGCGTCGCCGCCCCACGCGCCGAAGTCGGCCAGATTGACGTTGCGGACGTCGTCCGGGATGCCGTGGTTCAGGAACGCGCCGAACGAGGCCCCGAAATGGTCGATGTCCGAATCCCAGAGGTATTTCGGGTCGCGCAGCGGGTAATCGTCCGGCCGGCCCAGGTAACCCCGGACGAATTCGATGAACGCGGTGTCGAGTTCGCCGAAGACGGTGTCCGAGCCACGGAACTTGAACCGGTCGGAGCGCATCCGGAGGAACTGGGCGACCAGTTCCGGGCCGGACCGGTCGGGGAACGCCTGCCGGTGCTGCCCGGCCCGCGCCTCGAGCCAGATGAGCATGGTGTAGAAGCCGTCGTTCATCTCGCGGGGCCGGGTGACACTGTCGACCCCCAGGTCGCGGCGGGAGACGATGTTGTTGTCGATCTCGACGGCGCCGGGTGTGCCGGGTGCCAGCACGGTGTTCTTGATCTGGTCGAACGCCCAGTTGCCGGGCAGCGGGAAGCCCAGGTTACCGCTGTAGCCGGTCGACATGCCGCTGACGAAACTGCGGCCGGCCAGGCCGGCGGACTCCAGCCGCAGGCAGACGTTGCGGCAGCCGTAGACGCCGACCGCGTACTGGTTGCCGTCCGCCGCGACGGCGTCGCGCACACCCCGGAAGTGCGGCAGGATCGCACTGGTGATCTCGTGGTCCTGTGCGTCGAAGTCGACCGAGAAGTAGATCGTGGTGCCGTACGGGATGCCGAAGCCGCGCGCCGCGCTGCAGGCCGCCGCGCCGTCCGACCGGCCCTGGTCGTAGTTGAAGTGCTGGAGTCCGTCGCCCCACTCCTGGTACAGCGGGAAGAACGACATCCCGTTGTCGGTGATCAGCGCGATCTCGGAGTGGGTCAGCACCTTGTTGGTGCCGCCGTTCAGGTAACGGCCGGCTATCTCGTACCCGTGATCCTTGACGGTTTTGATCGTGGCGCTGTTGAGCGGGATCATGCAGTCGATCGCCCGGCCCCGCCGCTCGGGGTCGCCGGTCGAGACCAGCAGCGACATCCAGGTCTGGTAATCACCCCGGCCGGTCTCCGGAAGCATGCAGAACCGCTGGAAGACCTTGACGATCCGGGCCATGTCGGCGGTGAAGGTGCCGCCGCCCTCGCCCCAGCGGTTGCCGTAGTTGTTGAACGCGAGCGCGCACTGGAACAGCCGCACCCAGTGCCGCGCGCCGGTGTCCTGGCTGCCCTCGCCGACCAGCGCCTGGGTCTGCAGCCCGGTCTTGGTGCCCGGGCCGATGTAGCCGGTGACCTGGCCGTCGGTCATGCCCAGCTGATATTGGATCGCGTAGACCAGGGCCACCTGCACGGCCCGGGAGAAATGCCCGTCGGTCGGCCCGATGAAGAACTGGCCACGCCCGAGGTAGGTGCCGTTGAGCCACTGCTGGCAGACCCGTACCGGTTCCTTGCCGCCCGCGGTCATCACGAACGCGTCCATGTTCAGCAGCGACTTGAAGACCTTGGGCGTGACGTCGGTGACGGCGCCGGTCAGCGGCAGGCCCATGTCACGGACCAGCGAGGTCAGCCCGATCTGGGTGGCGCCCACGTCGAACGCGCCGTCGATGACGCCGCCGTTGTAGCCCTTGCAGTACAGCGCGGCCTCGGCGATCTTCCGCATGTTCATGTTGGCCGAGCCGACGCCGACCGGTCCGTACGCGGTCAGCCGGGCATAGGTAGTGGGGCCGAAGTTGTCGGACAGCGCGGTGATGCCGAGCTCGTGCTGAAGGGCCCGGGTCAGCGAGAAGATGGTGTTCCAACCGGTTTGGCCGTCCTCGGCGCAACGGTTGTAACCGGCCACCGAACCGTACGTGGAATTGACCCATCGTTGTGCCCTGAGCACCATTTGATCAACCATTGTCACCCCCGTGAGTAGCACAGGTATAACAGGCGCTCCGGTCGGCGTCCATAAATATTTTTCAATGGCTGTTACCTGGGTAATTAAATGGCTCGGGACAGAGAAAGGCAGACGATTGTGGACGACTACCGTTCGCGGGCGCAGGCGGGTGCCGAGCCGGGCGCCTGGGACTACCTGGAGGGCGGCGCCGGCGCGGAACGGACGCTCGCGGCCAACGTGGCGGCGTTCCAGGAGGTGACCGTGGTGCCGCGGGTGCTGGTCGACGTGACCACGGTGGACACCGCGGTCGAGGTGTGCGGCGCCCGGCTGGCCGCCCCGATCGGCGTCGCCCCGGTCGCGTACCAGCGCCTCTGGCACCCGGACGGCGAGGCGGCGACGGCCGCGGGCGCCGCGGCCACCGGCACCCTGATGATCGCGTCGATGTTCGCGAGCGCCCGGTACGAGGAGATCGCCGAGGCCGGGGGAGCGCGCTGGCTCCAGCTGTACGTGCTGCGCGACCGCGCCATCCTGCTCGACCTGGTCGCGCGGGCCCGGGCGGCCGGCTTCACCGCTCTGGTCGTCACGGTCGACACGCCGCGCCTCGGCGACCGCCGGCGCGACGTCCGGAACAGCTTCGCCATCCCGCCGCACGCGCAGTCGCAGAACATCGACCCCGAGACGATGGCGCTGACCGGCGTCCCGATCACCGGCGGCTCGGCGCTGGCCACCCACGTCGGCGCCACCTACGATCCCGGCCTGCGCTGGGAGGACATCAGCTGGCTGGCCGACCGCACCGGGCTGCCGGTGGTGCTCAAGGGCATCCTCGACCCGTCCGACGCGACCCGCGCGGTCGACGCGGGCGCCGCCGGCATCGTGGTGTCCAACCACGGCGGACGCCAGCTGGACGGCGCGCTCGCCACCCTGGACGCCCTGCCCGCCGTGGCCGAGGCCGTCGAGGGCCGCATCCCGGTCCTGGTCGACGGCGGCGTGCGTCGCGGTGTGGACGTCCTGGTGTGCCGGGCCCTGGGCGCCGACGTGGTGCTGGTCGGCCGCCCGCCGGTGTGGGGCCTGGCGGCGGGCGGCGCCGAGGGGGTGGCCGGCGTGCTGGGCGGGCTGCGGGCCGAGCTGGAGCTCGCGATGGCGCTGACCGGCCGCCCGTGCCTGGCCGACCTGACGCCCGCCATGGTGCGGCGCCCATCGCGGTAGCGGCGGCGGTATGGTTTGCCGTCCTCCGCGCCTCTTACGCCCTCGGGAGTTCGATATGCGTCTGTTTCTCGCGGGGCACCGACGTCGAGCTGACCAACGTTCCGGTCTGGGGTTCCGAGCCGGCCGAGGCACTGCCGCTGGAGATGACCGCGTGGAACCGGGGGCCTCGCCGTCGAACGCACCCGGCAGATCAGCCTGACGATCCCGCGCGGCGTCCGCGTCGGCAACCTCGCCTGGACCGTGTCCAACCGGGGCCCGTCCGCCCCCACCGGCTGGACCGCCGACCTGACCGCACCGGCCGGCACGGCGTTCCGGCCCGCCCAGGGCTGCGAGGTGCCGACGGTGAGCACGCTGCGCTGCACCTCGGCGGGCGCCGGGAGCTCGATCTCGGGTCCGATACCGGTGGCGCGGGTGGCGGGACGCTGCCGATCACGGGGCCGGGGGCGGCTCTCTACGGCGTGGGCGTGGTGCTGGCCGGCCTGACGCTGCTGCTGATCGGCGGCCGATACCGCAGGTTCCGCGCCGCGGAGTAGAAAGCAGCCCGCGCCGAGCCAGGCCGGCAACGCAGTCAGCGAACTGTTGAGGTCGTGGGCAACGCGTACGCGACGACACCCGGGCCGGTCCGCTCCTAGTGTCGGTTCTGCCGGAGGCGGCAAGCCCGAGGCATTCGTCGCGGGAGCGGGTGAGATGTGACCGGTTATGTGGACGTTCTGGGGGTCGGGTTTGGGCCCGGCAACATCGCCCTGGCCGTCGCGCTCGACGAGATGGACGTGCACCTTGCGGCCCGGTACGTCGAGCGCCGATCCGTACCGGCCTGGCAGCCGGGCATGTTGCTGGACGGCTCGGACATCCAGCACAACGCGGCCCGCGACCTCGCCCTGCCGCGCAACCCGCGCAGCCGGTACACGTTTTTCAACTACCTCTTCGAGAACGACCGGCTGTTCGAGTACCTCAACCTCGGCCTGCCGTACCCTTTTCGCAAGGACTACGCCCGCTATGTCACCTGGGTCGCCGAGCAGTTCGCCGACCGCGTCGACTTCGGACTGGAGGTGGCCGCCCTCCGCCTGACCGGCAGCGAGGGAGCGGGCGTCGAGGCTGAGCTGAGCGACGGCCGGACGGTCCGCGCTCGCGCCGCCGTGGTGGCGCCGGGGCGCCGCCCGCGCATCCCGGAGCCGTTCGCCGGCAGCACCGACGACCGGATCTTCCACTCGTCGGCCTACCTGCAGAGGCGAGCGGTGCTGGACGCTCTTCCCGAGCCGGTCATCGTCGTCGTCGGCGCCAGCCAGTCGGCCGTCGAACTCGTTCTCGACCTGGCCCGCAGTTTTCCGCGGGCCCGGGTGGTGAACGTGCTGCGCGAGTTCGGCCACCGGCAGAAGGACCTCAGCCCGTTCACCAACGAGGTCTACTTTCCCGCGTTCACCGATTACTACTACGACGCCTCCGAAGCGGCCAAGGCCGATCTCGACCGGCAACTGCGGCACACCAACTACTCCGCTAGCGACCCGGACGTGTTGCAGGCGCTCTATGCGCAGATGTACGAGGACCGCCTGGACGACCGGGAACGGGTCCGGCTGCTGCGCCACACCAGGGTCACCCAGGTGCGTGCCGAGCCGGACGGCCTCCGGCTGCAGCTGACCGAGCGGCACCGCGGCGACGCCACCTGGTTGCGGGCGGACGTCGTCGTGCTCGCCACCGGATACCACGACCTGACTGACGAGTCCGGTCCCGAGCTCCTGCCCGAGGTGCTGGCCGGTATCGCGGACCTGGTGGGGCGCACGCCGTCGGGCCGGGCGCTGGTCGGCCGGGACTACCGATTGCGCCCGCGCCCCGGTGCCGTTCTGCCGCCGATCTATCTCAACGGCCTCTGCGAAACCACCCACGGGCTCGGTGACGCCGGTTCGTTCAGCCTGCTGTCCATCCGCTCGGCCACCATCGCGACCAGCCTCGCCAAGGAGCTGTCGGCGGCTGCCGGCTGGCCGGAGCAGCACGAGGAGGCCCGATGATCTCGCCCGCGCTCACCGAGGCGGTGCAACTGCGCATGCGGACCGAGGTCCCGGGGCCCAACTCGGCCCGCTACCTCGCGAACCAGGTGGCCACCGAATCCAACGCGCGCACCTATCCGCGCCGCCTGCCGGTCGCGGTCGCCGCGGCGTACGGACCGTACCTCGAGGACGTCGACGGCAACGTCTTCATCGACTTCCTCACCGGGGCGGGCGCACTGCCGATCGGGCACAGCCATCCGTACGTCGTGGAAGCCGTCGAACGGCAGTTGCGCACCCACGTGCACGGCCTCGACCTGCCGACCGAGATCCGTTGGCAGTTCGTTGAGCGACACCGGGAGCTGTTGCCGGAGCGGATGCGGAACCGGATGAAGATTCACTTCTGCGGGCCGACGGGCGCCAACGCCGTCGAGGCCGCGATGAAGCTCTGCAAGGCACACACCGGACGGTCGACGATCGTGTCCTTCCAGGGCGGCTTCCACGGTTCCACGCACGGCGCCATGGCGGTCAGCGGGTTGGTCGCGCCGAAGGAGGCTGTGCCCGGCCAGCTCGGCGGGGTGCACTTCTTCCCGTACCCCTATTGCCTGCGCTGCCCGCTCGGGCTCAACCCGCGGTCGTGCGAGACCAACTGCGCCACGCTGCTGCGCACCAGCCTGCACAACGACTACGGCGGCGTGCCCCGGCCGGCCGCGATCATCCTCGAACTGGTGCAGGGTGAGGGCGGCGCGGTGCCGGCGACCACGAGCTTCGTGCGCACCGTGGCGGAGACCGCCAAGGAACTCGACATACCGCTCGTCGTCGACGAGGTGCAGACCGGGTACGGCCGCACCGGCACGTGGTGGGCCTTCGAGCAGTACGACATCGAACCCGACGTGATCCTGATGTCCAAAGCGGCCGGCGGCATCGGCCTGCCGGTTGCCGCGATGATGTACGACCGGCGGCTCGACACCTGGGCCTCCGGCACCCACATCGGCACGTTCCGCGGGCACCAGCTTGCCTTCGCCGCCAGCGTGGCCACCCTCGAGGTGATGCGCCGGGAAGACGTGCTGGCCAACGTCGCACGGCAGAGCCGGTCGGCGCTCGCGGAGCTGGAACGGATCGCGGTCCGGCACCCGAGCGTGCTGGAGGTCCGCGGCCTGGGCCTGATGCTCGGCCTCGAGATCGGTGATCCGGCGACCGGCGCACCGGACGGCGACCGCGCCGCCCGGATCCAGGCGGAGGCTCTGCGGCGCGGGCTGATCGTGGAGGTCGGTGGCCACCGGAGCGCCGTCGTCCGGCTGCTGCCACCGCTGAACGTCACGCACACCGTCGTCTCGGCCGCCCTGCGCGTGCTCGACGAGGCGATCGCGGAGGCCGAGGTGGCGACATGCTGACGCACCGGTGGGCGGACCAGGACCTGAGTGCCGAGCCCGACTACAACGTGCGAGCCGGCCGGCTCGTCCGGCTCGGTGACGAGCCGTACGAGGGTGGCGCCTGGGTGGTGGTCGAACCGGGCGACACGATGCGCCGGCACGTCAACCCCGACGGCGAGTCGGAGATGTTCTTCTTCGTCGACGGGGCCGGCGTCATGGAGGTGGACACGGAAAAGCGGCGGGTGTCACCGGGACAGACCGTCCTGGTGCCGCCGGGCCTGCCGCATTCGCTGCACAACGACGGCGACCGGCCGCTGCGGCTGCTCGCGCTGTGGTGGGGTGCGACAGTTGCGGCACAGTGACGTGCTCGTCGTCGGCGGCGGCGTGGTCGGCGCGAGCATCGCCTTCCACCTCGCCCGGCGCGGCGCCACGGTCACCGTCCTCGAGGCCGGTGACCGGCCGCGCGGTGCCACCGCGCGATCGGCCGCGCAGGTCCGGATGCACCACAGCGACCGCCACGACGCGTTGCTGGCCGCCCGCAGCCTGCCCACCTTCGAACGATGGGCCGAGGAGGTCGGTGGCGACTGCGGGTTCCGCCAGGTCGGGTTCGCGTTCCTCGCCGGCGCCGACCGGCGGGCCGCGGTCACCACGATGGCCGCGACGGTGCGCGGGTACGGGGTGGCCACCGAGGTGCTCGGCCTGGAGCAGTACGCGGCGGACCAGCCGGAGCTGAGCCTCGACGGAGTCGGCGTGGTCGCCTACGAGGCGCGAGGGGGGTTCGCCGACCCTCGGCGCACCACCGGATCACTGCTGGCCGCCGCCGTTCGCCACGGTGCCCGGGTGGTGCACGGCACCACGGCGTTGTCGCTGTCCCTGGCGGGCGACCGGGTCACCGGCGTGCACACCGCCACCGGCCGGCACTCGGCCGGTCAGGTGGTGGTGGCGAGCGGGACTCGCTCGGCACCGCTGTGCCGGTCGGCCGGCGCCAGGCTGCCGGTCCGGGCGCGGCGCATCGGCTACGCCGTGACCGGCGGTCCGGCCGCCGTGCCGCACGTCCTGATCGACGACACCATCGCCATGTATGCGCGACCGGTGCCGGCCGGCGGGGTGTGGTTCGGCGTGCCCCTGGACCAGCCGGACCCGGCCGCGCAGCCGGCCGCCGGACGGCCCGAACCGGCGTCCGTCGCGGCCGCCCGGCACCGGCTGACCCGACGGATACCCGCCCTCGCCGGGGTGCCGGTGGTGCGCGCCGCAGCCGCACTGGAGGCGTACACCGAGGATCGGCACGCCCTGATCGGCCCGGCCGGCGAGCCGGCGTCGCTGTACCTGTGCACGGCCTTCAGCGGCGGGGGCTTCAAGGTCGCGCCGGCGGTCGGCGGGGCGGTTGCCGAGGAGCTGGTGACCGGCGAGCCGCGGCCGGAGCTCGAGCCGTACCGCCCCGACCGGTTCGGCCGTGGGGCGCCGATCCGGCCAGACGTCGACTACCGGTGCATGTGAGGTCCCGGTGGCTGCGCGAATGGTCGAAGACGTCCGGACGGTGCTGGCCAAGGACCCGGCCGCCGGATCCGTTGCGGAAACCCTGCTGTACCCGCACCTGCACGCCCTGTGGCTGCACCGGCTGAGTCACGCCCTCTACGCGCGGGGACGGCGGTTCGCCGCCCGTCTCGTCGCGCAGGTCGGCCGGCTGATCTCCGGTGGCATCGAGATCCATCCCGGCGCCGTGCTGGGCCGGCGGGTCTTCATCGACCACGGCTCCGGTGTGGTGATCGGCGAGACCGCCGAGGTGGGCGACGACGTGATGCTCTACCACGGCGTCACCTTGGGCTCCGCCGGCTGGTGGCACGACCGGGACGGCGAGCAGCCGCGCAAGCGCCACCCGACCATCGGCGACCAGGTCGTCCTCGGCACCGGCACCACCGTGCTCGGGCCCGTGGTGGTCGGTGCCGGCTGCCGGATCGGCGCCCGCGCCATCGTGCTGGCCGACCTGCCGCCGAATTCGCTGGTGCCGGCCGGTGCGGTGATACGGCGCCGGCCGCCGGCCGTCATCGATCCTCTGCTCAGCCCGGAAGGAACTGCCGCCATGTCCGTTGTCACCGGCCAGGTCCTGATCACCTGCGCGCCGCCCAATCCCAACGGCGATCTGCACCTCGGTCACCTGAGCGGGCCGTTCCTCGGCGCCGACGTGCTCCGCCGATACCTGAGCGCCCGCCAGGTGCCGGTGCGCTACGTCAGCTACACCGACGACGAGTCCTGTTACGTCGCGCGCCGGGCCCGGGAACTGGGCGAGACCGCCCGGCAGACCGCCTTCCGGTACACCCGCCGCATCGAGGAGACCCTGTCGCTGGCCGGCATGGTGCCCGACTATTACGCGCACCCGCACCGCGAGCCCCGGCACGCCGAGACGGTCCAGCGGCACTTCCGTGCGCTGTACGACGCCGGGGTGATCGAGGAGCGAACGATGCCGACACCGTACTGCGAACGGTGCGAACAGTTCCTCTACGAGGCCGACCTGCGCGGTCTGTGCCGGTACTGCCGACTGCCGTGCGACGGTACCTACTGCGAGGACTGCGGGTTCCCGCAGGATCCGGCGGGGGTGCTCGACGGGCGCTGCATCCGGTGCGGCGAACAGCCGGTGCCGCGGCCCAGCCGCCGACTGGTCCTGCCGCTGTCCCGGCACGCCGCGGCGCTGCGCCGGCTCTACGACACCCAACGCTGGCCGCGCGGCGTCGGTGACTTCTGCCGTGAGCTGATCCTGCTCGGCCTGCCGGACACGCCGGTCAGCCGGGTTTACCCGTACGGCGTGCCGGTGCCGCTCAGCGGCTGGGAGGGGCACGTGCTGGACACCTGGTTCAGCGGCATCTACGGGTACATGGCAGCCACCGAGGGCCTGGGTGCCGCGCTGGGCGAACCCGGGTTGGCCGACCGGCTGTGGAACGACGAGGACACCACCCTGGTCCACTTCATCGGCTTCGACTGCAGCTTCTCGCACGCCGTGCTGTGGCCGGCGCAGCTGCTCGCCGCGGGCTCGCCGGTGCGGCCCCGCTACGTGATCAGCAACAGCTTCTACCACCTGGACGGAGAGAAGTTCTCCACCAGCCGCGGGCACGCCATCTGGGGCTCGGACTTTCTGCGCGAGGTGCCCGCCGACGCGCTGCGGTTCCACCTGTGCCTGACGAATCCGGAAACCGGCCCCACCAATTTCGCCCGGGCCGACTTCGAGGAGTGCTACCGGGTGTTGCTGACCGAACAGCTCGACGGTTGGGCCGCGGCGCTGTTCGACCGGATCCGCAAGGCCGGCGGCACCGTGCCGGCCACCGCGGCGTCGGCCTGGCCGCCGGACATCCGGCAGCTCGCTGACCGGCTGCCGGTCGCGGTCGCGGACGCCCTGGAGCCGGCGACGTTCTCGGTGCGCCGCGCCGCCGGCGCGATCGCCGAGGCGGCCCGCCACGCGAGCCGCGACCTGAGCCGGTGGACCGAGACCGACGACGGCGCCCTCGCCGCACACGCCGAGCTGCTCGCGGTGCTGGCCGCGGTGGCGTCGCCGCTGATGCCCACCTGGTCGGCGCGCGTCTGGTCGCACCTTCGAGCGCTGCCGCCGGACGGCCCGCCGCCATGGCCCGCGCCCGGCGTCCCGCTGGTCGCGCCCGGACAGGAGATCGCCGCGGACTACCGGCCCAGCTTCGTGGCCGGCTAGGTGACGTCCATGCGAACCCGCGGCCCGGTTCCGCTCACCACGGCCGTCGTCGGCGTCGGGGCGCTGTTCCTGCCCGCGCTGACCGTCGAGGCGTTCGGAGCGGTGTCGGTCGCCGGCTGGCTGGTGCACCTGCCGGCCGGCTTGCTGCTGGTGCTCGCGCTGGCGCCGCACGCCGGCCCGTCGTCCGGCGGGCCGGCCGGGCTGACCGGTGCGGCGTTCGGCGCCCCGGCGGCGGCCGCGGTCCGGTGGTGGTACCTGATCGGCGTGACGGTGGGCCAGGCCGTGGTGGCCGCAGTGGGCGGCGCGTTCGTGGCGCAGGCGGTGGGCCGGCCAACGGTCACGCTGCCGGCCGCGCTGCTGATCCTGGTCCTGGCAGCGGGTCTCGGTGCGGTCCGGGCGGAGGTGCCGGTTCGCTGGTCACGCCTGGCGTTGCCGGTGACGGTGGGGTGCGCCGCCCTCGCCGTCCGGCCCGCCGACCTGGCGCCGGTCGCCGACGGCGGCTGGCCCCGGACCGCGGCCCTGGTGGTCTTCGCCTTCGTCGGCTGGGAGGCGACGCTGCGCCTGGACCGGCCGCGCACCCGGACCGTCGTCGCGGCCGTGCTCCTCGTCGGTCTGGTGTATCTGGGTGGTGTCCTGCTGGCGCTGGCCGAGGTGCCGCAGCCGCCGCGCCCGATCGCCGCCGCCGGCGCCGCGGTCTGCGTCCTCGCCTGCGTACGCAACCTGTCCGCCACCGCCGGGTTGTTCGCCGGTGACCGGCCACCGGGCACCCGGGCATACGCGGCGGTCGTGGCCGGGACCGTCGCCGCCGTTGGTGTGGTGCTGCTCGCCACGCGCCACACCGATCTCTTCGACCTCCTCAGCGTCCCCGCGGCCATGGGCCTCGCCGTGTTCGCCAGCACGGCCGCCGCGGCGGCCGTGCTGGGGACCGGTGCCCGGCGGATCGCCGGTGCGGTCGCGGCGCTGATCTACGTGTCGATCCTTCCGTTCGCCGGCCCGGCCGGCATCGCGCCGTTGGTGGTCCTCGCGGCGTGCACAGTCGCCCATCTGCGTGGAGGAAGCCATGCCGTTGATCAGTCACGGTTCATTCGACGCCTTTCCCGCCGTTGCCGCGGGCGAAGCCGCGACCGAGTTCGGGATCCGGGGTCCGCAACCGCTCTCGACGCTGCGCGAGATCACCCGGGCGATGCAGCCGGTGCCGGTCTCGTTCCCGGCCTCCGGCGATCCGGTCGAGGTCGCGATCGACGAACTGACGCTGGAGCCGGATAGCCGGTGCATGGTGCGCCGGGTGCTCGACCCGGAGGCCGACGTGCAGGTGCTGGCCTGGTGCTGGGACCTCAGCGGGCGGCCGCCGGTGGTCCGGCCGGACGACCCGCACGGCGGCGGGGCGTGGCGCCTCGCCCTGGCCGGCCCGAGCCGCACGACCAAGGCGCCGCTCCCGCTGTGGCACGCCCCGGTGGTCGGTGGCCTGGTGGTCCGGGTGATCGTCTGGGAGGGCCGGCACCCCGACCTGGCCGCCGAGATCGCCGAGGCGATGCGGCACAGCGCTCTCACGGCAGCCCTCGCCGCGGTGGCGCCGCCGGCCCCGACCACCGTCATGTCCGCCATGGCGGTGCGCGGCGCCGCCGCCGCGCTCGGCACCGACATCGCGCCCGTGTTGCGCGCCCTCTGCCCCGACTACCTCGACTTCTTCGAGGCGTACCTGCCCGCCACTGCCGCTCCGGGTGAGCAGCAGCACCGGGTTCTGCACGGCGGCCTGACCATCCGGGTCCGGCCGGCTGCCGGCGCCGCCGACGGGAGCGGCCGATGACCGGTCAGCCGCTGTCCTACGCGCAGGAAGAGCTGTGGGTCGGCCATCACCTGAGCACCCGGCCGGACGCCCACGACCTGCCGATCACCGTCCGGCTGCACGGACGCCTCGACGAACGCCGGCTGGCGGACGCGCTGACCGCACTGGCGGTGCGGCATCCGGTGCTGCGCACCCGGGTGATCCTGACCCCGGCCGGCCCGCGCCAGTCCACCGTCCCGGCCGCTGCCGTGGCGCTCGCCCCGGACCGCACCGGCGAGCCGCTGGATCTGGCGGCGGGCGACGTGCTGCGGGCCCGGCTGCGCCGCGTGGGCGCCGACGAGCACGTCCTGTCGATCAGCACCCACCGGGTGTGCCTCGACGAGGACTCGGTGCCGGGGCTGCTGGCGGAACTGTTCGCCGCCTACCGCGGCGAACCGGTCACCGGGCCGCCGTTCCGGTTCGCCGACTACGCCGCCGAGGAGCGCCGGTCCCGCTGCGGACCGGCGCTGGAGCCGCACCTGGCGTACTGGGCCGGGCTGCTCGACGGCGCCTCCCCGCTCGCACTGGCGGCCTGCCGGCAGCGGCCCCGGCGCCCGGCGGGCCGCGCTGGCCGGGCGACACTGCGGATTGCGGCGCACATTGAGGAGGTACGGGCCGCCGCGCTCGCCGTGCTGGGGGCCTACTGCGGCCAGCAGGACATCGTGGTCGGTACGTCCCGCTCGCTGCGCCGCGGTCCGGGCTCGCCCGGCTGGCTCGGCCCGTTCACCGAGCCGGTGCCGGTGCGCATCGATCTCAGCGGAGACCCGGCCTTCGGCACGGCGGTCCGCCGGTGCGCCGAAGCCTTCGACGCGGCCGACCGGCACGGCGAGGCGCCGCTCGGTGCGGTGCGGCGACACCTCGGTGGCCATGTCCCGCCGATGGCGGTGACGATCGGCATCGGCGGGCCGGCACCGGTCCTGCCGCAGATGCCCGGGCTCGCGATCGAACCGGCAGATCCCGCCCCGTACATCGGTACGGCCGACCTGGCGCTGGTGGTGACCGAGTCGGCGGACGGCGTCCAGCTCCGGGCCGACTACAACGAGGAGTTGTTCGACCGGAGCCGGATCGAGCGGCTGCTGCGCCACGTCGAGGTGTTCGCCGGGGCCGGCGTGGCCGACCCGGGACGGCCGTTGTCGCGGCTGCCGCTGCTGACCGGTGCGGAGCGGGCCGAGGTACTCGCCGGCTGGCAGGGCCCGGTCGTGCCGTACCCGCGCGAGCCGGTGCACCGGCAGGTCAGCGCACACGCCCGCCGCGATCCGGGCGCGGTCGCGCTGCGGCACCAGGGCGCCGAGATGAGCTACGGCGAGCTGGACCGGCGCGCCCGGATGCTGGCCCGTCGGCTGCGCGCCGAAGGTGTCGGCCGCGACGACATCGTCGCTGTCTGCCTAGACCGCGGCTTCGAGGTCGTCGTCGCGATGCTCGGCATCCTGCAGGCCGGCGGTGCCTTCGCGATCCTCGATCCGGCCCATCCGCCGCAGCGGTCCGCGTTCCTGCTCGCCGACACCGCCACCCGGGTGGTCATCACCAGCTCCGACCTGCGCGATCGGCTGCCGGCGACGGCCGACGCCACCGTCATCCGGCTGGACGCGGACTGGCCCGCGATCGAACGGCAACCGGACAGCGAGCTGCTCGCCGAGGTCGCCGACGAGCACAGCCTGGCCTACGTGCTGTACACGTCCGGATCGACCGGCCGGCCGAAGGGCGCCCTGATCGAACACGGTTCGCTGTCCAACTTCGTGCTGTGGCCGCGATGGCTGTTCGGCCTCGGCCCGCACGACCGCATGGTGCAGCACATGGCGCTCGTGTTCGACTTCGCCGAGGGCGAGATCTTCACGGCGCTCACCTGCGGCGCCGCGCTGGTGCTGCTGCCCGACCGGGTCCGCACATCGCCGGAGGCGCTCGGCCGGCTCATCGCCGAGGAGCGCATCACCTGTGTCTTCGGCCCGCCCGCCGTGCTCAACAACGTCGAGCTGCAACCGTGTCCGGACCTGCGGTATGTGGTCGTCGGCGGGGACGTGTGCACCGGCGACCTGGTCACCCGCTGGAACACGCCGGGCCGGCGGTTCGTGAACGGGTACGGGCCGACCGAGGCCACCGTGGGCTGCACCGCCTACGAATGTGAGCACCGCCGGTGGCAGTCGCCGCCGCCGATCGGCCGGGCCATGCCCAACCGGCTCACCTACATCCTCGACGCCGCGATGCGGCCGTGCCCGGTCGGCGTCGTCGGCGAGCTCTACATCGGCGGCGCCGGCCTGGCCCGGGGTTACCTGAACCGGCCGGACCTGACCCGGGAGCGGTTCCTCGCCGACCCGTTCCGTCCCGGGCACCGGATCTACCGCACCGGTGATCTGTGCATGTGGAGCGAGGACGGCCAGATCCTCTTTCTCGGCCGCGCCGACACCCAGGTCAAGGTCAACGGGCTGCGGGTCGAACTCGAGGAGATCGAGGCGGCGCTCACGGCGCAACCCGGTGTGCACCGGGCGGCGGTCCTCGCGTACCGGGACGGCGCTGGGCCGACCCGGTTGATCGCGCACGTGGTGACCGCCACCGGCACGGTCGACGGCGAGGCGCTGCGCGGGCGGCTCGCCGAGACGCTGCCGGCCAATCTGGTGCCGGGCCAGTACCTGAGCCTGGAGCGGCTGCCGCTGACCAATGTGGGCAAAGTGGACCGCGCCGCACTGGCCGCACTGCACCACCGCGACGACCCGGCGGCCGGCCGCTTCCAGCCACCGCGCACACCGGCCGAACAGCAGGTCGCGACCTTGGTCGGCAACATCCTCGGCAGCGGCGCCAACGCCGTCGGCGTACACGAAAGCCTGCTGGAGGCGAGCGCCGATCCGCTCCTCGACCTGATCCGCGTCACCGCCGCCGTCAACGAGGCGTTCGGGCTCACCCTCACCGCCCCGGACGTGTCCGAGGAGCCGACGGTGGCGGGTATCGCGAGACTGGTCGAGCGCGTCCACGGGGAAGCGGAGGCGGCCGCCCAGGACTTGCTGGACGAGGTCGAGCGAATGTCCGGCGAGGAGGTCAGCCGGCTGACCGCGGGCCCGGGCCCGGCGTGACCGGGCCACCGCTGTCCGATCGCCGGCGCGAGTTGCTGGCCCGGATGCGGGCCGCGGCCCCGCAGCCGGTGCGCCGCGCCGTTTCGGTGCCGATCAAGGCGGATGGCGACCGGCCCCCGCTGTTCCTGGTGCCGCCGGTGTCCGGCTCGCCGTACCCGTATCTGCCGCTCCGCTCCCTGATGAGCCCGCAGCAGCCGGTGGAGAGTTTCGAGGCGCGCGGGCTGAGCACCGACGACGAGCCGCTGACCGACCTGCCGGCGATCGCGGCGGACCACCTGGGCACCCTGCGCCGCCGGTGCCCGGCCGGGCCGTACCTGATCGGCGGTTGGTCTTTCGGCGCCACCGTCGCCTTCGAGATGGCGCACCAGCTCACCGCGGCGGGCGCGGTGGTCGACCGGCTGATCCTGATCGACGGGGCGGTACCGGGACCCTTCCCCGAACCCACCGAGGACGAGATCGCCGCGGCCTTCGCCGCCGACCTGGCCGGATACCGGCTCGCCCCGCAGGACGTGGCGGACCGGGCGGGCGGCCGGCGGTACGCGGTCTTCCGCGCCAACATGCGGGCCCACCGCAGCTACCGGCCGCGACCCTGGACCGGCCGGGTCACCGTCGTGCGCGGCACCGGTTCCGCCGAGCCGTGGCGCGGCTGGCTCGATCTCACCCCGCAGGCGGTGGTGATCGAGGTGCCCGGCGACCACTATTCGATGTGGCAGCCGCACGACGTGCCCGCCCTCGCCGCGGCGCTCGACACGGTAGCCGCCAGCCGCGACTGAGGGGGAGACGTGCCGGTGAAGCTCAGCATGGACGCGGCGGAGGCGACCGCTCTGGCGCTGCACGCGCAGGGTTTCGGTGGTGCTCCGGCCGGCCGCGATCCGTCCGAGGTGCTGAGCCGGATCAGCGCGGTGCAGCTGGACACGATCGCGGTCCTGGCCCGGTCGCACGAGCTGGTGCAGTACGCGCGGATCGGCCCGGCCAGCCGGCCGGCGATCGAGCGGGCCTACTGGGGTGCGCGTCCGGCAACCGCGTTCGAGTATCCCGCCCACGGCGTATGCCTGCTGCCGGCCGCTCTGTGGCCCTCGTTCGCCTTCCGCCGGCGCGAGAAGCTGGCCCGGATGACCGCCGCCGGCCCACCCGGGCGCGCGCTGGCCGAGGTGCGTGCCCGGCTCGCCGACGGGCCGGTCACGGTCACCGACCTGGGCGGTGCCAGCCGGTCCGGCGGCTGGTCGGAGTGGTCCGAGGCGAAAACGATGGCGGAGTGGCTGTGGGCGACCGGTGCGATCGCCTGCACCGACCGGCGTGGCTGGAAACGGGTCTACGACCTGCCGGAACGGGTCCTCCCGGCCGATCTGCTCGCCGCCGACCCGAGCGACGACGAGTGCCACGACACGCTGGTCCGGGCCGCGGTGACGGCGCTCGGCGTGGCCACCCGGCGGGACATCGCCGACTATTTCTGGCTGCGGCTGCGCGCGGTGGACGCCGCCGTGCGGCGCAGCGACCTGATCGCCGTCCAGGTCGAGGGCTGGCCCGAGGTCGGCTATACGCTGCCGGGCACGCTCGGCGCCGCGACCGGGCCAGCCGGCCGGCCGGCGCTGCTGTCCCCGTTCGACTCGCTGATCTGGTCACGGGAACGGATGCGGCGGCTTTTCGGGGTCGTGGTGCTGCTCGAGGCCTACCGGCCGAAGCCGCAGCGACTGCACGGTTACTTCACCATGGCGGTGCTGGCGAGCGGGCGCATCGCCGGCCGGGTCGACCCGGCCCGGGACGGCTCCACCCTGGTGGTCCGGCACGCCTGCCTGGAGGAGCCGGACGCCGCCGCCGACCTGGTCGCCGCCGTGCGCGCCGCGGCGACGTGGGTGGCCTGCGACGACATCGTGGTCGAGCACACCGAGCCGGCCGGCCTGGCCGACCGGCTGCGGCAGCTGCTCAGATCGTGAGGCGCAGCGCCGCGGTCGGGCACATGTCGACCGCGAGCCGGACGCTCTCATCGGGCTCCAGCAGCGGCAGCAGTGGCGTCGACTTGTCCTCGTCGTCCAGCACGAAGGCGTGCGGCGCGGCCGCGGTGCAGGTGCCGGAACCGACGCAGACGTCGCGGTCGACGGTGACCCGCCAGGTCTGCCGGGTGCCGGCGAGGTGGGCGGCGAACACGTCCAGCAGGTCGGCCGGCGCGTCCAGGAACTGGAAGTGCGCCCCGGACAACACGACCGCGACCGGATCCCGGCTGCACGCGGCCCAGCCACCCATCAGCCGGTGATCCACGTTGGTGTCGGCGTCCCAGCCGATTGCGACCACCGGTGCCCGCAGCACGGCCGGCTCCGCGATCCGGTACCGGGCGTTGGCGCCGACGTCGGCGCGCATCACCTCGTAACACAGCTCGACCAGCTGTGGAGTCGGCGTGCCGCCCATCTGCCGGATGAGCACACCCACCTCGTCCCGCAACTCGGCGTCGGACATGGTCACATATGAGCCGTACGGGCCGTCCTGCGGCGCCACCTGTGACGACACGAAGACTGCGGTGGGTTGCGGTCCGTGCGCAGCCTCCAGCTGCACTGCCGTCTCGTACGCGGACAGAGCCGAACCGCAATGGCCGAAGAACCCGAACGGCCGGTCGAAGTAGCCGGCGAGCGACGCGATGAGATCGGCCGCCAGCTCGGCATACGTGCCGTACGCCGGTTCCCGCATCCGGTTCTCCCGGCCGGGCGGCTGCACCGGGCAGATTTCCAGGCCGCCGAGCCGTCGCGGCCAGCGCCGGTACATGCTGGCGCCGCAGCCCGAGTACGGCAGGCAGAACAGGCGGGCCTCGGCGCTGTCGTCGGGCTCGTGCAGCAGCCACCGCGGCTTGCCGCCGCTCACCACGACCCGGCCGCCGTTCCGGCGAGCGTGCGCGGCCGCGCGACCACCGGCATCCGGGTGATACCGGCGATGAAGTTCGAGGTGACGTGCGCGGTCTCACCGGCCAGCTCGAAGCCGGCGAACCGCCGGAACAGCTCCTCGAACAGGATGTGCAGGGTGAGCCGGGCGACCGCGAAGCCGACGCAGTAGTGCGGGCCGCTGCCGAAGGTCAGGTGCCGGTTGGGCTGGCGGCGCACGTCGAACCGGAACGGGTCGGGGAACACCGCCGCGTCCCGGTTGGCCGAGCCGTACCAGACCACCACGGCCTCGCCGGCCGCGATCCGCCGGTCGCCCACCACGCCGTCCCGGGTCGCGTAGCGCAGCACGTGGTTGGCGGGGGAGGCCCAGCGCAGCGCCTCCTCCACGCCGCTGTGCAGCAGCTCCGGACGGTCCGCCCAATCGGCGTAGCCGCCGTTCCGGATGAGCTCGGCGAGCGCCGCCTTGGGCACCTCGGGCACGGTCACCGTGGAGCCGATCAGCAGCAGGTAGCAGTTCGCGAGCACCGCGCCGCGATCGAGCGGTTCCCCGTCGACCTCCATGGTTAGCAGCAGGCTGAGCAGGTCGTCGCCCGGCGCGCGGGCCCGCCGGGTGGCGGCGTCCTGGAAGTAGGCGAACAGCTCCCGGTGCGCGCGGCGGGCGGTCTCCACCCGCCCCTCCGGCAGCCGGTAGACCGGATCGTCGGGCGCCACGGCCATCTCCGCGGTGTGCGCCAGCCATGACCAGTCGTCCTCGGGCAGCCCCATCAGCGTGCCGAACGTGACCACCGGCAGGCTGTGCACGGCGGCCGCGAAGTCGAACGGCTCGCCGCCGGCCGCTGGGGCCAGCATCCGGATCACCCGCTCCCGGATCAGGCCGGCGTGCTGCTGCGTGTCGCGCCCGGTGAGCAGGCGTTGCAGCGGAGCCCGCATCCGGGTGTGCCGGGGCGGGTCGGTGGCGGACAACTGCTGCCGGCTGGCCGGGTCGGGCTGGCCGAGCAGGGTCAGCAGGGTGCCGCCCTCGGAGGTGAAGGCGCGGTGGTCGCGCAGGACCGCCTCCACGTCCGGGTACCGCGTCACCGACCAGAAGCCGATCCGATCCGGGGTGGGCGGATGCCAGTGCACCGGGTCGCGCTCGCGCATCGCCCACCAGATGGCGTGCGGATCGCCGTCGCGGAAGGTGGCCGGGTCGGCCAGATCCGCAGCGTCCAGGTCGACGGAGTCCGGATCGCTCCGGGGTATGTGCCTCATCGCTCCTCCGTCCCGGCCATCGTCGCCGCCAGTTGCGCGATGGTCGGTTGCAGGAACAGGGTGCGTGCGGTGACCTCGAAGCCCAGTTCCTGCTCGATGTCGAGCAGCAGCTCGGCGGCCATCAGCGAGTGGCCGCCCAGCTCGAAGAAGTCGTCGTCGACGCCGACCGGCGCGACCTGGAGGCGGGCGGCGAAGAGCCGGGCCAGATCCGCCTCCAGCGGTGTTCCGGGCTGCCGGTACGCGCTGGACAGCCCCTTGCCGGCCCGGTCCGCCGGGCCGTTCTGCACACTCGTCGTCATCCCCGCGTAGCCCGCCTTTCCGGATCGATGTCGGTGCTGGCGGCCGTCACCTGCTCGTCGGGCAGGCTCTCGATCTCCGCCAGGAGTTCCCGCAGTGACCGGTCACCGGTCACCGGCTCCGATGGCCAGCCGGACGGCTCCACCGGGTCGGCGTCCCGCACGATCGACGCGAGCTCCGCGATGGTCGGCGCCTCGAAGAAGGTGCGCAGCGGCAGCTCGATGCCGAACGCGGCACCGATCTGCAGCGACAGCTCCGAGGCGAGCAGCGAATGGCCGCCGAGCTGGAAGAAGTCGTCCTCGACGCCGACCGCCAGGCCACCGAACGCGGCCGACCATATCTCTTGGAGCCGCCGGGTCACCCGGTCGCCGGCCGGGGTCGCCGGCGGCCCGGCCGCCGTCGACCCCGGCGGCACGGACCGCGACACCCGTGTCTGCGGGTCGGCCACCATGTCCTGGAGAATCGTCCGGAACATGCCGGCGAGCTCGGTAACCTCGCCGGCAGTGAACAGATCGCGGTCGTACTCGACGGCGACCACATACCCGCCGCCGGTCGCCTCGACCAGCCAGGTGAGGTCGAACTTGGCCGCGCCGAGCGGCACCTCGCGGCCCTGATGCAGCACGAACCCGGGCATCCCGGTGTCCGAACCGAACGCGGTGTCCACCGCGAAGTTGATCTGGAAGAGCGGGTTCACGCCGTGCTCACGGGCCGGCTGGAGATGTTCGACGAGGACGTCGAACGGCAGCTCCTGATGCTGGTAGGCGGACAGGCACATGGCCCGCACCCGGCGCAGCAGCTCGCGGTAGGTGGGTTCGCCGGAGACGTCGGCGCGCAGCACGACGGTGTTCACGAAGAACCCGACGACCTGCTCGAACTCCGGCCGCATCCGGTTGGCCACCGGGGAGCCGACGCACAGGTCGGTGCGGCCGCTGCGGTGGTACAGGGCGGCGTAGAAGGCGGTAAGCAGGACCATGAACGGCGTCGCGCGTTCGGCCCGGCCCAGGCGGGTCAGCCCGTCGTGCAGTCCGCCGGAGAGCGGGAGGCGGAGGTTCGCGGCCACCGCGTCATACCCCGCCGGCCGGGAGCGTCCGGTGAGGTTGAGCGGGGGTGGCGGGTCGCGCAGCCGGTCCGACCAGAATCGCAGCATCTGGTCGTGGTCCGGGCCGCGCAGCCGGTCGCGCTGCCAGCTCACGAAGTCCCGGTAGCCGGCGGCCGGCTCCGGCAGGGCGGGCGGTACGCCGTCGCGGAGGGCGGCGTAGCAGGCGGCCAGCTCGTCCAGCAGGATCCGGGCCGACCATCCGTCGAACACCAGGTGGTGGGCGGTCCAGGCGAACTCGTACTCGTGATCGCCGAGCCGGTAGAGCGCGGCCCGGAACATCGGCCCCCGCTCCAGGTCGAACGGCCGGGCGGCGTCCGTGGTGATGTCGCCGTCTACCACGTTCACCTGCACCTCGGGGGCCAGTCCGTCGACCTCGATCCGGCGCAGGGCGGCGCCGGCCGGTGCGGACCGGGGCGCCTGCACCGCTCGTCCCTCCACGGTGCCGAACCGGCACTGCAGCGCATTGTGCCGCGCGACGACCGCGTCCAGCGCCCGGGCGAACAGGTCCTCCTCCAGCGGCCCGGTGATCCGCAGGCGTAACGCCACGTTGTACCGGGGACTGGCCGGACTGAGCTGGTGCAGCACCCAGAGACCCTGCTGGCTGACCGAGAGCAGGGTGGCGCCGGACAGCGAGCCCTTCGCCTGCAACGCCTGGCTGACCAGCTGCGATCGGCGCCGCGAGCGGGTCAGGTCGTCCGCGTCCGGGGCTTCCCCGGCAGCGCGCCGCCGGTCGAGCTGAGCGGCGAGCTTGCGCACCGTGTCGGCGCCGTACGCCTCGGCGGCCGGTAGCCGGACGCCGAACCGGGTCCGCAGCCGCGCCGTCGACCGGCCCATGAGCAGGGAGTCGCCGCCGAGCTCGAAGAAGTTGTCGGTGGCCCCGACCGGTGCGACCCCGAGCAGCGCCGACCACATACCGGCCAGCGCCGACTCGGTGGGCGTGGCCGGCCGGACGTACGGGTGGTCCAGCCTGGGCCGCGCCGACTCCGGCGGCGGCAACGCGTCCAGATCCCGTTTCCCGTGCGAGGTCAGCGGCAGCTCGTCGAGGAACACGAAGGCGGCCGGGACGAGCGGTTCCGGAAGTGTGCGGGCGACGTGTGCCCGCAGCGCCGGCCCGGTCGGCGCCGCACCGGGCTCAGCCACCAGGTACGCCACCATCCGGCGCTGCCCCGGCCGGTCCTCCCGGACCAGCACTGCGGCGCGGCGCACCAGTGGCGAGGACTCCAGCGCCGCCTCGATCTCGGCCGGCAGGAACCGGTGGCCGTTCAGCTTCTGCTGGCCGCCGCGCCCGGCGACCCGGCCGACGAACTCGAGGTTGCCGTCCGCGCCGAGCACGACGAGGTCACCGGTCCGGTACAACCGGTCGCCGGGCGTGCCGTGCGGGTCGGGCCGGAACTGCGCCGCGGTCAGGGCGGGGGCGTTGCGGTAGCCGCGGGCGAGCCCGTCGCCACCCACGTACAGCTCGCCGGGAGTACCGGCCGGCACCGGCCGCATCTCGTCGTCGAGCAGGCGGACGTGCAGGTTGGCGACGACAGTGCCGATCGGCAGCCGCCCGGCCCGCAGCTCGGCCTCGTCACACTCCCCGGTGTGGAAGTAGGTGACCGTGGCGGTCGCCTCGGTGGGGCCGTAGACGTGCACCAGCGGCGGCCCCAGGTCCGGCCACTTCGCCACCAGGTCCGGGCGGGCGTGCTCGCCGCCCATCAGCACGAACCTGACCCCGGCCGGGAGGCGCGCTCCGGAGCGGGTCAGCTCGTCGACGAGCTCGTGCCAGTGCGCCGTGGTGATGCCGAACGCGGTGGCCGCCCGCTCGTCGAGGACGCGCAGCAGTTCGGGCACCGAGGTGAGGGCGCGACGGAAACCGGCGAGCAGCACCGTCGCGCCGGCGTAGAGGGCCGGGAACACCTCCTCCAAGAACGCGGAGAAGCTGATCGAGGCCATCTGCAGGAACCGGTCGCCAGGTTGCAGCCCGAACCGGCGGGTGGCGATGACGGCCAGGTTGGACAGCCCGCGGTGGGTGATCACGACACCCTTGGGGGCGGCCGTCGAGCCGGACGTGTAGATCACGCATGCCGCGTTGCCGGGCGCCGGGGGCGGCAGCGGGAGCCGGGCACCGTCGTCGTACCCGGCCGCGTCCGGCGGAACGACCAGCACCGGCCGGCCGTCGTGCGCGGGCACCAGCGCGGCCGTGCCCGGCTCGGCGACCACGACGGCGGCACCACTGTCGGCCAGCACCGACGCGATCCGCTCCGGCGGGTAATCCGGATCGACCGGAACCCAGGCGGCGCCCGCGCGCATGGCGGCCAGCGCGCCGACGACGACCATCGGGCACGGGTGGGCGAGGATCGCCACCACCGACTCGGTGGTGACGCCGTAGCCGTGCAGGCCGGCGGCGAGAAGGCCGGCCCGCCGGTCCAGGTCCGCATAGGTCAGTACGCCGCAGTCGTGCTCCAGCGCCGGCGCCGACGGCCGTTGCTCCGCGTGCCGGCCGACCATGTCGTGCACCAGCGGCACCGGCGTGGCGGGCAGCGTGGTGGCCGTCATCGGAGCACTCCCGCGCCGTTCAGCGTTCGCCGGGCGGCCGTCACGCCGGCGCCCGGTGCGGCCACGTGCCCGCAGTCGGCGAGGGCCTGCTCCAGCGCGGCGAGGGTGGCGACGGCGTCCAGCATGTCGACGTACCCGCAGTGCCCGACGCGGATCACCCGGCCGGCCTGCGGGCCGAGACCGCCGGTGATCTGGACCCCGTAGTCGTCCAGTAGGCGGGCGACGAGCGTGGTGCCGTCGAGGCCGTCCGGGAGCCAGGCCCCGGTCACCGCGCCGCTGGCGTGCTCGGCCGCGACCGTCGCCCGGAGCCCGAGTGCCTCGAGGCCGGCGCGCACGGCCCCGGCGATCTTCTCGTGCCTGGCCCACACCTGTGGTAGGCCCTCGGCCAGGATCCGGGTCAGTGCGACGTCCAGCTGGACGATCAGGCTGACCGCGGGCGTGAAAGGGGTGGCGCCGCGAGTCTCGACGGCGTCCCGGGTGGCCGTCCAGTCGAAGTAGTAGCGGGCACCGGTGGACCGGCGGTGCGCGTCCCAGGCCCGCTCGCTGACCGTCACGAAACTCAGCCCGGCCGGCGTCATGAGCGCCTTCTGCCCGCCGCCGACCACCACGTCGACGCCCCACTCGTCGGTGCGCAACTCGTCCGCGCCAAGGCTGGAAGCGGCGTCGACGACGGAGAGCACACCGGCCGCGCCGGTGACGGCGGCAAAACCGCGGAGATCGCTGAGCGCCCCGGTCGACGTTTCACAGTGGACGCCCACGGCCCCGACGACATCCGGGTGCGCGGCCAGGGCCGCCGAGACCCGGGCCGGGTCGACCGGCTCACCCCAGGGCACCGGCAGGACGGTGACCGCCAGCCCGTGCGCCCGGCACATGTCGGCCCAGCGCTGCGCGAAGAAGCCGTTGACGGCGACCAGCACCCGATCGCCCGGTGAGAACGCGTTCTGCAGCACGCTCTCCATCGCGCCGGTCATGCTGGACGCGAACACCAGCACGTCGTTGCGGGTCCGGAAGACCGCGCGCAGGTTGTCCCGGACCTGCCGGAACAGCTCGGCGAAGCGCGGTATCCGTTCGTCGAACACCGGCAGCGCCCCAGCGGCGATCACCTCGGGCGGCATCGTCGTCGGGCCGGGCACCATCAGCCGGTACTTGTGCCTCATGGGATCTCCTCGGGTGCGGCGTCCGTCTCGGCAAGCCGTGCGGCCAGCTCCTCCTCGGACATGGTCAGCACCGCCTCGACGGCGGTCGCCGTGGTCTCCAGCCGGTCGGCCCCGCCCAGCCGCCCGGCCAGCTCCGCGGCCAGCGCGGCCGGCGTCACGGCCTGGAACAGCAGGGACAGCTCGAGCTCCAGGCCGAACAACTCGCCGACGTACGCCAGCAGCTGCACCGCCAGCAACGAGTGGCCGCCCAGATCGAAGAAGCTGTCGTCGGCGCCGACGTCGGACGCCCCGAGCACCCGGGCCCAGGCGCCGGCCAGCACCCGTTCGGTGGCGTTGCGCGGCAACGCCGGACGTCGCCCGGCGACCTCGGCGTCGGGCGGTGCCAGGGCGGCGAGGTCCAGGCGACCGGTCGGACCGGACGGCAGCCGGGGCACCGCCACCACCGCGCCGGGAATCAGATAGTCGGGCAGCGCGGCCGCCAGAAAGCGTTGGAGCTCGCGCAGGTCCGGTGCGACGCAGTCGGCGTGCGCAACGACGTACGCGGTGAGGACCGGGTCGGCGTGCCGGCGCCGGAGGTTGACCACCACGGCGTCGGCCACCGCCGGGTGGGTGCCGACCACTGCCGCGATCCGCAGGCAGGGCAACGGCCGGCCGGCCGCGTCGGACCAGGGGCGGCCGATCCGCCCGCCGTACTCCAGCGTGCCGTCGGCGCGCCATCGCGCACGGTCACCGGTGCGAACCATGCGCGCTCCCGGCTCGCCGGCGAACGGATCGGGCCGGAACGCGCCGGCGGTCGCCCGGGGCGAGTCGTGGTACCCGCGGGCGAGCCCCGGCCCGCCGAGGTAGACCTCGCCGTGGACCCCGACCGGCTGCGGTTCCAGCCGGTCGTCGAGCACGTACACCCGGGAACCGGGCGCCGGACGGCCCAGCTGAACCGCCCCGGTCTCGTCGGGTCCGGCCATGGTCCAGGCCACCGGTCCGGTCTCGGCGGTGCCGTAAGCGGTCACCAGCCCGGCGTGGGCGGCCCCGGGCCGGCCCTCGCCGATCGCTACGGCCGACCGCAGCCGGGTCAGCGTCTCCGCGTCGACCTGCCGGGCCAGCACCCCGGGCAGCAGGGCCATGGTCACCGCGCCGAGCCGGGCGGCCTCGGCCAGACCGGCCGCGGTGGGCGCCGGCACGGGGTGGAGCGTGGCGCCGGTGGACACCGCCAGACCGATCGTCTCGACGGCCTCCGGGCTGCCCGGCTCGGCGAGCCAGGCGATCCGGTCGCCGGGCCGCGGGCCGAGGGCGCGGGCATATCCGGCCACGGCGGCGGCCAGCGCGGCCCGGGTCACCTCCACGGTCCGGGCCGCTCCGGTGGTGCCGGCGGTGCGGGTGCGGCAGGCCACCAGACGCCCGGCTTGGGCGGGAGCCGGCCCGGCGGAAGTCGGGCCGGTCGGGGCCGGACCGGATGCCGGCGCCACCGTTGCTCCCGCCTGGAGAGTGGCCAGCACCAGCACCAACTGGTCGGCGCCGCGCGGCAGGTCGATGCCGACCACGTCACCGGTGCGGATGCCGTCGCCGGTGAGCCGGGCGGCGGTAGCGGCCACCCGTTCGGCCAGCTCGCGATAGGAGAGCCGCAACTCGCCGTCGACCAGGACCGGCGTATCCGGGTGGGCGGCGGCCTGCCGGGCGAAAGCGTCGATGACGTCCGGCCGGGGGAGCGCCTCCGGGATGCCCCAGCCGAGGACCGCTGACCGTTCCCGGTCGTCAGTCAGGCGGAGCCGGTCGATCGGTTGCCGGGCGTCGCGGCCGACGGTGGCCAGCAGCGCGACGAAGTGCCGGCCCATCCGGGCGACCGTGGCCTCGTCGAAGAGGTCCCGATTGAAGTCGACGCGTACCTGCGCCGCACCGCCGTGCAGCGTACCGCCGAAAGAAAGATCGAATTTCGCCTGACCGGTGTGCACCGCGTCGAGCGCGATGACCTCGACACCGCCGCCGGCCAGTCCCAGCGACACCGGCTCGTCGAGGGCGCAGGTGACCTGGAACAGCGGGTTGTGGCTGAGGCTGCGAGCCGGAGCCACCGCCTCCACCACCTGATCGAACGGGAGATCCTGGTGCTCGTACGCCTCTAGGCAGGCCCGGCGCACCCGGTCGAGCAGGTCGCGGAACGACGGGTTGCCGGAGACGTCGGTGCGCACCACCACCGAGTTGATGAAGAAGCCGATCAGCGGGCGCAGCTCCGGCCGGGTCCGCGCGTCGACCGCCACGCCGACGCTGACCGCAGCCGCCGCGCTGTAGCGGTGCAGGAGAGTCTGGAACGTGGCGAGATAGACCATGAACAGCGTCACCCGTTCGCGCTGGGCGAGTGCGCGCAGCGGTTCCATCACCTCGGCCGGCACGGCAAAGACGTGCCCGGCGCCGCGGAAGGACTGCACCGCCGGGCGCGGCCGATCGGTGGGCAGGTCCGGAACGCCGTCCGCGCCGGCCAGCCGGTCCGTCCAGTACCTGGTGAGCGCGGCCAGCCGGTCGCCGCTGAGATGGCGGCGCTGCCACCGTGCGAAGTCGCCGTACTGCATCGGCAGCGCCGGCAGATCCGGCTCCCGGCCGGTGACCAGCGCGTCGTAGCCGCGCACCACCTCGGCCAGGAAGATGTCGGTGGACACGTAGTCGAACACGATGTGGTTCGCCAGCAGCAGCACCACGTGCCGCTCGGCGGCCAGCCGGAACACGGTGACTCGCAGCAGCGGCCCGTGCGACAGGTCGAAGCCGTCCGCGGTGAGCTCCTCGATCCGGCCGTCCAGCAGGGTTTCCCGCTGCTGGCCGGGGGTGGCGCTGAGGTCCTCCACCGGCACCCGCAGCACCAGTTCCGGTGCCACCAGCTGAGCCGGCCGCCCGTCGATCAAACCGAACCTGGTGCGCAGCGTCTCGTGCCGCGCGACCGTCGCGTTGACGGCCCGCTCGAAGGCGCCGGCATCGAGCGGGCCGCGCAACTCGCAGCGCCACGCGATGGTGTAGAGCGGGCTGCGCGGCAGCACCCGGTCGAGGAACCAGAGGCCCTGCTGCGTCACCGACAGCTCGTGCACGCCCGGCCGGGACCGTTCGGCGAGCAGCCGTTCGAACAGCGCGCGCTTTTGTGGCGGCAGTGCGTCGACCCGGGCCCGCAGGTCGTCCGAGACGAATCCTGCGGTCATCAGTACAGCACCCGGGCATCCGGCCCGGCCCGCAGCTCCCTTGACTTGCGCAGGTCACGGGTCACGTTGACGCGCTTGAGCCAGCGGTCGCGCCCGTCGTAGCGCGGCCGGAACGGATTGCGGCCGTGCACCGCCCGGTAGTTATCGACGAACACGATCTGGCCCGGTGCCAGCGTCAGATCGGTCAGCGTGCGGTCCAGCTCGGCGCTGAGCGCCGCGAGTGCCGCCTCGGCTTCCGGGTCGTCCGGGGTGCGGTCCATGAAGTACGGGTCGAGCCGCAGGTAGGGCGCGTCCCGGTCGCCGAAGAACACCGCGATGCGGACCGGCTCGTCGCGCATCTGGCCGACCCGCTCGTAGCTGCGCCGCACCATGGTGCCCTCGTCGCCGGCGTCCGCCTCGATCTGGTGCGACTCGTCGGGCCGGATCACGAACCGCGGCTGGAACAGCACGTCCACCACATCGGACGCCAGCTTCACGCCGTTGACCGGGGCGTACGTGGTGGCCACCCGGTCCGGGTTGCGCATGCACATCATGCCCAGGTACTCGGCCCGGAACGGGTGGAACGCGTCCTCGACGTGCCACCAGATCTGCGTCGTGCTGGCCGAGTTCAGCTGCAACTCCTCGTGGCCGCGGATCGGCACGATGTCGTGCACCAGCCGGCTGCCCTGCTGGGTCGCCCACCCGAACGGCTCACCCAGCAGGCTGGCGCACAGCAGGAAGAACGCCTCCTCGGGGAACGTGCTGGTGGTGTCGGGCTGCGCACCCCAGCGCTCCGGCGTCGGCCCGATCCGGTCCTCGTCCACCGGAAATCCGCTGATCAGCACGGCGGCGCTGCTCTCGGCCAGCCGGAAGTCGTTGAGCCGGTACCGCAGCGGGCGGGGCAGCTCCTGGGCGTGCACGGTGGCCCGGGCCAGCAGTTCCGGGTCCTCGACGGTGCCGAAGGAGACCGCGAGTTCGCGCACCACCGTCCGGCACTGCTCGACCTCGCGGGCGGTCAACCTGATCTCGTCCATGTCGTCGCCTCATCGGGTGACGGTCGCGGCACCGGCCGCGACCCGCTCGGAACGGCCGCCGGGTCGGAACTCCACGGGCAGGCTCGTGATGCCGTTGATGAAATTGGATCGCATGTGCACCGGCGCGCCGGCCGGCACGATCTCGTCGACCCGCCCGCACAGCTCCTCGAGGAGGACGGCGAGGACCACCTGGGCCGGCGGGCCGCCGATGCACCGGTGCGCACCGACGCCGAACGCCAGGTGCGGGTTCGGCTGGCGGGCCGGGTCGAAGGCGTACGGCTCGGCGAAGACGGTTTCGTCGCGGTTGGCCGCGGCGACCCACCCGCAGACCAGGTCGCCCTCGTCGATCAGCGTGCCGCCGAGGCGCACCGGGCACCGGGCGCGCCGCATCAGGTGGTTGGTGGGCGACGCCCAGCGCAGTGCCTCCTCGACCGCCGTGGGCACCAGCGCGGGATCCTGCCGGACGCGACGCCACGTGCCCGGCTGGTCGATGAACACCTGGATCAGGTGGGCGGCGACCTGCGGCGTGGTGGTGACCGCGCCCATCAGGAAGCTGTAGCAGTTGAGCACCAGCTCGTGCTCGCTCAGCCGGCGGCCGCCGAGGTCGGCGTCCAGCAGCACGGAGATCAGGTCGTCGCGCCGCCGGCGCCGCCGTTCCCGGACGAGCTCGGTGAACATCGCGAAGATCTCGAAGTGGGCGCCGGT
Source organism: Paractinoplanes rishiriensis (assembly GCF_016862375.1). GTDB lineage: Bacteria > Actinomycetota > Actinomycetes > Mycobacteriales > Micromonosporaceae > Actinoplanes > Actinoplanes rishiriensis. Next base: position 129,079 of record NZ_BOMV01000073.1, on the reverse strand, counting down.
GAGGGTGTCCGACTCGGCCCCCGCCGAATACGACGGATCACCGGGCGCGACGCCGGCCATCGCCAGCCGGGGGAGCCCCGGCCAGGCTGATTCGGGTATGCCGACGATGTCGCCGACCGCGGCCAGCGGCAGGTGCGCGGCCAGCTCGGCGAAGTCCACGGTGCCGCCGTCGAGTGCGCTGCCGAGCACCCGGCGCACGTGCCGGCGGACCGCCTCTTTGCGGTCGCGCGCCACCCGGGTCGACATCGTCCGCATGGCCGGCAGACGCACGCCCGCGTGATCCGGCTGGTCCATCAAATTGATCGTCTTGCCCGCCGCGATGTCGCCCTTGGCGACCGCCAGGATGGTCCCGTACGCGGAGCTGAACCGCTTGTCGTCCATGAGCAGAGTGGAGACGTCGTGGAACCGGGTGACCGACCAGAACCGGTCACCGTCCGGTGTCGACTGCGGCCAGACCGGCGCCCGCAGCCGGAGGGTGTGCCAGGCCGGGTGCTGCGACGAGGTCCGGTACCGCTCGGGGTCGTACAGGTCGATCTCGCCGAGTTCGGGCAGATTCTCGAGGTCAGGGGTGATCATGCGCACGGGCGTCCTCCATCGCGGCGACCGGATCATGGACCGCCCCGCGGACCCGCCGGCGCGGCGTCACGGCGACCGGCATCGAGGTGAGCCCGTTGATCCAGTTCGAGTAGAGGTGGCGGGGCGGGCCGGCCGGCTCGATGCGCTCGAAGCGGCCGAGGAGTTCCTCGAACAACATGGTCAGGGCCATCCGGGACAGCGGCGCGCCGATGCAGTAGTGCGGTCCGGCGCCGAAGCCGAGGTGCGGGTTGGACGGCCGGCGCAGGGAGAAGGTGTACGGGTCGGTGAACACCGTCTCGTCCCGGTTGGCCGAGGGCAGCCACGCGGCCACCCAGTCGCCCGCTGCGATCCGTACGCCGCCCAGACGCACCTCGGTGACCGCGCGGCGCACCAGATGGTGCGGGGTGGAGGTCCACCGCGCGCCCTCCTCGACCAGCGCGCCGAGCAGATCCGGCGCGGCGGCGAGCTCGTGCCAGAGGGCCGGGCGCTCGATCAGAGCGAGCAGCGTGTGGGCGGCGACATGCGGGGTGGTCGAGTTGGCGCCGGCCATGAAGCTGTAGCAGTTCATCAGCACGGTCCGGTCGTCCATCGGCCGGCCGTCCGGGGCGAGCCGGATCAGCGCCGAGATCAGGTCGTCGCCGGGCCGAGCGCGTACCGCCTGAATGATCTCGAGGAAGGAGGCGAAGATCTCGTGGTGCGCCCGGCGCAACGTGGCGTCCACGTCCGGCCCCGGCGACCAGGCCGGGTCCTCGGGCGCGAGGCCCACCGCGGTCCAGTGCGCCAGGTCGTCCCAGTACCGCTCCGGGATTCCCATCAGCTCACCGGTGACCGCCATCGGCAGCCGGCGCGCGAGTGCGGCGAAGTCGATCTCACCGGCCGCCAGGCGGTCGGCGAGCGCGCGCACGTGGCCGCGGATCCGGCCGGCCCGCCGCCGCACGACCGAGTGGCTGAACCAGCGCATCGCTGTCGTCCGCAGCACGGTGTGCCGCGGCGGGTCCATCAGCGAGATGGTGCGGCCGCCGGCCGGGTCGGGGGCGCCGACCGAGGCCAGGATCGTGCCGCCCGCCGAGCTGAATGAGCGGTGGTCCTTCAGCACGCGCTCGCAGTCGGCGTGCCGCGTCACACACCAGAAGCCGGTCTGCCCGCCGCGGTCGTGCCACCACACCGGCGCCTGTTGCCGCAGCGTGCGCCACGCCGGGTGCTGGTCGCCGCTGCGGTACCGCTCGGGCGCGACCAGGTCGATGGCCGCGAGCGGAACCGGGCTGCCGGGGTTGCCGCCGATCCGCACGGCTCAGCCCCGATCCCCGGCGGCTGCCGTCTCGAGACCGCAGGACACGTACGCGGCCAGCTGGGACACCGTCGGATTGCCGAAGAACGCGCCGGCGGTGAGGTCGATGCCCTCGGCGCGCAGCTGTTCCAGCACGCTGACGCTGAGCAGCGAGTCGCCGCCCAGCTCGAAGAAGTTGTCGTGCACGCCGACGGTGTCCAGGCCGAGCGCGTCGGTCCAGGCGCCGGCGATGGTCCGTTCGGCCGGCGTCCCGGGCGGCACGAAGCCGGGCAGGCCGGTGAGCGCGGATCGCGAGGTCCAGGGCTGGGGCAGGGCGCCGCGGTCGAACTTGCCGTTGCTGTCCAGCGGCAGCGCCGGCAGGGTGACGTAGAACGAGGGCAGCGCGTAGGCCGGCAGCCGTTGCGCCACCCACGAGCGCAGCTCGGAGATCACCGGTTCGCCGCCGGCCACATACGCCGCCAGCCGCTTGCCCCCGTCCGGAGTCCGAACGGCCACGACCACGGCGCCGCCGACGGCGGGATGCGCGGTGAGCACCGCCTCGATCTCGCCCAGCTCGATCCGGAAGCCGCGGATCTTGACTTGGCGATCGATCCGGCCGTGGAACTCGAACGTTCCGTCCGGCCGCCGCAGGCCGCGGTCTCCGGTGCGGTACATGCGGACCCCCGCGCCGCCGGCGTACGGGTCGGGCAGGAACCGCTCCGCGGTGAGACCGGGACGCAACTGGTACCCGCGGGCGATCCCGGCACCGCCGAGGTAGATCTCGCCGATCTGACCGGCCGGCAGCGGACGCAGGTCGGCGTCGAGCACGCGCATCGTCATGCCGGCCAGCGGCCGGCCGAGCGGAACGATGTCGTGGTCGTCCGGCCCGGCGTCGTGCAGCGAGGCGAACACGGTGGTCTCCGTCGGGCCGTACGCCGCGTGCACCCGGGTCGAGCCGACGCCGGCCGCCGTCCGGATGTGCTTGGGCGACAGCACATCCCCGCCGGTGAGCAGCGTGCCGACCGAGGCCAGTGAGTCCGGCGCGAAGTCGGCGAGCAGGTGGAACAGGCCGGTGGTCAGGAATAGCCAGTCCGGCCGCCACTTCCGCAGCTGCGCGCTCAGCTCCTGGACGGACAACTGCGGGCCGGGCAGCAGCCGGACCGTGCCGCCCCGGCACAGGGCCGCCCAGATCTCGAACGTGGAGGCGTCGAAGGAGGTGGGCGCGAGCTGCGCCACGACGTCGCCGGGGCGCACCGCCAGGCGCGGTTCGTCGGTCACCAGCGCCACCACGTCGTCGTGCTCGACGACGACGCCCTTCGGGACGCCGGTCGAGCCGGAGGTGTAGATGACGTACGCGGCGTGCCGCCCCAGCACCGGCGCCGGAGCCCCGGTGCCGGCGTCCGCGGCCTGCTCCATCGTGATGACCGGCGCCGGGCACCCGTGCAGCGGCAGGCCGTCGCCGCCGATCACCTCGGCGGTGCTCACGATCGCGGTGACGCCGGCGTCGGCCAGCATGAACGCCTGTCGTTGCGGCGGGTACTCGAGGTCCACCGGCACGTAGGCGGCGCCGGCCTTGAGCACGGCGAGGAACGCGACCACCAGGTCGGTCGAGCGCGGCAGCGCCACCCCGACAAAGGTCTCCGGCCCGGCACCCCGGGCGCGCAACAGTGCGGCCAGCCGGTTCGCCCGGTCGTCGAGCTCCCGGTAGGTGAGCGTGCTGGTGCCTTCGGCGACGGCCACCGCGTCCGGCCGCTGCGACGTCCACCGGTCGACCATCGCGGTGACGGTGCCGGCTGCGATCCTGAGCCTGTCATCCCCGTGCATCGAGATCCTCGGATTCGGTGATCGGCGCTGTTGCCGCCGAGGCTATGAGCGCGGAAGCCGGCCTGACATCGGCGCGTCGTTGAGCCCCGCGGTGGACAAGTGTTGATGTGGTGCGGCAGCCCGGGGCCTAGCGTCGGCGGCGGAATCCGGACCGCCGATGGGGGAGGCCGCACGATGTCCGACGAGGACGACAGCCGTACGTACCAGGTCGTCATCAACGATGAGGAGCAGTACTCGATCTGGTTCGCCGACCGCGAGCCGCCGGCCGGCTGGCGGGCCGACGGCGTCCAGGGCACCAAACAGGACTGCCTGGCGCACATCGAGCAGGTGTGGACGGACATGCGGCCGCGCTCGGTGCGCCTCGCCATGGAGTCGCGCTGACCGGGGTGCGCCTCGCGGTGCTCGGTGATCCGCCGGACGACTGTCTGCGGCGGGTCGAGCGGGCCTGGCCGGAGGCGACTCCGGTCGACCAGGGCCCGGCCGAGGCCGTGCTGGCCTGGACGTACGACCCCGAGCCGCTGCTCGATCTGCTCGGCGCAGGGCCGGCGCCGGCCTGGGTACAGACCCGCAGTGTCGGCGTCGACCCACGGATCGCCGCACTGCTGCAGCCCGCCCGGACCGTGCTGACCACCGGCCGGGGCGCACACGGCGCGGCCGTGGCCGAGCACGTCGTCGTCCTGCTGCTGACCCTGTTGCGACGGGTGCCGGAGCTGCTACGGGCGCAGTCCGAGCGCCGCTGGCTGGATCCGTTCGAGCTGCGCGAGCTGGCCGGCTGCACGGTCGGCGTGCTCGGTCTCGGGGACGTCGGCGAGCAATGCGCCCGGCTGCTGGCGGCCTTCGGGACCCGGGTGCGTGGCCTGCGCCGCACCGCGCGAGGCGTAACGGACGATCCGCCCGAGTTCCCGCAGCTGAGCGCCGTGTACGGGCCGGACCGGCTGGCGGCGTTCCTGACCGGCCTGGACGTCCTGGTCGTCGCGGTGCCGCTGACCGCGTGCACCCGGGGCCTCGTCGGCGCCGCCGAACTCGGCCGGCTGGCACCCGATGCGCTGCTGGTGAACGTCGGGCGCGGGCCGGTGGTCGACCAGGACGCGCTGGTCCGGGCGCTGTGCTCGGGCCGGCTCGGCGGCGCCGCCCTGGACGTGCTGGACGTCGAGCCGCTGCCGCCGGACTCCGGCCTGTGGACCACACCGAATCTGCTGATCTCGCCGCACTGTGCCGACCGGACCCCGGCCACCGACGAGCGATTCGTCGCCGGCTACCTGGACCGGATCGCGCGGTACCGCCGCGGCGAGCCGCTCACCGGCTTCGACCCGGTGACCGGCTACTGAGCCGGCCGGGCGAACAGCTCACGCAGCGCGTCCGGGCAGCGGGTGAAGGCGAAGTGCTCGCCCGGTAGCACGTGGTACGTCACGTCCGCGCACTCCGCCCAGCCGTCGCATACCTGGTCGACCGGCACCACGTCGTCGTCGCTCCAGGCGATCACGGTGACCGGCGCCGGCAGGAAGCGGGCGGCGTCGTAGCGGTGCGGCCGGTGCAGTTCCAGGTCGACCCGCAGATTCGCGGCGGCGATGTCGACGACGTCCGGGCGGGCCGTCAGCCCGATGCGCCGGAACAGCCCGCGTACCTCCGCGTGCAGGTCCGCCGTCCGCAGGTCGACGAAGTTCAGTGGGCCGTAGAGACCGCGGTGCGGTGCGCCCCACCCGGAGGCGAACACCCGGACCGGCAACGGCAGGCCGGCGTCCTCCAGCGCGAGCACCGTGCTCAGTGCCAGCGGTACGCCTCCGCAGTGCCCGAAGAACGAGTACTCCCGGTCGCGATAACCGGCGAGGAACTCCACCAGCGCGGCGGTGAACTCGGCGTGGGTGCGCACCGGCGGTTCGCCGAACCGGTGTTCCCGCCCGGGCGGCTGGAGGGGGCAGAACCAGGAGCCGGCCACCTCCTGGGGCCACTGCCGGTACAGCGAGGCGCCGCCACCGGCGTACGGGAAACCGAAGAGCAACCGGCGCGCGTGCGCCGGCACCGGCTTGAGTGACCACCGTCCGGCCATGCTCAGGCCCGTTCCGTCGAGCTGACTACCCGGCCCAGGTCGCCGACCAGATCGGTCAGCAGTTCCCGGCGGCGGGTGTGGACAAAGAAGTGGTCGCCGCGATACGTGCGCAGCACGAACGGGCCGGCGGCCTGCCGGCGCCAGGCGTGCAGCTGCTCCAGGTCGGTGGTCGGGTCGCGGTCGCCACCGAACACCGACAGCCCGGTCGCCAGCGGCTCCTCGGCCGTGTGCCGGTACCGTTCGCAGACCGCGAAGTCGGCCCGCAGCGCCGGCTCGAGGACGTCGATCAGCCCGGGCTCGTCGAAGAGCTGCTCCGGTATGCCGTTGAGCCGGCGGACCGCCGCCAGGAACTCCGGTTTCGGCAGGTGACAGATGCCGGGCAGGTCGTCTGCCCGCTGCGGCGCCCGCCGGCCGGACACGCACAGGCGCACCGGCGCGGGTGATCCCCGCCGGCGCAGCTCGCGGGCCAGCTCGAAGGCGACCAGGGCGCCCATGCTGTGCCCGTAGAGGGCATACGGGGTGTCGTCGAACCCGGCGAGGGCGTCCGCGACGGCGGCAACCACAGCGTGTACGTCGGCCATCGGGGGCTCACCGATCCGGGTCTCCCGGGCCGGCAGGCGTACCGCCCAGAGCTCCAGCCACTCGGGAAGCTCGGCGGGCCAGCCGTGGAACGCGGCCGCTCCGGCGCCCGCGTACGGCACGCCGATCAGCCGGGCCCGGGGGTAGGCCAGGCGTCGCACGGGTACGGTCCAAGTGCCCGCGGCGATGGTCACGACTGCGTCCCGGTGTCGGCCGCGAAGGCGCGGAGCAACTCGGCGTAGGTCCGGCGGTACACCACGCTGTAACGGTCGGCCGCCGTGTGCTGCTGGCTGCGTAGATCGAGCGGGGCCTCGGCGGGCACCTGGTTCTCCACGATCGGGTAGTCCTCCTCGAAGATGCGCCGCTCGTAGTCCCACATCTCGTTCATGTCGACGCCGTGCTTCTCCCGCACGATGTGGTCGATGCCGAGCGTCCAGAACAGCCGTACCCGGCCGCCGTCCTGGTCCAGCGGCGTGGCGAACTGGGCGAGGAAGCGGCGGCCGCCGTCCGGAAACTCGGTGTGCACGGTCGCCGCCATCGGGAGCACCACGCCGTGCGTCAACCGGATCTTGTTGGCCAGTGCGGTGTTGCCGCCCAGCGCCGTGCCGCCGAGGTCGGTCGTCATGCCCCACCGCAGGCGCCAGCCGTCGCGCACCACCCGGTACGGATCGACCACCCGGCGCGCCTGGTCGCCCATCGTGCCGGCGTGCACGAACGGAAAGTGCGAGATGTCGCGGAAGTTCTCGGTCAGCTGGCGCATCCCGCACCGCAGGTCGTGCGGAACGCCGTAGGCGAACCGCCAGCCGCGGTCCGCCGGCACCGCGGGCTCAGGCATCGGCAGGTACGGTTCGGCCAGGGACGTCCAGACGTGCCCGTACGCCACTGCCACCGGATACGTGCGCAGGCGGGGCGGCCCCGCCGCGGTGCCGTCCGGCAGCGACGGGATCCGTACGCAGCGGCCGTCGTCCGCGGCGAAGACCCAGCCGTGGTACGGGCATTCCAGCCCGTCGGCGGTCGGGCGGCCGAGCCACATCGCCATCCCCCGGTGCGGGCAGTGCCCGGCGGCGACCACGACCCGGTCACCCGCCTGGTAGACGACCAGGTCGGTGCCGAGCAGGGTGGCGCGCACCGGCGCCTCGCCGACGTCGTCGCGCCGGGCGACCGGGAACCAGACGTGCCGGAGGAACCGTCGCTCGATCGCTTCCAGAGCCGTCATCGCGCCACCTTGGCCAGCATCGCCGACGTCCTTTCCAGGCCCAGCTCGAAATCTCGCCGGTTGCCGCCGTAACCGAGCCGGACCCGATCGGGATGGCCGAAGCAGGAACCGGGCGCGAGCAGCACCCCCTCGGCGGCGAGCAGCCCGGTGCAGAACGCGTCCACGTCGTCCACCAGCAGCCGGGGAAACGCGGTCACCCCGGCTGCCGGCGGCGCCAGCGGCGCCACGCCGGGTGCGGTCGCCGCCCACGCCAGCAGCGATTCCCGGTTCTCGGCCGCCTGCCGCAGCCGATCGGCGAGCAGCACGCCGGCCCGCCGCACCGCGGCGGTGGCGACGAACTCGACGAGCGGGGACAGCGCCAACGTCATGCGATCGCGCAGCGGCAGCAGCCGGGGCAACAGGTCCGGGTCGGCCACGCACCAGCCGACCCGCAGCCCCGGCAGGCCGTACGCCTTGGACAGCGTGCCCAGCGAGATACACCGGCGGTAGGTGAGCGCCGGGTCGGGCAGCGCCGGCCCGCCGTAGGTCAGCTCGGCGAACGCCGCGTCCCACAGCAGGTACGCGCCGGCGCCGCGCACGACGTCGACCAGTTCGCGCTGCTGCGCGGCGGTGATCGTGGCGCCGGTCGGATTGTGCGGCAGGTTCACGATCACCATCCGGGTCCCCGGGGCGACCAGGCGGTCCAGCTCGGCCAGGTCGGCGGCGAAGTCCCGCTCGGCCGGCAGCCGCCAGGGCACCACCTCGCAGCCGATCGCCTCGGGTACGTCGCGCAGGGCGTGGTAGGCGGGCTCGACCACCACCACCCGGTCCCCGGCCGACAGCAGCTCGTTGAACACCAGGAAGGCGGCTTCGCTGGACCCGTGCGTGGTCATCACCCGGTCCGGGTCACCACCGGCGAACCGGGCGGCGAGCGCCTCGCGGAGGCACCCGTTGCCCAGCGAGGGATTGTCGGTGAAGCGGATCCGGTCGAGCCGCGCCGGGTCGAGGCCGAGCCGGTCGCGCAGCTCGCCGTAACTCCACGGCTCGACCCCGCTGCTGCTCAGGTCGTAGGTCGCGGTGAAATAGCGGTCGCGCAGCCAGTCCTCCAGCCGGGCCGGTCCCATCCGCACGTCGTTGCTCCTTCCGGTGCCGGGCGGTCACATCACGACGCCGCCGTTGGGGCTGAACGTCCACCCGACGTAGTAGTCGGCGGCGTCCGAGGCCAGGAACAGCACGGTTTCGGCCACCTCCGCGGGCCGCCCCCAGCGACCGGCCGGGATCGTCTCGCGGACCCGGTCGTTGAAGGTGACCGGATTGGCGGTCAGCATCGGTGTCTCGGTCATCCCGGGCGCCACCGCGTTGACGTTGATGCCCGCGCCGATCAGCTCCCGGGCCAGCGCCCGGGTAAGTGCGAGCACCCCGCCCTTGGCGGCGCAGTAGTGCACCAGCCGGGCCTCGCCGACAAACGCCAGCTCGGAGGCGATGTTGACGATGCGACCCCAGCCCCGCCTGGTCATCTCCGGAATCACGTTTTTGCTGCACAGGTAGACGGCCTTGAGGTTGGTGTCGACGACCCGGTCCCATTCGTCCTCGCCCAGCTCGGCGCACGTCGACCGGGAGATCACCCCCGCGTTGTTCACCAGGATGTCCACCGGCCCGAGCCGCTGCCGGACGTCGTCGACCAGGCCGGCCACCGCGGCGGCGTCCCGGACGTCCGCCTCGTGCACGACGGCGGGGGAGCCGGCCGCCTCGATCGCGGCGGCGACCCCGGCGGCCTCGGCCGGCTGCCGCCAGTGGTTGACCGCGACGCCGGCGCCGGCCCGTCCGAAGGCCACCGCGGTGGCCGCACCGATGCCGGTGGCCGCTCCCGTGACCAGCACCACCCGGCCGGCCAGCGAGCCGCTCATCGGCGACCGGTCCGGTCGAGCAGCGCGGCGGCGGCCGCGGCCACGGCCGCCTGCCCCGGCGGGTGCAGCAGGCGGTAGTGGTCGCCCGGCACCCGCTCGAGGGTCAGGATGCCGTCCACCCACCGCGCCCAGCCCGGTGCCGGACCGTCCTCGCCGGCCGGTCCGTCGCCGGCGGCGAGCAGGACGACCTCGCCGTCGTAGCGGCCGCCGGGGAGGTACCCGGCCAGGGCGCCGGCGTTCGCGGCGAACACCCGCAACGCCGCCGCGAGGAGCGAGGGCGGGACCAGGCCGTGCCCGGTCGCCCGCTCGTGCAGGCGTCCGAGGCGTCGCCCGGCCGGTATCCGGGCCAGTTCCGCGGCGTCCAGGCCCAGGTCGACGCCGGCGGTGCGGCCCCAGTCGGCGGCGAACGCGGCCACCAGCTCGGCGTCGTCCGGCTCCGCACCCGGCTCCGGATCGGGCGGGTAGGTGTCGATCAGCAGCACCGGCGGCCGTACGCCGTCGCGGGCCAGCCGGCGCGCCATCTCGAAGGCGACGACGCCGCCCATCGACCAGCCGGCCAGCACGATGCGGCGCGGATCGAGGCCGGCGTCGCGCAGGGCGGCGAGGTAGCTCTCGGCCATGTCCGGGATGGACATCGCCGGCGCCGCCTCCCCGTCCAGGCCCGCGGCGACCAGCCCGTGTACCGGGTACCCGGGTGGGAGGGCACGGGCCAGGCCGGCGTAGCACAGCACGTTGCCGCCGATGGGGTGGACGAGCACGAGCGCCGGGGCGGCACCCTCGCCGGGCCCGCGCAGGGCAACCAGCGGCGATCCGGTGTCGCGGTCCGGCGCTGCCATGGCCGCGGCGAGCCGGGCCACCGTCGGAGCCTGGAAGATGGTCGCGGCGCCGACCGGTACGCCGAGGTCGCGCCGGATCCGGTCGATGAGCCGCAGGGCCAGGAACGAATGCCCGCCGAGGGCGAAGAAGTCGTCGTCCCGCCCGACCCGCTTGACCCCCAGCAGCTCGCTCCACAGGTCAGCCAGCTGCCGCTCGGTCGCCGAATGCGGCGGTGCCGAGGCGCCGGCCGGGCCCGCCAGCGTGCCGGGTTCCGGCAGCGCGGACCGGTCCAGCTTGCCGTTGCGGGTCAGCGGCCACGAACCGACCGGGACGATCGCCGCGGGCACCAGGTGCTGCGGCAACCGCCGCGCCAGGTATGCGCGCAGTTCGCCGGCGGCGACCTCGACGCTGGTGTCCACGTAGCCCACCAGTGCCGGCTCACCGGCCACCCGGCGCAGCAGGACGGCGCTGGAGCGCACCGCGGGGTGGTCGCCGAGGACGGCCTCGATCTCGGCCGGCTCGATCCGGTAGCCGCGCACCTTCACCTGGTCGTCCAAGCGGCCCAGGTAGGCGAGGTCGCCGTCCGGGCCGCGGCGGGCCCGGTCGCCGCTGCGGTACAACCGGTCACCCGGCGCGCCGAACGGGTCGGGCCGGAACCGGTCGGCGGTCAGCCCGGCGGCGCCGAGGTAGCCGCGGGCCAGTCCGGCGCCGCCGACGTACAGCTCGCCGGGTGCGCCGGGCGGCACCGGCCGCATCCGCTCGTCCAGCAGGTGGACGCGGGCGTGCGGCAGGGCCCGGCCGATCGGGCTGCGGCTCAGCCGGGTGTCGGCGGCGGTGATCGGGCGCACCGTCGTGTGCACGGTCGTCTCGGTGATGCCGTAGAGGTTGACGATCGAGGGGCACTGATCACCGGGCCGGTCGAACCAGCGCCTCAGGTCGGCGGGGACGGCGGCCTCGCCGCCGAGCACGACGTAGCGCAGCGATGTCTCCGCCGGCAGGACTCTGCCGAGCTCGCGCAGCGCGGACGGGGTCTGGCTGAGCACGGTCACCCGTTCGGCGGCCAGCAGCCGCGCGAAATCCTCGGGGGCCCGGGCGACGTCCCGCGGCACCACCACGAGCGTTCCGCCGTAGCCGAGCGCGCCCCACATCTCCCAGACGGCGAAGTCGAAGGCGTACGAGTGGAACATCGTCCACACGTCGTCCGGCCCGAAGGCGAGGTGCGCCTCGGTCGCCCGCAACAGCCGCACCACCTGGTCGTGCTCGACGACGACGCCCTTGGGCCGGCCGGTGGAGCCGGAGGTGTAGATGACGTAGGCGGCGGTGCCGGGCAGCGGACCTGCCGGTGGCCGGGTGAGCTCGCCGGTCTCGTCGCACGGGTCGAGGGTGGCGCAGCCGCCGGCGATGCGTCCGGCCGTGACCGGATCGGTCAGCAGCAGCGCCGGCGCCGCGTCGGCCAGGATCAGGCGCAGCCGCTCGTCCGGGTGGCCGGGGTCGAGTGGCACGTAGGTGCCGCCGGCCTTGAGCACGGCCAGGATGGCGACGACCTGCTCGGGCGAGCGGTCCAGGCAGATCGCCACCCGGTGCTCCGCGGCGGCTCCCCGGGCGGCCAGCCGGTGCGCGAGCCGGTCGGACCGCTCGTCCAGCTGCCGGTAGGTCAACGACTCGCCAGCGCACCGCAGAGCCACCGCCTGCGGGCGGCTTGCGACCTGAGCGGCGAACAGATCGACCAGGGTCGCCCGCCGCGGTGCGGGCCCGGCCGCCGGGGTGTCGTCCGTGCCGGGCAGGTCCAGGTCGGACAGCCGCTCGTCCGGGCTGACCAGGGCCGCCTGCAACAGCGCGTCGAAGTAGCCGGCGAGCTGGCGGACCGTACCGGCCTCGAAGACGTCGGCGTTGTATTCGATCAGGACGGCGGCCGTGTCCCGGACCGGCGACACGTGGATGGAGAGGTCGAACTTGGCGGTCACCAGGTCGGGCTCGACCGGCTCGGCGGTCACTCCCGGCAGCGTGAAGGAGCCACCGGGTGTGTTGTGCAGTGTCAGCATCACCTGGAACAGCGGCGTGGTGCCGGGATCGCGGTGCGGGCGCAGCAGCTCCACCAGGTGCTCGAACGGCACGTCCTGCGCGTCGAACGCGTCCAGGCACACCCGGCGTACCCGGCCGAGCAGCTCGGTGAAGGTCGGGTCGCCGCCGAGGTCGGTGCGCAGGACCAGCGTGTTGACGAAGAACCCGATCAGCGGTTCCAGCTCGGGCCGGGTCCGGCCGGCCACCGTCGAGCCGACGCAGATGTCGGACTGTCCGGTGTACCGGGTGAGCACCGCCTGCAACGCTGCGAGCAGCACCATGAACCGGGTGCAGCCGGTGGCCGAGGCGACCCGGTCGAGCCGCTGCCAGACGGCCGGGTCGATCGGGCCCTCGACCACCCCGCCGCGGTGCGACCGGATCGTCGGCGCCGGCCGGTCGTACGGCAGGTCCAGCCGGTGTGGCGCGCCGGCGAGCTGGGTGGTCCAGTAGTCCAGCTGCCGGGCGTACGCCGACCGCTGCCGCCGCTCGTGCTGCCAGACCGCGTAGTCGCTGAACTGGAGGGCCGGCTCGGGCAGCGGTGACCGGCGGTTCTGCAGGTAGGCCGGGTAGAGCGCGGCCAGTTCGGCGTAGAAGATCCCGGCGGACCAGCCGTCGAACGCGATGTGGTGCACCGTGATGGTCAGCAGGTGGTCCTCGGCGCCGAGGCGCAGCAGCCGGGCCCGGAGCAGGGGCCCGCGCCGCAGGTCGAACGGCGTCCGGGCCTCCTCGTCGAGCCGGGCCAGCGCGGCGGCCAGCTGGGCCGGGCCGGTGCCCGGCACCGCCTCGACCGCCAGGTCGAACGGCGCGTCCGGCAGGACGATCTGCACGAGGTCACCGCCGGTGTCGTCGAACCGGGTGCGCAGCGCCTCGTGCCGGCGCACCACCTCGCGCAGGGCACGGCGCAGCGACCGCTCGTCCAACGGGCCGCGCAACCGTTCGGCGGACGGGATGTGGTAGGTGGCCGTGCCGGGCGAGAACCGTTCCAGGAACCAGAGACGGCGTTGCGAGTAGGCGGCCGGCGCCGCGCCCAGCCGCGGCCGGGCGGTGATCGGCTCCCGGTCGGACACCTCCGGCGGCGCCTGTGCCAACTGCTCGGCGAAGGTGGCCACGGTCGGCGACTGGAAGATGATCCACAACGGGATGCGCCGGCCGGTGGCCTCGCGGAGCCGGGTGATGGCGCGGGTGGCCAGCAGGGAGTGTCCGCCGAGGGCGAAGAAGTTGTCGTGCGCGCCGACCCGCCCGGCGCCGAGCACCTCCGCCCACACCTCGCTGACCAGGCGTTCCTCGTCGGTCCGCGGGGTCACGAAGGCCTGCCGCTCGTCGTTGTCGAAGGACGGCTCCGGCAGCGCGGCCCGGTCCAGCTTGCCGTTGCGGTTCAACGGCAGAGCCGGCAGCAGCGGATAGGCGGACGGCACCATGTACGCCGGCACCACGTCGCCGAGGTAGGTGCGCAGCTGGGCCGCGGCCGGCTGGTGACCGTCGGCCGGCACGACGTAGGCCACCAGCCGCTGTTCGCCGGCCGGGTCGGTGCGTACCACGACGGCGGACTCGCGCACCTCCGGGTGCCGGATGAGGGCGGCTGCCACCTCGTCCGGCTCGATCCGGTAGCCGCGGAGCTTCACCTGGTGGTCGACCCGCCCGGCGAACTCGAGCTGCCCGTCGTTGGTCCAGCGGACGACGTCCCCGGACCGGTACATCCGGGTGCCCGGCGGCCCATAGGGGTCGGGCCGGAACCGCTCCGCGGTCAGCGCCGGGCGTGCGAGGTAGCCGCGCGCCAGGCAGGCGCCGGCCAGGTACAGCTCGCCGCGCACGCCCTGCGGCAGGATCTCGAGGTCGCCGTCGAGGACGTACACCCGGCTGCCGTCGATCGGCCGTCCGATGGGCGGGTGCACCGGCCACGCCGCGCTCTCGCCGCCGGGCAGCGAGTAGGAGGTCACCACGTGCGTCTCGCTCGGCCCGTAGTGGTTGTGCAGCCGGCACCCGGGGTAGCGGCGGGCGAATTCGCGCAGCTCGTCGCTGACCACGAACGCCTCGCCGGCCTGCGCGACGTCGGTGAGCGCCGACAGGTCGACGCCGCGGTCCAGCGCCGACTTGAGCACGCCCTGCAGGACCTGGTTGGTCGCGTACAACTCGTTGATCCGCCGGTCGGCCAGCCAGTTGGCGAAGGCGTCCGGGTCCCGGCGGGTCAACTCGTCGACCACCACCAGGCACTTGCCGGTCAGCAGGGCGCCGAGGATCTCCTGCGCCGACACGTCGAAGGTGATGGTGGTGAACTGGGCGACCCGCCGGCCGGGGTCGGTGCCGAGGTGCCGGGCCTGCCAGTCGAGCATCGTCGCGATCGGTCCGCCGGGCATCAGGACGGCCTTGGGGGTGCCGGTGGAGCCCGAGGTGTAGAGCGCGTACAGCGGCGTGTCCGAGGTGCGGCCGGCGCCGGCCGGATCGTGCTCCGGCTGGGCGTCGAGCAGCGCGGCGGTGTCGACGACCAGCCGCACCGGGCCGGGCACGTCGGGTACCGCGGCCGTCTGGTCGTCGCTCAGCAGCACGGCGACCGGCTCGGCGTCGCGCAGCAACGCGGCGATCCGCTCCGGCGGATGGGCCGGGTCGACGGCGACGTACGCGGCGCCCGCCTTGGCGATGCCGAGCAGCGCGGCGATCTGCCCGGTGGACCGGCTGACAGCCAGCGCGGCCAGGCGTTCCGGCCCGGCGCCGTGGGCGAGCAGCCAGTGCGCGATCCGGTTGGCCCACGCGTTGAGCTCGCGATAGGTCAGCCGGTCGGTTCCGGCCTCCACCGCGACCGCGTCCGGCCGGCGCGCGGCCTGCGCCTCGAACAACTCCGGCACGGTCCGCGACGAGCCGGCCGGCGCCGGTGCGGCACCGGCGGCCAGCAGGCGGCGTCGTTCGTCCGCGCCGATCACCGGCAGTTCGCGAACTGGCCGGTCCGGCTCGGCCAGGCAGGCCCGGAGCAGGATCGGCAGGCTGTCCGACAGCCGCTGGATCGTGGCCGCGTCGAACAGGTCGGTGCTGTACTCGTACGACGTGCCGATCCGGCCGTCCGCCGCCCGCCAGGCCATCACGGTGAGGTCGAACTTCGCCGCGCGCAGCGCCGGCTCCAGCACGGTGACGTCCAGGCCGGCCAGAGCCGCCTCGTCCTCGCCGGGCGCGTTCTGCACCGCGAACATGACCTGGAACAACGGCGAATGGCTGATCGTACGTTCCGCGACCAGCGCGTCCACGACCTGCTCGAACGGGACGTCCTGATGCTCGAACGCGGTCAGGCTGTCAGCCCGTACGTCGCGCAGCAGCTGCCGGAAGGTCCGGTCGCCGGCCGGCTCGCCGCGGATCACCAGCGTGTTGGCGAAGAACCCGATGACCTGTTCCAGCTCGGGCCGGACCCGGCCGGCGACCGGGGTGCCGACCAGGATGTCGGTCTGCCCGCTGTACCGCGCCAGCAGGATCTGCAGCGCCGCCAGCAGGACCATGAAGTCGGTGACCCGCTCGGACCGGTTGATCGCGTCCAGGGCCGTCGTGATCTCGGCGGGCAGGGGTGCCAGGTGGACGGCGCCGGCCACGTCGCGCGCCCACGGGCGGGGCCGGTCCATCGGAAGCTCCAGCAGGCGCGGCGGATCGGCCAGCCGCTTGCGCCAGTACTCGATCTGGCGCTCGTGCAGCCCGGCGCGGGCCGGATCGCGCTGCCATTCCGAGTAGTCGGCGTACTGGACCGGCAGATCGGGCAGCGGGCTGGGGGCGCCCCGCCGGTAGGCGTCGTAGAGGGCGGCCAGCTCCCGGACCAGGACGCCGACCGACCAGCCGTCGGCCACGATGTGGTGCAGGACCAGGGACAGGACGTGGGTGCGCGCGCCGAGGCGAATCAGCCGGCAGCGCAGCAGGGGACCGGCGGCCAGGTCGAACGGCTCCTCGCCCAGCTCGGTGAGCAGGGCCGCGAGTGCCTCGTCCGAGGCGTCGTGGCCGGTGAGGTCGTGCATCGGCAGTTCGGGGTCCCGGCAGTCGGCGACGATCTGCACGGGTCCGCCGGGAGCGGCGCCGAACGTGGTGCGCAACGCCTCGTGCCGCCGCACGATCTCGATCAGCGCGCGATGCAGCGCGGACCGGTCGAGCTCCCCGGCCAGTCGCAGGGCCAGCGGGATGTTGTAGGTGAACGCGTTGGGCACCAGCTGGTCGAGGAACCACAGCCGCTGCTGCGCGAACGAGGCGGGCACCGTGAAGCTGTCGATCACCGGCTCAGTCGGCATCGCCGGACCGCCCACCCGCTCGGCCGGCCACCCGGTGCCGGGTCCGGTCGATGACCGGGATCGGTGCGGACTCCGCGCTCGCCGACCCGCTGATCCGGTCGGCCAGGGCCGCGACGCTCGGCGCCAGGAACACGGCGTTCACCGCGACGTCGACCTGCAGCGCGTCCCGGAGGCGGGCGACCAGCCGCACCGCGAGCAGCGAGTGACCGCCCGAATCGAAGAAGTCGTCGTGCACGCCGACCCGGCTCACCCCGAACACCTCGCCCCAGGCGGCCGCCACGATGGTCTCGGTAGGCGTCCGGGGCGCCTGGTACGGAACGGCCGCGCGGTCGTCGGGCCCGGGAGCCGGAAGGGCACGCCGGGCGAGCTTGCCGGCGGGGGTGCGGGGCAGCGCGGCCACCCGGACGAACGACGCCGGCACCTGATACCACGGCAGGTGGTCGGCGAGCGCCCGTCGGACCGCCGACCAGTCCGGCGTGGCATCGCGGGTGGCGCAGTAGGCCACCAGACGCTGGTCGCCCGGGCGGTCCTCGCGGACCACCACCGCCGCCTCCACGATGCCCGGCTGCCCGGTCAGCCGGTGTTCGATCTCGGCCGGTTCCACCCGGTAACCGCGAATCTTCACCTGGTCGTCGCGCCGGCCCAGGAAGTCGAGCACCCCGCCGTCGCGCCACCGGGCCAGGTCGCCGGTCCGGTACATGCGCCGGCCGGGTTCCGGGGCGAACGGGTCGGGCAGGAAGGCCTCCGCGGTCTGTCCCGGCCGGCCGAGATAGCCGCGGCCGACCTGCGCACCGGCGACGTAGAGCTCGCCGGGCAGGCCGACGGCCACCGGCTCGCCGCGGCGGTCGAGCACGTACAGGCGGGTGTTGTCGCCGGGCCGGCCGATCGGGGTGCCGTCGCCCTCCCGGCACGTCCACCGGGTCACGTCGATCGTGGTCTCGGAGGGCCCGTAGTGGTTGACCAGCGGCGCCGTGAACCGGGCGAGACATCGGCGTTGCAGCTCGTCGTCCAGCGCCTCGCCGCCGGACATCACCAGCCGTAGGGTGCGCCCGGCGCCGGGCGCCGCCGGGGTGTCCACGACGGCCCGCAACAGCGACGGCACGACGTGCAGCACCGTGACCCCGGCCTCGTCGATCAACTGCAGCAGACCGGCCGGGTCGCGCTGCAGGCCGGGCGGTGCCAGCACGAGCCGGGCGCCGGTGGTGAGCGGCCAGAACAGCTCCCGCACCGAGTCGTCGAAGCTCAGCGGCGTCTTGAGCAGCACCCGGTCGGCGGGGGTCAACCGATAGGTCCGCTGCACCCAGGCGAGGTGGCTGGCCAGCCCGCCGTGGGTGTTGGCTGCCGCCTTGGGCACACCGGTCGAACCCGACGTGTACATCAGGTAGGCGAGCTGGGCGGCCACCGGCGCTCCGGCGCCGGGTGCTGGCCCGCTGGGCGGCGCCGTGGCGGCGTCCAGCTGGACCACGGCGGGCGCATCCGGCGCGCCGGCGACGTCCGAGGTGGTGAGGACGATCTCGACACCGGCGTCGGCGGCCAGGTACGCCAGGCGCGCGGCCGGCAGCTCCGGATCCATCGGCACGTACACCGCGCCGGCCGCGAGGGTGGCCAGGACGGCCACCGCCAGATCCGGGGTCCGGTGCAGGCAGACGCCGATCCGGGTCTCCGGTCCCGCGCCGTGGCGTCGCAGCAGGCTGACCAGGCTGCCGACCCGCTCCGCCAGGGCGCCGTAGGTGACGTCGGTGTCGCCCGCGCTGACCGCGATCCGGTCGGGCGCCTCGGCGGCGCGCTCGGCGAACAGCTCCGGCACCGACCGGCCGGCCGGGGCGCCGGTCGCGTTCCAGGCCGACACCACGTCGTTGCGCTCGGCCGGGGTCGTCAGGTCGACCGCGGTCACGGCGACGTCCGGGTCGGCGACGACTACGGCCAGGGTGCGCACCAGATGCCGGCGCAGACGCTCGACGGTCGCCGGCTCGAACAGATCGGTCCGGTAGCCGAACGTGCCGGAGATGCCGTCGGGGCCGTCCTCGATGTCGAGCATGAGATCGAACTTGGCGTCACCCGCGTCCACCCGCCGCACCTCGCACCCGACGTCACCCCAGTCAAGCCGGGTCCGGCCGACGTCCAGGAGGTCGAACACCACCTGGAGGAACGGGGTGTACCCGGGGCTGCGCTCCGGGC
The DNA here is from genome assembly GCF_016862375.1 of Paractinoplanes rishiriensis. GTDB lineage: Bacteria > Actinomycetota > Actinomycetes > Mycobacteriales > Micromonosporaceae > Actinoplanes > Actinoplanes rishiriensis. The sequence goes on along the minus strand of NZ_BOMV01000073.1, from coordinate 110,379 downwards.
GCAGGTGCCGGACCACGTGATCGAACGGCAGTTCCTGATGCTCCAGGGCGGACAGTACGGTGGCCCGGGTCCGGCGCAGGTGGGTGCGGAAGCTCGGCTCGCCGGACAGGTCGCCGCGCAGCACCACGGTGTTGAGGAACATGCCGATCAGCGGTTCCAGCTCGGGCCGCCGGCGTCCGGCGACCGGGCTGCCGACGACCACGTCCGGCTGCCCGCAGTGGCGCGCCAGCACCATCTGCAGGGCGGCCAGGACCGTCATGAACGTGGTCACCCGCTCGGCGCTGTTGAGCGCGCGCAGCCCGTCGACCAGCTCGGCGTCGAGCCGGAACCCATGTTCCCGTCCCCGGAAGGACGGCACCACCGGGCGTGGCCGGTCGGTCGGCAGGTGCATCAGGGCCGGAGCGCCGGCCAGCTGTCCGGTCCAGTAGCGCACCAGGTCGTCGTAGGCCGGGCCGCGCAACCGGCCGGTCTGCCACACGGCGTAGTCGGCGTACTGGATCGGAAGCTCGCCGAGCGCCGGCTGCCGTCCGGTTCTCCCGGCCCGGTAGAGCTCGCCGAGCTCGTCCAGGAACACCCGCACCGACCAGCCGTCCGCCACGATGTGATGAAAGGCTACGAAGAGGACGTGCTCGTCGGCGCCGAGCCGGATCAGCGTGGTGCTGAACAGCGGGCCCGTCGTGAGGTCGAACGGGCGGCCGGCCAGGGTGTGCACCAGGCGGTCCGCCGCGGCGGCACGATCGGCCGGTGCCACCGGGCCGAGGTCGACGACCTCCAGCGGCTGCGCCGCCGCGGGCTGGACGATCTGGGTCGGAGCGCCGTCGCGCTCCGGAAACGTGGTGCGCAAGATCTCGTGCCGCGCGACGAGACGGGACAGCGCATCGCGCAGCGCCGCCGGATCGAGTGGCCCGCGCAGCCGCAACGCCAGCGGAACGTTGTAGGCGACGTTGCCGCCCGGGCCGGCGAGCCGGTCCACGAACCACAGTCCCTCCTGGAGCGGTGTGGCCGGCACAACCGCGCCGGCGGCCCGCCCCGGGATCCGCTCCGGCCGGTCCGGCTGGCCGCGCAGCCTGCGCAGCAGCGCGAGGCGGCCGGCGTCACGATCCCGCTCGATTTCGGAGTCCACGAGGGTCAACCTAGGCAGCGGCTGATCGGCTGTAATCATGTGCGCCGCTGAGTGCCGGTCAACATCCTGCTTAGCGCCCGGCCGGGCGGCGGACCAGGAGCGGGGTCAGGGCGAGCACCACGACCGTGCTCACCACCCCGGCGGCGAACATGCCGCTGACCGGCAGCACCGCGAGCAGGAGGCCGGCCAGCGCGAACCCGAGGCCGTTGGCCGTGTCCAGGATGGCGAAGCCCTCGACCTGCCGGTGCGCCGGGATGGCGTGTCCGGCGGCGTGTGACCGCACCGTGTTGATCGGGGCGGTGAAGGCGCCCAGCAGGAAGAAGCCGATGAAGATCAAGGGCAGCGAGAACTCGAACGCGATCAGCGCGACACTGCCGGCCATCAGGGTGAGCAGAACGACGGCCTGAGCCGTGTTGGACGCCCTGATCCGGTTGCCCTTCCAGGCGTAGAGGAGGCCGGCCGTGGCGCTGGCGGCGGCCAGCGCCGCGATCATCGCGGACGCCATCGCGTTGCCGAGCCCGAGCGACCGGGCCAGCGGCAGGGCACCGATCTCGGCGGTGCCGAGGAGATGACCGAAGGCGATCGCCACCAGGAGCCAGAAGAGGTAGCGCGGGTTGCGCCACAGCGAGCCGGTCGGTTTCGCCGGTTCCGGCGTCGTCTCCGCCTCGGCGGCGGCCGGCTCCGGTTCCGGCGGGGGCACTGTCCGGGACGCCCCGGGCTGACGGAACAGCAAGGCGCCGACCCCGGTGCAGAGCGCCATCGCCACCAGTGGTCCGACGCCGCCGAACAGGGCCGCGAAGGCCACCGCGAACGGCGCCACGATGATCACCAGCTCGACCACCGAGGAGTCCACGGCCAGCGCCTTCGGCAGCATCGGATCGGACACCGTACGGCCGAGCATGACCCGCACGACGCCGCCCGCGCCGGAACCGATGCAGGAGAACACGATGACCGCGGCCACCAGCACCGCGGTGGGCGCCTTGATGAAGAACAGGCCGGCCAGCAGCAGCCGGGCGACGGCGCTGAAGGCCAGCGACCGCGGTGCCCACTTGACCACCCCGAGCCGATCGATGATCCGGCCGGTGATCGGGGCGGACAGCTCCACCGCCACCAGCATCACCGCGAGGAGCAGGCCGCCGGTCTTCGGGCTGCCCAGCAGCTCGATGCTGACCAGGACGTACGCGATCGGAGCCATGAACGACGGCAGCCGGATCAGCTGGGTGGCGATCGACCATCGCCAGTAGCCCCGATCCCGCAGCAGCTGGCTGAGCCGGACTTCGCTGGAGGTGGCAGTCATGCGTCTTCTCCGATACTGAACGTGTGGTCAACGGGGCGTCGCGCTCACTCCGCCGAACGGAGGCTGTGCTGAAACCCGTAGAGCACCGCCTCGGTGCGGCTCCGCAGGTTGAGTTTGGAGAGGATGTGATAGACGTGGCTGCGTACCGTGGTCTCCCGGATGCGCAGCGCCCGCGAGATCTCGGCGTTCGACCGGCCGCTGCCGAGCAGCCGCAGCACCTCCCACTCCCGGTCGCTGAGCTTGCCGGTCGGGATCTCCCGGTTCACCGTCTGGTGAGCCAGGCGCTCCGCCAGCCAGTCGAGGAAGTGCCGGGCGAGCGTGGGGGAGAGGTAGGCGCCGGAGTGGGCCACCGAGCGCACCGCCTGGTACACGTCGTCCAGCGCCGAGTGCCGCGCGACGAACCCGCGGATCCCCTGCTGGACATACCGGATCAGAGCGTCCCGGTCGGTGTCCCGCAGCAGCACCACGACGCGATGGTGCGGCCGGGTGGCCAGGACAGCCAGGTCGAGCCGGTCACCGGCAGCCGGCATCGACCCGACCAGCACCACGTCGAAGTCCGGCCGGACGATGCCGTTCAGGAGCTGGCTGCCGGTCTCGACCTCGCCGACGACATCGACGTCGGTGCCCTGAAGGCTGGCGGTCAGGCCGGCACGGACGAGTGGCTCCGCCTCGCAGACCAGGACGCGGACCGGGTCCGCTGACGTGTTCGGGAGCATCTGAACCTCCGGAGTCCGACGGGAGATCCAGCATGCGTGGCAGGTCGCCGCGCCGGCTTCCCATCGGCTTCCCGGCGGATCCAGCGGCGCACCTCGCCCCGTACCGGGCGGCCGGGTGGTCGCTTCCGGATGCCTTCCCATTCGTCCGGTGGCCGGTAAGCAAGGTCGGGGCACCATGGCTCAGGCGGTCACCCGGAGCGGCCGTGCCCGCGGCATCCGGTAACGCGGTGGCCGCAGCACCACCCCGTCGAACGACCGGGCGACCTCCTCGGCGGCGGCCCGCGCGGCGGGCGTACCGGGATCGGCGTTGAACCGCATCGACCGCTGCGCCGCCCGCAGGAACGCGGTGATCTGCTCCTGGGTGAATCCCTTGCCGAAGAGATAGGGCAACGCCCAGAAGTCGAAGTTGTAGGTCGGTATCCACACCGAACCGGTGACCTCGGCGAAGATGCGGTCGAGCGCGTCGCCGGCGCCGTCGATGTCCATCGTGGCGTGCCGCCATTGGTAGCCCTGGCCGGTGATGCCGAGCACGTCGGCCTGCGCGTGGATCGGCGAGCGATGGTTGTACCACCACGGCTCGGCGCGGAAGAAGCTCGGCTGGGCCTCGTTGAGGAAGTCGATGGTCCGCTGCACCGTCGCCGCCGTCTCGCCGGGAAAGCCCACGACGAAAGAGGCGAACGTGGTGATCGACCGCTCGGTCAGCCGGCGGATGCTGGACCGGTACGCGTCCGAAGTGGCCGACTTGTGCATCAGCTTCAGCACGCCGTCGTCCGCCGATTCGATGCCCAGGAAGACTGCCGCGCACCCGCTGGCGGCCATCAGGTCGTAGGTCTCCTCGTCGCGCGCCGAGGAGGCCCGGAAGAACGAGTACCAGCGGAACGGGAACCGGTTGCGGATCATCATCCGGCACAGTTCCTTGAACCGCGGCAGCGGCACGTTGAACGTGTCGTCGATGAAGACGACGTGTTCCACGCCGCGTTCGGCCAGCAGCGTCAGCTCGGCCTCCACCACGTCGAGACCGGCCAGGCTCAGAGCGCCGGCGCGCGCCGGGAAGTCGCAGAAACTGCATTTAAAAGCACAACTTCTGGCCGTACGGGTCTGAGCCGTGCGCCCGAGTTCCGTGTCGTCGAACAGCCGCCAGTTGATGGTGCCCTCGTCCACCGGGGTGTTCTCCGGCCGTCGCCGGGTGAAGCGGAACTCCTCGCCGTTACGCCAGTAGACGTTGTCCACGTGCGCCGGTGACTCGCCGGCCCGGGCCCCGCGTACGAGGTCGAGCAGCGCGCACTCGCCTTGCGAGTCGTGCACGTAGACGTCGGCGTCCATCCACTCGAACATCTCGGTCAGGGTCTCCGGATCCAGGTCGCGGGCCAGGTTGTCGATCAGCGGCCCGCCCACCGCCACCAGGCTCTCCGGCCGCACCGACCGGACGAACGCCACGATCTCGGCCACCGGCGCGGCGGTGAGGTAGAACGTCGTCGTGATCGCCACGACCCGCGGCCGCTGGTCCCGCAGGAGGGCGGCGATCCGTTCCTTCTCGGCGTGGAAGAGGCTGGCGAAGGTCGCCGTGCAGCCGCGCTGCACCAGGAAGCTGGTGAGATAGACGGCGGCCAGGTTGGCGACCTCGCCGACGTGGTAGTAGGAGTCCGGCGGGCCGATGCCACGCTCGCCGACGTAGTGGTTGATGACGTCCATGTACGGCAGCCGGCTTCCGTCGACCACCAGGTGGTCCCGCATGAAGATGCGACGATCGGGGAAGTCCGGGCCTCGATTCAGAACGCGCTGTTCATGATTCGAGAAGGGCGGATCGTTGTAGCCGAGCACCAGACAGTCGAGTCCCTGCACCATGCGCAATCCCTTCGGAGAACCGGACGCTAACAACGGTTCACCGCGGTGCGATTCCGCAGACGGCCGATCGCCGTTCATCGGGTTGTCTACGGGCATTCCGGAGCTGGTTCCTGGGCACCCAGGCGTACCAGGTCCGGCATCCGGTAATGACGGCCGTACGCCGGCTCGCGTCCGGCCGGCTCCACCAGGTGCGCGTCGTAGAGCTCCTCGAGCAGGTCGTCGGCCCGCGCCGGCTGCATGGCGAGCAGTGCCGCGGCTGCCTCGGCAGTGATCTCCGCCGGATTCAGCGCGGCGAGCCGGCGCAGCAACCGGCGGGCCTCCGGACCGAGGCTGGCGATGCTGCCGGCGATCGAGTGGCGGACGTCGAGCGGACCGTACGCGAGTTCGTCCAGCCGGTGGCTCTCGTCCCGCAGCCGGCCGGCCAGGTCGCTGACCGTCCAGTGCGGCCTGGACTGCAGGCGGGCGCCGGCGATCCGGAGCGCCAGCGGCAGGTGTCCGCACGCGCGGGCCAGCTCGGCGGTGGCCGCGGGGGCGACCTTCACCCGTTCGCCGCCCACCACCCGGGACAGCAGCCGTACGGCGTCGGCCGGGCTCAGCACGTCGAGGCGCAACGTCCGGGCGCCGAGGGCGGCCCCCAACCGCGGCCGGCCGTTGACCAGCACCACGCACCCGCTGCCGCCGGGGATCAGCGGCCGGACCTGTTCGTCGCTCATCGCGTCGTCGAGTACGACCAGCATCCGCCGGTCGGCGAGCAGGTCCCGGTAGACGTCGATGCGCTCATCCAGGGTGTCCGGCAGGCGGGTGGTGCCCAGAGCGCGCAGGAACCGGCCGAGAACGTCGTGCGGCGTCGCCGGGGCGCAGTTGGTGCCGTGGAGGTCCGCGTACAGCTGGCCGTCGCCGAAGCGGCTCTGCAGGTGGTGCGCGACGTGCACGGTCAGGGCGGTCTTTCCCACCCCCGCCTGGCCGCACACCGCCATCACCAGCACGCCGTCTCCGCGGTCGCGGCTGGCCAGGTCGGCCAGATAGCCGGCCTCGACGGCGCGTCCGGTGAAGTCCAGAAGATCCGATGGCAGCGTACGCGGGACACGCCCGGACGGCGTTGCCGGCGCGGGCGGGTCAGCCGTATCCCGGGCCGTGGCGCCGGCCTTGCGGGACGTGGCGCGCAGCAGATCGAGGTGAATGCCCTGCAACTCGGCACCCGGGTCGACGCCCAATTCGTCGGCGAGCCATCGGCGGGTCCGCTCGTAGACGGTGAACGCCTCGGCGGTGCGCCCGGCCCGTTGCAGGGCCAGCATGATCTGACCGGTGAGGCGTTCCCGTTCCGGATTGGAGGCGGTCAGGCCGACGAACTCGTCCACCGAGTTGTGCGGGGTGTCCATGCCTGTCTCGAGAGCCAGCAGGTCCTCGATGGCGGTGAGGCGCTGGGAATCGAGCTGCCGCACGAGCCCGTCCAGCAGTCCCGAGGCCGGTGGCCCGCCGAGCACGGGCCCGCGCCACAGCCCGAGCGCCGCGCGTAGCAGGCGACAGGCATCCGGCGGCGCCACCGCCCGCCGGGCCTCGCTCACCGCCCGGCAGAACCGGGTCGCGTCGATTTGTTCCGGCGGGATGCTCAGGCTGTAGCCGTCGCCGTGGGTGATCAGCCGTCCCTCGAAGCCGCCCGACTGCAGGAGCGCCCGCAGCTCGGACACCCGGGTCTGCAGGACCGCCCGGGCGGTCTTCGGCGCGTGGTCCGGCCACAGCACGTCGATCATGCGCTCGAATGACACGACCTGTCCGGTCTGCAACGCAAGCAGGCCGATCACCGTCGCGAGCTGGCGTCGCGGCAGATGCAGCGGCCGCCCAGCGGCCCAGATCTCGACCGCGCCCAGCACGCGAATCTCCGTATCCCGCACGTCGCGGGTCAGCATGGACGCGCCCCCCGTTGCTCGTCACTCTGACACCGAATCTCGTATTAACTTTTGGGTGAAGTAGCGAGCCGAACATCCAATGTAGCTGCCGCGCGGCCGGCCGGGTTGCCCCTGCTACCTGCTTGACGATGTCCCGGGGTATGTCCACCTGCCCGGTCAGCGTTTGCCGGCCGCCTCGAGGTCGGCGGTGAGGGCGGCGAGCCGGTGCGCCTCGCGGGGATCGGGTGACGCGGCGTGCAGCGCGCTCGCGTCGTTGAGGGCGCGCCGTGCCCCGGCCTGGTCGTCTTCCGCGAGAAGCAGGCCGGCCAGGTCGAGCAGGACGCCGATGGCGCCGGGCGTGTCGTCCATGGTGCGGTGGACGTTCGCCGCGGCGGCGAGTTCGGCGGCTGCGGCGGGCATCTCGCCGAGTGCGCGCAGGCTCTCGGCTAGTGCGGCTCGGGTCAGCGCCTCGACGAACTGGTTTCCTACCTCGTCCTGTACGCCGAGCGCGGCGCGGTACTCGGTGACCGCCCGCCGGTGGTCGCCGGCGCGGGCGTGGGCTTCGCCGAGGCAGGTCAGCGAGTCCAGCTCCTGGGCGCGGTCGCCGTCCGCGCGGGCGATGGCCAGCGCCTGCCGGTGGTGGTCCACCGCCTCGGCGTGCTGCCCCAGGACCGAGAGGACGTCGCCCACGTTCTGCAGAGCCGCCGTCAGGTACGGGTGGTCGGGCTCGAAGTCGGGGTCGAACAACGCCAGCGCGCTCCGGTAGGCCGGCAGCGCGCGCTCGGGGGAACCGGACTCGTTGTACATCCAGCCGAGGTTGTTGAGCGCCAGAGCCTCGCGTTGCCGGTCACCCACCCGGCGTGCGAGCACCAGGACCCGCTGTTGCTCCTCGATCGCGGCGTCGTAGTCGCGCGCCCTGGTCAGGGCAGTGGCCAGCAGGGACCGCGCGCGGTCCTCCAGGCCCGGGTCGTCCAGCGCGACCGCGGCGGCGACCGAGTGCCGCTGGATCTCGATCGCGCTGGCCCAGTTCCGGTGCTGGTAGTAGCCGCGCACCAGATACGGGATCCGGAACGCGTCCACGTGCCGCCCGGTCGACGCGGCGTGCCGTACCAGGGCGCTGATGTTGCGCTGTTCCAGGTCGAGCCAGGCCAGCGCGTCCAGGGCGGTGTCGAAGGCCGGCGGTCCGTCGACGTACAGAACCGGCGGGCGGCCGGGCATGAGCAGGCGGTCGGACGAACAGATCCGGACCAGATACCAGTGGTAGAGCCGGTCCAGCGCGGCGTCCCGCTCCGGCTGGGGCTCGTCGGCCTCCGCGCGCTCCTCGGCGTACCGGCGGATCAGGTCGTGGAACGTGTAGCGCCGGGCCGGAAGCGGCTGGAGGAGGTGGGCGTCGGTGAGCACCTCGAGCAGCTGCGCGGCGGCCTCCTCGTCGATGCCCGCGAGGGCGGCCGCGGCCGGCGGATGGACTTCCAGGTCGGCGATCAGGCCCAGGAGGCGGAACAGCCGCCGCACGGGCGGTTCGAGGCGGCGGTACGACAGCGCGAGCGCGGTGCCGACCGCGGCCTGGTCGTCGTCCGGCACGGCGAGCACGTCGAGGCGGCTGGCCCGGAGCTCGTCGAGGTAGTCGGCGATGGTGCGGCGCGGCTGGTCGATGAGGTTGGCGGCGGCGATGCGCAGCGCTAGGGGCAGGTGGCCGCAGGCGGCCGCGAGGTCGGCGAGGGCGTCCGGTGGATCCGCCGGCCGGCCGCCGCCCAGAATCGCCGCGAGCAGTTCGCAGGCGTCCGGCCCGGGCATCGGCTCCAGCAGCAACCGGTGGGCGCCGTCGATGGCGATCAGTCCGCTGAGGCGGTTCCGGCTGGTCACGACGGCCAGGCTCGCCGGTGTGCCGGGCAGCAGCGGGCGGATCTGGTCGGCCTCGGCCGCGTTGTCCAGCAGGATCAGGACCCGGCGCTCGGCCAGCATCGACCGGTACAGCCCGGACGCCTCGGCGACCTCGGCCGGTATCCGGTCCGGCGGCACGCCGAGGGCGCCGAGCAAGGTCGCGAGGGCCTCGCCGGCCGTCACCGGCTCCTTGACGGCGAAACCGCGCAGGTTGACGTACAGCTGGCCGTCGGGGAACCGGTCCCGCCGGCGGTGCGCCCAGTGCACGGCGAGCGCGGTCTTCCCCAACCCTGGATTACGACACACTTCCCGTGGGATCATTGACGTATGGAGTTTTCAAGGAACGAACCGCAGAACGCCATCGGTTACGTGCGGCTGTCGGAGTTGCGTCGGGTCGATCTTGACGATGACGGCAACGGTAAGGGCAACGAGGATCAACGCGAGCGTATCGTGGCTCGGGCTGCGGCCAAGGGTTGGCGGATCATTCATTGGATTGTGGAAAACGATCTTTCCCCGGGTCGGGGTAAGAACCGCAGCGCGTCCGCGTTCAAGCGTCGCAAGATCAAGCTTCCGGACGGCCGGGTGGAGATGCGGACGGTCCGTCCGGGGTTCCGCAAGGCCCTGGATCTGCTGGCGTCGGGTAAGGCGGACGGGTTCGTGGCGTTGGATCTTGACCGCACGGTGCGCGATCCGCGGGACCTGGAGGACATGATCGATGTGGTGGAACAGCACCGGATGCCGGTGGACTCGGTGACGGGTTCGTTGCGGTTGGGCACGGATGCGGATATCACGATGGCGCGGGTGATGGTGGCGGTGGCGAACAAGGAGTCTCGGGATAAGGCTCGGCGGGTTGCTGCCGCGCGGGAGCGTCAGGCCAAGGCTGGGGAGTATGGCGGGGGCCGCCGTCCGTTCGGGTTCGATGAGGACGGCGTTACGCCGCGCCCGGAGGAGACGGCAGTGATCAAGGACTGCACGATCCGGTGTGTGCAAGGTGCCTCGTTGCGGTCGCTGGCGGGTGATCTGCGCAAGGGTGACGTGCCCACGGTGACCGGGGCGCAGTGGAGCGCCGAGACGCTGCGGGACATCCTGTTGCGGCCCCGCAACGCGGGCCGGATGGTGTACCAGGGTGAGGAGATCGGCGATGCGCCGTGGGAGCCGATCGTGGCGGTGGAGACGTTCCGTGCGCTGGTGTCGAAGTTGACCGACCCTGCCCGCAAGACCGGGCCGGGCGCGGCCCCGAAGTGGCTCGGGAGCAACCTGTACACGTGCGGGATCTGCACGGCGGAGGACTACTCGACGCGGGTGGGTGTGCAGGTACGCATTGGTGGGCGGCAACCGGCGTACCGGTGCGCCGACCGCAACCACCTCGTGCGCGCGGTCAAGCACGTGGACGCGTTGGTGGAAAGGCTGATCGTCGCCCGGCTGTCCCGAGATGACGCGGTAGACCTGTTGCCCACGACCGGCCCGGAGGTGGACGTCAAGGGGTTGCGCGCCGAAGCGCAGGCCATCCGCAAAAACCTCAATGAGCTTGCCGAAGACAAGTCGCTCGGGCTGATCGACCGGGCGCAACTAATCTCCGGAACGGAGAAGGGCAAGAAGCGCCTTGAGGCGATCACCAGCCTGTTGCAGGAGGCCACCGTTGACTCCCCGCTGGCTGATCTGATCGGGGCCGAAGACGTGCAAGCAACCTGGGAAGGGTTGTCGCTGTCGCACCAGCGGCTCGTCATCGATGAGTTAGTGACGGTGCGGATTCTGCCGTCCGGGCGGGCCGGACGCGGGTTCGACCCCGCCACGGTGGACATCCGGTGGAAGCACCAGAGTAACCCGCGCGGGGGCGGACGCCGCGCCCGGCGTATCGCACCCGCTGACCAGCAAGAGGCGTGAGCGCATCTCTCGGGGCCGGGGAGTCCGAGCCAGCAGGGGCGTGACCGGATGACCGGTCGCGCCCCTGCTGGCTGCTTGAAGTGCTGTCTATACGGCGGGCCGCCGGCGGGTGGTGGTGGTGTTCGGCCGGTAGGTGGCCCCGGCGAAGGCGCGAGTGCCGCTCACGCGGTGTGGAAACCGGTAGGACTTTCCGGAGTCTCCGGTAGCTGGTGTTAGCTACCAGGCCAATCGAGGCGCTGAAGATCACCCACAAGGAAGTCATGCTCACAGCCAGCCGACCGTGAATAATGGCCTTCACCTAACCCGTTCACATTTTCGACTACCTAGGCCGGAGGCGGGTGAACCTTTGCCCGTGTGCCGCTTCGTGCGCGGCGACAATTTGCGACCAAGACTGAGGCTCCGCCGGTGTTTCGGCCGAGGTCGGGCCGAGGTCCGGCCGCATGGGTGTGTAAAGCCAGGTGCGAAAGAACTCGTCGAGTCTCTGGCCCGAGATTTTCTCGGCAAGAGCACGAAACTCAGCAGTGTTCGAATTGCCATATCGGTATTTCTGTGCCCAAGTCCGAAGGATCACAAAGAAGTACCTACTGCCGACCAATTTCCTCAAATAGTGTAGGGTGAGCGCCCCGCGGAAATAGACTGCGTCGTGCAGTAGCTGTGTAGGCCCTGGGTCACCAGGTAAGACCCGCCAAAAGGGATCATCGGCCGGGTATCGCACCGAGGAGACAAAGTCGGCCATTACATCAGTCGTGAGTTGACCCTGATCCTCCATCCAAAGCCATTCTGCGTAAGTCGCAAATCCCTCGTTTAGCCAAATGTCCCTCCACTGGTCGACGGAGACCGAGTCGCCGAACCACTGGTGAACCAATTCATGAACTACCAGCGACTCGTTCGGGAGCATAAACGAGTAACCGTCATAGACAGGCCGAGTCTGGGTTTCGAGGGCAAAATATTGATCGCCGGCGCCGGTGACTACACCGCCGCGCGCATTAAACGGGTATGGGCCAAAAAGCTCGGCGGCCCAGGCGATGATCTCATCTGTTCGTTCCACGCTGGTCCGCGCGGCTGCGGCCGTGTCTGCATCCAAGCGCGTGCTGTAGGCGGTGATGATTGGGCTGCCGTCCGCAGAGGTGCCCTGGCGGATCTCGAAGTCACCGATTGCCAGGAACGACAGGTAGGTGGCTTGCGGCGCGTCTGCCCGCCAGGACCAGCGGCTCCATCCGCTGAAGGCCGGCTGTGCCCAGCGCGTAGGAACCCCGTTGGAAATCGCCTCGATTCCGTTCGGCACGAGTACGGAAACTTCGAAAGTTGCCTTGTCCGTAGGATGGTCATTACTCGGGAACCACCACCAAGCGATCTCCGGCTGATTGACGGCGAGAGCACCGTCCACAGTACGGTTCCACGCCGTGATATCCGACGCGACAACGGTGGACGGCACGTCGTCGTACTGCACCACGATCGTCAGGCGAGATCCCTTGGCAACAGGCGTGGCAGGTCTAACGATAAGTTCATGATCGCCTTGGCGATCGAAACTTGCTACTCGGTTGTTGACCCGCACGGACCGGGTATGAAGAATGAAATCAAGGCTGAAGGCAGAAACATCCTGGGTAGCGGTGGCGAGGATCGTGGTTGTGCCGATTAACCTATCAGTATCTGGAAAATAGCGTAGGCGAATATCGTAGTGTATGACGTCATAGCCGCCATTTCCGTAATCGGGATAATAGATGTCGCCTGCACCCGTGGTGGTAGACGCGGAAGCTGCGTGGACGTTGGACTGCACACAGAGTACGGTCACCATAACGGCCGCCACAGTGGAGATTATCGTGCGCTGCAGTAGCATCTTTACCTCGCTGGGGAGCAGATGGCGAAACTTGTTGTGTCAGCGTTACCGCGTGCCATCGTTGGATCCGATCCTGAATGGCGGAGAGATTATGATCGAACGGACACGCCAGGCCGCAGCCGTTATCACAGTTCGGCCCTCATGCCCAACACCGACTGTGTCGGAGTTCAGCCTGAGGGACGATCCACCCTAGATTCGGCCCCAACGCTCGTGGACGCCCGCCGCCACGTGGCGTACCTTCTCACAACCATGGCGGCTGCTATTGCCGCCCCGAGCAATACAGTCGACCGCACCGGTACCGCCATCAGGCTATTCGACGCAGGAGGCCTTACCAGCATCTGCAACGCTGCGCCCACAGGAACCACCATGCCAGCGAGCATCCCGACTCGTCCCGGACGCCGAATCAACGCGCCGACCGCCCCCAATGGCGGCCCGAAGAGGGAGCTTCCAATCAGCCAGTACCGGGTTGCAATTCCCCACCAGGTATCATTATCGAAAATGCTATCGAAAAAGTAATACGCAGAGGTGGCGAACACCAGCGCAAGCCATCCCGCAACAGCGCCGCGGGCTATATCGCTGCCGGATCCTGGACTTCGGCACACTAGCCAGCCCGACAAGACCGCTAGCGCAGCCCAAGCCCATCCCGCGTCGAGGATCAAACTGGCGAACTCGGAAGCCTGTGCCCAGCCGCTGCGTTCCGCGCGGGGAGTCGCAATCTCGCCCAGAAACTCCGGCACGTGGTTCACAACCGAATCGACTGCGCCCCACGCAAGTCCCGCAACTGGGCCGATCAGTACCCACGGCATGCGATTGTTTTTTCGATTCACGGTTGTCACTGTAACGAACCCGAAAAGAAGAAGCGACGGACCTCCGTATGGAAGAGCATCAGAATAGTCCATATAGCGGACACGATCATAGCCACCATCAATAGCCCTAACATAGCACTGTACCGCCCAGCGAAGCTGAGGCCGACACTGCTGGCGGTGAAGAGAAGAGCCTGTCCGACGACGCCAAGCAACCAAGCGCGCACGCGTCCACTAGAAAATTGACTCGCCGCAAGGGCATGTGTCAACGAGCTGGAGAGGTAGCCGCACACAACAAAACCAAGTAGTGGCCAACTACCCGCCGTTGGCCATCCCTCGAACCACATGGCTACGAAGACTATTGCGACGACACAGACCAGACCCAGGTACGCCTGGCAGAGCAGGCTGGAGCTGGCACGCGCCACGCGGTCGGGCAAAGGTGCGCGGGTCATATCGACGAGTCTAGCGAGCGCCGCCTCACGGCGAACTACCACCCTTACGGTCAACTCATCATGGCGCCGCCAGCTCGGTCGTGAGGGAAAGCGTCGAGTCGCAGTTGCTCTCGACGTGCTTACTGTGCGTAGCCACCACAACGGCACAGCCGTTGTTGGCCATACCTCTCAGCAGGTCAATTACCATGTCCGTATTCTCAGCGTCGAGGGCACCAGTCGGCTCGTCAGCGAGGATCACCGATGGCTCCTTCACTATGAGACGTGCTAGGGCAACGCGTTGCTGTTCACCGCCGCTGAGCCGGTAAACCATCTCCTCGCCACGGCCCTCCAGTCCGACCCTCCGAAGGGCGTCTTCGAACATCTTTCTGCGGTTTCGTTTGAGCCCTGTTGACACGTCAAGGTTGAAGTTGACGTTTGCGTTGTCGATGAGGGCATAGTTCTGGAATAGATATCCCAAGGTTTCCCGGCGTAGCCGACGTCGATCTCCTCCGCGCAACTTACCTAGTTCTCTTCCAGCGACCGCGATCGTGCCTGAGTCAACATCGTCGAGAAGTCCGAGACAGCTCAGCAGAGTGGACTTTCCGCAGCCGCTTGGCCCTGTTACAGCGATCATTTCGCCGGCATCGACACTAAACGAGACGCCCGCCCAAAGGACGCGCGATCCGAACTTCTTAGTGATGCCGTTTGCGACAATCATTTCTCGTCCTTACCGACTCAGGAAAGCTCAGCCATTCTCGCTCTGGCAAACTTGGCATTCGCTATCAGCAGGGTCACTACAATCATTAACAGACTCAACAACGCGACTCCACCGGCCACTGCTGGCTGCCAACCGTCCAGAAATAGATCGCCGAGATCTGTCGGCGGCGCGCCAGGAGGCCCCTGCCCACGGAGGATGACCGCTGTATTTTGCCAGATCCAAAGTGTCAGTGCCAAGCCGAGAATGACCTCAATGGAGAGCAGTCGCCAATGGGTAGCCAAGAATCCCCAGCCGCTAATGTACTTCACGAAAATCGTCTGGGAGTTTCGCCGGAAATATACAATCGATACGCTGATGGCGGTTGCCAATAACACCGAGAGGCCCACCAGAACATTAATAGACTGGACAGCAAGATCTCGCTTCGCGTTCCGGTAATTCGCCGCGGCATCCTCGACGTAAGGGCTCATCCCGAGAATGTAGTGACCCACGCCTGCTGCTACGAGACCCTTTACGGCTTGGGTCGGGTTCTCAATGAGGACCTCTTGATTGGTTGCCATTGTGAAATATTCGGTATCGGTGATTACGTTGGAGGCGCCGGGAACGACAACGACTATTGGCTCCTCAACAATCAACGAAGCATGCGGCGCCGTCGTTGCCGCGTAGTGAAATTGGGACTGACTGTCTCTGGCTAACGTGAGGGCAACGTCTATCGCAGCCGGATCGGACTTTAGCTCCCGACCGTCCTGCGACTCTACCCAGCGCGCCACGCCAGCAGTTATCTCCTCTGATTCTCGTGCGTACCGACTCGGCAACAGAACTCGGATCGTCTTGCCGTCATTAACTTGTACCCTCGCGGCGTCCGCGTCGTAGACGGCGTGCATGGTGAGATAATTTGGATTAACAACGAGGGCGTCACGAGTTGTCCCGGGAAGGATTTGGCGTGATGCAACGGATATCTCGTTTCTTATGTCTGCTTCGCGGATCCAGTGGCCAATCCTGCTTTGGGCAATCTTCCCATCTACGGGGTTCAACACTGCGCCACTGATGCGCATGTAGTACGCCTCCCCCATTGCGGTCCAAAAGCGATGGGTGTCAGCCTGACGCTGCAATTCCATGGCACTCGCTATAGCTGAAGTCCCGATAGAGAAGATGAGTAAAGCGCTCCACACTCGCAACACATAAGAACCGATGATGGCCCAGGTTGCCGTCACTTCACCCTTGACCGCATCCACGATCGGGCTGCGGTGAACCATCGTCAGCGTTGTCAGATGGGCCAGTAGGGCGACAAGCACGAAGACCGCCGTGATAGACATTGCGATCCGGGCAAAGGTGGTGAACTGCTGCAGGCCGTTGTACAGGTACAAGGACCCTGCTGTGATCGAGCCGGTCGCGATGACGGCGCCGGCAAAAAACGGGCCGAGTTGTCGGAAGTCACGCCACAGGATCGCTGCGAAGGGCTGGCCGTGTAGGCGCTGCACGCCGTAGGACTTTGCATTCAGTGCAACAGCAGATGCTACAGAAACCGCTACGACAAGCCCGACGACGAGAAAGCACCACACCAGTGCTTTAGTTCCAGAAGCCTGTATCGCATTTAGGACTGAGAACTTTGGCTCGACGAAGACGACGTAGCCTAACGCCTGAAACTCATTACTGAGCTCGAAGGTCATGGATTTAGGGCCGTAGACGAAGTAGGTACCGTCGGGTCCCGACTCAGCGACATCCTCGTATGGACGTATCTGAACCTTTGTGTCACGGCTGAAGTTCGGGTATCCCGTCGCCAACCATTGGGCTGATGCGGCCTGCGGATCGCCGACCGCCAGGTATATACGCCGAATGCTATTGTTGAGCGGATCATAGGAAAGGCGTCCGATATTGACGTGGCGGCTTTGGGCAAAAGCCTCGACGATATCCGCTTTGCTGTCGGCGCCCGCGCCTCCAGGCCGTTGTACGGCGAGAGTCAACGAATGCCCGTGTGTGACAGACTCGTCCAGATTTCGCGAGACTACAAATGCAAGCATGGCCGCCGCGATCACAATGAGCGCGTAGGCAAACTTCATTCCCCTAGGCAACATCTAGCCTATCCTTATCGACTCACTACCTGGCGGCGCAGAGCGTGGTGGCGTGTGGCCGGCTGGAGCGCCGTCCACACGCCACCACTCTCTATTGGGATAGTGGCGCAGCCTCGACGCAAGTAAAGGCTTGCGGCTAACGCCCAGGCTCCCGGCGAGCGATCCTGCGACCGGTCACGTCAAGCGGATGAGCACCGACTTGATCGCAGATCTCAGTTGCAGAGATCGTTCGAGTAGAACGCCTGGTTGTTACCGTTGGGGTCATAAGGCTGAGACGCATAGGCCCAGGTGTTGGCGTTGACGCAGCCGCTGTCCTTCACCCCGTGCTTTTGGTTGGTCACGGACGACTTGTGTTTCCGACTTCCGTGGTGGTAGTACGAGTAATTGACGCCGGTCCCGCTGCATGCGCCATACTGCCAGTTCCCGCCGCTTGCGACGACGTTGTTGTGACAGGCGCTCGCCAATGCGAAGCCCTCCATCCCGGCGGTAGCGGAAACCTTGGTCACCGGATTCGCCATTGCCGGACCCGCGATAGCGAACACGGTCGCAGCGCCAGCCAGCAGGGCCAACACCATTTTCTTTGTTGGTCGGGCGGACACGCGCATCTTATCGCTCCCTCCAATTGGGTGCGGAGGTTCCTACGCATGGCCGCTTTAATTGAGCGAACCGGGCTACCCCCGCAGCTGCGGCTCGACCATATGTATCCATCGATGTATCGCGCAAGGGTCGGCCACTGCCTGCCGATCCTCCTTCAACACGGAAGGCAACGCGGACCCTCGACCATTTTGCATCGACGCAGGTCGGTGTCTGTTGCTCGCATTCACGGGCAAGCCGAAGCGCGCGCCGCTGTCACTGTTGGCAACGATTGTGACAGTCGCCACAACGAGGCCTCGCAAGCTCGCAAGACCGGGAGGTGTAACTTGATACCGGTTGGCCGATGTGCTCGAGATTGATGTTTCACGACGGCATGTAGGTTCCTGCCGTCGAAGCGGCGCCGCCGAGGTCGAATCGGTGGACCCACGCCAGCGCGGATTACGTCGATCCGAGTGCACACGGCTCGTTTCAGGCCAGAAGGGTTTCTCGTACCCACGCACTCCAGCAGCGCAGTGGTCAACCTCTGGGACGCGAAGACTGACCGACTGTAAGCCACGACCGTGGTAGCCGGTTGCATTTGGGGACGGCGGCCCATTCCCCTCCCCAGGGTGCGGCGTCATCGAGTACCTCGCGTGCTCGAACCAAAACTGAGGTGATGGGCCGCTCCGCAGAAACCTGGGAAGGGCTGTCGCACCAGCGCCTCGTCATCGATGAGTTGGTGACGGTGCCGATTATGCCGTCCGGGCGGGCCGGACGCGGGTTCGACCCCCGCCACGGTGGGAAGCACCAGAGCGCGCCGCGCGGGAGCGGACGCCGCCGCGTAACACCTCGGGGCCGGGTAAGGTCCGAGCCAGCAGGGGCACGACCGGTTCACCCGGTCGCGCCCCTGCTGGCTTTCTCATGGTTCCCCCTTTGCAGCGTGGCTGCCTTGTGCGGCGGGCCGGCGGTTGGTGCCCGGCCGGTGGGTGGTGGTGGACAGCAACGCGGCGAGCCGTTCCCGGGTTTCGTCGGACAGCGGCGGCGCGTCGGTCACGAGCCGGTCGACCGCCGCCTGTATCGCCTCTTGGGTGCGGGTGTCGATGGTGGTCCGCCGGTCCCCGGTGGTCCGGCGTCGCCGGGACGGGCGGGGTGGTGCGGCGGGCGGGGCGGGTTCGGTGGCGGGGTCACCGTCGGCCGTGGCGGGGGCGGACGGTGCCCGGTCGCCTACCGGGCGGCGGTGCGGGTGGGGTGTCTGGCTTGTGGCCATGTTCCTCCATGGTGGATGGACGCGGGTCGCGCGCGGTTCCCAGTCATGGCTTTCGCCTCCCTTCATGGGGTATCGACATCTCTCGGGCGGGTTGTGCCCAGGTCCATCGGCAGTGCCGATGGCCGATCAGGGAATGCCCCCGGATCACCGAACCGGGGATCATGTGGAGCTGTGTGCCGGGCGAGGCGGTGCAGGGGCACGCTGAGCGCGTCACGGCCGGTCAAGGGTCGCCAGATGCCCTCTGCCGGCCACAAGCGCAGCTTGCGGTATGAGGTGGTGGCGACCGGTGGCAGGGCCGCACCCTCGGTGAGTTCGGGCCAGCGGCGGTGCAGCGCGCGTTCCCGGTGGTCGTTGACCATCACCAGCAGGATCACGTCGCTCTCGGCGGTGGCCGGGTGCGTGTTCAGGTGCCGCTCGACGGTCGTGATCAGGGTGCGGGTGGGTTGGCGCACGCTGTCGCTGTAGATCCAGAACGGCACCGTCGCGGTGCCGTAGCGCCATCGGCCGTGCGCGTCCGGTCGGGTCTTGCCGCCGCTGGTGTCGGCGCACCGGGCCGGACCCCACCACTGATCAAGCCGCGCATATTGGCGGCCCACGGCGCGGTGGTGCAGCGCGGTGAAGAAGTCACCCAGGGCCAGCCGGCGGCGCAGGTGCGGACGAGCCAGCGGGACGAACGAACGCGACCAGGCATCTACCCACCGGTCGGAGTTCAGGATGCGCTCGACGCCCGCCCAGTAGGCGCCGCCCTGCCCGAGCGACCACGACCACCGCCGCCCGTCACCCCAGCGCCCCGGTACCGGGGTCGGCAGACCAGCGGGCGCCCGGTTGCTGAGATCGTCGGCAGGTACCCCCGCCGGGTGCGTGCCCGGATGACCGAACTTGACCAGCATCGCCCGGGTGGCCAAGTAGTCCAGCCGTACGACGGCGTCGGCAACCCGGGCAGGGTTCGCAAAGCACAGCGCGGCGAGCTGTTCGGTGCTCATCACCTCGTGCTCGGCGACCAGCCGCAACACCTGTAGGTCGGTCTCGGTCAGCCGCTCTATCGCGGCGAGCACGTTGACCGGATGGGCCCTGTCGACACGGGCTCTGGCCATCACGCGGCCCCTTCACCGTCGAGGCCCCCGCCCCGCCTCGTGGGTGGGTGGAGACCGCCAGTTTCCGGCCCGCTACACGCCCCATCTGGACCGAATTGTCAACGGTAGGCACGCCCGTACCTGGTCCGGTAGTTGGCTGGGGTTATCACCGGTGGTCTTCCATGGTCCCGGGTGGTCCCCTGTAGTCCCGGCCAGCCGCAGGGAAGGCGCCATCGGCCCCGCCCGGCGAAGGCACCCGCAGCCCCATTTCTGCCGCGCCGCTTTCCGCTCCTCGCCGCGCCGGGGCGCGGCTGCGGTGCGGGTCGGCTTGCCACCGAACCGCGCGGTCACGCACCGATCATTGCGTCACGTTCATCGATGTCTTAACGATCATGGCCGGTGATCATCTCCACCACCCACGAACCACCCTCCATGCCTTCGCGTCCACCCAGCTCATCGGTAAGAGCCCTTGTTCCCTTCACGTCGTTGCTGCTGGTAGGCGCATGGCTTGAGCTGCACTCTCTCGAACCACATAGATTGATGTCATTCGATACATGGCACACCCCCTGGCATTGCCAATGTCGTCCGGCCGGTGGATCTTGTCCGTGTGCCGGTCCCGCACTGCCCCGATCACCCGAGGCGGGCCGCCGCATGCGCGTGTCGAGCATGAACGCGCACCCCGTTGCCATCGATGAGCACTGATCGGCCGGTGGGGCTCTTGATCTGCTCGGGTTGATCGACCGGGCGCAACTGATCTCCGGGACGGAGAAGGGCAAGAAGCGCCTTGGGGAGATCACCGCCATGTTGCAGGTGGCCGTTGACTCCCCGTTGGCTGATCTGATCGGGGCCGAGGATGTGCACAGCGACCTGGGAGGGGCTGTCGCCGTCGCACAGGCGTCTCGTGATCGATGAGTTCGTGACGGTGCGCGTCCTGCCGTCCGTGCGCGGGTTCGACCCCGCGACGGTGGATATCCGGTGGAAGCACCAGAGCAAGCGGCGCCGGGGCGGGCGCCGCGCCCGCGCGCCGTTCCCCCTGCCGGCCAGCACACGGCGTGAGGCATACCCTTTCGGGTAGGGGAAGGCCCGAGCCGGGCAGGAGGGTCGCGCCCCCTGCTGGCGCCGACCCTTCCCCCTGGTGAAGTTTGCCCTACGCGGCGGGCCGCCGGGCCGTTTTCGGCCGGTAGGTGGTGGTGGACAGCAACGCGGCGAGGCGTTCCCGAGTCTCGTCGGACAGCGGCGGCGCGTCGGCTATGAGCCGATCGACCGCCGCCTGTATCGCCTGTTGGGTGCGCGCGTCGATGTCGGTACGGCGGTCGCCGGTGGTCCGGCGTCGCCGGGGCGGGCGGGGCGGTATTGCGGGTTCTGCGGGCGGGGTGCAGGGGTCACCGTCCGGTGGAGCGGAGGGTGCCCGGTCGCCTATCCGGCGACGGTGCGGGTTGGGTGTCTGGCTTGTGGCCATGTTCCTCCACTGTGGTGGGACGCGGGTCGCGCGTTGTTCCACTCCATGGCTTTCGCCTCCTTTCGGAGGTTTCGATGTGCTTCGTGTGGGGTTGTTGCAGTGCTCCGGGCGGGGCGCCGCCGCCGGGCGATGCGCCCGGAAATCGTTCAGGCCGCCGCCCGGGTGGCGTCGGCCGCGTGGGTGGACAGGTGGGCCAGTCGTACTCGCCGGGTGCTTTCGGTGGCGCTCAGGGGCGCCCAGACCGGCCCGGCGGGGTGTTGGGTGGTGCCGCCGCCGGCCGTGGCGACGTGGAGCCGCCCGGACGTGATGGCCGGGTGCCGGGCAAGGGCATGCCGTAGTGATGCCTCACGGCCCGGAGTGGACAGCCAGAACAGCAGCGTGTGACCGAGGCCGGTCGCGTCGTGCAGGGTGGCGTATCCGTCGACTTTCGCGGCAACCGTGTGCCGCTTCTCAGTCCCAAGATCGTATTCGAGCCAGAAACCGAGGCTGTGGCCCGCTTCGGTCCATCGGCCGTGCGCGTCGGGGTGGACCACGTCCCCGCCGACGTCGCGGCAGCGCCGTTCGGACCACCACACGTCCAGCCGGGCGCCGGGGGCGGTCCGGGCGTGCGCGGCGAGATCGACGAAGAAGCCGTTGGTGCCGAGCCGGTGAGCGAGACTGGGCCGGGTGGCCAGTCGGGTGATGCGTTGCCGGACAGCCGCCGCACGCGGTAGCGGGTCGCCGTTACGAGCGGCGATGAACGTGGCGCCGATCAGATCGAGCGTCCAGCGCCACGACTGAGAGCCGGGGCGTACCGCGTCGCGGAACCGAGCGAGCACGCCGCGTTGGTGCAGCAGCACGAGCCGGTTGCGGGCGGTGTGCAGGTGGTCGAAGCAGAGCGCGGCCACCTGTTCGGTAGTGAACACCTCGTGTTGGTCGAGTTGTTCGAGGAGCCACCGGTCGCGGGGCATCAGACGCCGGAGTTCGCCAGCGACGTCGACCCCGCCCCGGGGCGGGCGCTCTATCGCGGAGATGTGCGGCCGTGCCGCAGGTGGTTTATTCACCATGTGTCCCCCTGGGACAGGTACGGCGCTCAGACCGGTTGAGCAGCACTGCTAGACGAGAACAGGGCGGAGCCTCAGCCGGAGAGTCCCGCACGAGGGAGGGTCCGACAGAGGCTCCGAGAGGAGCGCTGAGGCCGGTTGGCCTCTGGTTGTCCACATGGGACGGGGGGTTGGGTGGGGTGAGCATGAGGCATCCTTCGGTTGTGGTTGGGCGGGTCGCTTTGCTGCCGATAGCGCCGACCGGTCCGCGCCCGGGGGTCGGGCGCGGGCCGGTCGGCGTGCGACTGTCAGATCGGTTGTCAGGTTGGATTGCCAGGTCCTGGTGAGGTTTTGTCAGATCGGTTCGGCCGTGGCGGTGTCGAGTTCGACGCAGGCGGCAACGGCGCGGCCGTCACCGATTGCGGTGAACAGATCGGCGAGGCGGTCACCGTCGCCGTCCAGGGCGAGCCCGGCGGCGAAGATGACCCCGATCCGCCGGTCGGCCCGCGCCCGGTTGGTCCAGGCGTCGGGCAGGTCGAGCACGCCGGACCACAGCACCTCATCGGCGACATCGGTCAGGGTGAGGGTTGCGTCCGCGCCGAGATACGCGGTCGCCGCGTCCAGATCGGGCATGGGTGCTTCCGGGTGGCTGAGCAGATCGAAGCCGTAGCCGAGCAGGTTCGCGGTCAGGGTGTCGGTGGTGTCGCCGTTGGCGGCGACCCGCATCCCGTAGATGCGCGGGGCGATGACCACGACCGGGGCCGGGGTGGTGTCGGCCGGGCGCAGCCACGCCATGGCCGGGAACAGCACCGCGGGATTGTCGGTCGGGTCGTCGGTCATGGCGATGATCCCGGAGTCGGAGCACCCGGCGTGCGCGAGGCGGACCACGTGTGGCCCGTCCGGGTAGGCGAGCACGACCACTGCGGCCGGGGCGGTGTCGGTCAGGTTCGCCGGCTCTCCGCATACGGTGCAGACGTAGCCGGTCTCGGCGGTGCGGTACAGGTGGGTGATCGCCTGTTCGCAGCCGAGCAGGGCGGCGACGGCGGGGGCGATGTCGAGCAGGGCAAGGTTCGGGATGGTGAACACGTCAGTGTCCTTTCACAGGGCGGGAGGGGTTGCGGTTGCCGCGTTGGCGCGGCATCGGGGCCGGGGCGAAGCGATCGGCGGGGCCGTCGGTGTCCGCCTTGGTGGGATCGAACGGCCCGGTTGGGTCGCTCAGCGTGTTGCCCGCTGGGCGGGTGGGGTCGGCCGGTTGGCCGCTGGTTGGGTCGGTTGGGTTCTCCGGTGGGGTCCGTTGGGTCGGTTGGGTGGGTGCCGGGGTGCGGTCCGGGCCGATCCGGCGGGCGTTGGCGATGGCGTCGCGGTCGGCCATCGACAGGCCGCGTGCTCGCGCTGCCGCGCGCAGCACATCGGCGCGGCCGGGCCAAGCCGGGGGCGCCGGTCGGGTGGCCAGGGTGAACGGTTCCGCGTCGCGGCCGTCGATCACGAGGCGGCAGACGATGCCGTAGGCGTCGCGTCGCATCAGGTCTTCCGGCTCGAAGTACGGCGCCATGTGGTGCGCCAGGTCCCGCGCGTCCTTCGGCGGCAGCGAGAAGAACACCTTGTTGCGGGCGTTGGCGTCGATCGCTTCAGCCATCCGCCCGGACAACTGGCCGAGGTGTTGATGCGCCAGCACCAGCCCGAGCCGCAGCGCCCGTGCTTGGGCTAGCGCGTCGTCGACGCCCACCGGAAGGTGAAGGAAGGTGTGCGCCTCGTCCAGGATCAGGCTCGCGTCGAGCCGGTCCTGTTCGTCCAGGTCGGCCCGCTGTCCGGCGGTGTGCAGCAGCGCCGCCAGCAGCAGCGACCCGACCAGCCGCACGGTGTCGTCGCCGAGCGACGGCGGCAACCGCACGAGCAGGATGCCGCCGTTGAGGATGTCGGACAGCCGGAACGTGGACGCTCCGGCACCGAACAGTTGAGCGGCGAACCGCCGGGATAGCACCGCCCGCAGTTTGGACAACAACGGCCCGATCTGCACCGACGCTTGCGCCGGGCTCAGCGAGTCGTACCAGGCCCAGAACGCGACCAGCCCGGCCGCGCCGACCGGCCCCAGCTTGCGCCGCACCCCGGCCACGACCCGCCGCCGATACACCGGATCGGCGAGCAACACCGGCAGATCGGCCAGGGTTGCGCCGGGCACGTGCGCGAGGGTGAGCACCGCGTGCCGGGCCAAGTCGTCGGTACGTGGCCCCCAGTATTGCGCCCAGACTTTCGCCATCACTCCGACGAGCTGGTCGGCCACGGCTTCCGGATCGTCGGCCAGGTCGAACAGGTTCAACGCCGGCGGCGCCTGCTGTTCGTCCGGATCGATCAGGACGAGGCGCCGGGCCACCGACGCGGGCAGCCGGGCCAACAGGTCGCGGATCAGGTCGCCTTTCGGGTCGAACACTGCCAGCCCGCGCCCCGCGCGGGCATCCGCGAGGGCGAGGTTGAGCAGCAGGGTGGTCTTCCCGGTGCCGGTCGGTCCGGGCAGGTGCACGTGATGCCGGGCATCCTCGGGGGCGAGCCCGATCAGCTCCGGCTCACCGATCGGCGGGTACCCGAGCGCCTTGACCGCCTGCCGGGACGCCGCGTCCGGCGGCACGAGGCGCAGCCGGGCGGGCTTGCGCACCACGAATGCGGGGGGCGCTTTCGCGCCCCCCGTCGCCTTCCTCTTTGGTTGCCGTGCTGTCATGCGCTCTCCTCCCAGCCCTCGGACCGGTCGTCGGGATCGCTGTTCGGCGGGTCGGTCCAGCCGTGCCGGGTCCAGCCCGGTCCGCGCGCCGAGCTGTGTTCCGGCCCCGCCCGGCGGGCACTGGTCGGCGGGGTGCGGGTCAGCGCGGCGGTGTCGAACCCGTACCGGGCCGGGTCGGCGGGCAGGTGCGCCAGCACGCCCAGTTCGGCCGAGGTGCACAGCAGCCAGTCACCGCGGCCCGCCCACCGATCCGCCAGCCGGATTGCGGCCCGCCGTAGCCGCACCGGCCGCAACCTGCGTGACGCGGTGACGAACCCATCGGCGAGCGACCGCGCGGCGGTCACCGCGAACCCGGTATCCGGGCGGGCCGCCCCTACGCGGACGGTGGCGAGCAGGTGCGGCCCGTCGGCCAACTTGTCGGCCGCGTCGCGCATCGCCCGCGTGGTGAGCGGGTCGGCCGGGCGCTGCCGCTGCGCCCCGCCGTTGGAACGCGTCGACCGGGCAGGACCGCTGCTGATCAGTTCGGTGATCAGGTCCAGCAGCAGCCGGGCCGCGCCCAACACCACGGCGGCGAACCCGTCGGCCAGCCGCCGCCCGGCAGTCTTACGCACCGTCGGCCCGTACCGGGCGGCGTGCCCGAGCGCGGCGAGGCGCTTACCGGTCGCCGGTCGGGCGAGGACTTGCAGCACGGCCGGACCGTCCGGCCGTCCGAGCGCGGCCAGCACCGGCCGCAATGGGTCGGAGTCAGCCGTACCGCCTACCCGACGCCCGGCGGGCCGGGGGTCGTCGGTCAACGGCACCAGGTCCGAACCGGTAGCGGCCAGCCGGTACCCGGCCACCCGCCACTGTTCGGATGCGGCCACGACCGGCGGGGTACGCCGTTGTGCGCGCACGCCGGGCCAGGCCCGCGCCACCTCGTCCAGCACCACAGCGAGCGGCACCCAACGGGGCAGCCACAGCCCCGCGATCAGGTGCCCGCCCGAGGCGTACACCTCAAAAGCCAGGGGTGGGCGGGCCAGCCGCTGTCCCGCACGGGCACGGCGCGCCAACCCGGCCAGCAGCCGCCAAACGTTGCCCGACTGCAAGGGGTCGAGCACCCGGGGCGGGGTGAGCTGCACCCAGTAGCCCCGGCGGACCGCACGCCGCCACGCACGGCGATACACGGCCCGCACCGCCAGCGTGGCGACCAGGACCACAAGCGCAGAGGCCAGCAGCCACGGCCACGACACCGCGGCCCAATGCGCCAGCCGGCCCGGCACGAGAGTCAGCCAGTCACCCGCGCCGGACACCGTGCAGCCGAGGCGGGTTACCGGATCGGTGCCGCTGTCGGCGGCCCGGGTGGGGCAGCCGTCAGCGGTCACCAACAGATGGATCATCGTGTCACCTCCGAGAAACGCCAACGCCCGCCGGATCACGGCGGGCAAGGACAGGACAGCCAGTAGGGACAGGAGAGCGAGTAGGGACAGGACAGCGGGTAGGGACAGGACAGCGGGTAGGGATGGGGCAGGCATAGCAGACCTCCGGGTGAACGGTCGGGCACGACGAAACGCCCGCCGGGCGGTTGCCCGGGCGGGTGGACAGGGGACGCGGCGGTAACCGGGCCGGTCGGGCGGCGCCGGACGCGGTAGCGTTGCCGCCCATGGGGGCGAGGTTGCTGATCACGTCCGAGGTAGTAGCCGCTCTCGGCGGCCCCGCCCAGACACGGGCCACACTCGCCGACGTCAAGATCAGCACCTATCGGTGCACGATCTGCGGACAGCGCGGCTGGCTCGTCGAGGAACCGGCCGCCGTAGTGATTCGGCGCACGGGCAACGGCGCCGGACAGACCAAACTAGTGATCAACTTCGCGCACCCGGCGTGCAGCGGCGCTCAGGTCATCGACACCATCGACGTCGGTTTGCCGGCGGACGTGCCGATGCGCGCATTCGGTCTGGTCACCGACCACGATCCGCGCGCCGTGCTCGTCGTCAGTGCCAACGTCGCCGAGTCGTGGCGCACCGAGAACGGCGACACCATCGACGCGTTGATCGCCACCGCCCTGCACGACGGTTTCGCACCGGTCAGCGACCTGACGACCGCCGTCCCGAAGATTGCCGGACTGACCGCCTACGGCACACCCGACGCTTTGCTGGTCATCGACCGCGACGGGTACGAGCCGTACCGGGGGCCGAGCGTCGGCGGTCCCGAATGGACCGCTATTGCCGAACGGCAACGACAGATCACCGTGTTGATCGCCTCCGGGCTACGGATGGCCGATCCCGGGCGCGACCCCGTGGCCGACCTGTTCACCGCGTTCGGGCGCGGCATGGTCGCTGGGGGCATCGCCCGCTACCGGACCGGCGGTCCGCGCCCCCGGCAACCGTGGCGCTCCGGCAGAAACCGCCGCCGGAACACCCGGCGGTAGCCGAGCGAACCGCCGTGGGTGCGACCACCTCTATTAGATAGTTGGAAGCCGTCCGGGGCAGATCCCACACGGCCCACCGAACTTTTCCAAGATTCTTGTTCCGGTGGCTTCCGGGGGTCGCGGCGCGTGATCGAATCAGCGGCCCAGCGTGGTTAAGCTGTTGCTAGCGCGGTGGTAGGCGTGGTGGGATGAGCGTCCGCGAACACTTCCCCGCCGGGCGGCCCCGAAACGGGCGCACGGGTCGGGTGGTGTTCGCCTTTGTCGTTCCGGCGTAGTTCCGCAGCTCGCCGGAACGCTCGACCTTCACCCGGGCGCCCGCCGATGCGCGCCACCACGGGGAGGTGTTCCGGCGTGCTGTTCACCCACAGACGGGGGAAGGACAGCGCCGCCGTGTACGTCACCAGCCAACGGGAACGTGACAACCCCATCCCCGAACGCGACGAAACCCCGTTCGGTCGCATCGACCAAGCATTCCTCGATCTGTCCGAACAACTCCGCCCCGCCGCACCCCGACTGCCCGCGTCGCTGCTCGGCGCAGACCACGACACCCCGATGACCCCGCTCGCCGTCCGCACGCAGATCAAGTACCGGTCGGACAACAGCACCAGGAACCCGGCGGGATGGATAGTGGACGGGCACACCGTCGCGGACCGGGTGTGGTGGTATGTCGCCGCGCGTGCCCGCGCCGAACGCGGCGACTGGCTCACCGTCGCCGCCGGCATGGCCGTCAACGGGATGCGCAAGCTGATCCCCAACTACACCCCACCGCGGATTCGGCCGCTGATCCACAGCGACATGATCGCCCGGTTGGTGGAGCTGATGGCCGGCGAACCCATCGACTACGCCGAGGAAACGCCCGACACCCCCGAGCGGGCCGACACCGACGACGAAACCGGCATCCAGTCGGAGACGTTCGACATCACCGGCCCGTACATGTTCGTTCGGATCATGGACCGGATCAACTACGCCGCGTTCCGCCGAACCCGCCGATCCACCGCGCCACACACGGAGGAGCCCGAGGAGGAGGGCACCCGCCACATCGAGGGGTCGGCCGCACGGGAACACCACTCGACGCCCGGCCGCCTGCACCACGGCGACCCGCTGATCGTGCTGGCCGGGCTGGTCCGCGAGGGCCGACTCAACCGGCTCGACGGGTCGCTGTTGGCGCACGCCTACGTCGGCGGCTGGACACAGCAGGAAGCCTTCACCGCCGTGCGGGCCAGCCTGCCCGCCGAGGTCGGCAACCGCACCGACCAGGCACTACGCGGCAGACTGGAACGCGCCCGGACACGCGTGCGCACCATTTACGACGACCCCGCCGACTACCGCAAACCCGACCAGAACAACAGCAACCACAACAGCGCCGCCCAAGGCGCCAACACCGAGCAAGACGGCACCGACGACAGCACCCGGCCCGCCCGGCAACGCCCGCCCCCAACCCCGGCCCCGGCGACCAAGCAGCACAACGCCCCCGCCCGCCATCGCAAAGATGGCGGGCGGGGGCGTATCAGCAGCCCCGTTCAGCTAGCAGAGTCGTCCAACGCGTGCCGGTCGATCTCGCGCATCACCCCGTCGATCATCGACCGCACCTCATGCGTCCATGCCCGATCCCGGTCGATACGCCACGCGGTGTGCGGGGCAGCGTCCAACACCACCAGCACCCGGCCACCGAGGCGGAACATCAGACTCCATTGCGGGGCGTGGACTCGGACCACCACACCGCCCCGGCCACGTGAAACCCAAACCGCCCCGGCAGACCACATCGCGGTGACTCCGGGGGCGTCCGCTACCACGTCCGGCAGACCCGGAACGTCATTCACGGACGCGTCGATCTCCTCCGGCAACGGCTCGTTGGCCAGCCCCGGCGGTGGATCGGCCAACCGTTGCACGATCCGCTCCGCCAACCGCACACGCGGCGACCCATCCACCGACGGCGCTTCGGGCGCCTCATCGGTGAGGATCAACTCCACCGCGTCCGGGTCAGCCGGCAACCCGGCAGCAACCTCCGGTGCGGCCCGCCCATGGCGACGCGACGCATCCACCACCACAGCTTGACACCCCCTCACACCGCCCGGCATGCCCGAGCAGAAGCGGGGCCTACCGCGCGGTGACTCCGTGACAGCTTGACACGGGCAGCACCTTTCACGCGACGGGAGGCTTCAACCCGCTACCCCCTGTCAGTGGGACGGCGTCACGGCGCGAGCCCGGTCACGCGGTGTGGACGGTCCGCCCGGGTTCGACCTACCTCGGCCTTGGTAGGCTCTCGAAATGAGCAGCCGTGCCGATATGCTGATCCTCGAAGGCTGGCGCGCGGAGGGTCAAACACTCGAACTTACTTATAAGATTGACTCGCACACGTTCGTCGAACGATTTACGTTTCCTGCTGATTTTGATCTGAGCCAGGCGGCTCCCCGCCTAAGTCAGCTTTACGATCTCCTCCTGACGCTTGCAGGAGTCTCATACTATAAGGCTTTCCTGCCGCCAGTCGTCAAAGGTATTCCAGAAGTATTCGCTAAAATTGCTCGTGGCGTCTACTACGACGGCCTAGCGGAGTTCTTCTTCACGAATCGTCTCGACCCTCAGCTGCCCGAGTTTGCTTTCAGGCCGGTCGTTGATCGGCGCGTCGAGCACGACAGCTACGTTCCCCGTACGCCTGGCGCGTTTGTCGCGGTAGGCGGCGGAAAGGACTCGGTTGTCAGCCTAGAGGTTCTCCGGTCCTCGGGATGGCCCGTGGTGGCGTTCACCATCAACCCGACTCGTTATACCCGGCGGACGATTGAAGTCGCCCAGGTAGATGCGATCTTTGTGGAGCGGAAAATCGATAAACAACTACTAGAGCTGAACCAGAAAGGGGCGTTGAACGGGCATATACCGGTTACTGCGATCAACTCAGTTGCGGCGTTGATCGCGGCAGCGTCCTACGGATACCGGGACGTAGTCTTCTCAAATGAAGGTTCGGCGTCGGTTCCAACAGGGACATGGCGAGGAATAGACGTCAATCACCAGTATTCCAAGGGCATCGACTTTGAACGCCTGCTCCAGCGTGCGCTCGCGGCCACGATGGGCCCCGAGCTCCGCTACTACTCCTTGATTCGGCGCTTTTCGGAAGTACGCGTCTGCCAGTTGTTCGCGAACTACCCTCAATACTTCAACGAGATCTGCAGCTGCAATCGCGCCTACACCATCGAGAAGCGCGGCCTTGCGACGCCGCCGTCCTGGTGCTGCGAATGCGAAAAGTGCGCGTTCGTTTTCCTAGCGCTGGCGCCTGCAATGGACCGCCAGACGCTCATCGGCATGTTCGGAAGAAACATGCTGGCCGACGAGACTTTGACTCCCACCTTCGCTCGCCTGCTCGGCATCGGGCCGGATTTCGCCTTAGAGTGTGTCGGCACGTCCGACGAGGCGAGATGGTGCATGAAACAACTGTCCGGCATGGCTGCCTGGAGTGGCGACGCTGTGGTGAAGGAACTCGGCCGGACAGACCTGCTGACCCACGCAGTCGATCCTATCCGCGTGGCCTACCCAGACGCCGTCCCGTCGGATGCAGCCGCACTGCTCGATCATCTGTCGTGATGGGCATCGGGCCCGAAGAGGGCCCGAGTGCTCATTGCCCGCCTGTCGCCTGCCGCGCCCCTTCCGCTTGAGGGTGGGACCGCCGCGTCGGTAACCCGCCCCAACTGCCGGTTAGAGGAAGCGATCCACCTGGCGTAGCAAGCGTCAAAGTCCACCCCGGAAGTCTCGGCAAGATAGCCGATCCAGTCCTCTGCAAGCGTCGTGAAGTCCGGAGACGAGGACCTGGTAGACCGCGAACGTTCAAGCATCTCGCTGGCGGGCGCATCAACGTCCACCAGGCGCCTGTGCAACCACTTCGCGGGCGGCGGTACCAGCCCTCGGGCCAGGAAACTGCACGCGCTCAGAAGGCGGAAACCGTCGCCGGCCACAATGTCCGCTCCAACCTCGTCGTGTCGGGCAAGGCAGCGGGTGGACTGCTTCCGCAGCGCGATCGTCCCACGGGCATATGCGGTGGCCAAACGATCACCGGCTGAACTCCTGAACTGACGAAGCCGACGCTCTACAAGATCACCTAGGTTGGGCTCCGTCCTTTCGAAGAGGAGATGGTAACCGATCTGGTAGGCATAGAGCTGCTCGTCCGGCCACCCTGATGCGGTCCCATTCTCGCAGTGTTCGCATAGGGGAAATACGTTAAATTCGCGGCGGGAAGCGCCGTTGTTCGGGACGAATTTGAAGGCTGGAAGCCAAGTGGGTGGGTCGAGGCAGGCTTCGCCTTCCAGCAGGAGAACTACATCTATGTCGGAATGTTCGTCAAACCCCGACATGGTGGTACCACGGAGCGATGCCCCGGCTGTGCTGACCAGGGCCGCGCCGGAGAGTTCTCGATGCCTCGGCAGCTGAGACCGCATGATGCTGGCGAGCCGTGCTATTTCTGTTCCTTCATCCACGAGAAATGCACTCCAGTCAGGGAAGAAAGTTCTTCATCGGAGGATTGATACGCCCTCCTGAGACGCCGCCTGGTAGCACCTGCAAGCGGTGGATACCGCTGCGTGTTGGCGCTCCCGATGGCCTTATCGGCATATGCGCGCGATATGGACAGGAAGCTGAGCACCTCCAGCGCGGACTTCCGGTCTCCTCGGGTAAGGCGATGAAAGTCGCAGACCAACACGTTTTCGGCGCCGATGGCCGCGCGCCATCTCTCAATCTGCGGGGCGTAAATTCCGCGGCTGAAATATCCGTACGACCGGTGCGAGAAGCTGGAATATCCAGGGTCCCGCTTGAGTTTCTCTTCCTCTCCGGCGAGCCTACGCGGTTCGACCTCTATCGCTTCTTCAAAAGACAGTTTTTCCCTACCGCGTCGCACGCTCTGCTGATAGTCACTGTAGGCGCGCTCGACGGGATCCCGCAGGACCGCTATTGCCTTGACGTTTTCGAAATTCTCGGCGCAGTGCATAGCGGCGCTAGGATGAAAGAGGTAGTAAGGACTTGCCTCAAGGAGCAGGCGACCGACCGCGTGTCGATCGAAGTGCGACAGATACCAATCACGGTCTCCTTGCGTCACGTGGGAGAAGTAGTGCAACTCTTTCGTCCCTGAAGGGTTTATCTCAGGAGCGGCAGCGAGCCACGTAAAAAGCGATGTGGTCGCTGCCTTCTTCGCCCCGATGATGCAAACCAGGGGAGTTCCGCTCCTGGTGGTCCTGATCTTCGCCATGAGACGCTTTAGGCGTTGGCGTCTTGCAGAGGGGTCCGGCGGATCCACGCGCGTAGAAGGGATCGCTTCTCCTGCCCGTCCTGGTACGGCAGGCGGTCATGGGCGACCCGCCGGTTATCGACGATCAACAGATCTCCCTGGCGCAGCGCGAAGGTCGCGCCGGCCGTGGCGAACTGGGCGTCCATGACGTCCAGGAAGGCGGACTCCTTCGCGGTCAGCGGGGCGCCTGCTCGCTCGTGCCCCGTCTCCAACCGGCGGCGCGTGTACCGGAACGTAAAGCCGACTCCCCACAGATCCTCGGAGAAGATCGGCCAGTGCCGGGACCGGACGGCCATCGCCGCCGCGTGCTCGGAATTGCCGAACAGGATCTCATCTCGGAAGAAATCGCGTGAGAGCAGATCGTTGAATTCGCCGACCTTGAGCAGTCGCGCATATGCCTCGGCCGCGTCTACGAGCCGCGACTCGCCGCCCTGGCTCGCCGTCTGCTGGCAGTAGAGCGCAAAATAGCCGGGCACCCAATCCGGCTCATTGCCATCCGAGTGGAACCCGATCGGAAGGGTCGTCGCCGAGAACAGAACGTTCGGGTCGTTGATATCCATGCCGCGATCGACGACCTGATAAAAGTCGGACTGCCCTGCTTTCCCCAATTCTGCCGCCGACTGGATCAGCTCTCCACCCACCCCCAATACGGAACGCAGCGCGTCTCGCGCGAAGCCGCCATCACCTGATCTCACGACGAGCGCACCGCGTTGATCGACGACGTCGAACAAGTCTGCTGGCGGGCTGTTCAGCGCGTCCGCTACCTCGATGACCGTGGGCGCGTCCCCGTCGAGGATCGACAAGGGAGCAAGTCCAGTCACATCAGGCAAAGGATGCTGGACCAGCAGCGACCGGATACCGGAGGAGCCGTTTCCCGTTGTCTCAGACATTCCTGATTTCCTTTCGATCGATGTATCGCGTTCATCTGATGAAGACCTTCGCGGCCTGAATACGGTCGGTAGCCCTTTCGTCGGCATACCCTGTCGCGAACCGAAACGTCGCGGCACTCTTTAAGCCGTTGCAGTCATACTGTGGTATTCGGAAATATATTTGCGGCGCCTATGCCGAGGTGGAGAGAATGTCCGCCCCGGCCTCTTCGCGGGCACCGGCTCAACGGGCGTGTCAGGAATCGCGGAGGGGCAGTACGCCTACGTCGATTAGTTGGTCGCGTTCGGTGTGGCTGAGGGTGCCCATAGTCGAGCGTCGGCGTTGTGTGGTGATCCATTGGTGCAGGGGGATGCCTATCTCGCTGTGGTCCGGGCTGGGGTTGAGGCGGCCTTGGCGGGCGCGGTAGATGCGGCAGGCGGTGATGCCCCAGGCGAATTCGGCTTCTCTGGTGTCCCAGACCATGCCCAGGGCGTTCCAGCGGTCGAGCTGCTCGCTGTTCAGCCGGCCCTGGACGTATCGGTGTCGGATCAGGCGCAGCGCGGCGTACAGGTTGATGCCTTTGATGAGGGTGTCGGGTGTGGGGAAGAGGTGGCCGTGCCGGCGGTGGAAGGCTTGCGCCGCGCGGAGTTCCTTGTCCGGGTGCTCTCGTGGCGGGGTTGTGGTGCGAGCTGGTGTCCGGTGTTCGGGTCGGGGGACGCCGATGCCGAGTTCGACGAGTTCGCGGGTCTGTTCGGTGGTGTGGTAGCCGCGGCGGGCGAAGCTGGGTACGCGGGTGAGCCACGTCTGCAGCGCGATGCCGTTTTCTCGGTGTTCGGGAGGTGGGTTGAGGTGACCTTCCCGGGCGAGGTACTGCCGGGCCGCGGTGATGCTGCGGTCGAAGGTGAGGTTGCTGCGGTGGCGGCGGGCGACGCCGAGGGCTGCCCACGCGGCGGTCTGCCCGCCGGAGAGGCTGCCGTTGACACACCAGCCGTAAAAGCGTTCCGATATCTGGTCCAGGTCGGTGCCGTCGATGACGGTTCCCGCCGGCCACAACACATGACCGTGTTCGGCGTGATAGGCGCGGACGGCGCGCAGGGCTTCGTCGTGGCCGCGAGGGGGTGGCTGCGTCCAGCGCGGGTCCATGGCGGTGAGCAGGGCGTGCAAGGTCGGGTCGCGGTGGACGCAGCTTTGCGGGTCGCGGCAGCGGGTCAGCCATTGGTGGATGTCGTGGTTGTCGATGACGATGTCGGGTGCGGGCCGTAGGTCGGCGTGGCGGGTGTGGTGGGTGCGGGCGGCGTGCAGGGAGGCGACGCACGCGGGTTCGTGGATGATGTCCCAGCCGGGGTCCAGGGTGTCGAGGATCCGGCCCACCACGGGGTCGGTGCGGGCGCGGCTGCCGGGGTGGCGGCTGCTCGCCAGCCACTGGTGGATGTCGATGCCGTCGATGACGGTGCCGGGCAGGGTGCGCAGGTGCCCGTGCTGGCGGTGGTAGGCGCGGACGGCGTCGAGGTGGTGTGCGGCTTCGTGGTCGACGGTGTCCGGGCCGGTCGTGGCGGCGACGGTGACCGAGAGGCCGAGCTTGTGCAGGGCCGCGATCCGGTCGGCGGGTTGTTGACCGGCGTGCAGTAGCGCGAGTTGTTGGCGCAGCCATTGGGACAGGTCGAGGCGGCCGGCGTGGTAACCGGGTGGGACGTTGCTGTGGCCGTGTTCGGAGTGGAAGGCGGTCAGCGCGTCGATGCCGGCGGTCCAGGTGGTGCTGGCGTGTTCGACGATCCGGACGGCGACGTGGTCGAGGATGTCTTGGGTGGTGTAGCCGGCGGGCAGGATCAGCCGGACTTGGTCGGGTAGTGCCACAGGTTGGTCGCGGGTGTGGCGGGCGCGTTGCAGGTCGAGTGACGCTGCGAAGCGGTCGTCGTGGGCGCGTAGCGCCCACAGGGTGTGCAGCAGGGTCTGCCAGGGGCCGAGGTCGGTGAGGTCACTGCCGTCGTCGGGTAGCAGCATCGGTACCAGGACGGTGGCGATGCCGGGGCCGTGCGGGTTGCGGCGCAGTGCCCGGCTGACACCTTGCACCACATCGACGGCCGAGCGGGGGGCGTGGGCGTACACCACCGTGTCGATCGCCGGGACGTCGATCCCTTCGGCGAGGCAGTGCGGGTTCGACACGACGGTCCACCCGTCCTGCGGCGGCTCGGCGAGCAGGTCGAGGGCCGCCGTACGGGTTCGTACGCTTTGGGTGCTGTCGACGTGCCGGACGGTCAACGGGCCGTCCGGGCGCTCGTCGGGTGGCAGCACGTCGAGGGTCCGGGCGAGGGTGCGGGCGAACTCGCGGGACTCGCGGATGGTGCGGGCGAACACGAGGATCCGGCGTAGGCCGAACGTCTTCGCCGCGCGGATCAGGGCGGCCTGCACGACGACGGTGTGCAGGGGTGCGTCACCGGCCTGCACGACCGCGCTGGAACCCGCTTGGTGGAGCAGGTGCAGGACCTCGCGGCGGGTGATGCCGATCGCGACGGCTCGGAAGTCGTCGAGCCAGCCGTCCGCGATGGCGTCGGCGAACGGGTAGCGGAACAGCACTGGTCCGAAGTAGCGCTCGTCGTCCATGGACATCGCCTGGCGCGGGTCCTGGCGTGGACCGAGAACCCTCGGGGTGGCGGTCTTGTACAGCCTGCGCCGGGCGGGTAGGCCGGTGTCGTGGTGGACCACCGCGGACTGTTTGGCGGTGTGGCCGGTGGTGCGGTGGGCTTCGTCGACCAGCAGCAGATCCGCCGGTATGCCGGTGGCCAGCAGACCCGCGCCGGCGACGGCGGCGGATTTGTGGGTGACCAGGATCAGCCGGAGCCGGTCGGTGGGCTGCCTGATCAGCCAGACCACCACCTCGGTCGCCTTCGTCGTGACCGGGCAGTCAACCTGGTACGCCTGGCGTGCCCGGGTGGCGACGCTGGTGTCGCTGCACACCGCCAGTACGTGCGGGGTGACGGCGGCCCACAGCTCCAGGGTTTGTGCCAGCAGTGCCAGGCTCGGGCAGGTCAGGACCACCAGTCCGGCTGGGCACACCTGCAGGGCTGTGTGCAAACCGACCATCGTTTTGCCGGTGCCGCACGCCGCGATGAACTGCCCCCGGCCACCGGCCGGCAACCCTTCGGCCAGCGCGGGCACCGCATCGGCCTGGTAGCCCAGCAGCGGAAGCAGACCAGCCGGACGGCCCCGCAACGCCGACGGCTCGATCACCACTGCCCACCACCAGGCTTCGCGCACCGGAATATTCCGTGACGGCGGGGCGATGCAGTGCAGGCGAACACCCCGGCCACGGCAGCCACGGTGATCATTAATCGGCTAACAGGCTTCATTGAAGTTCTCTCGAATGAGGCTGACGAGGGCGGTGTAGATGCTGACAACGCACCGGTGCGCAGGGCGGTTCTGCCAGCTGGCACGGCGGCGAAACCGGTGGCCTACTTCTGGTTGTCGGGGTCGGTGAGTGCTTGCGGGTGTGGCTCTTTGGCAACCTGGACGATGGCGATGGCGGCCAGCAGCAGCGTTTCGGGTTTGTACTGCTGCACGAGCAGGCTGAGCCATACGTCGGCGACCGCCTCGAAGTCGTCGGCTCCGGCCGCGAGTTCGGCGCGGACCTTCACCACCGCTTCCGCGAGCTTGGGTCGTACGCGGTCGTAGTCCGCTCGGGCCGCGGCGACAACCGACGCCGGAGGGGCCGGCCGGCGGGCGCCGGGCGTGCTGGTGGGACCGGTCATGGAGTGCTCCTGCGGGTGGGGCCTGGCGAAGGGCTGGTGATCACGGCCGGTGGTTTGGCCGCGGAAGGCTTGCGGGTTGCCGCGCGGCTGCCCTGGCGGGCCAGTTGGGGGCGTCTGGCCAGGTCGCGGATCTGGTCACCATGTGCAGCAGCTGGCTGCGTCTCTTGCGCGGTGCAGGTCGTGGTAGAGCCGGCTGTGTCGCCAGTGCGGGTCGAACATCGGAGTCCAGCCGCGGCGCCGGGTCACGGTGACTGGCAGCCATGCGTAACACCGCTCGTCCAGCCGGTCGGTCCAGCAGGTGCAGGCCCAGCTCTGCGCGGCGTACACGTCGTTACGGGCGAGGTCGCGGTTCTCGTCCATGACGATCAGGCCCTTGCCGTCGCGCAGTTCGAGAACCCACGCCTGGGTGTGCCGGCTGTACCAGAGCAGGTACGACATCCAGTCCGGTGGCAGATACCTGACCACCAACGGACGAGTGCCACGGCTCAGCAAATGCCCCCGCCAGCGGTCCCACCGGGTATACCAGCGCATCCGCCGTTCGTCGGCGACACGCGCAGCCGCGACGGCGACCGCCGTTTCGAAGGCGCCATGCTCCGAACCCGTCGCCGTGGCCCGCGCCCGTGCCCGCGCGGGCGCCCGGCGCCGGGGTCGCACGCCGAGAAGACTGTCGAGGCGGGCGAGATCCGCAGCGACGCGCGGGTCGCGGTCAATGTCGCTGCTCACCTCGCCTCCACGCAAGCCGACACTGGCAATCCAGGGACGCGGCGCTGCCGCCAAGTGCGGGGCAGCCGGTCGAGGTCGAGCGTGGCGGTGGATGGGCCGGGTACGCGGCCGGCGACCCGCCCCGGGCGGGGCCGCGTACCCGGCCATGCGAAGCGGGCCCGCCACCATGCGGGCCTGTGCTCCGCTGCTGACGCCCGTTCCCGCGAGCCGGCGGTGACGAGAGGCAGCGCACGGCCGTTGCCCGCGCTGGAGAGTAAGGACGCGTTCAGCAACGGCCGGAACATAGTCATCGGAAGTTTTCCTTTTGCAGTACGGGGTGCTGGTGGGTGACCAGGGGTGACGCGACGCCGCTCCTGGCGGTCTGGCGAGGGCCGATCAGCGTGGTTCGGTGGACCCTGTCGGCAAGCCGGGCGGGCGCACTCCGCAGCGGTGCGCACGCCGGCCGGTCGGCAGCTCGATCAGATGGTCGAAGTCACCGCCGTTGGTGCCTGGGAGAACGTTGGTAGCAATGGGCCTGCTCTTCATCGGGGGGCTACTCGTCCGCCGCGCGGCGGATCGCCGCGGGTAGGGCGTCCTCGTCCAGTTCCAGGACGATGCGGCCGTGTTCGGGGTCGAGGTGCACTCCCTCGATCTCCACGTAGACCCCCCAGATCACCACTCCCACGTCGGCGTTGGGCAGGCGGGATGCGGTGGCGAACAGGGCGTTACGCAGCACTGCGGTCTCCGCGGCTGCGCGGTTTGCGGGCCACGGCGCCCCAGGTGGAGACCTGCTCCGGAGCCGGTCCTCCGTCATGCGGGGCGCGAGCCCAGTCGCTGATGACGCCGAGTTCAGGCGGTGGCCGTTCGAGGTCGTCCGGGCTGGGTTGGATCAGATCGAAGCCGTCGAAGAACCGTTCGACCTGGACGCGGGTGCGAGCGTGGAAGTGGTCATTGCCGGGGTAGTGGTCGCCGGTCAGCGCGGTGACGGTGGCTTGCGGTAGCAGGTCGAAGCTGCCGTGCGAGAGCACCAGCAGGCTGCCCGGTGCGAGCGCGTCCTTGAGAGTGCTCACGATGGCGTAGGGGTCAGCGGTCTCGGGGATGAAATGCAGGACCGCAACGAGCAGCAGCGCCACCGGCCGGTTCAGATCCAGGGCGCCGACCAACCCGGGATCCCTGAGGATCTTGGCAGGTTCGCGCAGGTCGGCGTCAATGTAGGCGGTGACGCCTTCAGGTGTGCTGGTGAGCAGGGCACGGGCATGAGCAAGGACGAGCGGATCATTGTCGACGTAGACGATCCGGCAGGCCGGATCGGCCCGTTGGGCCACCTCGTGGGTGTTGTCCGCCGACGGCAGACCGGTGCCGATATCCAGGAACTGCCGGATACCAAGTTGCTCAGCGCTGTAGCGGACCGCGCGCTGCAAGAAAGCCCGATTCTCCCGGACCGCGGTCACGATCGCGGGCCACCGCTTGGCGATCTCGTCACCGGACTCGCGGTCGGCGGCATAGTTGTCTTTGCCGCCGAGCCAGTAGTTGTACCGTCGCGCGGGATGCGGCCGCGTCGTGTCGATCCGCTCACGCAGGTCGTCGCTGGTCATGACGAGACTCCCGGCGTGCCAGCCAGGTTGCGGCGCGGGTTGGGGACCACGCGGATGCGCGGAGCCAGGCGGCCGTTCGTTCCCGCCGACGTCGAGGGTGGAATCGGAGACGGCCGGTGCAAGCTCATCAGTGGGTCCTTTCCCTGCGGGTTGCTGATGTTGGCCGATGTTCGGGTGGTGGTGTGCCGCCGCGACGGCCCCGGAGAGTGGGGAGGCCGATGGTGGCGGCACACCACCGGGGTCCGGCCCTTCGCGATCGGGCGACGTCGATCGCATGCGGGGAGACGGGCCGGACGGGGCAGGCATCTTGTTCCCATCGCAGGTTCGGGTTGCGGTGGGCAGCTGACCTGCCGGGTTTAGGTGTCCTGGGCGGGGCGCCACATCCGGTACAGGCGGATCCCGGGGGCTACCGGCAGGGTGGCGGGGGTCATGTCGATGTAGCCGTGCCGCCGGTACAACCTGCGGTTGTCCTCACCGGTCGCCTCCAGATACGCGGCGGTGCCGGCGTCGTCGAGACGGGCATGAGTGTGCTGCATGAGGGCGCCGCCGAGCCCGCGGTTCTGCCGATCCGGACGCACGGCGAGGAACAGCAGGTGCCAGTGCGCCTCGCCCGGGTGGTGGGCGTCCATCTGCGCATCCAGATGCTCGAACCGTGACAAGTCGTCACCGGCCAAGGCAGTCAGGCGTCTGGTGTAGTCCTCGGGTTCGCCGGCCGTGCCGGTGCGGTCGAACCACACCGCCGCCGCATCCCCGGCCTCGGTCATGACGACCTGCCCGGCGCCGCTGATGGCGTGTTCGACCCACAGCCGGTACCAGTCACGGACCACCGGCCGACGCCGCGCCGGGTCTCGCACCAGGAAATGAATGACCGTCAGGTGGTCGAACGCGTCAGTGATCAGATCTGCTACCCGGTCGATGTCGCCGTCCGCGGCGATCCGCAGGGCCGGGCTCGTGCTATTGCTCGCGCTGGTTTCGAGGCCGGTCATGAGGGGTGCCTTTCGGAGAGGATGGCGGACAGGCCGGACGGTGCCGCGACGGCGCTGCGGGTGCCGCGACCGATGCCCTCGTAGACGCCGGGCCGGGCACGGCGCAGGATCAGACCCCAGCAGATACCCGCGGCGAAAATGATCAGGAAGGCGACCGGTACGACCTTGGCAGGGCCGGTGCCCGCTTCGACGCCGAACAGGGTCGGCAGGTTGGTCACGGCGAGCCAGGAGACGCCCAGCAGAATTACGACCGCGAGCAGCGGCGCGAACAGCCGGTGCCACAGCGTTTCACCGTGGGTGTCGCGGGCGAAGAACCCGATCACCGCGATGCTGGTTGCGGTGATCAGCAGCAGCACTCCGAGACCGCCGGAGGTGCTGCCCCAGTAGAACAACTGCACCAGCGGATCCCAGCCCGCGACCGCGTACAGAACGAGCACCCCGAACGCGAGACCGGTTTGCGCCAGGGACGCGTTACGGGGAGCACCCTTGCGGGTGCAGCGGCCGAACACCCGCGGCAGCACACCCTCACGGCCGAGCGCGAAGGTGTAGCGGGCGACCGCGTTGTGGAATGCCAGCAAAGCGGCGATCAGGCTGGTCCCCAACAACACATGCCCGACGTCGACGACCGCTGCGCCCAATACGACAGCGGTCTGGTTGAAGAACAGATCCGCACCCTCCGCGGCGGCCCGGTCGATGATCTGTGCTCCGCCGGCCGAGATCTGCACCCACGCGGCGAACACGTACACCGCCGCGATCGTGGCGATGGTGGCGTAGGTGGCCACCGGGATCGTGCGCCGGGGGTTCTTCGATTCCTCGATGTAGACCGCCGACTGTTCCACCCCGGCGAACGCGGTCATCCCGATCACGATCAACGTGCCCGCGCCCGGCGCCCACAGATTGCTCGGCGCCACCGCCGCGCCGGTGAAACCGAACCCCGGCGTGGCCATAATGGCGGCGCTGTAGAGCACCACCAGGATCGTCTCGGCGACGACCAACACGACCAGCACTTTCTCCGACAGGCTGATCTCGTTCGCTCCGAGCACCGCCACGAGCAGCCACACGGCGAACGCGGCCATAAACCACGGCAGGTCGATGCCGAACCACTGCTGGGCCAGCGGCACCGCGATCGCCGCACCGAACCCGCCGTAACAGCACAACTGGAACGCGTTATAAGTAGCCAACGCCAGCCACGACGTACCGACGCCGAACGGCCGGCCGATACCGTGCGCGACGTAGGCGTAGAACGCGCCCGCGTTCGGGATGTGCCGGGCCATCGCCAAGTACCCGACCACGAAGATCATCAGGATCGTGGCGACTGCGATGATCGCGATCGGGACGCCGAGCAGGCCGGTCACCGCCAAGGCGGTGCTGACCACCAGTGCGACCACCGTCAGCGGTGCCACTGACGAGGCGATCGTCGAACCGATCGCGAACGCGCCGAGCCGGTTACGGGCTAACGCGGTGGAGACCGTGCTCCCCGCGAGGGGGGCGGATACTGCGGACACTATGAAGTCCTCCTGAAACAAGGGATGAAGGGTGAGGGATGGGGATGTTCCGCGGTGTTAGCGCATGGCCGCCTCGCCGATAGCGGCGTCAGCAGCGCTCAGCAGTTCTCGCGACATCGGATCCAGGCCCTGCCCGAGCTGGTCGGCCAGAACGGAGCGTTCGTGAAGACTCAGCGTGGCCAGCGCGTGATGGTGCAGACCGGTCGCCAAGAACAACCCGGCTAGAACCAACTCCCGGCCGTTGAGGCTGTACCCACGCTGTATCGCCGTCGTGATGCCGTTCGCCGGATTCCCAGACACCGCAGAGTCGCACGGCACGAACCGCACCACCGGACTGCGGAACAGACGTGTGTGTCCCTGACGCTGCACCAGGCCGGCACGCTCAAGGCGGTCGATCACCAGCCGCTCGGCACGCTGCTCATAAGCCAGATACGACAACCACACGCCAAGGTCATGACCGCGCATCCGATGCCGGAACTCTCCCTGCACCACACTGGATCTGCCCCGCCCGTCACGGGCCGATTGCAGCCCATCCAGGCCATCGCCAGCCAGCCGAGGCCATTCGTAG
Source organism: Paractinoplanes rishiriensis (assembly GCF_016862375.1). Lineage (GTDB taxonomy): Bacteria > Actinomycetota > Actinomycetes > Mycobacteriales > Micromonosporaceae > Actinoplanes > Actinoplanes rishiriensis. The sequence goes on along the minus strand of NZ_BOMV01000073.1, from coordinate 68,146 downwards.
CCTTCGTTCACCCGCGCATGCGCCCGGACCACCGGTGCGGACCGCTGCCAATCCCGCTCCTCCGTCACCATCGTCACCAGCAACGGAGAAAGAGCAGGATCACCAGGCAACACGTCCGTCGCGCGGAAAAGCTCACCCTGTCGCAATTCGGTGAAACCGCCATGCAGCAACTCGGCGAGCAGCCCCGCCGCCAATCCAACGGCCAGCGGCCGTTCACCGATACACGGCCTGCTATCAACGCCGTCATGCGCCGCAAGCCACAGAGCATCAGTGAGCTTCGACGCCAGGGATGACGACATGACGACCACCTTCCGCACCTACGTATTGACACGAGCCCACCTAGCGCTCGCAGCTGACCCACGGATGGATTTGTGTAGTCCCGCCGCTGCGGCTCCCAAGGCCGACGATGATGGAGCGCACCTAGGCCCTAGTGAAAACACATTTGAGGAGACTGGAAGACTGGAAGATCCTCCGCGGAAAGTGGAACGGGCCGGCGGCACGCGGCGCCGTTCAGCCCGTCATCACAGCGCGTTGCTTGAAATCGAGGCAGCGGCCAGCGGCCGTAGTAAGTTCGGCGGGTGGCCCAATTCCTTGGTGACGGACGGGGCAGTGCTCCGTCGTGATGATGATGCCGCACCCGGGACACCATCGCTGCGAACGTTTGGCGAGAACGAACCCGCCGAGGAGGCCCAGGAACAGTGCGAAGATCGCGATCACTGCTACCAGTAACATCATCGTTCTCTTCCTTCCGGCTTCGTCGCGATGATCCGTTGTGTCGGCGTGCGAGAACCGATCGCGCACCGACGGCATAGAGGATTCGTCTTCTGGATAGTTTCAATTGCAAACCCGTTCGGTCCAATACCAACTGGCTCGACCGTCGTGCCCGTGCGGCCACCGCTGTGCTCGCCGATCATCATGGCGAATGGGTCACCGTTGCCGGAAGGCCGCCTCGTCGTGGACAATGAGAATGTCCACGATGTAGACGTGAATTGTGTGAAAAGTGTCGCGTGCAGCTTCCGGTTCCGAGGGGTGAGGTCGTGCGGATTTTGGTCCTTGGCGGGTCGTGGTTTGTCGGTCGGACGCTTGTCGAGAGCGCCGTCGCGCGGGGCCACGACGTCACTGTGTACAATCGAGGCCGATCCCCTGCGGCGTTACCCGATGGTGTGCGCCATGTGAAGGGCGACCGCGAGAGCGCAGCGGATCTTAAGTCGCTGCTACAGGAAGGGCCGTGGGACGCTGCGGTCGACGTGTCGGGAAGTGTGCCCGCGGTTGTCGGGCGGTCGGCCGAACTGTTGGCACCGGCAACCGGACACTACACGTTCGTTTCGACGATTTCTGCTTACCGTGATTGGCCGCATGCTCCGGTTGATGAGGATTCTCCGCTATGGGATGGCTACCCGGACCTGGATCCTGTGACACGACAATGGGATCCCGATGCGTACGGTCCGCTGAAGGTGGGATGCGAGATGGCCTGCGAGCGGGCTTTTGGGAAAGAACGACTTCTAATTTTGCGACCGCATGTCGTGCTTGGCCCGCGCGAATACGTCGGCCGTCTGCAATGGTGGCTGACTAGAATTCACCGCGGAGGAGACATACTGGTGCCCGCACCTGACCGCGGTATTCAGCCGGTAGACGTCCGCGATCTATCTCTGTTCCTTCTAGAGCGGGTAGAAAATCTAGACAACGGCGTCTACAACGTTGCACCGAAAATGGGTGAAGCGACATTCGGTGACATGCTGAACGCGTGTGCCGACGCAGTCGGGGTAACGAATTGGCCGATAATCTTTGTCTGGGTTGACGAGGATTGGTTGACGAGCCGAGGCGTCACAGAGTGGACCGAGCTGCCGTTGTGGCGTAATGCGGCTGCGCCTTGGAGCATGCGAACCGATCGGGCTCACGCGGCAGGATTGCGTTGCCGTCCCCTAACCCGGACCGTCGCCGACACCTGGGCCTGGCTGAGACGTGGTGGCCGACCCGTCGAGCACGAACGTTTCAGCGAACATGGAATCAACCCGGCACGGGAGCAAATGCTGCTCAAACGATGGCTGACCGAGCATCCCCAGTCCTGAGTCGCTGCGGCGACCGCGTCAGCATCTTCTCGAACGCTCGGTTGATCGCCGGGTCTCGCCCGGCAACGTAGCGCGCCATCGGCGTGTAACCGCTGCCGATAAACAGCCGCAGCGCCGCGCTGTTGCGTATGCCGGTTTCCAGGATGATTCTGTGCGCGCCCCCGGCGACGGCGGCGCGCTCCAACGCTTCGAGAAGCTGATGACCGAGGCCGCATCCACGGGCTTCGGGAACCAGGTACGTCTTCTTGATCTCGAAGGTATCTCTAGATCTGTCGGCCCTGCGGCAACCACCGCAGCCGACCGGCCTGCTGTCTCGGTAGATGACAAGAAAGATCCCGCTCGGATCGTCGTAGACGTTCGGGTCAAGATCGACGGACTCGGCGTATCCGTACCGCCCTACCTGCTCGCGGTAGAACGCGCCGAGCATCCTCGCGGCGTCTGGATGATCGGTCCGCCGTACAACGAAAATGACGTCGTTGTGTGCATCACCATGGAAGGGTGCATCGAGATTGCCGGTGGTCATGCATGCAATAGTGCGGCATCGAACTCAGGAAGGAAGGCTTTGACCTCTGCGGACCGCGAGTGACGGCCCAGGACCGGCCGGAGGACCCGCAGGTAACTACGGCTACGAGGTGACTGAACTGTAGGCAAAAGCGGCAAACCGTCCCTGATCACTCCGATGGCCTCGCTCGTCCTGCCACGTTGCATGAGTGCCTGCGCGAGGAATGTGCTGTGGAGCAGCCCCGATCTGGCGTAGGCCGGCCCGTTGGCGTCGTCAGTACCAGTCATCTCGGCTACCGCGGTGCTCAGCACGTCGATTCCCTCGTCGAGCAGCCGCTTGCGATGGACGGTCGAGCGGGCCGCGAGCGTCACTAATGCCTGGCCGGTTTCCGCAGCCAGTTGCAGAGGGCTGAGGTAGTACAAAAACGTCGGCCTCGGTTCATCCGTGACGTCCTCACCGAGCAGGACAGCGGCTGCCTCGGCGCAGCGACGGAAGCCCGCGAGGTCACCGTCCGACGCAGCGGCGGTCGCTTCACGGCCAAGAAGTCGTGCCCTCATAAGCGCGTCCTGCGATCGGGACTCGGTGTGTGCCGCCTCGGCGAGATGCACGGCTTGGCGGCCGTGCCCAGCGAAAGCGGACACGTAGCTGAGCATTCCGATGACGTTCGCAGCACGTTCGGTGTCCCCCAGCGCGCGGCAAACGCCCACGCTGAGCAGCAGATATCGCTCCGCCGCACCGTAGCGGCTGGAGTCGAAATGAAGCCATCCGAGCAGTTGCGCCAGATCGGCCACGATTGCCAACAGCCGCCGACCCGTAGCGGCGTCGTAGCTCGCATATTCAACCATGTCCATCGTGCTGCGCAGCTGGGATGTCACATAACGCACGCTTAACGCGCCGCCACCGTGCCGATCATCCAGCCGCCGCAAATCGGCGACGTGAGCCGCAACAAGATCGACCTGCTCGGGATTAATGTTCTCATGATCGGGTCGCAGCCGGGCGGAGACTGAAAGGCCACGAAACTGGTCCAGTACCACTCCGATGAGGTCGAGACCGGAGGCATCACCGACCGGGCTTAACGGCGTAGCCGCGATGGTGGACAGGTGGCCGAGTTCACGCAGCAGATCATCTACATGTGACACCGACTCGAATCCGCTCGCCGCCGCTACCTCACCGGTCTCTGTGCCTGGCCAGAGCTGGCTTGTGTCGACGTTGAAACCGAGTCGCTCGGTCAGCACCGCTGCGACGAGCCAGCGCACGGACGGACGGGGCTGACCCCCACGGAGCCAGAAGTAGCCGGCGGTCGGATCGATACGCTGACGATCGCGTCCCTGCCGCGACAACCGCGTGTTGATGGCGGCCACCAGGTCACGTGGACCCCACGTCGCCAATCTCAAGAGATCAGCCAATGTAGACGGCGTGTCGGTCATGGGGCTCCTCCGCGCGTTGACAGCCCTACCGACGGTAGCGAAGCAGCTCCCTGAATGGGCGGTCCGGTGGAGGTACATCGAGGATTTCACGCAATTCACGGGGTGATACCAAATCTTCCCACACCTCGCGGAGGCGGCTGGATACCTAACGGAAGCGGGCAAGCCTTGCACCCATTCAGACCCGCACCCCACCACCAGACGGGCTGATCGCATTGACCTGCAACGAAATCCGGCACCTGCTGGTCGTCCACGTCATCGAACCGCCAGCCGCATCGCCTGCCCGGACACCTGGTCAACCTGGCAACGTCGCCACCAACACCGCGCCAAAATCAGCCACTACCAGCACCAACATCCATAACCATCACGATCTACGGCTGGCGTATTAGGCCACCACCTCCGTTAGCGTTTCCGGTTCTTGCGATCGAGGTGGGATGGTGCCCGGTTCGATCGCGGTCACGTCCTGTTCGGCCTTGAGCATCTTGAGCAGGAGTGACGCGCGTTCGTTTGACACGCCGTGCCCCTCGTCGCGCATGACGTCGGCAAGGTGGTCCCGCGACAGCGACAGGCCAGTCTCAGCGAGCGTGGCGCGGGCCGCCCGCGCGGCCGGAATAAGGTGCGCCACGGTGCGCACGTCGATCGGTGCCGCCGGGCCGCCCGGGTGCCCACTGCCGCCCGGGGCGGTTGTAGTCGGTGTGTCGGCCGACCGGTCGGCCGGGACGGTCGCGGACGGTGCCGCGTCGTCCCGTCCGCTCCGCCGGACGATCTCCGGGTCGGCCGGGACGGTCCCGGACGTCCGCTGATCGTCTCGAACCGTCTGCTGATCGTCCCGGACGATCGTCCGCTGATCATCTCGTGTTTCATGATCCAACATGGCGAACAACAGCTTCACGGACACGAGCATGGACAGCGCCGGCCACCCGGCAAGCGCCTTGCCGACCGGATCGGCGCCGCCCACGGCGACGTTCGCGGCGAGGCTCGCGGCGGTGCCGACGATCAGCGCCACCCACGGAACCCACCCGGTCGGGCGCCCGGCGCGTCGCTGCGCGACCAGGTAGAGGCTGGCCACGATCTCTAGGCCATCCACGCTGATCGGGAACGCGTACGACTTCCACCCGGTCTGATCGTGGTGGGTGGCCAGCTCCCGCATGTGGTCGAAGCTGATCGCGCCCGCGACCACCGCGAGTCCACCCACGAACAGGGCGGTAAGGATCAGCAATGTCTTGTCAGTCTTGGTGTTCACAGGGCCACCCCCTCGATAGCGGCGAGTGCGAGTAGGGCGGACAGATCGGCGAGCACCCGCCGCGCGTTCGCGGCGAGCATCGACAGGTACACGTCCCCGACCTGCACGCGTAGGTAGGTGTCACAGGTCCACGGGCGCACGCTTGTGTGAGCCATGCCGTCCCGTCCCGGACGGGCAGCAGGACCCATCCGGCGAGGCTTACCGGGACCGGGACCGACCGGTGTTCCCTGCTCAGGTCGGACCGGTAGTTGTCGGCTTGGCTGGCCGGATCGGCTGTGCATCGGGTCGGGCCGCACCGCGTTGGGTGATCGTTGGTGCGACCGGTTTGGGTCGGTTGTGGTTGCGGGTTGCACTTGTTCTTGGGCGCGGATCATGGCAAGGAGTCCTTTGCAGGTAAGGGATTCGATGGGCCGCCTCCCGAGGCGCGCGGGCGCCTAGGGTCGGGAGACGTGACGGCGCAAGGGCATGCGCCGGTAGCCCGACCCCGCGCTGCGGGGACCGGGCGAAATGATCAGGGTTCGCGGGTGGGAGTCACCCGAACGAGGGGCACACGGCGACCCACGCGGCCCCGGCAACTACGCTGAAACGGCGAGGCGCGTCCGGGAGGCGATGCCCCGCGCTGCGGGTACCGGCTGGACGTCGGCCTGACGGGTTGGGCGCCGCGCATCAGCGGCGCTGATCGACCCTAATCGGGTCAATGGGTGATCTTAAAAGTGTGCCAATTTTCTGGGTTCGGCTTGCCGACGCCGGCGGTGCCGGAGATCGCCGAGATGACCAGCGCGGCCGGCCGGTCCGTCAGCAGCCGGTCGAGGCGGTCGAGTTCGGCGGTGCGACCCGTGAACGGCTGCGGCGCGGGTGGCAGCTGAGCCGCCCGGACGGCCGTCCACCGCGCCGGCGGGTCCAGCTCCGGGTCGGCCCGGAGCACCGCCAGGTGCCGGTCGTGCAGTTCCGGTCCCGGCTCGACACCCAGCTCGGCCACCAGCCGGTCCCGGGTCCGGCGGTAGACGGCGAGCGCCTCGGCCTGCCGGCCGCAGCGGTAGAGCGCCAGCATCAACTGGGCCGCGAACCGTTCGCGCAGCGGATGGTGCGCCACCGCCTCCGCCAGCTCGCCCACCAGGTCGGCGTGCCGGCCCAGCTCCAGGTCGGCGTCGACGCGCATCTCCAGCACCGTGGCCCGGTAGTCGGCCAGCCGGTCGGTGAGCGCGCGCACCGCGGACAGGCCGGCGAACTCGGCCATCGGCGTACCCCGCCAGGTGGCCAGGGCGTCGGCGAGCTTTGCGGCCCGGCCGCGGGGGTCGGCAGTCGCGCGGGCGGCCCGGACCAGGTCCTCCACCCGGTCGAGATCGCGTTCACCGGGGTGGATCACGAGGGTGTAGCCGCCGGCGCCGTGCCGGATCCGGTCCGGGTCGCCGAGCATCCGGCGGAGCCGGTGCACGTACAGCTGGACCGTCTTGCGGGCGGTCGCCGGCCGGGTGCCGCCCCAGAGCTCCTCGATGAGGGCGTCGACCGAGACCGGCGTGCCGGCCCGGCAGATCAACACCGCGAGCAGGCGGCTCGGCATCGGCTGATCCAAGGTCGCGGGGCGTCCGTCGACGACCACCCGCAGGCTCCCCAGTAACCCGAACTCCATCGCGAACGCCTTCCCCCCGAGCGCCGGCCGGGTCCATGAAACCACCGTGAAACCGGTCATCGCCAGGCTTCGATCGTGCCCGCCACGGGGGCGAGGCACCGAGAGGGGAGAACGCATGCGATTCCTGAGAGGACTGTTGGTGGCGGTGCTGCTCGCCACCGGCCTGGTAACCGTGGTGGGCAGCCCGGCCCAGGCCGCCATCTGGGTCTATTACGGACGGTACGAGCTGCGGAACAGCTACACCGGCACCTGCCTGGACGCACACTTCAACGGGGGCGGCCTCAACGGCAACAGGGTGGGGTTGTGGCAGTGCAACGGCGGGATCAGCACGCAGTGGGACCTCTACGAGAACATCGATGCGGTGGACTACCGGTTCCAGCTCGTCAACGCGCGGACGCCGACCGACAACAGCCAACGCCGTTGTCTGGACTACCCGGCCAACTCCGGCGGCGCCAACGGCTTCCAGTACCTGCTGTGGGACTGTGTGAACAGTTCGGGCCAGAAGTTCCGGAGGGACTACAACGCGGACCTCGGCGCGTACATCTTCGCCGTCATGCTCGGCGGGCCGCACAACCACATCGACGCTTTCGCGTCGGGCGGTCTCGGCAACGGCAGCCCGGTGGGCAACTGGGCCTGGACCGGGCATCCGTTGCAGCATTGGGAGCTCTGGCCGGTGTAAACGACATGAACGGAGCCCTCACGCATTCATGCATGGGGGTTCCTCCATTCATCTACCTATGCTCCGAATATGTCTCGTGTCCTGTACCGAGCCCTTGCCGCCACCACCGTGGCCGTGCTTGTGGCGACGGCGAATCCCACCCCGGCCCACGCCGCGCTGCCCACCCTGGCGGTCGGCGCGACCACCTCCGTCAACGACACCGTCGGCAGTGGAAACACCTGTGCCGGCTTCCTCGACGAGCGCAACAACCTCGGTTACCTCGGCATCCGGCGGGTGTTCGCGTCGGCCGGGCAACTGCCGCCGGCCGACGCGGTCACCTGCCACACCACGCACAACGCCACCCTCTGGTTCTCGTTCAAGACCTCGTGCACGCCGGCCGTGGTGGCCACCGGCGGCTGCGACACCGAGATCCTGAACATCGCGGCGGCGATGCCGGCGAACAGTTTCCTGACCTATTTCCACGAGCCCGAGGACGACATGACCGGCACGCAGTTCGTGGCCGCTTTCAGCCATGTCTATCTGGTCGCCAAACCGGTCAATCCGTCGGTCAACATCGTGCCGATTCACATGTCCTACCAGTGGCGGCCGGGCTCGCCGGGGGTGACCAACAACGGGACCGGCGGCGACCGGGAGATCCAGGACTGGATCGTGCCGCCGCTGTTCGCCGACGCGTACGGCTTCGACCTCTACTGGCAGGCCAGCACCCGGGGCAGCGAGCCGGACAACCCGGTCAGCGTCGGCAGCGACCCACGGATGACCCGCTGGTACAACGCCTTCTCCGGGCTGGGCCGTCCGCTCACCCTGCCGGAGTGGGGCATCGACGACGACCAGGGGGTGCGCGCCTCCCGCGGGCCGGCGATCCGGGCCTCGCGCACCTGGCTGACCGCCCGCAACTTCCGGGTGATCAACTACTGGCAGATGGACAACTGGTATCTGGGTGCCACCACGGTCCCGGCCGGCGGGTATCTCGACCCGGACGGCGTCGCCGCGTACCAGGAACTCGTGGCGGCGGCTATCCCCTGACCATCAGGTGCAGCGTCATCCCGGCCTCCACGTGCGGCAGGTTGTGACAGTGGTTGGCCCACATGCCGGGGTTGCCGGCCACGAAGGCCACCTCCCAGACCTCGCCGGGCCGGACGTCGAACGAGTCCAGCCACAGCGGGCTGCCGGTCGCCGGCTGGCCGTTGCGGGACAGCACCAGCACGTGATGTCCGTGCAGATGCCACGGATGCACCACGGTGGAGCGGTTGACGACCGTGAACTTCACGGTCTCGCCGAGGCGGGCGACCTGGACCCCGGTGTCCGGGTCGGCCGCGCCGTTGACCGTGTGCGCATAGCGCGGGAGCAGGCCCTTGAGGTCCAGGCCCCGGTCGAGCACCAGGGTGAACTCCCGGTCATGGCGGCTCCACGGCACCGGCGCCGGCCGCCCGTAGCCGAGCGGGTCCAGCACCGGCCACTTCCCGGTCGCGGTGGTCACCGCTCCGGTCGACCAGATCGCCCGGCCGTCGACGAGCAGCGCCACCGGGGTCGCCGGCGCGGTGAACACCAGGTCGTAGCGCCCGCCGGCCGGGATCAGCACCGCGGTTCCGGTCAGCGGCGCCGGGCCGGCCAGGTCCGAGCCGTCGATCGCGGCGACCAGGAACGGGGTTCCGGTCAGGGCGTAACGATGCGTTGTGTTGTCGGTGTTCACCAGCCGTAGCCGGACCGGCTGCCCCGCCGCGATCCGTTCCGTCCGGGGCTCCGGCAGCGTCCGGCCGCCCAGCGTGTGCACCGGGATCGTGACGTCGACGCCGGTCACCGGGACGGTGCGGACCACCAGCACGCCGTACAGTCCCTTGCGGACGCCGACATCGGAAACCGCGTGCGTGTGGTACCAGTAGGTGCCGGCCTGGTCGGCGCGGAACCGGTAGACGAACTCCGCGCCGGGCAGCACCGGCGCCTGGGTGATGCCGGGCACGCCGTCCTGGCTGTTCGGCACGTCGTACCCGTGCCAGTGCAGGGTGACGCCGCGCTCGATATCGGTGTTGCGCAGCGTCACCTCGAGGACGTCACCGACGGTTGCGGTCAGCTCGGGCCCGGGCACCTGCCCGTTGAACGCCCACCCGGTCGCCGTGGTGCCGGCGACCAGGGTGAAGCGCTTGGTGGGTTCGCCCACGCCGGCTGCCACACCGGCTTCATGCAGATGGGGTACGACGTCAGCACTACCCGGCTGCGCGGCGAGCCCGGTGCCGGCCACCAGCGCCGCGGCCGCCACCACGCCGGCCGTCCGGGAGACCGTGCGGGACGGCCGCGCGCCGAGCAGCCGCCAGGTGACCGCGGTCGCGGCGATCACCCCGGACGCCGCGAGCAGGGCCGCGCCGGCCGACGCCGGATAACCGTGCAGCACGGTCACCAGGAGAGCGGCGCTGTGCGCGTACCCGGTCAGGAAAAGCGCGACCCCGACGGACCGCGACCTCAGCCACCAGGCGCCCGCGCCCGCCGTCGCGATCAGCGACAGCGGGGCCGCGATCAGGACCTTCTCCGCGGCGAACCACCACCCGGCCCGGGCGAGCGCGACGATCGTCACGACCCGGGCCAGCGTGGCGACCAGGGCGAAGGCCGCCAGGCCGAGTGCGAGGCGGCGCCGCCCCGTGACCGACGCCGCCCCGCCGCCCAGCCAGCCTGCCGCCGCGAGAACCGCGATCAGCAGGTCGGCAGCGAGAATCGAACCGGTGGTCATGCGGCGGTCACCGGTCGATGTGGCACCGGCTGGTCCGGCCCCGGCTGGTCCGGCACCGGTTCGCCCAGCCGGCGAGCCGCCCGCGCGACGCCGACCGCGACGTGCACCGCCACGATCCCGTTGACCGCATGCAGGCCGCCGACGACCAGCCCGACCACGGTGCTGGAGCCGGACTCGTCGGTGAACCCCTTCGCCAACCCGGCGAGCAGAGCCTGCAGGACGACCAGGCCGAACGGCAGGGCGGCCAGCCCGATGACCCGGCCGGGCGCCTTCGCCAGCGCGGCGAGCAGGACGGTGAGCAGGGTGAGGATCGGGATGACGGCCATCCCGGTGATGCTGTGCAGCGCATACGCGCCGTCGTCCGCGGGCTTCGTGAACGCGCCCACGGCGGCGAACACGAACTGGAACGCGAACGCGACGATCAGCACGCCGCTGACGATGGAGAATGCCTTGCGCACGGTGGCCCCCTAACGGAAAGCCGGAGCCAGTGCCCCGGCGATGTGCTCGGTCGCGGTGATGGCGCCGTACGCGACCAGGCGGACCAGGTCCTCGTCCGCCGGCCGGGACAGCCGCCAGAGGCCGACGTCGCCCACGCTGATCGCGCCCGGCGCGAACGCCGCCAGCAGCGCGATGCGGGTGCCCACCCGGTCGGCCGCGGGCAGGTCGCGGGTCAGTTCGGTGGCCCAGGCCGCCGCGTCGGCCGGGTGCCGGCCGTCCTCCCAGCGCACGGTGGCCGCGACGGTCCGGCGGGCCACGGCGCTCAGCAGGTCGCCGCCCGGTGCGGCGGCGTCCCGCAGCGCGGCATAGGCGACGCCGACCGGGTCGTCGGCGGTCGCCGCGGCGCCGATCAGCGGAAGGCTGCGGCCCGGCTCCTTCCGCTCCCGGGCCACCCGGGCGGTGAGGCGGCCCGCCACCGACCGCACCGCCGGGAACCGCTGCACGCCCCCGGGCAGCAGGTCCGGAGCCAGCAGCGCGGAGACGATCCGGTTGATGAAGTGGAAGGCGAGCAGCGTGCCGGTGAGCTCCGGGCCGTACCGGCCCGACCAGCCGGCGTCCCGCGGCGTCCGGCTCGCCGCGGCCCACTCGGTGAGTTCGGCGAGCCGGGGCTGCGCCGGGGTGCCGCCGCGGGCCACGACCTCGGCCAGGTCGTGCTCGCCCAGCGCGTGCAGCAGCGTCGCGTGGGAGTCCACGCAGAACCGGCACCGGTTGGCCCGGGACACGATCGACGCCACGACCTCGCGCTCGACCCGGGACGTGTCGCCGGCCAGCAGGGCCTCGCGCATCAGGACCCAGGTCGCGGCCTGGATCTCCGGGACCGGCGACAGCGCCTGGAAGGTCGGCAGCGGCCCGAGGAAGTCCGCCCGCAACTGCCGGTAGACCTGGGCGGTGCGGCCGGTTGCCGCCGCCGGTGGGGCAGGGGTGAAGAAACGGTAGGTCATGGGTCTCGATGCTGGTCGCGGCGGGCCGCGAGGGCGTCGTGCCACCGCAGGCTCTTGGCGCGGCGGGATACCGCGTACGCAGTACGGCCGGCGCCTGCGCCCGCGGGATGCCCGCCACCGGCGCGCCGTCCTAGAGTTCGGTCATGCGTCCTGACCTGCCCTACGTCCTGGTCGGCGCCGTGCTCGGCGGGTTCCTGCTCGGCAACGCGTCGCTGGCGCCGGACGCCGGCCCGGTCGGCGCCCTCGACGTCGCCCTGGTGCTGGTCGCGGCCGGGGCGCTGGCCGGGTGCCGCCGGTTCCCGGTGCCGGCGCTGGCCGTGGTGACCGCGACCATGCTGGCCTTCCACGTGCGCGTGCACGCCGGGGTGGCGGCCGGGTTCGCCGTGCTGGTCGCCGTCTATGTGGCCTCCTGGCGCGGGCACCGGGCGGCCGCGGCCCTGGCCAGCGTCGTGTTCCTGGGCGGGTTCCTGGCCCGCGACATCTCGGCGGCGGAGGCCGGCCAGCCGGGCCAGCAGATCGTCGAACGCACCAGCCTGCTGCTCGGCTGGTTCCTGGCGGCCAACATCGCCGGGCTGGTCGCGCGGCAGCGCCGGGCGTACGTGGAACAGGTCGAGCAACGGGCGGTCGAGGCCGAGCGCACCCGCGAGGAGATGGCGTTGCGGCGGGCCGGCGAGGAGCGCCTGCGCATCGCCCGTGACCTGCACGACTCGCTCACCCACAGCATCTCGGTGATCAAGGTGCAGGCCGGGATCGCCGTGCACCTGGCGCGCAAGCAGGGCGCCGAGCCGTCACCGGCGCTGCTGGCGATCCAGGAGGCCGGCAGCACCGCGATGCGCGAACTGCGGTCGACGCTCGAGGTGCTGCGCTCGCCCGGCGACGACGCGGACCGGGTCGGGCTGCACCGGGTGGACGAACTCGCCGAACGGACCCGGGCGGCCGGCGTGCCGGTGGTGGTCACCGTCTCGGGTGCGGCCGCGGACCTGCCGATAGAGGTGGACCAGGCCGGTTACCGCATCGTGCAGGAGGCCCTCACGAACGTCGCCCGGCACGCCGGGCCGGCCACCGCCGACGTGCACGTGGAATACACCCCCGCCGCGCTGACCGTCTCGGTGACCGACGACGGCCAGGCTCCGGCGGCCGGTCCGGTGACGCCGGGCGTCGGGCTGAGCGGCATGCGGGAGCGCGTCCTGGGCCTGGGGGGCACGCTGGACGCGGCGCCGCGCGACGGTGGCGGGTTCGCCGTCCGCGCCACGTTCCCACTGGACGGCGCCGCATGATCCGGGTGCTGCTGGCCGACGACCAGCCACTGATGCGCGCCGGATTCCGCGCCCTGCTCGACGCCGAGGAGGACGTGGAGGTGGTCGGCGAGGCGGCCGACGGCCTGGCCGCGGCCCGGCAGGCCCGGCTCCTGCGGCCCGACGTCGTGCTGATGGACGTGCAGATGCCGGGGCTGGACGGCATCGAGGCCACCCGGCGGATAGCCGCCGATCCCGGCCTGGCCGCGGTCCGCGTCGTCATCCTCACCAACTACGGGCTGGACGCGTACGTCTTCGCCGCGCTGCGGGCCGGTGCCAGCGGCTTCCTCCTCAAGGACGCCGACCCGGCCGACCTGTTGCAGGCCATCGCGGTGGTGGCGCGCGGGGACGCGCTGCTCGCCCCGGCGGTGACGCGCCACCTGATCAGCGAGTTCGTGGCGAGCCCGGCGCCGGCCGAGCCGGCCGCCGGGCGCGAGGTGCTGACCGCGCGGGAACAGGAGATCGTCGGCCTGGTCGCCCGGGGCCTGAGCAACGAGGAGATCGCCGAGCGGATGGTGATCAGCCCGCTGACCGCCAAGACCCACGCCAACCGGGCGATGATGAAGCTGCACTGCCGCGACCGCGCGCAGCTGGTCGTATGGGCGTACGAATCGGGCCTGGTCGTCCCGCGCCGCAAATGACGATGGGCCTGATTGTGGCGGCACCCGTTCGGGGGAATGCCGGTAGGCGCCGGAGGCGAGGCGCCATATCCTGGTCCGGAACCGCAGAGCGGCGTGCACCTGACCAGCAATGACGACCGAGGAGTAATGATCGTGCTGGCAGTTCGCGGCGTTCCCGATCTTACCGTGCACGACCATTTGTGTTTCGTGTACGACCGGGACGCCGAAGTCCGGCAGGCGTTGGTGGAATACGCCCTCGCCGGTCTTGCGCGCTGGGAGCAGGTCCGGGTCTTCACCGTTCCGGGTGCGGCCAGCGCCACCATTCTGGACGATCTGCGCGACGTCGGTCTGCCCGTCGACGATCTGGTGGACTACGGCCTGCTGATCGTCGATTCCGCCGAGTCGGCGTATCTGGCCGAGGGTGTCTTCGATGCCGACGAGCGACTGGAGCGCTGTGCCGGCGCGGCCCGATCCGCCATCGCGCAGGGACACACCGGCCTGCGGGTGTACGTCGAGACGCATTTTCTGCTGCGGCATCCCGACGCGCTGTCCGCCTGGCCGGCCTACGAACTGCATACCGACCTGCTGGTGAAACAGCTGCCGATCACGGCGATGTGCGGGTACGACGCCCGCCGCTGGCCGACCCGGAACCTGATGCTGGCCGAGCCGCTGCACACCCGGCGGTCCCGCCAGCACAGCGCGTTCCGGTTGAATGTCGGCCGGGACGGCACCCTGCGGTTGTCCGGCGACGTCGACTTCCTGACCGCCGCCCAGGTGGATCGGCTGCTGGCCCAGACGGCGCCGAGCCGGCCGACCGCGGTGCTGGACGTGAGCGGCGTCTGCTTCATCGACGTGAGCGGTGCGCGCGCCATCGGCAGGTTCTGCGAGGCCATCGCCGACGAGCACGGGCCCACCACGCTCCGCGGAGCCACGCCACTGCTGCGCAAGATCTGGAAGCCGGCCGGCTGGTCGGAGTACTTCCCCCACGCGATCCTCGAAGATTGACGATAATCGGGATGCCACTTGCCCACGAAGCACTGATCTACGACAACGACAACCAGTTCGTCGATGCGCTGGTCCCGTTCCTCGCCGGCGGGCTGCGGCGCGGCGAGGGCGTGATCGCGGCCGTCACCGCGCACAACATCGACCTGCTGCGGCGACGGCTGGGCGACGACGCCGGCCAGGTCACGTTCATCGACCGCGACACCTGGTACCGGCGGCCCGCCGCCACCATCGCCGGATGGTCCGGCCTGCTCGATGCGGAGCGGGCGCGCGGCCGGCAGTCGATGCGCGTCGTCGGCGAGGTGGAGTTCGGTGCCGCAACCCGGCAGGACACCTGGATACGGTACGAGTCCGCGGTCAACGAGGTGTTCGTCGACGTGCCGGCCCGGATCATCTGCCCGTACGACACCCGCCGGCTGCCGGACCGGGTCGTGGCCAGCGCCCGGCGAACCCATCCGGTCATGACCGCCGCCCGGGGCGACTCCGGGCCGGGCTACCAGAAACCGGCCGAGCTGCTGCGCGACCTGGCCGAACCGCTGCCACCGGTCGCCGGCGAGGCGTTGCTCGTGCTGGACCTGACCGGGCCGGCCGGCCTGCGCCGGGCCCGCCAGACCCTGGTGGCCGTGGCCCGCGCCCTCGGCTGGACCCGGCCGGCGGTCGACGACCTGCTGCTGGTCACCACCGAGGTGGCCGTGAACAGCCTGCGGCACGGCCGCGGTGACCGCCGGCTCCAGGTCTGGGTCGACCAGCGGGCGATCACCTGTGAGGTGACCGACCACGGCAACGGCCCGGCCGACCCGCTGGCGGGCTACCGCCCGCCGCAGCACCCGCACCGCCGGGGTGTCGGGCTGTGGCTGGCCGGCCAGCTCTGCGACGGTCTCGCCATCGACCGGCACGACGGCGAGACCCGGGTCCGCTTCCGATTGACCGGTCAGTAGGTCCCGGCCGGTGTCCTGACCGGCCGGCTGTCGAGCCACTCGTCGAACCGGTCCGACGGGACCGGGCGGGAGATGTAGTAGCCCTGGAGCGCGTCGCATCCGACGGCGTCCAGCTCCTGCCAGGTCGACAGGTCCTCGACGCCCTCGGCGATCACCCGCAGGCCGAGGTTGCGGCCCAGTTCCACGGTGGAGCGGACGATGACCGCGTCGCGCTCGCTGATGGTCATCGAGCTGACGAACGAGCGGTCGATCTTCAGCTCCTGCACCGGCAGCGTCTTGAGGTACGCCATCGAGGAGTACCCGGTGCCGAAGTCGTCGATGGACAGGTGGACGCCGAGCGCGTGCAGCCGTTCGACCACCAGCATCGCGCGGTCCGGGTCGGCCATGATGGCGCTCTCGGTGATCTCGATGGTGAGCAGCCGGGCCGGCACCTCCCACCGGGCCAGCAGGCCGGCGACCTCCTCCGGGAAGCCCAGGTCCAGCAGCCGGTGGGTGGACACGTTGACCGCCACGGTGAGCTCGTGGCCGGCCAGGATCCAGGCGTGGCACTGCTGCAGCGCAGTGTCGAGCACGAACGTGGTCAGCGGGGTGATCAGGCCGGTGTGCTCGGCCAGCGGGATGAACTCGTCCGGCGGGATCAGGCCGTGCTCGGGGTGCTGCCAGCGCACCAGCGCCTCGGCACCCAGCGCCGCGCCGGTCTGGGCGTCCACCTTCGGCTGGTAGTGCAGGACGAGCTGGCCCTGTTCGATGCCGCTGCGCAGGTCGCCGGCGAGGGTCAGCTTGCGCGGGTCGGTGCTGGCCTGGCTGCTGTCGAACATGGTGTACCCGAGGCGGTTGGTCTTCGCGGTGTACATCGCGATGTCGGCGCGCTGGAGCAGTTCCTCGGCGGTGCTGCCGTGCTGCGGGCTGAGCGCCGCGCCGATGCTGCCGCCGGCGGACAGGCTCAGGCCGTCCAGCACGAACGGCGCGTCCATGGCGTCGCGCAGCCGGGCCGCCACCGCGGCGACGTCCTGCTCGTCGGTGACACCGGGCAGCAGGACGGCGAACTCGTCACCACCGAGGCGGGCTACCGTCTCCTCGCGCCGCAGGGCGGCACGGAGCCGCTCGGAGACCTGGACCAGCAGCTGGTCGCCGTAGTGGTGGCCGAGGGTGTCGTTGACCTCCTTGAACCGGTCGAGGTCGATGAGCAGCAGCGCGGCGCCGGCCGTGCCGTGCTCCGGGTCGGTGGCCGCGGTGATGCACTGGTGCAGCTGGACCCGGTTCGGCAGGCCGGTGAGGGCGTCGTGCGTGGCCTGATACGAGGCCCGGCGGAAGGCCCGGGACCGCACCCGGTGCGACTGCCACACCACCAGCACGACGGTGAGCGCGGCCACCGCCAGGATCAGGACGGTGCCCAGCCGGGCCCGGTCGTCGGCCCGGTCGGCGAGTCGCTTGTAGTGGTGGTCGGCCGCCTCGATTGCCGTGACCAGGGTCTGGAACGCCGGGTCGGCCTCCCTCTCGTCGACCTGCCGCACGGCCTCGATGTCGCCCTCGGCGAGCAGGTCGAACTCGTGGTCGACCGCGGCGTCGTAGGCCAGGAAGGCGTCCTGCACCGCCTGCGCCTCGGCGCTGGCCGGATCGCGCTGCGCGAACTGCTCGCCGATGGCGTCGACGGTCTCGTCGACCTCCTCCCGGGCCTGCGCAGCCTCCGGTGACAGCTGACCCGCCATGACGGCCTGGAGCCGCAGCGTGCTCTGCTGCCACGCGGCGACGTCCATCTCGGTGAGCAGCATGCGCAGTTCGCCGCGCTCGGCCGCGTACTGCTGGAGCTGGCTGATGGCCACCGCGCTCCCACCGGTCACGGCGACGCCCAGGAACACCGTCAGCCACGTCAACCCGAGGCGCCGGGCGTTCCGCCGCATGGCCGCCGTCCGCGCCGGTGCCGGACCCTGACGCCGACGGCAGGCGTTGCCGCCGGACTGCCGGCCCGATATGAAGCTCTGCATACGGCGAGTATCGGCACGGTGACAGCGCAGCTGAGTGCTCCGGTCGCCAGCACCATGTGGTTCGATGTCCCGGCCGGCCGGGTGGGGCTGCGGCACGGAAGGCGTACCGGATGAGCTTTGATCTTGGGGTTTTGGCGATCGACGGCTGGACCGACGTGGCCGAGGTGGTCGCGATGGTCGAGCGGTGCCGTCGGGCCGACCATGCCGAGGGCGATCTCGATCCGCGGATCGTCGGCTTCTACGAGCGGCTGCGGGCGGAGTTCCCGGACCATCCGCCTGGTGGGGACGACAGCCCATGGATGAGCACGCCGCTGGACCTGGGCATCGATCACGTGTTCATGAGCCTCAGTTTCGGCGTCCGCAGCAACCCGGCCCTGGAGCTGATCCAGGATCTCGCGGCCGACTACGGGCTGACGATCTGGGACCCGCAGGACGGGTCGGCGCGCCGCGCGGTGCGGCCGCCGTCACGGGATGAGGTCGCCGGGTGGTGGCGCGACCTGCTCGACGGCCGGTGCGGCGAGGAGGAGATCCAGGAGCGCGTCCGGCCGTGGATCGAGGAGGACGCCGTCGCCGTCGACGACCCGATCACCGCGATGGGACTTCAACACCTTTTCGGGTACGGGGTCACCCGCGACCAGCTGGAGCGGTGGCTCGACCAGGGAAAACGGCACGATGCCGACCCGGCAGGCTGGCAGCGGGACCGGTTCGCCGGTTCGGTGCTCGCGGTCCGGCGCGACCGCGGCGTCGAGCATGCCCGGGCGCTGGCGCTGCAATTGGAGTCGCAGGGCCGGCTGTCCGCGGCGGACGTCGCACGCTTGCTGGGCTGACCTCCCTGCCCGGAGGGGCACGCGCCGGCCACGGCCCCGGCCCCGGCGACGACGGCGAGGGCGCAGATCGCTGTCCCGGAAGCCCTCTCGTCAGCCCGCGGACATGTCGGCGCCCGCGCTGCCGGCGGGGACCAGGAAGTCGCTGCGGGGGAGCGTGCCGTCCGCGGCGCGCGGACCCTGGGCGACGGCGGCGTCGGTGGAGCGGAACAAGGCGGCCGCGTCCTGCCAGATGTTGCCGCGCTGGGTTGCGCCCGCGTTGGCGCGTACGGGGTCGCCGCTGTTGCCGGACGCCACGTTGTCGGTCAGCGCGCCGGCCGTGGTCTCCAGCAGGCGGAAGCCGTGGCGGCCGTTGCGGAGGGCGGTGTTGTTGGTCAGGCGCAGCGCGCCGCGGTTGGTGCTGTTGCTGAAGCCGTCGTTGACGTTGTCCCAGGCGGCGTTGTCGCGCACCGTGTGGGCCGCGGCCGGCTCCGTCGCGCCGCCGCCGAGGTGGAAGCCGTCGCCGTTGCTCTGCCAGCCCGCGACGTTCCAGCGGTTGACGCCGTTGCCGTAGGCCCAGTTGTGGTCCAGGGTCACCGGGGAGGCGAATCCGCTCAGGTCGAAGCCGTTGTCGGCGTTGTGGAAGGCGCGGTTTCCCCGGATCACGTTGCCGGCGCCGGAACCGTGCTGGACGGCCAGCCCGGCACCGGCACCGCCGCCCGCGGCCGGGTCGTAGTTGCGGAAGAAGTCGCTGTTCAGCACCTGGTTGCCGACCGTTCCCTCGCCGGTCAGGGTCAGGCCCGACCGCCGGTTGCCGTGCATCGACAGTCGCTGGAAAACCATCGAACGACAAGAAGTGCACACGTACGCGTGCGTGGTTGAGTTTTTGATCTCCAGGCCTTGCACGGTCCAGTACGCCGCCTTGTGGTTGACCGCCCACTCGTCCGGCACGCGGCCGGCGTCGATCACCGGTCGTTCGCCGCGGTAGTTGCTGAGCGTGATCCGCCGGTCCGCCGTGCCGCTGGTCCGGATGACCACCGTGGCGGTGGGGCGGTAGGTGCCGCCGCGCATCGCGATCGTCTGCCCGGGGCGCACCGTGGCCACCGCCTTGGCGAGGGTGCCGAACGGGCGCTCGAGGGTGCCGGAGCCGGAGTCGGAGCCGCCGGGCGCGACGTAGATGTCGGCCGCCGCGACGCCGGTGCCGGCCGGTGCGCCGGACGGCCTGGCCGCCGGCGCCGAGGTGGCGGCCGCCCTGGACGGGGGAGCGCTGGGGGTCCGGATGGCGACCGCGGGCGGCCGGGCGAGCGCCTGCGGTTCGCCGTCGGGCACCGGCGTCACGTGGACGGCGTAGGCGAAACCGCCGCCGGTCGCGACCGTCACGGCTGCCGCGCCGGCCAGGACTTTGCCGGAGCAGAACTTCTGGACGGCGCTCCAGACCGGGGTCGCCGTCACCGGGACGCCGGTGCCGAGCCCGGCGGGAATCGGCAGCACCGCGGCGCCGAGCAGCAGCCGTTCCGGTGCGATCAGCCCGTGCCGGTAGCGGACGCAGCGGTCGCAGTCGCGGACGTGCCGGACCAGCCGCTTGCGCCACACCGAGGTGACCTCGCCGTGCCAGTCGCGCAGCACCGTACCGAGCTCCGCGCAGCGTGGTGCCGCCGCCAGCGCCCGGACCACGCTGCGGGCCGCCTCGAGCCGCCCCTTCATCCGCAGCATGCGCATCCCGAGCAGGCCGGTGCCGACGGTCAGCTGCTCCGCGGTGCCGTCGCGGTCGAGCCGGCCGACCTGCTCCTGCCACCAGAGCGACAGCAGCTGCCGGTCGCCGGCGTCCAGCCAGCGGGCGGCCTCGGCGAGTTCCCGGCGCTGCGCGGCGAGCAGCAGCCCGGTCACCGTCCGCTCGGCGAAGTCGGCGTTCGCGTCCGGAGGATCGGCCGGCAGGTCCCGCCGGCGCTGCGCGATCGTGCGCTTGCTGCGCTGGTTGCGCTGGATTTCCCGGTACGCGATGGTGGCCAGCCAGGACGGGAAGCGGTCCGGCTCGCGCAACCCGGGCAGGCCGCGGACGGCGTTCACCATGGTCTCCTGGACCACGTCGTCGACGTCCGGGTGCCCGTCCAGGGCGCTGCCGACGACGCTGTAGACCATCGGCAGGTGCGCGGAGAACAACTCGGCGAGCGCCTGCTCGTCGCCCGCCTGTGCCGCCATCACGACGTCAGCCGTGCCCTCCGACATCGCCGTACCGCCTCTCCGGACCGAACTTCCCCCGCGACTCGTAGATGCCGCCGGAAGACACAGATATCAGAAATCTCGAATCTTTGTTGACGAGGCTTCCCGGAGAACGGCATCACGCTTTTTGCCGGAGATATTTCTGTCTTTCTGAAATGGTCGACAGATTAATGTCCGTCGATTTACTTTCACCCCCATCCCTCGCCCCAAGGAGTATGACTTGCGTACGTTACGAACAATGGCTCTCGGTCTGGCGGCGGTGATCGCCGTGCCGGCCGCGTTCCTCGGTATCAGCTCGCTGTCCTCGCAGGCCGCCACCACCCTGACGGTCGCCGCCGACGGCACCGGCCAGTACCGGACCGTGCAGGCGGCGGTGAACGCGGTCGCGGCGAACAACGCGAGCCGGGCGACGATCACCATCAAGAAGGGGACCTACCGGGAAAGCGTGGTGATCCCGTCGAACAAGCGTTCATCACGTTCCAGGGCTCCACCACGAACCCCGCCGAGACCGTCATCGTGAACAACAAGCCCGCGTCGACCGCGGGCACCACCGGTTCGGCGACGGTCTACGTGCAGGCCAAGGAGTTCATCGCCCGGAACCTGACCTTCAACAACGACTACGACGAGGCCAGGAACGGCTCGTCGCAGGCGCTCGCCCTGGCGCTCTACGGCGACAAGGCGCATCTGGCGAACGTGCGGGTCACGGCCGACCAGGACACGCTGCTGATCTACAACAGCGCGCGGGCGTACATCTGGAACTCGTACATCGAAGGCACCGTGGACTTCATCTACGGCAACGGCACCGCGGTCTTCAACGCCTGCCGCATCTACGAGAAGCGCAGCACCGGCGGCTACCTCACCGCGGCCAACACGCCGGCGAGCCAGGCGTACGGCTTCCTGATCTACAAGTCGACGGTCACCGGCGCCGCGAACAACGTGACCTATCTGGGCCGCCCGTGGGGTGCCGCCGGCCAGGTCACCGTCCGCGAGTCGGCGCTGAGCGCCACCATCAAGATCGCCCAGCCGTGGACCGACATGTCCGGCAACTCGTGGAAGAACGCCCGGTTCTACGAATACAGGAACACCGGCGCCGGCGCGACCACCAACAGCAACCGCAAGCAGCTCACCGATGCGCAGGCCGTGAACTACACCCCGCAGAAGTACCTGGCCGGCAACGACGGCTGGAACCCGGTCGGCTGACCCCGGGGCACCCGCGATGAAGCGGGCGATGCCGTTTCGATGAACCTCCCGGCCAGGATGATCGGCGCGCGGCCCACCCGGGCCGCGCGACCCGACAGGTCGAGGGGACTTCGATGAAACGCTCCGTAGCACCCATGCCCCGAGCGGCTTACCGGTTGGCGCTGGCCGTCCTGGCCGCCTCCATGGCCGCGACGGTCGGCGCACCGGCGGCTCTCGCCGCGCCGGTCGCCCGGCCGGCAACGGCCCTGGCGGACCCGCCCTGCGCCGGCCTGTTCACCTCGTTCTGGTCGCCGGCGTTGATCACCATGCGGCGGTCGCCGGCACCGGTCGGCCGGATCGACTGGAACTTCCTGCTGACCCCCGCGGCCATGCTGGTGTTCGGCCCGATGCTCACGGTCTCGATCGACCGGGCCTTCGTGAACAGCCGCGAGATCACCTCGCCGTACGGCCCGCACTTCGAGCGGAACACGTACGACTTCCACGGCAGCCTGAACAAGTACAACTGGAAGGGCTCCGCCGGCGGCGGGACGATCCAGACCGGTGACCGGCTGGAGTTGTACTGGTCGCTGAAGAGCGACAGCGCGGTGGGCCAGGCCGCCGTCGTCTGCACGGTCACGGCGCCGGGAGTCGGCTGACGCCGGGCTATTTAACCGACTTAAGTTAGTACCGCGCGGCCACCGCGGCAAGGCCTGGCCAGCGGACTTTCCGGCATGCGCCGTTCGCGCCTTCCTTGCGCACTCACGGGTATACGTCCCGGTTTAACATGGCGGTAACACATAGAAGATCATCACTGCCTAGTCACGGGGGAGAAGAACACCGGAGGTAACCCATGAAGAAGCGATTCGGCACGGCGGCCGTCGCGACGTTCGTGCTGGTGGCCGCGTCGCTGCTGGTGGCACAGCCGGCGCATGCCGCAGTCGGCCTGCGGGTCAGCGGGTCGAACATCGTCGAGGCGAACGGCAGCACGTTCGTGATGCGCGGCACCAGCCACGCGCACGTCTGGTACCAGAGCCAGACCAGTTCGTTCGCCAACATCAAGGCGCTGGGCGCGAACACCGTACGGGTGGTGCTCAGCGGCGGGCGCTGGGGCGCCAGCTCGGCGAGCGACGTGGCCAACGTGATCTCGCTGTGCAAGGCCAGCCGGCTGATCTGCGTCCTGGAGAACCACGACACCACCGGGTACGGCGAGGACGGCGCGGCCACCTCGCTCGACCAGGCGGTCAACTACTGGATCAGCATCAAGAACTCGCTGGTCGGCCAGGAGAACTACATCATCATCAACATCGGCAACGAGCCGGTCGGCAACAACAACGCCGCCCAGTGGACCGGTGCCACCACCGCCGCGATCCAGAAGATGCGCAGCAACGGCTTCCAGCACGCCCTCATGGTCGACGCACCCAACTGGGGCCAGGACTGGCAGTTCGTCATGCGGGACAACGCCGCCACCGTCGCGGCCGCGGACAGCCAGCGCAACACGATCTTCTCGGTGCACATGTACGGCGTCTTCGACACCGCCGCGGAGATCACCTCGTACGTCTCGTCGTTCAAGAGCCGGAACCTGCCCCTGGTCATCGGGGAGTTCGGCCACAACCACAGCGACGGCAACCCGGACGAGGACACCATCATGGCCACCGCGGTCTCCCAGGGCATCGGCTATCTCGGCTGGTCCTGGAGCGGCAACGGCGGCGGCGTGGAATACCTCGACCAGGTCACCAACTTCAACGCCGGTGCCCTGACCTCGTGGGGCCAGCGCCTGTTCAACGGCGCCAACGGCATCCGGTCGACCGCGCGGCAGGCGACCATCTACGGATGACGGAGTGGGCCGGCTGTCCGGCCGGCCCACTTCCCAAGCGCCCGGCCGCCGTGGACGATTGCCTGGTGGAACCGCATCGATCGACTGCGGTGGCGGTGCAGACCGGCGATCCCGAGGTGGCCCGTGCCGTCTGCGGTGAACACCTGTACCCGCGGTCGATGCGGCTGCTGCGGCCGGGCGCCAGTCTCGACGCGCGGTTTGCGTTTCTGCATCTCGGGTCGATGACGGTGGCGGATGTGCGCTACGGGGCCGAGGTGGCCGGGGTGACCGGTGAGCTGGGCAGCTATCACCTCAACGTGGCTCGTTCCGGCCATTTCTGGGCGGGCCAGGCTGGCCGGCCGTTGGCTGCCGAGCCGGGCCGGGCTGCGGTGTACCGGCCGGTGGGGGAGACGGAGTTGCACTATGCCAGCGCCGACTGCCGGCTGTTGGCGGTGAAGATCGACAGGTCGGCGCTGGAGGCGCATCTGGGGGCACTGCTGGATGCTCCGGTGCGGGGTGTGGTGCGGTTGTCCGGTCAGGTGAAGCTGGATCAGGCGGCTGGGCGTTCGTGCGCGGCGTTGGCGGGTCTGTTGAGTGGCGAGATCGGCAATGCGGGCAGTTTGTTCTATCAGCCGATCGTGGCCGCGCCGGTGGAGGAGGCGCTGATGACGGCGTTGTTGCTGGCGGTTGATCATCAGTACCGGGATATGTTGGCCGGGCAGCCGTATTTCGGGTATGCGCCGCGGAGCATCGCGGCGGCGGTCGATGCGGTTCATGCTGACCCGCGGCGGCCGTACACGGTGGGTTTGCTGGCGGAGATTGCGGGGACCAGTCCTGGCCGGCTGAGTGTGGAGTTCGGGCGGCAGTACGGTATGGCGCCGATGGCGTATGTGCGCGACGTGCGGTTGGTGGCGGCGCACGCTGAGCTGGTCGCGGGGGATCCGGCCGGTACGTCGGTGATCGCCGTCGCGCACCGGTGGGGCTTCGCCCGGCTGGAACACTTCGTCGCGCGGTACCACCAGCGTTTCCGGGTCGCGCCGGCCACTACCCTGTGGCGCCGGCCAGGTCGTCTCCCACTGAGGTGATCAGGTCGTCGACCGCGCTGTCGTCGATGCCCTCCAGCTCGATGATGAGCCGGTGCACGCCCACGTCGGCGTACCGGCGGACGGTGTCGAGGTCGGGCACGCCCGACGGGGTGAGGGTGATCTCGAGGTCGCCCAGGGCGGCCGGTCGCTCCACGTCGCGGGCGGTTTCGGCCAGCGCGCGCACCGCCTGGCCGGTCTCGTCGACGTCCAGGCCCCAGCCGTACCAGCCACTGCCCTGCCGCACGGCCCGGCGGTAGGCGGCCGGCGAGTGACCCCCGACCACGATGGGCGGGTGCGGTTGCTGGACCGGCGAGGGGTGCTGGACAACGCCGTCGTAGGAGACGAACCGGCCGGTGAACGACGGCTCAGCGGACCACAGCGCGCGCATCGTGGCCAGGTATTCGTCGGTGCGGGCGCCGCGCTCGGCGAGGGTCACGCCCATCGCGTTGAGCTCCGGTTCCATGTAGCCGGATCCGACGGCGACGGTCAGCCGCCCGCCGGACAGCACGTCCAGCGAGGTGAGCTGCTTGGCCAGCAGCACCGGCTGGCGCTGCGGGAGCACGATCAGGCCGACGCCGAGACGGACCCGGCTGGTCACCGCGGCCAGGTAGGTCAGCGCGACCAGCGCCTCCAGCCGGGGCGGGTTGCCCTCGCCGGGCGGGAGCGCGATGTGGTCACCCACCCAGAGCGACTCGAAACCCGCCTCCTCGGCCATCCTGGCCCGCCGCACCAGCACCTCGGGTGTGACGTTGCGGTCGCGGTGCAGCCCGTACAGCCCAAATTTCATCCCGCCACCCTAGCAATTGGCTCGAATCATTACGACACTGTCGGCTATTTGCCAGCCGCGCGACACGTCCAGGATTTACCCGACCCCGATGCGACAATTTGTTCAGGCAATTCGTAACGGGTGGAGAAACATGAACAATAATAAAGGTCAGGTCCGCCGGGTAATCACCCGTCTTGGACACGGTTCGCACGCTATTGCCGACGCGGCACCGGATGCCGACAAGCTCAGCGAAAAGGGCTGGACGAAACTCAGCGAGGCGGTACAGAGCCCGGACGCCGGCACCACGGATTTCGATTATCTCTTCCCCGAGCTGGTCGGCCGGCCCGACAAGCACCTGCCGGCGGGCAGCGACGACGAGGTCATCGCCACCGTCGCCGCGCTCAACGATCTGGGCAACGCCATGATCGCGCAGGAGTCGCCGTCCGGCGGCAAGAGTTCGCCGATCCCGCCGGTGTACACCTATTGGGGTCAGTTCGTCGACCACGACCTCACCGCGGCCACCGACAACGACAACCAAATCAGCATTCGCGATACGCCGCTGCCGCCGCTGGACCCCGATCAGGTCCGGGAACTGCTCACGAATGCGCGTAATCCCGCGCTCAACCTCGATTCGGTGTACGGCGACGGGCCGTTCGCGCCACCGCCGGCCGGTCCCGGCGAAATCGCCGTGCCGTACCAGGAGGAGGACCGGGCCAAGCTGCGGCTCGGGACGATCAAGGTGATCGGCACCGGGGGCGTCATCGTCCCGCCGGCCGGCGATCTCGCCCGCGACCTGCCGCGGCGCGACGACCGGACGCCGCTGATCGGCGATTCCCGCAACGACGAGAACCTGGTGGTGGCCCAGCTCCACGTCGCTTTCCTGCGCTTCCACAACGCCACCGTCGACTGGGTACGCGCGAACGAGCCGCACCGGACCAGCGTCAGCGACGTCTTCCTGCGTGCCCGGGACCTGACCCGCTGGACGTACCAGTGGCTCTGCCTGCACGACTTCCTGCGCACCGTCACCGTGCCGGACGTCGTGGACTTCGTGCTCGGCAACGACACCGGCGACCTGCTCGGCCTCGGCTCCCGGCCGCGGCCCTACATGCCGCTGGAGTTCGCGGTGGCCGCCTACCGCTTCGGCCACAGCATGATCCGCGGCGCGTACGACTGGAACCGCAACTTCGGCCGGCCCGGCAACGGACCCCTGCCGAACGCGTCGCTGGACCTGCTGTTCCGGTTCACCGGCGTGGGCGGGCTGGGCTCCTCGGAAACCACGGACAACCGATCCCTGCCGAGCAACTGGCCGATCGAGTGGGACCGGTTCGTCGACAAGGACAGCCTGTTCCCCGACCGGTTCGCCGAGCCGATCGACACGCACCTGGCCCGGCCGCTCGCGGACATGGCGAACCAGGCCGCCGGCCAGACCGGCACGCCGGACGTGCTGGCGCTGCTCCGCCACCTCGCCCGGCGCAACCTGCTGCGCGGCTACCGGCTCGGGCTGCCAACCGGCCAGGCGGTTGCCGAGGTGCTGGGCCTGCCGGCGCTGACGCCCGAGCAGGTCGCCGGTTCCGACCCGATCGCCGCGGCGGTCAAGGCCGGCGGTTTCGCCACGCGTACGCCGCTGTGGTTCTACATCCTGCGCGAGGCCGAGGTGCTGGCCCAGGGCAACACCCTGGGCCCGCTGGGCAGCCGGATCGTCGTGGAGACCTTCGTCGGCCAGCTGCGGCACGACCCGACGTCGTACCTGCGGCAGACCAGCTGGTCACCCAGTGCGGGGGTACGCCTGCCGGACGGGTCGCCGGTCGACAGCATCCCGGCGTTCCTGCGGTTCGCCGGCGTCCTGCGCTAGTGCGACCCGGACCGCCCCGCCACCCCCGAGCCGGCGGGGCGGTCCGGTGTCAGCACTTGAAGTTCGAGTACGCGGTTTCCGGCGACATCGAGTTGCGGGCCAGGATCTGCTGCAACGTGCTCGTGCCGGCGATGATGTCCATCCCGGTCCGGGTGAAGGTGGCCTCGTTGTAGACGTTGCGCGCCAGCAGCGGATTGGTCAGCGCCTGGGTGAAGGCGTCGTACGCGACCATCGTCGTCATCAGCGAGCCCATCATCTCGTCCCGGCCGTAGTCCTCGGCGAAGATGCCGACGTACCATTCCAGCCGGTCGATGTCCCCGTAGAGCACCGCCAGCCGGCTGCGGAGTTCCCGGTTCTTGGTGAGTTCGTCGAAACTGCGCAGGCGGTCGAGCCCGAACTGCTCGCGGTAGTCGTTGTAGGACGCCAGCCGGGCCTTGCGCATCAGGGCGACGGCCCGTTCCTCCACCGACGGGACGTCGGGGTGCTGAGGAGCCCGGGTGGACAGGAAGTAGGGGGTGTTCAACAGCCCGATCCGGCCGGAGCGCTGCCGCGAGCACTGCGCGATCAGCGTCTCGATCCCGCGCGAGATGATGAGCGGATTGTTGTTCCGGAAATCGGTCGAGGGGACCCGCCCGCCGTCCAGCGTGATCGCGCTCGGCACCAGGGAGTGCCACCGGTAGAGCAGGTTGAACTCGATGGACACCCAGTTGGACCGGTTCCAGGTCTTGCCGTCCGCGGCGAACGGCACGAGTTCGATCGGGAAGTCGCCCGGCGTGATGTGCCTGATGTACTCCTCGACCACGATCTTCAGGAGCAGCACGATCATGATGTTGCGGGTCGTCTCGAACAGGCGCGGGTCGGCGCCCTCCGGGTCGTCCGCCCACTCCGGGTGTGCCTCGCGCAGCGCGTCGGCGATGCGATTGTGCTCGCGCAGAAAGAGCACGTTGAGGATCGTGTTGCCGATGGTCGAATTGCCGTGCTCCAGGCCGACCGCGAAGAACGAGTCCTTCCGGTCGTCGGGGCAGTCGCCGAGGATGACGTCGGTGATGAACGCCTCGTCGTGCAGATCTTTGAACTCCGGCTTGAACAGCAGCGTGCCGCCCGGCGAGCGGGGCTCGAACAGGAAGGCTGGATATTCGGCGCCGTCGATCAGCTGACTCTTCAGGCGCCCGCCCTCGTGCGAGCGCAGCATGCCGGTCTTCTCCTCGGTCAGACCGTAGATCTGACAGAGGTCGATCTCCTGGTTCGACGTGTTCTGCCGGAAATCGGCGCGGCTGGTCCGCAGGAAACTGTCGGTGAACCACTGCGCGAAGAAGGAGAACATGACGCTGGTGTCCGACGATTCCACCCGTACGTCGTCGCCCTTGTCGTCTTTTGGGCTTTGGAACAGAAGGCTCACGTCGGACTCGGCCGGGAGGAGATCGGGCGGCCAGTCGAAAGGGGGCAGGTGCCGTCCGGTGAACTTGCGATCGGTCAGACTCATCCAGGTGGTGTAGTCGCCGGCCATCGAAAAGGCGCGCGGGCGCGGTGAGGTCGAACTGGCCAGAATGTCGATCGCCAGGCTGCTCACCACCCGCCGCACCAGGGGAATCCGGGCGAGTGGTTCGAGGAGACCCGGCAGCCGGCGGGCGAGCGTGAGAGCGATGTTGTCCACGGAAGATCCTCCTGGGCAATGGTCATCAGTGCTGAGACTGTTGTGCTGATATTCGCCGACGCCGGGCGGGCAGACATCCCTGAGTTCAGGCAATTGACACACCCGGGTGGATGAATTGATCTCCGGCCCGCGAAGCGGCACGTAAAAAGAAGGCCCGGCACCCCCGGCACCGCTACTCTTTCCTGGTCACAGTGAGCACACCGCACCGCGGGAGATGAAGTGGTCTCGCCGATCCTGGTTTCCGAGGTGCCGCTGGTGGGCCGGCAGTCACAACTCGGCCGGCTCCGGGACGATCTCGACCGGGCCGCTGCCGGTCCGCTGTTCGCGCTGGCGCTGGAGGGCGAACCCGGTGTCGGAAAGAGCCGGCTGTTGCGGGAAGCGCTCGCGTATGCCGGAGATCGCGAATTCACTGTCATATACGCGACCGCCGAGGAATTGGCGCAACATCAACCGTTCGGGCTGTTCGCCGAGGTATTGCGGAAAGGGCCCCCCGCGGACCGGCGCTCACGACTGGGCGACGAGGGCTACCGGATCACCGAAATGGTGATCGCCTGGCTGGAGGAACTCGCCGCCGAGCGGCCGGTGGTCCTGGCGCTGGAGGACCTGCACTGGGCCGACGTGTCGAGCCTGACCCTGATCAGTTCGCTCCTGCGGCGCCTCGGCGACCTGCCGGTGGCGATCCTCTGCACGCTGCGCCCGTTCCCGCGCAGCCGCTACCTCGACCGCCTGCTCGAGCAGGTGCTGGCCGCCGGCGGCCAGGTCCGGACGCTGGAGGTGCTCGACGACGACGCGGTGGTGGCGCTGACCACCGGCGTGCTGGGCGCACCGCCGGCCAGCAGCCTCCGCGAGCAGATCACCGGGGTGGCCGGCAACCCGCTGTTCCTGCTGGAGCTGCTGCGGGCGCTGGGGGAGCAGGGCGCCATCTCCACGTCGGCGGGCGAGGCCCGGGTCGTCGCCGGTCTCATGCCGCCGGACCTGCGCACCACGCTGCTGCGGCGGTACAGCTTCCTGCCCGAGCAGACGCTCGACGCACTGCACGTGGCCGCGATCCTCGGCGCGTCCTTCCGGATGAGCGAGCTGGCCGCGGTCAGCGGCCGCTCCGCCGTCGACCTGCTGCCGGTGCTGCACACCGCGATCCGGTCCGGCCTGCTGCACGAGTGCGGCGCCCGGCTGGCCTTCCGGCACCACCTCGTCTGGCAGGCGCTGTACGAGAACATTCCGGTCGCGATCCGCAACGACCTGCACCGCGTCGCCGGCCGGGCGCTGGCCGGAGCGGACGCTGCCGAGACCCGGATCGCCGAGCAGTTCTGGCTGGCTGCCGCCGACGACACGGAGGCCGTGCACTGGCTGTGGAAGGCGGCACGTGCCTCCTGCGCGCGGTCCACGCTCGTCGCGGTGGAATGGTACGAACGCGCCCTCGGCCTGGTGGGCGACGGCGACCCCGACCGGGTGGCGCTGACCGCCGAGCTGGCCCCGCTGCTCGTGGTGGCGGGCCGGCTGCACGAGGCGGAGAGCGCGGTGGCCGGTGTCGTCGCCGACACCCGGGACGCGGCTCTGACCGTACGGCTGCATCTTGCGGTGGCGCACGCACTGACCAGGCAGGGGCGATGGCAGGAAGCGCGGGAGAGGATCGACGCGGCCGCCGCGGCGGCCGACGCCTCCGACGACACCGCCCGGGCCGCCGCGATGGCCCCCGGCACCTATCTCTACCTGGTGCTCGGCGAGGTGACGACCGCGGTCGATAGGGCGCGGACCTGCCTGGCCGTGGCCGAGCCCGCCGGCCGGGACATCGCGGTGGCGACCGCACTGATGACCCTCACCCTGGGCGCCGCCGCGACCGGCGCGATGGACGACGCCGTCGCGCTGGGCCGGCGCTGCGTGGCGGTCGCGGCCCGACCGGCCACGTCGTTCGGCGGGCTGCTGATGCCGTACGTCTGCCTGGGCCGCGCGCTGACCGACGCCGACCGTCTCGACGAGGCGGAGCGCAGCTATCAGGCCGGTATCGCGCACGCCAACCGCCTGGGCGGCTCCAACCTCATGCCGCACTACCACGCCGAGCTGGCGATCCTGCGGCTGCACGCGGGCGACTGGGAGAACGCCCGCTCGGAGGCGGAGGCCGGCCTCACCGTCACCAAGCAGCTGAACACGCCGTGGCTGCTGCACGCACTTGCCCTGCTCGCCCGGATCGCGCTGTCCCGCGGCGAGATGCCGGCCGCGGCCGCCCACCTCGACGCGGCCGAGGCCGAGATCCGCACGGCCGGCCTGATCATGGGCTGCAACTGGGTGTGGTGGACCCGGGCGCTGCTGCACGAGGCGCAGGGCCGGGACGCCGAGGCGGCCGAGAGCGCCGCCCGCGCCTGGGACTGCCTGCCGGAGCTGCGCTTCCTGCACAGCAACTGGCTGCTCGCCCCGGATGCGGTACGACTGATGCTCGCGGCCGGCGACGCCGGGCGCGCCCGCGCGGTCAGCGCCCGGACGCAGGCGGCAGCCGAGCGGTTCGGCACGGCGTCCGCGGCCGGCGCCGCGCTGCGCTGCCGCGCGCTCGTCGACGGCGACGCCCGGCTCGCGGTCGAGGCGGTCGAGGCATGCCGGCAGGCCCCGCGGCCGGTCGACCTGGCGTGCAGCCGCGAGCAGGCCGCGGTCGCGCTGGCCGGGGCGGGCCGCCGGGACGAGGCGCGGCCGCTGCTGGCCGAGGCGATCGCCGGGTACGAGTCGGTCGGTGCCGCCTACGACGTCGGCCGGGTGGTCGCGAAACTGCGCGCCCTCGGTGTCCGGGCGGCGCCGAGAAGGTCACATGCCCGGGCCACGACCGGCTGGGCGGCACTGACCCCGACCGAGCTGACGGTGGCCCGGCTGATCGCCGAGGGCCTGTCGAACCCGGCCATCGCGGCCCAGATGTTCATCTCGCGCTACACGGTCGAGACCCACCTCAAGCACATCTTCGCCAAGCTCGGCCTGGCCTCGCGCGCGGCGCTGGCGGTCGAGGTGGAACGCCGGGGGCCGATGCGCCCCTTGTAGGGTCACTCGACATGCGCGTCACCCACTCGCTCCTGCACGCCGAGGACCTCGCCCGGCGGGTGGAACGGGAGTACGCCGTCGCCGCGCCCGTCACGGTGAGCCTGCTGAACCGGGGCTTCAACGACACCTACCTCGTCGTCGACGCCGAGGGTGGCCGGCGCGTGTTGCGGGTCTACAACCGGGAGAAGTACTGGATCCGGTCGGAGTCCGACCTCCGCTTCGAGCTCGACCTGCTCGAGCACCTGGGCGCGGCCGGGCTGGGCGTGATCCGGCCGTACCAGCGGACCGGCGGCGACCGGCTCGGCCGGCTGACGGCGCCCGAGGGGGAACGGTGCTTCGCCCTGTTCACCCACGCGCCCGGGTCGCCCCTGTTCGAAGGCACGATGGCCGAGGGGCTGTGGCGCGAGTTCGGCTCGGGTATCGCCCGCATGCACCGGGAGATGGACGCCTTCCGCACCGGCCACGACCGCTACCACCTCGACGAACGCATCCTCGTGGAACGGCCGCTGGCCGGCCTGGCCCGCTATGCCGGCTCGGGCCGGGCCGCGGCCGACCTCGCCGAACTCGGCAAGCTCGGCGCGTGGCTGACCGGCGAGCTCCGGCGGCTCCGGGCGGTCGGCGGCGCGTACGGGATCATTCATGCGGACCTGCACCGGGGTAACACGCACATCGACGGCGACGGACGGTTCGTCACGTTCGACTTCGACCACTGCGGGTTCGGGTTACGCGCGTACGACCTGATCGCGCTCTATCGCGGGCCGGACTCGCCGGCGGAGGAACAGGAACGCTGGGCCGCGGTCCTCGCCGGCTACCAGCAGGTCCGGCCGCTGAGCCGGGACGAGGTGGCCGCCTTCCCGGTGCTGGCTGCCTGCCGGGCGATGTGGGACGTCGGTGACTGGCTGGGTGCCGCCGACCGGACCGGCGACGCCTGGATGACCGACGCGGTGATCGCCAAGCTGCTGGCGGACGTCCGCAAAGCAACCGCGGGACAGCGGGAACCGGCCTCGGACACTTAAATACCTCGGTATGGCCACCATCGCGTTCTTCGCCCCGGCCGCCGCCGGGCACGTCAACCCGACGCTCGGTCTCGCCGCCGAGTTGGTGCGGCGCGGGCACCGGGTCACCTACGCCACCACGACGGCGTACGCCGAACGCGTTGCCGGGACGGGCGCCGAGGTCGTGCCGGTCACCTCCACCTGGGAGGGGCGCGGTGGGGACATCCGGACACCGCAGATGCACGGCAAGGAACTCGTACGCGCCATGAAATTGCTCTTGATCGAAACGAAGGCGATGCTGGCGCAACTGAGCGGCGTCGCGCGGCCCGACCTGGTGGTGCACGACGGAACCATGTGCTGGTGGGGCCGGATCCTGGCGGGGCGGTGGCAGGTGCCCTCGGTGGAGACCTGGCCGAACCTGGTCAGCAACGAACACTGGTCGATGGCCCAGAAGTACACGACGGTCAACCCGCTGAGCCCCGGCTTCCTGCTGATGGCGGCCCGGCTGAGCCGCTTCCTGCAGCAGCAGGGCGCCGGCGGGGTGGAGGCGTTCATGCGGGGCGACCCCGCCGCGCTCCGGCTGGTGACGCTGCCGCGGGCATTCCAGTACGCCGGGGAGACCTTCACCGACCGGTACGAGTTCGTCGGGCCGCTGTTCGCCGAGCGCGGTCACCAGGGTGGCTGGGAGCCGTCCGGTGATCTCCCGGTGATGCTGGTGTCGCTCGGCACCGCCTACAACGACCGGCCCGACCTCTACCGGACGGTGCTCCGGTCGGCGGCGGACCGGCCCTGGCAGGTGGTGCTGGCGGTGGGCGGGGTGGACCGGGAGGCGCTGGGCGCGGTGCCGCCCAACGTGCAGGTGTACGGGCACGCGCCGCAACTGGCGGTGCTGCGGCACGCGCGCGCGTTCGTGACGCACGCCGGGATGGGCGGCACGATGGAGGGCCTGCATTTCGAGGTGCCGATGGTGGCGATACCGCAGATGGCCGAACAGCGGGCCAATGCCGATCGGCTCGCCGAACTCGGTCTCGGCACGGTGCTGCCGCCCGGCGAGGTGACCGCGGAATCGCTGTGGGAGGCGGTCGAGCGGGTGGCCGGCGATGAGCACGTCCGCGAGCGGCTGACCTGGATGCGCCGGGAGATGACGGCCGCCGGCGGGGTTCCGGCCGCCGCCGACGCGGTGGAGCGGATTCTCGGCTGAGGCCCCTATGCTGCTGCCATGGTCGACACGATCCAGCTGGTGGGTCTGATCGTCCTCGGCGCGATGCTGCTCGCCGTCGTCGTGCTCGGCGTGATCTCGTGGGCCAGGAACCGCGGCCGCACGCGCGTGGAGGACCGGGAGGGCGGCGGTTCCGGGGTCAGCGGTGACACCACGCCGGGCGACTGGGACGGCGGTGCGGGCGGCGACTAGGCAGCTGGCGGCAAGCCACCGATCGGGTGGCGGTCGCTCATTGCTGCTTTAGCTGGGCGTCGGTGTGCCGCCGGGGCTAGAGATCGCGACTCGGAGCCACCACCGCCAGACGACGCGGGTTTGGGCCGCGCCCGGAGATCCTGCTGGCTGGTCACCGTTTCGGGTGTGCTTGCGCCAAGATCTCCGGGCTGGCGAAGGCGGCGAAGCGGTCGCCGGTCAGGGGCAACGCGCCCAGGACAGGTGGTAGACGCCGGCGAACAATGTCAAGGAGCTGGTCGTCGTGCGGGGGTCCGAGGTGCCCGCCGCGACGCGCACTTCGGTGTTGATGTTCAGGTTGCGGCGAGTTCCGCACGGGGACCAGACCATGGATGTTTCCGCCACCTCGTTCGTGGTCTGCCAGTCGGTGTCGATCGGGCCGGTGAACGGGTGGACGGCGTACGCGGTCTGGCTTTGGCCTTTGACGTAGTAATTCGACCTTTGCGAGGCATTGGCGCCGACGGCGAGGGACCCGGAGCCGTGGTGATTGGTTTTGTTGATCGCATAGGTGTAGCCCGCCGGCACGAGCACGATCAGGTTGATCTGGCAGTTCTTACGGAAGTCGGTGGGCGCGGCGCCGACGCCGGTCCGGGCCGTGTAGTTCGAGTACGTGGTCTTGAAGGCGAAGTTGCCGGGGACCATGGCGACCTCCGCGGTGCCGGGCGCACAGCCGCTGCCGTTGGTCGTCACGACGTCGACGATGACCTCGTCGGCCGGCGGCGGCGCGGGGGTGATCGCGGACTTGACGGCGGCGGCCGGACCGGCGGACAAAGTGGTCGCCAGCACTACCGATATGGCGGATAAGAGGTACAAAGACTTTCGCATTCAGGACCCCTTCCAGCAAGTTATGCGGTGCCGCCAGGCTATTTATGTAATAGACGTCAGTCAATGCGTTGATCGTACGGTCCGGAAAGCCGATCGGACAGAATGCGCACCGCGGCGCGGACGCCGAGGCCGATGGCGCGTGCGGTCGTCCGGCCAGGCGCGCCATCAGGCCTGGACCTCGCCGCACGGCTGCTTCGATGGTTTACCGATAATCGGGCCGGCGACGGCCAGGCCGTCGGCGGGACGGCGAGCGCGGCGGTCGCGGTGGTAAAAACGACCACGGACGTACGACGGCAAAACCCGCGCGGCCAGCGAACTGGGAGACACCTTTGAAGCTCTTGCTCACGTCGGGCGGCGTCACGAACCCGAGCATCGCCGCGGCGCTCGTGCGGCTGCTCGGCAAACCGATCGCCGAGTGCCACGCCCTCTGCGTCCCGACCGCACAGTGGGGCCACCCGATGTGCGGGCCGCAGTCGGTGCGCGGCTTCGTCGCCGCCGGGCCCGGCTTCCAGCACCTGTCCGGTCTGGGCTGGGCATCGCTCGGCGTCCTCGAACTGACCGCGCTGCCCACCATCGGCGCGGAGCGGTGGGTGCCGTGGGTCCGCGAGGCCGACGTGCTCCTGGTCGACGGGGGCGACGCCACGTACCTGTGCCACTGGATGCGGGAATCCGGGCTGGCCGACCTGTTGCCCGAGCTGCCCGACACGGTCTGGGTGGGGGTGAGCGCCGGAAGCATGGTGCTGACGCCCCGGATCGGCACGTTGTTCGTCGAGTGGCCGTCCGCGCCGGACGACCGCACCCTGGGGGTCGTCGACTTCTCGATCTTCCCGCACCTGAACGCGTTCCCCACCAACACGCCGGCCGAGGCCGAGCGGTGGGCCGCCGGCCTCGGAGCCCCGGCCTACGCCATCGACGAGCAGACGGCCATCACGGTCGTCGACGGCGTGGCCGAGGTGGTCTCCGAGGGGCGATGGACGAAGTTCGGCTCCTGACGCCTACCGCCGCACGGTCAGGACGACGGACCTCGGCACGCCGGTCGTGGTGTTGACCGAGATGGTGACCTGGGTGTCGCGGCTCGGCCGGAGCGTGGTGGTGGTGACCGTCAGGGTCGCGGTGCGGGCCCCGGCGGGCAGGTAGGGCACGCTCGGGTTCGCGGTCAGCCGCGAGCTCGACTCGGTGAACAGGAACATCCCGCCGGCCGGGGCCGGGCCGCTCATCGTGACCGTTCCGGTGACCGTCGAGCCGTACTTGACCGACGTCGAGCGCAGCGTGACCGAGGCGACCGAGGGCACGACGACCGCCGACTCCGAAACCCTGACCGTGTACGCGCCGGCCGGCCCCGAGACGGTCCGGATGTCGAGCGTGTTGTTCGGGTACCTCTCGTTGTCCGGCGTGTAGGTCAGGAAGCCGTACTCCCCGGCGGGCAGCACGTCGGTGGTGAACCGCTCGAAGCTGTTGGCCATCGTCACGTTGTTGATCGACGTCCCCGACCCGTCGGCGTTGACCCGGTACAGGCCGCCGATCAGCAGGCCGCCCGGCCCGCCGAGCCCGAGCGCCGCCCCCGCCGCCGTGATCTCACCGGTGTACGCCTTGCCGCCGGCCGCGGTGAACCGGAAGAAGTCATAGTCCTGGCCCGCGATCGTGCGCGGAAACGGGTTCGGCGCCTGGCAGATCGCCCGCGTCACGGTCCCGCCGACCGCGATCGGCGCGGCGACACCCCCCGAGAAGCCGAAGTCGCCGTCCGGCTCCCAGGGGTCCGGTGCACAGTCGGCCGGCACGGCGGCCCGGGCGGGAACCGCCACGAGAACGGTGGCCGCGGCGGTGACCGCGGCGAGGAGAAAACGAGTCCCAAGGCTACGCATCCGGAGACGGTATGGTCGGCCGAATTCGTCAGACAATCCCCAATATGCAGGGTAAACGCCCCGCCGGGGCGGGGTTCGCGGCTCAGTTCCGGCCGGGCCCCGCCGAAGGGACAGCCGTGACATCACCGTCGCGACGCCGGGCGCAGCGGGCGGCCGTCATCGCGGTCGCGGCCGTTGCCGCGGCGGGCGTGACCGCCGCTGTCCGTGCCTCGCGGCGCAGGGGCGAAGCCGAGCCGGAGCCGCTCCCGCCGCCGGTGCACTCGCAACCTCCGGCGCGGGGTGCGCCGCCGGCAGCCCGGCGCAACTGGGCCGCGCTGATTGCCGTTCCCGCCGTGGCCATCGTCGCCGGGACGGTGGCCCTGATCGCCGCGAGGCCGCCGTCGACCTCGGAGATCGCGCCGATCGTTCTCCCCGCGCCGTCCGTCCCGGCCCCGGTTGCGCCGGTCGCCTCGGCGGAGCCGGATTGTCAGGATCTCGCCGCCTGGACGCCGCCACCGTATCCGGCCGCACCGGAAGGACCCATCGACGTCGGCTTTCCCCCGTGCCGGGTGGTCGTGCTCGGCGAGACCGTGACCCTCGCCGCCATGGGTCAGCTGGTCGAGGTGACCGCCACGCGGGCGCTGGATCCGCGCGTCGAGCCGACGCAGCAGCCGGGACCGGGCCGCACCCGCCGGGTGTCGTTCCGGCTGCACTTCGAGTCGCTCGGTGCAGGCCTGTCCGACCTGAGGCTGCGGCCGGTCACCTGGGCAGCCGACGAGCGGACCGGGTGGAGGCAACCGGCCGTCGGGTCCTTCGAGCCGGTCCTGTTCGCGCCGGGCGGCGAGACCGACCAGTTCGTGGCGTACGACGTGGGCCCGGACGTCCGGCTGTCCCGGCTGCGGGTCAGCCTCGACTCCGCCTCCCATCGGGCGATCGCCGAGTGGGTGATCGGCTGAACCGCCGGCCGTCCGGTGGCTACCTCTGCTTGCGGATCCAGGCGGCGCAGGTCTTGTCCACCTTGGCGCTCTTCGTGGCGGGCGTGGGCCACTCGCCGATGTACTCCGCTACGCCCTCGCAGAGCCAGCGGTTCTCGTCGCGGGAGGTGGCCGCGCCCATCATGGTGATCGCTTTTCCGGTGTGCTGCCGGCGTCTGATCCGGCGTTGCCCGCCATCGGTTCCGCCGGGCGGCGCTGCGCGGGAATCGCGGGCGCCGTACGGATTTCGTCGTAGTCCTGCATCGCACTTCCCGTTTGCGTCACGAGCGATTACCGGAGTATGTCAGCGCGGTATGGTCCCGGGGATGAGTGATCGGCCGGCGCTGTCCGCAACCCCGCGCACCCGGCTGCGGCGGATGAGGGAAAAGGGGCGTACGCAGCACTCCGATCTGCTCGCGGTGCTGCGCGGCGGCCTGGTCGCCCACCTCGGTGTGGTGGTGGACGGCTGCCCGATGGTGGTGCCGACGGTCTACGGCCACGACGACGACAACGTCTACTTCCACGGGTCGGTGGCCAGCCGCAGCCTCACCGCGCGGTCGGAGGTCTGCCTCACGGTCACCCTGTTTGACGGTCTCGTGCTCGCCCGGTCGGTGTTCGAGCACGGCATCAACTACCGCAGCGCGATGATCTACGGGGTGCCGCGGGCCGTCACCGGCCGCGACGAGAAGCTGCACGGCCTGCGGATTCTCACCGAGCACGTGGCGCCGGGGCAGTGGGATTACGCCCGGCCGCCGTCGCGCAAGGAACTGGCCGCGACCGCCCTGCTGGCGCTCTCGCTGGCCGAGGCCTCGGTCAAGATCAGAACAGGGCCGCCGGACGACGGGGACAGCCCGGACGCGGCGCTCGGGCTCTGGGCGGGGGAGCTCCCGGTGGCGCCGCGGTGGGAGCGTCCCGTGCCGGATCCGGCCCTTCCTGATGCGGCCGTGCCGGTGCCGCAGCACATCGCCGGTCTCGCCGGGCGGCGGCTGGACCGCGGCTGACGGCGATCGGGCGAGCGGGCAGAGCGTGGTCGATCCCGCGGCCGCGTCTCATCCGGCCCGGTCTCATCCGGCCCGGTCTCATCCGGCCGGGTCTCATCCGGCCGGGGTGAAAGTCCTCGATGGACGGCAGAACCATGCCGATCGGCACTGCCGCGCCGCGGCCGGAGGTGCGAGGCTCGATAGCACCGGTCTCCGAGGGAGGGCGCTCCGATGAAGCAGTGGACAGTCCAGGACGTCATGACGCGCGAGGTGATCTCGGTGCCGCCCAGTGCCTCCTACCGCGACGTGGTCGACCGGCTCATCGAGCACCGGGTCAGCGCGGTGCCCGTCACCGGCACCGAGGGGCAGGTGCTCGGCATCGTGTCCGAGGCGGATCTGCTGCACAAGGTCGAGGCGGTCGGCGAGCCGCAGCGGCCGCGGATCGTCCGGGCGCTGCGTCGCTCGGCGGAGATCAGGGAGATCAAGGAGCACGCCACCACGGCGGCCGACCTGATGACCGCGCCGGCGATCACCGTCGGACCGGAGGTGTCCGTGGTCTCCGCGGCCCGCCGCCTGGAGGACGAAAAGGTCAAGCGCATGCCCGTGGTCGGCGCGGACGGCTGCCTGCTGGGCATCGTGTCGCGCCGCGACCTGCTCCGCATACACACCCGCACGGACGACGACATCCGCGCCGACGTGGCCGACAACGTCCTCCGCCGCACCCTGTGGATCGACCCGGACGCGGTAACGGTCGGCGTGGACGACGGCACGGTGACGCTGCACGGGCAGGTGGAAACACGCAGCCTCGCCCGCCTGGCGGTGGATCTCGTCGGGGAGGTCGCCGGCGTGGTGACGGTGGTCGACCAGCTGACCTGGCAGTTCGACGACAGCGAGCTGGCGCGGTCGCGCGGCTATCAGTTCGGCACTCCCGAGCACCTGCTGCGTCCGGGAGGTGATTGACCGGTGATCAGTCGCGTTCGTAGACGTCGGGCACACCGTCGGCGTCCGCGTCGGCCTCCTCCTCGGCTGACACCCGACGGTAGTGCTGGTTGCGGGCACGCAGCACGACGGTGGCCAGCAGCGCGGCGATCAGCGATCCGGCCAGGATGCCGATCCGGGCGTGCGCGTCCTGCCCGGTGCCGGCGCCGAACGCGAGTTCGCCGATCAGCAGCGACACGGTAAATCCGATCCCGGCCAGCAGTGACAGCCCCAGGACGTCCCACCAGCTCACCCCGTCGCCCAGCGAGGACCGGGTGATCCGCCGCACGAGCCAGGTGGCGCTCAGCACGCCGATGCACTTGCCGAGCACGAGACCGGCGACGACGCCGATCGTGACCGGGTCGCGCAGGGTCGCGCCGAGTGCGCCGGCGATCGGCACCCCGGCGGCGAAGAACGCGAACACCGGCACCGCCACGCCGGCCGACAGCGGACGCCACCGGTGCTCGAAATGCTCCGCCAGACCCGGTCCGGGGCCCGGCGAGCGGCGCAGCACCGGCACCATGAAGCCGAGCAGCACCCCGGCGACGGTCGCGTGCACGCCGGACGCGTGCACCAGCCCCCAGGTCATCGCGGCGAGCGGAAGCAGCAGCCACCAGGTGCGCACCCGCCGCTGCACCAGCACCGCGAACAACCCCAGCGGCACCAGCGCGGCCAGCAACCACAGCACGTGCAGCGAACTGGTGTAGAACACCGCGATGATCACAATGGCGAGCAGGTCGTCGACCACCGCCAGGGTCAGCAGGAAGGTGCGCAGCGCCGCCGGCAGGTGGGTGGCGATCACCCCGAGCACGGCCAGGGCGAATGCGATGTCGGTCGCGGTCGGCACCGCCCAGCCGGCCAGCGACCCGCCGGCCATGGTCGCGTTGACCGTCACGTAGATCAGCGCGGGTGCGGCCATGCCACCCACCGCCGCGGCCACCGGCATGACCGCGCGCCGCGGATCGCGCAGGTCGCCGGCGACGAACTCGCGCTTGAGCTCGAGGCCGGCGACGAAGAAGAAGATCGCCAGCAGCCCGTCGGCCGCCCACTGGGCCAGCGTCAGGTCCAGGTGCAGCGCGTGCGGACCGACCCGCAGGCCGCTCAACGTCTGGTAGGCCGATGACCAGGGCGAGTTGGCCCAGACCAGGGCCAGCACCGCCGCGCCCAGCAGGAGCGCACCACCCGTGGTCTCGGTGCGCAGCACGGCGGCGATCCGGCGAGCCTCCGGCCAGCTGCCGCGGCCGAACAGGAAGCGGGACGGTGTTCCGGTCACGGGACTCCCTCACAGGACACGGCAAGGACATCGCCGACCAGACTTCCCGGCACACCTGCCGTGAAATGTACCCCGCCGCCATACTGCCGCGATGGATCTCTTTCTCGGCAGCCAGGGGCTCGGTGCCATGGGCGCCTGGTTCGACGCGCTGGCCCGCCGGCCGCGGCGGGCAGTCCTGATTCCGACCGCGGGCAACCCGATGCCGGCGATGCCGTGGGTCGACGTGGCCGAGGCGGCGATGGCCGCCGAGGGACTGTCGGTGGGTCGCCTCGACCTCGAAACGGCCGAACCCGATGCGGTGTCCGCCGCCGTGGCCGGCGCGGACCTGGTGTTCGTCACCGGCGGCTACCCGATCTTCCTGCTCCAGCACGCGCAGCGAACCGGGTTCGCCGGTGCCGTCCGCAAGGGCGTCACCGCGGGCCGGCTCGCCTATGCGGGTATGTCCTCCGGGGCCGCACTCGCCGCGCCGGACCTCGGGCGCTACCGCGGCGACGACGATCCGGGCCGGGTGACGGACACCGTCGGGCTCGGGCTGGTGTCCTTCTATCCGCTGTCGCACGCCAACCGGGGCCGGGAGGACCTCTACGCGCGGATCATCGCGAGCGAGGGCGATCGTTACGACTTCGTCCCCCTCCGCGACGACCAGGCGGTGATCGTCCACGACGGAGCCCGCGAGATCAGGCCGAGCTAGGCAGCTTCCGGGCGGTCTCTCGCTGTCGTCGATGGAGCGATTTGTCAGGCCCCGGCATTGCCGTGACCCGCCATCCGGGCCTGCCTAACGGCAGCTCTCCGTCCACGGCGCGCCGTTGAGGGCTACCGGCGTGACGTCGCGGACCTGCTCGTCCGCCGTCTCCACGCTCACCGAAGCAGCGAGAGCCGCCGGCCGGTCCACCCCGCAGGTCCACTCGACCACCACGTCGACGGGGACCGCCGTCCCGGGCGCGACCTGGCGTTCCTTCTCGGGGCTGCGGACGGTGACGCCCGGCTGGTCGACGCGGACAGCCCGGACGTCGACCGGTTCCGGCCCGGCGTTGACGACCACCACCTGGGCTTCGATGCGTGCCCGCCGCTGCCCGGTCGCCGTCCGCAGGCCGGGTTCCGCGAAGAGCAGCACGGCGACCGCGGACCGGTCGGCCTGATCCGCCTTCTCCACGGACGCGGCCAACGGCTGATACCACCGCAGGTACGTCACGACGCCGCCCAGTATGCCGCCGGCCAGCAGCGACACCGCCACGGCCAGGATCAGCGCCCGCATGGTGCGGAACCGGCGCCAGAAACCGGCCGGAGTCCCGTCCGGCGGTGTCCGGTATTGAGCCGGCTGGTCCAGATCGATCATTGCCCACCCCCTCCGAGCACAGTGCAGCGTACGCACCGGCAGCCACCCGGGCCGCCCCGCGAACTGTCGGCGAGACGCCATCGCGGGTGGCGCGGGCGCGGCATCATGCTCGTGGGGAGGTTGACTCATGGGCAGCGGGCCGGGTACGCGGCAGCACGGCGACGAGCGATCGGACCGGGTGACGGATGCCGGGCCGGAGGCGGCGCACGGGGCGCCCGTTCCCGCGCCCGCCGCGCAGCTGGCGATGTTGCAGGCCAGCGGCGGCAACGCGATGGTGCTGCGGCTGATGCAGCTGCTGGCCGACGGCGACCGGGTGACCGCGGACGGGGAAGCGGGCTGGGCCGAACAGATAGGGGCCTGGCTGGGTCTGGGCGACGGCGCGTCGCCGGCCCCGGTCGACCGGCTCGCCTGGATCGAGGGACTCCCGTCGTACCTCAAGGACCAGATCGACACGTTCGGGCAGGCGAAGGTGGACAAGGCCACCGGGGCCGCCCAGCAGAAGCTGCTCGACGAGCGGCAGCGCAACCGGACGACGTTCCTGGACAACATGATCCGCTTCCTCGGCGGCGAGGACCAGGTCCGGGCGCACTTCCAGGCGATACACCCGATCGCCATCGGCCGCGGCGCCGAGCTGTGGATGCACGACTCGGCCCGGGAGCGGCTGCTGGAGGTGCAGGCCGACCTGGCGGCCAAGCAGATCCCGATGCCGTCGACGACAGTGGGCCAGCACCTGCGCGGCCGCCATCTGCACAGCAACACCGGCGCCGGGATGATGACCCACGGCCTGGGCTTCGCCTGCGACTGGAAGGCGTACGCGGCGCCGC
The DNA here is from genome assembly GCF_016862375.1 of Paractinoplanes rishiriensis. Taxonomy (GTDB): domain Bacteria; phylum Actinomycetota; class Actinomycetes; order Mycobacteriales; family Micromonosporaceae; genus Actinoplanes; species Actinoplanes rishiriensis. Next base: position 24,738 of record NZ_BOMV01000073.1, on the reverse strand, counting down.
ACATCAAGGACCCGAAGCTGCACACCCTGTTCGAGACCGTGACCGGCGGCCCGGCCTCGTTCCAGCTGGAGGTCGACGGCCGCAAGCTCGGTGGCGACGCCCGCCGCACGCTGATCGAGCAGATGGGCCGGGGCACCGCCGACCCGGCGAAAGCCCGCCGGCTGCTCGACTCGATCACCGCCGAGTACCACCGGCTGGTCGCGGCGTCGGCCGGCTTCAAGACGTCGCTGCCCGAGTCGGCCCTGGAGCAGCTGCGGGAGGTCGAGGGGCTCCGCGCCGCCGCCGAGAAGCTCGCGGCCCGGTTCAAGAAGGCGTCCGCCCGCGACCGGCCGGCGATCGAGGCCGAGCTGGCCGCGGCCCAGCAGGCGTTCGAAGAGAAGAAGGCCGAGGTGCAGGCCGGCCTGTCGACCATCTTCCAGCCCTGGCTCGACGAGATCGCGCTGCGCTCGGCCGGGATCGAGCAGGCCGCCGCCGACCAGGGCGTCGACCTGCGCGGCGAGGTCACCACGGCCGAGACGCTGAAGCAGCTGGGCGCCGACTCGGCCACGCTGACCGCGGGCGTGCAGAAGATGGAGCGGACGGCCGGCAAGCTGCTGGACGCGGTGCGGACGACGCACCGCAGCGCGCTGCAGAACGCGGCCGACGCCGGCCTGCTGCCCGACGATGCCGCGGAGAGGGCAACGGCGGAGGAACAACTCGCCGAGGCCGTCCTGCTCGAGTCGCAACTGATCGACCTGCTTCCCGATCGCGAGGCAAAGACCCAGAAGCAGGAGGACGTACGCGGCCGCAAGCGGACGGTCGAGCAGCTCACCCGGGCGCTGGACAAGACCGGCGGCCGGCTGGGCGAACACCGTACCGGCCTCAATGAGATCGACGCCCCGCTCCGGGAGCGGCGCACCGAGCGGCAGGAGACCGCCGACGACCTGGCCGGCCGCAAGCAGCGCAACGCCGACGTCACGACGATCGTGGGCAAGGGCGGGCTGGCGCAGCTGCAGGCCGAACGCAAGAAGCTGTACTGGCTGGACGAGACCGCGCGGGCGCTCAGCACGGACATCGACTTCGTGCTCAAGAGCCGGGCGGTGTCCGACCCCGGCATCGTGCAGCTGCTCGGCCTGACCGGCGGCACCCAGGGCGGCGGCTTCTTCACCCCGGACCCGGAGCAGGGCGGCGAACGGGAGGCGGCCGCCGGCACCTGGAGCAACACCCACGGCTTCAATCTCGAGTTCTTCAAGTCCATGGTCCAGCACGGCTTCGAGCTGGGCGTGGCCTGGGACGGGCAGTCCGACACCATGCACTTCGAGCTGGCCGAGGGCCGCCGCCTGGCCACCACCAACGCCGCCGCGCACTGAAGGTCGAAGTTCGTTAATGTAGCGGCATGGCGGTCCCGTACGTTGATCTACTGCGGCGCCGCCACGTGCGAGGTCCGCTGCTCGCCGTGCTCGTCGCCCGTTTCCCGCTGGCCATGACCCCGCTCGGCGCGATCGTGCTGATCGCCGAGGTGCACGACTCGTACGCCAGCGCCGGGGTGGTCGCCGGCACGTTCGCGTTGTTCACCGCGGCCTCCGCACCGGTGTGGGGCCGGCTGATGGACCGCATCGGCCAGCCGCTGGTCATCGCCGGCACCTCCGTCTTCGCCGCGCTGATGCTGGCCGTGTTCGCCCTGGTCGCGGTGGCCGGTGCGCCGGTCGGCCTGCTGATCGCCCTGGCCGCCGCGGTCGGCCTGAGCTGCCCGCCGGTAAACCCGGCGATGCGGGTGGCGTGGTCGGTGATCCTGCCGGACGAGCCCGCCCGCCGGGCCGCGTACGCCCTCGACGCCTCGCTCGTGGAGACGATCTTCGTGCTCGGCCCGCTGCTGCTGACCGTGCTGCTGGCCGGTCCCGCGGCGCTGCCCCTGCTGGTGACGGCCGGTCTTATGCTGGCCGGCGGCGTGGGCTACGCGCGGACCTACGCGGCCCGCACCTGGCGACCGGTGCCCCCGGCGGCAGACAGTTCCCGGGGCGGCACGCCGCTGCGCGCGCCCGGCACCATGCTGACGCTCGTCGTCGGCCTGGCCATGGCGGTCGCCTTCGGCCATTTCGACGTGGCCATGACCGCCACCGCGGAACGCGTCTTCAACTCCGAGGCGGTGCTGGGCCTGTTCTTCGCGGCCGCCGCCATCGGCAGCACCGCGGGCGGCCTCGGCTACGGCGCCCGGCAGTGGCGCAGCCAGGAGCGGCACCAGCTGCCGGTCGCGCTGGCCGGTTTCGCGGCCGGGTCGGCGCTGCTAGCCGCCGTGCTGGTGGTCCTGCCGTCCGCGCCGCTGCCGCTGCTGGTGGTGATCCTGCTGGCCACCGGCCTGTGCATCGCGCCCAGCCTGATCGTCCAGCAGTCGCTGATCGACCGGCACACCGCGCCCGACCGGCGCAGCGAGGCCCAGGCGTGGCTGACGACCGGGCTGACCGCCGGCAGCGCGGCCGGCATGTCGATCGCCGGCGTGCTGGTCGACCGGGCGTCGCCGGCGGCCGCCTTCGCCGGGGGGAGCGCGGCGCTGGTGGGCGCGGTGCTGGTCGCCGTCGTCGCGCAACGCTGGTGGCGCGAGCCGGACGTCGCCGAGCATCCGGCCGAGGAGCCGGCGGGCCAGGCGATTTAGGGGGTATTTATCGGGTATGTCCCTGCTAGGGCGAAGGCGGCCGGCGGCGAGGGCGAGGGCTAGTCGGGGAATGCCTTGCGCATCAGCAGCGGGGAGCGGGACGCCAAGCCGAGGCCGCGGCCGCCGAGGGCGCGTAGTGGGGGCTTGCGCTGCGCCCAGTCTGGCATCGGGTTGGGCAGCACGCACAGCGCCCCGAAGTTCAGCGACTGGCCGTCCTGGTAGCCGTTTTCGATCAGCCGGACGACGCGGGCGCCCACCCGGTGGTAGATGGCCAGCAGGTGGTCCTGCGGCACCTCGCGGCCGTTCACCGTGCGGGTCAGGGTCAGGTACGTCTCGGCGTGCGCGTGCAGTTCGGCGCTGGTGAGGTCGGCTATCCGCCGGCCGTCGCGGCGGCACTGCCGCACCGTCCACGCGCGCAGGCCGGGGAGGCGGCTCTCGAAGAACACCTCGGTGATGTCGTAGCGGATGATCGCCGAGATCTGGTTGGCGAACAGCATGTTCTGACCCGCCCGGCTGGCCGCGCTGGGCAGCATCGACAGGGTCACGATGTACAGGTTCCGGCCGTCCGGGTCGTAGGTCGACTCCAGCGTCCCGGCGTCGGTCATCTCGTCCCAGGTGCGGAAGTCGGCGGTGGAGCGGCTGGTGCGGCAACCCATCAGGAAGCCGACCACCCGGTCCCCGTCGCACAGCACGGGGGTCCAGTCCGGGCCGAGGCGCGACAGCCGTTTCTCGAACGACGCCGACAGCATGGCGCGCAGTTCTTCGGGGCTCTTGCCGTACTCGCGGTAGACGTGGTGGAAGGCCCGAAGATCAACTTCAACGAGATCCGGTACGTCGGACAGGCGGGCCGGGCGCAGCCGGAGGCGGTTCGCATGGCGCAGGCTGTCGGCCCACCGCCGCACCCGGGCGAACGGGTCGCGCTTCTCCTCGATGCCTTGCTGATCGAATCGACGCATGATCACGACGTTAAGTGACCTTGATCGATGTCGCATCTCGGGCGGAACCGCTCCGGCCGGGCGATGTCGGCGAATCGGTTCAGATCTTGTTCGGTCCGGCCGATGGGAACCGCAAAGGCGCCCGTGCGCACCGCGGCAGGTCGGAGAGGATCTTGTCAGTCCGTAGGCTGATTGCCTGCTACGGCGGCTGGATGGTCGTCCTGGCGGCGGTGTATTTCGCGGTACCAGGTGCCCGGGTGGCGGCGTGGGCACTGATCGGCATGTCCAGCGTCGCCGCGATCGTGGCCGGCACGCGGCATCATCGCCCGCGCAAGCGCCGGCCCTGGTATCTCCTCGCCCTCGCGGTGACGGCGTTCGTGGCCGGCGACACGGTCGGCAAGATAGACCTCGGCGGCGGCCCGGCCGAGTGGCAGGCGCTGCTGTCCGGGGTGCTGTATCTGGCGATCTTCCCGCTGATGACCGCCGCGATGATCATGCTGGCCAACGCCGGTGGCAACCGGGACCCGGGCAGCCTGCTCGATTCCTACGCGCTGGCCGCGGGCGTGGGCCTGTTCCTGTGGGTGGCGCTGGTCTCGCCGAACGTCCGCAACCCGGACCTGACCGACGTCGACAAGATCAGCGTGGTCTGCTTCGCGCTCGGTGACGTCGTACTGCTGGCGCTGTCCACCCGGTTGCTGCTGGAGGTGCGCCGCGGCTGGGCGGTCGTCCTGGTGATCCTGGGCGCCGCCGGCCTCTTCACCGCCGACATCCTGTACGGGCTGCTGCGGCTGGCCGGCACCTGGGCGTCCGGCGGCCCGGTCGACCTCGGCTGGTTCGCCTTCTACCTGCTGTGGGGCGCGGCCGCGCTGCATCCGTCGATGACCGGCCTCACCGAGCCGCGGCCGCCCCGGCCCCGCTCGGTCAACGCCCGGCGGCTGTGGCTGCCCGCGGTCGCGCTGGTGACCGGCCCGACCGTGCTGATGTACCAGGTGGAGAACGGCGGGGTGACCGACGGTACGGCCATCGCTCTGATGTCCACGCTGATCATCTGGCTCGGACTGAGCCGGCTCGCCGGTGTCGTCCGCACCCACCAGCAGACCCTGAACCGGGAGCGGGGCCTGCGCAGCGCCGGTGCCGCCCTGGTGTCCGCGACCGGCCTCGACGAGATCGACACCATCCTGCGCGAGGCGACCGCGCGGCTGCTGCCGGCCGGCACGCCGCACGCCGTGCTCGTCGAGCGGCGGCCCGAGGACGCGGCCTGCCTGGTACGGCGGGATGGCGTCCTGCTCCGCTCGGCCGCCGAGCTGCCGCCGAGCGTACGGGATCAGCTTGGTGGTTTTGCTCTGGCCCTGGTCTGCCCGATGACCGTGGGTTCCCGGGACGGCGATGGCGGCGGGCGCGACTGCGGTGCGCTCGCGGTGGCCGCGGCGGAGGTGGAACTGGTCAACCTCCAGGGCGTCATCGAGGTGCTGGCCGGGCAGGCCGCGCTGGCCTGGGAACGCATCCGGCTGGCCTCGGAGATCAACCGGCGGGCCAGCGAGGAGTACTTCCGCACCCTGGTGCAGAACACCGCCGACGTCATCCTGATCCTCGACGAGCAGATGCGGGTCCGGTACGCCAGCCCGTCCGCCGCCCAGATGTTCGGTGCCGGCCCGCTGACCGGCACCAGCCTGTTCGACCTGGTGGACTCCCGGGACGCCGGCCGCGCGGGCGACCTGATCGACATGCTGCAACCGGGGGAGAGCCACGCCGACAGCGCGGACTGGCGGCTGCACGACGCCGGCGGCATGTCGCTGCGCGTCTCGGCCTCGGTGCGGGACCTGCGGCAGGATCCGACCGTGCGCGGGCTGGTGGTCACCTTCCGCGACGTCACCGCCCGGCGCCAGCTGGAGCACGACCTGACCCGGCAGACCTTCCACGACAGCCTGACCGGCCTGGCCAACCGGGTGCTGTTCCAGGAGCGGCTGCAGCAGGCGGTCACCCGCGCCGGCCGGACCGGCGGGCTGATCGGGGTGTTGCTGATCAACCTCGACGGCTTCAAGGCGGTCAACGACGCGTCCGGCCACCAGACCGGCGACCGCCTGCTCGCCATGGTCGCGCAGCGGTTGCGCTCGACCCTGCGCTCGGCGGACACCGCGGCCCGGCTCGGCGGTGACGAGTTCGCGGTGCTGGCCGAGGACCTCAGTTCGCCCGTCGAGATCAACGCGATGGTCGCCCGCATCGTCGACGAGTTCGCCGAGCCGTTCGACCTGGGTGACATGTCGGTGCTGTCCTCGGCGGGCATCGGGGTGGCGTCGACGGCCGACGCCGACACCGCGGCCGAACTGCTGCGTCAGGCCGACCTCGCGCTGCACGTCGCCAAGCGGGCCGGCAAGGCGCAGTGGCGGCGCTACCAGCCGAGCCTGCACACCCCGATGCTCCAGCAGCAGCAACTGCGCGCCGACCTGGAACAGGCGATCGCCGACGAGGAGTTCACCCTGCACTTCCAGCCGCTCGTCGAGCTCGGCAGCGGCATCACGCTGGGCATGGAGGCACTGGTCCGCTGGCAGCACCCGCAGCGGGGGATGGTCCCGCCGGACCAGTTCATCCCGCTGGCCGAGGAGACCGGCCTGATCGTGCCGCTCGGCCTCTGGGTGCTCGAACAGGGCCTGGCCGCCGCGGTGACCTGGCGGGACCTGCGCCCGGAGCGCCCGCCGTACGTGAGCGTGAACGTGTCGGCCCGGCAGTTCCGCACCACCGGCTTCGCCGACGAGGTGATGGAACGGCTCACCGCCGCCGGACTGCCGCCGTCCGGGCTGCTCCTCGAGATCACCGAGAGCATGCTGCTGCGCGACGACGAACAGGCCTGGACCCATCTGGCGACGCTGCGCGAGCACGGGATCCGGGTCGCCATCGACGACTTCGGGACCGGCTACTCCTCGCTGAGTTACCTGCGCCAGGTCTCGGTCGACGTCGTCAAGATCGACAAGTCGTTCGTCGACGGGCTGGGCAACGAGAACCCGCACCAGAACGCCCTGGTCGAGGGCATCGTGAAGCTGGCGCAGACGCTGGACCTCGGCGTCGTGGCCGAGGGCATCGAGGAGCCCGGGGACCACGCCGCGCTGCACGCGATGGGCTGCCCGTACGGGCAGGGATACCTCTTCTCCCGGCCGCTGCCGGGCGAGGACGCCGAGCGGTGGTTCCGGGAGAACCGGGCGGCCGCCCCGCTCACCCCCCTGACGCGGTGAGCGGGGCCGGCCGCCGGTCGATCAGGACAGGAAGCTGCCGTACGGGCCGTTCAGCATGCCGTTCTTCTGCGCCTGGCTGAAGGTGCAGTTGGGGTAGCCGTAGAACGACGCGGACATGCAGGTGCCGTCGGTGGAGGTGGCGTCCGGCAGCCCGAACGCGTGGCCCAGCTCGTGCACCATGCCGCCGTACCAGCGGGGCATCGGCTCGGTCTTGCCGGCCGCCCCGTCGGCGTCGTGGCCGCTGAGCATCACCCAGCCGGGCTGGCCGCCGCCGCCGGACTTGCCGACCTCCTCGGCGCTGACCTCGCCGACGATCAGCCAGCGGCTGTCCGGGGCGCCCAGGCCGAACCGCTGCCGCAGCTCACCCTGCATGTTGAAGATCACGCAGGCGTACCGGTCGCCGTTGGGCGGGCAGTTGTTGTTGATGTACCAGTTGGTGTCGTGCTGGCCGTTGACCACCTCGACGACCGGGCTGTTGAGCGTGAACGTCTTGCCGAGCTGCTGCCGGAAGAAGCGCTGCGACTCGAGCATCACGTTGCCGATCCCGTCGGGATAGCGCTGGTCGAACGCCACGTCGGTGGGCTTGAGCCAGAAGACCCGGACGGTGCGGGCCGGCGGGGTCCCCGGCGCGGATGTCGGCGATGTCGTCGGTGCCACGGTCGGCGCAACCGTCGGTGCGGTCGTCGGTGCGGTCGTCGGTGCGGCGGTGCCCGTGCAGGCGACACCATTGAGGGAGAAGCTCGCGGGTGCCGGGTTGCTGGCGTTGTTCCACGAGCCGTTGAACCCGAACGACGTGCTGGCATTGGTGGCCAGCGACGCGTTCCAGCCGGCGTTGACCGCGGTGACCGCGGCGCCGGACTGGGTCGCGGTGGCGTTCCACGCCTGGGCCACGGTCTGGCCGGCCGTGAACGACCACCGCACGGTCCATCCGGTGACGGCGTCGCCGAGGTTGGTGACCGTGACGTTGGCCGAGAAGCCGCCGGCCCACTGGGAACCGACCGCGTACTCCACGCGGCAACCCGCCGCGTCCGCCCGCGCGGCGGTGGCGATCGCGGCCGCTCCGACGGCTACGGCGGCGGTGAGGCCGGCCGCGAGGAACCGGGCTCCGGGTGATCGGTGCAGCATCATCGTCTCCTTCAGCGGCTCGACTGATATCGATGCATCTCGATTACCAGCACACCATCGCTGACGAAAACCTTTTCGGCAACTGCTCTTGACGTTGTGCCGTGCGCGCGCCTAGGTTACCGAAACGCTTTCGGTCGATGAGTATCGATGGATGGAGCCTGTCATGCGGATCCGCTCGGGTCTGACGATCCTTGCCGCGGTAGTGGTCACCAGCGCCGGCGGGGCGGCCATCGCCCACACGGCGTCCGCCGGGACCGCCCCAGGCCCGATGATCATCGGCGGGGACACCGTCGCGTCCGCGCCCTGGGCGGCTGCCGTCTTCAACGGCGGCGGCTTCTCCTGCTCCGGCTCGATCGTCGCCGAGCGCTACGTGCTGACCGCCCACCACTGCATCAACGGCAACCAGATGACCGTACGGGCCGGCAGCGTGCAGCGGTCCAGCGGAGGCGTCGTCGCCACCGTGGTCCGCACCGCCAGCCAGCACGACCTGGCGCTGCTGGAACTCGACCGGTCCGTCGGCACCTCGTTCGTCACCCTGGCCGGCACCAACCCGCCGATCGGCTCGACGAACACCATCTACGGCTGGGGTCAGACCTGCCAGAGCGGCTGCGGCGCCTCCGGCCAGCTCAAGGTCGCCACGGTCCGGTTCGACCGGCTCTCCCGGGACGCCGAGGGCGGCCAGGCGCTGCAGAGCAGCCGGATCAACGGCAATGCGTGGTACGGCGACTCCGGCGGTCCCCAGTTCTACAACGACCAGCAGGTGGGCGTGGCGTCCACCGCGGACGGGCAGAGCATCCAGAACTACTCCAGCGTCCCGAACAGCATCGCCTGGATCCGCTCCGTCATCGGCACGCCCGGACCGGCGCCGACCACGCCCCCGGCGGGCACCAACCTCGCGCGCTCGGCAACGGCGAGCGCCTCGTACACCTCGTCCTGGGAGAGCGTCGCGGCCGTGAACGACGGCGCCGAGCCGGCCAGTTCGAACGACACGGTCAACCCGCGCTGGGGCACCTGGCCCAACGAGGGCGAGCAGTCGGTCACCCTGACCTGGCCCCAGGCGCAGCGGCTGACCTCGGCCAGCGTGTACTTCTTCGACGACAACGGCGGCGTGCGGCTGCCGGCGTCCTGGCGGTTGCAGTATCTGAGCGGCGGCGCCTTCACCGATGTGCCCGGCGCCAGTGGCTACCCGGTCGCGGCGAACGGGTACAACGCGGTCACCTTCCCGGCGGTGAGCACGACGCAGTTGCGCGTGGTCCTGCAGAGCGGCACCGCTTCGGTCGGGCTCCTCGAGGTGCAGGCGTACGGGGCCTGACGCTCACCGGCGTTCGCCGGCCGGCCGGCCGGCACGCTCCACCGCGCGTTCCACCTCGGCTTCCGCCGCCGCCCGGCCGGACCAGGGTGCGTTGTCGATGGACACGGACTTGCCCGGCTCGACCGCCTTGTAGACCTCGAAGAAGTGCTGGATCTCCAGCCGCAGGTACCGGTCCAGGTCGCTGATGTCGCGCAGGCCGGCGAGCCGGTGATCGGCCGCGGGCACGCACAGCACCTTGGGGGTGGCGCCCTGTTCGTCCCGCATGTTGAACAGCCCGATGGGACGGCTGAGCACCAGGCATCCCGGGAAGGTCGGTTCCTGGACGAGGACCAGCGCGTCCAGGGCGGTGCCGTCGGCGCCGCAGGTGTGCTCGATGTAGCCGTAGTCGGCCGGGTACTGGGTGGCGGTGAACAGCGTCCGGTCGAGATGGATGCGACCGGTTTTCAGGTCCACCTCGTATTTGTTGCGGGTGCCCTTCGGGATCTCCACCGTGACGTCAAACTCCACGGCTGCTCGTCTCCGGGTACGGCAGGGACACCAGCCGGGCGGTGCCGGGCCGGCCGCTGACCGTGTTGATGTACCCGGTGAAGCGCAGTCCCGGTACCAGGCCCTCGACATCGCGGGCGCTCGCCGGCACCAGCACCACCTGCAGGGCGTCAGGATCGTCACCGGAGGTCGTGCGGGCGCCCTCCACCCGGGGAATGATGCGCTGAACCGTCGCGCGTACCGCCCGGTTCACCCCTTCCGTCCGCAGGACGGCGGTCATCGTCGGCGCGATCACCGGCAGGTCCTCCACCGGGACCTCGGTGACGAAGGTGAGCTGCGCCGGGTCGTACAACTGCAGGAGCGGCTGACCGGGCCCAACGGTGGAACCGACCGGAGTCGGTACGTCGATCACAATGCCGGCGCGAGGAGCGGTCAGGTTCACCTTGGTGATCTTCGGGTCGCCGTCCTGGTCGGTGCCGACGACCTCCATCGTGCCGACTCGCTGGCCGGGCCGCACCGGCTGCAGGGCGGTGACCAGAACACTGGTCACCTGCCCGGTCAAGGCCGGCTCGACCGGCAGGACCTGGGCGGTGAGTGCGACCTCCTCGAGGCTCACCCGGTCGGACTCCGCAGCCCGGCTCGCGCTGATCCGGATGAAGGCCAGAACGGCGGCGGCCAGGAGCAGCAAGACGAAGAAGCGGGCGCGCCACTTACGCCAGTTGACACGCCGCCGGCCCGCGGGTGGTACCCGGGGCGCCTCGACGGGGCCCGCTTCCGGGGGACTCATTTCGCTCGACTGCACCATGACGACTCCTCTCAGGCCGACCGGCGCCGTGCTGGGCCGGGGTTCGCGGACTCCGCCAAGGCGGCGTTGACCAGGTCATCGTTGGCATCCGTCCGGGCCGGCCAGGGCAGCGCCCGGGCCAGCAGCGCGCCGGCCTTGCGCTGCTCCAGCCGCTCCCTGACGACGTGCGGAGCGATGACCGCCTCGACGACGACGCGGCCGAGTACGACCACATAGACGGCGGCCCAGGCGATGGAGAGTCCGACCCCGACGACGTTGGTGCCGCGCAGCGGCAGCATGCTGACGCCGACCGCGAGCGCCACGGCGTTGAGCAGCAGCAGCGCGACGTGCGGGAGCACCAGTTCCACTCCCGGCAGGCCCGCGGGGCCCGAATTGGTGACCGTCCAGCGCACCTTGCGCTTGAAGATCGCCATGACCAGTGCCCGGACGTGGACCGGCGCGGCGGCGATGCTGGTGATCACCGCGGCCGGCTTGAAACCGCCCAGCTGCATCACCGTCACCAGCACGATGAGCAGGTAGAACGGCGCGTAGTGAACAAGCCACACGCTGATGTCCGTGCGGATCGGGCTCAGCCCGAAGAGCAGGTAGACGGCTGGCAGGCACATCAGGATGAGCGCGGCGAGAGACAGCAGATAGTTGACCCCGGCCAGCAGGTACTGGAATCGCTGGTCGAGGGTCAGGCCGGTGCCGCGCCGGAACAGTCCGCCGCGCAACATGACCTCGAAGGCGCCGTACGCCCACCGGAATTGCTGTTTGAAATAGGACAGGAGGCTGTCCGGCGCCAGTCCGCGGGCCAGCATCTCCGGCACGAACCACGACCGCCACCCGCGTCGTTGCAGCTCGATCGAGGTCCAGATGTCCTCGGAGTTGCTGGCGGTGTACATGCCGCCGATCTCCTCGAGCGCGGTCCGCCGGAAGATGACGTTGGTGCCCACGCAGAAGACGGCATTGAAGAAGTTCCGGCCGGGCAGCACGAGCTCGTAGAAGATCTTCTGCGACTCGGCCGCGCCCTCGGCCACCAGACCGCGCGCGCTCGGGAACGCCTGCGGGGTCTGCACGAAGGCGACGCCCGGGTCCTGCATGTGCGGCAGGGCCCGGACCAGGAAGTCCGGGCTGGGCACATGATCCGCGTCGAAGATGACGACGAACTCGCCGTCGGTGCGGCGCAGCGCGGCGTTGATGTTGCCGGCCTTGGCGTGCAGGTGCTCCTTGCGGCGCAGGTAGCCCACGCCCTCCGCGTCGGCGGCGGCGCGGACCTCGTCGCTGTCGCCGTCGTCGAGCACCCAGACCCGGTGCGGCACCCGCATCTCGCGGGCCGCCCGGATCGTCACCAGGATGATGTCCAGCGGCTCGCCGTAGACGGTGATGAAGACGTCGATCGTGGGTGTCAGCTCGCCGGCCAGCAGCTGACGGCGCCAGGCGTAGACCTCGGGCGGGTCGGGGCGGGGCACGAACACCAGCACCGTCCACCACATCGCCAGCGCGTTGAAGATCGTGATCCCCTCGGCGAACAGGACCAGGGCCCAGACCCACACGTCGCCCCGGTAGGCCGGGTTGAGCAGGAAGACCATGTAGTAGAGCGTCACGGCGAGGGCGACCGCGACCGCGAGGCGGGTGGACCGCTGGATCGGCCGCCAGGTCAGCTCCCCGGGCACCCGGCCCTGCTCGATGCCGTCAGGCGTGGCCATCTCGCACCTCCTCGTGCTCAGCTCCGGCGAGCGCTCATGGACACCGCGACGCGGTCCACCAGCATCGGTACACCCGGCTTTGTCGCGGCGGTCGGGCCGCCACCGAAGGCCGCCGGGAAGGCACCTCCGACGGCGACGTTCAGGATGATGAAGAACCCGTGCTGATTGGCGGCGGCCCAGGTGCCCGGATCCACCTTGTCCGCGCGGACGGTGAAGGTGTTCCGGCCGTCGACGAACCAGCGCAGTTCCTCGGGTGTGACCTCACGGTGGTACTCGATGGCGTAGGTGTGGAAGCCGGTCCGGCACCCCGGGCACGGCAGCTCCCCGCTGCTGATGCCGGTGGGTTCATTGCAGGGACCGCCGACGGGCGTGCCGCAGTGCAGGGTGTGCCAGACCGAGTCGCGGCCGTTGACGTTCTCCATCACGTCCCACTCGCCGATGTGCGGCCAGTTCGTCGCCCCGGCCTGCCGGGCCGGGGCGCCGAGCGCCCAGAAGGCCGACCAGTAGCCGGCCGCGGCCGGCCCCTGGACGTCCGGCATCTTGACCGACGCCTCGAGCCGGACCGCGCCGCCCGGCGGCGCGGCGAAGTCCGTCCGCCGGGTCTCCAGTCGCGCCGAGGTCCAGGAACCGGCGCCCGGCCCCTGCCGCAGCGGCGTGATGACGAGACGCCCACGACCGTCGAGCGACGCGTTGGCCGGGCTGTCGGTCATCCGCTCCACCTCGCCGGTTCCCCACTGCGTGGCGCCGCCCGGATAGCCGGTCCCGGTGGCGAAGATCCAGTTCCGGTCCGCGGGCCGGGCGCCGGCAGCGCCGTCGAAGTCGTCGCTCCACAGCACGTCCCACGCGCCGCCGACCGGGCCGGACGAGGGGGCGGGCCCCGGTGCCGGTGTGGTGTTGTCACAGGCGGCCATGAGGACCGCCAGCCCCAGCCCACCGAGCAGGGCGCGCCGGCCGTGAACACCGATCATGAGCTTCGACCGTCCCATCCATCGAAGGTGACGAACTCCCACCGACCGGCACCGGCATGCCCCGTCGCCTCGTCCAGGCACCTGTCGGTAGTCACACATGGCGTCGAAGCCAGCTCAGGCAAATGGGAACGGGTGGACAACGTGTATAGCTGAATGCGGTAATCGCTTGCTGGGATGTGCACTGCGACCACTTCTAGCTGGCACGATTGCCTTGCTTCCCGGGCTGCGGTGTGCTGGGTGCCTACCAGCGCACCCGAACCCGTACCGGGAGGCAGTTGTGAGCATCGACCAGACCCTCACCAGCCAGGAACGTCTCGCCGACCTCGACCTCCAGCAGCTGCGCCAGCTCGTCGGGCTGGTGGAGTACGACGCGCGGAGTGATCCCTTCCCGGTCAAGGGATGGGACGCGCTGGTCTGGTCGGTGGGCAACGCGACCCAGACCGCGCTGTTCTATCAGATCGTGTTCGGCATGGAGCTGATCGCCTACTCGGGACCCGAGACCGGCAACCGGGACCACCAGGCGTACGTGCTGCGCTCGGGCGCCGTGCAGTTCGTGTTCAAGGGCGGGTTCGACCCGAAGAGCCCGCTGCTCGAACACCACCGCCGGCACGGCGACGGCGTCGTCGACATCGCGCTCGAGGTGCCGGACGTGGACCGCTGCATCCAGCACGCCCGGGCCCAGGGCGCCACCGTGGTGGTGGAGCCGCACGACATCGCGGACGAGCACGGCACGGTCCGGATGGCCGCGATCGCCACCTACGGCGAGACCCGGCACACGCTGATCGACCGGTCCCGGTACACCGGGCCGTACCTGCCCGGCTACGTCGCCCGCACCTCCGGGTACGCGAAGCCGGCGACCGAACCGAAGCGGATCTTCCAGGCGCTGGACCACGTCGTCGGCAACGTCGAGCTCGGGCGGATGGACGAGTGGGTCGCCTTCTACAACCGGGTCATGGGCTTCACGAACATGGCCGAGTTCGTGGGCGAGGACATCGCGACCGACTACTCGGCGCTGATGAGCAAGGTGGTGGCCAGCGGCAACCACCGGGTGAAGTTCCCGCTCAACGAGCCGGCCGCCGGCAAGAAGCGCTCGCAGATCGACGAGTACCTCGACTTCTACGACGGTCCGGGCGCCCAGCATCTGGCCCTGGCGACCAACGACATCCTGCGTACGGTGGACTCGTTGCGGGCCAAGGGGATCGAGTTCCTGGCCACCCCCGACTCCTATTACTCCGACCCCGAGCTGCGGGCGCGGATCGGCGAGGTGCGGGTGCCGATCGAGGAGCTCCAGTCCCGCGGCATCCTGGTCGACCGGGACGAGGACGGCTACCTGTTGCAGATCTTCACCAAGCCGCTCGGCGACCGCCCGACGGTCTTCTTCGAGTTCATCGAACGGCACGGGTCGCTGGGCTTCGGCATCGGCAACTTCAAGGCGCTGTTCGAGGCCATCGAGCGGGAGCAGGCCAAGCGCGGCAACTTCTGACGGACGGAGGCGACAACGTGGCTTTTTACCGCAGCCTGGGCAGCATTCCGCCCAAGCGTCACACCCAGCACCGGACGCCGTCGGGCGCTCTCTACTACGAGGAGCTGATGGGCGAGGAGGGCTTCTCCTCGGACTCCTCGCTGCTCTACCACACGGGCGTGCCGTCGGCGATCGTCGACGCCACCGGCTGGGACCTGCCCGGCCAGGAGACCACCGAGAACCGGCCGCTCATGCCCCGGCATCTCAAACTGCACGAGCTGACCAGCAACGACTGGAAGGCGGTCGACGCGGTCACCGGGCGCCGGCTGGTCCTCGGCAACGGTGACGTGCGGATCTCCTACGTCGCCGCCGGGGAGGCGTCGCCGCTGTACCGCAACGCGATCGGCGACGAGTGCGTCTACGTCGAGTCCGGCGAGGCGACCGTCGAGACGGTCTTCGGTGTCCTGCCGGCCCGGCAGGGCGACTACGTCATCCTCCCGCGCGCCACCACGCACCGCTGGATACCCACCGGCGACGAGCCGGTGCGGCTGTATGCCATCGAGGCCAACTCGCACATCGCGCCGCCGAAGCGGTACCTGTCGCGGTACGGCCAGCTGCTCGAGCACGCCCCGTACTGCGAGCGGGACCTGCACGGACCCGCCGAGCCGTTGCTGGCCGAGGGGACCGACGTGGAGGTGCTGGTCAAGCACCGGGGCTCGCGCGGCATCACCGGGACCAGGTACGTGTACGCGACGCACCCGTTCGACGTGGTCGGCTGGGACGGCTGCCTGTACCCGTACACCTTCAACATCGCCGACTTCGAGCCGATCACCGGCCGGGTGCACCAGCCGCCGCCGGTGCACCAGGTGTTCGAGGGCAACAACTTCGTGGTCTGCAACTTCGTGCCGCGCAAGGTGGACTACCACCCGCTGTCGATCCCGGTGCCGTACTACCACTCCAACGTGGACTCGGACGAGGTGATGTTCTACTGCGGCGGGAACTACGAGGCCCGCAAGGGATCCGGGATCGCGCAGGGCTCGATCAGCCTGCACCCGGGCGGGCACAGCCACGGGCCGCAGCCGGGCGCGGTGGAGCGTTCGCTGGGCGCCGAGTTCTTCGACGAGCTGGCCGTCATGGTGGACACGTTCCGGCCGCTGGAGCTGGGCGAGGGCGGTCTCGCCAGCGAGGATCCGGCCTATGCCTGGACGTGGGCGGGCCGAGGGCCGTCAGCATGACCGTCCCGGCCGTGGTGGCGGGCCTGTGCGACGACGCCGCGGTGTTCCCGCCCGGGCTCACCCCGCTGCCGGACGCGGTCCGGGCCTACCGCGACCGGCAGGGCACCTGGTACGCGGACCTGGTCGGGCCGCTGGTGCTCACCGCGGCGGCGCTGCCCGAACTCGCGCCGCTGCTGACCGCGGACGACCCGCCGCTGCCGGTGTCGGTGACCCTTCCGGACGGCCCGGCCGGCCTGCCCGGCGTTCTGGCCGGTGCGTCAGCTCTGCCGATCGAGCTGCGCTCGGTTGAGGTGGCCGTGCCCGAGGGCGTGGCGCCGGGCGAGCTGGCCGACCGGCTCGCCGGCGCCGGGAGCCTCGAGGTCTACGTCGAGGTGCCGCGCGATCACCGGCGTCTCCCGCTGATCGAGGCGATCGCCGGCCGGTACCGGGCCAAGTTCCGCACCGGCGGCGTCCGTGCCGACCTCCATCCCGGCGAGGCCGAACTCGCCGGCGCCATCGCCGCCGTGGTCGCGGCCGGGGTGCCGTTCAAGGCCACCGCCGGGCTGCACCACGCCGTGCGCAACACCGATCCGGTCACCGGGTTCGAACAGCACGGCTTCCTGAACCTGCTGCTCGCCACCGACTCCCTCGCCGGCGGCGGATCCGAGTCGGACGCCCGCGCGCTGCTGGCCGAGCGCCGCGCCGCGACTGTGGCCGGGCTGATCGGCGACCTGGGCGAGGCGCGGGTCCGGCGGGCGCGGTCCGCATTCACGTCATTCGGTACGTGCAGCATCACCGACCCGCTGAAGGAGCTGGTGGACATGGGCGTCGTCGCCGGAGGTGCCACGTCGTGAGCGTCATCGACATCCCGGACGGCTCGGCGTTCGGCCCGGACAACCTGCCCTACGGGGTGTTCTCGGTGGCCGGCGGTGCCCCACGGGCCGGCGTGCGGGTCGGCGACACCGTGGTGGACCTGGCGGTGCTGCTCGGCGACCCGGTGTTCGCCGCACCGACGCTGAATCCCTTTCTGGCGCAGGGGCCCCGGCGCTGGGCGGAGGTGCGCGAGCGGATCCGGGTCATGGTCGGCAGACACGTACCGCATCAGGCTTTGCACGAGGCCCGGAAGGTGCGCCTGCATCTGCCGGTCGACATCCCGGACTACGTGGATTTCTACGCCTCCGAGCACCATGCCGCCAACCTCGGCCGGCTGTTCCGGCCGGACGCCGAGCCCCTGTTGCCGAACTGGAAACACCTGCCGGTCGGCTATCACGGCCGGGCCGGCACCGTGGTGGTGTCCGGCACCGAGATCATCCGGCCGTGCGGCCAGCGCCGGGACGCCGGCGCGAGCGCACCGGCCTTCGGGCCGAGCCGCCGGCTGGACATCGAGGCGGAACTCGGGTTCGTCGTCGGCGCCGGATCGGTGCGGGGCCGCCCGGTGACGGTCGACGAGTTCGGCGAGCACGTGTTCGGCGCGGTGCTGGTCAACGACTGGTCGGCCCGGGACATCCAGGCGTGGGAGTACGTCCCGCTCGGCCCGCACCTGGGCAAGAGCTTCGCCACCTCGGTCTCGCCCTGGGTGGTGCCGATGGCGGCGCTGCGGGAGGCCCGGATCGCACTGCCGGTGCAGGATCCGCAGCCGCTGCCCTACCTGCGCGGCGACCTCTGGGGCCTGGACGTCGACCTGACGGTGGAGTGGAACGGCGAGCCGGTCGCCCGCCCGCCGTACCGCGACATGTACTGGTCGCCGGCCCAGATGCTCGCCCACCTGACGGTCAACGGCGCCTCGGTCCGCACCGGCGACCTGTTCGCCTCCGGGACCATCTCGGGCGCGCAGAAACACCAGCGGGGCGCCTTCATCGAACTGACCTGGGGCGGCCGCGAACCCGTCACGGTCAAGGGTGAGGAGCGCACGTTCCTCGAGGACGGCGACGAGGTGAGCATTTCGGCCTCCGCGCCGGGCCCGGACGGCACCCGGATCGGTTTCGGCCGGGTCACCGGCCGGATCACTCCCGCAGCCTCAACTGGAGCCACAGCAGCAGCGCCAGATCGGAATCCGTGAGATCGGGTCGAACAGCTCGGTCGCCCGGCCGCTCGTGCCGGTTGCGCCGGGGCAGGCCGATGATTCCGGTACGTTGCGCTGTTGCCTGCGTGGATCGAGGCGGCCGGGCATAGGCGGGGAACCGGCCTCCGAGGTGGGTCCGGTGGTTTACGGTCGGCTGGTGACCTCGGAATACCGAGCTGCGGTAATCACCGCTGTGGAGGTACTGGGCACCGGCGTGCGTCGGCTGGAGGCAGCTCGAGCGATGTTGGCCGGGCAGGGCACGCGATGCATGCCGGTCGAGCTTTCGGCGGCGCTGGTCGCCGCGCACGATCAGCTGGAAGCCGCGCTTCGGCAATTGTGGATGACGCTCGCCATCGAGGCGGGTCACCTCCCGCCGGGCCCGCGAGCCGACGGAGACCGCTGCAGGGCGGCGCACGTCGCTGCGACAGGCGATGACAATCATCCCCGCAGGTAGCCCTTAACTAAAGTCCTTGCCGACCATGCTGAGGAGTAGAGGGGGACGTGACAGACCCGGTTGTTGTCCCGTAGGAGGGGCGTTGTGCGAAGGCTGAGCATCCGGCAGCCGTTGTTCGGAGCGTTCTTTCTGGTTCTGTTCCTGATGGCGGCTGTGGGCATCGCCGGCCGGCAGGGTGTCCGGTCCATCGAAGGAGAATCCAAACAGCTGTTCGAGGGTACCGTCGCCTCGACGGTGCAACTGAACGCGGCCCAGAACGCACTGTGGGAGCTGCGGTTCCTTCACCAGCGGTCATCGGACACCGGCGGAACGGGACCTACTCATCCAGTGGGATGACGCTTTCGCCAGCTACATGAAAGCCAGGCCGTGGAGCGCTGCTTTCCTTCGGTTCCAGCGCCGAGCGTTTGCAGGATTCGTCACGGTCGCTGACCACCGTCAGCAGTGCCATTATCGCCGGCGCGGACCGGACCAGTGACGAGGTCAGGGCTGTCACGTCGGCCGCCGACGACGTCAGCCGCAGTATCCAGACCGTAGCAGCGGGTGCCGAGGAACTGGGTGAGAGAATCCGGGAGATCTCCGGCAACGCAACGGACGCGGCTCAAGTCGCGTCGGGGGCGGTGCAGAGTGCGAGCTCCGCAAACGCCATGATCGCGAAGCTTGGTGATTCCAGCGCCGAGATCGGCGACGTGCTCAAGGTCATCACGAGCATCGCCGAACAGACGAACCTTCTTGCCCTCAACGCCACGATCGAGGCTAATCCAAGGCGACACGTCCGGAGCGGTGGAGGCGATCGGGGAAATCAGCGGCATCATCAGTCGCATCAATGACTGCCAGGGGACCATCGCCTCAGCGGTCGAGGAACAGACCGCCACCACCAACGAGATGCGCCGCCTGGCACAACAGGCTGCCGACGGCGCCGGCAAGATCCGCACCAGCATCCTGCTGGTCTCCGACTCCGCGACCTCGGCACGCGACAACGTCGGCCACGCCGAGCAGGCCGCCACCGACCCTTCCGTCATGTCAGACGAGCTGCAAGGGCTGGTCGCCAAGTTTCGCATGTAGACGCATCCATCGGAGTCGACTGGTGTCGGCGGACGACGGCCGTCGAACGCGTTGACGAAGTCGCCTTCCCGCCCGCGCGGGGTCAGGCTGGTCGCCGCAGGCGCTTGTCGACCGCGACGACGAGGCTGGCGGCCAGGGCGATGCCGAGGATGCGCAACCAGGTGCCGCCATCGATGGGAGCGGTGCCGAACAGGGCATTCATCGCGGGTAGGTAGGTGATGGCGAGCTGCCCGACGGCCTGCACGGTGACACCGGCGATGAGCCACCGGTTGGTGAACATCCCGATCCGCCACGCCGACCGCGTCAGTGAGCGGCAGCTGAACAGGTAGAACGCCTCTACGACGACAAACACGTTCACCGCCGCGGTGCGGGCCTCGGCCACGCTCGCGCCGTTGTCGAGCTCCCACTGGAACAGCCACCACGAGCCAGCGACCAGCAGCGCGGACACCAGCAGGATCCGCGCCATCAGGGCGCGGGTGAGCAGCGGCTGATCCGGGTCACGCGGGGGCCGGGTCATGATCCCGGTCTCCTTGGGTTCGAAGGCCAGCATCAACCCGAGCGCGACCGCGGTGGTCATGTTGATCCACAGAATCTGGGTGGGCAGGATCGGCAGGGCCGCACCGAACAGGATCGCCGCCAGGATGACCAGCCCTTCACCGATGTTGGTGGGCAGCGTCCAGGTGATGAACTTGGTGAGATTGTCGAAGACACCGCGGCCTTCCTCGACCGCAGCTTCGATGGTGGCGAAGTCGTCGTCGGTGAGCACCATGTCGGCGGCGTCCTTGGCCACTTCGGTGCCGCTGGCGCCCATGGCCACTCCGATCCCGGCCTGCCGCAGCGCGGGGGCGTCGTTGACGCCGTCACCGGTCATCGCCACCACGTGCCCGCGGGCCTGCAAAGCCTCCACCAGACGCAGTTTCTGCTCCGGGGAGACCCGGGCGAACACGGCTGCCCGGTCCACCGCGTCCGGGAGCTCCTCGGCGGGCAGCGCAGCCAGGTCCGCGCCGGTCAGTACCCGGTCCTTGCCAGTTTCGGTCGGGTCGAGCAGGCCGACCTGCCCGGCAATCGCGGTGGCGGTTGCGGCGTGGTCGCCGGTAATCATCTTGACCTTGATGCCAGCGGTGCGGCAGGCGGCTACGGCAGTGGTCGCGGCGGCTCGGGGCGGGTCCAACATCGCCTGCAAGCCGATCAGCACCATACCGCCGGGCAGCCTGTCCTCGGCGAAATCCTCGGCGCCAGTCGCCGGGCGCATGGCGGTGGCCAGCACCCGTAGTCCGCGCCTGGCCAGTTCACCGGCCGCCTCGAGCACAACGTCGCGGTCCAAACCACCGACGGTGCCGTCGGCGTCCATCTGCGCGCCGCACAACTCGAGCATCCGTTCGACGCCGCCTTTGGCGAGGACTACCTGCCCGTGCGAAGTGCCGCTTGTGGCGTCGCGGTGCAGGGTCGCCATGTACTGCCGGTCGGAGCTGAACGGGATCGTCGCCTCGCGGGCAAGCATCGACTTGACCTGATCGGAGGCGAATCCGGCTTTGTTGGCGACGACCACCATAGCGCCCTCGGTGGGATCGCCAACGATGTCCCAGTGCCCGTCGCGGTGGGTGAGGGCGGCGTCATTGCAGGCCGCTCCGGCCAGTAGTGTCCAGCGCAGCGCATGGTCGGCGTCAACGGTAGTCATCTCCCCCGCGGGGCTGTGCAGGGCGCCGTGGGGGACGTACCCGGATCCGGTCACCTCGTAGAGGCCGGCGGTGGTCCAGAGGTTCCGTACGGTCATCTGGTTCTCGGTCAGGGTGCCGGTCTTGTCTGAGCAGATGACGGTGGTGCTGCCCAGTGTCTCCACAGCGGGCAAGCGGCGGATCACCGCCCGCCGGCGTGCCATCCGCGTCACCCCGATTGCGAGGGTGATCGTGACCGCCGCCGGGAGCCCTTCCGGGATGGCGCCGACCGCCAGCGCGATCGCGGCGGTGAACGTTTCCACCGCATCGTGACCACGCAGCAAGCCCACCGCGAACGTGACTGCGGCCAGAGCGAGGATCGCAACTGTAAGGATCTTGCTGAAGCCGGCAAGTTTCTGGGTCAGCGGGGTGTCAAGGATCTGGGCGGAGCCGACCAGACGGTGGATCTGCCCCAGTTCGGTCTCGGCGCCGGTGGCGATCACGATACCGGCGCCGCTGCCGGTGGTGACCAGCGTGTCGGAGTAGGCCATGTTGTGCCTGTCGGCCACCGGCACCGGCTCGGCCAGCACCACCTCATCCTTACCGACCGGCACCGATTCCCCGGTCAGCGCCGACTCGTTGATCCGCAACTCGGCCAACCGGATCAGCCGCATGTCGGCGGGTACCTTGTCGCCCGCGTCCAGCAGCACCAGATCTCCCGGGACCAGATCTTCGGAGGCGACGATGCGCCGGTGACCGTCGCGGATCACCGTGGCCTGGGTGCGCGCCATCGACCGCAGGCCCTCCAGAGCGGCCTCGGCCTTGGATTCCTGGATGAACCCGATGACCGCATTGATCAGTACGACGCCGAAGATCACTGCCGAGTCGACGTACTCACCCAGTACGGCGGTGATGACACCGGCGGCGTTCAGCACGTAGATCAGCGGGTGATGGAACTGGCTCAGAATTCGCCTCAGCAGCCCCGCGCCTTTGGCCGGAGGCAGGGTGTTCGGCCCGTACCGGCCGAGCCGTTCACCCGCCTCAAGGACTCCCAGACCGCGGTGCGCGTCGGTTTCCAACAGCAGCACTACCTCGTGGGCGGCGAGCCCATGATGTTTCGCGCTGCCGGAGAGCACGGACGTTGTCATCGGTTCTTCCTTTCGGATCGGTCGATTACGGCCGGTCAGGTCCGAGCGTTCTGGCGCTGTCACCCCCTAGTACGCGGTCGACCCACAACCGTCGAAATGGCGAGAATGAACTGTCCGCGTGTCGTAGCTCCACCATCATCGGGCGGCCGGCATTTCGGACAGGGGCTAAAGTCCCGGGCGTAAGGGACAGCCAGCAGCGGGTAGCCACCGCCCTGACCTTGCGTCGGTGGATCGCAACCAACGACGGTACTGTCGATCACCTACGGGCGTATGCTCCTTCGCGGTGAGCCGGGAAGCCTGGTCGGCACGGGCTGTGTCGTCGGCTGAGGAGGCTCATCGTGAAGGTCTTGATCCTTACTATGGGTACGCGCGGTGATGTGCAGCCGTTCGTGGCGTTGGCGCAGGAGTTGCGGCGGCGAGGTCACGAGGCCGTGCTGGGCGCTCCCGAGCGTTTCGCCGATGTGGTCGGTGGTCGAGGTGTCGACTTCGCCGGTGTGGACGACGGCCCGTTACGGCTGCTCGATGATGCCTCCGCGGTGGGCGGCGTGGCTGCTGGTGGGGTGCGCGCGAAGTTGGCGTTGATGCGTCGCATGCCGGCGATGTTCACCCGTGTGCTGGAGGACTGTTGGCGGATCGCTTCGGCTGGGCCGGGTGCCGGCGCTGACGTGATCGTGCACAACGGGCAGGTGATGGCCGGGCAGCACGTGGCGGAGAAGCTGGGTGTGCCGGCGGTGTTGGCGCTGCCGATGCCGATGTATGTGCCGACGGGGGAGTTCCCGTGGCTGGGGCAGCAGTTCCCGTCGTGGTTGCCTGCTGCGGTGAACCGGCTGACGTATGCGGGTATGAAGGCGCCCTCGTTGATGTTCGGCCGGACAGTCGACCGGTGGCGGGCCGGTCTGGACCTGCAGCGTCGGCGCGGCAGGCACGATCCGTTGCGCGATCCTGATGGTGGGCCGGCGCTGGTGTTGCACGCGGTGAGCCCTGCCGTGCTGCCTCGTCCCCGGGATTGGCCGCCTGCGGCGCAGGTCACCGGCTATTGGTTCGCCGACCGGCTGCCGGATGCGGCCGAGCCGATTCTCGGTGAGCGGGATGTGGTTGGCGGGTCAGCGCCGCTGGTCTTCGTGGGGTTCGGCAGCATGGCTGGTCCAGATCCGGCAGAGACGACTCGGGTGGTGGTGCAGGCGTTGCGGGCGGCCGGGGTTCGTGGTGTGCTCGCCCCCGGCTGGGGTGGGCTGTGTGGGGTGCCGTCCGCATCGGATGTTGTCCTGGCGGGGGAGGTGCCGCACGAGAGCGTGTTTCCGCGGATGGCGGCAGTCGTGCATCACGGAGGGGCCGGGACGACCGCGGCGGCGGTCCGTGCGGGCCGGCCACAGGTGGTGTGTCCGTTCGTGGGCGATCAGCCGTTCTGGGGCGACAGGATGCGCCGGCTCGGTGTCGCGCCGGAGCCGATCGGCCAGCGTCGCTTGACGGCTGCGGCGCTCGCGGCGGCGATCCGGCAGGCGATCGGCGACGCGTCGATCAACGATGCGGCTTGCCGGTTGGGCGAGCGGGTTCGGGCCGAGGACGGCGTAGCGGTTGCCGTTGACTTGTTGGAACAGGCGGCGTCAGCCCGTCGATGAGCTTTGGTCTCGGGTGGATGTATCGCTGCCGCTACCGTGGTGACACGGTAGGTTAGAGACTGGTGTGCCGGGAAGCCTGGTCGGCGATGTTCTTGCCGTGCCGTGGTGAAGGAGTCTCGTGACCGGATCGCCGTCTCGTCCCCCTCGTTTCCTGTTCGGTCGTGGTAGCTGGCCGGAGGCGCGCCGGATCGGTGACGTGCTGCGCGCCGAAACTGTCGGCGGTGCGCTCCTGCTGGGTGCCGCGGTGCTGGCCCTGGTGTGGGCGAATTCGCCGTGGTCGCAGATCTACCAGGAGCTGAGTGCGGTTCGGGTTGGCCCGCACGCGTGGCATCTGGATCTGACGCTGGCGCAGTGGGCGGCCGACGGCTTGCTGGCGATCTTCTTCTTCGTGGCGGGGCTGGAGCTCAAGCGTGAGTTTGTCGCGGGTGACCTGCGCGATCCGCGGCGGGCGATCATGCCGGTGGCCGCGGCGATCGGTGGCATGGCCGCGCCCGCGCTTATTTACGTTGCGGTCAACTCCGCGATGGCCGATGGGGCGCCGGCGGGGTGGGCGGTGCCGACGGCCACGGACATCGCGTTCGCGCTTGCCGTGCTCGCGGTGATCTCCACCCATCTGCCGGCCGCGCTGCGCACGTTCTTGCTCACACTGGCGGTGGTTGATGACCTGCTCGCGATCCTGATCATTGCGATCTTCTACACCAGTTCCCTCGACGTGGTGCCGCTGCTGGGCGCGCTGGTGCCGCTCGGCGTGTTCGCGGTGCTGGTGCAGCGGCGGGTGCGGTCCTGGTGGTTGTTGCTGCCGCTGGCGGCGGCCACGTGGGCGCTGGTGCACGCGTCCGGGGTGCACGCCACCGTGGCTGGGGTGCTGCTCGGTTTCATGGTGCCGG
>NZ_BOMV01000072.1 GCF_016862375.1 Paractinoplanes rishiriensis | reverse complement strand
TGCCCGACAGGTCCAGCACGCCACCACCCTCACCACCACCAGCGGCACCGGCACCAGCACCGGCAGCGGCAGCGGCAGCGGCAGCGGCAGCGGCGACCGGCTGCGCCGTGCCCAACTGGCCGCCCTCGCCGGACAGATCCTGCTGCTCAACGACATCCTGAAAACCAACCTCGCCGAGATCCGCGCTCTGGTCGCCACCCTGTGCCCGGCCCTGCTCGAGCAACCCGGCATCGGCCCGGTCACCGCCGCGATCGCTCTCACCGCCTGGTTCCACCCCGGCCGCCTACGCAACGAAGCCGCCTACGCCGCCCTCGCCGGCGTCAACCCCATCCCCGCCAGCTCCGGCCGCACCGTCCGCCACCGCCTCAACCCCGGCGGCGACCGCACCCTCAACGCCGCCATCCACTCCATCGCCCGTCGACGATGCCACCAACCCACCAAGGACTACATCAACCGCCGCACCGCCGAAGGCCGCACACCCCGAGAAATCACCCGCAGCCTCAGACGCTACATAACACGCCAAATCTGGCGCATCCTCCAAGCCAACGCTTGACAAAAACCCTCACAGATCATGGCAACCTGCTGTCGTCCACGAACGGGTCGTCACGAACAGTCGTCCACGAACAGCAACTCGACAACATCGCGTCGCGGGACAATGTCAGGGTGGCCATTTACGGCAAAAACCTAGACTAGCGTCCGACTGCCGGGCGGCAATCGGCACCGTGACTCCACAAGTTCGGCGCCGGAACTGGATGGCCAGCGGAGCCGGGCCGCCGCGCCTACCTCGACCCCGAAAGCGGCCTAAAATCCGGCATGCTCACGATTCCCGACGCCCTGATCGCCGCCTACCAGGAATCGGAGGAGAGCGACCGGATCTGGATCGCGGACCTGCCCCGGCTGGCCGGCGAGATGCTCGACCGGTGGGGGCTGCGGGTCGACGGCGAGCCGGCCTGCGGGATGTGTGCCCTGGTGGTGCCGGTCCGTGACGCGGACGGTGCCGGCGCGGTGCTCAAGCTCCAGCCGATCGGGGACGAGACGGTGGGCGAGCCGGTCGCGCTGGGTGCCTGGGCCGGGCGGGGTGCGGTACGCCTGCTGCGCCACGACCCGGGCAACGGCTCGATGCTGCTCGAACGGCTGGACGCCACGCGGACCCTCGACGGGGTGGCGGACGATGTGGCCGCGCTGCGGACGCTCAGTGCGAACCTCGCCGTGCTGACCGCGGTCGCGGCGCCGCCGGGGATCCGCCGCCTCGCCGACGTCGCCGCCGACCTGCTCGAGCGGGCGCCGGCGGCGGCGACCCGCTCGCCTCACCCGGCGTTGCTGCGGCGCTGCGCGCACGCGACCGCCGAGGTGCTGCCGGAGAGCGGCGACCGGCTGCTGCACTGGGATCTGCACTACGCGAATGTGCTGGCCGGGGTCGAGCGCGCGGAATGGCTGGCGATCGACCCGAAGCCGCTGGCCGGCGACCCCGCCTTCGACCTGCTCCCGGCCCTGCACAACCGCTGGGACGACGTGGTCGCGACCGGTGACGTGGCCCGGGCCGTGCGGCGGCGGTTCGACCTGATGGTCGAGGTGGTGGGGCTGGACCGGCAGCGGGCGGTGCGCTGGACGCTGGCCCGGGTGCTCCAGCAGCTGATCTGGAACGCCGAGACCGGTGGCGCTTCCTGGTGCGCCGACCTGGAACCGGACCGGGCGATCGCCGAGGCGCTTTAAGGGTGGCCGCCCCTGCCGGGGGACGACAGGGGCGGCCGGGTGGGGTTACTGAGTGATGTTCCACTGCTGGCAGTTGTTGCCCAGCGAGTTCCATTGACGGACCGCCACGCCGTCGGTGTTGCCGCAGTTGGTCACGTCCAGGATGAGGCCGTTGCCGCGGTTGGCGATGAGGTAGCCACCGTTGACCGAGGTGAGGCTCCACTCCTGGCAGGCGTTGTTCAGGTTGGCCCACAGGTTCAGCGCCGTGCCGGCCGCCGTACCGCAGTTGACCGAGTCCAGGACCAGGTTGCTGTTCGCGTTCGTGATCCGGTAGTAGTTCCCGGTCGTCTTCGTGAACGTCCACTGCTGGCAGGCGTTGCCCAGCGAGGCCCACTGCTGGATCGCGGTGCCGTTGGCGGTGCCGCAGTTCTGCGCGTCGAGCACCTTGCCGTTGGCCTGGCTGACGATCCGGTAGCGGGTGCCGGCCGCCGGGAAGCTGACGGTGCCGCCCGGGTCACCGGAGGGCGCGGTCAGGGTCGAGCTCAGCGAGTCCGGCGTACCCAGGTTCGGGGTGTCGTCGGAGTTCCAGTTGACCTTCTTGATCCGGGTGGTCCGGGTGCCGCCGCAACCCTGTGCGGTGGTCTCGTTCGCGTGGTACGCCATCCAGGTCTCGGACCCGTCCGGCGAGGTGAAGAACGAGTGGTGGCCCGGGCCGTACACGCTCGCACCGTCGTTGCGCTGGAAGATCGGGGTGCTCTTCTTGGTCCACGAACCGGCCTGCATCGGGTCGCTGCCGGTCAGGGTCAGCATGCCGATCTTGTAGTCCGGCGTGTTGCACGAACTGGCCGAGAAGGTCAGGAACGTCTTGCCGTTGCGCTGCAGCAGGTAGGGGCCCTCGTCGGTGTTGCCGCCCTGCTTCTCCCAGGCGTACGTGGGGTACGTGATCCGGGTGCCGTATCCGGCGACCGTCCACGGGTTGGTCAGCCGGGACACGAAGATGCTCTGCAGGTCACCGACCCACGACGAGTAGAAGTAGTAGTTGACCCCGTTGATGGTGCCGACCGCGCCGTCGATCGCCCAGCCGTTGTTGGCCTGGACGTTCAACTGGCCCTTGTACGTGTACGGGCCCATCGGGTTGTCGCCGGAGCTCTCCAGCACGAACGACCGCTGCCCGTCGCAGCACGCCGTGGTGCCCGCGGAATAGTAGTAGTACCACCGCGTACCGTTCGGCCCGTTGAGCCGGTGCAGCGACGGCGCCCACATGTTGCAGCAGTTGGCGGCGCCGGCGGTGCCGGTGTAGACCACGGTCTCGGCCGCGCCGGGCAGAGCGGCGACCGAGGTGGCCCGCTTGATCACGAGCTGGGAGTTCCAGGTGGTGGCGGCCACGTAGTAGTAGCCGTTGTAATACCCCATCCACGGGTCAGCGCCGTACGGGGCGGCTGCGACGGGGTTGCTGAACGAGACGGCGGCGTCGCTCTTCTGCGGGCGGAGGACGATCGCCACCGCCGCCGTGACGAGCAGGAGCACCGCGATGGCGGCCGCCCGGAGCGGGCGCGACATCACGAGCCGGTGCACAGACATGGAGCTTTCCTTTCGGGGGAACACCGGCGGCTTTCGGTGGGGGAGACCGCCGGCAAAAGACCGGGTACGGGGCCAGCCGGCATGGGGTGGTCCGGCGAGCGGACCCGGGGGGAGCCGGGGGCGTCGCCCGGTCCGGATGCGCGGATAGGCACCGGCCGGGGCGAACGTCGTACCGGCATAGTACGGGTTGTGCACTCGATCGTCGTCGATCAAGTAGATCGCGTTGTGCCCCACCGACAACAGAAATTCAGCAGATAATCGCTCCGGTGAGCACAACGGAGAGCAGGCTGGCCGCGTACGGCATATGCATGGACGGCGACCGGGTGTTGCTGGCCCACTGGGTGAATCCGGACGGCGGCGGCAACTGGACCCTGCCCGGCGGACGGGTCGAACACGGCGAGGACCCGATCGACACGGTGGTGCGCGAACTGGCCGAGGAAACCGGCCTGGACGGCGTCGTGGAGCGCCTGCTGGGCGTCGACTCCCGCGTGATCGTCTCGGCCGAACGCCACCGCGGCGGCCCCGACCTGCACAACATCGGCGTCTTCTACGAGCTGCGGGTGACCGGCGGCGAACTGCGCCCCGAACCGGACGGCCCCACCAGCGAGTCGGCGTGGACCCGGCTCGACGAGGTGGCCGGCCTGGTCCGTTCCTCCCTGGTCGACGTGGGCCTCGACCTGGCCCGCACCCGACCGCCGACCGGCCACGTCACCCCGGTGCCGGTGAGCGGCCGGCTGCGCCACTGATGGACATCGACTTCACGGTTCTGCTGGTACCGCACTGTCAGTCGGTTTCCAAGGACGGGTGGAACCAGGATCATCTCGTACGCCCGCTCGCCGAGGCCGGACGCGCGCAGGCGCAAGCCCTCGTGCCCGCCATCGGGACCGGCATCGACGCCGTCTATTCGAGCCCGGCCGTCCGCTGCCGGGAGACCGTCGGGCCGCTCGCCTCGGCGGCCGGGCTGGCCGTCCACGAGCTGCCCGAACTCTATGAGACCCAGGGTTTCCAGGATCCCGGCGAGTGGGTCGCGGGGGTGTTCGCACCGATGGGACAGGCGGTGGCGGGTGCCTGGGTCGCGGGCAGAGCATCAGGTGCAGTGGTACGCCTGAGCGCGGCGCACCCGGGTGGCCGCGTCGTGGTGTGTTCGCACGGGGACGTGTTGCCGGTGCTCATCGCGCTGCTCGCCGGCGCGTACGGCGTACCTCTCCCGCCTTTGATCAATCGGGGTGGCTGGTGGGAGCTGCGGTTTGCCGGGGGCGGCCTGGAGATCGTGGTGGGTCAGGCGCGCAGCGAGTCGTAGTACTCCTTCATGGCCGGGTAGTAGTCGTCGAAGCTCGGCTGGGGTGTGTCCTCGCGGGCGGCGACCAGGTTGTCGAGGTACCACTCCCAGCCGGGGCCGTAGCTGCCGACCTGCTCCATGTCCGTCGGTTCGAGGTGGTGCACCAGGGACAGGCCGGTGCTGCCCTGCTCGTGGTGCAGCCGAAGCTCGATGCGCCACACGTTGTCACCCTCCCGGGCGGACAGGGCCAGGCGGCGGGGCGGCTCACAGGCGTCGATGCGCATCTCCATCCACGGGGCCTCGTCCTCGTACGCCATCTGCACTTTGATCGTGCGCCCGGGACCCGCCTCACCGGTCCAGGTGCCGTACCAGCGCGCGGTCCGCTCGGGCTCGGTGACGCTGGCCCACACGTCGTCGATGCCGGCCCGGAACGTGCGGCTGACGACAAGCTCGGTGCCGTCGGCGGTGCCCACCAACCGGCCCATCGGCGTCCTGGTCATGCGGTGTCCTCCTGTCGGTGCGGGACCGTGCCGCCCCGGTGGCGGTCGCGGCGGGTGCGGTGGACCTCGGTCTCCAGGGCGTCGAAGCGCCGCCCCCAGTCGTCGGTCTCGGCCTGCCGGGCGGGCTCGGGCTCGGCGAACCGGTCCAGCCAGGCCCGCAGCTCGCCGAACGGGGCGCGATCGAGCCGGTAGAGCCGCTCGCGCCCGGTCAGCGTGTCGTGGACGAGGCCGCACTCGCGCAGCACACGCAGGTGCCGGCTGACCGCGGGCCGGCTGATCGGAAACCGCTCGGCGATCCGTCGCGCGGCCAGTGGCCGGTCACGCAGCACCTCGAGAATCTCCCGCCGGACCGGGTCGGCGATTGCCGCCGCGACGTCGTCCAGGTCCTCCACGCCGAGAAGCGTAACAGATAGGTTACGCGTTTGCCGAGTCCGGGTGATGGGCTATGGTGTGTCCGCCCCCGCCTGTGTGTCCTCTTTGGAGCGCCCCATGCGCCGGTTGCTGGTCGGAACCGCGATCGCGGTCCTCGCTCTGCTCAGCGCGCCGGTGCCCGCCGCCGCGGCCCCCGCCGATCCGGCCGCGCTGGCGATCACCCGGCCGCGCTTCACGTACGTCGGTGTCGGCAACATCCCGTACGCGCCGCTCTTCGTGGTCAGCAACCAGTCCGACGCTGCCGCCACCGACGTGCGGCTGACCGCCGACCTGACCGCCCTGGCCGACGGGGTGCGGCTGGACGGGGTCGGCGAGGGTTGCACCGCCGGCCCGGCGGCGGTCACCTGCGCCATCGGCGACCTGGGCGCCGGCATCCCGACCCTGAGCAGCCCGGTGCGCCTGGTCGCACCCGCCGCCACCGCCGAGGCACCGGCCGGCGAACTGCGGATCACCCTCAGTTCCGCGGCCGGCGCGGGTCCCGCGGTGTCGTTCCCGGTGCGGTTCCTGCCGCCCGGCCCCGACCTGACGCTTGTCACCGAGCCGCCGGCCGGCTCCGCGCCGAACACACCGCTCTACCTGCCCATGGCGTTGACCAACAACCATGCCGGTACGGTCCGCACCGAGCGCCTGGTGCTGACCATCCCGCGCGGCGTGGGGATCAACCATGACACCACCTGCGTCTTCACCGGCGGCACCTCGTCCGGCGGCATGCACTGGGGTCCGGTCGAGATGTCCTGCCCGGTCCGGTACGACGTCGAACCCGGCGACACCATCGAGATCATCGAGCCCGGTTCGAGCCCGCCGCGCTACTACGCGATGCTGCGCACCGACACCCCCGGCCCGGCCACCTACCGCGGCGAGGCCCGGATCGAGATCGAAGGCGACGACCGGAACCCCCGCGACAACACCGCCCCGCTGATCGTGAAGGCGGCGGCCAACAAGCTCGACGCGGCCGTGACCACCCGGGCGGTCCGCACCGGCAACGCGGCGACCGTGACGGCGACGATCCGCAACGCCGGCCCGTCCAGCGCGACGGGCTGGACCGCAGACCTGACCGCCCCGGCCGGCACGGTGTTCCGGTCGAGGCCCGGTTGCGCGCTGGGCGCGGCCGGCGTCACGCTGAGGTGCACGTCCACCGACTGGCTGGCCCCTCGGTCGTCGGCCACGCTGACCGCGGAGTTGACCGTGGCGGGCCCGCTCGGCGCCGCCGGCTCGGTGACCGTGGGCGGCACCGGCCCGTCCACCGACTCCGAGCCGTCGAACAACCGGGCCGCCATCACCCTGACCGCCCCCGACGACGACGAGACCCTGCCGATCACCGGCCCGTCCGGCGCAGCGGCCGGGCTCGCCGCGATCGCCGTGGGCGCCCTCCTGCTGCTGGCAACGAGGCGCCGCACCTGACCCGGCCGCCACGGGTGTGTGGCCGGTCGAGCGGCCCTATCTGCGCTGGATCGGCTGGCCGGCGGCGCCCACTCCGGCCGGCGCATTGTCATCGGCGCAGGTCCATCAGGTGGTGCTCCACCTCGTGGAGGGTGTGACGCCCGAGCCAGAGTAGATCCCGCGCCTCGACGGTCGGCCAGTTGTAGACGCCGGTCCGTTCCCATTCGTGCGGCGTGAGCGCCGAAAACGCGCGGGCCAGGCGATGCGCGGCACCCGTCAGCGCGGCCAGCACGAGGTGCATTTCCTGAGAGTTGTACGCCTCCAGCACGGCCCGCTCGTCCCGCCCCATCGGCACGAAAACCGGGTGGTCTGCGGCGAGCGCAAGTTCCAGGCGGTCCCGCTGCACGATCAGCACGTCCCGCACGTGACAGGCATATTCGAGGGGTGACCAGACGGCGGGCGCGGGCCGCCGCCGGGGTTGGGTGACGGCGGAGAGAATGGCCGCGAATCGGGGCCCGGCTGCCGCCAGCCGTGCGGGCAGTTCCGCCGCCGGAACCTCGGAATAGCGAAATCCGCATTCGTCGCAGTGGTCCATCTCTTACCGCGCCGCCGCCTCGGAGCCACCGGCCGGCAGGGCCGGCCAAACCCCGGTGCGGGCATCAACGTCCGCGGACGCGGACAGCGTCATCGCCGATCAACCTCCGTCAAAGTCCGTTGGCGCCCCCATTGTGTCGGACGCGGCCGGTGCGGCGCGCCCGGGCGGGTCAGAGCAGGACGTTCAGCAGGACCGTCAGCACGATCGACGCCACCACCGAGAACAGGACCATCGCGAGGCAGCCCAGCGGACCGCCGAGGAAGCGGACTTCCGTGTTTCCCATGCGCATGGGCTACGGGTACCCCGGTCGGCGGCGCCTAGACGGGCAACTTGACTATGATGATGATAGTGAAATAGCCTGCCCGGATGACAACGCTGGCAGTCACCGCTCGTCGCACCTTTGCCGCTCCGGTCGAAGCGGTCTGGGCCGCCTGGACCGAGTCTGAACTGATCAAGGGATGGTGGGGGCCCACCGGCTTCACCTGCCCGGTGGCCGACATGGATGTGCGGCCGGGTGGGGTCAGTCTGCTCGCGATGCAGGCGCCGCCCGAGTACGGCGGCGGGCGCACGTACAACATCTGGTGTTATGGGGTGGTGGAAAATGGTGCCCGGCTCGAGTACGACATGCGATTCGCGGACGAGCACGGCACGGTCATTGCGCCGGCCGACGCGGGAATTCCGGCGGGCGTGCCGGATCGGGTGCCGCATGTGGTGACGTTTGCGGCGGCGGACGGTGGCACCGAGGTGACGATTGTCGAGTCGGGCTACACGCTGGCCCAGGCCCGCGACATGTCGCACCTGGGCCTCGAACAATGCCTCGACAAATTGGCCGCATTGCTCGCGAAGTAGGCGGTCAACGGACCGACTCCAGGGCCCGATCGAGAATCTCCAAACCCAGATCCAATTCGGCGTACGACGACGTCAGCGCCGGCGCAATGCGGAACACCCCGCCCATCGCGGGCATCTGCACCACGTTCATGTGCAGCCCCAGCTCGAGACACCGCTGGGTGACCGCCACGCCCAACTCGTTCGCCGGCTCCTTGGTCTGCCGGTTCTGCACCAGTTCGAGACCGACCAGCAGGCCGCGGCCGCGCACGTCGCCGATCACGTCGTGCCGGTCGCGCAAACCCTGCAAACCCTTGTGGAGGTACGCGCCCAGCTCCGCGGCCCGGCGATCCAGGTGCTCCGCCTCCAGCACGTCGAGGACGGTGTTGCCGACCGCGGCGACCAGCGGGTCGGACACGTGCGTGGTGAAGAACAGGAAGCCCCGCTCGTGCGCGGTCTGCTCGATCTCGGCGCTGGTCACCACGGCCGCGAGCGGCAGGCCGGCGCCGAGCGTCTTGGACAGTGTGAGGATGTCCGGTACCACGCCGTCGCGCTGGAAGGCGTACCAGTCGCCGGTGCGGCACAGGCCGGTCTGCGCCTCGTCGAGGATCAGCAGGCCACCGCGTTCGTGGCATTTGTCGCGCAGCGCGCCCAGGTAGCCGGGCGGCAGGTCGAGCACGCCGCCGGAGCTGAGGATGGGCTCCACGATGCAGGCGGCGAGGCTGCCGACCGACTGGGCGTCGAAGAGGTCGAAGGCGAAGTCCAGTTGCCGGCGCCAGTCGAGTTCGCCGTCCTCGCCGGTGAAGTCCGGCCGGTACGCGTTGGGGGTCGGGATCGCGAAGTTGCCGGGGGCGGCCGGACCGTACCCCTTACGCCCGGAACTGTAGGTCGCGCTAGCCGCCGCCTGGGTCATGCCGTGCCAGGAACGGGCGAACGAGACCACCTCGTGCCGGCCGGTGACCAGCTTCGCCATCCGGATCGCGGCCTCGTTGGACTCGGCGCCGGTGGTCAGCAGCAGCACTTTCTCCAGCGGCTCCGGCAGCGATCCGGCGAGCCGCCGGGCCAGGTCGACCACGGGCCGGCTGAGCATGCCGCTGAACAGGTGGTCGAGGGTGGCGGCCTGCCGTTGCACGGTCGCGACCACGGCCGGGTGCGAGTGGCCGAGGATCGCGCTCATCTGCCCCGAGGTGAAGTCGAGCAGCCGCCGGCCGTCCGCGGTGTACACGAAACTGCCCTCGGCCCGCTCGATGATCTCCGGGACGAACCGGCCCGCCCCCGAGTAGCGGACCAGGTGACGATCGGCGTCGGACCAGAAGGAATCAGCCATGCCCTCGACGGTAGGAGCCGCGCGAGCGTCACGTCCAGCTAACGTTTCCGGCCACGCTGTTAAGTTCAGCCGTACAGTCGCCCGCATGACGCTGAACCCGTGGCGCCTGCGCCTGCTGGCCGACCTGGCCACCTACGGGACCGTCCGCGCGGTCGCGCAGCGCGGCAACCTGAGCCCGTCCGCGGTCTCGCAACAGCTGGCCACGCTGGAGCGCGAGACGCGTACGGCCCTGCTGGAACGCACCGGCCGGCGGGTCCGCCTGACCGCCGCCGGGGTGCTGCTGGCCGGCCGCGCCCGCGAGATCCTGGCCGCCATGGACGCCGCCGAGGCCGAGTTGCGCGGCCTCACCGACGAGCCGGCCGGCACGGTCACGCTGGCCGCGTTCCAGAGCGCGGTGCACGCCCTGGCCGAACCGGCCGTCGCCCGCCTGGCCGACGATCACCCCGACGTCACGGTGGTGCTGCTGGAGATGGAGCCGCACGAGAGCATGCCGGCCCTGCGCCGCGGCGACGTCGACATCATCGTCACCACCACCGATTTCACCGGCGCCGAGTTGGACCCGGCGATCGACCTGGTCCCGCTGACCTCGGACGAGATCGTGCTGGTCCTGCCGTCGGCGCATCCGCTGACCGCGCACGAGGCCGTCGACCCGAAGGCGTGCGCCGACCAGCCCTGGACGTTCGACGTGACCGGCTCCTACATGTCCGAACTGGCCACCCGGCTGTGCCGCGAGGCGGGCTTCGAGCCGTACGTGATCTGCCGTTTCAACAACTACATGCTGGCCCTGCACCACGTGGAGAAGGGCCGCTCGATCACGATGCTGCCGAGCTTGGCGGTCGACAGCCGCTACCGCGTGACGACGAGACCCCTGACGCCCCCGGTGACCCGCCGCATCATCGCGGCGGTGCGCCGTCCGGCCGCACCCCGCCCGGAGATCACGGCGGTGCTCACGGCGCTGCGGTCACTCCCGGACGCCGGTCGAGCCGCGCGTCCGTGAGATCGGCGCCGGCCAGGTCGGTGCCGGCGAGATCGGCGCCGCGGAGGTCCGCCCCACGCAGATTCGCACCGTCCAGGTGCGCCCCGCGGAGATCCGAGTTCCGGAGATCCGCACCTGCCAGGTTGGCCATCCGCAGATCACAGTTCTTGAAGCCGCTCCGGCGAAGAATCACGCCGCGCAGCGAGGCCCGGGCCAGGTTCGCGTGATTGAAGTTCGCGCCGGACAGGTCGGCACCGTCGTTGATCTGGAGGCTCCGGAGATCGGTGCGCGGCAGGTACAGCCGGCCTTCGCTGCGCCCGGCGGCATGTCGCCCGAGCACATTCAACGCGGCCTGGACCGCCGGCTGCCGGACCCGCAGCCACGGCAACGACATGTCGACCTCGGAAGTAGGGCGGCTGTCGGCCCAGGGCGCGTTGTTGCGAACGAACGAGGTGAGCATGAAGACGATCGTCACCAGATCCTCCGGCGACGTTCGCGCAATCCGCTCCAGCGCATAGATCCCGCCGATCCGGACGTCGAGATTGTCGTCGCCGACATGCTCGACCGCGCGCGAGAAGTGTGCGGTCAGGTGACCGTCCTGGTTGACTCGCACCTGCCGCCAGGTCGCGACCGCGCCGAGCACGATGACGACGCCCGCGATGGCCTGCAGCAGGCTCGCCCGCATGCCGTCGCGCAACTGGGCTTGCGCCTGCTGCAACGCGATCCGGCGTTCCGGCGAGATGCCGCGCAGATCCGCCTCGCTGAGCGGCGGGTGCGCCAGCGCGGGCACCAACGCGAGAAACGCGATCGCCAGGACCACGCCGATCAGCAGCAGTGCGATGTTCCGCCGATTCCGCCCCATACCTCGGTTCTAGCCGAGCGGCGCCACGCCGCTCGTCTCGGGCGTCGCCCCACCTGTGAAATGCTGGGGTACGTGATGCGACGCGAGGTGACGAATCCGCGCATCCGTGACGTGGCGGCCGCGGCCGGTGTCTCGCACCAGACCGTCTCCCGGGTGCTCAACAATTCGCCCAAGGTGCGCCCCGACACCCGGCAGCTGGTGCTCGACGTGATGGAGCGCCTCCAGTACCGCCCCAACCGGGCAGCGCGCGCGCTCGGCCTCGGGCGGGCCAGCGCGGTCACCGTGGTCACCTCCAACACCATGCTTTACGGGTACGCGGGGGTCCTCGAGGGCATCGAACAGGCGGCCCGGCTGGCGGGGCTGGCGGTGGGCGTGCGGGTGGTCGAGTCGGAGTCACCGGACGACGTGCGGCACGCGGTCGAGTACGTCTCCGACCCCACCGCCGGACGCATCGTGGTGGTGGCGTTCGACCCGGCCGGCGCCGGCGTGCTGCGGGCGCTGCCCGCCGACGTGCCGGTGGTCGCCGCGACCGAGGCGGGCGGCCTGCCCGGCGCCACCGCCCGGATGATTTTCCTGGACGAACGGCAGGCCGCCGCCGACGCGACCCGCCACCTGCTGGGCCTGGGTCATCGCACGGTGCACCACGTGGCGATCCCGTCCGAGGTGCCGGCCAGCGCCCGCCAGGCCGGTTGGCGCGACGCTCTGGCCGAGGCCGGAGCCGAGGTGCCCGAGGTTGTCCCGGCCGGCTGGGACCTGGCCTCGGCCCATGAGGCCGGCCGCCGGCTGGCCGCCGACCCCCAGGTGACCGCCATCCTGTGCGGCAACGACGACACCGCCCTGGCCGTCCGCCGGGCCCTGCACGAGGCCGGCCGCGACGTCCCCGGCGACGTGAGCATCGTGGGCTTCGACGACGTCCCCGGCGCCGCCTACTGGACACCGGCGCTGACCACCGTCCGGATGGAGTTCGTGGCCCTGGGGCGCGCCTGCGTGGCGGCCCTGGTCGGCGAGCCCGCCCCGGCCCTGCACCCACCCCGCCTGGTCATCCGGGAGTCAACGGCCGCTCCCCGCCGCTGACACAGCCCGCTGCCGGCTGCCCGCTGCCCTGGGGAGAGCGGCGCGCTGTGGAGAACGGCGCGCTGTGGACAGCAGCCCGGCCGCCCGCCGTCGGCTGTCCGCTTGCCCGCCGTCGGCTGTCCGCCGCCCGACGCGGTGTGGACGACGGACCGGTGTGGATGGCGGCGCGGTGTGGATGGCGG
>NZ_BOMV01000071.1 GCF_016862375.1 Paractinoplanes rishiriensis | reverse complement strand
CGCGGTGTGGATGGCGGCGCTGTGATGTGGGGTGGGCTGGGCCGGCGCAGCATGTTGGTAACAACACCGTAACGGACCCTTTCGCTTCGTCGATGTGACCGGTCACACTCTGGGGCGGAATGTGACCGGTCACATCGATGACGTTCAGGAGGTGGGTGGCGGCTATGAGACCCAGGAGACGGGCCCTTGCGGGGGTGATGACGGTGGCTGCTCTGGTGGCTGCGGTGCCCGCGCAGCCGGCCAGTGCGGCGCCGTCGCAGTTCGCGGTGGATCTGGCCAGCAACACCGGCGCGTTGCGGTATGGGGCTACCGGGTTTCTGTACGGGCTGGGGGACGAGGGCGTCCCCAACGAAACCATGCTGGCGGCGCTCAAGCCGCAGGTCACGGCCCAGAAGGCACCGGACGGGCTGCAGCACCCGAACGGGGACGCGCTGAAGATCGCGCCGATGTTCAAGCGGGCCGGCGGGCGGGACATCCAGATCTACATGCAGGACGTCTACGCGCAGTGGCCGTACGAGAACCTCGGGATCAACGACTACCTGGCCAAGGTCGACACGATCACCCGCAAGGTGGTCGCCGACCCGTACCGGTCGTCGTACGTGTATGTGCCGTTCAACGAGCCCGACCTGATCTGGTACGGCGGGAACCTGAGCCGGCTGCTCGCCGACTGGCGGACCGTCTACCAGCGGATCCGGTCGATCGACGGCAACGCCCGGATCGCGGGGCCGAACTTCGCCTCGTACCGCTCGGGTGACCTGCGGACGTTCCTCACCTACGCGCGGGACAACAACGTCCTGCCGCATGTGATGACCTGGCACGAGCTGGGCAACGACTTTTTCACCAACTGGCAGGACCACTACAACGACTACCGCTCCATCGAGTCCAGCCTCGGCGTCAGCGCGCGGCCGATCAGCATCAACGAGTACGGCCGCAGCTCCGGCGACCTGGGCGTGCCGGGCAACCTGGTGCAGTTCGTCGCCAAGTTCGAGAACAGCAAGGTGGACGGGTGCCTCGCGTACTGGACCACCGCGGGCGGCCTCAACGACCTGGTGACCCGCAACAACCAGGCGACCGGCGGCTGGTGGCTGTTCAAGTGGTACGGCGACCTCACCGGCAACACCGTGGCGGTCACCCCGCCCAGCCCGGGCGGGTCGCTGCAGGGCCTCGCCGCGGTCGACGCGGCCAAACAGCAGGCGCGGATCATCCTGGGCGGCAACAATCCGGGTTCCGGCACGTACGACACCAACGTCGTGGTCCGCGGGCTGCCGTCCTTCCTGGCCGGCTCGGTGCACGCGACGGTCTGGGGCGTGGACAACACCGGCCTCAACCCGTCGGCCGGGCCGTACGTGGTGCGCGAACTGGACGTGACCCCGAGCGGCGGCCAGGTCACCGTGCCGCTCACCGGGCTCAAGGGCGCCTCGGCGTACCAGGTCGTCCTCACCCCGAACAAGGACCTGGGCGCCGTCTCGAACTCGCGGTACGAGGCCGAATACGCGCCGGTCGCCGGCTCCGCGCGGATCACGTACGGGACCAACACCGGCTACTCGGGGACCTACTTCGTCGAGGGGTACGGCGCCAGCACGACGGCGAGCACCAAGTTCGTCGTGACGGCGCCCAGCGACGGCTACTACAACCTGGGCCTGCGCTACTCGGCGGGGCCGTACACCGGCGCGCCGGCCGACCGCTCGGTGCGGGTGCGGCTCAACGGCAGCGACCTGACCACGCTGGCCCTGCCGGGCACCGCCGACTGGAACACCTGGCGGACCAGCACCACCAAGGTCTTCCTGCCGGCCGGGATCAGCCGGGTCGAGGTCAACGCGTACGCGACCGACGACCAGGACGCGGTGAACGTGGACTACCTGGACGTCGCCGCCACCACCGGGACGATAACCGCGTACGAGGCGGACGCGGCCGGCAACACGCTCGCCGGCACCGCCCGGGTGGAGAGTGACGCCGGTGCGACCGGTGGCCGGTTCGTCGGCTGGATCGGCGCCGGTGCCGGGAACACGCTGCGGTTCAACAACGTGACCGTGCCGGCGGCCGGCCGTTACCGGATGGTGGTCGGCTACGCCAACGCCGAGGTGGTCGGCGACCACCAGTACAACAACAACATCGTCGACCGGCACGCGGACATCAGCGTGAACGGCGGAGCCGCCAAGCGGTCCGTCTTCCGCAACACGCTCAGCTGGTCCACGTTCCGTACCGCGGTGGTCGACGTTGACCTCGCCGCGGGCGCCAACACCATCACGTTCGGCAATGCCTCGGCGTTCGCGCCGAACATCGACCGGATCCAGATCGCCGCAGCCATCGGCTGAGGCACACGACGAGGAGCAGCATTGACGGCCTCCACCCTGGTCTGGGGACACCCGGCGTTCCGGCTCGTGCTGGACGTCCCGCCGGACGGCCCGGTGTGCGTGCGGACGTTCTTCGACGGCGACTCCCCGGCCGGCGGGCAACCGCTGGTCGAGGTCCTCGCCGCCGGGCACGGCCGGCAGCACGTCTCGCGGCGGTTCTCCCGCACCGCGATCGGTTCCCGGATGCGCTGCACCGGCACCGCGGAGCGGCGCGACGGGAACTGGCACGAGTTGCGGGTGGACCAGCGCGACGACCGCACCGGCCTGACCGCGCGGGTCACCATCCGCTCGGCCGAGGGGGTGTCCGCCGCGCAGGCGTGGACGGCCGTCACCAACACCGGCACCGAGCCGCTGCTCCTGCTCGGCGTCACCACGTTCTCCGCCGGGGTGCCCGGCCAGCCGATCGACGACCTCGACGTGCTGGCCGGGCGTGGCGAATGGCTCGGCGAGGGCCGGTGGACCCGCCGGCCGCTGCGCGACCTGGTCCCGGATCTCGACCTGCGGCGGCACGGCCAGGACGGGCGCGGCTGCTACGCGGTGACCAGTTCCGGCACCTGGTCGACCGGCTCCGTGCAGCCGACCGGCGGGCTGGCGTCTCGGGATGGCCGGGCCTGGCTGTGGCAGGTCGAGCACAACGGGCCGTGGCGCTGGGAGGTGGGCGAGCGGCTCGACGGCCCGTACCTGGCGCTGCTCGGCCCCACCGACACCGACCATCAATGGCAGCAGCGGCTGCAGCCGGGGGAGTCGTTCACGACCGTGCCGGCGTCGATCGCGGTGTCCGCGGACGGCCTGGACGGCGCGGTGGCCGCGATGACCGGGCACCGGCGCGCGCTGCTGCGGCCGCACCCGGACCGGGCGGCGCTGCCGGTGGTCTTCAACGACTACATGAACACGCTGATGGGCGACCCGACCACGGCCAAGCTGCTGCCGCTGATCGACGCGGCGGCCGCGGCCGGTGCCGAGGTGTTCTGCGTGGACGCCGGCTGGTACGACGACGACGGCACCTGGTGGGACAGCGTCGGCGAGTGGCAGCCGTCGCAGACCCGGTTCCCGGCCGGCCTCGCCGAGGTGCTCGACCGGATCCGGGAGCGCGGCCTGGTTCCCGGCCTGTGGCTGGAGCCCGAGGTGATCGGGGTGCGCAGCCCGATGCAGGACAAGCTGCCCGCGGACGCGTTCCTGCAGCGCGGCGGGGTGCGGCTGGTCGAGCACGACCGCTACCACCTGGACCTGCGGCACCCGGCCGCGGTGGCGCACCTGGACGAGGTGGTGGACCGGCTCGTCGGTGAGCTGGGCGTCGGCTACTTCAAGCTCGACTACAACATCGACCCCGGAGTCGGTACGGACGTCGCCGCGGACAGCCCCGGCGCCGGGCTGCTCGGCCACAACCGGGCACACCTGGACTGGCTGGA
This sequence comes from Paractinoplanes rishiriensis, assembly GCF_016862375.1. Taxonomy (GTDB): domain Bacteria; phylum Actinomycetota; class Actinomycetes; order Mycobacteriales; family Micromonosporaceae; genus Actinoplanes; species Actinoplanes rishiriensis. Next base: position 216,680 of record NZ_BOMV01000071.1, on the reverse strand, counting down.
CCGGCTGCACGACCGGCACCCCGGGCTGATCCTGGAGAACTGCGCCTCGGGCGGGATGCGGGCCGACTACGCGCTGCTCACCCGGATGCAGCTCCAGTCCACCAGCGACCAGCAGGACTTCCGCCGCTACCCGCCGATCGCGGTGTCCGCGCCGCTGGCCGTGCTGCCCGAGCAGGCGGCGAGCTGGGCCTACCCGCAACCCTCGATGACCGATGAGGAGATCGGGTTCGCGATGACGACCGGCCTGGCCGGGCGCCTGTACCTGTCCGGCCGGCTCGATGCGATGTCGCCCGGCCAGCACCGCCTGGTCCGGGACGGCCTGGTCGCGTACCGCCAAAAACGTGGTGAGCTCGGCGTCGCGGCACCCAGCTGGCCCCTCGGACTGCCCGCGTGGGACGACGGCTGGCTGGCGCTCGCCCTGCGCAGCGCCCAGGTCACCTACCTCGCGCTGTGGCGCCGGGCAGGCGCCCCCGGACCGGTCACCCTCCCGCTCGGCCACCTGCGCGGTCCGGTGCGGACCGACCTCGTCTATCCCCGCAGCCTCCCCGCGTGGGAGCACACCTGGGCGGACGGCGCGCTGACCGTCACCCCGACCACGACCGACCCCTACGCCGCCCGACTGTTCCGTCTGGAAGGATCGCAATGAGACGCATAATCGCCGCATTCCTCGCCGTAGGCCTGCTCGCCGCCTGCAGCGACCCGGCCGCCGAGACCGCCACCGATACCGGCGGTGCCGCCGCCTGGGCCGAGCCCACCGCCAAGCTGGACGGCGTCAAGCTCGTCATCTGGGCCGCGCAGAACAGCAACACCGTGCCCAAGAAGGTGGTCGAGGGCTTCCAGCAGGCCACCGGCGCCACGGTCGAGGTCGTGACCATCCCCGACCCGTACGAGCAGGGCATCCAGACCAAGGTGGCCACCGGCGACAAGCCGGACCTGGCGTTCTGGCAGCCGACCGCCTCGATGCTCACCGCGATCAACGCGAAGACCAACCTGCAGCCGCTCACCGACGCGCCCTGGCTGCCCAAGCTGGCGCCCGAGCTGCGCGACATCACCGGGCTGCTGGACCAGACCCGGTACGCCGCGCTGATCACCAGCCCGGCGGTCCAGGGCGTGTACTACAACAAGGAGGTCTTCGCCGAGAACGGCATCACCGCGACGCCGAAGAACTTCGACGAGATGATCGCGGTCGCCCGGCAGCTCAAGGCCAAGGGCGTCACGCCGTTCTACGAGATGGGCGCGGACCGCTGGGCCACCCAGTGGTGGGTGCAGGTGCAGCTGGCCGACGCGGCGAAGAGCGGGCTGTGGGACCGGATCAACACCGGTAAGGAGAAGTTCACCGATGCGACCGTGCTGGACGCGGTCAAAAAGTACCAAGCGCTGATCAAGGAGGGCCTGTTCAACTCCAACATCAAGGCGGCCAAGTTCGAGGATCAGGGCAGCGCGCTGCTGGACGGCAAGGCGGCCATGGTGGTGCAGGTCAACTCGTTCTTCGGGCAGCTGCAGGCCAAGGCGGACACGGCCGCGCTGAACCAGAAGATCGGCTTCTTCCCGATCTCGCCGTCCGGCAACGTGGGCACGTTCATCCCGGACCAGTCGAACGCGCTGGTGGCGTTCAAGACCGGTGACGCCAAGCGGGAGGCGGCGGCGCGGCAGTTGCTCGCGTACTGGATGGGTCCCGGCTACCAGGACTTCGTGAACGACCGCAGCACGGTCTCGCTGCAGCCCGCCGTGGCCAACCCGCCCGGCGTGCCGCAGGCGCTGCTCGACGTGCACGCGTCGCTGCCCACCGCGGTCGGCTCGATGCAGGCGCTCGCGGTGGCCAACCCGGACCTCTACATCAACCTGGCCGACATGATCGCCGGGACGATGACGCCGGAGCAGGTCACGAAGGCCACCCAGGACCAGTTCGCCCAGCTTGCGAAAGCCGCCGGAGCTCCCGGCTTCTGATGTCCCGGAAAACTCATCCGCTGTGGTTCCTGGTGCCCGCGTACGCGCTCCTGGTGGTCTTCTTCCTGCTGCCGACCGTTTTCAATTTCGTGTACGCGTTCACCGACTGGTCCAGCTTCAAGGCGGCGATCAACCCGGTGGGGCTGGACAACTTCGCCGCGCTGGCCGGTGACGGCACGCTGTTCCGGTCGCTGCGGATCACTGTGGTGTACGCGGTGCTGGTCGCCGTGTTCCAGAACGTGTTCGGCTTCCTGCTCGCGGTGCTGCTCGAACGCGACACCGTGGTGAACCGGATCGCCCGCACGTTCTTCCTGATCCCGGTGCTGATGTCGGCACTGGCGGTCGGGTACGTGTTCCAGGCGCTGCTCAAACCGTCCGGCTGGCTGGCCGACACCACCTGGACCATCGTGGTCGTGTCGCTCATCCACGCCTGGAAGTGGATGGGGCTGTCCATGCTGATCTTCCTGGCCGGGCTCAAGACCGTGCCGGAGGACCTGGTCGAGGCGGCCCGGATCGACGGCGCGTCGCGGTGGCGCACGTTCTGGAAGATCCGGGCCCCGCTGCTGGCGCCGGCGGTCACCTTCACGGTGGCCACCGCGCTGCTCGGTTCGATGAACGGGTTCGACGTGGTGCAGGCGACCACCGGCGGCGGGCCGGCGCGCACCACCGAGATCCTCAACATCTTCATCTACCGGACCTTTGGGCAGGGCCTGTTCGCCCAGGCCACCACCATGAGCCTGGTGCTGTTCCTGCTGGTGGCGCTGCTCGCGTTCCCGGTCATCTACCTGCTGCGCCGACGGGAGCGGATTCTGTGAGCGACTCGGTCCTCTGGCGGCGGCTGCAGCCGGTCGTCACCGTCGCGCTGGTGGTGGTGCTGATCGGCGTGCCGCTGTGGCTGGTGGTGGTGACCGCCGGCAAGTCGCAGGGCGAGGCGGTCAACCCCGACCTGACGTGGCCGTCCCGGTGGCAGCTGTTCGCCAACCTGCGCGAGGTGTGGGTCGAGGCCGAGGTGCCGGCGGCGTTCCTGGGCAGCCTGCTGATCGTGGTGCCCACGGTGGCCGGAGTGCTGGTGCTCGGGTCGATGGCGGCCTGGGTGCTGGCCCGCCGGGGCAGCCGGTTCACCGCGGCCCTGTACGCGGTGGGTATCAGCGGGATCATCCTGCCGCCGGCCGTGGTCACCGTGGTGCTGCTGCTGCGCTACCTCGGCCTGGCCGGCACCGCGGCCGGCATGATCGGCGTCTACCTCGGCATCTACCTGTCCACGGTGATCTTCTTCGTCACCGGGTTCGTGCGGACCATCCCGGCGGCGCTCGAGGAGGCCGCGCAGATCGACGGCGCCGGTCCGGCCCTGGTGTTCCGGCGGGTGGTGCTGCCGCTGCTGCGGCCGGTGCTGGCGACCGCGACCATCCTGATCTGCCTGTACGTGTGGAACGACGTGTTCTACGCGTTCTTCGTGGTGGGCGGGCGGCTGGACACGTTGCCGCTCAACCTGTTCCGGGTGGCGAGCGCCGGGCTCTACCTGAACAACTGGCACCTGATCTTCGCGTACGTGATCCTGATGAGCCTGCCCCTGATCGTGGTCTTCGCGGTCGCCCAGCGCCGGGTCATCTCGGGCATCACCGGGGGAGCGGTGAAATAGCCCGCCGGACGCTGTAGTTCAGCCAGTACAGGCCGTCCTCCTCGGCGGCCAGCCGGTCGAGGTCGGCGGCGGCCTGCGCGTCACCGTGCCGGGCCAGCCAGGCCAGGGCGTGCGCCCGCGACCAGGTGTGCTCGTCGGCCCGGTGCGCCTCGAAAACCGCCCGGCCGGCGTCCCGCTCGCCCAGGGTGTGCAGGGCCGCGGCGCGCACGTCGCCGTCCGGGTCGGCGGCCAGGCCGGTCAGCGTGTCCAGCGCGCCCGGGTCGAGGGTGAGCACGTCGGCGACCCGGGCGCGGATCTCGGGGGCCGGGTGGCCGGCGTGGGCGCGGACGTCCGGCATCGGGCCGGGTCCATGAAAATTGCCGTACGCGTCGAGCAGCGCACCGAGGACGTGCGGGTCGGACTCGGTGCCGAGCCGGGGCCGCAGGACGGCGGCGGCGTCCCGCTCGAAGGGCTGGTCGTCGAAGGAGAGGCCCTGCAGCACGTCGGCGGCGAACCGGCGGGAGCCGGCATCGGTGTCGTCGAGGCGTTGGATCGCCCAGCGGTAGGCCGGCTCGGCCGGACGACGGCGGGTCAGGACCAGCGTGGCGTGGACCCGGGCGCCGGGGTGCCGGGCCCGATCGAGCAGGTCGTCCGGCTCCGGTTCGATGCCGAGGGCCTCCTCGAGCAGCGTGACGATCGCGGGGTGCCGCGCGGCGGTCAGTGCCTGCCGGGGCGGGGTCTCCACGGTGGGCAGCAGTTCGATGAGGACGTCCAGGTCGCCGTTTGCGGCTGCCCAGGTGAGCGCGTCACCGCCGGCCGGCCACGGCGCGAGGACGTCGACGTGCCGCAGGCAGAGCGCCGAGACGATGCCGGCCTGTCCCGCGACGACCGCCGAACGCAGCCACCCCAAGCCGGACTCGACCCGTTCGGGCAGTTCGTCGACGAGTTTCTCGGCCAGGTGCCAGTCACCGCGATCCATCGCCTGCTGAATCTCGTCGGGCATGCGGGAGATTGTGCCCTAGTTTTCGCCGTCCATTGTGAACGCACCGGCTTCCAGGCGGTCGATCAACCGGTTGGTCCAGGCGGCGCGGCTGTCGGCGGTGTGCAGCCAAAGCCCGACCACCTCGCCGACCGGCCCCCAGGCGTCCAGGTCGGCGCCCTCGGGAAGCTGCCCGGTGATGCTGGCCCGCCACTGCGCCATCGAGCTGGCGCGCTGCCGCAGCAGCCCGACAGCCTCGTCCCGGCTCAGGTCGTCGATCAGCCCGACCGCCGCGGCCAGCAGGTCGAGGCGGGGGTCGCGGTGGGAGAGTGCCGCACGCAGCATTTTGAGGTACGCGTGCTCGCCGTCCGCGGTCAGCTCGTACTCCATCCGCGGCGGCCCGCCGGCCGTGCTGGGCGTGGTCTCGTGCACCAGCAGCAGTCCCTCGCCGGCCATCGCCTTGAGCGCGTGATAGATCGAGCCGGACTTGGCGCTGGCCCACTCGTGCGCGCCCCACGACTCGAGGTCGGCGCGCACCTGATAGCCGTGTGCCCGGTCCCGGCGCTTGACAGCGCCGAGCACGAGCAGCCGCACCGTGTTCATCAGTCGTTGACCCACCACAGCGCGCCGAACGCCATGAACCCGCCCATCCGGCTCCCGGTGTCCTGCGCGGCGACCGGCATGACCGGCGTGGCCCCGCTGTTGACCGCCCGGGTGTAGGCGTCGTCGGCGTCCGGCACGGTCACCCACATCTGGATGTGCGCCGGCTCGACCGGGAACTTCTGGCACTGCCCACCGTCCGGCCCGGCGTCCGCAAAGAACAACAAACCGTCCCCGATCCGCGCCTCCGCGTGAATGACCCGCTGTGGGTCGGTGGGCAGCGGCACGACCTTGGCAATGTCCGCGTCAAAGGCCGTCTTGAGGAAGTCGACGAAGGGTTGGGCGCTCTCCACCATCACATACGGCGTCACGGTCGTCATGGACTCTCCCTAGCTAACCAAATTTGGCTACCTGCTGCGGGAGAGGCTAGCGCGCTTCCGGTCAGTAAGCAAATTTGGCTACTGCCCGGACCGGTCTTCGCCCTTGCTGTTACCGCCCTCGAGGAAACCGTCCGCTTCAGGCAGCAGATGCCTAGCCTCCTAGGACGCAGTACGCAGCGTGCACCGGCTCACGAGCAAAAACTGTGCCCGGGACTCTCGGAAGCGAAGCCCCCGGGCACAGCAACCAAAACTAAGGCCGACGATAAGCGCGCATCGCCGGCAGGGCCTGCCCGGTCCAGTCGAACTGGGTCAGGTTGTCGTTCGGGGCCTCGGCGCCCGGCTCCCAGCCGACCGCGCCGATCCACTCCGGCTCCCAGGCCATGAAGCCCAGGCCGCGCCCGCCCGGCACCTGCAGCAGCACCCGGCGGATCTCCTCGTAGAACGCCGCCTGCCCGGCCGGCGAGACCGGGAAGCGGTCCACGTCGGGCAGGATCGCGTCCGAGGTGACGATGTTGCCGCGGCCGTCGCCGTCCTCGAACGTCCAGGGGTACGAGATCTCGGCTATCAGCACCGGCTTGTCGTAGCGGGCCACCGAGTCGTTCAGGTTTTCCTGGAGCTGGGCCAGCGAGCCGTGCCACATCGGGTAGTAGCTCTGGCCGATGATGTCGAACTCGACGCCCCAGCTGATCACGTTGTCGAAGAACCACTGGGTGTCGCCGAGTTTCCCGCCCCGGTCGATGTGCAGCATGATCTTCGGTGTGCGGCCCGGAGTCGCCTGCTTGGCGCCGGTGATGCCGGCCTTGACCAGGTCGGTGAAGCTGGCCCACTGCTGGGTGCCGTCCGGCAGGTAGAGCTGGCCGACCGGCCACAGGATGCCGGCGGTGATCTCGTTGCCGACCTGGAGGATGTCGACCGGGGTGCCCTGGCGCGCGAAGTCGCGCAGCAGGTCGCGGGTGTAGGTGCGGATCTTCTCGGTCAGGCCGGGCAGGTCCTTGGGCCAGCTCGCCGGGATCGGCTGCTTGCCGGGGTCGGCCCAGAAGTCGCAGTAGTGCGGGTCGAGCAGGATTTTCAGGCCGGCACGCTTGGCCCGCCGCGCCAGGGCTAGCGCGCGGGCCTTGTCGCTGTAACCTTCGGGCGGGTCGACCCACACCCGCAGCCGGATGTAGGTGGCGCCGGCCCGGCTGAAGATCTCCTCGCACGGGCGCAGCCGGCCGGCGAGGTCGCGGTACTTGACCCCGGCCTCCTCGAGCTGGGGCAGGAAGGACAGGTCGGCACCGCGGATGCCGAGGGCGGTCGACGGGCGCCCGCCCGCGAGGGCCTGGCTGGGCAGCAGGGCGGCAGCGGCGATACCGCCGGCGCCGGCAATGAGACTCCGCCGGCTCAGCGCCGCGGATCGTGGGAGCGACATATTGATGGCCTCCGGTGGGAGAGACTGTGAGCGCTCACGGTCCTCTGGCGTAGGCTCCTTGTCAAGCAGAACGGAGGGCCGCGCGTATGCCGGACGAAGCGCCCGTACACCCGAAATCGCGCGGTGCCGCCCGCCGGGCGCAGCGCCGCGGACCCACCATGGAGGACGTCGCCGACGTGGCCGGGGTGTCCCGGGGCACGGTGTCGCGGGTGCTCAACGGCGCCAACCACGTGAGCTCGGCGTCGCTCGCGGCGGTGCAGGAGGCCATGCGGCAGACCGGGTACGTGGTCAATCAGAACGCGCGCAGCCTGGTGACCCGCAGTTCCGGCGCGATCGCGTTCGTGCTCTCCGAGCCGCCGGACCGGCTGTTCGAGGACCCGGTGCTGGGCTCGCTGCTGCGCAACTGCACCCAGCTGCTGGGCGAGCAGGGCCGCAGCCTGATGCTGATGCTGGCCGGTACGCCCGAGGAGCGCGACCGGACCCTGCACTTCGTGCGCGGCGGCCACGTCGACGGGGTGCTGCTGGTCTCGATGCACGACGGCGATCCGCTGGCCGGCGAGCTGCAGCGCACCGGTTTCCCGCTGGTGGTGTGCGGGCGTCCGCCGGCCGCCGCCGGGCCGTCGATGACGTACGTGGCGGCCGACGACCGCAGCGGTGCCCGGCTCATGACGCAGTACCTGCTGGACCGCGGCCGCAAGCGGATCGCCACGGTGGCCGGTCCGGCGGACACGGCCGGCGGCGTGGAGCGCCTGGCGGGCTACCGCGACGTGCTGGGCCGCCGGGCGACGTCGCGGATGGTGGCGCGGGCGGCGGCGTACACGATCGAGGCCGGCCGCGAGGCGATGACGGCCCTGCTGCGGTCGTGCCCCGACCTGGACGCGGTCTTCGTGGCCTCGGACCTGCTGGCGGTGGGGGCGTTGCAGGCGCTGCACGGCGCCGGTAAGGCGGTGCCCGGCGACGTGCTGGTGGGTGGCTTCGACGATTCGGCGATCGCGTCGGCGACCACGCCGCCGCTGACCACGGTGCGCCAGCCGCTGGCCCAGGTGGCCGCCGAACTGGTCGAGGTGCTGCTCAAACTGGTGGCGGGCCGCCCGGTGTCGTCGAGAGTGCTGCCCACCGAGCTGGTCCGGCGCGATTCCGCCTGATCCGGACCGCCCGCCGATCGACCGTGAGCGCTCACGGCGATGGGATGCCCCGCCGGCCGGGGCACCCCGGCCGACGGCCTACTCGGCGCGGAAGTTGTCGATCTGGACGGCGCCGCCGGTGTTGAGGAAGACCCAGATCGCGCGCACCTGCGAGCGGTCCAGCGTTACGCCGGTCGGGCAGCTGATCTGGTCGAAGTCGCGCCGGATGGTGCGGCTCGCGCCGGCGTTCGTCCAGGTCCACTGTCCGCCCTGGCACCACGACCAGCCGTCGCCCACCTGGATCGCGATCTCGCCGACCGTGCCGGTGTCGACCGAGCGCAGGTCGACCTTGAGCGTGTTCGTGCCGGTGAGGTCCACGGGGGAAGCCAGCGCCCGGCCGAACCAGTTTCCGTTCACCGGGGCCTGCACCAGCAGGCCGGCCGAGCCGTGGGTGTGGAAGGCGCCGGTTTGCGACAGCGTGCCGCCGCCGTCGGCGTTCGCGATCGTCCAGCCCTCGGTGTCGGTCTCGAACGACGCGAGCGTGCGCTCCTCCGGCAGGACCGGACCGTCGCCGCAGGTCAGCACCGGCGCCACCCAGTCGGTGTGCGCGGTGGCCGCCGCTGTGGTGACCAGCCGCAGCCACGCGGCTCCGGTCAGGTCCGCGGTCAGCGACACGGGTGCGGCGCCGGGCGTGGCGTCGGCCGAACCGGCGACGGCGTCGTCGGCGTACACGGTGAATGTTGCCTTTGATCCGCTCTTGTCCTCGTCGTCGATGCCGACGCCGGTGGTCAGTTCTGTGCACCGGCCGCCGAGGTAATACCGCACCTCGCTGCCGGTGGTTGTCCCCAGTCCGCGATTGTGGACAGACCCGCCGACGGTGATCAGGTTGCCGTCGCCCTGGCCGGCGCCGCCGTTGCTCTGGTCGATCTCGACCGGGCCGACCGCGTTGGTCGACGACGTGGCCAGGACGGTGCTGAGGTACCGGCGGCCGGGCACGGGTGCCGTGACAACAGTGGCGACGAGCGTGCTGGAGTCGGTCTTGCGATGGCGGGCACCCCAGACATAGGAGGCGTCAACCCGGAGCGAGTACGAGCCGGCGGTCACGTCCGGAGGCGCCTGCACCGACCAGGTCGTCGCCAGCGAACCGTTCGCCGGCAGCGACGACGCCCGGGCCGGCGTCGAGGCGGTAGCGGTCCAGCCGGCCGGGCCGGTCACGCTCACCCGCAGGTCACGGATGGGGGAGGAGCCGCGGTTCGTCACGGTCGTGGACAGTGCGGCGGCCGCATCCGGGGTCACCGTGCCGACGCTCGCGCCCACCGTCACCGCCGGGGCGATACCCGGGTCGGCGATCGGGCGCACCTTGTAGACCACGGTGCCGTGCGCCGGGACCGCCGCCTCGATGACGTTTTTCGCCTGGGTGACGGCTCCGGTCCAGACATCCTTGAGCTGGTACGCGCCGGCCCGCCGCAGCCCGGTGTCCGTGGCCTTGACCTGCACGGTCGCCAGGCTGTCGGTCGAGTTGTAGAGCGCGATCGCCCGCTGCCCGTCGGCGAGCGGCTTGTCGAGCACCAGGAGACCGTCCGCGTTCGCGACCACCCGGCCCTGCACCCCGAGCCGGTCCTGGTCAATTCCGATCAGGTCCGCGTTGGTGAGGATCGACAGCGTCTCGGCGGTGGCGACCCGCAGGTCGGTGCCGATGATCAGCGGCGCCGCCATCATCGCCCACATGCTCATGTGGGTGCGGTTCTCGACCGGGGTCAACCGGCCGTTGCCGATTTCGAGCATGTCCGGGTCGTTCCAGTGCCCGGGTCCCGCGTACGGGAAAAGGGGTGCATTCTGCGCGATGATCGAGCGGAGGCTGGTCCAGTCGTCGCTGATGTCGCCGGTGGTGCGCCACAGGTGGCCGACGTCGGAGCCCCAGGTCCACGGTTGCGACGAGCCCCATTCGCAGATCGAGAAGACGATGGGCCGGGCGGCCTTCTTGAGGGCGTCGCGCATCGCGGTGTAGCGCCGGATGTAGTCGGCCTGCGAGCCGTCCGACTGGTTGTAGCAGTTGTCGTACTTGAGATAGTCGACGCCCCACTCGGCGAAGGTCTGCGCGTCGAGTTCCTCATGGCCGAGGCTTCCGGGGTAACCGGCGCAGGTACTGGTGCCCGCATCGGCGTACAACCCCAACTTCAAACCCTTTCCATGCACGTACGACGCGACGCCCGCGATACCGCTCGGGAACTTCACCGGGTCCGGTACGAGGCGCCCGGTCTCCGCGTCGCGCTCCTTGAGCGACCAGCAGTCGTCGATGTTGACGTATTCGTAGCCGGCCGCCTGCAGGCCCTTCGCCACGAAGATGTCCGCGGTCTCCTTGATGAGCTGCTCGGACACGTCGCAGCCGAACGCGTTCCAGTTGTTGAACCCCATCGGCGGGGTCCGGGCCAGCCCGTCGTCCAGCGCGTGCGCGGGTGCGGCCGGGCCGGCCACCACGGCCACTCCACCGATGACGGTCAGGAGGGTGGCGAGGAATCTGCGCATTGGTTGCTCCCGCTGGGCGTCCGGGCTGATTGTGACGATTGCAATTGCGGCACGTTACCGGTAGAACACACAGCGCGCAATCGAAACCCGTCGATCAACTAGTTTCCGCTGGCCGGTAGGGTGAAGCCGTGACCGAGCGTGTACGGGGTGGCAGCATGCGCGAGGTCGCGCGGATCGCCGGAGTCTCGGTGTCCACCGTGGCCAACGTGCTGAGCCGCCCCGCGATCGTCGCGGCCGACACCCGCCGCCGGGTCGAGCTGGCCATCGACGCGGTCGGTTACGTGCCCAACGGACCGGCCCGGCAGTTGCGCGGGCTGCCCAGCCTGCTGGTCGGCAGTGTCACGCTCGACCTGGCCAACCCGTTCTACGCCGAGGTCAACCGGGGCATCGAGGACGGCCTCGCCCCGGCCGGCTGCCTGCTGCTGGCCGGCAGCACCGACCTGCGCCCCGACAAGGAGGAGCAGCTGCTGCACCTGCTCGAGCAGCAGGGCGTCCGCGGCATCGTGATCGCGCCGGCCGGCACCGACGCGTCGCCGCTGCTGCGCCTGAACGCCCGCGGCATCCCGGTGGTGCTGCTCGACCACCCGCGCGAGCGCCTCGACCTGTGCGCGGTCGCGGTTGACGACGCACTAGGCGGCCGGCTCGCGGCCGAACACCTGATCGGCCTGGGGCACCGGCGGATCGCCTTTCTCGGCGGAGCGGTCGACCCGGCTCCGGTGCTGCGCCGGCGGGAGGGCGTCCGTGCGGCACTCGCGGCCGCGGGGCTCGAGCTTCTGGACATCCGCGTACGCATCCACCCGCCGTCCCTGCTGGACGCCGCGGCGGCCGCGGTCGACCGCATCCTCGCCGCCTCGCCGCGGCCCACCGCGGTGGTCTGTCTCAACGACACCGCGGCGCTCGGCCTGCTCGACGGGCTGCAGGCGGCGGGGGTGCGGGTGCCCGCCGACATCTCGGTGATCGGGTACGACGACCTGCCGATCGCGCGTCGCCTGGCGCCCCCGCTCACCACCGTCAGTCAGCCGAACTACGAGCTGGGCCAGGTCGCCGCCGAGCTGCTGCTCGACGAGGGCCGCCCCGGGCACACCCACCGGGAGATCCGTTTCGCGCCGAATCTGGTGGTCCGTGCCTCCACCGGACCGCCCGCACATATTGACGAGTTGCGATAGCGCAGGACCGCGAGTACGGTCTTCTTCGCGTCATTACAGACGTTACAAAGGTGTCATCCCGAGGGCGAGCACGTTGCTGGACTGCGACGGGCTGGGGTGGATCGCGTCATCGATCGCTGGGCTAGTCACCCGTTCCCCGTCCCTCAAAGGCAGGTCATGAAAAGAAAACTCATCACGATCGTCGCTGCCGTGATCGCGCTGGCAGCCTCGGTGCTGGTCTTCAACAGCACCGCGCACGCCGCCACCGGCCTGCGCATCAGCGGAACGAACATCGTTGAGGCCAACGGCCAGCGGCTCATCATGCGCGGCATCAACCACCCGCACGTCTGGTACACCGGCCAGACCCAGTCGTTCGCCGACATGAAGGCGGCCGGCGCCAACACGGTCCGGGTCGTGCTGGGCAGCGGCAAGCGGTGGGGCCCCTCGAACGACGTCCCGCAGGTGATCAACCTCTGCAAGACGAACAAGATGATCTGCGTCCTCGAGGTGCACGACACCACCGGTTACGGCGAGGAGGGCGCGGCCGCGTCGCTGGACGAGGCCGTCAACTACTGGATCAGCCAGAAGGCCAACCTGGTCGGCCAGGAGAACTACGTCGTCATCAACATCGGCAACGAGCCGATCGGCAACACCAACGCCGGCCAGTGGACCGCCGCGACGGTGGCCGCCATCCAGAAGATGCGCAGCAACGGCTTCCAGCACCTGCTGATGGTCGACGCGCCCAACTGGGGCCAGGACTGGCAGTACACGATGCGCGACCAGGCGCAGACCGTGCTGGACGCCGACACGCAGGACAACACCGTGCTGTCGATCCACATGTACTCGGTCTTCAACACCGCCGCGTCGATCAAGGCCTACCTGGACGTCTTCCAGAGCAAGGGCTGGCCGCTGGTGATCGGTGAGTTCGGCTGGCAGTTCGACTCCAGCCAGGTCGACGACACCACCATCCTGGCCGAGGCGCAGGCCCGCGGCCTGGGCTGGCTGGCCTGGTCGTGGTCCGGCAACACCGACCCGATCCTGGACATGACCACCGGCTTCAACGCCTCCCAGCTGACCACGTGGGGCCAGCGCATCGTGAACGGCGCGAACGGCCTGAAGGCCACCTCGAAGGAGGCGTCCATCTTCGCCGGCGGCCCCACCACGGGCCCGACCACGCCGCCCACGACAACGCCGACCACCCCGCCGACGACGGCCCCGACCACCCCGCCGACCACGCCGCCGACGACCGGCCCGACGACCCCCGCTCCGGGTGGCCGTTCCTGCACCGCCGCCTACTCGGTGGCCGGCCAGTGGCCGGGCGGCTTCCAGGGCGACGTCCGGGTGACCGCGGGCGGCGCCGCCATCAGCGGCTGGACCGTAACGTGGACCTTCGCCAACGGCCAGTCCGTCAGCAACGCCTGGAGCGCGAACGTCACCAGCAGCGGCTCCACGGTGACGGCCCGCAACGTGGGCTACAACGGCAACCTGTCCGCCGGCGCCTCAGCGAACTTCGGCTTCCTGGGCTCCTGGACCGGCACCAACGCCACCCCGACGCTGAGCTGCACGGCCAGCTGAGGTAGCGGCTTCGGCAAGGCCGGGCGCGCGGTGCGCGCCCGGCCTTTCTCGCGCTCGCCCCGCCCGGCCAACTCGACGAAGTCCGACCGGTGCGCGCCAGGGCCCCTCTCCCGGGGGAGGGCATCGTTGCCACCACCCCGCCTCTCTCGCGTCGCCGTCCCGAGATCTTGGCTGTTGCACCACCCTCGAGTTTCGCCATCATCCGTTATGCGCTTTATACGACGGCGGCTTGTCGGCCGAACTCCTGACCGGTCATTCCCGTTCCCCGTCGGTGGTTCCCGGCAACCGAATGCCGGGACAGGCCCCGGCGCCGTGGCCGTCGTCCCGACAAGTGGACGATCGTTCTCGTCAGCGGGCATTCAGCGGGAACAAAAGCCACAATTACTCCTAAAAGGTCGCACCGCGGCTTTTTGCATCTTGTCGAGTTCCTGTTCAACCGGAAAGCAAACTCCACATGATCTCAACCCGGGCCATCATCGCCCTGCGCGGCGGCCGGGTCGGCGGGGTAAGCCGTGCGCGCCGGGCGGCCCGCAAAGGGTTCCCAAACCGAAATGGCGAAAGTCGAGACCACCGGATCCGGGTAGCGAAGGCGTCAAGGTCGCGATGGCGGGCGGGGTGGGGGATCAGGTGCGCCAGGCGGCGCCGTGCGGGAAGGCGTAGTGGGACCGCGACTCGGGGAGCATCCGGGCGGAGAAGCCGGGGGCGGTCGGCAGGCGGTAGGCGCCGTTCGTGACGACTGCCGGGTCGGTGAAGTGGTCGTGCAGGTGGTCCACGTATTCGATGGTGCGGTCCTCCAGGCTTCCGGAAACCGCAATGTAGTCGAAGAAGGACAGGTGCTGCACCAGTTCGCACAGGCCGACGCCGCCGGCGTGCGGGCAAACCGGAACGCCGAACTTGGCGGCCAGCAGCAGGATTGCCACGTTTTCGTTGACGCCGGCCACGCGGCAGGCGTCCAACTGGACCACGTCGACCGCACCGGCCTGCAAAAGTTGCTTGAACACCACCCGGTTAGCCACATGTTCTCCGGTGGCTACCCGGATAGCCCGGCCGCCGGGCGCCGCGGAGGATAGGGCCTGACGGATCGCGCCGTGGCCCAGCACGTCGTCGGGGCTGGTTGGCTCCTCGATCCACCACGGGTCGAAGGGAGCCAGGTGTGTCATCCAGTCGATGGCGTCGGGCACGTCCCAGCGCTGGTTCGCGTCGACGGCGATGCGGATGTCGGGGCCCACGGTCTGCCGGGCCAGGGCGAAACGGCGTACGTCATCTGCCCGGTCGGCACCCACCTTGAGCTTGATCATGCGGAAGCCGTCGGCGACGGCTTCGCGGCAGAGGCGCTCGACCTTCTCATCGGGATAGCCCAGCCAGCCCGGTGAGGTGGTGTACGCGGGATAGCCCGACTCGCGCAGGTGCTCGATGCGCGCGGCACGTCCCGGTGCGACCGCCGTCAACAGCTCGACGGCTTCCGCCGGAGTCAGCGCGTCCGTCAAATACCGCCAGTCGACCAGATCCACGATCTCGCCGGGAGACAGACTTGCCAACAACTCCCACACCGGCACGCCGCGGGTCGTCGCGTGCAGGTCCCACGCCGCGTTCACGATCGCCGCCGCGGCCAGGTGCATCACGCCTTTCTCCGGGCCCAGCCAGCGGAACTGCGAGTCATGGGTGAGCCGCCGCCCGAACTCGCCCAGGTCCGCCACCGACTTTCCGATCACCAACGGCGCCAGGGCGTCGAGCGCGGCCCGGCAGACCTCGTTGCCCCGCCCGATGGTGAAGGTGAAGCCGTGCCCCTCGGTCCCGTCCTCGGCGTGCAGCACCACATAGGCGGCCGAGTAGTCGGGGTCCGGGTTCATGGCGTCCGACCCGTCCAGTTCCCGCGACGTCGGGAAGCGGATGTCGGACGACTCGACCGCGACGATCCTCATGGCAGCTCCAATCCGTACACCCGCACCGCTGTCCCACCGAAGATGTCCGCACTCCGGCCGCCGAGGAGGTCCTCCACGATCGCAATGACTTCCTCGTAGGGCGCGGTCAGCTCACACACCGGCCAGTCCGACCCGAACATCAGCCGTTCCGGACCAAAAAGATCAAGGGCGGTTTGCACGTACGGGCGCAGATCCGCGCGCGTCCAGTCGTCCGCCGCCTCGGTCACCAGCCCGGACAGCTTCGCGACGACGTTCCCGGCCGCCGCGATCGGCGCCAGGGCGGCCCGCCACCCGTCCAGGTCTCCGGCCGCGATCGGCGGCTTCCCGAGGTGATCGAGCACGAACACGCCCTCCGGCGACTGAGCAACCGCCCGCCCCACCGAAGGCAGCTGCGCCGACCGCACGACCAGTTCGTTGACCAGCCCCGCAGCCGCAACCGTGGCAAAGCCCGCCCGCACCGCCGGCCGATCGAGCACGTCATCGGGCCCGGCCTGCAACTGATCGCGCACACCGACCAGGAGGTGACCCCCCTTTCCAACGCGGTGCCCGGCAATCACGGAGGCGAGATCCGGGTCCTCGATATCCGCCCAGCCGACCACGCCCACGATCTCAGGCGTGTCCTCGGCAAGCGCCAGAAACGCCGTGGTCTCCGCAGCGTCACACCGCCCCGCCTCGACCAGAACGGTGCGATCAACGCGCGCCGCAGCAAGGTGCGCCCGCAGGTCGTCCACGGTGTAGTCACGCCGGATCGCGGCAAGCGCAGGGTCAGCGAGCCACGCGTAGTCCGCGGTCCAGAGATGGTGGTGCGCATCGATCACGGTCACCGGACAGCCATCTCCGCGGTGAAGGCCGCACCGAACGCGGCGGGTGTGGTGCTGGGCGCGGTGGGCGCGCTGGGGATGGGTGGTGTGGTGGCGGGGGTCATGGGACCGGGACCTCCTTGTCGAGCAGGCCGGCTGTCTTCAGGTCGTGCCACAGGGCGCCCGGGATTTGCACTGAGGCCATGGCTATCGCGTCGGCTACCTCGGCGGGGGAGCGCATTCCTACCAGCACCGTGGCCACGGCGGGGTGGCCCAGCGGGAACTGCAGGGCGGCGGCTCGCAGCGGGACCTCGTGGCGGGCGCATACCTGCTCGATCTGCTGGGCTCGGGCCAGCACGGCGGGGGTGGCCGGCGCGTAGTCGTAGGTGGCGCCGGGTGCCGGGTTGGCCAGGATGCCGGAGTTGTAGACGCCGCCGACTATGACCGAGATGCCTCGGGTGGCGCACTCCGGGAGCAGGTCGGTCAACGCCGACTGGTCCAGCAGCGAATAGCGGCCGGCCAGGAGGAAGCAGTCGAAATAGCCGGTCCGGGCGAAGTCGGTCAGCATCGCGGACTGGTTCATGCCGGCTGAGACCGCGCCGGTCAGGCCGGCCTCCCGTAGTTCCACCAGGGCCGGTAGGGCGCCGGTCAGGGCCGGTTCGAAGTGGTGGTCGGGGTCGTGGATGTGCAGCACGTCGGCTCGGTCCACGCCCAGGCGGGAGAGGCTGTCCTCGTAGGCGGCGCGGACGCCGGCGGCGGAGAAGTCGAAGACGGGCTCGTCACCGGTTGGCTCGGCCCACATGCCGGCGGGATCGGGTGGGCCGGGGACCAGGCGGCGGCCCACCTTGGTGGCCAGGGTGAACTCGGTGCGGGGGCGGTGGCGCAGGGCCTGGCCGGCGCGGCGTTCGGACAGGCCGGCGCCGTAGTGCGGCGCGGTGTCGAAGAAGCGGATGCCGGCCTGCCACGCGGCCTCGACCGTGTCGGTGGCGGCGCGGTCGCCGACCGGGGCGAACAGGCCGCCGATCGGGGCCAGGCCCATGCCGAGCCGGGTCACCGTGACGCCGGTGCCGCCCAGCGGCACTCTGTCGAGCGGGTTCACGATCGTAGATCATATAGGATTTCCTTCATGTTGCCCGTCGGTATCACGCCGGTTCGTCGTTCGGTTCTCAGCGATGACGTGTTCGAGTCGCTGAAGGCGCTGATTGTGGAGCACAAGCTCGCTCCGGAGGCCCGGGTCAACATCGATGCGCTGGCGCGGCAGTTGCGGGTGTCGCCGACGCCGGTCCGGGAAGCGCTGGCCCGGCTCGAATCCGACGGGCTGGTGCGCAAGCGGCCGCTGGCCGGATACACGGTGAGCCCGCTGCTGACCCGCGACGAGTTCACCGACATGTTCGACATGCGCCTGGTGCTCGAGGGCGCGGCCGTCCGGCGGGCGGCGCTGCGGGCCGGCGAGACCGAGCGGGCCGCGATCGCCGCCGAGGCCGATATCCCGTACGTGACAGGCGAACCCGACCCGGACGGCCGGCGCTCGCACGCGGCGCTCACCGCCCAGGATGCCCGTTTTCACGACCTGCTGGCGGCGGTGGCCGGGAGCCCGCTACTGTCCGACGCTATCGCCCGGCTCCACGCGCACCTGCACATCCACCGGCTCTACTTCCCGTACGCCGAGACCGGCACCACCGGACGGGAACACCAGCGCATCGCGACCGCGGTCCTGGCCGGCGACCCCGACATCGCCGAGGCCGCGATGCGGGACCACCTGGAGGCGGCCCGGCGGCGGCATCTGCCCGCGTTCGATTGAAGGACCCGCATGCATCTGTTTCGCGACCTCGAACCGGCCCGCGACCGGGCGGCGGCGTTCCGGTCCGGCAACGGCACGACCGCAATCCTGGTGCACGGTGACCCGGTGGCCGAGCGGGTGATCATCGAGCCGCACGGCCCGGTCGTGACCATCGATCGCCCGGGCGCGGCGGCCACCGGCCACGGCGGAAACTACTGCCGGCTGGTCGACTTCACCACCGCCGAGGTGTCGGCCTGGTGGGGCGGGCTGCCTCGGCACCGCGCCTTCGTGTCCCGGGCGGACGGCGTGGTGGTGCAGCAGATCAACGGTGGGCCGGCCGAAGTCGGGGTCGCGGGCTGCACCCCGTACGGGCAAGCGGGTTTGATCTTGATCGGCGGTCTGACCGTGGTGGCCGGGGACGCCGCGGTGACCGGCGAGCGGGTGACCGTGCGCAGCGACGCGCTGGTGCTGACCGGACCGGGTGACCTGGTGGCGCTGGCCCGGCACTCGTACACGGATCTGCTGTTGCGGCACGTGGCCCGGCACGCGCCCGCCTACCTGGGCACCACCCAGGACCGCGACGGCTACCAGCGGACGATCAATCCAGCAGGGCACGCCGCCAGCGGTCCTCGTGCCGGGCGGTGAACTCGGCGTCACCCCGCCACGAGTCGCCGTGGCCCTCCGCCCAGTGCCGGGTCCACGGCTGGACACCCAGCGCGGACTGCTCGGCCAGGAAGTCGTACATCGCCATCGACCGGCGGGCCAGCAGCGGCACCAGGGCGATCCGCTGCCGCTCGTCGAGGCCGTAGGCGTCGGCCAGCACCCGCAACCGGTGGGCCGGCTCGCCGGCATAGGACGCCAAGGGCACAAAACCATGGCAGGCGTACGCGAGATCCCAGAGCCGGGTGGCGGGCGAGGCGACGTCCCAGTCGATGAAGGTCAGGCCGCCCGCGCCGGTGACCAGGTTCCACGGGGCCAGGTCGCAGTGCGCGATGATCTCGTCCCCGTCGGTGGGCACCAGCGCCTGCCACCTCGCGTCCGCGGGCGGGACGAAGCCGGCCACCGCGTCGTGGAAGTCGCGGATGAGCCGGCCCACCCGGCGCAGGCCGTCGTCGTCCGGCAGGGCCGGATAGAGCACCTCGCCGGGCACGAAGGTGAGCACCTCGCGGCCGCGCTCGTCCAGCCCCAGCGGCCGCGGCGCCCCCTCGAACCCGCAGTCGTGCAGGTGGCCGAGCAACGCGTGCACGGCCGGCGTCCAGGGCCCGGCCGGCCGGCGCACGGTGTCGCCGACGCGCACCACGCCCTCGTTCATGTTGCCGCCCTGCAGCGGCACCTCGACCGGCGTGTTCATGCCACGTCCGGGTGGATCATCCAGACGTTCGGTTCCCAGTACGCGCCGAGGTCGGCCTCGCGGTCGATGTGCACCGGGGCGAGGCCGTCGGGAAAGACGTAGTCGCCGGACTCCGGGAACGCCATCTGCGTCCACGACTCCCACTCCGCCACGGTGCCGGTGATCCGCAGCGACTGCGGCAGCGGCGTGGCGACCCGTGCGCCGAGCCGCTCGTGGATGCGCATCCACGGGTCGAAGTGCTGGCCGTCCGGGCGGCGCCAGTACACGTACCGCTCGATCGGGGTGAGCGGGTAGCGGTCCTTGGTGGCCGGCCGCACCGGGGCGATCAGGTGGGTGAGGCCCTGCCGTTCGGCGATGCCGCGCATGGCTTCGAGCAGCTGGCGGGCCAGACCGCGGCCGCGGCCCGAGCGCGGGCTCTCGGCGGCCAGCGCGCACAGGGCGTTCACCGGTTCCTTGGCCCGGGCGTGCTGGAAAATCTGTTCGAGCGCGGGGTCGATGCCGTCCGGCAGCGTCCCGTCGGCGCCGTCCCACCACAGCGGGCCGGTGTGCCCCTCGGCCACCACGGCGTCCTCGGCCTCGTCGTAGAGCACGAACTGGTAGTCGGCGAGTTCCTCGTCGAGATGGCCCCACCAGCGGTTCAGCACGTCGCCGTGCAGGTTGTACTCGGGCCAGACGTCGGCCGAGGGGATTCCGCGCTGCCAGAGGTCGGGGCGTTCGGCGGCGGTGTACGCGGCGAGGGTCATGCCCGACATGATGGCATCGAGCGTTTCCGGAGTCGCCACGTTATCGTCGCCGGCCGGTCGATCACGTCGCGTCGACTGCCCTGCGGGACCCCGGCGACGGGCGCCGGGCGAGTCCCGTGGAGGAACTCGTGGCTGACCGTCGTCAGGTGCTGCGGATCGGCGCCGTTGCCGCCGCCGCGCCCGCCGTCACCGCCGCCGTCGCCGCGCCGGCCAGGGCCGGTGGGCGGGACCGCCGGGCCCCGGAGGTGTTCGGCCACCGCGGCGCCTCCGGCTACCGTCCGGAGCACACCCTGGCCTCGTACGAGCTGGCCGCCCGCACCGGCGCCGACTATCTGGAGCCGGACCTGGTGGCCACCAGGGACGGCGTGCTGGTCTGCCGGCACGAGCCGGAGATCGGCGGCACCACCGACGTGGCCGACCGGCCGGAGTTCGCCGACCGCAAGAGGACCGTCTTGCTGGACGGCGTCAGCGTGTCCGGCTGGTTCACCCACGACTTCACGCTGGCCGAGCTCAAGACCCTCCGCGCGGTCGAGCGGCTGCCCGGCGTCCGCCAGCACAACACGCTGTACGACGGCCTGTTCGCGGTGCCCACCTTCGACGAGCTGCTGGCGCTGCGCGCCCGGCTGTCCCGGGAACTGGGCCGCGAGCTGGGCGTGATCCCGGAGACCAAACACCCCACGTACTTCCGGCGCCTTGGTCTGGCCCTGGAGAAGCCGCTGGTCCGGTCACTCGAACGACACGGACTCAACCGGCGCGGCGCCCGCGTGTGGATCCAGTCGTTCGAGGCGGCCAACCTGCGCGCCCTGCGGTTCTCCAGCCGGGTCCAGGTCAACCTGGTGTTCCTCACCGGTGCGGCGGGCGGCCCGTTCGACGACTCCAGGACCTACGCCGAATACCTGACCCCGGCCGGGCTCGCCGGGCTGGCGACCTACGTGAACGGCATCGGCCCGGAGAAGGGACAGGTCATTCCGCGCACCGCCACCGGCACTCTGGGCACGCCGACCAGCCTGGTGCGCGACGCCCACGCGGCCGGGCTCAAGGTCATCCCGTACACCTTCCGCGCGGAGAACCAGTTCCTGCCCGCTGAATACCGGGTGGGCACCGACCCGAACGCGTACGGGCGGGCCCTGGACGAGCAGATCACGTTCCTGAACACCGGCATCGACGGGCTGTTCACCGACCAGCCGGACATCGGGGTGCTGGCCCGCACGCTGCGCGGCTGACTGCTACCGAGTGGCAACCGGAGGCCGCCGGGAGCGCAACTCCCGGCGGTTCTCCTGGTCGGGTGCCCGCTGTTGCCAAGAAGCTGACCGTCCGCGCCTGGTGGCTGTACCTGGCCGTCTACGTCGGAGGCCTGCTCGCCTACGTCGTCCTGCCGGCCGGCCCGCTGCTCGGCCTCGCGTTCGTGATCCTGCCCTGGGCCGGGGTGGCCGCGCTGGTCGTCGGGCTGGTGCGTAACCGCCGGCGCGGCCTGGGACTGCTGTGGCTGCTGGCCGTGTACCTGGCCGCCGGAGCCGCCGGCCTGTTCGTCATGCTGTCGCTGAACATGCCGCCCTCGCCGGGCCCGCAGGACCTGTTCTTCGTGCTGGGCAACACGGCACAGATCACCTGCATGGTCTGGCTGGCGCGCCGGCGGATGCCGGCCCGCAACCGGGAGCGGCTGCTCGACGCCACCGTGATCAGCTCCGGTTTCGCCCTGGTGGTGGCCATCTTCCTGATCAAGCCGGCGATCGCGACGGCCGGCTCGGTGCCGGCCGCGATGATGGTGGCGCTCTACCCGATGGTGGACCTGTTCATCTTCGCGCTGCTGATCAGCCTGCTGCTCAGCCGGGGCCTGGGCACCACCGCGATGCGCCTGGTCGCGCTGTCGCAGCTGGCCCTGCTGGTCTTCGACTGCGCCTACGCCTTCATCCCGTTGCAACTGCTCGAGAACCCGGTGCTGTTCAACCTGACGAGCGCCGTCTCGCTGTCCGTCTACGGCCTGCTGGGCGCCGCCGCGCTGCACCCGGGCTTCGCCGAGCTGACCACCGGGTCGCCGGACAACCGGCCGGAAATGCCGTGGATCCGTACGCCGCTGCTGTGGGCCGCCGTGATGGCCGGTCCCGGCCTGCTGATCTTCGAGGCGTGGCGCTACGACTCCCGGGTGCCCGACGCGCCGATCATCGCGGCCGGCTGCGTCCTGATCTTCGGCCTGGTCGTGGGCCGGCTCCAGGCGCTCGTCACCCGGGTCAACTCGCAGGCCCGGGAGCTGGCCGAGCAGTCCGAGCGGCTCAACCAGCTGGCCTCCTGCGACGGTCTCACCGGCCTGGTCAACCGCCGGACCTGGGACGACGTGCTGGCCGACGGCCTGGAGCGGGCCCGCCGGCACGAGCTCACCACCACCGTGGCGATCCTCGACCTGGACCACTTCAAGGAGTACAACGACACCCTCGGGCACCAGGCCGGCGACCGGCTGCTGAAGTCCGCCACCGCGGCCTGGCGGGCCGAACTGCGCGAGACCGACGTGCTGGCCCGCTACGGCGGCGAGGAGTTCATCGTGCTGCTGCCCGGCTGCGACGGCCCGGCCGCGGCGGAGATCCTGGAGGGCCTGCGCGGCACGACGCCGGACCAGCAGACCTTCTCCGCCGGCATCGCCACCTGGGACACCACGGAGTCCGCGGACGACCTGGTGGCGCGGGCGGACGCCGCCCTCTACTCGGCGAAGAACGCGGGCCGCGACCGCTCGGTGCTGGCGGGCGCGGTCCCGGTGTAGCGTGCCGTCGTTGTCAAAGGGTGGGCGGCCCGGCCTCCCCAGCCCGGCTGACAGCGTCGGTCGGCGTACCGCAGCACCACGATGGTGAGGTCGTCGTCGAAGTCGGCGGTGGCCTCCATCGGCCAGGTCACGGCGCTCGAAGACGAGCACGGCAAGCAGCACGGTGGGCCGGCGCACGTACGAGTGACGCGTCGCCGGCGGTTCAACCGTCAGCCGGCGGGTGCGGGAAGCCGCCCGCTACGCGCCGAACCGGGCCACCAGCGCCTCCCTGATCCGGTCCAGCCGGATGCCCTCGTTCGCCTCGTACGTGCCGGCCTGCCCGTGCAACCTCAGCAGCTGGTGCCCGCCCCGGTGGTGCAGCGCGACCACCCGCCACTCGTGGTCGAAGACCGGGCTGCCCGAGCTGCCCTCCTCGGTGGGGGAGCGGTAGTGCACCACCCGGTCGTCCAGGTCGAGCACCCGGGTGTCGTGCAGCGAGAAGCACACGTCCTGCACGCCGTTCGGGTAGCCGATCACGTACGCCCGCCGGCCGGCCAGCCGGTCCGGGCCGCCGCGGCGCAGCGGGAGCGGCTCGATCGACGGGTCGGGGCCGGTTTCCAGTTCGAGCAGGGAGCAGTCCAGCGCCGGCACCGGTGACGTCCAGAGGACGCGGTGGATCGGGTACTGCCTGCGGGCCCCGTCGCCGTCGTTGCCGCGGAACGTCACGTAGCAGCCGTCGATCGGTTCGACCGTGTCCGGAATGACGTGCGCGTTGGTCAGCAGCACCCGGTCCGGCAGGCCGGCGGCGATCGACCGGCCGTCCAGCAGGAAGCCGGTGCCCACGCCGTCGCCCAGCCGGGTCTCGATCCGGGCCACCGCGCGGCAGGCGGTGAGGGCCGCACGCAGCCAGCTCATCGACTGGAAGCCGGCGTCGCCGAACCGGCGCTCGAGCCCCGCGCGTACCTCGTCGAATCTCCGCAGCGACGCGTCGCCCGCCGCGGCACCGGGCAGCACCACCCGCCCGCCCGCGCTGGCCAGCAACCGGCTGCGCAGCACCGGCAGCAGCCGGCGGCCCGGCTCCACGTCGTCGACCAGGCCGTGCACCCGCTCGAACTGCCGCAACGTCGTGTTCAGCTCGAAGGCGTCGACGTCCGGGTCGGTCACGTAGCGGTTGAGCCACGCCAGCGCCTCGTCCGGCCGGTCCAGGATCAGGGCGGCCTCCGTGGCCGTGGCCAGGCGCCACCGGCGGGGCCCGGCCAGGCCGGCGATGCGGTCGTGGATCTCCGTGGCCAGTGCCGCCGCCTCGGCGCCGGGCGTCGCGTAGCCGGGCACGAGCACCTCGTCGAGGTGGGCCCGCTGCAGCAGGGCGGCCGCGTTGATGCCGTGGTAATGGTGTTCCGCCGGGTCCCGGTCGTAGGTGCTGCGATACCACGAGACCGCCTCGGCGAGGTCCCGTTCGGACTGTCCGGTCAGGTAGCGCGTCTTGTGCACGCGGCCGATCGCACCGCGCACCTCGGAGTCGGACTGGACCACCGAGGCGGGCAGATGCCGCAGGATGCATTCGGCCGCCGCCACCCGGTCGTCGTCCAGCAGCGCCAGCCCGTAGCGGTACCGCACGCTCGGCTGGTCCAGGCCGTTGCGCAGCAACGATTCGGCGAGCCACTGCACCAGCGCGACGTACCGCTTGGTGTGCAGGCGGGCGAGCACCGCGAGCGCGTCGTCCAGCAGCCCGTCCGGCGCACGCCGGAACCGCACCACCGCGGCGAACCGCTCGGCTGCCGCGGTCACACCCTGGCGGTCGAACATGCGCAGGGCGTCTTCCAACCGGGCCTGGTCGGCGTCGGTCCAGCTTTCCATCGCCGCACAGCCTTGCGGCAAGCCGCCACCGGGGTCAAGCGGTACCGCCCAGGAGTGAAGTACTGTCCACCGTGTGACGGTCACCGTGCGGCTGGCCGATGGCCGCGCGGCCGTCGCGGTCCGGCCCCAGACGCCTGCCGATCTGCCCGGTGCGGTCGCCGCCCTCGGCCTGGGCGCCCCACTGCCGGTGGTCGCCGTGGTGGGTGGTGCCGCCGGCATCGACGAGCAGACCATGGACGAGCTGTTCACCCTGTTCACCGACGTGATCGCGCCGGTGATCCGGGAGCGCGGTGCGGTGGCGGTGGACGGGGGCACGGACAGCGGCGTGATGCGCCTGCTGGGCCGGGCACGCGCCGCGGGCGCGCCGTTTCCGCTGGTGGGGGTGCCCGCCCTGGACACCGTGCACTTTCCCGGTCACCGGGGCGCGCACCCCGGCACCGCCGCGCTGGAGCCGCATCACTCGCACTTCGTCCTGGTGCCCGGCGCCAAGTGGGGCGACGAGGCTCCGTGGCTGGCCGGCGTGGCGTCCGCGCTGTCGACCGGCCGCGGCGGCGTCACGGTGCTGGTCAACGGCGGTGAGATCACCGTAGAGGACGCGCGGTGCAGTGTCGCGGAGGGCCGTCCGGTCCTGGTGCTGGCGGGCACCGGCCGCACGGCCGACAAAATCGCGGCCGCCGTCGCTGATCCGGCTTCCTGCCGCGACTCCCGCATTGCGGAGTTGGCAAAATCCGCAATCGTACGCGTGGCAGACGTCGCCGACCGCACGGCGGCAGCCGCCCAGCTGCGCGGCTCATTGGCACTCTGACCTCGGGAAACGGCTGCGCTCGCCGGGTAAGTCAAGACTTACCTTCCGGCCGATTATGCCGACAATGATTCTTTATGGGTGCACCGGATCAGGCGGCCGTGACCGCCATGTACGAACAGCTGGACGCATCGCGGGCCGCCCTGCGGGCCGCCGGCACTCCCGACGCGGCCCGCCGCCTGCGCGACCTGGACGCCGCCGAGCCGGGCCTCTGCTTCGGCCGCATCGACCACCAGGACGGCACCACGCTGTACATCGGCCGGTGCGGCGTGCGGTCCGGCGGCGAGCCGCTGCTGATCGACTGGCGGGCACCGGCGGCCCGCCCGTTCTACGCCGCCACCGCCGCCCACCCGATGGGCCTGCGCCGCCGCCGGCACCTGCGCCTCGACGGCCGGACCGTGCGCTCGGTCTCCGACGAGATCCTGGACGGCTCCGCACCGGCCCCCGGCGACGTGCTCGGCGACGGCCCCCTCACCGAGGCGCTGACGGCCCGCCGAACCGGCCGGATGCGCGACGCCGTCACCACCCTCCAGGCCGAGCAGGACGCGATCGTGCGCTCCGCAAACCGCGGCATCACCGTCGTGCAGGGCGGCCCTGGCACCGGCAAGACCGTGGTGGCACTGCACCGAGCCGCGTACGTGCTGTTCGCCCACCCACCGGCCAGCCGGGGCGTGCTGGTGGTGGGTCCGGACGCCCGATTCCTCGACTACATCTCCGAGGTGCTCCCATCCCTGGGCGAAAACAACGTCCACCTGACCACCCGCGCCGCAATCGCCGTGCCCGGTGTCCCGCCCGGGTCCGGCCCCGCGCCCGCTCCGGATCCGGCCGCCGGGCGGGCCGGCAACGCCGCCGCCCTCGCCGGCTGGGTCCGCTCCCGCCAGCCGGCCCCCGCGCCCCTCACCCTCCCCGCCGGCCCCGACCAGGCCCACCTGCCGGAAGCCGTCGTCGCCGAGGCGCTGGCCGCGGCCAGCGGCCTCCCGCACAACCCCGGCCGCCAGGCCTTCCGTGACTACCTGATCGCCGAACTGATCCGCCGCCGCCACCAGGCGACCGCCGACGACCTGGCCCGCATCGACGCCGAGACCGCCGCCCTGACCGGTGTGGATCTCGACGCCGCCGTGGCCGCCGACCTGGCCGCGCTGGGCCTCGACGACACCCCGGCCGCACCGCCCGAACTGGACGACCCGGAGGCCCTGCGAGCCACCCTGCGCGGCGACCCCCGGCTGGACGCCGCGATCGACGCCGTCTGGCCCCGGCTGACCCCCGCCGAGGTGGTCGCCGGAGCGCTGCCGTTCACCGGCCCGGCGTTGCTCGACGAGGCCGCCGCCCTGGTCGACGGCCCACCGGCGGAGGTCTTCGGGCACGTGGTCGTCGACGAGGCGCAGGAACTGACCGAAATGGACTGGCGGGCCGTGCTGCGGCGCTGCCCGAGCCGTTCGATGACCGTAGTCGGCGACTTCGCCCAGGCCGGCCCCGGCTCGACGGTGACGACCTGGGCCGAGGCGCTCGCCCCGAACCGCTTCGACCTGCACACCCTGACGATCAACTACCGCACCACGGCCGAGATCCTGGATCACAGCCGCGACCTGCTGGGCCGGATCGCCCCGGACCAGACCCTGAGCCGGTCGCTGCGGCACGGCGAGAAGCCCACCGTGCGCACCGTCGCCGCGGAAGACCTGGCCGACGCCGTACGGGCCGAACCGGACGCCACCGTCCTCTGCGCCGACGACTCCCCGCTGGGCATCCCGGTGTCGTCCTGCCGCGGCCTCGAGTTCGACACCGTCGTGGTCGCCGACCCGGCCCGGATCGCCGCCGCCGGCCTTCGCGACCTGTACGTGGCCCTGACCCGCGCCACCCAGCGCCTCGTGGTGCTGGAGGTCGCCCCGACGTACGCTGCAAACCAAGATCCAGACCGTTCCGGGAGGCCCGTGTGAAGGTGGCAGGCAAGGTGCTGGTGGTCACCGGCGCCGGCAGCGGCATCGGCCGGGCGGTGGCTCAGGAGGCGGTCCGCCGGGGCGCGCGGGTGGCGGCCGTCGACCTCAATCCCGCCACCCTGGCCGAAACCGCCGCCGTCGCCGAGCACGCCCTGTCGGCCCACGAGCTGAACGTGACCGACCGCGCGGCCGTGGAGTCCCTCCCGGCCGCGGTGACCGCCCGCTGGGGCACCGTCGACGGCGTGATCCACTGCGCCGGCATCATCCAGCCGTTCGCCCGCCTGAAAGATCTGGACTACGACGCCATCGACCGCGTCTTCGCCGTCAACTGGTCCGGCACGCTCTATCTGACCAAGGCGTTCCTGCCGCTGCTGCTGGACCGCCCCGAGGGCCACATCGTCAACGTGGCCAGCATGGGCGGCTTCCTCCCGGTCCCGGCCAGACCGTCTACGGCGCCTCGAAGGCCGCGGTCAAACTGCTGACCGAGGGCCTGCACGCCGAATGCGCCGGCACCGCATAACCACCCCCGAGCGAGCCGCCCAGGAAATCCTCGACGGCATGGAACGAGACGCCTACCGGATCCTGGTAGGCCGCGACGCCAAACTGATGGACGTCCTGTACCGCCTGAATCCCCGCCGCTCGGCCGCCCTGACAGCCGCCAAGATGCAGTCCCTCCTGGAACGCTGACCTGCTACTTCCGGCCCAGCTTCCGCAGCAGCCAGTCGATGTCCTGCCGTTGCCCCACGGTGTACCTCCGGTCGGCCAGTTCCTCGTTGTCCAGGTCCAGAAGCTGTCGTAGCGACGCGTCCAGAGCGCCGGCATTCCGGCCGGCCCTGGAAAGCGCTTCTTTGAGGACCCGCGCGGCATATCGAGCATCGCCCCGGATTACGGCTGAGCGAATCCAGGCGAGGAGTCGCGACCGCCGGTGAAAGAGCTGGTGGTAGTCGAAGTTCGAGGAGCGGGAGACCGACCTCACCTCGGGCAGGGAGAAGCCCGCCAGAAACTGCGTGAACGAAACCTGGTGGTGGTCCGTCGTCCGCCGGGCGAGCGCTCCCGAGGCGCTGATCACGAGGTGGCGGCGGGTCGCCATGGCGGGCCTCTCGGCCGCGACCAGATGGATGAGGTCGACCATCGAGTCTTCCGGGACTCGCCGCAGGTCCGTCCAGCGGCTCAGTCTGCGGGCAAGCCGGACGTCGATCACCGACCACTGGTCTCGTGGGAGGCCGCGATGTCGCAGGAACAACAGGACCTCGACCAGCGACCGGCAGCCGAGCCGGTCGACGATCCCGCCGCGCAACAGCCCTGTCATGATGGTGGACACCTCGACGGTGACCTGCAGTCGGCGCAGATGGTAGAAGATCGGCGCGATGAAATGGTCCGGGTCAGGGCCGCCATGCTTCGGGTAGCTGAGGTCGCCGTTCGCGATGGCCCGGATCACGTCGTGCAGCCATTGCGGTTGCAGAAGTGCGTGATTCTCGATGACCACGCCTGCCTCGTGGTCCGACAGATGGATCAGCACGTCGAGATCCGGACGAAGGTCGGAGATCACGTCGAATGCGGCGTCCGACCGGCGCTCGGCCCGCAGCAGTTCATGGGCCGACATGGCGCCGAGCGGAAGGTGCGCGCCGAATGATCTACGTCGGATCATCATCGCGGCCCAACCGTCCCGCACGAGGTGGGAGCCGGGCATGAGGCGGCTCGTCCGCGGCAGCAGGAACTCGTTCCGGCCCGCTCCGAGCCGCTCCAGCGGTTCCCCCAGGGCTGTCAGGTCGGCCGGCTGCCAGCCCATCAGGTCCGCGCCTGCCAGGCCGGTCAGGGCCCGGCCCATCTCGTCCCCGAGCGCCGTGTTCAGGTGATGCGCCAGGTCCAGCGGCAGGCTGCCGGGCGGCATGCCGAAGTCCCTCTTGGCGCGAACCACCATCACGCCGTCCGTGCCGGGTTTCGCCTCGATCAGCGCCGCCGCCCCGGCCAGCCCGTCCAGCGAGAACCAGCTCCGCCAGAGGTTGCGCAATCCGTCCCAGGCCGGCTCCGATCCGGCCGGCCGCCCGGCCTCGACCGGCACGTCGAACGTGTACCCGTCCTCGCCGGCCACGGCCGCCAGGGTGGCGAGATTGAACGTGTAGACCGCGAGATGCCCCAGATAGGCGAACCTCTCGAACTTCGTCTCGGCGATGCCGTCGGACAGCCACCCCGCGGGCGTGCCGGTCAGGGTGTCCCGCAGCTGCCGCGTGACGATCAGATGCAGGCAGCCGACGAGATCCGCCTGCGCCAGACCGGCCAGCTCGGCGCGGTGCGGCAGCCACTCGCGGATCATCGACAGGATCACCGGGCGGGTGTGCAGGCTGGTGAAGGCGAGCGGGGCGAACCAGCGGTCGTCCGCCTGGGCGAGTTGCACGTCGAGTTGCTGCCGCAGCGCGTCGGACTGGCGCAGCGCGCGGATCACCGTGGTCTGCCGGAGGACCTGCCGGACCACGAAGTCGGCCGTCAGGAATTCGCCGAACGTGTTGTGCAGGAACTCGAACGCCGCCGAGTGCCCGCCGCTCCGGTCGTCCCGGTCGCCCGATCGGCTCCGCGATTCGTGGATGAAGAAGAAGCTGCCGAGCAGCAGGTCCGCCTGGGTCAGCGCGGCGCCGGCCGGGACCACGACCTCGCGTTCGGCGCCGAAGTATGCGATGTCCGCGTCAAGGTCACGGCGGTGGATGTGCAGGGCGTTGCGGTTGAACATGCCGATGGCCGCCACGCCGAGACGGTTCAGGTCGTCCTCGACCATCTGGTCCTGGCCGGCCTGGTCGAGGGCCCGGAACGCCGCCCCGGCCTCGCCCTTGCCGCGCTCGCGGGCGATGAAGCGGTGCAGGAGGCTGTGGTACAGCAGCGTCTGGTCGACCCGGGACTGGCGCAGCTCGTTGTCCCGTGAGTCGTAGATCGCCAGCATCAGCAACAGCAGCGGTTGCCGGGCCAGGTCCAGGAGGCGCGCATCGGCCGGCACGGTGAACGGCTCCACCGGCGTGCGGTCGAAGTAACCCGCGTTCGTCCGGTTCCAGACGTCGGTCCAGGCCTGCCGGCGATCCTCGTCGAACTCGAGCAGCCGGACGACCGCCGTGCTGGCCGGGATGACAGCCTTGTCGATAAGTGTGATGCGGCTGGTCACCATGATCCGGACCGGGCGTTGCAGCATCGCCTCGCGTCGCTGGAACCGGTGCACCTTGTCCAGGTAGTTGGCGAACACCCGCCCGGTCGCCTGGAGGAGCTCGTCGTACCCGTCCAGGATGATCAGCGGTGGATCGCCGGCCAGCTCCGTCGCGAACTCCACCCAGTTGATCTCATGGCCGGTGTCGGCCCGGATCTGGTCCTCGATCTGGCTCTGGATGTCGCTGTCCGGCTCGATGTCCCGCAGTTCGATGCGCACCACGTTGTAAGCGGGAGGCATCAGCCGGGCGGCGATCAGCTCGGTCAGCAGCGACTTCCCGGACCCCGGGTGTCCGAGCACCAGCAGGGCGGACCAGGCGCTGTACGGCGAGTCGAAGTACCGGGCCAGGAAGACGCCCAGGTCGTCCTTGGCCGGCAGCTCCGACCAGGTGGCCTCGTTCTCCAGGTCGATCTTCTGGTTGGTGTACTCCAGGGTCTGGTACGCCTGCGGCACGAACGCCTCGGCCTTGGTCGGATACCGGATGACGGGCGCGTCGCCGGGGTCGTCGTAGGTGTCGGTGATGATCCGTTCGGAGATTCCCAGCCGGTAGATGACGGCCAGGTCCTCGATGACCGCCCGGGCACCCGCCCGCGGCGGTGCCGGCAGGGCGCTGGACAGGTGCGTCACCGCCTGCCGCAGCGACTCCAGGCCGATGTCGATACCGGCGACAGCCAGCTGGGCCAGGCGGGCGTCCTCGGTCAGGTCGCCGATCATCTGCTGGGTCTTCTGCGCCTCGTACAGGGTGGCCCAGCCGAAGAAGTCCTGGAATTCCAGCATGAGCTCGAGGTACTGGGCGAAGTAGACCTCGACCGCGGTGCGCGGCAGATGGTGGAGCTTGGGTCTGATCTCCACCACCGTCTCGGCGCCGCCGAGGTGCTCCAGGACCCGCGACAGCGTATCGGTCATCCGCAGGTACAGCGCGTGGCGGTCGTCCGCCTCGGTCGCGAAGCTGGCGGAGGGATGCGGGAGGGAGACCGGCGCGATCGCGTTGTAGGCGATCGAACGGCCGCCGACGTCCTCGACGGAGCGCAGGTAGTGGGCCGCCTCCGCGGACCGTTCGACGACCAACCGGCGGTCCTTGGCCGTCGGTTTCAGCTTCTTCAGCACCGGGCGGAGGTCCCGGTCCATGGCCTCGAAGAAGGCGCTGTAGGTGATCATCGCGTGCGCTGCCGCCAGGGACCGGCTGCGGGCGAGGAAGTCGCCGCGATAGCCGGCGATGGCGCGGACCGCGTCGTGGGCGTGCCGGATCAGATCCGACTTCATGTCGAACAGCGCCAGCAGCGGCACGGACGCCGGTCCGAGCACCAGCGGGGAGAGGATTAGCGCGGCCGACGTCAGCCGGTCGACCGCGGTGACGATGGTGCTGTCGCACTGGGCACTCCGGACGATCGAGCGGACCGTCTCGAAGTTCGCCTCGACATCCTTGGTCTTCTTCACGTCTGGAGGGCGCTCCAATCGAGCAGATTGGCGCCCAGGCCGCCGACCGTTGCCAGCAGGCCCAGGCGCGCTGACCGCACCGACGGGTCGTCGGCCATGACGTACACGTCCTCGAAGAAGGTTGTGATCGGGGTGACCAGGCGGCTGGTCGCGTCCAGGAACAGCAGCAGGTCGGGTTCGGAGGACAGGCGGACCGCCGTGACCGCCTCGTGCAGGGCCACCTCGGCCGGCTCCTTCAGCGCCGCCGGGTCGTACGACGCCGGCGTGCCGCGCGGGACGATGCGGCGGGACCGCTGGATCGCCTCGGTCACCGCCACGAAGGCCGGGTTGCCGGCCACCTCGCCCAGCTGGTGCAGCAGGCTCACCGCGACCGACGGGCGGCCGTGGTGGGGCAGCACCGCGCGCACCCGGTCGACCGGGAAGCCCTCCTCGACCAACTGCTGCTCCAGCCGCTTCGCCAGGAATTCGTCGCACGCCGGCAGCACCGCGTCGCCCACCTCGACCGGCTGCTGGACCGCGGCGGCCGCCAGCGCCGCCGACAGGTCGAGCGCCGCCAGGGCGGGGTGGGCCCGGTGCACCGCGAGCAGGCCCAGCACGGCCCGGCGTACCGCGAACGGGTCGCTGCTGCCGGTCGGCAGGCCCACCGTGGCGGCCAGGCCGGCGACCAGGTCCAACCGGTCGGCCAGCGACAGCAGCGCGCCGGGCAGTGACGCCGGCAGGGCGTCACCGGTCTGCCGTGGCAGCTCGGCCTCGTAGACCGCCTGCGCCACCGCCCGGTGCTCACCCGCGTGCAGGGCGTAGTCCCGGGCCATCACCCCGGCCAGGCTGGTCATCTCGGTGACCAGCTGCGAGCCCAGGTCGAACTTCACCAGCGCCGCCGCCCGGTCCAGCGTCGCCGAGCCCAGGCCCAGGTCGTCGGCCAGCCCGGTGGCCAGCGCCGCGATCCGGCCGGCCCGGTCGGCCATCGAGCCCAGCCGGTCGGTGAAGGTGAGCCGGGCCAGCCGGGCGCGCATCTCGTCCAGCGGCGTGGACCGGTCGGCGCGGTAGAAGAACGCGGCGTCCTCGTACCGGGCCCGCAGCACCGCCTCGTTGCCGGTGCGCACCAGCTCGACGTCCACCGGGCCGTTCGCGACCGCCACGAACATCGGCAGCAGCGCCCCGTCGGCGTCGCGCACCGGCAGGTACCGCTGGTGCTTGCGCATCACCGTGGTCAGCACCGCGTCCGGCAGCGACAGGTAGCTCTCGTCGAACGTGCCGAGCAGCGGCGTCGGCGCCTCGACCAGGTAGGTGATCTGGGTGATCAGCGCGTCCTCGCCGGGCACGTCGATGCGCCCGTCCGGGTAGACGTTGTCCTGCGCGCCGGTCACGATCAGCTCGCGCCGGTCCTCGGGGTCGGCGACGATGCCGGCCAGCGCCAGGGTCTCCATGAAAGTCTCGGCCGACGCGATCTGCTGGACCGGGTCGGCGGCGGTGCGCAGCACCCGGGTCTCGCGACCGGCGGCCAGCGTGCCCACCGCGACCGGCACCACGTCGTCGCCCCACAGCGCGGTCAGCCAGCGGATCGGGCGGCTGAACGACAGCTGCGGGTCGCGCCACCGCATGTTCTTGGCGCCACGCAGGCCGCCGACCACCTTCGCGAGCAGGGGAGCGAGGACCTGGGCTGCCGCGCCGCCGGCTTCCTGCCTGGTCAAAACCGCATGCCGTACGCCGTTGAAGTCCGCCTCGGTCACCTCGTCGAGCGTGCCGCCCTGCCCGCGGACGAAACCCTCCAAAGCCTTGGTGGGTACGCCGTCCGTCGTGTACGCCTGGGCCAGCTTGGGCCCGCGCACCGTGCGTACATGGTCGTCCTCGCGGGCCGCGACCTCGCCGACCACCGCGACCAGACGCCGGGGTGTGGCGAAGACACGCACCTCCCCATGGCCGAGCCGGGTGGCCGCCAGACCGGTTCTGATCTCGCGCTCGACGAAGTCGCGGGCGGACCGGCACTCGGCCGGCGGCAGCTCCTCGGTGCCGATCTCGAAGACCAGCAGGCGGGCGCCGTCCCGTTCCGCGGCCTGGGCCGGCGCGGTGACCTGGGCCGGCGCGGTTACCAGGGCCGGCGCGGTGGCCGCGGCCGCCGGCTCCACCAGCCCGAGCGGATGCCCCAGGTCGTCGCGGCGGGCCAGCCACAGCTTGGCGACCTCGCCGGCCAGCCGGCGCATCCGGCCGAACTCGGCGG
This sequence comes from Paractinoplanes rishiriensis, assembly GCF_016862375.1. GTDB lineage: Bacteria > Actinomycetota > Actinomycetes > Mycobacteriales > Micromonosporaceae > Actinoplanes > Actinoplanes rishiriensis. The sequence goes on along the minus strand of NZ_BOMV01000071.1, from coordinate 182,616 downwards.
CCCGGTCGGCGGTGGACACCGCGCCGCGGGCGTCCAGCACGTTGAAGGCCTGCGAGCACTTGAGCACGTACGTGTGCGCCGGCACCGGAAGTCCGGCATCGATCAGCCGCTGCGCCTCCGCCGCGTAGATCTCCAGCAGCTGCCGGTTGGCGGCCACGTCCGCGTCGTCCAGGTAGTACCGGGACATCTCGTACTCGCTCTGGCCGAACACCTCGCCGTAGCTGACGCCCTCGGCGTACGCGATCTCTTTGAAGTGTTGTTTGTCCTGGAGGGCCATGATGATGCGCTCGATGCCGTAGGTGATCTCTACCGACACCGGGTCCAGGTTGAGGCCACCGGCCTGCTGGAAGTAGGTGAACTGGGTGATCTCCAGGCCGTCGAGCCAGACCTCCCAGCCCAGGCCCCACGCGCCGAGCGCCGGCGAGGCCCAGTTGTCCTCCACGAAACGGACGTCGTGCGCCGCCACATCGATGCCCAGCGCCGCGAGACTGCCCAGGTAGAGCTCCTGCGGGTTGCCGGGGTCGGGCTTGAGGATCACCTGGAGCTGGGTGTGCGTCTGCAGCCGGTTCGGGTTCTCGCCGTAGCGGGAGTCGTCCGGGCGCACCGACGGCTCGACATACACGACCCGCCAGGGCTCCGGGCCCAGCACCCGCAGGAACGTCGCCGGGTTGAGCGTCCCGGCACCGACCTCGGTGTTCATCGGCTGCACGGTCAGGCACCCCTGAGCCGTCCAGTACGCGGTCAGCCGGGCCAGCGCGTCCTGCATGGTGAGCATGAAGGGCAAGTGTAGGCGTGCCGTCTCATTAGGATCGGGACGATCGGCGGCGCGGCGGGAGTGATCGCGGATGCGGGTACGACTGTTCGTCAGCTCGACGTTCGCCGACCTGGGCGCCGAGCGGGACGCGCTGCACCGGGACGTGTTCCCGCGGGTGCGGCGGTTCTGCGCCGAGCGCGGCATCCCGTTCTCGGCGGTCGACCTGCGCTGGGGGGTCAGCCCGGCGGCCGGGCTCGACCAGGCGACCGTGCCGATCTGCCTGGCCGAGGTGGAACGCTGCCACCCGCACTTCCTGCTGCTGATCGGTGACCGGTACGGCTGGTGCCCGCTGCCGCCGCGGCTGCCGGCCGGGGAGCTGGACGCGGTCCGGGCCGGGCTGGACGACGCCGGCCGGGAGCTGGCCGGCCGCTGGTACCGCCGCGACGACAACGCGGTCCCGCCCGAGTACGTGCTCCAGCCGCGGGACGGGGCATTCGCCGCGGACGACGCCTGGCACGACGAGGAGGAGCGGCTGCGGGCCGTGCTGATCGACGGCGCCCGGCGCGCGGGCCGCCCGGTGCACCGGTTCTCCACCTCGATCACCGAGCAGGAGGTGGCGGCGGCCGCGCCGGGCACCGTCCACTGCTTCGTCCGCACCGGCCCGACGCCACCTGCCGAGCTGGCCAGGTTCACCGCCGGGCTGCGCGCGACGCTGCCCGCCGGCCGCCTGCACGAGTATTCCGCCGGCGATCTTTCCGCGTTCTGCGCCGCGGTCCACGACGCGCTGACCGGCGCGATCGGCGCCGAGCTGGCCGGCCGGACCACGACCACCGGACCGGCGGCGGAACGGGCCCGGCACGAGCAGTTCGCCGCCGAGCGCCGCCGCGACCACCGGGCCCGTGACCGCGAACTCGCGGCGGTGGCCCGCTACCTGGCCGGCGACGACGGCCGTCCGCTGCTGGTGGTGGGGCCGTCCGGGGTCGGCAAGTCCGCGTTCCTGGCCCAGGCCGCCATGCTCGCGGCCGCCGAGCATCCGGACGCCCAGCTGGTGGTCCGCTTCGCCGGTGCGACCGCCCGGGCCGCCCGCGAGCAGTCGCTGCTCAGCGACCTGCTGGTCGAGGTGCGGGCGCAGACGCACCGGCGGGACGAGCCGCCGCCCGAGCGGATGGGCGCCCTGCTCGACGACTACCGCGTCGAGGCCGGTCTCCCGCGGCAGGGCCGGCTGCTGATCTTCGTCGACGCCGTGGACCAGTTGGACAGCCCCGGCCTGAGCTGGCTCGGGATGTCTGGCGGGAGCGCGGTCCGGACGGTCGTGTCCTGCTCCGACGGGACGGTGGCCGACCGGCTGCCCGGCGACGGTCCGCGGCTGCGGCTCGAGCCGCTGCCGCCGTCGGCAAGCGGTGCCCTGCTCGACACCTGGCTGGCCGGGGCGCGGCGCCGGCTGCGGCCGGAGCAGCGCGCGGCGGTCCTCGGCTCGGCGGCGACCGGTCTGCCGCTGCACCTGCGGCTCGCGTTCGAGGAGGCCCGCCGCTGGGCCTCGTATGCGCCGGCCGAACCGGTGCCGGACACCGTGCCCGCGGTCATCGACCGGCTGTTCGCCCGGCTGTCCCGCGAGGCCGAGCACGGCGCGGTCCTGGTCGGCCGGGCACTCGGCTACCTGGCGGCGGCCCGGTCCGGGCTGACCGAGGAGGAACTGCTGGACGTGCTGTCGGCGGACGAGGACGTGCTGGCCGACCTGCGGCGGCGGTTCCCGCACGCGCCGGTGGCGGACCGGGTGCCGGACGCGGTCTGGGCCCGGCTGCGCGCCGACCTGTCGCCCTACCTGACCGAGCACGAGGACGGCGGCCGTACCCTCCTCGGCTTCTACCACCGGCAGCTGGCCGAGGCCGCCCGCCGCGCCTTCCTGGACGGCGTCGCCGCCCGCCGGCACGCCGCGCTGGCCGGGTACTTCGGGCCGCGGCCGCTCGTGCCGCGCGCCCTCGACGAGCTGGTGTACCAGCAGGTCCGGGCCGGGCAGTGGGACGCCGCCCAGGAAACCCTGACCGACATCGGCTACCTGACCGGCCGGGCCGAGCGGTCCGGCTTCGACGCCGTGGTGGCCGACCTGCGGTTCGCCGCGGAGGCCGCGCCCGCCGGTCATCCGCTGGTCGCGGCGGCGGGCGGCGTGGAACGCGTGCTGGAACGCGACGGCCACCTGTTCTCCGACCTGGCCGGCGCGCACGGCCCGGAACTGCTGGCCCAGCAGGTGCTGCTGGTCGCCGGCGAGTTCGGCCTGGACCGGCTGGCCGACGCGGCCCGGGGCCTGCTCGCCGGGTCCGGCCGCACCCACCTGTTGCCGCGCTGGGTGCGCGGCAGCACCGCCGGGCACGGGCTGGCGCGTACCGTCGACGGTCATCCCGGCGAGGTGTACCGGGTGGTGGCCGTCCCGGACGGGTCCGCGGCTCTCACCTTCGCCACCGACGTGCGGTGGCTGGACAACGGCAGCACCGAGGAGTTCCCCGACCCGCCGCGGCTGTGGGACCTGCGTACCTGGACCGTCGCCCACACGTTCGGCGAGTTCACCGGCGACCAGCCGCGCGCCGCGGCGGTCACGCCGGACAGTCGCTATGCCGTCCTGGTCGCCGAGGGGCACCTGCTCGTCTGGGACCTGGCCCGGCGCCGCCTCGCCGGCCGGCACCCCGCCGAGGGCGACCTCACCGTGTTCGGCACGCCGGACGGCGGCCGGTACGCGATGTTCGGGCCGGCCGCCGTCCTGTGGCCGGTGACCGGACCGGCCGAACCGGTACGCGTCGCGGAGAACCTCGGCGCGCTGGCGGTCACCACCGACGGCCGGCTGGCGGTCGTCCGGCGCGGCGCCGACCCGCTGACGGTCTGGGACCTGACCCGCGACCGGCCCCGGCACGACCTGGCCGGCGCCCGGGGCGCCGGCTCCTTCGACCTGGACCCCGCGGGCCGGCGAGCGGCCGGTTTCGCCGGCGGTGACCTCGCGGTGTGGGACGTCGCGAGCGGCGCACGCGAGCGGGTGGTCACGGTGCCGGACCGGGCCAGGGGCTGCGTGGTCACCGCCGACGGCGGCCACGCGGTGCTGGGCGACGGCCACCGCCTTTTCGTGGTGCGCCTCGGCGACGGCCGCTGTCACTCGCTCGGCGGTCTGGACACCGAGGCGGGTACGCCGGTCCGCGCGGCCCGGCCGGCCGAGGTCTTCACCGTCCGCCGCGGCGGTTTCCGGCAGTGGCACGTCGGCACCCCGCCGGCCGCGCCCGGCCCGGCGGGCAACTCCGGCCGGGTGGTGCACGCCGCCGTGCTAGACGGCGGCCGGCTCGGGGCCACCGTGGGCTTCGGCGGCGACATCGTGGTCTGGGACCTGGCCACCGGTGACCCGGTGCACCGGCTCGACTCGCCCGGCATCTACCCGTTCGCGGTCGCCCCGGACGGCCGGCACGCGATCGCCGGCCGGACCCGGTGGGACCTGATCGACGGCCGGGAGGCCGGTCCGGCGGACGGCTACGGCGACGCGGTGACGTTCCTGCCGGACGGCCGCGTGCTCACCGCGTACGCCGACCACCGGCTGCGGATCGCCGGCCCGGTCACCGGAGCGCCGGACCGCACGCTGCCGCCGACCCCCGGACAGCCCGACCGGACGAGCCACGTGCTGGCCACGCCCGACGGCCGTACCGTGCTGGTCGTGATGGGCTGGGACGTGTTCGAGCTGGACGTCGAGCGGGGCGCCTACGTCGAGCACTGGGCCCGGCCGTCCATCCGCTACCTGCGCTACCAGCAGGGACAGCGGTTCACCGCGGCGGCGCTGGCACCGGACGGCGGCTGGGTGCTGGTGGCCAAGGGGCACGGGGTGGACGCGTGGGAGCTCGAGCGCAAGGACCTGGTGCACCGCTTCGACCACGGCGCCGAGGTCGCCGACTTCAAAATCACCGAGGACGGCCTGCTGCTGGTCGCCGGCGGCGGGAACGCCGTGTCGGTCTGGGACGTGCGCACCCGCGAGCGGCTCGCCCGGGCCGAACTGGCGAACGAGGTCACCGCGGTCGCCACCACGATCGACGGCGGCGCGATCCTGGCCGGCGGCGCGGCCGGCGCGGTGCACTGCCTGCGCCTGACCGGCCGGTCCGCCGGCCCGCTGGTCCCGTACGCGTTCCGGGTCGAGCACCGCACCGAGCCGGGCGAGGACGTGCACGTCGTGGGCGACCTGCCGGAACTGGGCGGCGGCGACCCGGCCCGGGCGGTGCGGCTGACCTGGACACCCGGCCACGTCTGGCGGGGCACGGTCGCGGTGCCGCCGTCCGGTCCCGGCCGGTACCGCTGTTTCGTCCGCAAGGGAGGGGAACCACCGATCTGGCTTCAGCCGAGGTCGAGGTCGGCGTAGATGGCGGCGTGGTCCGACCCGGCGTGCACCGCGGCCGTCATGGTCTCGTAGATCGGCCACAACCGGCCCCGGCGGCCGCCCCACACGCCGCGCCGGAAGATGCCGCCGCCGGTCGCCGCGCCGAACAGGGCGGGGGAGAGCAGCACGTAGTCGAGCTTGTTGCGAGCCGTGCAGTAGCCGTAGGTGCCCGGCCGGCCGTTGTCGTCGAAGGCCGGGTGGGTGGAGATGTCGCGCAGGTCGGTGCCGGTGAGCAGGGGTGCCAGCGGCTCGCTGTCCGGGGTGTCGTTGAGGTCGCCGACCACGGCCACCCGCTCGACACCGCCGGCGAGCAGGCCACGGTAGATTTCGGCGACCCGGGCCGCCTGCCGCCGCCGGATCGCGTCGGAGGCGACCTTTCCGCCGTACCCCTTGCTCTTGAAGTGGTTGACGAGGATCGCGACGCGGTGGCCGGACGGGGTGCCGACGTGGTATTCCGCGCAGTCCCGGCTGAAGACCCGCCCCCGGTGGTCGGCGTCGTCGACGTGGCTGACCTGGGCGAGCAGCGGATAGCCGGCGCCCGCCAGCAGGCCCACGTCGATGCCCCGCTCGTCGTTGCCGTCGACCACCATGACGTACGGGTAACGGGGTTTGTGGTCGTGGGTCAGCCCGGCGTCGGCGAAGCGCTTGAGCGCGAGCCGGCTCTCCGCCTCGATCACGCCCACCACGTCGGCGTCGACGTCCTGCAGCACCCGGGCGGTGTTCATCAGCGCGAGCTCGTCGACCCGGTCGGTGGTCAGCTCGACCCAGCCGATCCAGTCGGCCCGCCCGCCCGCGATGATCCGGACCTGCCCGTCCCGGGACCGCCGCACCAGCCGCCCCCGGTTCTGCCGCAGCCGGGCGAATTTCGCGGTGTCCCCGTTGCGCAGCCCCAGCCGGCCGAGCAGCCGCAGGATGTCGTGCCGGACCTCATCGGTGTAGACCGGCTCCTCGAGAAGCGTGCAAATGCGTTGATAAGCCTCGAGGATCGGCCGCCCGGCACTCCAGGTGCGCTGGTCGAGGGCCCGGGCCCGGTTGAACAGATTCTCCACATTGAACGCGGCAATCCGCACGCCGGAGAGGTTAGCGGATCCGGGTGCCCACGGACTCAGCGGACGAAGAGGAGGAACAAACCCGCCCACGTGCAGAGGACCATGAAGAGCACCACCGGAAGCTCCTCGGGCAGGACGGCCAACGGCGGCTTCCCGGGGGACCCGGCCAGCGCGGCGTCGTGGGCGGCCAGGACGCTCAGCGCGTGGCCCAGCAGGATCAGCGCCACCTGGAGGACCGCGACCGCCGACGGGTTCGGGGCCGGTGTCCAGTCGGTGGCCGGTTGGCCGAACACGAGCAGGACCCCGCGCGGGCCCTCCACCAGGAGCAGCGTCAAGTAGTGGGCCAGCGTGTAGCCGACCGCGATCGGGATCAGGGCGTTGGTGATGTTCATCCGCCAGACGGCCAGCAGGACCAGGGCGCAGACCGCCACCAGGGCAGCCGTGTCGAGCAGGACCGGGAGGCCGGCTCGCTGCAGGACGCCGGCCCAGAACGGGGAACCGGCCGCGCTGTCGAAGATGGTCGAGCCCCACCACACCGCCAGGAATGCGGCTCGGCCGGGGCCGGGACGGTCGGCGGCCAGGCCGGACAGCGGAGGCCGCCAGTACCAGGGGCTCATCCGGCCGGCCAGCGACGAGTACACCTCGAAGCAGTCGGCCTGTGCGAACCAGCGTTCGCCGTAGCGGGTGGCCAGGGTGAGTTGTGCTGCGGCGTACCCGATCAGGCAAAGCCCGATGACCAGCGGGTCGGTGCGGCCGGGCGCCACCAGCTCCAGCCAGACGAAGGCGAGCAGGGTCAGGGCGGCGGGCCACTCGGCACCGAACGGGATCGGGCGGCGCGTGGCGGAGGGCAGGCGCAGCAGGCGGAAGAGGGTTCGCAACGGGTTCACCGCGCGCCACACCGGGCCGGCCAGGACGCTGACCGGAATCAGGCCGACCCACAGCCACACGTAGAGAGCGTGCGCCGCGGGATTCGACGGGTCGCGTGGGCCGATCACCGCAACACCAACGAGCAAAAGCGAGGTCAGCAGTACGGGGTAACGCAGCCAACCCGGAACACGGATGAGACGGGCGTTGCCACCGGCCAGCCGGGGACGGCGCCAGAGCAGGGCCGAACCGAGGAACGAGATGACCACCGTGGCGGCGCCCGCCTGCAGCACCAGATCGAGGGGCAACGGCAGGTCCTGCGACTGCCCGACCCCGTGCGCGACGAAGCTCACCGCACCTCGAGCTGCACGAGCAGAAGCCCCGGATGCGCCTCGACGTCGAAAACACCGGCCCGGTCCGCCGTGAACTGCACACACTCCGGCGTCCCCGGCGCCGCGTCGTACTCGATCTCGTACCCGTGCACGTGAATCGGCACCACTTTGTCCGCGGTGACCCGGACCTGCACCGTGCTCCCGAGCGGCACCTCCACCCGCCGGGGCGCCGGCACCGCCTGCCCGCTGAGCAGCTCAGACTCAACGGCCAGGACACCGGGCGCGGCCGACGAGCATCCGGCAACGGCCCGGGCCGGCTCCGCGGTGGTGCACCCCGCGAGAAGGAACGCCACCGCCACAGCCGGCGTGGCCCACCTCATGCGGATGCTTTCTGGGCCAGCGTCCGCAGCACCGCGCCGCCCGCGAGCGCCACCCCCGCGCCCGCGCCGAGGGCCAGCACCACCAGGACCCGCTCCACCACGGCCGGGCCGCCGAAGGGCAGCACCGCGCGATGGAACGAAGTCACGTCCGGCAGCACGAAAATCGCCGTCAACGCGGCCCCGGCACAGACCGCCAGCACCCCGGCCGCCCGTCCTCGCAGCACCGCGAACGCACCGCCGGCGAGGAGCGGCCAGGCCAGCAGATTGATCCCGGCCGCGTCGAAGAACGTCCCGGCGAGCGGCATCGACTCGACCGCCAGCGTGGATCCCACCACGTGCGCGATCGACGCTCCGGCCGCCGCCATCCCCGCCGCGGCCAGCAGCAGATCGCCGCGCCGCACCCGCCGGGACAGCACGACCAGCCCGGCCGCCACCGCGACCGTCAGGGCCCACCAGATCGGCGCCGCCGGTGCCGCGGACCCCACGAGCAGTCCCTGCACGGTCACCGGTGTCCCGCCCGCGTCGAGCACGAACGACCACGGCACCGACTGCCCCGGTGCGACCTGCCGACCGGCCGGCGTGCTGCGCGCGTCCATCCAGGTCAAGGTGTCACCCGCGGCGACCGTCACCGGCGTGCCCGCACCGCCACCGCCGGGCACGACGACCGGCGCACCGGTACCGTTCACCAGTCGCAGCCGGTGGCCGTCCTCCAGTGCGGTGACCGACAGCCCGGGCACCGCGGGCGTCACCGACACGAGCGAGCCGCGGGCGTCCGTGGCCACCAGCCCGCCGGCGTGCGCCTGCGCCGGCGCCGGCCAGCCCGCGACGAGACACCCGGCCGCCACCAGCAGCAGGCCGAGCCGGCGGAGCAGCGGCAGGGACCCGGGAGTTCGATCCGCGCGGCGGCCGGGATGGCGGCGCAGCGTCACGGAGCGGGGACTTCGACCCGCGCGGGCCCGGCCGGGGCGGGCGTCGCGGCGGCCGGCGGGCGGACGTTGCGCGCGACCAGCACCGTGCCGGCTCCCGCGATCGCCGTGTAGGTGAGCAGGCCCGAGACGATGTGCACGTTCCAGCCCACCCCGACCTGGGCGTCGGCGACCAGGAACAGCGTGCTCCAGACCAGGACGGGCGCGACCGCACCCAGCGTGACCCAGGCGGCCTCCCGGGACAGCGGCAGCAACGGGCCCACCAGGCGGGCCAGCAGTTCGACGCCGGCCGCGGCGGCACCGATGGTCAGCGGCAGCCACCAGGCCGCCTCGTCGGACTGGAACATCGCGTACATGGCCAGCGAGACCAGTGCGACCAGCACGGTGGGCATCCCGATCGGCACCCGCCAGCGGCGGCCGGCCAGCACAATCGGCAGCAGCAGCAGGATGGTGCTGACCAGGTAGCCGTGGAAGATCTGGCCGCTGAACGAGAAGATGCGCTGTGGGGTCGGGTCGGGGCCGAAGAAGATCGCGCCGAACACCGAGGCGTGCAGCGAGTAGATGTGCACCGGCAGCACCGACAGCAGGGCCGACAGCGTGGCCAGCACCGCGTCGCCGGGGGAGAGGCGGTCGCCGGGCCGGGTCGCCAGCAGCAGCGCCGGTCCCATGGCGAACAGGCACATGCCCAGGATGATCGCCTCGTGGCTGGGGCTCACGAAGATCTCCAGGCCCTGCTCGATGCCGAAGATGTTGTGCCACAGCGTGTCGACGCCGCCGCCGACCAGCAGGAAGGCCATGCCGAGCATCGGGATGCGCAGGGCGTTCGGCAGGGCGACCAGGCTGCGGTACGTGGGGATGGCCGGCAGCCGCTTGCGGAGCAGCCAGAGCAGCGTGAAACCGGACACGGCGATACCGGAGTAGAGGACCGCGTGCCACGGAGTCCAGAACGTCTCCAGCTCCGGCGTGGTGGCATGCGCATACGCGTCCAGCTGAAGTCCGGTGACCAGCCACGCGCTGGCGACCAGCATGATCCAGCGCTCGAGCGCGGTGAACGACACGGTCCGCTCCTCTGTCGACCTTGCTTGGTCTGACGAATTTAGCGGAGTCAGCCAACCGTGCTCTGCCGGGCGATCAGTTTGTGTGCGGCGCGCAACTCGACGCCCGGTACCGGCTCGGTGCTGGCGATGCGCAGGATCAGCCGGTCCATCGCGAGCTGGGCGATCGCCTTCTTGTCCGGCTGGATGGTGCTGATCGCGGGCTGGCTGTAGCGGCCGTCCTCGATGTCGTCGTAGCCGATGATCGCGATGTCCTCGGGGACCCGCAGACCGCGACCGATCACCGTGTGGATGGCACCGGAGGCGACCAGGTCGCTGTAGCAGAACACGGCGTCCGGCGGGTCGGCGCGGTCCAGCAGGGCGGCCATCGCGGTGGCGCCGTCGATCCGGTTGAAGCGGGCGGTGCCGATGATCAGGGACTCGTCGACGGGCAGGCCGGCGTTGGCGTGCGCGGCCCGGTAGCCGCGGGTGCGCAGCTGGGCGGCCTCGCCGGTGGGATAGGGCTGGTCGCCGATCGCCGCTATCCGCCGGCGGCCGATTTGGATCAGGTGGGTCACGGCCTCGGTGGACGCCGCCACGTCGTCGATGCCGACGTGGTCGAAGGTGCCGTCCGAGGTGCGCTCACCCAGCACCACCAGGGGCAGGTCGGGGTCGCGTACGGTCAGATCCTCCTGGGACAGACCCAGCGGGCTGATGATCATGCCGTCGAAGAGGAAGCGGCGGGAGCCGCGCCCGATGAGTTCGCCCTCGTGCTCGCGGTCACCGTCGGTCTGGTCGATCAGGACGTTGTAGCCGACCTTGCGGGCGGCCGGGATGATCGCCTGGAGCAGTTCAGCGAAGTAGGGCGTGTCGAGATAGGGCACCACGACGACGATCTGCCCCGATTTGCCGGTTGCCAGGTTGCGCGCCAGCACGTTCGGCCGGTACCCGAGTTCGGCGATCGCCCGCTCCACCTTTTCCCGGGTGCCGTCGGTGACCCGGGCGTATCCGTTGACCACGTTCGACACCGTGCGGGGCGAGACGCCGGCCAGCTCGGCCACGTCACGCAACGTAGTTTCCCGCATGGATTGCCTCCCGATCGGAGAGGGCGGAGATCGCCCGAGGTAACGATCGTATTTCCGCGACATTGCCCCTTGCCAGAGCCGATGGGTCGCGGCATAGTCCTTTGCAGCGCTGCAAACGCAACTTACATCACAGATCATCGGCGAGTGGTGAGCTCCCCCTCCCCTCGGCATCCACCCAATAGCGCGCCGCCGCGCACCCGCCGCCCGAGCTGGACATCACGCCCGGTAGTCACCCCCTGGCCAGGGGACGCCGTGCCTCGCGTGAGCGGGTAAGCGCTATCCCCAGGCGCGAGCTGACTCAGGAGGCCAAGGAAAACATGCGAAGACTTCCCGTTGTGGTATCCGTGCTGACCCTCGCGCTCGGACTGGCCGCGTGCGGCGGCGACGACGACAAGGGCAGCGGCGGCACCGCGGCCGCGCCCACCAACTGCACCAACAAGATCGTCAACGCGAACGCCAAGAAGGTCCTCGTCTGGGCCTGGTACCCGAACATGGCCAAGGTCGTCGACAACTTCAACAACACGCACACCGACATCCAGGTCTGCTGGACCAACGCCGGCCAGGGCCAGCCCCAGTACGCCAAGTTCCAGACCGCGATCTCGGCCAAGAAGGGCGCGCCGGACGTGGTCATGCTCGAGACCGATCAGCTGGTCGGCTTCGAGATCCAGGACGCGCTGGTCGACCTCGCCCCGTTCGGCGCCAACGACGTGAAGAAGAACTTCGCCGAGGGTTCCTGGAAGGACGTCACCCAGGGTGACGCGGTCTACGCGATCCCGATCGACGGCGGCCCGATGGCGATGATCTACCGCACCGACGTCTTCGAGAAGTACGGCATCACCACGCCGCCGAAGACCTGGGCCGAGTACGCCGAGGCAGCCGCCAAGGTGAAGGCCGCGGGCGGCCCGGTGTTCGGCGACTTCGCCAGCAACGTGCCGGCGGTGACCACGGCGCTGATGCAGCAGAAGGGCGCCCAGCCGTTCCAGTACGTGCTGTCGGACAAGCAGAACATCACCGTCAAACTGGACGACCAGGCCACCAAGGACGTGCTCAACTACTGGGCCGACCTGTCCAAGAAGGGGCTGGTCGGCAAGGAGGACCAGTTCACCACCGACTACGTCTCGGGCATGGTCGGCGGCAAGTACGCCACCTACATCTCGGCCGCCTGGGCGCCCGGCTACCTGACCGGTGCCGGCGTCGGCGCGGGTGACTCGAAGGGCAAGTTCGCCGTCGCCCCGCTGCCGCAGTGGGACGTCAACAACCCGGTCTCGGTCAACTGGGGCGGTTCCACCTTTGCGGTGACCAGCCAGTCCGCCGACAAGGCCGCGGCCGCCAAGGTCGCCATGGAGCTGTACGCCGACCCGGCCTCGCTCGAGGACGGCTGGAAGACCCAGACCATCTTCCCGCTGAACCAGGGCGTGCTGACCTCGGACGAGTTCCTCAACGCCAAGGTCGACTTCTTCAGCGGCCAGACCGCGAACAAGGACATCTACGCCCCGGCGGCGAAGGCGTACAAGGGTGCGGTCTACAGCCCGTTCACCGTGTACTACTACGCCCAGCTGCAGGAGCAGATCGTCAAGCTGAACGCCGGCGAGACCACCGGCGACCAGGCGGCCACCGACCTGCACAACAAGATCGTCGAGTACGCGAAGACCCAGGGCTTCACCGTCAAGTGATCCACCTCCGGGCGGCCGCTGTGCACAGCGGCCGCCCGGACCGCACGTCGAGGGAGACGTGACCGTCATGGCCAGCACCGAGACTTCGCCGACCGCGCTGCGGGCCGGCGCCGAGACGGCAGATCCACCCGGCGAGGCGAAGGCCCGTCGCGGATCGTCGCGGCGCGGGGCGGTCGGCTGGCTGTTCATCTTCCCGTTCCTGGTGGTGTTCGCCGCCTTCCTGATCGGTCCGCTGGTGTACGCGGGCTACCTGAGCCTCTACACCAAGGGCCTGGCGACCGGCACCACGTTCGCCGGCATCGACAACTACACCCGGGCGTTCACCGACCCGTCGTTCCTCAAGGGACTGTGGCTGGTGCTGCGGTTCAGCCTCGTGGTGATCCCGCTGCAGATCATCGTGGCGCTGATCGCGGCGCTCGTGCTCGACGAGGTGACCGGCCGGCTGGCCCGCTTCTCCCGCCTCATGATCTTTTTGCCGTACGCGATCCCCGCGGTCATCGGTGCGCTGATGTGGGGCTTCCTCTACAGCCCCAGCTTCGGCCCGATGGAGCAGATCGCCTCGCTGTTCAACGCGCAGGCGCCGTTCCTGCTCAGCCGGGGCAACGTGTTCTACGGGCTGCTCAACGTGGTCACCTGGCAGTGGTCCGGCTACTACATGATCATCATTTACGCGGCGCTGAAGAGCATCGACTCCTCGATCTACGAGGCGGCCCGGATCGACGGCGCCAGCTCCCGCCAGATCGCCACCCGGATCAAGGTGCCGATGGTGTCCTCGGCGCTGGTGCTGATCCTGGTCTTCTCGCTGATCGGCACGCTGCAGTTCTTCAACGAGCCGCAGATCCTGCGCCCGATCGCGAACGGCAACATCCGGCCGGACTTCACGCCGAACATCTACGCGTTCGAGACGGCCTTCAACTACGCGCAGTTCAACTACGCGTCGGCGCTCTCCTTCTCGCTCGGCTTCGTGGTGTTCATCGCCGTCGCGATCTTCATGTTCTTCACCCGCAAGAAAGGGAGCCTGTTCACGTGAACCCGACCCGGCGCGTACCCCGGCATGTCGGGGCGAAGCTCCTGCTCCTCGCGATGATCTGCTACTTCCTGGTGCCGGTCTGGTGGCTCGTGGTGGCCAGCACCAAGAACGCCGAAGGCCTGTTCGCCGGCACCGGCTCGCTGTGGTTCAACGGCTTCCACTTCGCCGACAACCTGCGCGACCTGTTCTCCTATAACAACGGCGAATACCTGCGCTGGCTGGGTAATTCGGCGCTGTACGCGTTCGCCGGCGGGCTCGGCTGCACGGTGGTGTCGGTGCTGGCCGGCTACGGCTTCGCGAAATACCAGTTCCGCGGCCGCAACTTCGTCTTCGCGCTGGTGCTCGGCTCGGTCATGGTGCCGCTGACCGCGCTGGTCATCCCCACCTTCGTGATGATGTCGAACATCGGCCTGATCGACACCGTCTGGGCCGTGATCCTGCCGTCGCTGCTGAGCCCGTTCGCCGTCTATTTGATGCGGGTGTACGCCGGAGCGTCGGTGCCGGACGAGCTGATCGACGCGGCCCGGATCGACGGTGCCGGTGAGTTGCGCACCTTCTGGCAGGTGGCGCTGCCGATGATGCGGCCGGGCGTGGTGACCGTGGCCCTGCTGTCCATCGTCGCGACCTGGAACAACTTCTTCCTGCCGCTGATGATGCTGTCCAGCACCAAGCTCTACCCGCTCACCGTGGGCATCGGGCTGTGGTCCCAGCTGGCCAGCTCCAACAACTCCGGCGGCCAGTCGCTGTGGAGCCTGATCATCATCGGCTCGCTGGTGTCGATCGTGCCGCTCATCGTCGCGTTCCTCACCCTCCAGCGCTACTGGCAGGGCGGCCTGTCCGTGGGCAGCCTCAAGTGACCAACCCTGGGAGACCCGTGTTTTCCGCTTCCTTCAGCCTCGACCCCGACTTCACCATCGCACCGGTGTCCCGCCGCACCTTCGGCTCGTTCGTCGAGCACATGGGCCGCTGCGTCTACACCGGCATCTACGAGCCGGGGCACCCCACCGCGGACAGCGACGGGTTCCGCCAGGACGTGCTGGCGCTCACCCGCGAGCTCGGTGTCTCGCTGGTGCGCTACCCGGGCGGCAACTTCGTCTCCGGGTACCGCTGGGAGGACGGGATCGGCCCGGTCGCGGACCGTCCGGTCCGCCGCGACCTGGCCTGGCGCAGCCTCGAGACCAACGAGGTGGGCATCGACGAGTTCATGCGGTGGGCGGGCAAGGCCGGGGTCGAGGTCATGTACGCGCTGAACCTGGGCACCCGCGGCGTCCAGGAGGCGCTCGACGTGCACGAGTACGTGAACCACCCGGACCGGACCCGGCTGGCCGAACTGCGGCGCAGCAACGGGACGCCGAAGCCGTACGGGATCAAGATGTTCTGCCTCGGCAACGAGATGGACGGCCCCTGGCAGACCGGGCACAAGACCGCGCACGAGTACGGGCGGCTCGCCGCCGAGACGGCCCGCGCGCTGCGGTCCGCCGAACCCGGCCTGGAACTGGTCGCCTGCGGCAGCTCCAGCTCGCAGATGCCGACGTTCGCGGCCTGGGAGGCGGAGGTTCTCGAACTGGCCTACGACCAGGTCGACTACATCTCGGCGCACGCGTACTACCAGCCGATCGACGGCGACATCGCCAGCTTCCTGGCCTCGGCGATCGACATGGACCACTTCGTGAACAGCGTGGTGGCCACCGCGGACAGCGTCGGCGCCAAGCTGAAGAGCACCAAGAAGCTGAAGATCTCGTTCGACGAGTGGAACGTCTGGTACCTGCGCGAGTTCCAGGAGGGCGTCGAGTCCGCGCCGCCCGACTGGGAGTGGCCGGTCGCGCCGCGGGTCATCGAGGACTGCTACAACGTGGCCGACGCGGTGGTGGTCGGCAACCTGCTGATCTCGCTGCTCCGGCACAGCGACCGGGTGCCGGTGGCCTGCCAGGCCCAGCTGGTCAACGTCATCGCCCCGATCCGTTCCGAGGCGGGCGGCCCGGCCTGGCGGCAGACCATCTTCCACCCGTTCGCGATCACGTCCCGGCTGGCCCGGGGCGAGGTGCTGCGGGTCGAGCTGCAGGCCCCCACGTACGAGACGAAGCGTTTCGGCGCCGTACCGGTGCTGGACGCGGTGGCCACCCACGACGCCGAGTCGGGCGACGTCACGGTCTTCGTCGTCAACCGGCACCAGTCCGGCGCCGCCGACCTGGCGGTGTCGCTGGCCGGCTTCGCCGGCGACCTGCGGGTGGCCGAGGCGTGGACGCTAGCCGACGACGACCTGACCGCCACGAACACGGAGGAGCACCCGGACCGCGTCGTGCCGCACCCGGCCGAGCGGGCCGAGGTGTCCGACGGCGTGCTCAAGGCCGCCCTGCCGCCGGTGTCCTGGACCGCCATCCGCCTGACCCCGGCTGCCTGACCCCGGCTGCCTGACCCCGGCTGCCTGACCCCGGCTGCCTGACCCCGGCCGCCTGACCCCGGCGGTCCGACCGCGGGCCGCCTGACCCAGCCGTCTTAGTGCGGCTGCCTGAACCCGGCGCCCGCTGACTGCCGTTACGGCGTCGGCGGGCGCACGGCAGCCGCGTCGGCCGGCCTCGCGGCGCGCCGCTCCTCGACGAATGCGATCAGCGCCGCGCGGGTGCCGGCCGGCAGCCGGCCCACCGGCACCGGGATGACCTGGCCTTTGCCCAGCCAGAGCAGCAGCAGGTCGTCGAGCTGTTCGGCGCGGCCGATCAGCGGCCAGCGGACGAGCGAGTCGGCCAGCTGGTTGGCCGAGCGGACGCCCTCGGTGTCGAAGCGGTACTCGGTCGGCTGGTCCAGCGTCCGGGTGGCCCGGCCCACCGCCACCTTCAGCTGCAGCATCGGGCCGCCGAACCCGATCACCGCACCGGCCGCGGCGAACAGGAGCGCCGCCCACGGCGAGCCCGGGTCGATCGCCCACAGCGTCACCCCGTACAGCACAAAAAGGACGCCCGCGCACCAGCTGAAGCGGATGAACTTGCGGGCGGCGCGCCGCACGGCGGCGCGGATCTGGTCCTGCGTCAGCTGTGCCGTGAACACGAACGGCGCGTCGGTCTCCATGAACGGGGCAGCCTACCGGTAGCCGCCACGGTGATCTTGGCCGATCCCCGGGTCATCGGCCATACTCGCTACTCGCGAGTACGGAGGTTCCATGTCGATCTATACGCGTCCGCAGTTCTGGTGGCGGGCGGGCATCGTGCTGTGCGCCGTGGCCGGTCTGCTGGCCACCGAGCACCGGATCCTCTATTTCACGGCGCAGAGCAACATTATCGCGCTGGGTTACTTCGCCGGCCTGCTCTACTGGATGGTGCACCGCAACTCGGCCGAACCGGCCGCACCCCGGCTGCGCGGCGCGGTCACACTGTGGATCCTGATCACCTGCCTGATCTCCCACTTCCTGCTCAGCAAGGGCGCCAACCCGCTGCCCGGCCTGGCCGCGGAAGACCCGGTCGCCGCGCTGCGGAACTGGTCGGCGTTCCTGGTGCACTACGTGGTGCCGGCCATGATCCTGATCGACTGGGTGGCGTTCGGCCCGCACCGCGTGGTGCGCTGGCGGGACATCCCGCTGTGGGTCGCGTTCCCGCTGGGCTACGGCCTGATCATCGAGATCCGCGCGGTGCTGCTGCCGGCCGCACCCACCCGCTACCCGTACTTCTTCCTGGACCCGTCCGAGCGCGGCTACGACTGGGTGGCCGGCCAGTTCCTCCAACTGGGCGCGATCTTCGGCATCCTCGGCGCCGTGGTGGTCGGCCTCGACCGCCTGGCCGCGCTGGCAACGCCCCAGCACATCCCGGCCGAGGCGACCGCCGTCGCCCTCACGACAGCGTCCCCGGATCCCGATCCCGGCGCCGAGCCCGGTCCTGGCACCGCTCCTGGGGCGGGCTCTGCTCCTGGGGCGGGCTCTGCGCCTGGGGCGGGCTCTGCGCCTGGGGCGGGCAATGCGCCTGGGGCGGGCAATGCGCCTGGGGCGGGCAATGCGCCTGGTGCCGGCACCGCTCCTGGGGCGGGCTCTGCGACCGGCGCCGTCCCTGGTGCCGATACCTCTGCCGAAGGCGCCGCCACCCGGCCGGTGGTTGCCGAGGCGGCCGACGGAGCCCGCTGACCGGACGGCTCCGGCTTACCCGGGGGATATACCCGATAAATCCGTCCTGACCGGGCGCAGGTCGGGTCGCCGCGTCCAGATCTTGGCGATCTGCTGTCACTCTGTCTTCCAGGAACAGGAACTCGACACCATCTCGTCGCGGGGAGAGGGCCAGGTTGACGAGCGGCTGGGCCGCGCTGCCGGTTCGCGCCGAGCGGGCGGCTGAGTGCCCATCCGGGCCGGTGGGCCGCAGCACCCGCTCGCCGAGATCGCGGCGTGCGGCCTGCTACGGCTGCCGGTGGATCGGGGCATCCAGGGTGGTCAAGGGCAGGCCGCTGCCGCCCCAGGCCTTCGCGACTATCTCGGCCGCGATCGCCACGGCCGTCTCCTCGGGGGTGCGGGCGCCCAGGTCCAGGCCGATCGGCGAGGACAGGCGGGCCAGTTGCTCCTCGGGGAGGCCGGCTTCGCGCAGGCGGCGCATCCGGTCGTCGTGGGTTCGCCGGCTGCCCATTGCGCCGATGTAGCGGGCGGGGGTGCGCAGGGCCACCTCGAGCAGGGGCACGTCGAACTTCGGGTCGTGGGTGAGGACGCACAGGACGGTGCGTTCGTCGACCGCGGTGGCCTCCAGGTATTTGTGCGGCCACTGCACGACCAGGTCGTCGACGTCGGGGAAGCGCTTGCGGGTGGCGAAGACCGGACGGGCGTCGCAGACCGTGACGTGGTAGCCGAGGAAGCGGCCGATCCGGGCCACCGCGCCGGCGAAGTCGATGGCGCCGAACACGATCATGCGGGGTGGGTTCAGGTAGGACTGGACGAACGCCTCGAACTCGTCCATCCGTTGCTCGCCGTGGGCGCCCAGGTGGATGGTGCCGTTCGCGCCGGCGGCCAGCATCCCGGTGGCCTGCTGGGCGGCCGCGTAGTCGAGGCCGGCGTCGCCCAGGGTGCCGGCGGTCAGGGTGCCGGGGGTCAGGGTGCCGGGGGTGAGGGTGCCGGGGGTCAGGGTGCCGGGGGTGAGGGTGCCGGCGGTCAGGGCGTCCGGCCACACGACGAGTTGGCTGTCGGCCGCGGAGACGGTGGCGACCGGCCGGCCCGCGGTGATGGCGGCCAGGACCGCGTCGATCTCGACCAGCGACTCGTCCGGCTGGATCAGCAGTTCGATGGTGCCGCCGCAGGTGAGCCCGACCTCGAACGCGTCGCCGTCGCTCACGCCGTACGTGTGCATTTGAGCTTTTTTGGTCTGGATGACCTCCTCGGCCGCCGCGTAGACCGCGCCCTCGACGCAACCGCCGCTCACGCTGCCGAGCACCTCGCCCTGCTCGCTCACGGCCATCGCTGCCCCGGGCTGCCGCGGCGCCGACCGCCAGGTGCGCACAACCGTCGCCACCGCGAACGAGATCCCGGCCGCACGCCAGCCGATCAGCCCCTCCGCGATGTCCCGCATTGCCGTAGCGTCCTTGATCATGGGTGGCCTCGTCAACGACAAGTTAAGTCATCCCTTAACCGGCTGTTGACATTGCCGGCGGGGCGCGCGAGATTCACCGGGATTTCGGGAGGTGCAGCGTGCAGGTGCCGGCTCCGTTCGAGTACGAACGCGCCACCACGGTGGATCAGGCCATTGGACTACTGGAACGACTGGGCAGCTCAGCGCGCCTGGTGGCGGGCGGCCACAGCCTGTTGCCGATGATGAAGCTGAGGCTGGCGAATTTCGAATATCTCATCGATATCAATCCATTGCATGACGAGCTCGGTTATATCCGGGTGGCCGCGGACGAGGTGCGAATTGGCGCTCTCACCCGGCATCGGGAGCTGCTGGAATCGGAAGATCTCGCGGTCGCGTTCCCGATTTTCCGGGACGCGGAACGGGTGATCGCCGACCCGGTCGTGCGCAATCGCGGCACCCTCGGGGGCTCGCTGTGCCAGGCCGACCCGTCCGAGGATCTCTCCGCGGTCTGCACCACGCTCGACGCCAGCTGCGTGATCCGGGGGCCGGGCGGCACCCGGGTGGTCGGCATGGAGGAGTTCCATGTTGGGCCGTACGAGACGGCGGTCGCCGACGACGAGATCCTGGTCGAGATCCGGCTGCCGCGCCGGCCCGGAGCGGGCAGCGCCTACGAGAAGGTCGAACGCCGGGCGGGAGACTGGGCGGTCGTCTCCGCCGGTGCCGCCGTGTGGCTGGCCGAGGGCAGGATCGTGGATGCCCGGGTGGGGCTGGCGGCGGTCGGGCCGAACACGACGGGAATTCCCGAGATCTCGGAGATGTCGCGGGGGCGGGAGCCGTCCGAGGAGCTGTACGCGCAGGCCGGCGAGATCGCGGCGGGCAGCTGCGACCCGGCCACCGACCAGCGGGGCAGCGCCGACTACAAGCGCCACCTCGCCAACGAGCTGACCAGGCGGACACTGCGGGCCGCGGTGGCAAGGGCGAGGAGCTGAGCATGCAGGTCACGATGATCGTGAACGGCGAAGAGGTGACCCGGGAGATCGAGGGCCGGCTGCTGCTCGTGCACTTCCTGCGCGACACGCTCGGCCTCACCGGCACGCACTGGGGTTGCGACACCAGCAACTGCGGCACCTGCGTGGTCTGGCTGGACGGCGAGCCGGTCAAGTCGTGCACGGTGCTGGCCGCGATGGCCGGCGGGCACGAGGTGCGTACCGTCGAAGGCCTGGCCCAGAACGGCGAGCTCGACCCGATCCAGCAGGGCTTCATGCAGTGCCACGGGCTCCAGTGCGGCTTCTGCACGCCGGGCATGATGATGACCTGCCGGGCGCTGCTCGACCACAACCCCGACCCGACCGACGCCGAGATCCGTGAGGCCATCTCGGGCCAGATCTGCCGGTGCACGGGTTACTCGACGATCGTGCGGTCGGTGCGCTGGGCGGCCGTGCACGAGGCGGCGGAGGCAGCGAAATGACCACTGTGCACGAGCCGAAGTTCACCGCCTTCGACGACAACGACCAGAAGCCGGTCGGCTACGGCCGGATGCTGCGCAAGGAGGACCCGCGCCTGCTGCGGGGCCGCGGCCGGTTCACCGACGACGTGCAACTGCCCGGCATGCTGCACCTGGCGATCCTGCGCTCGCCGTTCGCGCACGCCCGGATCGTCAGCGTGGACACCAGCGCGGCCGAGGCCTCGCCCGGCGTCAGGCTGGTGGTCACCGGCGCCATGCTGGCCGAGAAGGGCCTGGCCTGGATGCCGACCCTGTCCAACGACGTGCAGGCGGTGCTGGCCACCGACAAGGTGCGCTTCCAGGGCCAGGAGGTCGCCTTCGTGGTGGCCACCGACCGCTACGCGGCCCGGGACGCCCTCGAGCTGATCGACGTCGAATACGACGTACTGGATCCGGTCATTGACGTGCGGCGGGCGCTGGAGCCGGACGCGCCGCTGATCCGCGACGACCTGGACGGCAAGACCAACAACCACTGCTTCGACTGGGAGACCGGCGACGAGGCGGAAACCGAGGCGGTGTTCGCGTCCGCCGACGTGGTGGTGCAGGAAGACATCGTCTATCCGCGGGTGCACCCGGCGCCGATGGAGACCTGCGGCGCGGTCGCCGACTTCGACCCGGTCGAGGGCAAGCTGAAGCTCTGGTCGACCACCCAGGCCCCGCACGCGCATCGCACGCTTTACGCCATCGTGGCCGGCCTGCCCGAGCACAAGATCCAGGTGATCGCGCCGGACATCGGCGGCGGCTTCGGCAACAAGGTGCCGATCTACCCGGGCTACGTCTGCGCGATCGTCGGCTCGCTGCTTACCGGCAAGCCGGTGAAGTGGATGGAGGACCGGTCGGAAAATCTGATCAGTACGGGGTTCGCCCGCGACTACATCATGCGCGGCGAGATCGCGGCCACCCGGGACGGCCGCATCCTGGCGATCCGCACCAACGTCCTGGCCGACCACGGCGCGTTCAACGGCACCGCGGCCCCGGTGAAATACCCGGCCGGCTTCTTCGGCGTCTTCACCGGCAGCTACGACATCCAGGCCGCGTACTGCAAGATGACCGCCGTCTACACCAACAAGGCACCGGGCGGGGTCGCGTACGCCTGCTCGTTCCGGATCACCGAAGCCGTCTACCTGGTCGAGCGGATCGTCGACTGCCTGGCCCACGAGCTCGGCATGGACCCGGCCGAGCTGCGGCTCAAGAACTTCATCCGGCCGGAGCAGTTCCCCTACGAGACCAAAACCGGATGGGTGTACGACTCCGGCAACTACGAGCCCACCATGCGGCTGGCCATGGACATCGCCGGGTACGCCGAACTGCGCCGGGAGCAGGAGGCGAAGCGGGCCCGGGGTGAGCTGATGGGCATCGGCATCGCGTTCTTCACCGAGGCGGTCGGCGCCGGCCCGCGCAAGAACATGGACATCCTCGGGCTGGGCATGGCGGACGGCTGCGAGCTGCGGGTGCACCCCACCGGAAAAGCGGTGGTACGCCTGTCGGTGAAGACCCAGGGCCAGGGGCACGAGACCACGTTCGCGCAGATCGTGGCCGAGGAGATCGGCATCCCGCCGGCCGACATCGAGGTGGTGCACGGCGACACCGACAACACGCCGTTCGGCCTGGGCACGTACGGCAGCCGCTCCACCCCGGTCTCCGGCGCCGCGGCCGCCCTGGTCGCCCGCAAGGTGCGCGACAAGGCGCAGCTGATCGCCTCGGCCATGCTCGAGGTGACGGTGGCCGACCTGGACTGGGTCAAGGGCGCGTTCCAGGTCAAGGGCGACCCGGGCAAGTCGGTGACGATCCAGCAGATCGCGATGCGCGCGCACGGCGCCGGTGACCTGCCGGACGGCATGGAGGGCGGACTCGAGGCGCAGATCTGCTACAACCCGTCGAACCTCACCTACCCGCACGGCGCGTACATCTGCGTGGTCGACGTCGACCCCGGCACGGCTCAGGTCAAGGTGCGCCGGTTCATCGCGGTCGACGACTGCGGCACCCGGATCAACCCGATGATCATCGAGGGCCAGATCCACGGCGGCCTCACCGACGGCGTCGGCATGGCGCTGATGGAGATGATCGCGTTCGACGAGGACGGCAACTGCCTCGGCGCGTCCCTCATGGACTATCTGATCCCGACCTCGCTCGAGGTGCCCGACTGGGAGACCGGATACACGGTCACGCCGTCGCCGCACCACCCGATCGGGGCCAAGGGCGTGGGGGAGTCGGCCACCGTCGGCTCGCCACCGGCCATCGTGAACGCGGTGGTGGACGCGCTCAAACCGTTCGGCGTCCGGCACGCCGACATGCCGCTCACCCCGTCCCGGGTCTGGGACGCGATGCGCGGCCAGGCGACACCCCCGATTTAGGAGGTACGCGTTGACGACCAGCATCGCCGAGCGCGCCCGGGAGCTCACCGGCCTGCGCCGCCCGTTCGTGCACGCCACCGTCGTACGGGCCCAGGCGCCCACCTCGGCCCAGCCGGGCGACGACGCGGTGATCCTCGACGACGGGTCCATCGAGGGCTTCGTCGGCGGGGTGTGTGCCGAGAGTTCGGTGCGGGCGGCGGCGCTCGGCACCCTGCGGGACGGCGCCACGCTGCTGCTGCGTGTGCTGCCGGACGGCTCGGCCGAGTTCCCGGAGGCGCCCGGCGCGCTGGT
This sequence comes from Paractinoplanes rishiriensis, assembly GCF_016862375.1. Lineage (GTDB taxonomy): Bacteria > Actinomycetota > Actinomycetes > Mycobacteriales > Micromonosporaceae > Actinoplanes > Actinoplanes rishiriensis. The sequence goes on along the minus strand of NZ_BOMV01000071.1, from coordinate 159,419 downwards.
CGTGGTCAACCCGTGCCTGTCCGGCGGAGCCATCGAGATCTTCCTGCGGCCGGTGCTGCCCCGCCCGCTGCTCGGGGTGGCCGGCACCGGCACCCCGATCGGTGCGGCGGTGGCGGAACTGGCGGCGTTCCTGGACTTCGAGGTGACCGCTCCGGGCGAACGAGCGAGCGCGGTGGTGGTGGCCGGCCTGGGCCGCGACGAGGAACGGGCGATCCGGGACGCGCTGGAGGCCGGGGTGCCGTTCATCGCGCTGATCGCGAGCCGCACCCGGGGCGCCGCCGTCCTCGACGGCATGGGCCTCACCGAGGCGGAACGGGCGCGGGTGCATCCGCACGCGGGGATCGACATCGGCGCCCGCACGCCCAAGGAGATCGCGCTATCGGTCTTGTCGGAAATCGTGCGAAATATCCGGCAGGAAGGGGCTGCGCCGGGGCATGAGGCGGGCGGCGGGATCGGGCGTGAGGCGGCTGGGCGTGCGGCTAGCGGCGCGGCTGGGCGTGCGGCTGGCGGGCATGCCGCCGGTGCCGCCGTGCCCCGGCAGGCCGTCGATCCCGTTTGCGGGATGACCGTGGTGGTCGGTGCGGACACGCCGCATGCCGTTGTGGACGGGGTGGAGCACTGGTTCTGCTGTGTAGGGTGCCGCGACCGGTTCGCGGCGGCCTGATGCTGACCGGGCTGGTGCTGGCGGCCGGCGGGTCGTTGCGGCTCGGGGAGGCCAAGCAGTTGCTGCCCTACCGGGGACGCACGCTGCTCGACGCCACCCTGGACGTGGCCCGGGCCTGCGGGTTCGATCAGTTGCTGGTGACGCTCGGCGGGTCGGCCGGCGAGATTCGCGGCCGCGTCGACCTCGGCGGCTGCACGGTCGTCGACAATCCGGACTTTTCGAGTGGTTGCGGGTCGTCGATCCGGGCCGCGGCGGCGGAGATCGCCGGGGACGCCGTGGTGCTGCTGCTCGGCGATCAGCCCGGCATCGACCCGGCCGACGTCCGGCGGCTGGCGGCGGCGGAGACGCCGGTCGCGGTCTGCCGCTACGACGACGGCCTCGGGCACCCGCTTCTGTTCCGCCGGCCGGTCTTCGGCGACCTCACCACCCTGCACGGCGACAAGGCCGTCTGGAAGCTGCTGCACTCCGGCCGCTTCCCGGCGACCGAGGTGCGGTGCGCCGGTCCGGTCCCGATCGACGTGGACACCCGGCACGACTACTGGCGGCTGCTCGCGGGCGGAGCGCGGTGAACGAGCCCCAGGAGGTGCGGCGGCGGCTCGACGCCGTGGACTACCTCGTCGACGACGGCCTCGCCATGGCCGTGTTCCTGGCGCTGCGCCTGGGCAAGCCGCTGCTGCTGGAGGGCGAGCCGGGAGTGGGCAAGACGGCAGCCGCCAAGGCTCTCGCCGCCGCGCTGGACACGCCGCTGATCCGGCTGCAGTGCTATGAGGGGCTGACCGCGGGCGAGGCCCTGTACGAGTGGAACTACCAGCGCCAACTGCTCGCCATCAGGCTGGCCGAGGCACGGCACGAGCGGCTCGGCGACGCCGACCTGTTCACCGAGGAGTTCCTGCAGGAAAGGCCAATTCTGAGAGCCGTACGCCATCGCGGCCCCACCCCGCCGGTGCTGCTGATCGACGAGATCGACCGGGCCGACGACGAGTTCGAGGCGCTGCTGTTCGAGTTCCTCGGCGAGGCCGCGATCACCGTGCCGGAACTGGGCACGTTCACCGCGGTGCACCCGCCGGTCGTGGTGCTCACCTCGAACCGCAGCCGGGAACTGCACGACGCGTTGCGCCGCCGCTGCCTCTACCACTGGATCGAGTTCCCGGCCCCGGAGCGGGCCGCCGCGATCGTCCGCCGGGCCGTGCCGGGGGCCGGCCACCCGCTGATCCGCAGCGCCACCGAGTTCGTCGGCCGGGTGCGCCGGCTGGAACTCGACAAGGCGCCCGGACTCGCCGAGACCATCGACTGGGTGTCGGCGCTCGCCGCGCTCGGTGTCACCGAACTGGCCCCCGACGACGTGCTGCGCACCCTCGGCACGATCGCCAAAACGCCCGACGACCGCCTGGTGGTCGCGGGCGCCGCACATCAGGAGTCACCGTGAAAATCGTGAATGAGTTCACCGTCAAAACCCCGATCGAGAACGCTTGGCGGGTCCTCACCGATCTGGAGGGCATCGCGCCGTGCATGCCGGGTGCCCAGCTCACCGGCGTCGAGGGCGAGGTCTACCGGGGCAAGGTCAGGGTCAAGGTGGGCCCGGTGATCTCCGAGTTCGCGGGCATCGCCCAATTCGCCGAGCGGGACGAGGCGGGGTACCGTGCGGTGATCGACGCGAAGGGCCGCGACGCCCGCTCGGCCGGTAACGCGGCCGCGCTGGTCACCGCGGTGCTGACCCCGGACGGCGACAACACCCGGGTGAGCGTCGACACCGACCTGAAAATCAGCGGCAAACTGGCCCAGTTCGGCAGCGGCATGATCAAGGAAGTGTCGAGCAAGCTGCTGGCCCAGTTCGTCACCAACCTGGAAGCAAAACTGGCCGCCGAAACCCCAGCCGCCGAAACCCTGGCCGCCGAAAATACCTCCACTCCTGCTGCTCCGGCGTCCCCCGTGCCGGTGCAGCAACCGCCGGCGCCCACGGTGCCGGCAACGCCCGCGGCGGGTGCCCAGGCACCCGCCGCGGGTCCGGAGGAACCCGCGCCCCTCGACCTGATGGGCATCGCCGGCTCGTCCATCTACAAGCGAGCGATCCCGGTCGCCGTCGGCGTGGTGGTGGCCGGCGCCGTCATCGCCTGGCTCGTTGTCCGGGGCTGACCCGGCCCCGGTCCTGCTGCGCGGCGCCGACCGGGCCGCCTTCGCGGTGGCCTTCGCCGGCCGGTTGCGCGGCGCCGGCGTGCCGGCCGGCCTCACCGAGGTGGACGCCCTGGTGCGCGCCCTCGACGCCAGCCCGCCGGTGTCGCGGAGTGCGCTCTACTGGACCACCCGGATCGCAACCGTCCGGCGGCAGGCTGACGTGGCCGCGTTCGACCGGGTCTTCGCGGCCGTCTTCGACGACGCGCCGCCGCTGCCGCTGACCCGGGCCGCCGCCGGACCGCCGGGCCGGAACGACGTGCACGTGCCGGTACCGGCCGGCGGCGACGAAGTGACCGCGGGCGGCGGCCTGCCGTGGGCGAGCCTCCCGCCGGCCGTCGCACCGGCGGAGGCCGGGGACGAGGCGCTCCACATTCCCGAACTGCGCCCCAGCGCGCTGGCTCAGCTGGCCGCCCAGCCGTTCGAGGACCTCGATGCGATCCAGGCCGAACAACTCGGCCGGGCGCTGCGGGACACCCTGACAACCTGGCCGACCCGGCGGTCGAGGCGGCACGAGACCGACCCCGCCGGCCGCCGCGTCGCGCTGCGCGCCACCATCGCCCGGGCGCGGCGCACCGCCTTCGAGCCGGTGACCGTCGTGCGGCAACGCCCGGTCCGGCGGCCCCGGCGGGTGGTGATGCTGTGCGACGTGAGCGAGTCGATGCGCAGCCAGGCCACCGCGTACCTGCATCTGATGCGGGCGTTCACGCTGGTGGCCGACGCCGAGGTGTTCGCCTTCGGCACCGGCCTGACCCGGCTCACCCCGGCGCTGCGGCACACCTCGGCCCGGCAGGCGATCGCGCAGGCCACCGCCCAGGTCACCGACCGGTTCGGCGGCACCCGGATCGCCACCAGCGTGTCCGCGCTGCTCGATTCGCACCACGGCAATGCGGTGCGCGGTGCCGTCGTGATCGTCGCGTCGGACGGCTGGGACAGCGATCCGCCGGTCCGCCTGGCCGCCGCGATGACCCGGCTGCGCCGCCGCGCGTACGCCATCCTGTGGTTGAATCCCCGCGCCGGCGCGCCTGGCTTCACCCCGCGCGTGGCCGCCATGGCGGCCGCCCTGCCGCACTGCGACCTGCTGCTGCCGGCCGCGACGTTCGACGACCTGGCCGGCGCGGCCCGGCGCCTGCAGGAGCTCAGCTCCAGAGCGTGACGTGCACCTGCGGCTTGAAGTGCCCGACGCTGACCCCGGCGCCGCGCATCATCGCCTGGATGGCCCGGGGCGTGGCCGCGAACCGCGCCAGCTCGCCCGCCGCCGACGCCCGGCCACCGGGCTCGGTCAGCGTCATGCTGTGCCACCCGGCCTCGAGCCCGGCGTAGGGCCCGGTGAGCTGCACCAGCCGGCCCTTGCGGACCTCCGGCGCCACCGTGAACGACAGCGCCGGCGCCACCCCCTTACCGCGCTTGGCCTCCTCGAGCGCCGCCGCGTGGCTCTGGAAGATCTGCTGGTGCTCCTCGGGCACCGCCAACCGGCGCAGCAGGGTCGGGATGGCGCCCATGTCGGCCGCCGCCGAAGGCCCCAGCAGCCAGGTCTGGTCGCGCAACTGGGCGGCCGAGGCGCGGACCCCGGACAGCGGATGCTCGGGGCCGGCGACCAGGACGATCCGGTAGTTCATCACCGGCCGGCACTGCAGCGCCCCGTCGGCGGCCGGCTGCGGCCCGATCGCGATGTCGATGCTGCGGGTCATCAGCAGCGTCTCGAACGAGCCCGGGTTGCGCACGCTCAGCTCCACGTCGAGATCGTCGGCGCGCCCCGCGAACAGTTCGATCAGCCCGGGCGCCGCGTGCTCGGCGAACAGGCTCGACGCGCCCACCCGCAGCAGCCGCCGCCCCCGGCCGGCCGCGCTCACCTCGAGCACCGTGATGTCCTGCAGGCCGAGCAGCTCGGCGGCCCGGCTCGCCAGCCGCAGGCCGCCGGGCGTGAACGCGAGGCCGGCCGCGGTGCGGGAGAACAGCTGGTCGCCGAGCTCCTTGCGCAGCTGGCCGATGTGCAGCGAGATGGCCGCCTCGGACACCGACAGCTCGGCCGCGGCCTGCTTGACCGAGCCGAGCCGGACCACGGCCGAGTAGGCGCGCAACTGAGTGGGGGTCATCGCCGGCGCCCGCACCGTCGAGCCATGTGAACCCCCTATTCAAAATTGCGAAAGTTCTTCGGAGGGTAGCGCGTTGCGCTGAAAAGAAACTCGGCGGCAAGGGTCGCCCCTGCCGCCGAGCCGATAGTCGTAGCGCGTCGCTACCTAGTCGTCGTCCTCGTCGTCGCCATCGTCGTCGTCCTGATCGCCGCCCGGGCAGCCGGACAGGGCCAGTACCGCGGCCGAACCGCCGACCACCGCCAGCGCCCGGCCGAACAGGGCCCGCCGGGTGATCCGGCCGGCGTCCCGAACATCCTCCGCGTCGCGTTTCGCGTCGTCCATGCCCCCCATTCTCGCAGCGTCCCGGCGAAGTGCTCAACCGGCGCACCGGACTGACGATCATCCGGCGGTGACAGCGCGGGAGTGGCTCGTGCGGATCCGGCACGGGTGCCGTCCGCACCCGGTGCCGCGCGTCCGTTTCATCCGCGCCGGTGCCCGGAACGACATGCTGGTCCCCGGACTGTTCCTGGTCTACGCGCTGGCCACATCCGGAGCACCGAACCGCCCGGTCACCCTGGCCGTCGCGGTCGTCATGCTGGCGCTGTCCGGGCTGGCCTGGTGGCAGGCGCCGGTCCTGGCCGCGCCCCGGGTGCTGCGCCTGGCCGGGCCGGCCGGAACGATGCTCCACTTACTGGGCGCGGCCGCGCTCGGCCTGCTGGACGGCGGCGTCGGCAGCCCGGCCGGGTCGCTGGTCCTGTTCGCCCTGGTCATCGTCGCGCTGCGGGCGGTGCGCCCCGGCCCGTTCGGGGCCGTCACCGTGGTCGGCGCCGGCGCGTACGGGATGATCTGGTTCCTGGGTGACCCCGGCCCGCCCGGGTACGCGCCGGCCTGCCTGCTCGGGTTCGGCGGGGTCGCGTACCTCTGCTTGAAACACACCACCGCGCTGGCCTCGCTGCGCCGCCGCCTCGCCCGGGTGTCGGTCACCGACCCGCTGACCGGAGCACTGAACCGGCGCGGCTTCGACGAACGGCTGGCCCGCGACCTGGCGGACGCCGAGCGCACCGGCCGCCCGATGACCCTGCTGCTCGCCGACCTCGACCTGTTCAAGCAGGTCAACGACCAGTACGGCCACCAGGCGGGCGACCACCTGCTGGCCGCGCTGGCGGACCGGCTCGGCCGGGAGTTGCGCGCTCCGGACGCGGTCGGCCGGATCGGCGGCGACGAGTTCGCCGCGGTGCTGGCCGGCCTGGGCCCGGCCGAGGCCGCCGCGGTGGTCGCGCGCCTGCGCACCGAACTGGCCGGGCTGGCCCCCGCCAGCATCGGCCACGCGTGCTTCCCGGCCGACGGCAGCACGCTCGACGAGTTGCGCCGGGCCGCCGACGCCCGGGTGTACGCCGACAAGCAGTCCCGGGACCGCCGCCCGCCCTCGGCCGGCGCGGTCGCCGCGGCCGTCGAGGCCGGGATGCGGCCCGCCGTGCGGGTGTCCGGCGGGGAACGGCGGCACCGCTCGGTGGCCGACGTCGGCTGGATGTCGATGCTGGGCTCCGCCTGCGGGCTGCTCTACACGGTCGTCTTCGGCGAACAGCACCGGCTGGCGGTCGGCGTGCTGGCGACGGTGCTCGGGCTGGCCGGCGCGTTCATGGTCGCCGCGGCGGGCCGGCTCAGCCGCCTGCGCCGGGCCCGCGAGGTGATCTTCGGGCTGGCTGGCGGGCAGGTGGTCGTGATCGGCGGGATGGCGGCGCTGGACGGCGGGGTGACCGGGGTGTGCGCGCTGGCGCTGCTCTGCCCGGTGCCGCTGGTGGCGCTGACCAGCCCGCTACGGGTGTTTCTGCCGATCGGGGCGCTGTTCGCGGCCATGTACGTGGCGGTGGCCGTGCTGTTCGGCGCCTCGAGCGCGTGGTTCGTCGCGATGAACCTGGGCGGGACGGCCCTGGTCTGCGCGGTGTGCGCGGTGCAGGGCCGGGCGGCCGGTCGCCGGCGCCGCCGGCTGACCGTCCTGTCCCGGCAGGACCCGCTCACCGAGGTGCTGAACCGGCGCGGATTCGAGCAGGCCGTGGCGCCCGCGCACCGTGCCGTGCTGGTGCTCGACCTGGACGGCTTCAAGCAGGTGAACGACCGGCACGGGCACGAGGCCGGCGACGACCTGCTGCGCTGGGTGGCCGGCACGCTGACCGCGAACCTGGACCGGTCGTCGGTGGTGGGCCGGTTCGGCGGCGACGAGTTCGCGGTGCTGCTGACGACGCCCGACCCGGAGCCGGTCGCGGAGCGGCTGCGGGTAGCGCTGGCGGAGCGCACCCGGGCCAGCATCGGCACCGCGGTCCGCGGCCGCGACGGCGACGACTTCCCGGCGCTGTACGCCCACGCGGACGCCGCGCTGTACGCGCAGAAACGGGGAGCCCGCTCCGGCGAGTGCGGATGGCTACCCAGTTAAGCCGCATACTTCCGCCGGTGGCGTGCCCCCCACCTCTTTTCGACCATGACATCGCCGCAGGTCAGCGGCAAGATCTCCAGCAGAAGTACACGGTGGTAGTTCAGCGGTCCCAGCCGTCGCACATCTCCTCGTCCATGGCGTCGAACAGGTCGGCCCCCTGCTGGCCGACGTCCACGCTGCGCCCCAGCAGCCCCAGCTGCGCCGCGCAGTCCCGCCCGAACCCCTTGACCATCCGATCGGCCCGGGTCAGGTGCCCGCACCGGGCACACTGCCGGCGCGGCGCGACGATCGGCTCGGGAAACACAAGATCAGTGTCGAACGTGCGGGCCCGCCGTTCACGCACCTGACAAGCGTGTCGCTCGATCCGCCTCGTCCAGCACGTCGGCGATGCCCCGCGGGTCGACCGGAGCGCCCGGCTGGTCCTCGTACTGCCGAACTGCCTGACGGACGGCCGTGAGGGACGGACGGCGCGCGAGCACCCACTCGGCCGCCTCGATCTTGGGGCTGTGCCGGCCCTCGACCGCGAACCGCCAGATCCGGCACGCGGTGAGCACCATGAACGCGGCGTGCCCGGCGTCGTCGGTGAGCCCGCGCCACACCCCGAGCCAGTGCCGCCCGCGCGCCACCACCCAGGCGGCCGGCACCTCGCCGAGCACCTCGTGCGGCGGCGCGCCGGCCAGGGCCCGCCCGTCCGCCCGGGCCATCGACAGCTCGGCGAGCAGGTCCGGCGCCCGGTCGACCCGGATCTCCACCTCGAGCTCGGCCGATTCGTCATGCCGCCCTACCAGCAGCTCCAACGCCGGCTCCGGCGACGGCGCCGCGGCAACAGCGGCGGTGACGACCTGCAGATCGATCCGGCCGTCCGACCGCCGCACCGCCGCCACGAGCGCCGCGATCTGGTCGTCACTGAGCCCGCCCTCGACCACGGCGAGCAGATCGATGTCACTGCGCTCCGGCCGGTATCCGCCGGCGGCCAGCGATCCGTGCAGGATCACCGACCGCAGCGCCGGCCCGGCGATCCGGGCGATCTCGTCGACGAGCTTCACCCGGTCAGTCTGACCGCACCCGCAAGTGATGAGTTGTCGCGCCCGCACCCGTCTTACCTACGACAGGACACGACGAGGCGGGAGGATGACGTGATGAGTGCGGACACGCGGCTGGAGGAGCCGGCGTTCTCGGGGCTGGCGGAGCGGCACCGGCGGGAACTGCACGTGCACTGCTACCGGATGCTCGGGTCGTTCGAGGACGCCGAGGACACCGTGCAGGAGACGTTCCTGCGGGCCTGGCGGCGGCGCGAGACCTTCCAGGGACGGTCGACACTCCGGGCCTGGCTGTACCGGATCGCCACCAACGCCTGCCTGGACCGGCTCGCCCGGCAGCGCCCGGAGCCGGCGACCGGCGGCGAGGTGCCGTGGCTCCAGCCCTACCCGGACCGGCTGCTCGACGAACTGCCCGCGGGTGACGCGGACGAGCCGGAGACGGTCACCGTCGCGCGGGAGACGATCGAGCTGGCGTACCTGGTCGCGGTCCAGCACCTCGCGCCGCGCCCGCGGGCCGTGCTGATCCTGCGGGATGTGCTCGGCTGGCCGGCGAAGGAGGTCGCGGAGCTCCTCGGCGACTCCGTCAACTCGGTGAACAGCGCGCTGCAGCGGGCCCGCGCCGGCATGCGGGAGCACCTGCCCGCCGAGCGGCAGGACTGGACCGGCGGCGAGAAGGACACCGCGACGCGGGAGCTGGTACGCCGCTACACCGAGGCCAGCGTGGCCACCGACATCCCGGCGATCGCCGCGATGCTGCGGGCCGACGTCCGCTGCTCGATGCCGCCCACGCCCGGCCTGCAGGTCGGCCGCGACGCGGTGGTCAACGAGTGGATCGAGAGCGGCTTCGAGGACATGACGGGTCTGCGCGCCGTACCGGCCGCGGTGAACCGGCAGCCGGCCGTCGCCTACTACCACCGGCAGCGGCCGGAGGACCCGTACCTCCCGCTGACCCTCGACGTCCTGCGCGTCACCGGCGGGGCGATCGCCGAGATCACCACATTCCACGCCGACCAGTTCCCGCGGCTCGGCCTGCCCTCGCAGCTGCCGTCCGACGGCACGGAATAGGCCGGGTCATGCTGGCCCTCAGAGGGTTTCGTCGCCGCCCGCCCCGCGGAGCGATTCGTGTGGACGGCGGTGTCGCTGACGGTGATCTCGCTGGTCCCGCCGTTCCTGTCCGGGGCGGACCCGGCCGCCAAGGCGGCGCTAGTCGGGCTGCACCTCGTCGCGGCGGTGATGATCCCCGTGCTGACGCGGAGCATCCGTTCGGCGGTCCACGGCGGCGGGTAAAGCCCGCTACCATCCGCCGGTGCAGTTCGACACGTTCACCGTGACTCTGCTCGTGCTGCGGCCCGACGCGCCGCAACTCGACGACGTGGCGGCCGAGGCTCTGCAGGACGCCCACCTGGCGCACCTCGCGGAGTTGCACGAGGCCGGCCACCTGCTCGCCGCCGGCCCGCTCCTCGGACCGCCCGACCGCGAGTTCCGCGGCCTGTCCATCCTCGCGGTCGACCCGGAACGGGCCCGCCTGCTCAAGGAGGCCGATCCGGCGGTGAAGGCCGGCCGTTTCGCGGTCCGGGTCTTCCCGTGGATGGTCCCGGCCGGCGCGATGCACTTCGCGCCGACCCGCTTCCCACGCTCGGTGGCCGAGACCGAAGAGGACTGACCGGTGCGCCGCTGGGTGGGCTACATCGTCCAGACGGTGCCCGCGCTGCATCAGGTCCGGCTCCGGGGAGTGTTCCTCACCGTCGGCAAGGCCCGGCCGGACCACTACTTCCGGATCGCCGGGCTCATGCTTTTCGGGTACGGCTTTCACCTGGATCTGATGGCGTCGTGACCGGTGCGCCGGGCCGGCGGGTCAGGACCTGGGGGCCGGCGGCCGTGACGGCGACCGTGTGTTCGGAGTGGGCGGTGCGGGAGCCGTCCGCGGAGCGGATCGTCCAGCCGTCGCCGTCGAACTTGATCTTGTCGGTGGATTGGCAGAGCCAGGGCTCGATCGCGATGGTGAGGCCCGGGTCGAGCCGCATGCCGCGGCGGGGGCGGCCGCTGTTCGGGACGTGCGGGGCCTCGTGCATGGTGCGGCCGATGCCGTGGCCGCCGAACTCGCCGTTCACCCGGTAGCCGTACGCGTGCGCCACCTCGCCGATCGCGGCCGAGACGTCGCCCAGCCGGCCGCCCGGCTGGGCCGCGGCGATGCCGGCCTCCAGGGCCATCTCGGTGGCCTCGATCAGCCTCAGGTCGGCCGGGTCGGGGGAGCCGACGACGACGGAGAGCGCGGAGTCGGCGGCCCAGCCGTCGATGGCGGCCGCCATGTCGATGCTCAGCAGGTCGCCGTCGCGCAGCACGTAGTCGTGCGGCAGGCCGTGCAGCACCGCGTCGTTGACCGACAGGCACAGCACGTTGCGGAACGGGCCGCGGCCGAACGACGGGGCGTAGTCCCAGTAGCAGGACTCGGCGCCGCGTTCGGCGATCCGGCGGCGGGCGTGGTGTTCGATGTCCATCAGGTTGACGCCCACCGCGGCGACGCCGCCCAGCTCGGCGAGCAGTTCACCGACGAACTGGCCGGTCACCGCCATCCGGCCGATCTCCTCGGCGGACTTGAGCTCGATCACGACAGCCTCCCTCTTTCCTGAGCGGTATTTTTATACCACGGGCGGTCGGCTATCCTCCTCGCATGGTTCGCCACCCGCTCACCGCCGAACAGATCGCCGCAGGTCAGCGCCTCGGCGTCGCATTACGGGCGGCGCGGGGCGGCCGCAGTCTCGTCGAGGTGGCCCTGGCGGCCGGCATCTCACCCGAGACGCTGCGCAAGATCGAGGCGGGCCGCCTGCCGGCGCCGGCGTTCGGCACGGTAGTCGGCCTCAGCCAGGCCCTCGACGTGCCGCTCAGCGATCTGGCCGAGGTATGGCTGGCCGACACGGCCGTCCGCCAGGCGTCCTAGACCTCAACGTCGTCGATGGAGCGATTTGTCAGACGCCGGCATCGCCGCGACCCGAATAGTTGACCAGCATCGCGGCTCTGCCGACCCCTCAGTGGTACTGCCGACCGGCCAGGGCGGCATGGTGACGGCCAGGACTTCGAGCGGTGAGCCGGGATCCGCCCGGAACTGGAAAGGTGGTGCCGAGCGGAAGGGTGAGACAAGCACCGGGCCGGAGCGGGGCCGTCCAGGACCGATGGAACGTACCTCCACCGGGGTTTTGTGAAATCTTCTAATGTTCTCCGCCCTGGGCCATGATCAACAGATGAGCTCCCCTGGTGGCTTCCGGCGGTTCGCGGCGTTGCGGAACCCGGACTGCCGGCCGTATCTGTTCGGCGCGGCGCTCGCGATGATGGCCGACAACGTCGAGCACGTGATCACGTACTGGATCCTCTGGGAGAAGTTCCACTCGCCGGCGCTGGCCGGCTTCCAGGTGATCAGCCACTGGGTGCCGTTTCTGCTGTTCTCGGTGTACTTCGGCGGGCTGGCCGACCGGTTCGACTGCCGGCGGGTGATCCAGGCCGCGCAGTTCCTGTTCATGGCCGTGTCGGTGGCGTGGGGCGTGCTGTTCCTGACCGACTCGCTGGAGATCTGGTCGGCCTGCGTGCTGCTCATGCTGCACGGCATCGCGGGCGCGCTGTGGGGTCCGGGCGAGCAGCTCATGCTGCACGACTTCGTCGGAGATCAAGAGCTTCCGAGCGCCGTACGCCTGAACGCGACGTTCCGGAGTCTGGGGATTTTGTTCGGCCCGGTGATCGGTTCGGCGCTGCTCCTCGGGCTGGGCCACACCGCGGGCATCTTCGTGAACGTGCTGGTCTACCTGCCGCTGACCATCTTCCTGTTCCGCACGAAGTTCACCGGTCACACCCGGGACGGCCGTCCGGTGCGGCGCGAACGGGTCGGCGCGCTCGACTCGCTGCGGGTGCTGCGCGCGGTCCGGGCCAACCGCACCCTGGTCAGCATGATCGCGCTGGGCGGGCTGGGCTCGTTCTTCGTCGGCGCGTCCCTGCAGACCGTGATGCCGATCTTCGCGCAGGACCTGGGCGCCGGGAGCGCGGGTCTCGCGTACGGCATCCTGCTTTTCGCCCACGGCGCCGGTGGAGTCCTGGGCGGCCTGCTGCTGGAGGCGACCGGCTGGATCCCGGCCACGGTGTCGTCCGCCGTCGTCAGCACGTTCGCCTACGGGTTGAGCACGCTGCTGTTCGCGGTGGTGGGCAACTATCCGCTGGCGCTGCTGCTGCTCGTGGTCGGCGGCGTGGCCAACCTGACCTCGATGTCGGTGGGCCAGACCCTGGTGCAGCTGCTGGCGCCGCCGGCCGACCGGGGCCGGGTGATCGGCGTGTACGGGGTGGCGTCACACGGGCTGCGGTTCGGCAGCGGGATCACGGTGGGGCTGTTCGGCAGCGTGGTGGGCATGCACTGGTCGCTGGCGATCAGCGCGTCCGCCCTGTGCTTGGGCACGCTGCTGGTGGCGGGGGCGGTGCTGCCCCGGCGTGCCGGTTAGCGAGCTTCCGGGTTGAGGTGTCTGGTTCGGCGCGCGAATTGAGGATATTCACTCGAAAGCGCATCGCGTGCGCGTCGGCTTGACAGCGAAACTCGGATCTACCTACGTTCGGCGCATATTCCGATCGGCCAATTCTGCGCCCATTCAATCGCTGTTCCGCCGGGAGTCGATTATGCCTGTCCGCACCCCGCCCCGTATCGCGGCGGCGGTTTTGTTGCTGCTGGCCGCCGGCTGCGGGCCGGGCGGTGAGGACACCGGTGCCACCACCACTGCGGCCTCGGCGGCAGTCCCGCCGGCCGCGTCCGTCGACGCGTCCGGGTCGCCGTCGGCCCTGCTCAGCGCCACGAACTACTTCCTGGCCTCGCTCGACGCCGCCCAGAAGCAGACGGTGCTGGCCGAGCGGACCCCGGCGAACCTGGCCCAGTGGTCCAACCTGCCGGACCAGCTGTTTCCGCGCGCGGGACTGCGGATGGACGCCCTTTCCGAGGACCAGAAGGGTGGCGTCCGCAAAATTCTGCGCTCCGGGCTGAGCACCGAGGGATTCAATCAGGTCGCCGGTATCACGACGGCCGACGGGGTGCTCGCGGCCTCGGCGCAGATGAATCTGGATTTCGGCGCAGACCATTATTGGGTACGCATTCTCGGCACGCCGGCGGCCACCGGGATCTGGACCGTGCAGTACGGCGGGCACCACCTCGCGGTCAACATGACGGTCAGGGGCGACCGGATGACGATCGCGCCCACGTTCTGGGGCGCGCAGCCGGCGTCCTACACCGCGGGCGGCTCCACCAGCGAACCGCTCGGCGGCGAGACCCGCAAGGCGTTCGCTCTCATCGGCGGCCTCGACGCGCCCCAGCAGCGGGCGGCCGTCCTGGACACCGCGGTCAGCGAGATCGTGCTGGGCGCCGGCCAGGACGGCAAGCGCATCGCGAACGAGGGGGTCCGCGCCGCCACCTTCACGGACGCGCAGCGCACCCTGCTCACCGACCTGCTCACCGAGTGGATCGGGGCGGTCAACCCGGTCGCGGCCAGGGCCAAGCTGGCCACCGCCGCGCGGGAACTCGATCAGACCTACTTCGCCTGGTACGGCGACACCACGATCGGTCACCCCGTCTACTACCGGATCACGAGTCCGTCGTACGTGATCGAATTTGCTCATCAGCAGGGCCAGGGCGCCAACGCCGGCGGGGTCACCCACATCCACGGGATCTACCGGGAACTCGGCAACGACTACGGCGCGAGCCTGTGATGGGCCGCCGCGCGATCGCCGCCGCCTTCGCTCTCGTCATGGCCCTGTTCGCGGCCGGTCCGGCGCAGGCGCACGCGGTGGACGAGGTGCTCCAGCAGGTCTACCTGGGTCCGGCCGCCGGGGCGCTCGACGTCGAGGTGGTGCTCACCCCTGGCGCGATGGTGGCCAGCGGCTACACCACCGGCATCGACACCAACCGCGACGGCACCTTTGGTCCGTCCGAGACCGCCGCGCACATGGCCGTCGTCGCCCGGAGCCTGACCCTCACCGTGGACGGCGCGCCGGTGCCGCTCACGGTCACCGGTTCCAGCTACCCCGACCGCAAGTTACTGGCCGTCGGTGGTTCCGCCATTTCCCTGTACGCGACCGCGCCGTTGCCGCCCGGGGCGGAGCGCATCGAGTTCCGGGACGCCTATCGCCCGTATCAGAAGACGGCGGTGCAGATGAGCGTGACCGGACCGGCCGGGGAGATCGTCCGTCGCGACGAGGGCCGCACCCTGACCGTCCAACTGGCCGCCCCGGTGCAGGCCGCGCCCGCGCCGCCACCCACCCCTTCGGAGAACCGGGCTCTGGCCGCGCTGCGCGAACCGCTCACCTCGCCGTGGGCGTTGCTCGTCCTGATCGCCGTCTGCGCGCTGCTCGGCGCCCTGCACGCGCTCACCCCCGGGCACGGCAAGGCGTTCCTGGCCGCCTACCTGGTCGGCACGAAGGGCACCCCGCGCCAGGCCGTCGCGCTGGGCGGCATGATCACCGCGACGCACACCGCATCGGTGCTGATCCTGGGCGTCGCGGTGCTGGTGGCCGGCCATTACGTGCTGCCCGGCGTGCTGGTGCCGGCGCTCGAACTGGTGGCCGGCACGGTGGTGCTCATGCTCGGCGTGCGGATCGTGCGGCGCCGCTGGCGGGCCCGGCACGACCGGCACGACCACGAGCACCGCCGGCCCCGGGGATGGCGGGAACTGGCGGCCGCGGGATTGTCCGGCGGGCTGGTGCCGTGCCCCGAGGCGTCGGGCATCCTGATCCTCGCGGTCGGCCTGCACCGCACCGCGCTCGGCCTCGCCATGATCGTCGCGTTCAGCCTGGGCCTGGCCGCGGTCGTGGTCGGCCTGGGGCTGGTGCTGGTGACGGCGCGGGACGCGTTCGCCGGACTGCGCCCGGCCCGGAACCCGGTGCTGCTCAACCGTTTGCCGCTGGTGTCGGCCGGGATGGTGGTGCTGCTCGGCGCGGCGATGACCTGCACCGGGGTGGTCAGCGTGGCGACCTCGTGAGGGCCGGCAGCGCCTCGTCCAGCGCGATCACGTCGGCGTACTTGGCGTCCAGGTCGAACAGGTTGTTCTCGTGCGGGCCGCCGTCCCGGTCGGCGCAGGCGTCGCGCACCACGATCGGCCGGAACCCGTGCTGCAGCGCGTCCAGGGCCGAGGCGCGTACGCAGCCACTGGTCGAATAGCCGCCGATGACCAGCGTGTCCACCGCGTTCGAGGACAGCCAGGCGGCCAGCGACGTGCCGGCGAACGCGCTGGCGTAGTGCTTGACCACGACCAGTTCCCCGGCGGCCGGGGCGAGCGGCGCGGTGAACTCGCCGAGCGGGCTGCCGGCCGCGAAAACCGTGAGGGCCGGCACCTTGGCGGCGAACAGCGGCGCCTCGCTGCATGACTCGTCGGCGTAGCGCACGCTGGTCCACACCACCGGAAGACCGCGCTCCCGGGCGGCGCCGGCCAGCCGTCCCATGGCCGCGGCCGCCGCCGGACCGGTGCGCAGGCACAGCGGCGAGCCCGGCTCGGTGTACGCGCGCACCGGATCGATCAGCAGCACCGCGGACCGCCGCCCCCAGCCGAGGCGCCGCGCGAATCCGGCGGCGGCGTAGTCCCGGTCGAGATCACTCATCCAGATCACCCCGGCCCGAGCGTAGCCCGCCCGGCCGGGGATGCACCCTGGTCAGACCCGCACCTCAGACCCGCACGTCAGACCCGCACGACGGTCGGTCCGGCCCAGCCGTCGCCGGTCACCGTCGGGCCCGCCCAGCCGTCGCCGCTCACGGTCGGTCCCGCCCACGCGGCCGGGGCGAAGTCCCAGTTGGTGCCGGCCACCGTGACCGTGGGGCCCTTGCCGGCCTGTGCCGTGCCGCCGGCGCTCAGGCCCAGCAGCAGTGCGGCCACCCCCGCGGCGCCCGCACCCAGCACGACGATGCCCCGGCGTACGTATGCATTCATGGTCTTCCCCCGTCCGACGTCGGCCCGCCAGCCGGGCCGACCTCAGCGTGCCGCCGGCCGCAACTCCGGGGCCAGGGGAAACGCTTCTCGGGAACATCCCGGGAAGCGGTGCGCCAGCAACCAGCCGGCCGCGCCCGACGCGGCCATCAGCGCGGCCACCCCGATCAGGCCCATCCGCCATTCCGGCGGCGCTGCCGGAGCCGGCCAGCGGGACCGTCTGCGTTCCCGCTGCGCGCCCTCCCACAGCCGGCGCAACTCGGTGTGATCACCGCCACCCAGGTCGGCCAGGGCCGCCACCACCGGCCACGGCGGCAGCGCCTGACCGCTGAAGTAGCGGGACAGCGATGAGTCGCTGACGTGCACTTCAAGGCTGAGTTCGCGCAGCGTGAGCCCGGCTGCGGCGCGTAACGCGCGCAGTTCGGCGGCAAGTCTTTCCGGTGTGGTCATCGCGTCTACCTCCCCGTACGGCCGCGATGGCGTTCATTGTGACCCGAATCCGCCTCGACCAGGGTGGCCCTCGATCGGCAGCATGGAGCCCATGAAGGTGCATGCGGGTATCGACGGCAGGCTGCGGGACTTCATCGAACGTCAGCCGATGTTCTTCGTGGCCACCGCCCCGACCAGCGCGGACGGCCACGTCAACGTCTCGCCCAAGGGCATGACCGGCACGTTCGTGGTGCTCGGCGAGCACCGGGTGGCATACCTGGACTTCCACGGCAGCGGCGCCGAGACGATTGCCCACCTGCGCGAGAACGGACGGATCACCCTGATGTTCTGCGCCTTCCAGGGCCCGCCCAACATCGTCCGCCTGCACGGCCGGGGCCGAGCCGTCCCGGTCACCCACCCCGGGTACGCCGACCTCCTCGCCGAGTTCCCCGAGCCACCCGACGCCCACGGCGCCCGCTCGATCATCGACGTCGACGTCCACCGGGTCAGCGACTCGTGCGGCTATTCGGTGCCGCTGATGACCTACGAGGGCGACCGCGACCTGCTGATCCGCGCCCACGAGCGCCGCAACGACGACGACCTGGCCGAATACCGCCGTGTCAAGAACGGCGCGAGCATCGACGGCCTCCCGGTCTTCTAGACGTCACGCCCTTGCCCGATTCGTCACGTGACGCCGGTCCAGGATCATCGCGTCACGCGCAAACCTCGGCCATCACGTCACGCCGGCCTCAGCGGTCGCCGACGTCGCCGAGGACCGGCTTGAGGTCGAGGACCGGCGTTCCGTCGACGGCTTCGAGCCGGTCGACCCGGAGGCGCAAGCCGTCGACCTCGAGGATCGTGACGCGGTGCAGCCCGATCGGGTTGGGCCGGTCCGGCGAGCGGGTGCTGAAAACCCCCATTTCAGGCCGGGTACGGTCGTCCCGGGGCTGGACGGACAGCACGTCCCGCCGGCCCCGGTCGAGCCACGTGAGCACCAGCACCTCGGCGCCGGCCGCCAGGTCGCGCAGCGCCTCGGCCACCGTGTCGTCGAAGACCAGCCACGCTTCCGGCGCACCCTCGTCGCCCTGTTTCGGGGCGGCGGCGAGATCGGTCAGCGACGACTCGACCCGGCCCACGGCCCGCAATACGTATTCGTCCACGGCGCTATTCTCGTCGCCGGTCAGGTCTCCAACCGGTTGGGCACGTAGCGCGCGTCCGGTGTCTTCTCCTCGGGCCTCACGAGCGTGGTGAAGGCCGCCCACGGCAACCGGTCCACCGGCCCCGCGTCGCCCTCGTCCAGAATCGCGCGATAGGTGAGCGACACCGCCCGCAACGCCGCCAGCGCGGCCGAGAGCGGGTGCAGGATCAGCCGTACGCCCACGGCGGCCAGGTCGGCGTCGGAGGCCGGAACGCGGGTTGCGGCGGCCTCCGAGCGGCTCACCACGATCGGCACCTTGGGCAGGGCCTGGCGCAGCTTGGCGAGATCGTCGAGGCGGTCGAGACCCTCCGGGAACACGGCGTCTGCACCGGCGCCGGCGTAGGCGCGGCAGCGCTCGATGACCGTTGGCAGGCCGCTGGTCGCGTACCCGCTGGTTTTGGCAATGACCGCGACCTCCGGCACCTGGGTGACCAGGGCAGCCACCTTGGCGGCCGCGAGGCCGGGTTGCGCGCCGTCGTCGAGGATCAGGCCGCTGATCCCGGCCCGCACGTAGGCCCACGCGGTCCAGACGGCGTGCAGCGGCTGGGGATCGGCGCCGTCCGCGTCGGCCAGCAGGGGCACCCCGGACAGCTCGGGCACCAGCGTGGTGGCCCGGTCGGCGAGCTGACTGGGCGGCACGAAGCCCAGGTCGGGACGGCTCAGGCTGAGCGCGGCCACGGCCGCGCCGGACAGGTGCACGGCCCGGTGCCCGGCCCGCACGGCGAGCGCCGCGGTGGCCGGGTCGTAGATGCCGGGCACGTGGGTGACGTGGTCGGCGGCGAGCAAGGCTCGCAGGTCGTCGGCGCTCATAGCAGTCATTCTGGCGAAAGCGGAGGTTAGGCTCTCGCGAGGGTTGTATCGATCACGTTTCCGGGGGAGTCCGCAGTGCCCACTCGCACCGCTCCGTCGATCCGGCCGGCCGCGGAGGAGAGCCAGTCCCGCACGGTCGCCGCCGTTGAGCGCGCCATGGACGTCCTGCTCTATTTCGGACGCAGCGAACAGCCCGATCTGGGGGTCACCGAGATCGCCGCGGCGCTCGGGCTCACCAAGGCCGCGGTGCACCGCATCCTCACGGCGTTGCGCAGCCGCGGGCTCATCGCGGTCGACCCGGTCACCCGGCGCTACACGCTGGGGCACGCCGCCGTCGCGCTCGGCCAGGCCTATCTGGCGCGCACCGACGTGCGCGCGATGTCCGCGCGGGAACTCAAATTCCTGTCCGAGCGGAGCCAGGAGACCGCGACCCTCTCGCTGCGTCGTGGCGACATGAGGTGGTACGCCGACCAGGTCGTCCCGGATCAGGAGCTGCGTCTCGAGGTGGCGGTCGGCATCCCGTTCCCGCTGCACGCCGGTGGCGCGTCCAAGGCGTTCCTGGCGTTCGTCCCGGAGCACGAACTGGACGCGTACCTGCGGCACCCGCTGACGGCGATCACCGATCGGACCATCACCGACCCGGCGGGACTCCGGGAAGAGGTGGCCGTGATCCGCCGGCGCGGGTACGCCACGTCGCTGGGGGAGCGGCAGGTCGGCGCGGCCGCGGTGGCCGCGCCGGTGTTCGACCACGACGGTCATGTGGTGGCGGTGCTGAGCGTGGCCGGGCCGGCGCTGCGGTTCCGGCCCGACCGCGACCCGGCGATCGTCGACGACCTGCTGGCCGCCGCCCGGCGGGTCTCCGCGCAACTCGGCCACGAGGTCTGACCGGTGTACGGGCCGATCGTCGAGCGGCTCCTCGACTCGCCCGAGCCGGCGATCCGGTGGAAGGTGCGCGCCGGCGTCCTCGGCGAACCGGACGGCCGGGACGAGGTCCGCGACTCGCCGGTCGTACGGCGTCTGCTGCATGCCGCCGAACGCCCCGGGACCTATGCGAAATGGCAGGGCCCGCACTGGGTGCTGGCGTCGCTCGCCGACCTCGGCTACCCGCCCGGCGACCCGGCCCTGCACCCGCTGCGCGAACAGGTCCTCGCCACCTGGCTGGACGAGACCTACCGCAAGGACGTCGAGGTGGCCACGAAAGCCGCGGCGTACCGCCACAAGGGTGTTGCCCTTATCCGTGGCCGGCACCGCGCGCACGCCTCGCAGCAGGGCAACGCGCTGTGGTCGCTGGTCACCCTGGGGCTGGCCGACGAGCGCTGCGCCGAGTTGGCCGGCCTGCTGCTGCGCTGGCAGTGGCCGGACGGCGGCTGGAACTGCGACCTCGACCCGTCCGCCGCCTCGTCCTCGTTCTGCGAGACGCTGCTGCCGATGCGGGGGCTTTGGCGGTGCGGCGTGCAGGACGCGGCCCGGCGGGCGGCCGAGGTCTTCCTGACCCGCCGGCTGGCGTTCCGGCGGAGCACCGGCGAGCTGATCCGGGCCGAATTCGCCAAGCTGCACTACCCGCTGTACTGGCACTACGACGTGCTGGCCGGGCTCAAGGGGATGGCCGAACTGGGCCTGCTCGGCGACCCGCGCTGCGCCGACGCCCTCGACCTGCTCGAGTCGCTGCGGGTGGCGGACGGCTGGCCGGCCCACGCCCGCTTCTACCGCCCGTCGAACGAGGTCGCGATGCACCACGACTGGGTGGACTGGGGCGGCACCAGCACCCGGCGGGCCAACCCGTGGGTCACCGCCGACGCGCTCACCGTGCTGCGCGCGGCCGGCCGCCTCGACGGGTAAATCTCCGAGCGCTTCGCCGTCTCGTGTTCTTCCAGCCCACCGGTGCTTGGGGATAGCCTGGGTCCCCGTTTCGTGAAGATCACCGTTGGCTTACGTGGGGAGCACCGGTATGCGCGGCCCGGACGACAGGCAGCAGCGGGCCAGCCGGCTGCGCATAGGCGGCTGGCTGAGCAACAACGCCCCGGCGCCGGACAAACCGATCTCGGCCCGGTCCCGGCCGGCCGGTGCCTCCGCCGAGCCGGCGCCGCCGTCCGCAGGCTCGCGGATCGCCTCCCACCGGATGCAGAATCCGCGGCGGTGGCTGCTGGCGGCCGCGATCGCGGTGACCCTGTTCGTCGCCGGCGTGGTCATCAGCTTCGCCACCGACAGCGGCACCGACCCGGTGTCGGTCGCGCCGCTGTCGCCGGCTGCGTCGCCGCAGCCGATCTTCACCACCACGGCGCCGGCCTCGTACGTGCAGCCGTCGTCGGCGGCCCCGTCCGGCGCGCCCCCGGCCGCCGGGACCACGGAGCCGGCCGACCCACCCGCACCGACCACGCCACCCGCCCGCACCGGCACCGCGAAGCCGCCGCAGCAGGTCACCCCGCTGCTGACGCTGGCCACCACGGCGGTGCCCGCCACGGTCAATCTGTCCGCCGAGGGCAGCCTGGACTGGGTGCACTGGGGCCTGGCCAACGCCCGCAGCCTCAACCGCAAGAGCGGCGGCAGCGGCGCGATCCGTGACCTGGGCGGCACGAGCCGCGGCCGCTACGACACCAACCCGCAGCGTTTCTCCTGGTCCGGCGGCACCCCGACGGGTTCGGCGAGCGGCACCCCGACCGGTGTCTACACGTGCGGGGCGGGCGGCAACTTCGCGCTCCAGGTGAGCGCCTCGCCGACGACCCGGACGCTGCACTTCTACGCGGGCGCGTGGCTGGCGCGCGGCCAGCTGACGGCGCGGCTGGGCGGCGAGACGGTCAGCGGCAGCGTGACCGACCGGGATGCCAGCACCACGACGGCCCGGTTCGTGATCCGCTTCCGCGCGGCGGCCGGCACCAACCTGTCCATCACCTGGACGACGGCCGAGACCTTCAACTCCAGCTGCGGCAACGTCGACATCCAGGCCGCGACACTGAGCTGACGAGACATAAACGGTCAGCTTCCAGGAATCGGCTCCGCTATCCGCCGGGGAGCGCGCCACTCTGCTACCTGCGAGGCATTGTTTCCCAGTCAATGGCCATCGCAACCGCATACCGGGATCCGCCTCCCGCAAGGCGGACAGGCTCCCGCCGGCTGGAAGAGTTACTCTCCGCCTCGGAGACTTCTGCACGCCATCTGCCGGCCCCGCGACCACCCAGGAGGTCTACGCGTGCCTGAGCTGCGTAGGATTCCAAGCCTGAGGTAGGAGGTCCGGTTGTCCGCGGAAGGGCCGACACTGCGCCGTCGCCGGCTGGGGACCGAGCTGCGCCGGCTTCGTGAGGCGGCCGGGCTCACCCAGGAGTCGGTGTCGCGCGGGTTCGAATGGCACCCGGCCAAGGTCAGCCGGATCGAGAACGGGCGGGTGGCGGTCACCCCGCGTGACGTCCGGGACCTGCTCAGCCTGTACGGGGTCCGGGACGACGCGCTGGTGGCGCTGGCCCGCTCCAACCGGGACCGGGATGCCGACCGCTGGGCGCCGTACCGCGATCTGATGCGGGCCGACTCGTTCATCGAGCTCGAGGCCGAGGCGTCGGCCATGCGCACCTGGGAGCCGACCGTGGTGCCGGGGCTGCTGCAGACCGAGGCCTACCACCGGGCCCTGGCGGCGCTGGGTGAGCGGCCCGAACTGGAGCGGGAGGTGGAGCTTCGGGCGGAGCGGCAGCGGCGGCTCACCGATGACCATCCGCTGGTGCTGACGGCGCTCGTGGACGAGTCCGTGATCCACCGGGTGATCGGCGGACCGCGGGTCATGGCCGGTCAGCTGCGGCACCTGCTGGTCATGACGCGGGTGCCGACCGTGTCGCTGCGGGTGCTGCCGTTCGGCGCCGGGGAACACCCGATGCTGGGCCTGCCGGTGACCGTCCTCGAGTTCGGCAGGTCCACCGACCTCGACGTCGTCTACGAGGATCGGCGCTATCGGCGGCAGCCGGCGGAGGTAGACCGGCACCGCGCGGAGTTCGGGCGGCTGAGCGGGCGCTGCCTCGACCCGGGCGAGACGGCCGCCCTGATCGAGAAGGCGATCAGCGACGTCGCCGCAGGATGAGTCCCACGGCGAGCGCCGCGGCGGCCAGCAGCAGAACCCCGCCGGTAAACAGCGCTCCGGCGGGGAAGCGGGGACTGCGATCGGGCGGGGCGACGACCGCCACGGGGGCCGGTGAAGCGGGCGGAGAAGGGACAATAAGGGGGTACCGCAGCACGTTCGCCGGCGGCTGGTTGACCTCCGAGACGGTCAGCAGCGAGGTCCCGTCGGGGCTGTAGGCGATCGACTCACCCTGCGGCTCGTCCGGCAGCGGCGTCTCCCGCGGCTTGCCCTTCGTGATCGCCTCGACCACGTCCCCGTCCGGCACGTCAAATTCAAAGGCGTCGGCGTACGTGCGCAGCACCGCGCGCCGGCCGTCGGGGCTGACCGCGCCCCCGGTGATCACCATTCGTCCCGGCAGCCCGAACGGGTTGCTGGTGGCGGTCGACGGCAACGACACCGAGCCCGCCAGGCGCAGCGTGGTCGTCTTCCCGGTGCTCAGCAGACCGTCCGGGACGTACACACCGGCCGACCCCGCCGTCTTGGTCACGATGATCGGCGTACCACCTGGGGTTGAAAGCATCGCCTCCGCGTCGTGCGCGCCGTCCGGGTAGGCCATCCGGATCAGTTCCGGCTTCCGGCCGCCGGGTTCGAGGCGCCACAGAGCGATGGTCGTACGGGTCCGGCTGTTGTCGCCGATGTCGGCCACCCACACCGTGCCGTCCGGGCCGACCGCCAGATCCTCGGTGTCCCGGGGCCGCGACGGGTACTTCACGGTCCGGGACACTTCGCAGTCGCGGTCCAGGAAGAAGATGCGCCGCCGGTCCGCGTCGTCGGAGCCGTCGTTGACCACGACGTAGCCGGTGGCGGTGGCGGCCAGCCCGGAGATCTCGGACAGCCGCTTGTCGGTGATGCCGCACACCTGCTGCGGTCCGGCGGCGAGCAGTGTCGCGGCGACGAGAGTGGCAATCATCGCGACCATTCGACCACGGCCGGGCAAGCTGGCCGCTGTTATCGTTAACATATCCGTCGAACAGGAGACCCTCATGCGCGTCGCCCGGCTGCACGGACCCGGCGACGTCCGGGTGCTCGACGAGGACGACCCCCGGCCCGGCGACGGCGAGTCGCTGGTCGAGGTGACGTCGGTGGGGTTGTGCGGCTCCGACCTGCACTGGTTCGCCGAGGGCGCGATCGGCGACGCGGTGCTGTCCCGGCCGTTGGTGCTCGGGCACGAGATGGCCGGCGTGGTCCGCGGCGGGCCGGCCGACGGCACCCCGGTCGCGATCGACCCGGCGATTCCCTGCCTGGCCTGCGAACAGTGCCGGGACGGCTACCCGAACCTGTGCCCGCGGGTCGTCTTCGCCGGGCACGGCACCTGTGACGGCGGCCTGCGCCAGTTCATGGCCTGGCCCAGCCACCGCCTGCACCGGCTGCCCGCGGGCCTGACCGCCGACGAGGGCGCGCTGCTCGAGCCGCTCGGCGTGGCGCTGCACGCGCTCGACCTCGGGCACCTGCGGATGGCCGGCACGGTCGGCGTCGTCGGCTGCGGCCCGATCGGCCTGATGCTGGTGCAGCTGGCCCGGCTGGCCGGCGCCACCCGGGTGCTGGCCGTCGAGCCCCTGCCGCACCGGCTCGAGGCGGCCGGCAAGTTCGGCGCCGAGCCGGCCGGCGACGCGGACGCCGGCGAGGCGGACGTGGTCTTCGAGGTGTCCGGTTCGGACGAGGCGGTGGCGACCGCGCTGCGTCTGGCCAAGCCCGGCGCCCGGGTGGTGCTGGTCGGCATCCCGGACGGCGACCGCACCTCGTTCCCGGCCGCGATCGCCCGGCGCAAGGGCCTCACGCTGGTGATGTCCCGCCGGATGGGCGAGGTCTACCCGCGCGCCATCGACCTGGCCGCGCGCCGGAAGGTCGATCTGACCCCGCTGGTGTCGGCCGCCTACCCGCTGTCCGAGGTGGCCACCGCGATGGCCTCGGCTGCCGCCCGGGAGGGCCTCAAAGTGGTGGTGCACCCCGGCGATTGACCGCTCGCCGTCCGTGAACCTACTGAACAGTAGCCAAGCAAGGCATCGACGTCTTAGCATCTACGAAACAATTTCGCGTTCGCGTTTCCCCGAAGGGAACCCCATGCGCAGACGCCGTTCTCTGCTGAGCGCCCTGCTTGCCTCCACCACTCTGGCCGCTGCCGCCGTCCTCGCCCCGGGCGCCGCGCTACCGGCCGCCGCCGCGTTCGCCGCCAACGACTACTGTCTCGGCGAGTGCTCGGACATCCTGCCGCCGGGCGAGAACGGCGACGCCGATCTGCTCCAGATCCTGGCGTCGCAGGCGTTCGGCTCGAAGCCACCGCACTCGGACGACCAGCTCGCCCCGTACGCGAACCTGGTCTACAACTACACCGGCCTGACCGGCGACCAGATCAACAACTTCTTCAACGACAGCTCGTACGGCGTGGCCGCCGCCGACGTGGAGAGCACCAAGTCCCCGCGTTCGGACGTGACCATCGTGCGCGACAAGAAGCGCGGCATCCCGCACATCACCGGCACCACCCGGGCCGGCACCATGTACGGCGCCGGATACGCGGGCGCGCAGGACCGGCTGTTCGTGATGGACCTGATGCGGCACGTCGCCCGGGGCAAGCTCACCCCGTTCGCCGGTGGCGCGGCCGGCAACCGGGCGCTCGAGCAGAGCGTCTGGCGCAACTCGCCGTACACCGAGGCGGACCTGCAGGCCCAGGTCGACCGGCTGCGCGCGTCCGGCACCCGGGGCGCACAACTCTTCACCGACGTGCAGAGCTACCTGGCCGGCATCAACAAGTACATCGACGACTGCATGGCCGCGCGGGACTGCCCGGGCGAGTACGTGCTGACCGGTCACCTCGACTCGATCACCAACGTGGGCGGTCCCGAGGACTTCGTGATCACCGACCTGGTAGCGATCGCCGGCGTGATCGGCGGTCTGTTCGGCGGCGGTGGCGGCACCGAGATGCAGTCTGCATTGGTGCGTATCGCGTCCCGCGCCAAGTACGGCAACGCCGTCGGCGACCAGGTCTGGCAGCAGTTCCGGGCGCAGAACGACCCGGAGGCCGTGCTCACCCTGCACAACGGACAGTCGTTCCCGTACGGGCAGGGCAACCCGGACGCGGCGGGCGTCGCCATGCCGGACCCGGGCACCGCCACCCCGCAGCCGATTGTCTTCGACAAGACCGGCTCGGCGGCGACCGCGGCCAGCGGCACCAGCGCCATCGCCGACTCGCTCGGCACGCTCACCCTCGACAGCGCCAGCCGCGGCATGTCGAACGCCGCCGTGGTGTCGGCCGCGCACTCGGCCACCGGGCACCCGGTCGCCGTGTTCGGGCCGCAGACCGGCTACTTCGCCCCGCAGCTGCTGATGCTCCAGGAGCTGCAGGGACCGGGGATCAGCAGCCGGGGCATCGCGTTCTCCGGCCTGAACCTCTACACGCTGATCGGCCGCGGCCCGGACTACGCGTGGAGCGCCACCTCGTCGATCCAGGACATCACCGACACCTACGCGGTCAAGCTCTGCAACACCGACGGCAGCGCCGCCACCCTGGCCTCCACCGGGTACGTGTACCACGGGCAGTGCCTGGCCATGGAGAACCTGACCCAGCAGAACGCGTGGGCACCGACCACGGCCGACTCCACTGCGGCCGGCTCGTACCGGCTCACCGTGCAGCGCACCCGGTACGGCCTGGTCACCTGGCGCGGCCTGGTGGGCGGGGCGCCGACCGCGTTCACCAGCCTGCGCTCGACCTACCAGCACGAGGCCGACTCGGCGATCGGGTTCCAGATGTTCAACGAGCCCGACCAGATGAGCACGGTCGCCGCGTTCACCAACTCGGCGGCGAGCATCGCGTTCGCGTTCAACTGGTTCTACGTGAACTCGGCGGACTCGGCGATGTTCACCTCGGGCGCCCAGCCGGTCCGGGCGTCCGGCGCCGACCCCAACCTGCCCAACCGGGCCGAGCCGGCGTACGAGTGGGCGGGCTGGGACCCGATCCCGAACACCGCCACCTACCAGGTCCGGTCGGCCCACCCGCAGGCGGTCAACCAGGACTACTTCATCAGCTGGAACAACAAGCAGGCGGCCAATTACAGCGCGGCCGACGGCAACTTCAGCTTTTCCGCGGTGCACCGCGGCGACCTGCTCGACCGGCCGCTCAAGGCGGGCATCGCGGCCGGCCAGAAGTACGACCGGGCCGCGCTGCTCAAGCTGGTGCAGAACGCGGCGGTGGTCGACCTGCGTGGCGCCGAGGTGCTGCCGGACCTGCTCCGGGTGATCGACACGGCCACCGTCACCGACTCTGCCCAGGCCGCCGCGGTGACCAGGCTGCGCTCCTGGCTCCAGTCCGGTGCCAAGCGGGTGGAGACGTCGGCGAACAGCAAGACCTACCAGCACGCCGAGGCGATCCGGAACTTCGACGCCTGGTGGCCGCGACTCGTCCAGGCCCAGTTCCAGTCCAGCCTGGGCAACGACCTGTTCCAGTCGCTGGTCAACACGCTGCAGATCAACGAGTCACCGTCCGGTAAGCAGACCGGCCCGATGTCGACCCTGCCCACCTCGGCCAACGAGGCCCAGGCGCACAAGGGCTCGGCGTTCCAGTACGGCTGGTGGGGCTGGGTCGACAAGGACCTGCGGGCCACCCTCGGCGACGCGGTGCCGAACTGGCCGCGCAAGCACTGTGGTGCCGGCACCCTGAGCGCCTGCCGCACGGCGTTGCTCACCAGCCTGTCCGGGGCGCTGGCCGAGCCGGCCGCCACCACCTACCCGGCCGACGACCACTGCGCGGCCGGCAACCAGTGGTGCGCCGACGCCGTCCTGCAGTCACCGCTGGGCGGCATCGAGCACACCCTGACCCCGTGGCAGAACCGGCCGACCTACCAGCAGGTGGTGTCGTTCCCGGCGAAGCGCGGTGACGACATCAGCAACCTGGCCGCCGCCAAACCGGTCACGTCGTCCAGCGCGCAGAGCGGCCATCCCGCCACCAACGTGGTGGACGGCAGCCTGACCAGCCGCTGGGCCAGCGACTGGTCCGACAACCAGTGGGTCCGCGTCGACCTGGGCACCGCGCGAACGGTGTCGAGAGTCCTGGTCCGCTGGGAGTCGGCGTACGCCACCGCGTACCGCATAGAAACCTCGGCCGACGGCACCACCTGGACCCAGGCCGCCGCGGTGAGCGGCGGCAACGGTGGCCTGGACACCGTCGTCTTCCCCGCGCGGACGGCCCGGTACCTTCGCCTGACCGGCCAGACCAGGGCGACGACCTACGGTTTCTCGGCCTACGAACTGGAGGTGTACGCCCGCTGATCACGGCCTATGCTGCCAGGTATGACTGAGGTCACAGTGGACGGTAAATATTGATTCCCGTACGTGTCACCGCGCTGCTCCAGAGGCTTCGCCCGCCCGCGCCCGTTGCGCCCGGCATCATCGACCTGGCACTCCGGTCGCGGGCGCTGGCGGACCGGATGATCGGGGCGCTGGACCGGATCGAGCGCGACGAGGAGGATCCGGACCGGCTGGCCCAGCTTTTCGAGCTGGACCAGCTGGCCACCCGGATGCGCCGCTACGACGAAAACCTGCTGACGCTGGCCGGCGCCGAACCGGGGCCGCCGCGCCGGGCGGACACGTCGCTGGTCGACGTGCTGCGGGCCGGCCAGTCCGAGGTGGAACAGTACGACCGGATCGACGTCGAGACGGTCGACGACGAGCTCGCGGTGGCCGCGGTGGCGGTGCACGACGTGGTCCGGCTGGTCGCCGAGCTGCTCGACAACGCGACCGTGTTCTCCGAGAAGGGCAGCCGGGTCACCGTCACGGCCCGCCGGGAGGGTGCGGACGCGCTGGTCACGATCGCCGACAGCGGCGCCGGCATCCCGGCGGGCGACCTTCCCGGGCTCAACCGGCTGCTCGTCGACCCGGCCGCCACCGCCGACCGCCTCGGCCTGGTGGTGGTCGCCCGGCTGGCCGGCCGGCACGGCATCCGGGTGCTGCTGCGCCGCGACGAGGGCACCGTGGCCGAGGTACTGCTGCCCGCCGGGCTGCTGACCCGCGCGCCCGAGGCCACCTGGCTGACCGGCGACCTGCCGACGCCCCGCTACGTGCCGAAGGCCCCGGACGCGCCGCTCGACGAGCAGGTGCGCACCGTGCTGGCCGGCCGGATCGACCACGAGACGGACGGCGACCTCGCGATCCGGGCCGGCTCGGCGGTGGTCTACGTGCGGGTGAAGCAGAGCCCGCCGCTGGTCGAGGTGTTCTCGCCGGTGCTCACCGCGATCGAGCCGACCGAGCCGCTGTACGCCCGGCTGGGCGAGCTGACCCACCGGATGCAGATCGGCCGGCTGTACCACGCCGAGGACACGGTCTGGGCCTCGGTGCCGGTCTTCGGCCGCAACCTGCAGGCCGCCCACCTGCTGCTGGCCGTGCAGGTGATGACCGGCCTGGCCGACGAGCTGGACGACCGGCTGCACGAGGAGTTCGGCGGCAAACGCTACGGCGACCGGGAGGGTTAACAACTTCCGGGCGTAAGGGTCGTCATATGTGCTCGCTAATCGGCGATAGCCGGCATCGTGAACCTGAAGGGATGGGCTGCGGCAAGACCGGCATCTCGTACGCGACGGCACGTCGGCGTTACGAGTCCGGGACGCCTCCCGTTCCCGTTACGTCTCGGCCGTCTGATCATGGTCGGTGAACCGCTGACCGGTACGCCGGCCGAGGCCGGGAGGACCGTGGTGTATGCCCGGTGTCGTCGGCCGATCAGGATGCCGGCCTGGACGGGCAGGTCGCCTGGGTGACCGTGTGGGCCACGGGCCGCAAGCTCGTCGTCGACCGCGAGGCCACCGGGAGCGACTTGGCGTGAAGACGATCCAGGCGTACCGGTTCGCGCTCGACCTCAAATCCGGCCAGGAACGCGATGTCCTCGCTCATGTCGGAGCCGCTCGGGTCGGCCCGCAAGCTCGCCCGCCGCCTCGAAGCGGGCGCGGCGCGGATCATGTCCGCGACCGTACGACGTGACGGCGGGCGCTGGCACGTCGCATTCACCGTCGAGATCGAACGCGCTGAACGGCGCCCGGCCCGCCCCGTCTCGGTGGTCGGGGTGGACGTCGGGTAAGAACGGCCCGGACCGTCGTACCGGCCGCCGTGCCTCGAAACGCTGGGAGCGGTCGGTGGCCCGGCTCGGCCGCGCGCATGCCCGGGTGGCGAACCTGCGCCGCGACGGCCTGCACAAACTCACCACCCGGCTCACCCGCGAGTATGGCACCGTCGTCGTCGAAGACCTCAACGTGACCGGGATGCTGGCCAATCGCACGTTGGCCCGACACGTTGCCGACGCCGGGTTCGCGGAGATCCGGCGGCAATTGACATACAAGACCGGGTGGAACGGTGGGCGGCTACTTGTGGCCGATCGTTGGTATCCCTCCTCCAAGACCTGCTCAGGCTGCGGCGCGGTGAAAACCAAGCTGGCCCTTTCCGAGCGTGAGTACACCTGCGAGGTGTGTGCTCTGGTCAGCGACCGGGACCACAATGCCGCGCTTAACCTGGTCGCTCTCGCGGCCGAGTACGCCACCGCCGGGAGTGGCCCGGTGGCAGCACGTGGAGCCGACCAGAAGACCCGCGCACGCGGGCAGGTGGCAGTGAAGCGTGAACCCGGCACGACGCCAGTCGGTCAGACCGGGACCGTCCCGCCGCAAGGCAGGACTATCGATCGTGTGCTCACCGAAGCGCACTGAGAGATAACGGCGTCACGCCCGACTAGCCAACTGCGCGCGGAGCCAGTGGTAGGAGTTCTTCGGCGTCCGCTGCTGGCTCTCGAAGTCGACCCGCACCAGGCCGAACCGCTGGCTGTAACCCTCGGCCCATTCGAAGTTGTCGAGCAGGGACCAGACAAAATATCCGCGTACGTCGACCCCGCCGCCGATGGCCCGGTGCACCGCCCGCAGGTGCGAGTCCAGGTAGTCGACCCGGAACTGATCCGCGGTGCCGTCCGCGGTCGAGCACCCGTTCTCGGTGATGTAGATCGGCGGCAGCGCCCCGCCGTAGGTCTCGCGCAGCCCGGTGAGCAGGTCGTGCAGGCCGTCCGGCACCACCGGCCAGCCGAACGCGGTGGTCGGCACGCCCTCGATCGTCCGCATCTCGAACGGCAGGTCGGCGCCGGCCGGGGGAGCGCCGACCTTCGTGGGGTTGTAGTAGTTGATGCCGAGCGCGTCCAGCGGCGTGCTGATCACCTGAAGATCGCCGTCCCGGAGCACGTCGCCCAGGCCGGCGGAAAGGAAGTCGGGGTAGGTGCCGAGCAGCACCGGATCGTTGAAGAGCCGGTTGTGGAACGCGTCGTAGACCGCGGCCGCCGCCTGGTCGGCCTCGTCGTCGGAGGCCGGCAGCACCGGCGTGCAGTTGTTGGTGATCATCACCTCGGCGGCGCCGTGCTCGCGCAGGGCCCGGACGGCCAGCCCGTGCCCGAGCAGTTGGTGGTGCGCGACCGGCAGCGCGTCCAGCAGCAGTTGCCGGCCCGGCGCGTGGGTGCCCCAGGCGTACCCCTGCGCCATGTGCACGACCGGTTCGTTGAGCGTGATCCAGCGGCGCACCCGGTCGCCGAGCCGGGCGGCCACGTGTCCCGCGTACTCGGCGAAGCGCTCCGCGGTCTCCCGCGCCAGCCAGCCGCCCCGGTCCTCGAGGGCCTGCGGCAGGTCCCAGTGGAACAGCGTGGGCACCGGCGCGATGCCCCGGGCGAGCAGGCCGTCCACCAGGCGGTCGTAGAACGCGAGGCCGTCCGGGTTGGGCTTGCCGGTGCCGTCCGGCTGGATGCGTGGCCAGGCGACGGAGAAGCGGTACGCGTCCACGCCGAGTTCCGCCATCAGCGCCAGGTCCTCCGCCCAGCGGTGGTAGTGGTCGCAGGCCACGTCGCCGGTGTCGCCGTCGCGGGTGCGTCCCGGTGTGTGCGAGAAGGTGTCCCAGATCGAGGCCCCGCGTCCGCCGGCGTCGACCGCGCCCTCGATCTGATAGGCGGCGGTCGACACCCCCACGACGAAGCCGGCCGGAAACTCAGGCAGCGCACCCACGAGCGAACCTCCCAGCAAAGGTGAATTCAGCTCAGGTTAGTGACCGCGCTCAGGACGCGAAACCCCGGCCGGTCACCAGTTTCACCGCCCCCGCCACCACGGCCGCGCCCACCGCCGTGCCGAGCAGCACCAGGAACGCCCCGACCGGCCAGAGACCGCTCTCGTCGGCCGAGGCGGCCTGCACCGACCAGGCGGCGGTGAACGAGATCGCCACCACCGGCACCACCACGAGCAGCGGGAGGAAGCGGCCGGCCACGGCGGTCACCACGGCCAGGGTGAGCACGCAGCCGGCGACCTGCCACCACGAGTAGGGGCCGCTGACCGCTCCGTCGGCGTCGGTCCGGTAGCCGGTCTCCCAGGACAACCACGCCGCCCAGGTGGCCACGGTGGCGGCGGCGAGAACGATGGCGCGAACGAGTGTCATGGGCACATCCTTCCGGTCCCCGGCGCGGTGG
This sequence comes from Paractinoplanes rishiriensis, assembly GCF_016862375.1. Classification (GTDB taxonomy): domain Bacteria; phylum Actinomycetota; class Actinomycetes; order Mycobacteriales; family Micromonosporaceae; genus Actinoplanes; species Actinoplanes rishiriensis. The sequence goes on along the minus strand of NZ_BOMV01000071.1, from coordinate 127,113 downwards.
ACCTGAGCCCTGATACTCAAGGCGTCCAGAACCCGCACTGGTGCTGCGCCGCGTACCGCGCATCGGTGATCATCCGGCTCTGCCCGCCCGCGCGCAGCGAGAGAATCCCGCCGCGCGGCCACGGTGCCTGTCCGCGCACGAACGACGCCCAGTGGTTCTTCATGTCCCGGGCCAGCCGGCGCTCACCGGCGTCGAAGGTGGGCGCGATCGGCGTGCCGTTGTCGAAGCTCGGGAAGAGGTAGGCGAGTTCCGCCGCGTGTCCCGCGCCCCAGACGTAGCCCGGGATCGGCGTGAGGCCCGGTCCGGTGCGGTGCGCGAACTCGTAGGCCCAGGTCGGCGTCCACCGCGCGAAGTCCCGGGTGAGCAGGCGCTGCGCGCATCCGCCGATGCCGGCGATCATCCCCGAGTCGGTCATCACGGCGCCGGCCAGGTAGGCGGCGGTGAACTGGTCGCTCTCCGCCGGCCACGGATAGCGGGCGAGAACCCTCTCGTCGCCGACCCAGGCCTCGTAGGTCTGCCGGGTCGCGCCGATGAAGCCCTGCGCAAACGTCCGGCCCTCGTCCCGGGTCGCACCCACCACGATCGGCACCCGCGCGAACTGTCCGGCGGCCACCGCCTGCCGCGGGTCGGGCGGCAGCGTGGGCGTGCCGCGTACCACGGCCACCTGTCCGGACGGCGCGTCGATCAGCGTGCCGGCCGGCAACTGCCGCAGGCACGCGACGTCGGTGCAGCTCACTGCGGCGGCCAGCGCTTGTCCGGCGGTTTCGGCCGCGGCGAGGGTACGGGTGAGGCACGAGCCGCTCTGCATCATCGCCCGCGCGAACAGGCGTTGCGAGCCCGGTGCGACCAGATGCCCGCATACCGACCAGCCGCCGGCCGACTCGCCGCCCACGGTGACCCGCTGCGGATCGCCCCCGAACGCCGCGATGTTGCGCCGCACCCACCCGAGCGCGGCCTGCTGGTCCTGGAACCCGTAGTTGCCCGACTCGCCGCTCTCCGCGGTGAGCCCCGGATGCCCGAGGAAGCCGAGCACCCCCAGCCGGTAGTTGAACGACACGCCGACCACACCGGTCTGCCGCACGATCGCCGCCATGTCGGCCTGGTTGGAGCTGCCGTTGGTGAGCCCGCCCCCGTGGATGAACACGTAGACCGGCAACGTCCCGCTGCCGCGCGCCGGCCGCTGCACGTTGACGAAGAGGCAGTCCTCGGCCTCGGTGCGGGGCCCGTTCCCGCTGGCGGTGGCGGCACACCGGTCCCCGTACGCGGTGGCGTCCGCAACCCCGTCCCACCGCTGGGCCGGTCGCGGCGCCCGCCATCGCAGCTCACCGACCGGCGCCGCCGCATACCGAATCCCGAGGAAGCTGTCGACGCCACCATCCCGGAGACCTCGCACGAGCCCCCGGTCGGTCCGCACGACCGGGTGATGGGGGTGGTGGCCGCCGGGTGGGAGGGCGGCGCCGGCGGTGTGATCGTGGCCGGTTTGCGCGAGGGTGCTGGGGGCGCTGCCGGCGGCGCTGGGGGCGCTGCCGGCGGTGGTGAGGTGGCCGGCCACCGGTGCGACCGGGGCGGCGATTGCGGGGCCCGGTGGGACGCAGAGTGTGGCGGCTAGTGCGGTGGCGATGGTTCCCAGGGCTCGGCGCATGACCCCTCCCGGCGGCCGGCGACGTCGTTGTGACCTTCCGGACCCCAGACCAATCCAGAAACGCCGATGTGTCAACCCGGGGGGATCCACTGTGGCCGCGCCGGGCCGGCGCCGGACCCCTGGCAAGCGCTTACCTGCAAACCTTTGCGGTTGAATTCGACAAGATTGACAGTTACCGATACCTGGCTTAGGTTCGGCATCGGTTAAGCGCTTACCGCGAGGTCATCGGGCCGCACGGTCGGCGCTTTCCGGAACGGCGCCGCCTCCTCGCCTCCCATCCACCGGGCAGGCGCGGGGCTCCGGCGCCGGCCGTCGAAGGTTGACGGTGCACCACCGGGTCGTCCGCTTTGCACGGGGTGGGCGACGGCCGGGCTTGAAAACCGGCGTCTGCTATGCACGGGGCAGGCGTTGGCCGTGGCGCATCACCGGCACGCCTCCTTGCACGGGGTCGGCGTCGGCCGGAATGCACTGCCGGCGTTGTGTTCGTCTCCGGGACGAGCGCTCGCCGAATGCACTTCCGCCCACTGCCGCCCACGGGCGGCTCCACCCGCTCCACAAGGGGAGTAGACCCACATGTCTGAAACACGTTCCCGTCGTCGCCGCCGGGCGGTCATCGCCGTCGCCACCGTCGCCAGTGCGGCGGTCGTGGGTTCGACGCTGGCCGTCACCCAGATGGGTGCCTCGGCCGCCGAGACCAGCCCGGTCGGCTACGCCAGCATGAACGGCGGCACGCCGGGCGGTTCGGCCAGCACGGTCGTCACGGTCACGTCGTCGTCCGCGCTCGCGTCGGCGATCAGCTCGGGCACCTCGCAGACCGTCCGGGTGTCCGGCCTCATCTCGGTGTCCGGGATGCTGAAGGTGGCGTCCAACAAGACCATCATCGGCGTCGGATCCGGGTCCGGCATCACCGGCGGGGGCCTGAACCTGTCCGGCGTCAAGAACGTGCGCATCCGCAACATGGTGTTCCGGAACGCGAGCGACGACTCGATCAACATCCAGGACGGGACCACCCACGTCTGGGTCGACCACAACGACCTGGCCAGCGGCTACGACGGGCTGATCGACATCAAGCGCGGCTCGGACTTCATCACGGTGTCGTGGAACAAGCTGCACAACCACGACAAGTCGATGCTGCTCGGCCACGACGACGCGAACGCCTCGCAGGACACCGGCAAGCTCCGGGTGACCTATGTGCACAACTGGTTCGAGGGCACCGGCCAGCGGCACCCCCGGGTGCGGTTCGCCAACCCGGTGCACGTGCTGAACAACTACTACCGCAACATCGGCTCGTACGGGGTGGCCTCGACCATGAACGCCGGCGTCTTCGTCGAGCGGAACTACTTCGAGAACGTCGCGAAGCCGACCGTGACGTCGACCGGTGAGTCGGCCGCGGGCAACCTGAAGGTCCTCAACAACTACAAGGTGAACTCGGGTACCGAGCAGGTTCGCAACGGCGCCAGCGTCGCGGCGATCCCGTACGCGTACACGCCGGAGGCCAACAACAAGGTGAAGGCCACGGTGACGGCGGGCGCCGGCACCGGAAAGATCTGACCGCGACCCGACGGGCACAGCCCGGACGGCTGGGCGCGGAGAGTGACCCCGCGCCCAGCCGTCCGGCGCACCGTGGACCGGCCGCCGCCCGTACCTCCAAAGCTTTTAGTTGTTGGGGAATCCGGGGATCGGCTTGGTGCGGTCGCCGTTGGGCGCGATGGCGAACCAGGCGCCGTTGACGCCTTGGCCGTTGAGGTCGCCGGGCTCGTTGTCGGAGATGAAGTAGTAGACCGGCCAGCCGTCGATGGTCACCTGGCAGGTGCCGTCCTTGCGCTCGACGTAACCGATCAGCTTGGGGTCGATCCCCTTGGGATAGATCTTGCCGGGCGACTTGATCAGCAGCGGCGGCCAGGCCTTGGCACAGTCACCGTTGCAGTTGGACTTGGGCGGGTTGGCCTTGTCCTTGTCGAAGCGGTAGAGGGTGCGGCCGGCGCCGTCGGTGACATACGTGCCGATCTGCTCATTCTCGACGGCGTTGAGCTCGACCTTGTTGCTGCCCTTGCGCTTGTCGCCGTTGGGCACGATGTCCTTGGCCGACGGTCCGCTGAAGATCTTGACCCACTTCTGCTTCTTGGCCACGGTGGGCTCGGGGACGGGTTGCTGCTCCGGCGGGGTGTCCTTCGTGGGGGTCGGGGACGGATCGGCCGAGCGGGTCTGTGCCACCGGCAGCGGGATACTGTCCAACGAGGGCGGATTCTCGCGGGTGCCGCACGCGGTCAGGCCCACCAGGGCGGCTGCGGTCAGCACGATGGTGATGGTCCTGCGTCGCGTCGTCATGGCTGCTCCTTCTGCCGGTTATGACGTCCACACGCCGCGCGCGCAAGGGTGGTTCACTCCGGAGTGCCAACTTGCCAAGATCTTTGATCCAGGTGGGCGACCTGCACGTATCTCTGGTAGCTGCGGCACAGTACGTTCATCGATGTCGCCTTCGGCGAGTCCGTGCCCCCTGGGCGGGACCGGACCCGGACCGGAGCGGCACGATGAGTGCCGCGGGGAGAGTTGTGATGCCGTCGACAGGGACCAGACCGCGCCGGGAGGTGGCCGATGAAGCACTGGTCAGATCGTTGTTCCAGGAACACGGCCGGGCCATGCTTGCGTATGCCACGCAGCTGACTCGGGACCGCGCCGCCGCCGAGGACGTGGTGCAGGAGGCACTCGTCCGGGCCTGGCGGCATCCCGAAAGCCTGGACAGCTCCAGGGGCTCGGTCCGCGGATGGTTGCTCACCGTGGTGCGCAACATCGTGCTGGACCAGATCCGGGCCCGCAACAGACGGCCCCCCGAAGTGCGGGAAAGCCCGCCGGACGCCGCGGTCGAAGGTGATCACGCCGAGCGCGTGGTGAACTCGATCGTCGTGGTCGACGCGTTGAGCACACTCTCCGCTGAGCATCGCGCCGTGCTCGAACAGGTCTATCTGCACGGCAGCACGGTCAACGAGGCAGCCGAGGCGCTCGGCATCCCGCCGGGAACGGTGAAGTCCCGGTCCTACTATGCGTTACGGGCCCTACGCGAGGCCGGAAGAGAACGGTTGGCATCATGAGTACGCCGGAGAGCCAGAACCCGACCAACGACCACGTCGACATGGCCGGTTACCTGATGGAGATGCTCACCCCCGACGAGAAGCGCCGGGCGGACGGCCACCTGACGGCCTGCGCCGCCTGCCGCGACGAGATCGAATCGCTCCAGGAGTGGTCGTCCGCCCTGCGCGAGATCCCCGACGAGATGTTGCTCGACGGCCCGCCCGAGGACGCCGACCTGCTGCTCCAGCGCACCCTTCGGCAGGTGCGGCAGGAGTCGTCCGGCGGCCGGCTGCGCCGCCTCGCGGTGCTCACCACGGCCGCGGCCGCGGTGCTCGCGGTGGCGGTCGGCGGCGGCGTGCTGCTCGGCCGCGGCACCGCACCCTCCACCGGCGGCACCCCGCAGGCCCAGGCTTCGGCCCAGGTCTCGACGGCGCCCGGCACCAGGACCGCCGCGGCCGTCGACCCGCTGACAAATGTCCGGCTGAACGCGACGGTCACGCCCGCGGTCGGCTGGGTCCGGGTCACCGCCACGGTCAACGGCATCCCGGCCGGGGAGAAGTGCCGCCTCGAGGTGGTCGGCCGCAACGGCGAGGTCGTGCTGGCCGGCAGCTGGCTGGTGTCGCCGGCCGGGGAGAGCGCGGGGACGACCCTGAACGGCAGCGCGCTGCTCGACCCGGCGCAGGTCACCGCGGTGCAGGTGACAAACTTCGCCGGGAAGAAGTACGTGACCGCGGCGGTCTGACGACTACCGCTCGGCCAGGGCGTACGCCAGCATCTGGGTGGCGTCCTGCACGCTGACCTCGGTCATCTGCAACGGCCCGCCGGTCTCGGTGAGGCGGGCCGTCTCGGCGCCACCGGCGTAGAACGGCGCGAACCCGAGGTCCGCGATCAGCCGGGACGCGGTCCGCCGGGCGTCGGTCAGGTCGGTGCAGACGAACTCGGCCAGCAGCGGATCGTGCCCGCGGCGCCGGGAGAGCACGGTGGCCGGCAGGGTGTTGAACGCTTTCACCCACTGCGCCTCCGGTGCCCAGCCCATCAGCGTCTCCAGCCCGCTCAGTCCGTGCGGGACGGCCTCGGGCGGGTTGGTGGCGTCGATGACGACCTTGCCGTCCAGGCCGCCGGCGGCGAGATCCACGGCTTCCCGGGCGGAGGACCAGGCAGGGGCAAAAAGCACGGCATCCGCGTACGCCGCAGCGTCGGCGACGGGCATCGCGGTCACGTGGTCGCCGCCCAGCCGCTCGACCAGCGGGGTCAGCCGCTCCGGGTGACGGGAGGTGACGGCCACGTCGTGGCCGCTTTCGACACACCACTCGGCGAGGGTCGCGCCGAGCCGTCCTGCTCCGATGACGCCGATGTGCATGGGTCCAGCGTGCCCGGCCGGGTCGCGGGGGGAAGCCGGAACGGCCGGATTGTGGCAGTTGTTATCGCGGGTGGCAGGTGCGGTCCCAGCAGAGTCGCCGGACCTGCTGTACCTGGCGGCCGACGAATTCGCGCACCTCTTCCACCGCGAGCGGATGCGGCCGGTGCGGCGGTCCGGGTTCCGGTGGCGGTTCCGGTCCAGCTCGGCAACAGCGGCGGGACGATCACCCTGCTGGACGCGCGCGGGATCAAGGCGGACGGGGTGGCGTACACGGGAACCCGGGACGGTTGGACGAACGTGTTCTGAGGGGTTTGACAGGCACGGCCCCCAACCTTTCGGTTGGGGGCCGCGTTATCTATGCGTCAGATCGTGCGTTCAGATTTTCAGAGGCCCAGGCGGCGGATTCCGACGCCGGACGCGACCACGGCGGGGACGGCGCGGGCCTGGTCGACCCGGGTGCGCAGGGTGGGGGTCCAGCCGGCGTCCGGGGCGAGGTCGGGGTCGTAGGCCTCGTTGTGCGCGGCGACCAGGTCGACCGGCACCGGCGGGCGCCCGGAGGTCTGCGCCAGGTTGCCGGTGGAGGTCATCCTGGTGCCCTTCCAGTACTTCGTGATGTTCGACGCCGGGACGTCGGCGCTGAGCCGGAAGTAGTTGTTCTCGGCGTAGATGGCCGAGTCGACGCCGACGCCCAGCGAGTACTGGTAGGTCTCCTCGTCGGTGGCCACGTACAGGTTGTTGTAGACGTCGACCTGGCCGAAGCGGACCCGCGGCGCGCGCTGGATGACGTTGCCGAACCGGTTGTGGTGGATCGTCACGCGAAGCTTGCCGACGTCCACGCCCGGGGTGTCAGTCGAGCCGATCAGCATGGTCTTGTCGTGGTCGTAGTAGTCGTTCCAGGACACCGTGATCAGGTCGGAGCCGCGGATGAAGTCGGTGGCGCCGTCGTGCACCTGGTACGGCCGGCCGAAGTAGACCGGCTGGTCGGCGTCGTGGTTGTTGCCGTCGCTGAACGTGTTGTGGTCGATCCACACGTTCGTGCTGGCGAAGGTGAGCGACACCAGGTCGTACAGCGAGTTCCAGTTGCCGGCCGAGCCGTCGGTCGGGTCCCAGGCCGGGAAGCAGTCGGCCGCGTCGGTGATCTCCAGGTTCCGGATGATCACGTTGTTCACCGCGGAGAGGATCAGGCTGCCGTGCGTGATCCGGCCGTTGTTGATGCCGATCAGCGTGGTGTTGCTGCCGATGTTGAGCTTGATGTTGTCGCCCTGGTTCTTGGCCGAGCGGACCCGGGCGTCCTCGAGCGGTCCGGAGGGCTTCGCCGCGCGACCCCAGACCGCCGGGTCGTAGGTGGCCAGGAACTCGTCGAGCGAGTAGGCCGGGTCGGCGTACGCGTCACAGCCGATCGGCTTGTTGCCGGCGTCCGAGCTCATGTCGATCTTGCCGCTCACGAAGACAATCTTCGGAGTGGCGTTGGTGCCGTTGGTGAGGGCGTCGCCGCCGAGCGCGGCGATCAGTTCCGAGCGGTTGCGCGCCACGAAGACGTGCGCGTCGTCGGCCGCGGAACCGCCGGTGGTGCCGGTCCCTTCGGCCGCCCAACCGTCACCGGCCGGGAGCGTCTGGCGTGCCATCCGGAGGGCCGCCGCGGACGGGCCTTGGCCTTTGGCCTGCAGCGATTCCGCGGTCACCCCGGCGGGTGCGGGTGCACCCGCCGGGGGAGCGGCGCTGGCCGTGGCGGCCTGCGGCGGGCCGGCTATCCCCAGCGTGGCGACGGCGATGAGGACGGCTGCGGCGGTGGTGGAAGCTGCGGGCATAGCTGTATATCTCCTCAGACGACTTGGGCTGAGTCGTCGTTAGCACCAGGAAAGCGCTTGCCTGGCTACGTTCACATGCTTGTCGAATGCAGTCAATGGGTGTGACAACGCAGGTTTTTTGCAGCGCGGTTACCGGCGTGGGTCTTCTTTGGCACGCCGTGGCCCCGCTGCCAGGCCGGCGGTCTTCTCTGCTGCTCCGGGGGATTTGCTGTGGTTTGCCGGCGGGTGGTCGTGGTCCGTGCCACAGGCTGTTTATGGTGGTCACGACCGGCATGTCCGGCACTGGTGTCGTGGATGGACGGCTCGGCGCGGCGGCCGGTTTCCGCACCTGATCAATGGGCGATGGCGGGTTGGTCCGGGACGGGTGTTCGTCCGCTTCCAGATAATTGTCATTCCGCTGAACGGAAGGCATCAGGTCGACTCGCCGAGGAGCCTGCTCGCGGCGCCGGAGGGCCACCTGCCGATAGCGGGGCCGATGCCGCGAACTGGACAGAACGGCAGGCCGGTCTGAGCGGGCGCTATCGAGACGGTGACGCCTGCTTGTGGCGGGACCCGAATCCGTTGCCGATGGCGGACCCCATCCCGGCCCTGGCGTCCCTTGATGCGGCAGCCCGTCGGCGATATATCCGATAGATAATGCTTTAACCCGACGGTGATAGGCCGCTCGCCTTGGATCTTGGCGATCTGCGGCCATTCCGGAACAGCGGCTCGACAACATCGCGTAGCGGAGGAGCGCCAGCGGGGACGTTTGCGGCAAAAGGGCTGGATGAGCGACGTATGGCCGGGCGGACTGACACCGCGGGGCCACCGCGCCGTGAAGAAGACTCCTTGGGTGGTGTCGGCGTCAAGATCTCCCGCCGGGCGGCTGGCGGCTGGCGGCGCGCGGTGGGCGGCTGGCGGCGCGCGGTGGGCGGTGGGCGGTGGCGACATTGTGGCTGGGGGCTGCTGGCTGGCCGGTGGTTGGCGGGTCGAGGTCGCCCGGAAATGCGGCGGGTCTGTCCCGCGCACGCGCGCCCGCCGTCGCGCCGCCTTCGCCGAGGGACTCACTGTAGATCTCGGCGTGAGTGCGTAGCCGCTGCGGTGATGGGCGCGGGGAAGGGTATGGGGCCCCTCGCGGGGCCTCCTTGCGAGCGCCGGCGCAGATCTTGAGTAGCCGCTGTTCCAGGCGGACAGTTCCGGGCGGACGGTAACTCGACAACGTCGGCACCCGCCTGCCCGGTAAATCGACCGACTGGCGATGGTGCGTTCGGATCTGTGCGGCGCCTCGGGGCATGTCGGCCGGTTCGGGTTCCCAACCCGCCTTGATAGCCGGTCCCACGGTGGCCAGGGAGACTGGATTTGGAACGGGCTTCCATGAAACGGGAAGGTGACCACGATTCGGGATCGCGGCTCGATATGCGGTGATGGGTTCCGAAATCCGGGACGGCGGTTCGAGGGCGCCGTTGTTGCCAGGAGTTTGCAATTAGGGGAGCATGGGCGGGCGGTGCTGGTCAGGCGTGGTCCTGCCCGGCTCCGGTCCGGACGGGCGTCGACAACCCGCAACGGAGGATGCCCCGGCACGCGATGATCCAGCGCCGCCGGGGCGTTCCCGTCAGTGGAGCCAGGTCACCAGGTCGGTGGTGGGTTTGCGGCGGCCGGCCAGTTTTGCGGGGTCGTGCCTCGGGTCGTCGGCCGGGTGGCCCACGGTGAGCACGCCGGTCACGGCCACGTCGGCGGGAAGACCGGCGATCTCGGCCAGGGACGCCAGTTCAGCGGGCGCGGCGGGACTGTAGAAACCCGTGGCCAGGCCTTCCTCGGCGGCGGCCAGCTGGAGCAGGACCAGCAGGGCGCCGGCGTCGAACCACCAGAACGGGACCGGCCACGGGATCTCCTCGCCAGCGTCCAATTTATCCGGCTCCTGGTAGCGCTCGTGGTAGCTCGCCTCGCGTACGCCCAGCACCAGCTGCACGGGGGCGCGGGAGATCCAGGGCTCGAAGCCGTGTTCCAGATACCAGGGTTCGGCCACCGCGGCCAAGGCGGCACGCCGGGCCGGATCGGTAACCACGACGATGCGGTGGCCCTGGGCGAAACCCGCGCTGGGCGCCCGGTGCACCATCCGCACGATGCGGTCGACGGTGGCGTCGGGGATGGGGTCGGTGCGGTAGTTGCGGACCATGCGGCGGCCGCGCAGGACGTCGGAGAATTCCATGCAGGAGACCTTATTGCAAACTAATGGCAATTAGGTAAGCATGGCGGCTACCGGACCTCCTAGATAGTGAGGTGTCGCAGGGATGCCGTTTGCCCGTCTGCTCATTGGCGGGATGTGGGCAGACGCCCGCGCGCGATGACGCGGACACGTTCGTGGTGGCCACGTCGGGGGAGCCGGACACGCTCAACCCGGTGCTGGGGTACGGGACCGACGGTGCGTCGCTGATCTTCGACGGGCTGGTGGCGCGCGCCTGCCTGGCCCGCGCCGTGGCGCACCGGCCGCGCTACCTGCTCTGCGACGAGGCGACCACGATGCTGGACGCCTCGACGCAGGCGCACGTCGCGAAGGTGATCAGGGAGACCGCGGGCCTCGGCGTCCTGCTGGTGTCGCACGACGCCGTCCTGATCAGGAGGTGGGCCGACCGGATCGAGGATCTAGCGGCATGACTCCGGGCGCCAGTTGTCGGTGCCGCGCAGGAAGTCGGCCACGGTGGCGGTGGCGGCCTGCTCGTCGGTCAGCTGGGGGCGGTCGGCGGTGACCAGGGCGCCCGGGCCCCGGTTGTGGAACTCGCCGAACCGGGCGTCCTGCCACGGCCAGGTGCCGAAGTTGCTCCACGGCGTGGCGCCGATGTGCTCACCGAGCCACGACTCCCGGATGATCGTCTGGCCGATCGCGTTCGGGTCGTTGCTCGGGTGCCACGGGCGGCCCAGGAAGACGGAGCCGGCCGGGGCGTCCGAGCTGAGCGTGCAGCGGTTGAACAGCAGGCCGTGCGGGTTGGCGATGTCGGTGCTGGGCGCGGTCACGTACCCGGCCGGGGTGGTGTTGCGGTTGAGCGAGTGGATGCGGCAGCGGTCGAAGACGCCGGTGCCGCGGCCGAAGATGAAGTCGACGTCGCCCTCGACGTAGCAGTCCCGGAAGTACGCCCGCGCGATCACTCCGGCCGCGCTGCTGTTCACGTACAGCGTGTCCTGGTTGCCGATGAAGCGGACCCGCTCGAACTCCAGCTTGTCGGCGCGGGTGAGGATGGCGACCGCCTGCTTGCCGCTGAGGTCGGGGTTGGCCACCTCGTCGAAGGTGTTGGCGAAGGTCAGGTTGCGGGCCGTGAAACCGGCGCCGTCCACGGTGACCGAGGCGCTGCCGGAAGTGCCCCAGGTGCCGCTGCCGTCCGGCTTCGGGGTGCCGTTGGCCCGGTTGTCGGCGACCACCACGTGCTCGGGGTTGCGCCCGGTGCCCAGCAGCGTGATGAACGGCTTGGTCGAGGAAACGATGACCTGCCCCAGGTACGTGCCGGGGCGGATCGCGATGGTCAGCCGTTCGGTGTTGCCGGCCGGGACCGCGTCGACGGCCGCCTGCACGGTGGCGAAATCACCGCTGCCGTCCGCGGCGACCACGGCGAACGGCCGCCGGCCTGGGGCGGCGGCGGCCGGTGCGGCACCGCCGGCGGCAACGAGAACACCGGCAGCCGACCCGCCGGCCAACTCGAGGAACTTGCGACGGTGCATTCGGAACTCCCTTAGGTAAGGCCTTTCCTGCGGAAGTTAGGCGGGAGATCGGGTCCCGTCAATACCCGGCGGCGACCCGGGGCCGGTCCTGCCGGTCACGAAGGGTGCGGCGCGACCGGCGGGACCGGCCTAACAGCGGCATGACGGCCACGGTTGGCGCGGTGTTACCGGCGGCTCGGTAGAACCGGCGGCATGTCGACCATCGAATCCCTGCGCCGGGAGTGGACCGCGTTCCGCCGTCCCGGCCGCCTGATCGCCATGGCCGTGGCCGCGCTCGCCGTCATCGCGCTGGGTCTGCTGCCCGCCTTCGGCAGCCGCTCGTCCTGCGACGGTCCGTGCCCGGTGATACCGGTCGCCGCCGACGGCTCGGTGGTGAGCGACCGGTTCTGGTTCTGGCACCGGGACCTCGGCCGCGAGGGCAGCATCACGGTACGGCTGACGGCGATGACCGGGACGATCACCTATCCGCCGCCGGACCACGACGAGATCGTTGCCGGGCTGGTGCCGTGGGCGAAGACCGGGATCATCGTGAAGGACGGCGTGCGGCCCGGCTCGTCGTACGCGGCCCTGATGATGACCGGCAGCCACGGGGTGCGGTTCCAGCACGACTACCGGCACGACGTCGCCGGCCGGCCGGGCAGCGTGGCGGCACAGTCCCCGCGCTGGCTGCGCCTGACCCGCTCGGGCGACACGATCACCGGCGCCGAGTCGGCCGACGGCCGGCAGTGGCACACCGCCGGGACGGCCGAGCTGGCCGGCCTGCCGGACACCGTGCAGGTCGGGATGTTCGCCACCTCGCCGGGCGACCTCACGCTGCGCGAGGTCGGCCTGGGCGGCGCGATCGAGCAGGTCCGGTTCACCCAGGCGGTGGGCGTGTTCGACAACGTGGCCGTGACCGGCGGCGGCGCCGGCCCGTGGCGCAGCGACTCGGTCGGCGAGATGAACCACACCGACTGGGAGAAGTACCACCAGCCCTCCGGCGCCGAGGAAGAGGACGGCGTCGTCACGGTCAGCGGCACCGGCGACATCGGACCGGTCGGCGAGGACGGCCTCCGCAGCGTCGAACTTCTCCTGACCGGCCTGGTGATCGGGCTGATCGTGGTGGTCGTGGTCGCGGCCCGCTACGGCACCGGCGCCGGCCGCGGCCCGGCGGTGGTCGCGGCGGCCGGATTTGTCACCGGCCTGGTCGCCGTCGGGGTGGTCGTCCCGGTGGGCCTCGCGATCATGAAGGGCAACGGCATACCGGTCCAGCCGGTGCCGGCGCTGACCGGCGCGCGGGTGATCGGCGGGGTGGCCGTGGTGTACGCCCTCAGCGCGGTCGTCGCTTTCGGGCTCGGCGCCTGGCTGCGCCGCGGCTGGCTGGCGATCCTGGCCGGGTTGTCGCTGATCGTGCTGCCGTACGCCGTGACCGCGTTCCCGCTGCTGCCCGACCCGGTCTCCGAGTGGCTGCTGCGGCTGACCCCGGCCGCCGGTTTCGCGATCAAGCAGACGCAGGTCGAGTATCCGCAGGTGATCGCGCACTACGCCCCGTCGGCCGGCTATTTCCCGCTGCCGTGGTGGGCCGGCTTGGCGGTGCTGCTCGCGTACGCGCTCGGGGTAATGCTCTTGATCGTGCGGCGTCGACGAGCCTAAATCGCCCAGGTGCTTTCGCGGGGGACCAGTTCGGCGCTCACCCGCTCGGTGCGGGGGCCCTCGCTCGAGGTGTCCAGGGCCAGGCGCATGGCGCGTTCGCCCAGTTCGGTGAGGGGGAGGCGGACCGAGGTCAGGGACGGGGTCACGTCGCGGGCGATCGGCATGTCGTCGAAGCCGATCACGTTGAGGCGGCGGCCGGCGTTGCGCAGGGCGGCCAGGGCGCCGACGGCCATCGAGTCGTTCAGGGCGGCGATCGCGGTGACCTCGGGGAAGTCGGTGAACAACTGGGTGGTGGCGGCGGCGCCGCCGTCGCGGGTGAAGTCAGAGTGCATAATTCGCGATTTTGGAACTTTTGCCCGGTACTTGCGGATAGCGCGGCCGATGCCGTCGAGGCGGTCGATCGTCGTGGTCAGGGCGGGCGGGCCGGCGATCACCGCGATCTCGGTGTGTCCGAGATCGAACAGGTGGGAGGCGGCCAGGAAGGCGCCGCCCTCGTTGTCCGGCAGGACCGCGTCGCCGGTGTGTTCGTGGCGGCCGATCACGGCGATGCGGCCGCCGGACGACTCGAAGGCGCGCAGCCGGTCGTCGAGTCTGGCGGCGGTGGCCTCGTCGGCGTAGCCGGAGCCGGCGATCACGATGGCGGCCACCTGGTGCGCGTGCAGGAGATCGATGTACTCCATTTCGCGGTCCGGCTGGCGGTAGCTGTTGCAGATGATCGCGAGGCGGCCGTCGGCCTCGGCGACCCGCTGCAGGCCCCGGGTGATCTCGGCGAAGTACGGGTCGGAGACGTCGTGGACGATCACGCCGACGGCGCTGCGGTGCGAGCGGGCGAGCATCTGGGCGTGCGCGTTGGGCACGTATTTGAGCTCGGCGACGGCGGCCAGGACACGCTGCCGGAGGGCCTCGGCGACCGGTTTGGAACTCCCATTGATGATCCTGGATGCGGTCGCGGTGGAGACCCCCGCGTGGCGCGCGACATCCGCCAAGGTGGCCATCGGTCGCCGCCCTCCCGTCAGTTGGCGGCACCTCTTGCCGCACCTTGCCCGGGCAGGATACCGCTGCCGCTCTTGCCCGGATGGCGGCACGCCCATTACGGTCTAGGAAAGCGCTTACCTCAAGGCTTTCGTGGGAGGACCTAACCAGCATGGGCAGGACAACGATCGGGATCGTGATGAATGGCGTCACCGGGCGGATGGGGCTACGGCAACATCTGCTTCGTTCGGTGCTCGCCATCCGCCAGGACGGCGGCCTGCCGCTGCGGGACGGGTCAGTACTGTGGCCCGAGCCGCTGCTGGTCGGCCGCAGCGAGGCGAAGCTCCGCGACATCGCGGAGAAGAACGGTCTCACCGAGTGGACCACTGATCTTCCAGCCGCACTGGCGCGGCCGGACATGCAGATATATTTCGACGCGCAGGTGACCTCGGCCCGCGTCAAGGCGTTGCAGATGGCCATCGAGGCCGGCAAGCACATCTACACCGAGAAGCCGGTGGCCGAGACCCTCGAGCAGGCCGTCGAGCTCGCCAAGGTCGCCGACGCGGCCGGCATCAAGCACGGCGTGGTGCAGGACAAACTGTTCCTGCCCGGCCTGCGCAAGCTCGCCCGCCTGGTGCAGAGCGGCTTCTTCGGCAAGATCCTCTCGGTACGCGGCGAGTTCGGGTACTGGGTCTTCGAGGGTGACTGGCAGGCCGCGCAGCGTCCGTCGTGGAACTACCGGGCCGCGGACGGCGGCGGCATCGTGCTGGACATGTTCCCGCACTGGCACTACGTCCTCGAGCAGGTGTTCGGGCCGGTGCGCGCGGTGACCGCGCGGGCGGTCACGCACATCGACAAGCGATGGGACGAGGAGGGTACGGCGTACGAGGCCACGGCCGACGACGCGGCGTACGGTCTGTTCGAGCTGGACGGTGGCATCGTCGCCCAGATCAACTCCTCCTGGGCGGTCCGGGTCAACCGCGACGAACTGGTCGAGTTCCAGGTCGACGGCACCCACGGCAGCGCGGTCGCCGGCCTGCACCACTGCCGCATCCAGCCGCGGGCCGCCACCCCCAAGCCGGTCTGGGACCCGGACGTGCCGACCACCCAGCGCTTCCGCGACCAGTGGCAGACCGTCCCGGACAACGACGTCTTCCCGAACGGCTTCCGCGCCCAGTGGGAGCAGTTCCTCCGCTACGTCGCCGAGGACGCCCCGTACGCGGGTGACCTGTGGGCCGGCGCCCGCGGCGTGCAGATCGCCGAGCTGGGCCTGCAGTCCTCGCGCGAGGGCCGGCGCATCGAGATCCCGGAACTGGATCGATGAAGGGCTTTTCGCTCAATCAGGCGACCACCAAGCGGTGGCCGTTGGAAGACCTGGTCGCCGGCTGCGTCAAGGCCGGCGTACCCGCGGTCGGCCTGTGGCGTGAGGAGGTGGCCGAGTACGGACTGGACAAGGCTGCCGCCCTCGTGCGCGATGCCGGTCTTGAAGTTTCGTCCCTGTGCCGGTCCGGCTTCTTCCAGCTGCCGGACTGGCGGGACAGCAACCGGCAGGCCATCGACGAGGCGCACGCGCTAGGCACCGACACGCTGGTGCTGGTCAGCGGCGGTCTGCCGGAGGGCTCCCGGGACATCGACGGCGCCCGGCGGCACATCGGCGACGCGATCGGCGAGCTGGTGCCGTACGCGAAAGCGGCGGGTGTCCGGCTGGCCATCGAGGCCCTGCACCCGATGTTCTGCTCGGACCGGTGCGTGGTCGCCACGCTCGGCCAGGCGTTGCAGCTGGCCGCGCCGTACCCCGCCGACACCGTGGGCGTGGTCATCGACACCTACCACCTGTGGTGGGACGACCAGGTCTGGCGCCTGATCGAGGTGGCCGGCCGGGAGGGCCGGATCCACTCCTTCCAGCTCGCCGACTGGATCACCCCGCTGCCCGAGGGCGTGCTGCTCGGCCGGGGCCTGCCCGGCACCGGCAGCGTCGACATGCGCCGGTTCGCGACCGCGGTGCGCGAGGCGGGCTACGAAGGCTACGTGGAGGTCGAGGTGTTCCACGAGGACGTCTGGTCCCGGCCGGGTGCCGAGGTCCTGGACGAGGCGTACGCCGGCTACCGGGCCGCGGTCGAATGACTGCGCTGCGGGTCGGCGACACCGAGGTCGCGACGTACGTCGAGGAGCCGGACCTGGACATCCGGCTGGCTCCTCGCCCGCACCTGCACCCGGTGCGCACGCTGGCGGGCACGGTGGTCACCGACTCGCTCTGCTACGACCACCCCTGGCACATGGGCGCGTCGGTGACGTTGGCGGACGTCGCCGGCGTCAACCTGTGGGGCGGGCGCACGTACGTCCGCGACGAGGGCTACGTCTGGCTCGACGACCACGGCCGGATCCGGCACCTGGCGTCCAAGCCGGTCGACGGCGGTTTCCTCGAGCAGCTGCTCTGGTGCGACGCGGATGACCGCATCCTCCTGCGCGAGGAGCGGGTGGTCACGGCCCGTGCCGCGGCGCGAGGCTGGGAGTTGCATTTCTCGTACGAGTTGAGCGCCACCGGCCCGGACGACGTGGTGATCGGCAGCCCGGTCACGCATGGACGGCCGGTGGGCGCCGGGTACGGGGGCTTCTTCTGGCGGGCCGGTGCGGGCGAGGCGCAGACGTTCACCGCGACCGGCGCGGCCGCACACGGCTCGACCGACCCGTGGCTGGCCCTGACCGTGGGCGGCAGCTACACGCTGGTGTTCCGCGGCCTGGCCGGCGAGGATCGCTGGTTCGCCCGCACCGAGGGCTACACCGGCGTATGCGCCGCGCTGGCCTGGTCCCAGCCGTTGCCGATCCGCCCGGGCGTGCCGCTGAGCCGCGAAATGCGGGTGCTGATCGCCGACGGCGTGCTGACCCGAGCCGAGATCAACGAGGCCCTGGTCGACCTGTAGCGGGGCCGCTTGCCGGTTGTGGCGTTGCCGGTTGTGGCGCTTGCCGGGCTGGCGCGAGGCGGTCGATCTTGTGGCTTCGTGCCACCGGGCGACGGCAGTTCAACAAAGCCGCCCCCGGGCGGCGCTGCTGCGTTTCAGTTTTGTCGAATTGCGGTAGCTGGCGTGCTGAGACTCCACAAGGTCGCGGGCGAGGAGCGCAATGGCGCGCAATTCCCCGCGATCTTGTGGTTTTCTGCGTGTCGATCGCCGCGCGAATCGTTATCCGCATCGGTGCGAACTGTCGCTGCGATTAGAACTGTCGATCCACCGTTATGAAAGCAAGCGCGGCTTTTATCCCCGTCAAGAGGTGGCGCGGTGAGGTGCCGGTGCCGGTGCCGGTGCCGGTGCACCGATCTTGGTTCGGAGGCCACCCGGTGCGGTGGTGTGGGGGTCAAGGTCTTCGGGTGGCTGGCCGGCGGCGGAGGGATCTTGGTTGGGGGCCGCCGTTCCCGGTGGGGTGGGGTCAAGGTCTGTTGTGGGGCGTGCGGCCGGGTCATACTCGGCGCCGGGCGGGGCGTGCGCCGTGCCGGGATCGGGGCGGCGGGTGCTGATTCGGTCAGATCACGCAGAATTCGTTGCCCTCGGGATCTTGCAGGACCAGCCAGAAGCCCTCGGGACCGTCGACCATCCGGGCCACGGTCGCGCCCGCGTCGACCAGGCGGGCGGTTGTCGACTCCAGGCGCGATCGGCGTTCGTCGCCGGCCAGGCCCTCGGCTGCCTTCACGTCCAGGTGCAGGCGGTTCTTGGTGGGCGGGTGGGGTTCGGGGACCTGGTTGAAGAAGATCGTGGGGCGGCTGCCGGCCTTGTCGACGAGGGTGCGGGCCAGGTTGCGCTGGTCTTCGGGCACTTTGTTGGCGTCGGCCCAGGATTCCCAGGTGTCGAAGCCGTCCGGCGGCGGCGCGGGAAAGTCGTAGCCGGGCAGCGCGAGCATCCAGAATTTCGCCATCCGGTCGGGGTCGGCGCAGTCGAAGACCACGTGCAGGCCGGGGACGTCGGCGGTCACGCGAGGGCCTGGCCGGCGATCAGGAACAGCAGCAGGGCGAACAGGGCTGCCGCGAGGCCGATCAGGGCGGCCTGGGCGCCGAGCGCGGCCGTGCTGCGGGCGGTGCGGGCGCCCATGCCGATCCAGATGGTGCCGATGAGCAGGCAGGCCGGGGTGAGCACCATCCACCAGCGCATGTTGCTCCGGAACGCGTCGATCACCGCGCCGATCAGGCCGGCGTCGCCCAGGCCGCCCTGGGCGGCCAGCTGGAGCGCGGTGAGGCCGACCGCCAGGCCAAGGGCGGTCCACACGACGGCCAGGGTGAATGCGCCGAACCGGCTCACCATGGCGGGGAGACTACTCCGTTATGACGATCTTCAATGTCCGGGTGTCCGGAAAGCAGCCGGCCGGCCGGGCGCGACGGCGCCCGGCCGACCGGACCTACGTCACCGGCAGGCGCTGGATGATCGGGTTGACCGCCCACGGCACGCCCATCTCGGACGGCAGGGCCAGCGTCTCGGTGGCCTTGCGCAGCACCTCGTTGATGCCCGGAATGACGCGCTGCGGGCCGTCCACCATGACCCACTCGCTGCCCAGCAGGTGCGGCGCGGGCACGTCGGGCACGGTCAGCGCCTCCAGCACGGCGGTGAAGTCGGCCGTGTCCGGCAGCGGCACCAGCAGCGGGGTGCCGTTCGCGCGGTGGTCCAGCAGGTTGGTCAGGAGATCGGTGCGGCCGGGTACGTCCCGCAGGCCGGCGTCGCCGGGCAGGGCGATCCGGTCCTTCGGGTATTCCAGCAGCGACCGGCCGCCGGGGCCGCGTGCGCCGATCTCGCCGGGGATGAAGTCTTCCCCGGCCAGGGTCACCGCGATCAGCACCGCCAGGCCGCTCTCGAAGGTGACCCGGGCGAACGCGGTGTCCTCGACCTCGATGTCGCGCACCCGATAGCGCTCGACGGCGAGTTGCCGCGGCTTGCCGGAACCGGCCGCGCGGGCGGTGGCCAGGGCCTGCATCACCGCGTGGGCGATCGGGTTGACCAGCACGCCGTCGATGACCGCGCGCCCGCCGACGGTGCGCTTGCCGGCCCACGGCGCCCGCGCGTAGTAGACGTCGTCGCGCTTCCACGACGCGGTGGCGGTGACGCCGTCCAGCGGGCCCAGGCCGGCCAGCGAGTCGCGGAACTGCTGCCAGGCGGCCGACCCGAGGGCCTGGAAGCCGACCTGGCAGGCCCGGCCGCTGGAGGCCAGGGTGGCGGCCAGCGTGCCGTGTGCCGCGAGCGACGCCACCGGCGGCTTCTCCAGCAGCAGGTCACAGCCGGCCGCGATGGCGTCCAGCGCGATCGGCAGGTGGGTGTGCGGCGGGGTGCAGATCACGACCACGTCGGGCCTGGTCTGGGCGAGCAGCTCACGGTGGTCGGTGAAAAGCGGGACATTTGCCGGTACGGGTGGGTCCGGGTCGACCGGCTGCAGGTCGGCGAGACCCACCAGCCGCACCCGGCCGGCCCCGGTCAGCTCCGCGATCCGCCGGCGGTGCCACCGGCCGTGCCCGTTCGCCCCGATCAGCGCCACCGTGGCCGTCATGCCGCTCCCGCCAGAGTCGTTTCCGCGCCGTGCTTGTCCAATTCGGTCAGCCATTCCACCAGCAGTACCCGGATCACGTCGTCTCCCGCCAGTTCCGGAGCGAACACCGCGTCGATGCCGAGCAGCGCGTCGACCACGCCGGCCGGGGTGTCCGGCGCGGACGCCAGCCGGGCCCGGATGGTCTCGGCCAGCGGGTCGTTGAGCGGCAGCGGCCGGCCCGCGTCGGTGCTGCCCTGCACGAACCGCATCCAGGCGGCCACCACCAGCGCACCCCAGCGCGGGGTGGCGCCGGCCCGCCGCCGGTCCAGGATGGTGTCCAGCACCCGCTGCGGCAGCTTCTGCGAGCCGTCCATCGCCACCTGCACGGTGGTGTGGCCCAGTGCCGGGTTGGCGAAGCGTTCCAGCACCTGCTCGCCGTACTCGACGGTGGTGATGCCGTCCGGCGGCACCAGGCTCGGCGCCACGTCCTCGGCGATGAACTTGCGCAGCACGGTGCCCAGGCCGGGCAGCGTGAGCGCCTCGGCGATGGTGTCCTTGCCGGCCAGGGCGCCGAGGTAGGCGGTGGCCGAGTGCACCCCGTTCAGCGAGCGCAGCTTGATCCGCTCCCACGGCCGCGGGTCGCCGGTCAGCACCGCGCCGGCCCGGTCCCAGGCCGGGCGGCCGGCCGGGAAGTCGTCCTCGATCACCCATTGGGTGTACGGCTCGGCGCTGACCGCGGCCTCGTCCCGGGCACCGAGTTCGGCAGCCGCCACCGCCAGCGTCTCGGCGGTGCTGGCCGGCACGATCCGGTCCACCATGGTGCCGGGGAAGGTCACGTTCTCGCTGACCCAGCCGGACATCGAGGTGAGGTCCGCGAGGTGCTCGACCAGGCTGCGCAACCGGTGCCCGTTGGCCGGCAGGTTGTCGCAGCTGACCAGCGCGATCGGACCGGCGCCGGCCCGGCGGCGGGCGATCAGGCCGCGGATCAGCAGGCCCGGCACGGTCTGCGGGGGCCGGTCGGTGCCGAGGTCGGCGCGTAGCGCGTCGTCCAGCAGGACGCGGCCGGTGGCCGGGTCCATGCAGTAGGCCTTTTCGGTCACGGTGAGCGTGACGATCCGGATCGCCGGGTCGGCCAGCAGCTGGACCACCGCCTCCGGGTCGCCGGCCGCGTGCCGCAGCCCGGCGAACGAGCCGATCACCCGGATGCTGCGGCCGGCCGGTGCCAGCGTGGTGACGCTGAACAGCCGGTCCTGGGCCCGCAGCGCGTCGACGACCGAGGTGGACCGGGGCGCGACCGCCACGATGCCCCAGTCGCCGCCGGCCGCCGCCATCGCGTCCTCGGTGAAGACGGCCTGGTGCGCGCGGTGGAACGCGCCGACACCGAGGTGCACGATGCCGGCGCCGGCCTCGCCCGGTGCGATCCGCGGACGCGCGTCCGCGGGCACCCGGGCGAGGCTCTGGAGGTCGAGGAGGTCGGTCACTGCCAGGCCGGCCCCTCCGGGAAGCGGAACTCGGCGATCGACTCGGGCTTCAGGTCGGAGCTGTAACCGGGCTGCTCCGGCACCAGGTAGCGGCCGTCGCGGGTGCGCACCGGGTCGGTGAAGTGCTCGTGCAGGTGGTCCACGTACTCCACCATCCGGCCCTCCAGCGACGTGCCCACCCGCAGGTAGTCGAAGATCGCCAGGTGCTGGACCAGCTCGCACAGGCCGACACCGCCGGAGTGCGGGCAGACCGGCACCCCGAACTTCGCGGCCATCAGCAGCTCGGCCAGCACCTCGGGCACGCCGGCCACCCGGCACGCGTCGATCTGCATGACCCGGATCGCGCCGGCCTGGAGCAGCTGCTTGAAGATCACCCGGTTGGCGGCGACCTCGCCGGTCGCGACCCGGACCGGGGAAACGGCCTGCTGGATGCGCGCGTGACCGAGCACGTCGTCCGGGTGGGTGGGCTCCTCGATCCAGTACGGGTCGGACTCGGCGAGCCGGGCCATGTTGGCGATCGCCTCGTCGACGTCCCAGATCTGGTTGGCGTCCATCATCAGCAGCGCGTCCGGGCCGATCTCCTCGCGGATGATCCGGGCGCGGCGCACGTCGTCCTCGATCGGGCCGCCGACCTTCATCTTCATGGCGCGCCAGCCCTCGGCGTACGCCTGCCTGGTCAGTGCCCGGACCTTGTCGTCGGGGTAACCGAGCCAGCCGACGCTGGTGGTGTACGACGGGAAGCCCTCGCTGCGCAGCTGGGCGAGCCGGTCCTCGAGACCGACCCGGCCCTTGTCCAGGATGGCCGCCGCCTCCTCGGGCGTGATGGCGTCCCGGATGTGCCGGAAGTCGACCTGGGCCACGAGTTCCTCGGTCGGCATCTCGGCGAGCAGCTGCCACAGCGGCTTGCCGGCCTCCTTGGCGCGCAGGTCCCAGACCGCGTTGACCAGGGCGCCGGTGGCCATGTGCAGGGCGCCCTTCTCGGGGC
The DNA here is from genome assembly GCF_016862375.1 of Paractinoplanes rishiriensis. Classification (GTDB taxonomy): domain Bacteria; phylum Actinomycetota; class Actinomycetes; order Mycobacteriales; family Micromonosporaceae; genus Actinoplanes; species Actinoplanes rishiriensis. The sequence goes on along the minus strand of NZ_BOMV01000071.1, from coordinate 104,975 downwards.
CGATCCAGCGCAGCTGCACGTCGGTGGTGACCGAGCGCAGGAAGGTCAGCGGGTCGCCGAACAACTCGTCGAGCGTCCTGCCCTCGATGGCCGGCGCCAGCGCGCGGACCGCGGCACAGGTGATCTCGTTGCCCCGGCCGTTGGTGAAGGTGAATCCGGTGCCGGTGTGCGGGCCGTCGGTGGCCAGCTCGACGTAGGTGGCCGAGTAGTCACCCTTGTTGATCGAGTCGGAGCCGTCGCCGGCCGCCGCGGTGGGAAAGCGCACGTCGTGCACGCTCACCCCGGTTATGGTCGTCATGCGTAACTATGCCTTCTTGTCCAGGCGGAAGATCCGCTTCGGTAGGTGGTAGGCGAGGTCGGCCAGGGTCTCGGCGGCCTCGTCGAGCGGCAGGCGGTCCTGCGCGACGAGCGAGGCCAGGAACGCCGCGTCGACACGGCGGGCGACGTCGTGCCGGACCGGGATCGAGCAGAACGCCCGGGTGTCGTCGACGAAGCCGGCGGTGTTGTAGAACCCGGCCGTCTCGGTGACCGCCTCGCGGAACCGGCGCATGGTGTCGGGCGCGTCCAGGAACCACCAGGGTGCGCCGAGGAACAGCGCCGGGTAACCGCCGGCCAGCGGGGCCAGCTCGCGGCTCGCGGTGTATTCGTCCAGGGTGTACACCACGACGCGCAGCCGCGGGTCCATGCCGTACGCGTCGAGCAGCGGGCGCAGCGCCTGCACGTAGTCGGTGGCCTGCGGGATGTCGCCGCCGACGTCGCGGCCGTGCGCGGCGAACAGCTGCTTGTTGTGGTCGCGCACGGCGCCCGGGTGCAGCTGCATGACCAGGCCGTCGTCGAGCGACATGCGGGCGAACTCGAGCAGCATGTGGGCCCGGAAGGTCTCGGCGTCGGCCGCGTCGGCCTCGCCGCGCAGGCCCTTCTCGAACAGGGCGGCGGCCTCGGCCTCGCTCAGGTTCGCGGTACGCGCGGTCAGGTGGCCGTGGTCCGACGAGGTGGCGCCGGCCTCGATGAAGGCCTCCCGGCGGCGGCGCAGCGAGGCCAGGTAGCCGGCGTACGTGCCGGTGTCCTCGCCGGTCAGGTCGGCGAGCTTGCCGACGTTCTCGGCCCAGGCTTCGTGGTCCATGTCGACCACGTGGTCCGGGCGGAACGTGGTGATCACCCGGCCGCCCGGGCCGCCCCAGCCGTCGGCGGCCAGCTTGGCGTGCTTGCCGAGGTCGTCGATCGGGGACTCGGTGGTGGCCAGTACCTCGATGCCGAACTTCTCGAACAGGGCGCGCGGCCGGAAGCCAGGCTCGGCCAGTTTGGCGGCGATCGCGTCGTAGACGTCGTCGGCGGTCGCGCTGGTCAGCCGGGTCTCGACGCCGAAGACGGTGGCGAAGGTGCGCTCCAGCCAGAATCGCGACGGGGTGCCGCGGAACAGGTGCCAGTTGTCGGCGAGCAGCCGCCAGATGACCCGGCCGTCGGTCTCCACCGGCCCGCCGTCGCGCCGGGGGACACCCAGCCGGGCGGGCGGAATGCCCTGGCTGAGCAGCATCCGGGTGACGTAGTGGTCGGGCACGATGATCAGCCGCGCGGGGTCGGGGAACGGCTGGTCGTCGGCGAGCAGGCCGGGGTCGACATGGCCGTGCGGCGAGATCAGCGGCAGGTCGCGGACGCCCGCGTAGAGCTCGCGGGCGATCGCCGCCTGGCGCGGGTCGAGAGCGAAGATCGGGTCGGACACTGGTCCACCTCGGGTTAAGTCATGGTGAGCGGGCCGGGGAGCCCGTAAGCGGGGTCGGGCGGTACAAAGGTTTGCAGCGAAGTTAGGCGGATCGATGCAGAGTCGTCAATCGGCGGGGGTGTATCTGTCCGTATTTACCCGAGTAAGAGCGTGTTCTGAGTGGAGCTTTGCAATCTTCGCGCAACACAATCCCATTGACATCGGTGCAACCGCTTGCATTAAATGTCTCCGTCAGTGACCACCGCCACACGTCTAAAGAGGAGGCCGGAGCGTGTCCGTCACCATTCGCGACGTCGCTCGGGCGTCCGGCGTGCACATCTCGACGGTGTCACGCACGTTCTCGGCGCCCCATTTGGTCAACCCCAACACCCGCAGCCGCGTGCTGGCCTGCGCCGAGCAGCTCGGTTACCGGCCCAACCGGGCCGCTCGCGCGCTGATCACCGGCCGCACGTACAACATCGGCCTGATCGTGGCGGACATCGCCAACCCCTTCTTCCCGCCCCTGATCAAGGCCGCCGAGAGCCAGGCCCGCAAGCACGACCACCACATCTTCGTCGCCGACACCAACGAGGACCCGGCCGTCGAGGAAGAGGTCGTGCGGGCGCTGGCCAAGCAGGTCGACGGTGTCCTACTGTGCAGCCCGCGGATGAGTAACGCGCTGATCGAGCAACTCAGCCGCGAGGTGCCGTTGGTCGTCGTCAACCGGCAGATCACCGGCATCCCGGCCGTCGTGATGGACGTGGCCCAGGGCGCCCGGCTGGCGGTCGAGCACCTGACCGCCCGGGGCCACCGCACCATCGCGCTGGTCAGCGGTCCGCGAGGATCGTGGACCAGCCGGGAGATCCGCCGTTCCGCGACCGCAACGGCCCGCGCCGGGCAGGCCGAACTGGTCGTCATCGGTCCCAACCCGCCCACCGAGGTGGGCGGTCTCACCATCGCCGAGGACGTGTTGCGAGCCGGCGCCACCGCCGTGCTCGCCTACAACGACCTGATGGCCATCGGCCTCATCGAGGGGCTGCTGGCCGCCGGCGCCCGGGTGCCGCAGGACGTGAGCGTCGTCGGCATCGACGACATCATGCTCAGCCGGCTCACCCGCCCCAAGCTGACCACGGTGGCGACTCCCACCGCCGCCGCCGGTCGGGCGGCCGTCGACATGCTGCTTGCACATGGCGACGACCGTCGTTCCACCGCACATCTACATCTACAGACCGAACTGGTCATTCGCGACTCGACGGGGCCGGGCCCGGGTCCGCACAGCCCTGCGGACCCGGGCACCGTGACCATCCCCGGCGGCGTCGCCTCCTAAAAAGGGAGCCAACCTGCAATGGATTCCAACTCCAGGACGACCGGTCACCCGACCCGCCGTCGCCTGCTAGCCGCCGCGCTGGCCGTGCCGCTCCTGCTCGGCGCCGCGGCCTGCGGCGACGACGAGGGTGGCAGCGGCAACAGCGACAAGGTCGAGCTGTCCATCTTCTGGTGGGGTGCGGACGCGCGTGCCGAGCTCACCGAGAAGGCGCTCGCCCTCTACACCCAGAAGCACCCGAACGTGACGTTCAAGAAGACCTGGCAGGCCAACCAGGGCTACTACGACAAGCTCGCCACGCTCACCGCCGGCGGCAACGCGCCGGACATCTTCCAGATCGACGACAACGCCCTGGCGGAGTACGCGCAGCGCAACGTCACGCTCGACCTGACGCCGTACACCTCCGACGGCAAGCTCGACGTCACCAAGTTCCCGGAGAGCCTGCGCAAGTACGGCGAGGTCGACGGCAAGCTGGTCGGCGTCGCGATGGGCGAGAACACCCAGGGCCTGGTCTACGACAAGACCCTGCTCGACAAGAACAAGCTGCCGGCGCCGACGACCGGCATGAGCTGGGACGACTTCGTCGCCTGGGCGGCCAACGTCTCCAAGGTCGCCAAGCTGCCCGGCACCCAGGACGCCAGCGCCGTCTACCAGGCCCTCTGGGTCTACCTGCGGCAGGCCGGCAAAGACCTGTACAAGGGCAACCAGATCGCCTTCGACGAGGCGGACATGACCAAGTGGTTCCAGCTGTGGGCGGGGGCCCGGGCCAAGGGCGCCACCCCGACGCCGGACGTGATCCACGAGGGCAACGACTCCGGTGTGGCCAAGCAGCTGGTGGTGACCGGCAAGGCGGGCACCTCCTGGGTCTGGACCAACCAGATGCCCGAGCTGAAGAAGAACACCAAGAGCGAGCTCGGCCTGGTGGCCTACCCCGGTGACACCAGCGCCCAGTGGGCTCGTGCCTCGCTCTACTTCTCGGTCTTCCGCGGCACCAAGAACAAGGACACCGCGGTCGACGTGGTCAACTTCCTGGCCAACGACCCGGAGGCCGGCATGATCCTCGGCACCGACCGGGGCCTGCCGCCCAACACCGACGTCCGTGCGCAGGTCGAGGCGGCGGTCACCGACCCGAACATGAAGCAGACCATCAAGGTGCAGAACGAGCTGGGCAAGTTGTTCGGCCCGACCGCACCGAGCGTGCCGCCGAAGGGCCACAGCAAGGTCAAGACCGAGCTGATCCGGGTGGCCGAGGAAGTTCTCTACGGTCGCGCCACTCCCGAGGCGGGCGCCGCGGCGTTCGTCACTGCTGCCAAGGCAGCCATCGGGCAGAGCTAAAGGAACTCCCTCGTGACAATGGCTCAGATGCCGGTTCGTCCGACCGAGCCCGCGCCTCCCGGTCCCGCCGCTCATCGGCGGGGCCGGGAGGTCCGTCGGCGCCGCCGGGAGGACCTGGCCGGCTACATCTTCCTCTCACCCTGGTTGCTGGGTCTGATGGGTGTCACCGCGATACCCATGCTGATCTCGCTGTACCTCAGCTTCACCGACTACAGCCCGCTGATCGACGTCATGGACTCGCAGTGGGTGGGTCTGGACAACTACGAGCGGATGTTCACCGCTGACCCGTCGTACTGGCACGCGGTCCGGGTCACCGCCACGTTCGCGCTGGTCGCCGTGCCGCTCAAGCTGGCGGCCGCACTCGGCGTCGCACTTCTGCTCAACAAGGCCCTGCGCGGCATCTCGCTGTTCCGCGGCCTGTTCTACCTGCCGTCGCTGCTCGGCGGCAGCGTGGCGCTGGCCATCGTGTGGCGCAGCATGTTCAACCGTGAGGGCGCGTTCAACTCGTTCCTCGCTCTGTTCGGCATCGAGGGCCAGCCATGGGTGAACGACCCGACATGGGCGCTGCCCACCCTCATGCTGCTCGCCATCTGGCAGTTCGGCGCGCCGATGGTCATCTTCCTGGCCGGCCTCAAGCAGGTTCCCAGTGAGCTGTACGAGGCGGCGGCGGTGGACGGGGCCGGTGCCTGGCGGCGGTTCGCGAACATCACGCTGCCGATGCTGTCGCCGGTCATCTTCTTCAACCTGGTGCTCGAGACCATCCACGGCTTCCAGGGCTTCACGTCCGCGTTCGTGCTGAGCAACGGCACCGGCGGCCCGGTCGACACCACCCTGATGTACACGCTGCACCTGTACAACGCGGGCTTCGTCGAGCTGAACATGGGCTACGCGTCCGCGATGGCCTGGGTCTTCCTCGTGGTGATCGGCCTGATCACCGTGCTGCTGTTCAGCACCGGTCGATTCTGGGTGCACTACTCCGACTCCGAGGGCAAGTGATGCGGTCCAAACTGCGCCTGCTGGCGCTCATCCTGATCCTGGCGGCGGTGCTCTACCCGCTGTTCTGGATGGTCGGTACGGCGTTCAAATCGCCCGAGGAGATCGTCCGCAACATCGGACTGTTCCCGGAGGAGTTCACGCCGAGCAACTTCCCCGACGGCTGGAACAAGTTCGACGTCGCGTTCGGCCGCTTCTTCATCAACAGCGCGCTGGTATCGGTCGTGACCGTCATCGGCAACACGCTGTCCTGCCTGCTGGCCGCGTACGCCCTCGGGCGGTTGCGGTTCCGGCTGCGGGGCATGTGGTTCGCCATCATGATCGGCACGCTGCTCCTGCCCGGGCACGTCCTGATCATCCCGCAGTACATCCTGTTCCGGACCCTCGGCTGGGTCGGCGGGGACTTCCCGTACCTACCGCTCCTGGTGCCACACTTCCTGGCCACCGAGGCGTTCTTCGTGTTCCTCATGGTCCAGTTCATGCGCGGCATCCCCCGCGAGCTGGACGAGGCCGCGGTGATCGACGGCGCGTCGGCGTACAAGGTCTTCCGGCATGTCATCCTGCCGCTGAGCCGGCCGGCGCTGGTCACCACCGCGATCTTCTCGTTCATCTGGACCTGGAACGACTTCTTCCGGCAGCTGGTCTATCTGTCGGAGCTGAAGGACTACACCGCCCCGGTGGCGCTGACCCTGTTCATCGACTCGACGAGTGAGGCCTCGGTCGGACCGATGTTCGCGATGTCGCTGCTCTCGCTGGTGCCGGTGTTCCTGTTCTTCGTCGCCTTCCAGCGCCTGCTGGTCGAGGGCATCAACACCAGCGGACTGAAGGGCTAGGCGATGCCGCACGACTGGCGGGACTCCCTGCGCCTCGCGGCCGATCTGGCCCTGCTCGGGATGCTGGTGACGGTGCTGTCGCTGCCGCTGCTCACGGCCGGCGCTGCCGTCGGCGTGGGCAGCCACGCGATCCATCACCTGATCACCGAGGGCCGCTGGCCGACGCTGGCCGAGTGCTGGCAGGCGTTCCGCGTCCGCCTGGTGCCCGGCCTGTGGGCCGGTCCGGTCGTCGCGGTGGGATTCGGCCTGGTCGTGCTGGATGTCGCGGCCCTGCGCCGCGGCGTGGTGCCCGGCGGCGCGGCCGCCGTGACCGTGGTTCTGATCGCCGCGGCCGTGGCGGCCGGGTACGCCGCCCTGGTGGCGGTGCAGGCCGGCATCACCGGCCGCGGCGCGGCCCGGGCCGCCTGGTCGCTCGCGCTGGCCCGCCCGGTGACGGTGCTGGCCGGCGCCGGCATCGTGGTGTTCGCGGCGCTGCTGGCCGGGTTCGTGCACCCGGTGCTGGTCGCGGTGCTGGCCGGTTACGTGCTCTTCGCCCTGCATGTGGTGACCGCGCGTCTCGGCGGCTTACCGGAGCGGGCCAGGCCGGCGGCCTGACGACGACGGATCCGCCGCCGGCACCCGGTGCCGGCGGCGCGTTCGTCATAGGCTGAGGCCATGAGCGAGCGCGTGACCAACTGGGCCGGCAACATCGTCTTCGGCGCCCGGCGGTTGCACCGCCCGCGCCGTGTCGAGGAGGTCCGCGACCTGGTCAAGGCCGGCGGCCCGCTGCGCGTGCTGGGCAGCGGGCACTCGTTCAACCGGATGTCCGACACCGACGGCGACCTGGTCACCCTGGCCGACCTGCCGCGGGTGGTCGAGATCGCGCCGGACCGGCGCTCGGTGCGGGTCGACGGCGGCATCCGCTACGGCGAGCTCGCCCCGATTCTCGCCGACGCGGGCCTCGCCCTGCAGAACAGCGCGTCGCTGCCGCACATCTCGGTGGCCGGCGCGGTCGCCACCGCCACGCACGGCTCCGGTGTGGGCAACGCCAACCTGGCCGCCGCGGTCGCCGGCCTCGAGTTCATCGACGGCCGGGGCGAAATGGTCACCCTGACCCGTGACGACGACGACCTGTTCGGCGCGGTGGTGGGCCTGGGCGCGCCCGGCATCGTCACGGCGCTCACCCTTGACGTGGTGCCCGGCTTCGAGCTGCGGCAGTACGTGTTCGACCGGGTGCCCCGGATCGCGGTCGAGGCGCACCTGCACGCGATGCTCGCCGACGGCTACAGCGTCAGCCTGTTCACCGACTGGACCAGCCTGGACATCAACCACGCGTGGCTCAAGCGCACCGAGCCGATGACGGGGGAGTGGTACGGCGGGCACCGCGCCGACGGCCCGCGCCACCCGGTGCCCGGCATGCCGGCCGAGAACAGCACCGACCAGTCCGGCGAGCTCGGGCCGTGGCACACCCGGCTGCCGCACTTCCGGATGGAGTTCACCCCGAGCAGCGGCGCCGAACTGCAGTCCGAATACCACGTGGCCGGCGCGGACGGCCTGGCGGCGATCGACGCGGTGGCCTCGATCCGCGAGCGGGTGGCGCCGGTGCTCCAGGTCTGCGAGGTCCGCGCGATCGCGGCCGACGAACTGTGGCTGAGCCCGAACTACCACCGCGACTCGGTGGCCCTGCACTTCACCTGGATCGCCGACACCGACGCGGTGCTGCCGGTGGTGGCGGAGCTGGAGCGGGTGCTGGCGCCGCTGCGTCCGCGGCCGCACTGGGGCAAGATCTTCGTCACCGGGCCGGACGTGCTGCGAACGGAATATGCCCGTTTTGAGAATTTCCAAGATCTGGTACGTCGCTATGACCCGGCCGGGACCTTCCGGAACCCGTGGCTGGACCAGATCCTGGGATAGAACCCCTCTGAGCTGGGATTTCAAAAATTTTTAGGAACTTTTGATCCGCTCATGGGAGCGCTCCCGTATGGATGGCCGAGGCACATTTGGCTCCCCATCGGGAAGGCGCAGGTTCCAATGTACAGATCTCGCTTCAACAAGTCCCGCATGAATGGGCGCCGCTGGCAGATCGGTGCGGTCGTGGGGGTCGCAGTCGTCATCGTCGGCGCCGGCCTGGGCGTTGCCGCGGCGGCCGAGGATGCCGTCCCGACGGTCAACTGCCCGAACGTCGCCATCCCGGTGGCCGTACCGGCCCAGCAGGCCGCGGACGTGCAGCGCAACCTCGAGCTGCTGAACACCCAGATTGCCGAGGCGAACAACCGGCTGCGCACGTCGGTGGGCCAGGGCGGCCCGAACTTCATCCAGAACGCGATCCTCGGCCCGCTGGCCGACAAGCGAGCCGCGACCATCAACCGGATGGAGACGGCGATCGGCCGCAACGCCGCGAAGCCGAACCTCAACGCGGAAGGCCTGTCGGCCTGCACGCTGAACGAGGGCGGCGGCGCGTCGCGGCAGCAGGACACCCAGCTTCCGGGCAACGGCGCGGGCGGGGGCGACAACGCGGGCGGCGACAACGCGGGTGGCGGCGACGCCGCGGCCGGCGTCCCGACCGTGAACTGCCCGAACGTGGCCGTCCCGGTGGCCGTTCCGGCCCAGGCGCAGGCCGAGGTGCAGCGCAACCTGGAGCTGCTGAACACCCAGATCGCCGAGGCCAACAACCGGATCGCCAACTCGGTGGGCCAGGGCGGCCCGGCCTTCATCCAGAACGCGATCCTCGGCCCGCTGGCCAGCAAGCGCTTCGCCGCGATCAACCGGATCGAGACGGCGATCGGCCGCAACGCCGCGAAGCCGGACCTGAACGCCGAGGAGCTGCAGACCTGCTCGCTCAACGAGAACGGCGGCGCGTCGGCCGAGCAGGACACCGAGGTCGGTGGCGGCGCAGCCGGTGACAACGCCGGTGGCGGCGAGGCCGTGGCGGCGCAGACCGTGAACTGCCCGGCGGTCAACGTCCCGGTGGCGGTGCCGGCCCAGGCTCAGGCCGAGGTCGACCGCAACCTGGCGCTGCTGCAGACCCAGATCAACGAGGCGAACAACCGGATCGCCAACTCGGTCGGCCAGGGCGGCCCGGCCTTCGTCCAGAACGCGATCCTCGGCCCGCTGGCCGACAAGCGCTTCTCGACGATCAACCGGATCGAGACGGCGATCGGCCGCAACGCCGCGAAGCCGGACCTGAACGCCGAGGGCCTGTCAACATGCTCGCTCAACTGATGAACCCCTGACGGATCTTCGGGTGCCCCTTGGCGTCGACTCCAACCTTCCGGGGCACCCGAAGATCTCAGAGAAAGGCGCGCGGCACGCGCGCCTTTTTCGTCGTACGTTGACCATCATGCGACTCGGCCGGCTGCTGCTCCTGATCCTGCTCGTGGCGGCCGGTTCTGCCGTGGCGGCGCTGCTGCTGGCGCCGCCGTCGCGCACCCCGGTGGCCTACACCGCCTTCCTCGGCCAGGTCCAGATTGACAACATGGCCGAGGTCAGCGCGTCCGGCGACACCATCCAGGGCCGGTTCAAGCAGGCGGTCGACGGGGTCTCCCGGTTCACCACCGAGCGGCCGCCGTTCGCCGACGACAACATCTTCGCGATGCTCCAGTCGAACGGCGTCCCGGTGAACGCGAGCCCGGTCGAGCACCCGGCGCCGTGGTGGCTGCTCGGCCTGATCCCGGCCGTGCCGGCCCTCGCCCTGATCATCTGGCTGTCCCGGCGCCGGCCGACCTTCGCCGACGTGGGCGGCGTCGACCTTTCGCCCCTGGCGGACGTCGTCGACTATCTGCGATCGCCGCGCCGATACCGGCGGCTCGGAGCGATGATCCCGTACGGGATATTGGTCGTCGGCCCGCCCGGCACCGGCCGGACGCTGCTGGCGCACGCGCTGGCCGGCGAGGCCCGGGTGCCCCTGCTGCGGCGCCCCCGCCGATGGCTCGGGCCGGCCGTGGTGCTGCTCGACGATCCCGCCCTCCTGCCGAAGGGACGGCCCGGCAACCAGGTGCTGATGGCCGTCGCGAGTGCGGAACCGGAGGCGGCGGGCCGCTTCGCCCGGCGGATCACGCTGGACCCGCCCGACCTGGCCGCCCGCCGGGAGATCCTGGCGGTGCACACCCGCCGGGTCCCGCTGGCCGCCGACGTCGACCTGGATGCGCTGGCCGCGGCCACCGGCGGCCTGGTGGGTGCCGGCCTCCGCGATCTCGTGAACGAGGCGGCGCTGCGAGCCGCCCGCCGCGGAGCCGGCCGCGTGGCGGCGGCCGACTTCCCGGCTACCGGCTGATATTTCGGTCGCGTTCCGGGGCGGTGCCGGGCAGTGTCGGCGTGGTGCTGACGGTCAGGCGATTCAGGGACGACGACGCGCCAGTGCTCTGGGCGCTGAACGCCCTGCCGAACGTGGGCCACACCGCCGATCCGACGGTGCCGCTGCCCCTACCGCCCGCCGCTGCCCCGCCGTCGGACTTCACCGACCTGGCCGACATCGGCGGAACCTTCCTGGCCGCCGGCGGCGAGTTCCTGGTTGCCGAGGTGGACGGTCATCTCGCCGGCATGGGCGGATTCTGGCCCACCGCCGACGGCCGGGCCGAGGTGCTGCGGGTCCGGGTGCACCCGGCGACCCGCCGCCGCGGGGTGGGCCGCGCGCTGATGACCGAGCTGGAACGGCGGGCCGCCGAGGCGGGCCTGCGCGCCCTGCATCTGGACACGGCGGACAACCAGCCGGAGGCCATGGCTTTCTATACCGGCCTCGGCTACGCGGAGGTCGGCCGCGAGACCCAGCCCGGCTGGTCGTGGACGCTGGTCTACTACGTCAAGCCGCTACGTCGACGCCGCTGAGTCGGCCGGGTGCCGGGACCACGCGTGCAGCGCCCACCACCAGCGCACCGTCTCGAGGACCGGCAGGCCCTCGCCGCCGGTGCCGAAACCGGTGAGGTCCTGGAGGCGGCGCAGGCGGTAGCGGACCGTGTTGGGGTGCAGGTGCAGCGCGGCGGCCGTGCGGTCCAGCCGCTGGCCGTGATCCAGGAAGGCCAGTGCGGTGGCGACCAGTTCGCGGTGGAAGTCGTCGCCGGGCTGCAGCGCCGACAGCAGGCCGTCGCTCAGGAACGACGCCAGCAGCGGCTGGCCGGCCAGGGCCGTCTCGCCGGCCAGGTCGACGACGTCGCACAGGCCGGTGGACTCGGACACGCGGGCCGCCTGCAGGGCCGTGCGGCACAGCCGGTAGGCGGCCCGGGCCTGGTCGAGTGAGACCGGCGGGGTGGTCACCACCAGCACCGCCGGGTCCAGTGCCCGGCCGGCCGGCAGCCGCGGGGACAGGCCGCTGAGCCGGCCGCCGACCGGGGCCAGCACGCCGCCGCAGTGCGCGAACGCCTGCTCCAGCGCGCGGACCCGGTTCGGGTCGGACACGTCCGAGATCACGCAGTGGTACGCGGTGTCGACGTGCAGGCCGAAGCGGGGCGGGTCCTCGTCGGGGCCGGGCGGGCCGTCGTCGTCGAGCAGCAGGCGTCGTAGCACCCGGATGCGGGCCGTCCGGTCGTCGCGGTTGAGCGCCTGCTCGGCCTGCCGGTAGCCGTCGATCACGTGGCGTTCCAGCTCGGTGCCGTAGCGGTCCAGCTTCAACAGGGCCTGGAGCAGTTCGTCGTACGGGATCCCGGCCTCGCGCCCGCGGTTGATGGCGATCTCCAGCAGGCGGCTGCGGCCGCCGTGCACCCCGGCCATCAGGCCGGCCACCGGAACGCCCAGCGCCGCCCGCTCGGCGCCGAACCGGCGGGCCTCGCTGAAGTCCAGATCGGACGCGAGGTCACCCTCGGCGCTGGCCCGGGCGAACGCGGTGAAGCCGGCGTCCAGCAGCGCCGCCACGTGCCGCCGGCTCTCCGCCCACGGCAGGCGCGCCACCTCGGGGAACTGCTCGCGCGCCGAGGCGACCACATCGTCGACGAGGGCGTCGTCCTTCGCGAGATCGGCCACCAGGGCCGCGACCGATCCGGTCAGCATGACCGGGCCCGTTGTCGGTCAGAGACAAGGAGACGCTGAGGCATTGAGAGCCGCCCTCTATCGACATCGGTCGTTGGCTTGTTCCCATTGTGTTACCGCACGGTAACAGTCGTGTCCGTCGAGCGGTATACAAACTTCGATACGTGGAGCTGGCCATGCCCGTACGCCAAATAGTCGCAGCCACCCTCGGTGCCGTGCTGGCCGCCGTGCCCCTCGCCGGCGTGCCGGCGGCCGCGGCGCCCGCCCTGCAGCCCGCACTTCAGCCCGCACTTCAGCCCGCACTTCAGCCCGCACTTCAGGAGGTCATGTTCGTCGGGAACAACTGGGAGGGCACGGTCGACGTGATCCGCGCCCGCGGCGACTTCGGCCGCATCGGGCGGATCAACGTGGTTCCGGACCGGACCCAGCGCCTTCTCGAGATCTATCTGAACCCGATCCGGCTGGCCTTCTATCTCGGCATCCAGCAGGGCCCCGGCGAGGGCCACGACCAACTCGTCGACGACATGTACACCACGCCGGACGGCACCGCGCTGGTCGCGTCCCGGCCCAGCTTCGCCGACGTGGTGTCGGTCGACCTGGCCACCGGTGACATCCGCTGGCGCTTCCCGGTGTCCGGGTTCCGGTCCGACCACATGGCGGTCTCGCCGGACGGGCGCACCGTGGCGGTGTCGGCGTCCACCTCCAACACCGTGCACGTGCTCGACATCGTGACCGGGAGACAGCTGGGCTCGTTCCAGGCCGGCGACAAGCCGCACGAGAACATCTACACCCGGGACGGCCGGCGGCTCTGGAACATGTCGATCGGTGAGGTGAACACCGCGCTGGACGACCCGTCGCAGGACTGGTCCAAGGGCGACCGGCGGATCACCATCGCGGACACCTCGACGTTCCAGGTGTCCAAGGTGATCGACATGCGGACCCGGCTGGACGCGTTCGGCCGCTCGGATCTGTCCGACGCGGTCCGGCCCGCCATCCTGACGCCGGACGAGTCCCGGCTCTACTTCCAGGTGTCGTTCTTCGCCGGCCTGGTCGAGTACGACGTGGCGGCCGACCGGATCACCCGGGTCAAGGAACTGCCGCTCAACCCGGCGACCAGCCCCGACCGGACGACCTGGGTGAACGACTCGCGGCACCACGGCCTGTCGATCAGCCCGGACGGCTCGAAGCTCTGCGTGGCGGGCACCATGGACGACTACGCCACCGTGGTCGACCGGGCCACCCTGGCGCAGGGTCCGCTGGTCACCGCGAGCAAGCCGTACTGGGCCACGGTCAGCGGCGACGGCCTGTCCTGCGTGATCTCGGAGTCGGGCGCCGACCGGGTGTCCGCGATCAGCTTCGCCACCGGGCAGCGCATCGCCTCGGTGCCGGTCGGCGACCATCCCCAGCGGGTCCGCGTCGGTCAGGTCCCGACCGGCTGGACCGCCCCGGTTTAAGATCAAAGGCCCATGTCCGTACGCATCGCGGCCACGATCTTCGCGTTGAACACGTAGTCGTCCGCGGACGTCGCCTCGCTGGCCTGGTTCAGCCCGTACGGCCAGAAGTGCTGGGTGTCCGCGCTCAGCACGGCCGCCGAGTCGCCGGTGAGCGACCGCAGCTGGGCCAGCGCGGTGGCGCCGGTCCAGCGCCCGCCGGAGATCAGCGCGGACCAGCGGCTGTACGTGCCGACGCCGAGGGTGTGCGCGATCTCGTGCTGGGCGGTGGCCTGGCTCATGTACCCGCGGTTCGACCCGAACCGGATACTCCCGTTGTAGTTGCCGTCCGCGGTCGGCACGCCCGGGTCGTACGTGATGTAGAGGGCCTTGGTGGTGCCGATGTAGCAGTTGTACTCGGCGACGGCGAGGTTCATGGCCGCGGTGATCCGGTTGTACGCGTCGGTCTGGTCCGCCGTCGGGTTGGCTGCCCGCGCCAGCGTGTAGGTGATGTTGCCGGCGGTCGGGCAGCCCGGCACGCCGACGGTGCTGTTCCACCGCTGGTTGGACCCGCCGTTGCAGGAGTACACGCCGATCGCGGTGCCGTTGGCGGTGCCGGCGCTGATCGCGTCCAGGCAGAGCCCGGCGGACGAGGTGATCGTGCCGCCGCTGGTGACGGTCCACTGCTGGCTCGCCGCACCGGTGCAGTCGCTGATCACCGCGGCGCTGCCCGACACGTCCAGGCACTTGCTGTTGTAGACCTTGAGCTGCCGGCCGGAGGTGTAGTTCCAGTTCTGGTTGGTGCCGCCGTTGCAGTCGTACAGCTTCACCTGGGTGCCGTTGGCGGTGTTGGCGGCCGGCACGTCGACACACCGGCCGGAGGCGGCACCCCGGATGAGGCCGTACGCGGCACTGGCCGGCGACGCGACGAACAGGGATGCGGCCACGACGGCGAGCGCGAGCACGGCAGCGCGAATCGCACGCTGGGGCATGGGGACTCCTCGGGGGATGAGGGAGCCGGGGGAGCGGCACTACGCACCGGACCGTACGCATCCGCTCTCATCGATGCAATGCGTCAGCCGTCCGCAGGTAGTCGCACTGCCTGGCGCAGTTGCGGGAAGACGTGGGACACCTTGTTGATCAGGTACGCGCCGTACGTACCGCTGAATGCTTGAAGGTCTTGACCGTCCCAGCGCGAGCCACGGTCGGCGTCGCCGGATGCGCGACGGGGCAGAGGCGGGACCTCGGCGGTGAAGTCCGGGTCGAAGAAGAACGGGAAGGACAGCCGGTCCCGGCCGCTGAGGTTGCGGACCCGGTGCGGGGTGGACCGGTACCAGCCACCGGTGAGCCGGTCGAGCATGTCGCCGATGTTGCAGACGAACGCGTCCGGGATCGGGGGCGCGTCGATCCAGCCGCCGGCGGTGCGCACCTGAAGGCCGCCGTTGTCGTCCTGGGCCAGCAGCGTCAAGAGGCCGTAGTCGGTGTGCTCGCCGACGCCCCAGTCATCGTCGTCCGGCGGCGACGGCGGGTAGTGGAAGATCCGGAACAGCACGGTCGGGTCGGCCGTGTAACCGTGGGCGAAATAGTCGGCGTCGAGGTCGAGGCTGACCGCGACACCCCGCAGCACGGCCTGGGCGGTCGCGGTGAGGGCGTCGAGGTAGTCGAGCACCACCGTCCGCAGCTCGGGCACCTGGGCGGGGAAGAGGTTACGGCCGTGCAGCGGCAGGCCGGCGCGCACCCGGGGATCGTCCTCGCCGAGTTCCGCGCCGAAGTAGAGGCCCTCCTTGCGGTCCGGCCGGCCCGAGGTCAGTTCGGCGCCGAGCGGGAAGTATCCGCGCCAGGCCGCACCGCCGTGCCGCATGGCGATGTCCATCTTGCCGGCGACGGGCAGCGCGAAGAACCGGCGGCTCAGGGTGTCGAGCCGGTCGAGCAGCGCGGCCGGCACGCCGTGTCCGACGACGTAGAAGAAGCCGCTGTCCCGGCAGGCGCGCTCGATGTCCCGGGCGACCTCGGGAACCGGCGGGCCGGCCCGGCCGAGCAGCGCGGACACGTCGACGATCGGCAGCGTGCTGATGGCGGCACCTCCCTTCCTCGTGTGCCTGCCCTCAGGTGGCCAGCCTATTAGACTGTCCGTGACATTGACGTCACTCGATCAGGGGGTCGGCACGTGAGATGGAAGATGGTCGCCAGCAGTGCACTTCTCGTCGCCGGCCTCATCGCGGTGCCGGCTCCCGCCCAGGCGGCACCGCCGGACATCTCGGCGCGGCCCAGCCCGGAGGAGGTGGCCAAGGCCCTCGGCCGGATCGCGAAAGCCAGTGACGGCCGGGTGCGGCTCGGCGTGGTCGGGCGCAGCAACGAGGGGCGGCCGCTGCGGCTGGCCACCCTCGGGCACGGCAGGACCCGGCTGCTCCTGGTGACCCAGCAGCACGGCGACGAGCCGCTGGGCACCCCGGCCGCGGTGCGGGCGCTGTGGACCCTCGGGGTGCCGGACACGCCCTGGCACCGGTGGCTGCGCAGCCGGGTGACGGTCGACGTCGTGGTGCAGGCCAACCCGGACGGTGCGGTGCGCAACCAGCGCTACAACCACGACCCGAGCGCCACCGGCGAATACGCCCAGCCGGGCGTCGGCTACGACATCAACCGGTTCCACAACCCGCTCACGCCGATCGAGGACAACCCGGTGCCGGAGTCGCGTGCGGTGCTGCGCCACTGGCACGCCACCCATCCCCGGGTCGTGATCGACTACCACATGCAGGGCCGGTACGTGCAACCCGACGGCGAGGAGACAACCGCGTCGATCCTCTGGCCGACCAGCCCGCTGGCGCCGGGTGCGGCGGTCACCGAGTCGCGGCGGCTGGCGGTGCACAACTACGACGCGATGACCCGGACGGCGCGGGCGAACGTGACCCGCTATCCGGGCGGCGACTACGAGGGGATCGCGCGGAACGCGTACGGGATCCTCGGCAGTGCCTCGCTGCTGGTGGAACTCTCCGACCTGCCGGCCGGGCAGACCGAGTTCCAGATCCGGACGGCGTACGTGTCGATGCTCGCGACCGCGCAGGGCGCCGCGGACGGGTCGCTGTGGCAGGCCGATCCGGCGCGGGCCGACGACATCCCGGCGCGTGGTTCCCCGCTCCCGGGCGCGCTGTCCACGCTGTTCCGGGCGGACGCGGCCTGACCAGGACGGGGGACCGTCAAGTGGTCAGGTGGCCGGTCTCGTTCAGGGAGATGATCTGGCGGCTGTGGCGGCGGTCGTCCTCGCGCAGCGTGGCGCAGGATGCGGTGCAGCGCCGCGTACGCCCGCACGGCCAGGTCCCACCTCGTCTCGGCGCCGGGCACGCCGTCGGCGTGGCGCAACCGCTCGCCGGTGGCCGGTGGCGGTAGGAAGCGCTCGTCCAGCCACGCCTGCGGCCGGCCCTCCGCCTCGCCGTTGCCCGGCGTGCTTGCGGCCACGGTCGGTGAGGTCGGAGTCGAACCACCCGCCGACCACGCCGTCGACGTGGTGGGTGGCTTCGGGATGGGTGACCACATACAGATTTCGCATCCGGCCAGTGTCCGTTATCGACCAGACGGTCGAGGGCCGGCACCCGGCCGGTTCGCGGTCCTGCCGGACACCGGCGTCGCCCGTTCCTCTGACATCCGGCCCGGCGCTGCGCAAGGTCCACTCGGGGAGGTGGACCCCGCCGGGCCGAGCTCCCGGACGCACGCGGGCGATTGCGTGGTTTGCCCCGGACAAGACCGCCCCCACACTGCCCTACCTGCGCAGATCTAATTGAAATGGCTCATTATTGATATTTCGATCCGTGGCTGCGACACTAGTGGGAGCGCTCCCATTCAAGATTGTCAATGCGCGGAACGGAGGATCTGCAGTGCGTTCACACAAGCCCGATCAATCCCGTAGGGGATCCCGGCCAGCCCTCCGAGCGCTTGTCCTGCTGCTCACCATGATGGCCGGCGCGCTCGCTGTGCCCGGTTCGGCCCAGGCCCACGGCACCATCGTCGGCCCGGCCACCCGGGCCTACCAGTGCTGGAAGACCTGGGGCAGCAACCACACCAGCCCGGCGTTGCAGCAACAAGACCCGATGTGTTACCAGGCCTTCCAGGCCAACGCCGACACGATGTGGAACTGGATGAGCGCGCTGCGGGACGGCCTGGGCGCCAACTTCCAGGGCTCGACCCCCGACGGCACGCTGTGCAGCAACAACCTGGCCCGGAACAACAGCCTGAACACGCCCGGGGACTGGAAGACGACCACGGTCAGCAGCAACTTCCAGATCCACCTGTACGACCAGGCGAGTCACGGTGCTGACTACTTCCGGGTCTACGTGAGCAAGAACGGGTACGACCCCAAGACGCAGCGTCTCGGCTGGGGCAACCTGGACTTCATCACGCAGACCGGCCGGTACGCCCCGGCGACCGACATCACGTTCAACGTGTCGACGTCGGGCTACACCGGACAGCACATCGTCTTCGTCATCTGGCAGGCCTCGCACCTCGACCAGGCCTACATGTGGTGCAGCGACGTGGTGTTCTCCTGATCGGTACCGCTTTCCGGCCCAGGACGCCCCGGCGTCCTGGGCCGGTTCGTGTCTAGCCCTGCCGGCCGGGCGGGCGGAGCATCTCGTCGAGCCCCGGGTCG
Source organism: Paractinoplanes rishiriensis (assembly GCF_016862375.1). Classification (GTDB taxonomy): domain Bacteria; phylum Actinomycetota; class Actinomycetes; order Mycobacteriales; family Micromonosporaceae; genus Actinoplanes; species Actinoplanes rishiriensis. The sequence goes on along the minus strand of NZ_BOMV01000071.1, from coordinate 86,785 downwards.
TCCATGATCTCCCGGACCTCCTGTGCGCAGCGGCAGGCGGCGGCAATTTTGGCCGCCCACGGCAGCGCCTCCTCGCGGGAGGCCAGATCGAGGACGACGAACCCGCCGATGACCTCCTTGGTCTCCGGGTAGGGCCCGTCGGTGACCAGCCCGTCGGTGGCCACGACGCTCGCCTGCTGCCGCTGCAGCCCGCCGCCGAACACGAACACGCCGGCGTCCACGGCCTCCTGGATCACCGCGTGCGCGGCCTTGCCGACGTCCGGCAGGTCGCCGTCGGAGATGTGGTCCATCGCGCCCTCGTTGAACGAGATCAGGTACCGCGTCATTCGGTGAACTCCCTTGTCCCGGCGGCCTCGTCCGGCCGCCTGTACCTGTGCTACGAACGACCCGGCCCGGATCCGACATCCCTGCGGGGAATTTTTCCATGTGACATGGCGTACCGGACCCATGACCATCGGCACTTGCACCCCTGATCGGCCCGGTGCCAGGCTGGGGCCTCATTCACATCGGCGCTGCCGTTGGGGGCCACGGATGTCGACGCAGGCGCAGGAGTCTCCGCCCGACTGGGTGCCGGTCGAGCACCGCTTGTTCGGGCTCGACCGGCGCACGTTCCGGCCCGCGTTGATCGTCCTCACTGTCGCCCTGGTACTGATCTACGGCCTGCCGCTGGTGAGCGCCGCGATCCCGTGGCACAACGCGATCAAGGCGGGCGACGTCCTCGATCTCGGCGGTGGGGCGACGGCCGTGCCGCCGGTGGGCTGGCAGCTCGAGTCCGGCGCGCTGGTCGGTGCGGCCGGCGGCGGGTCGCCGGTCCAACTGGCGACGGGCGGGGCGACGATCGCCATCCAGGTGGCGTCGTTCCCCGGTTCGGCCGATGCGTTCCTCGATCAGGTTCAGCGGGCCGAGGGCGACGACCGTCCGGGCGGGCTGGGCGGCGGGCGCACCACGGCGACCACCGACTCGGGCCTGGTCGGGGTCGCACAGAGCAGCACGTCGACCGGCGGCGACGGGCTGGAGGTGGCGTTCAAGCTGGCCACCGGCAGCGGCCCGGCCGTCGCCGAGGCGCCCGCGCTGCTGGTGGTCGTGCGCACCGCTCCCGGGCAGTTCGAGCGGTTCCAGCAAGCAGTGACGGCACTGGTGCGCAGCATCACGCCGGCGGTGAACCGATGACGGCGGCCAGGCAGGCGCAGCTGGCGGCGATCGAGGAGTCCGGCTGGGGCCAGCCGTTCCGCTTCTTCCAGCCGCACAACCTGGCGTTCTGGGTCTATCTGCTGGGCGTCGGCGGCGGCGCGTTCGGCATGCTGCACTACCTCGGGCCGCGCGCCGCGTTCTACGCGCCGGCCCTGGCCGGCGGCGTGCTGCTGTTCGGTCTGTACCTCATACCGTGGCTGCTTCTGCTGCGCCGGCACAACCGTTACACATCGCAGCCGGCCGGGCTGCTCGCGGCCGGGTTCGTCTGGGGCGGTGTCGCCGCGACTTTCTGGATCGCGTTGCCGGCCAACTCCGCCCTGCTGGAGATCTGGGCCAAGATCGGCGGCACGTCGTTCGCGTCGGACTGGGGCGCCGGCCTGACCGCACCGATCAACGAGGAATGGGGCAAGGCGCTCGGCCTGGTCCTGCTGCTCACCCTGGCGCCCCGGCTGGTCCGCAGCGCCTACGACGGCTTCATCATCGGCGCGTTCATCGGACTCGGTTTCCAGGTCTTCGAGGACATCCTGTACGCGTTCAACGGCGCGGCGGCGGCCTTCGGCGTCGACCAGGTCGGCGCGTCGATCCACATCTTCCTGCTGCGCGGCCTGTTCGGGATCGTGTCGCACGCACTGTTCAGCGCGATCTTCTGTGCCGGGCTGATGTGGGTGCTCAGCCGCGTGCCGGGCGAGCGCCGGGTGGTCCGCGGTGTGCTGGCGATGCTGATGGCCATGGTCTTCCACTTCACCTGGGACGACCTGTCCGGTCTGAGTGGGGGCTCGGCGGCCTACTTCGTGATGATGCTGGTGCTCGTGGTCGTGGAACTGGCCGCCCTTTTCTGGGTGCTGCGGCATGCGGCGAGCCGGGAACGGGTCTGGATCCGCGACCTGCTCGAACCGGAGGAGGAGGCCGGCGTGCTCGATCCGGAACTGCTCACCGCGGTCAGCGGGCTGCGCAAGGACCGCAAGGCGTACCGCAAGCGGCTGCACAGCCGTCGCCGCAGCCGGCACCTGATCGAGGCCGCCAACGATCTCGCGCACGAGATCGCGATCGCCGGCGGCTCCGACAACGGCCGGGTGGCGCACGCCCGAGCCGAGCTGGCCCGGCTGCGTGCGGCGGTGTAGACCGCCGGCAGCGTAGACGCCGCGCGGAAGGGACCCGTTTGCCGCCGGCCCCGTTCGTGTCACCTACTGGCGGTGGCGGCTGCGATGTGGACCGTACCCTTGCCTGCGGCCTTGGCCGAGTACATGGCCGTGTCGGCGCGGCGCAGCAGGTCGTCCAGCGTGCCGGGGCCGGTGGCCAGGCCGATGCTGCCGCCGACCGACACCGTCACACCGCCGAGGAGGGTGAAGGGCTCGGCGAGCGCACCCAGGACGCGGCCGGCCACCTCTTGGGCCGCGACCTCGTCCGCCGACCCGGCGAGGACCAGGGCGAACTCGTCGCCACCCAGCCTGGCCGCCAGGTCGCCGGGCCGGACCGCGCCGGTCAGCCGGCGGGCCACCGCGACCAGCACCTCGTCGCCGGCGGCGTGCCCGAAGCGGTCGTTGACCGGTTTGAAGCCGTCCAGGTCGAGAAGCAGCACCGCTCCGTCGGTGTGCCTGTCGAGCATCTCGATGCCGCGAACGTGGAAGGCGGCCCGGTTGGGCAGGCCGGTCAGCGGGTCGTGGTGCGCCTGGTGAGCCAACTCGGCCTGTTTCTGTTGGAGAGTCTGGGCCAGCCCGCCGACGATGGACAGCGTGAGGAACTGGCGCAACAGCACCAGGCTGAACGTGATCAGCAAGACCCAGACGAGCACCGGGCTGAGCTCACCGGTGTTCGCCTGTTCAAGAGCGGTCGCCACGACGGCGAGGAGAACGGGCACGTACGGCAGGAAGCTCCAGCCGAGCGCTCGCAGCAGCCGGGTATCGGCCGCCGGCGCTGAGCCGCCGGCCATTTCGAGCCGGCTCGAAACCAGGACCAGCCCGGCGCCCAGGACGTAGCCGGCTCCCACACCGCCCGTCCACCAGTCACTGCCGTCGCCGGCGTTGCGCAGAGCCATCAGGGCGGTGGCGGCCAGCACCGTCGACGCGGCGGCGAGCACCCGCGGTGCCTGGCCGGCCCGGGCGCTGACCTCGCGAGACATGGTGACCAAAGCCAACGCCGCGGCCAGTACCTCTGGCGCCGTCAACAGGGCCGCGAACTCGGTTGTCATCACCTGGCTGGCGTTGACGTGGGCCGGGGCGAGCACATACAGCCAGGTCAACGCGAACACCGCGCCGGACACGGTGGCCACGTCGAGGAAGCCGCGGAGCCGTTCGGCGCCGGGCACCGCCGGGGCGTGGAGATGCACCCCCACCGGTAGTAGCAAGGCGGCACCGACCGAGAGAAAGCCGGCAGCGGTGGTGACGGTGGGTAGAGCCACGATTTCGCCGGCCAGGAGGGCGGCGTTGGCCATCGCCCACAAGCCGGTGGCGATGGACCCGACCACCATGGCAGCCCGGACGCGGCCCCCCGTGCGGCGCACCCGGCGGATGAAGTTCGTCGCGCCCACGCCGGCCATTACGGCGATCAGGGCGTCCGACAGGCCGCGCCCGGCGCCCAGCGGCAGCCAGGGCACGAGACCCTGATAGCCGAGGGCCACCGCCGTGACCGTCAGCAACTGCAGCCGTAGTCGTGACACCCCCTATCAACGGCTGCGAGCACACGTTGCTTGAGGGCTATCAGGGCAGGAACTGAACTTCCGGGAAGGCCGCGCTGGGTCCTTCCAGCAGGCGCTGCCGCCGGTTGCGCAGGTGCAGGTCGAAAAATGCGAGGGGGTACGCCTGCTGGATGCGCACCCCGCGGCCCGGGTCGAGGGTGCCGACCCAGCCCGCGAGTTCCTCGTCGCTCATGCCGATGGCCTGTGCCAGCTGGGGGAGCAGCCACTGGTGATCGCAGTACGACGAGTGCGCCGCGCCGTCCGCCTGCACGTTGAGCTTCCAGCCGGTCAGGTAGTGCCTCCAGAAGTCCTCGACGCTCGGCTCGGCGACCCGGGTGAACTCGGCGGTCATCATCATGAACGGCCGGTCGACCACGTCCGGCGGGGGAACCGCCTGCATCGGCCCGTCGAGCGCCAGGCCGGCCCGCACGCGCCGGTCCTGGTTCAGCACGATGGCGGTCGAGGTGGCGCCCTTCGACCAGCCGGCCATGCCGATGCGCCGCAGATCGAGCACGGCGCCCAGGCCGGCGGGCAGTTGGCGGCGCCCGGCGTCCGGGTTGCGTCCCGCGGCGAGATCCTCCAGGCGATCAAGCAAAAAGCGCATGTCGTACGCCGAGTCCCAGGGCGTGAACTCGAGCTCGTCCTCGGGCACGGTGAGCCGGCCGTTCGAGAGCTCGCTGTACGCGTCGTACGTGTGATCGATCGAAACCACGACGTAGCCGTGACTGACCAGCTGCTGCACCACAATCGTGGCTTCGCCGCGATGGCTGTTGTTCCCGTGCGAGTAGACGATCACCGGCCGCCGCCCGGAGTCGCGGAGCACCGGGGCGCCCACCTGCCCGGCGGTGAGCGGCGCCGCCACCACATCCGCCGGAAACTCGTTGCCGACGAGCAGCGCGTGCGTCGCGGCGGCGGACAACCACGGCGCCGCCGGATAGCGCCGGTCGTCCCGGGCGGCCGGATAACAGACGGTGGCCATCAGCGAACGGTGGTGCCCGGCCCCGGCGACCGGATCCGGCCGCGACCGGTCCACGAGATGCAGCGCCACGCTGCCGATCCGATGCGGCCCAGTGGGCCGGGGCAACGTGAGCCGGGGAAGGCCGGCCCGGTCCGGTGCCGCCGAGGCGCGGCCGGCACCGAGCGGCACGACGATCCCGGTGGCGAGCGCGGCCACGAGCAGGTTACGGCGGGTGGTCATCGTTCCTCCGTGGGTGACGGTTCGATCCATGCCATGAACCGTGGATCGGCGCGGCGAGCGCGGCATCTCCGGCCGCGGTGGGGTCTCGCGGTCACCGAGATCCCACCCGGCAGGCAGGAACTCAGCGCTCGTGCCAATAGGTTTCCATCACCAACCACTCGGCGCAAGCATCAATATTTTCGCGCCGGTGGGCGAGGTGGGCCGCGAAGATCGCGCCCGGCGGGGCGCGGGGCCCGGCGGGCTGGAGCGACCAACCGCAAGAATCAGGCAGGCCGGCAAAGAGTGGAGATGATCCGATCAATCTCCCCCAGCGCATAGGCGGCAAGCTTCTGCTGGGCGCCTTCAGCGACAGGGTCGGTTTCTTCGAGATCCCCCAGAATCACGATGTTCTCGTCGTTGAGCATGGCCGCCGGCGAGGTGTAATTGAAACTCCCCGCGATCACCAGCCGCTGATCGATGACCATCAGCTTGTGGTGGACCTTGCGCACCCCGTTCCCCGGGGCGTTCACGAACAGTTGCGCCCCGGCGGCCTTCAACTCGGACGTCGCGGCCCATTTCTGGGCGCCCTGCCCACGGTCGAGCACGCCCCGCACCGGAATGCCGCCGCGCAGCAACCAGGCCATGGTGTCGTCGATTCCGGAGGACTGGGCGAAGGTGAACATGGCGAAGTCGACGTGTTCCTTCGCCTTCAGCATCTGCTTCATTATTTCCATCTCCGGGCCCTGGTCCGGCGCGAAGACGGGCTTCACCCGGATGGCACCCAGCCGGAACTCCGCCGGTCGCGGTGAATGCCGCTCGCGCAACGCGCCGAAGGTGCCGCTGCGCAGCGAGTCGAACTCGTCCTGATAGAGCCCCGTCGCCCGCTGGCCGTGCAGGATCACCACGTGGTTCAGGTTGGTGCCCGGCGTCGCTGTCCCGGTGTCGGTGCCGGTGAAGTTTGCCGAGCCGGTCAGCACCGCGGCCGTTGGTTTTCCGGAGTCCCGTACGATGAATTTCTGGTGGAAGATTTTCGGGTTCAGGTCGGTGATCAGGTCGATTCCGGCTCGGAGCAGGGCCGCGTGGATCACCCGGTTTCCCTCATTTTCGCCGGCCAGCGTCCACGGGTCGGCGAGCGGTTTCTCCTCGGACAGGTAATCGCCCTCGAGAATGACCTGGACGCGTACCTTTCTCGCCTTCGCCGCCAGTATCGCCGTCGCGATCGGCCGGGAGTCGAGTTCCTGCACCGCTATCTGCAGCGTGCTGGTCGCGCCCTCGATGAACTCGCGAATGGTCCGATCCAGGTCGTCCGGGCCGCCCAGCACCGGCGGACCGCAATAGAACTCGACGCTGCCCAGGTCCATACCCATGCCGTCAGTGTGCTCGGCACTTCACGCAGCGTGTATTAACCGTGGGGGTGATCCGCGGCGACGATCATCCAGCGGCGGGCAGGGCGACCGTCTCGTCGTAACGCTGCGCGCCGTGCGTTCCGCGCCGCTTCGCGGCGTACATGGCCAAATCGGCCTGGTGCAGGAGGTCGGCCACGGCGGTTCCGGCATTTCCCGGTACGGCGATGCCGACGCTCGCCCGGACCACCAGGCTTTCACCACCGACGGTGATCGGCTCGGCCATCTCGGCGAGCAGCCGGGCGGCCACCGCGTCGGCCTCCTCGGGACGGGGCAGCGCGATACCGAACTCGTCGCCGCCCAGCCGGCCGGCCAGGTCGGTGCCGCCGATGCAGCGGCGGAGCATCCCGGCCACCGCCACCAGCACCTCGTCGCCGTACCTGTGCCCGTACGTGTCATTGATGGGTTTGAAGCCGTCCAAATCGACGAAGAGCACCGCGGGACCGGCCATCTCCTCCAGGTCGCGCAGGAACGCCGCCCGGTTCTTGAGGCCGGTGAGCTGGTCGTGCTCGGCCTCGTAGGCGAGCCGCTCCTGGATCGCCCGGCGCTCGGTCACGTCCCGGACGGTGCAGACCACGCCGCCCACGGCCGGCCGGTGGCGGAAGTCGCGCAGGGTCGACTCCATCCAGCGCCACTCGCCGTCGATGTGCCGGAGCCGGACGTGGATGGTGCGCTGGCTGCCCGGGTCGGCGTAGATGCCGGTGAGCACCTCGACCAGGGCCGGCAGGTCCTCGGGGTGCACGTGCGCGGCGTACCCGCCCTGCTCGTAGTGCTTCGCCGGATAGCCGGTGAGCTGCTCGATGCCGGGGCTCAGGTAGATCGGGCGGCCCTCCTCGTCGAGGACGCTGAGCACGTCGTTCGCGTCCTGCACCAGGATCCGGAAGCGTTCCTCGCGGTCGGACAGCGCGGACTCGGCCCGCTCCCGCTGCTCGGCGAACTGGCCGAGGGCCCGGATGAACAGGGCGGTCAGCACGAAGCCGAGCAGGCCGGCCGCCTGGCTGTTGATCGGGCTCAGGTAGCTGTGGATCCCGTCGAACGCGATGCCGGCCTGGCCGAGCGCGATGCAGAGCATGGTGGCCAGCACCGCCGGGCGCCAGATCGCGCTGCCGCCGGACCGGATGTGGTGCACCACGACCAGCGCGAACGCCAGCGGCAGCACCGGACCCCAGCCGAGGCCGTAGATGATCGTGGCGACCAGCGCGAGGTGCAGACAGACCGGCGCCGCGGGCCAGCGGCCGAGCGGGCCGTCACGGATCCAGCGCTGGGCGATCGGCTGCTGGATGGCGGCCAGCACCAAGAGGGGCAGCAGCGACAGCTCGAGCGGCAGGACGCCGACCACGCCGTACGGGTGCAGGACGGCGACCACCGGGATTGCCACCAGCGGCTCGAAGCTGCGCGTGAGGATAAGCCTGGCCACGTGCTCACCATCGGCCGCCCGGTGGCGGTGGATGAGGATTACGCGGCCGCGGTGACCCGGTCGCGGCCGGCGTCCTTGGCCGCGTACAGGGCGCGGTCGGCGGCGATCACCAGTTCGTCGGGGCTGGCGGTGTCCGGCAGCCCGGCCAGGCCGACCGACACGGTGACCCGGCGTACCCGGTTCTCGGTGACCGCGATCGGGGCCATGCCGACGCTGCGCCGGATGCGCTCGGCCACCTCGCGGGCCCGGGCCGGCGTGGTCTGCGGCAGCAGCACCGCGAACTCCTCGCCGCCGTAGCGGGCCACCAGGTCGCCGGGGCGGATCGCCCGGGCCACCCGGTGCGCGACCTCGGCGAGGACGCGGTCGCCCGCGGTGTGCCCGTACGTGTCATTGACGCTCTTGAAGTGATCGACGTCGAACAGGATCATGCTGAGCTTGTCCCCGGTGCGGGCCGACCGGGCGGCCTCGGCCCGCAGCGACTGCTCGAAGAAGCCGCGGCTGCGCAGGCCGGTCAGCCCGTCGGTGATGGCCGCGTTGCGCTGCGCCTGCACCAGACCGGCCATCCGGGCCAGCGCCAGCAGGAACAGCGTATTGCAGGCGACCGCAGCGACCAGCACGTCGGGGTCGGCGCCGGCGAGGTACTGGATCGCCATGCCGGTGGGCGCGACGACCGCCGCGGCGGCCAGCACCAGGAGCCGGCCGGGGGTGGCGTCCGGGATGGTGGCCGAGGAACGGATGCCGAGAAGTGGGGCCGACGGGTGCGCGAGGGCGGCGGCGAACAGGAACGAACCGCCGATCCAGAACGCGTCCAGGTAGTTGGCCACCCGGTAGGTGCCGTCCAGGACCGTGATGCTGTACACCGTGTCGGCGTACAGGGTCACGGCCAGGTAGGCGCCGAGCATCCGCAGCGCGACCGGGCGCGGGCCGGCGCCGAGCAGCAGCCGGGCACCCACCACGATCAGCACCAGGTCGCCGAGCGGGTAGGCGACCGAGACCAGGGTGGCGACGTTGCCCGTGGTCACGTCCATGGTCGGCGCGATCACGAAGGAGTGGATCAGGTAACCGGCACTGACCGCGACGATGGCCGCGTCGATCGCGCTGGCCCCGTCCCAGCCGGGGGTGCGGCGGCGCACCAGCACCAGCAGGCCCGCGGCCATCAGGGGATACCAGCCCAGGTACGCCGCGTCGGCCACGCTCGGATAAGGGACCTCCCCGCCGAACAGCGCCTTGACGTAGAAGATCACGTCACCGGCGACGCCCGACACCGCGGACGCCGCCACCAGCAGCAGGGGCAGGCGCAGCTGCGGGTGCCGCCAGGCGGCCACCAGGGCGCTGACCGCGAGCGCGCCGTTGGCACTGGAGTAGAGCGCCACCTGGGTGCCGGCCCAGTCGCTGCCGAGCGCGGCGAACCAGTAGTAGGCGCAGGTCACCGCCACGCCGAGGGCCAGCAGCAGGTGCCAGCCCGCGACGCGGCGGGTCAGGGGAACGGTCGTGGTTCGGTCCACCCCTGAAGGTTCCGGCCGTCCGGGTGCGTGCCGATGATGCGGGTGGGTGCGGGTCGGGTGCGCTGAAGGTCAAGTTGAGGTCGAGGGTTGGCGGCCTGACCCTCAACGTGAGGTTGAGGTCAGGTGCGCCACGACCATGTCGCTGAGCATGCCGCGGTAGTGGTCGCGGCGGGCCGGGTCGAGCAGGTCGCGGTCGAAGAGGGTGCCGAACGTGTGCTGGTTGGCCACCCGGAAGAAGCAGAACGAACTGATCATCAGGTGTACGTCGACCGCGTCCACGTCGTCGCGGAACTCGCCGGCCGACCGGCCGCGGGCCAGGATGCGGTCGAGCAGGCGGACCGCGGGGCCGTTGATCGCGACCAGCTCGGGCAGCCGGGCGATGTGCTCGCCGCGGTGGATGTTCTCGATGCTGACCAGGCGGATGAAGTCGGGGTTGGCCTCGTGGTGGTCGAAGGTGACCTCGGCGATCCGGCGGATGGCGTCGGCCGGTGCCAGGTGGTCGACGTGCACCCGTTGCTCGGCCTCGCGGATCCGGGTGTACGCGGCCTCGAGGGCGGCCACGTACAGCTGCTTCTTGCCGCCGAAGTAGTAGTAGATCATCCGCTTGGTGGTGCTGGTGCGGGCCGCGATCTCGTCGACCCGGGCGCCGTCGTAGCCGCGTTCGGCGAACTCCGCGGTGGCCACCGTGAGGATCTCGGCGCGGGTGCGTTCGGCGTCCCGGCGGCGTTCCGTCGGCTGCGCGGTCATCGGGCTCCTATCGGGGGACCGGGGCCCTCGACTCTAGTCGATCGCCGGAATGAACGAACGTACCGGTTCGTACATTGACTGAAGGATCTTGCAGGGATGTGGCGTTCGCAACTCGGAAAGAGGTTTGGATATCGCCGGGCAATCTGGGGTTAACCCGGCGCGGAGCCGCTGGCAGGGCATTTCTTCGCTCGGTCACAGGCGTGAAACTCGGCGGCAAGAGTTGCAAGAACTTGCGTGAATTCCGCTCCCGTCGATACGTTCCGCGGGGCGTGCGGGGCGACCGATCCCGCGCGGCTGGGGAGATATCCGATGAGATTTCGGACTTGGCTGGCGTGGGGCTTGGGGGTAGTCGTGCTGGCCGGCACCACCGGCGCGCCGCCGGCTGGCGCGGCCGGTGTGGGCGGCGCTCTGGGCAAGGTCTCCGCGAAGGTGCGGGAGCGGGTCGCGGCCGGGGGCACCGCGACGTTCTGGGTCATGCTGCGCGGGTCGGACGATCTCGCGGCGGCCCGGAAAGCCCGCGGCAAGGCCAAGGCGGCTGCGGTGTTGCGGGACGCCCGGGCCGGGGCCGCGGCCGACCAGGCCGGGCTGCGGCGGCTGCTGACCGGGCGGAAGGCGGCGTTCCGGTCGTTCTGGATCGCGGACACCATGCAGGTCACCGGGGACGCCGCGCTGCTCGCCGCGATCGCCGGCCGGCCCGAGGTCAAGGCGGTGCTGCCGGACGAGCCGGTCCGGTTGCCGGTGGCGCGGGCGGCTGCGGTCCGGCAGGCGGTCGAGGGCGCCGAGTGGAACGTCGACCGGATCGGTGCTCCGCGGGTGTGGGCGGAGCGGGGCGTCACCGGGGCGGGGATCGTGGTGGCGAACGTCGACAGCGGGGTCCAGTTCGACCACCCGGCGCTGGCGGCCGGCTACCGGGGGCGGGCCGGGGACCACGACTACCACTGGTTCGACCCGGCCGGGATCTGCCCGGGCGGCGTGCCCTGCGACAACACCGGGCACGGCACGCACACCATGGGCACGATGGCCGGGGCCGGCGGCGTCGGGGTGGCGCCCGGGGCGACCTGGATCGCGGCCAAGGGGTGTGAGAACACCTTCTGCTCGGTCGCGGCCCTGCTCGCCGCGGGGCAGTGGATCGTGGCGCCGACCGACCGGAACGGGCTGAACCCGCGACCGGACCTGGCGCCGGACATCGTGAACAACTCGTGGGGCGGGGCGGCCGGGTTCGATCCGTGGTACGCGGAGATCGTCCGGGCCTGGGTGGCGGCCGGCATCTTCCCGGCGTTCTCGAACGGCAACGGTGGGCCGGGCTGTGCCACGGCGGGCAGCCCGGGGTCGTACGCGGACACCTACGCCACCGGCGCGACCGACGTGAACGATGCGATCGCCGGGTTCTCCAGCCGGGGCGGCGGGCAGGACGGCGCGGTCAAGCCGGACATCGCGGCGCCGGGCGTGGACGTCCGCTCGAGCGTCCCGGACGGTTACGCGGCGTACAGCGGCACCTCGATGGCGTCGCCGCACACCGCCGGCACGGTCGCGCTGATCTGGTCAGCCGTGCCGGGGCTGCGCCGCAACATCGCCGCCACCCGGGAGATCCTCGGCGAGTCGGCGATCGACACGGGGGACACCGCGTGCGGCGGGACGGCCGGCGACAACAACGTGTTCGGGCAGGGCCGCCTGGACGCCCACGCCGCGGTCGCGCTGGCGGCCGGACCGGCCGGGAGCCTGGCCGGCACGGTCACCTCGGGCGGCTTCCCGCTGGCCGGGGCCACCGTGCGGGTGGACGGGCCGGTGCAGCGCACGCTGACCAGCGCGGCGGACGGCGGCTACCGGTTCGGGCGGCTGCCGGCCGGCGACTACCGGCTGCGGGTAAGCGCGTTCGGTTACGACCCGGTCGAGCGGGACGTGACGGTGACAGCGGACGGCTCGGTCACCGCCGGCACGGACCTGCCGGCCAGCGCGGCGGGCGTGGTGACCGGCACGGTGACCAGCGGCGGCACCGCGCTACCGGGCGTCACCGTGGCGCTGTCCGGCACGCCGGTGACGGTGACGTCGGACGACGCGGGGCGGTTCCGGCTGGCGGCGCCGCTCGGCGATTACGAGCTCACCGCCCGGCCGCTCGGCGGGTGCTCGACCCCGGTGACCCGGCGGCTCCGGGTGAGCGGCGACCACCGGGAGGACCTGGACCTGCCGCAGGTCACCGACCGGTCCGGGTACCGCTGTGGCCCGGCCACCGACGGCTACCGGGCCGGCGACCGGCGGCTCGACCTGGCCGGTGACGACAGCGCGGCCGAGGTGACGCTGCCGTTCGCGTTCCCGCTCTACAGCCAGGCACGCAGCCGGGCCTGGGTGGGCAGCAACGGCCTGATCACCTTCGGGGCTGCCTCGCTCTCGTACACGAACACCGCCCTGCCGGACGCCGCGGAGCCGAACGACGCCCTCTACCCGTTCTGGGACGACATCTTCCTCGACGACCGGTCGAGCGTGTGGACCTCGGCCGGACCGGACACGTTCGTGGTGGAGTGGCGCGACGTCACGTTCTTCCTCAGCGCGGACGACCGGCTGTCGGTGAGTGCTGTGCTGCACGCCGACGGCACCGTCACCTACCGGTATCGCGGCCTCTCCGGCCCGCGCGGCACCGGGATAAGCGCCACGATCGGACTGGAGAACGCCGGCGGCACCGACGGCCTCGCCTACGCACACGAGACCCCGGCGGTCACGGACGGCAGCGGAGTGACCTTCCGTCCGCCCCATCTCTAGCTGACCAGTAGGAGAAGTGGTTAGGGTGTGCCATGACCGTCACCGACGAACTTCTCGCCAACGCCGAGCGCTACGCCGCGAGCTTCGACAAGGGGGCGCTGCCGCTGCCGCCGGCCAAGGGCGTCGCCGTGGTCGCCTGCATGGATGCGCGGCTCAACCCGTACGGCCTCCTCGGGCTCGCCGAGGGCGACGCCCACGTGATCCGCAACGCCGGCGGGGTGATCACCGCGGACGAGCTGCGCAGCCTGGCGATCAGCCAGCGCCTGCTCGGCACCACCGAGATCATCCTGATCCACCACACCGACTGCGGGATGCTGACCTTCACCGACGACGAGTTCAAGGGCGCCATCGAACGCGAGGTCGGCATCCGGCCGCAGTGGGCCGCCGAGGCGTTCGGTGACCTCGAGGGTGACGTGCGGCAGTCGGTGAAGCGCATCCTGGCCGACCCGTTCATCCCGGTGAAGGAGTCGGTGCGCGGCTTCGTCTACGAGGTCGAGACCGGCAAGCTGCGCGAGGTCAGCTGAGCCGGGCGGCGGTCTCCTCCAGGGTTTCCCGGAACGCCTGGGCGGCCGGTGACGCGGCGCCGGCCAGCCGTTGCGCCGTGAAGATCGTGCGGTGCGGCTCGCCCGGGAGGCCGAGCAGCCGGCACGACGTCTCCCGGCCGAGCCAGACCAGGCCGGGAATGAGCGCCACCGCGTTGCCCGACTCCACCAGCCGGATGTGCGCCTGCAGGTCGGCGGTCTCGTAGCGCACGTCCGGCTCGAATCCGGTGGACCGGCAGAGTTGCTCGGCGAAGTGCCGGGACGCGGCCCCGCGCGGCTCCATCACCCACGGCATGCCGCGCGCCTCGGCCAGCGACGCCACCGGGTGCAGCGCGGCCGACTCGGCCGGCAGCGCCAGCCGGATCGCGTCGGTGGTCAGTGGCCGCCGGTCCAGGCCCGGGTGGTGCGGCGCGGCGTGCGCCGGGTACTGCTCGGCGATGACCATGTCGAAGTCGCGAGCCCAGGTCTCGCGCAAAGCCTCCTCCGGCTCGCGCTGCACCATCTCGACGCGCACGTCCGGGAAACGGGCGTCCATCTGCCGCAGTGTGGCCGGCATCAGCGCCAGCGCCGCCGACTGGAACACCGCCACCCGCACCCGGCCGCTGACCCGGGTCAACGACGCCTGGAGCCGGGCCTCGGCGCGTTCCAGGGTGTCCAGCACCTCGCCGGCCGACTCGACCAGGACCTCGGCCTGCGGGGTGAGCTGCACCCGGCGCCCGGACTTGCGCAGCAGGGTCATGCCGGTTTCCCGCTCCAGCAGGCTGAGCTGCTGAGACACTGCCGACGGCGAGAAGTTGAGCGCCTCGGCGACGGCCGCGAGGGTGCCGCGGACGGCCAGTTCGCGCAGCAGGACGAGCCGGCGGATCTCCAGCATGGTCTATCCCGTCGCCGAGAGGATTAGTAAGGAGAACTGAAGGGTACTCGTCATTAACAGTCGCTTTTCGTGAACTGAGGACGGAACGACACTTGGCGTTATGACCGAGCTTGCGATGCCCGCCGATATTGACCTCGCGCAGGAGGCCGTCACTCTTGTGCGCCGCTGGCTGCACGAGGCGGCCTCGGTCCCGGTGCACGGCTCGGCCGCGCAACTGGCCGGTCTGCTGCGCGACCCCGACGGCCTGGCGTTCGCGGTCGGCTTCGTGGACGGCGTGGTCCGGCCCGAAGACCTGCGGGTCAGCGCCCACGCGCTGGCCGCCCTCGCGCCCGGCGTGCCGCGCTTCCTGCCCGCGCCGCTGCGGGCCGCGGTCCGGCTCGGCGGCCGGCTCGCCCCCGCCATGCCCGGTGTGGTGGTGCCGATCGCCCGCCGCGTGCTGCGGCACATGGTCGGTCACCTGGTGGTCGACGCCACCGACGCGAAGCTCGGCCGGGCCATCGCCCGGATCCGCAAGCGGCACGTGCGGCTCAACGTCAACCTGCTCGGCGAGGCGGTGCTGGGCCGGGGCGAGGCCACCCGGCGGCTGCGCGAGACCGAGCGGCTGCTGGCTCGCGACGACGTCGACTACGTCTCGATCAAGGTGTCGGCCACCGTGCCGCCGCACAACCCGTGGGCGTTCGACGAGGCGGTCGACGACGTGGTGGAGCGGCTCACCCCGCTGTTCCGGCAGGCGGCGCAAGCGGCGACGCCCAAGTTCGTCAACCTCGACATGGAGGAGTACAAGGACCTCGACCTCACCGTCGCGGTCTTCACCCGGCTGCTGGACACGCCCGAACTGCTCGGGCTCGAGGCGGGCATCGTGCTCCAGGCGTACCTCCCTGATGCTTCGGCCGCGATGATCGGTCTGCAGGAGTGGGCGGCCCGGCGCCGCGCCCGCGGCGGTGCCGGCATCAAGGTGCGCCTGGTCAAGGGCGCCAACCTGCCGATGGAGCGGGTCGAGGCCACGGTGCACGGCTGGCCGCTGGCGACCTGGGAGAGCAAGCAGGCCACCGACACCAACTACAAGAGAGTTCTGGAGTACGCGCTGCGGCCCCAGCACATCCCGAACGTGCGGCTCGGCGTGGCGGGTCACAACCTGTTCGACGTCGCCTATGCGTGGCTGCTCGCCGGGCGCCGGGGCGTCCGCGACGGCGTCGAGTTCGAAATGCTGCTCGGCATGGCCGAGGGCCAGGCCGAGGTGGTCCGGCGCGAGGTGGGTGGGTTGTTGCTCTACACGCCGGTGGTACGCCCGGAGCAGTTCGACGTGGCGATCGCGTACCTGATCCGGCGGCTCGAGGAGGGCGCGAGCCCGGAGAACTTCATGTCGGCGGTCTTCGACCTGGACCGCGACGAGAAACTGTTCGCCCGCGAGCGGGACCGCTTCCTGGCGTCGCTGGCCGAGGTGGACGAGCACGTGCCGGCCGCCCGCCGGGTCGCCGACCGCTACGCCGCGGTCCCGGCGCCGGGGCCGGGCCGGTTCGTCAACACCCCGGACACCGACCCGGCCGTCGCGGCCAACCGCACCCGGGTCCGCGAGTTGCTCGGCCGGGTGCCCACCTCGGAGCTGGGTGCTGCCACCATCGAGGCGGCCCGGATCGGCGACGCGGCCCGGCTCGACGAGGTGCTCGGCGCCGCTGTCGCGGCCGGCGCCGGGTGGCGGACGGCCGACCGGGCGGCGGTGCTGCACCGGGTCGGCGAGGCCCTGGAGGCCCGGCGCGCCGACCTGATCGAGGTGATGGCCGCCGAGGCGGGCAAGACCGCCGAGCAGGCCGACCCGGAGGTGTCCGAGGCCGTCGACTTCGCGCACTACTACGCGGAACTGGCCGCCGACCTCGACCGGATCGACGGCGCCCGCCCGGTGCCGGCCCGGCTCACCCTGGTCACGCCGCCGTGGAACTTCCCGGTCGCGATCCCGGCCGGGTCGCTGCTCGCCGCCCTCGCCGCGGGTTCGCCGGTGGTGCTCAAGCCGGCCGGCCCGGCCCGGCGGTGCGGCGCGGTGCTCGCCGAGATCGTCCGGTCCGCGCTGCCCGATCCCGACGTGCTTACCCTCGTGCAGGTCGGCGAGAAGGACCTGGGGCGGCAGCTGATCGCACATCCGCTGGTCGAGCGGGTGATTCTCACCGGTGCCTACGAGACCGCGGAGCTGTTCCGGTCGTTCCGGTCCGACCTGCCGCTGCTGGCCGAGACCAGCGGGAAGAACGCCATCATCGTCACGCCGAGCGCCGACCTCGACCTGGCGGTCAAGGACGTGGTGGCGTCGGCGTTCGGGCACGCCGGGCAGAAGTGCTCGGCGGCGTCGCTGGTGGTCCTGGTCGGGTCGGTGGCGAAGTCGCAGCGGTTCCGGACCCAGTTGCTGGACGCGGCGTCGTCGCTGACCGTCGGCTACCCGGCCGACCCGCGCACCCAGGTCGGCCCGGTCATCGAGCCGGCCGCCGGGAAGCTGCTCGCCGGTCTCACCGAGCTGGGGCCGGGGGAGCGGTGGCTGCTCGAACCGCGCCGCCTCGACGACACCGGCCGGCTGTGGTCGCCGGGCATCCGCGAGGGCGTGCGGCGCGGGTCCGCCTACCACCGCACCGAGTACTTCGGACCGATTCTCGGTGTGCTGACGGCGGCCGACCTGGACGAGGCGATCGACCTGGTCAACGAGGTCGACTTCGGGCTGACGTCGGGGATCCACTCGCTCGACCCGGCCGAGGTGCGCACCTGGATCGACCGGGTCCAGGCCGGCAACCTGTACGTGAACCGCGGCATCACCGGCGCGATCGTGCGGCGGCAGCCGTTCGGCGGCTGGAAGCGCTCGGCGGTCGGCCCGGGTACGAAGGCGGGCGGGCCGAACTACCTGATCGGGCTGACCGGCTGGGAACCGGCGCCGGCCACTTCGGGCGCGGACGTCACGCACCCGGCCGTCCGGGCACTGCTGGACGCGGCCGCCGGCTCCTCCCTCCCCGACGGCGACGCCTTGGCGTCGCTCGAGCGGGCGGTCCGGAGCGATGCCGCCGCATTTACCGGACATTTCCGAATGGCCGATGTGTCCGAGCTCCAGGTCGAGCGCAATGTCCTGCGCTACCTGCCGGTGCCGGTCGAGGTGCGGCTCGCCGAGGGGGCGCCGCTCGCCGGCCTGGTCCGGGTGGTTGCCGCCGGACTGGTGGCCGGCGCACCGATGCGGGTGTCGGTCGCGGAACCGCTGCCGGAGCCGATCGCCGAGGTCCTCGCTGCGCCGCCCTCCGCCGGTCAGCCGTCCTCCCCGGAGGCCGCTCCGGCCCCGCCGGTCGAGGTGCGGGTCGAGGGCGACGCCACCTGGGCGGCGGGCGTCGCGGCCGGGCGGGTGCGGCTGATCGGAGCTTCGGCGGCGCTGCCCAGCACCCCCGATCTGGCCGTCTACGCCGGGCCGGTGACCGAGGCCGGGCGGGTCGAGCTGCTGCCGTTCCTGCACGAGCAGGCGGTCAGCATCACCGCGCACCGCTTCGGCAACCCGGACCGGCTCGCCGGCGAGGTGCTCTGAACCGACCCCCGGCCGTAGACTCCGGTCGGGGGTGTGTGCACCGTGTCCACTCGGGTCGCCGACCTGCTCGACCACGCTCGCGAGCGGTCCTTCGTGGGGCGTGGTGCCGAGCTGGGCGCGTTCGGCGAGGCGCTCGGCGGCTCCGGGCGGCGGGTGCTGTTCCTGCACGGGCCGGGCGGCATCGGCAAGTCCAGCACGCTGCACGAGTTCCACCGGCGGGCGCGGGCCCTCGGGCGCACCGTCGTGGCCGTCGACGGCCGGGACGTCGACCCGGCGCCGGACGCCTTCCGCACCGCGCTCGGCACCGCCGGGCTGCCGGCCGGTGCGGTCCTGCTGATCGACGGCTACGAGCACCTGGCGCCGCTGGACGGCTGGCTGCGGCGCGACTTCCTGCCCGGCCGCAGCGACGCCGACGTGGTGGTGATCGCCGGGCGGGAGCCGCCGGCGTCCGCGTGGCGCACCGACCCGGGCTGGCGGCGGCTGGCCGCGATCCGGCGGCTCGAACCGCTGGACCGGGCCGACAGCGCCGAACTGCTGGCCCGCGCCGGGGTGCCGGCGCATCTGCGGGACAAGCTGGTCGCGCTCGGCCGGGGCCACCCGCTCGCCACCGCGTTGCTCGCCGACGCGGCCACCAGCGGCTCGGTGCCGCGCTCGCTGGCCGACGTCCCCGACCTGATCACCGCGCTGCTCGAATGCCTGGTCCGGGAGCCGCCCACCGACGCGCACGCGGCCGGGCTGGCCACCTGCGCCAAGGCCTGGCTGACCACCGAGGACCTGCTGCGGGACACGGTCGGCGCGGACGCACCGGCGATCTGGTCGTGGCTGTGCCGGCGCCCGTTCATCACCGCTGGCCCGCGCGGCCTGCGACCGCACGAGCTGGCCCGGGACGTGCTGGACGCCGAGTTCGAACGCCGCTCGCCGGACCGCTACCGGGCGCTGCACCGGATCGTCCACGACCACGCGGTGGCCGGGATCCGCACCGCCGCCGGCCCGGACCTCCAGCTGCGCGCCCAGCACCTGCTCTACCTGCACCGGCACAGCCCGCTCACCGCGACCTACTACGAGCTGCGCGAGCTCGGGTCGGTGGCGCTGCTGCCCGGCACCCCGGCCGACCACGGCGAGGTGGTGGCCACCGTGGAGCGCCTGCACGGGCCCGCGCAGGCCGGCCTGTGCCGCCGCTGGCTGGCCGAACGGCCGGGCGGCCTCAGCGTGATCCGGGACGACGACGGCCTGCTCGCGTTCGTCCTCTATCTGACCCTGCCCCGGGGCGGCGACCTCGAGGAGCAGGACCCGGTGACCCGCGCGGCCCTGCGGCACGTCGAACGGGCCGGGCCGTTGCGGCCGGGCGAACGGATCGACCTGGCCCGCTACTACAGCGGTGTCCGGGACGACCAGCGCGATCGCTACGCGGTGATGGCCGGGTCGGTCTCGTCGATCATCGAGTGGATCGGGCGTACCCGGGCCTGGTCTTTTGTGGTTACCACCGACCCGGAGTTCTGGGGGCCGATGTTCGAATACCTGGCCTTCACCCGCTCGTTCGAGACCACGGTGGACGGCGCGCCGCACGTGGTCTACGGGATGGACTGGCGCCGCCTGCCGGTCGACGACTGGCTCGACCTGATGAACGAGCGCGAGCAGACCGGCGGCACCGGGCCGGCGCCCGCGCACCTGCTGCGCCCGCCGCCGCTCGGACGGGACGCGTTCGCCGACGCGGTCCGGCAGGCCCTGCGCGACCTGCACCGCCCGGAGCGGCTGGCGGCCGGTCCGCTGGCCGGCACCGCGGTGGCGGCCGGGCCGGGGCTGCGGCCGCGGATCGAGGCGGCCGTGGCGGCGCTCGGCGACGAGCCGAAGGGCGCGGCGCTGCGCAGCGTGCTGGACCGCACGTTCCTGCGCCCGGCGGCCAGCCAGGAGGCCGCGGCCGAGGTCCTCGGGCTGCCGTTCAGCACCTACCGGCGGCACCTGGCCAAGGCCGTCGACCGCCTCGTCGACGTGCTCTGGCCGGTCGAGATAGGCACCGAACCGGGCACCGACTGACCTGGAAAGTGAGCAGCCGGCGCGCGGATCCTCGCGGCATGGCTGACATTCTCGTGATCGGCGCCGGCCTGACCGGCCTGTCCACCGCCCTGCTCCTGACCCGCGACGGGCACCGGGTGACCGTGCTCGACCGGGACCCACCCGCGCCCGCGCCGGGCACCGCCTGGGAATCCTGGCACCGGCCCGGCGTCACCCAGTTCCGGTTCGCGCACATCATGCTGCCCCGCTGGCACACCCTGATGCGCACCGAACTGCCCGGCGTGCTGGACCGGCTCGCGGCCGCGGGCGGGTTCGCGGTCAACCTCGCCGGTCTGCTGCCGCCCGAGGTCCGCGACGGCGGCCGCCCGGACGACGACCGCTTCGACACCCTGACCGCGCGGCGCCCCGTCCTGGAAGCGGTGCTCGCGGCCGGGCTCACCGTCCGCACCGGCGTCGCGGTCGCCGGCCTGGAGGTCCGGGACCGGCACGTCACCGGCGTGCGGCTGGCCGGCGGCGACATCCTCACCGCCGACCTGGTGGTGGACTGCGGCGGCCGGCGATCGGCGCTGCCCGCCTGGCTGGCCGCCGCCGGGTGCGGCGCTCCGGCCGAGGAACGCGACGACGCCGGCTTCGTCTACTACGGCCGGCACTTCCGGGGCCCCCGGCCGCCGGTGCGCGGCCCGCTGCTCCAGCACCACGACTCGGTGTCGGTGCTCACCCTGCCGGCCGACAACGACACCTGGGCCGTCGCGTTCGTGGCGAGCGGGCACGACCGCCCGCTGCGGGCACTGCGTGACCCGGACCGGTGGACCGCGGCCCTGGACCGGTACCCGCTGGCCGCGCACTGGTCGGCCGGGACGCCGCTCACCGGCGTCGACGTGATGGCCGGGCTGGCCGACCGGTGGCGCAGCCTGGTAGTGGGCGGCGAACCGGTCGCCACCGGGGTGGTGGCCGTCGGCGACTCGGCCTGCTGCACCAACCCGTCGCTGGGCCGCGGCGCGGCGATCGGGCTGCTGCACGCGTGCACGCTGCGCGACCTGCTGCGGGAGACCGAGCCGGCCGAGGCCGACAAGCTGGCCCGCCGGTTCGCCGAGCGGACGGCCGCGGTGATCGAGCCGCTCTACCGGGCGACCTACTGGTTCGACCGGCACCGGATCGCCGAGATGGAGGCGGACGCGGCCGGCGTCACCTACCGCCCGGACGACCAGCGATGGGCCGTGGCCCGCGCGCTCTACGTGGCCGCGCTGAGCGACCCGGAGGCGGCCCGCGCCAACCTCGCCATCAGCTCGGTGCTGGCCACCGCCCCGGAGGTGCTCGCCGCGAACGGCCTGGCGGCGCGGGTGTCGGCGATCGCGGGCGGCGTCCGCTACCCGATGCCGGGCCCGGACCGGGCCGGCCTGCTCGCGGCGCTGAACTAGGACAGGCCCTAGCGTTCCACCAGGTGCTTCAGCGGCCGGCCGGCCAGCAGGGCGTCCAGGTTCTCCCGGATCAGGGCCGGGGCGCCCAGGGGCCGGCCACCCGCCGCGTGCGGCGAGATGATGACGTTCGGCTCGTCCCACAGGCCCGAGTCGGCCGGCAGCGGTTCGGTCTCGAACACGTCCAGGGCCGCGCCGGCGATCCGGCCCTCGCGCACCGCGGCCAGCAGGTCGGACTCGGCGACGGTGGTGCCGCGGCCGACGTTCACCACCCAGGCGTGCCGGGGTAGCAGTCCGAGCACGGCGGCGTCGAGGGCGTGTTCCGTCTCGGCGGTGGCCGGCAGGATCAGGATCAGCACGTCCGCGGTGGGCAGCAGATCGGGGAAGTCGTCCACCGTGCGTACCGGGAAACCGTGCCGCTCGCCCGCCGAGCGCGCCACGCCGGTGACCCGGGCGCCCAGCGCCGCCAGGTGCGGCGCCAGCGTGGCGGCGATGCCGCCGAAGCCCCAGATGACCACGTGCGCGTCGCGCAGCGTACGGAAATTGTCTGCCTCCCACAACGGCTGGAGCCCGCCCCACTCGCGTGCCCAGCGACGGCCGATCTGGGCTCTTACCAGCAGGTTCAGCCGGCGCGCAGCGCCGAGCACGAGGGCCAGCGTGTGCTCGGCCACCGTGCGGTCGTGCAGGCCGCCGCCCGCGGTGACCAGCACCTCGGGCGCGAAACCGGCACGCAGGATGGTGTCCGGGCCGGCCGCCAGCGACTGGATCCAGCGCAACTTCGTCAGGCGCCGGGCCGCGTCCCGCAACTGGTGGTCCGGGTTGCCCCAGGTGACCAGGACCTCGGCGTCGGTGTGCTGGTCCGGGACCGGGTCGGTGATCGCGTACGTTATCCCCTGAACCCCCTCCGGAAGGCGCACGTCCAACTCGACACTGTCCGGCAGCAGAACCTTCATGACGGTTCACCTTGCCATGGGAGGCCATCCAGCGGTGATTCAGCCACCGGTGATTCAGTTCGAGCGGCGACCCGGCATTCTGGACCTCGGGTGGGGCCATCCGCGCCCCGGCCTGCTGCCGGTCGAGGAATGGGCGGCGGCGGGTGCGGAGGCGGCCCGCACGTTCGGCTGGCAGCAGCTCACCTACGGCCACGCCACCGGCCCGGCTCCGCTGGTGGACTGGCTGTGCGCGCACCTGGCGGACGGCACCCGGTTCGCGCAGACCTTCGTCACCGGTGGGGCCTCGCACGCGCTGGCGCTGGTGGCGTCGCTGCTGGCCGGGCCGGGCGACGTGATCCTGGTCGACTCGCCGACCTATCACCTGGCGTTCCGGATCCTGGCCGACACCGGGGCGACGCTGCGGCGGATGCCCGGCTCGCCGGCGGAACTCGCCGGCCTGGTGCGCACGATCGGCCGGCGGGTGCCGTTCCTCTACCTGGTGCCCACCTTCGGCAACCCGACCGGGCGCAGCCTGGACGACGCGCGGCGCCGGGAGCTGATCGAGGTGGCCCGGCGGGAGGGTCTGCTGCTCGTGGAGGACGACACCTACCGGGAGCTGGTCTACGAGGGGACCGCGCCGCCGTCGCTGTGGGAGTTGTCGGGCGGATCCGGGGTGGTGCGGCTGGGTTCGTTCGCCAAGACCGTCGCGCCCGGACTGCGTCTCGGCTGGGTCAACGCGGCGCCGGATCTGATCGGCCGGCTCGCCGGCCTGGGGTATGTGGACAGTGGCGGCGGCGTCAACCACGCGACGGCGGTGACGATGGCGTCGTTCGGGACGTCCGGTGTCTACGACCGGCATGTGGCGCGGCTCCGCGACGCGTACCGCCTCCAGCGTGATGCCCTGGTCGCGGCCGTACGTGCGCACCTGCCGGTCGAGGTGCCGCAGGGCGGCTGGTTCCTCTGGGTGCGACTGCCGGGCAGTTTCAGCGGTACGCGGCTGCTGCCGCCGGCCGAGAAGGCGGGTGTGTCGTTCGTCCCTGGCACCCGGTTCTGTGTGGACGACGGCGACGGCGATGACCACGTACGGCTGAGTTTTTCGCATTTGCCCCCGGCGGACCTGACCGAGGCCGCCACCCGCCTCGGTCAACTGATCGCTACGCTCCCGGGGCATGAGTGATCCTGAGCTGGATCAGGTCGTGCGCGACGTCTTCGACGCCAACCGCTACCTCACCCTCGGCACGGTCGAGCCGGACGGCGGGCCGAGGCTGTCGCCGGTCTACTTCACCCATCACGAGTACCGCACGCTGTACTGGATCTCGCATCCGCGCGCGCAGCACTCGCAGAACGTGGAGACGACGCCGGAGATCGTGATGGTCATCTTCGACTCGTCGGTGCCGCCCACCGACAATCCACAGGCGGTCTACCTGTCGGCGACCGCCCAGCGCGTCCCGGACGACCAGCTGGCCATCGAGTGCGTGATCGCCTTCCGCGACGTGGGTGCCGACGCCCACCCGTTCGCACCGGAGGAACTGACCGCGCCGGCGCCGTTGCGCCTCTACCGGGCGGTGGTGTCCGGCTACGAGATCCACATTCGAGGCAACCACCCGACGCTCGGCACCGGCACCGACGTGCGCCTGCCGGTCACCCTTGCCGAGGAATAGAACGTGTTCTAGTGTCCCGGGCATGGCGATGACGGCGCGCGAGTTGGCGAGGCGGTCCCAGGCGGCGGCCGGGTCCGGCGATCGGACGGCGTGGCTCGGCCTGTTCGCCGACGACGCCGTGGTCGAGGATCCGGTGGGGCCGTCACCGCTCGACCCGTCCGGGCGCGGGCATCGGGGGGCGACGGCGATCGCGGCGTTCTACGACAACGTGATCGGCCGGGTGGACGGGATGCGCTTCGAGATCGAGCGGTCGTACCTGTGCGGCGACGAGGTGGCCGACGTGGGCTGCATCCATCTGACGTTGCCGGGCGGCCACGCGACGGCGGTACGCGGCGTCTTCACCTACCGAAGCGACGGCGCCGGCCGGATAGCGGCGTTGCGCGCTTTCTGGGAGTTTCATCCGTCCTGACCCGCGCAACGCGAATTACTCAAGATCTGCGGTGGGCCGGTGCGGGGTGCGTGATCGGGTGCCGGGAAGGGCCGCCGGGAATGGCCGCTGGTGAGGGTGGGCTGCGGGAATGGCGGTCACCCGTGACGGCGGACTACCAGCAGGGCCACGTCGTCGGTGGGCTCGTCGGCGCCGGCGGCTGACATCACCGTGGCGCAGATCGTCTCGGGGTCGGCGGGGCGGATCACCTCGGTCAGCAGCCGGAAGCCGACGTCGATCTCCTGGTCGCGGCGTTCCACCAGGCCGTCGGTGTAGCAGACCAGGACCGCGCCGGGCGGCAGGTCTAGCCGGGTGGTGCGCCGTTCGGCCTTGGGGGTGCCCACGCCCAAGGGCGGGTCGGCGGGCAGGGCGGCCAGGGTGGCGGGGACCGTGGGGGCGGCGATCACCGGCGGGGGATGGCCGGCCGAGGACACCAGGATCGTCCGGCGGTCGGGGGAGAGCATCGCGTACAGGGCCGTGGTGAGGCTGCCGGCCTCGAAGTGGCGCACCTTGCGGTCCAGCAGCGTGAGCACCTCGGCCGGCTCTTCGCTGACCAGGGCGTATGCGCGTAGCGCGCTGCGGATGCGGCCCATCACCACGGCCGAGGCCAGGCCGTGTCCGGAGACGTCGCCGATCACCAGGCCGAGCCAGCCGGACGGCAGGGTGAACACGTCGTACCAGTCGCCGCCCAGGCCGAACGCATGGCCGGGGACGTAGCGGGCGGCCAGGTCGACGCCGGGCACTTCGGGCAGGGTGGCGGGCAGCAGGCTGCGTTGCAGGGCCAGCGTGGTCGCGCGTTCCAGTTTCTGGTTGCGGATCTGGCCGGCCACGCCGGCGCGGTCGGCGGCCAGCTGCAGCAGTTGGACGTCGTCGGAGGTGAAGGCGCGCGGGGACAGGGTGCCGACGTGCAGGACGCCCACCACCTCGCCGGCCGCGAACACCGGCACGCCCAGCAGGGAGCGGATGCCCATCTCGATCAGGATCGGGTTGACCACGTCGGCGGGGGTGACGTCCGGGAGCACGACCGGCTGCCGGGTCGCGGCCACCCGGCCCGCGAAGCCGCGGCCCACGTCCAGCCGGAAGCCGCGGCGTACCTCCTCCTCCAGGCCATTGGCGGCCGTGGCCACCAGCTGCCGGGAATGGGCGTCGATCAACAGGATCGCGGCGGTGTCCGCCCCCAGCAGGTCGCGGACCCGGTCCAGCAACTCGTCGAGCAAGTCGGAGGCGTCCAGCCGGGACAGGGTGGCGTCCGTGACCGCCTCGAGCCGGCGCAGCCGCTCGTCGCTCTCCATGCTTTCCACATCCACGGCGAATAAAATACGTCCCTGCACCGACCGTGTGCCGGGGTGAGGTCCGGCTGCGTTCAGTGGGTAATATCTTCGTCTGTGGCCGACCCCGAGCAGGGATCGGCCTACTGCGTCAAGCAGCGGCGCGGACCCGGGGCGCCAAGGCTCCGGGTGGTCAGTCCTATCCGCCCGACCGCTGCAAGGAGTGCCTGGCGCACCATGACGTATAGCTCCATCGACCCGTTGGTTGCCGTTGCCGAGCTGGGACGTACGAAATTCACCGAAGCCACCCTGGATGACGTGCTGGGCAAGGTCGTCTCGCTGGCCTGTCAGACCGTTCCCGGCGCGGCCGAGGTCTCGATCACCCTGGTGGGCGACAAGGGCCCGCACACCGCGGCGTTCACCGGTGACCTGGCCCTGCGCCTCGACGAGCGACAGTACGAGGACAGCCGCGGCCCCTGCCTGCAGGCGGCCGCCGAACAGTCCGCGATTTCCGTACCCGATACGGTGACCGACACCCGTTGGGGTGAGTGGGCGCCGGACGCGGCGGACGCCGGAATGGGCAGCGTGCTCTCCGTCGGCCTGCCGATCCTGGAGGACGTCACCGGGGCGCTCAACGTCTACGGCCGGCCGCCGCACGCGTTCGACGACGACGCCACCACACTGGCGCAGACCTTTGCCGGGTACGCCGCGGTCGCGGTCGCCAACGCGCACGTCTTCTACAGCGCGGTCGCGCTGTCCCGTCACCTGCAGGCCGCGATGGACAGCCGCGCGGTCATCGAGCAGGCCAAGGGCATCGTGATGGCGCAGCGGCGGTGCTCGGCCGACGAGGCGTTCGCGTTCCTGACAAAGGCATCGCAGGACAACAATCGCAAGGTACGCGACGTCGCCGCGACACTGGTCACCAGCACCTGCCGCCCCGCAGGCTGATCGTCACTCGTACTTTCGGATGGTAGGTACTGGGACTTTCGGGTAGCGTCTTGGCATCGGTGAAGAAGGCGCCGAACCAGACGTGCGGGTGACGTCGTCGTGGTTCGATGCACGGCCACTTCATCCGCACCTCCACGCGCAGCGTTCCGGAGGAGATCCCGTGCCTACTCTGCATCACCGCCGCTCGGCCGCCGAGGCCGACGCCGACACCCGGGCCGCCGCACTCATCACCGCGATGGCCGAACTGCCCGAGTCCCACCCGGACCGGCCGGCGCTGCGGGCACGCGCCATCGAAGCCTGGATGCCGATGGCCAACCGCCTGGCCCGCCGGTACGCGAACCGCGGCGAGGCGCTCGACGACCTGACCCAGGCGGCCGCCATCGGTCTGATCAAATCCGTCGACGGGTTCGACCCGGAGCGCGGCTCCGACTTCGCCAGCTACGCCATCCCGACGATCCTCGGCGAGGTGCGCCGGCACTTCCGCGACCGGGCCTGGTCGATGCGGATTCCGCGCCGGCTCCAGGAACTGCGGATCGCGATCAGCGCGGCCCAGTCCGAACTCACCCACGATCTGCAGCGCCCGCCGACGGCCGCCGACGTCGCCACCTGGCTGGGCGTCTCCGAGGAGGAGGTGCTGGAGGCGCTGGAGAGCGGTCACGCGTACCGGGCGATCCCGCTCTCCACACCGACCGACGACGACTCCGGGCTCACCGTCGGCGACAAACTCGGGTTCGAGGAGCACGGGTACGAACTGGCCGAGCTCAGCGTGGCGCTGCCGCCGGCGATGGCCGTGCTGGACGACCGGGAGCGGCAGATCGTGATGCTGCGCTTCTACGGCAACCTCACCCAGCAGCACATCGCGGAGCAGATCGGCGTCTCCCAGATGCATATCTCCCGGTTGCTCACCCGCGCGCTCGCAAAGATGCGGACCCAGCTGACCTGACCGGGCCGCGGTATAGGCTGCGGCTAACGACGTCGGCTGAAGGGCGCAATCCATGACCGCCGCACGTTCGATCGAACCGCAGCAGGCGTTCGCCGAGCTCGGCCGCATCCGGCTGGGTGAGACCGAACTCGCCGGGGTGCTGGCGAGGGTGGCCGAGCTGGCGAAGATCTCCATCGACGGGGTGGCCGAGGCATCCGTGACGCTGGTCGGTGACCACGGCGCGCACACCGCGGCGTTCACCGGCGAGCTGGCCCAGGTGCTCGACGAATTCCAGTACGACGTCGAGCGCGGGCCCTGCCTCGACGCGGCCACCGCCGGCAGCACGTTCGTCATCCCGGACACCGACGCCGAGCCGCGCTGGGCCGACTATGCCAAGCGGGCCGCGGCGGCCGGGGTGTGCAGCTCGATGGCGGTGGGCCTGCCGGTGCAGGAGGCGGTCACCGGGGCGCTCAATCTCTATGCGGTACGCAAGGACGCGTTCGACGACGACGCGATCATCGCGGCGCAGACCTTCGCCGGGTACGCGGCCGTGGCGCTGGCCAACGCCCACTCGTACGACTCCACCGCGACCCTGGCCCGGCAGATGCGCGACGCCATGGAACACCGGGCGGTCATCGAGCAGGCCAAGGGCATCGTGATGGCGCAGCGGCGGTGCACGGCCGACGAGGCGTTCACGCTCCTCAGCAGAACCTCCCAGGACAGCAACCGCAAGCTCCGCGACGTGGCTGCTGACCTGGTACGACGCGCTTCCCAGCGCTGACCGGGCCGGTTCCTCGTCTTCAGCAGTGACTACTTCCCGCTCTCCTTCAGCTGACCGTCGCCGGACATCCGGCCGGTCTCGCTGAGCCGCCGGGCCAGCTCGGTCAGCTTGGTGTTGGTCCGCTGACTGGCCTGGGCCAGCAGCGAGAAGGCCTGCTCGGCGTTGATCCCGTACCGCTCCATCAGGACGCCCTTGGCCTGGCCGATGACGTCCCGCATGGCCAGCGCCCGGTCCAGGTCCTGCTCGCGCTGCGCGCCGACCATGGCGATCGCGGCGTGCGAGGCGAACAGCAGCCCCACGTACTCGGACTCGTCGGTGAACGCGTCCGGGTTGCTCGCGTACAGGTTCAGCGCGCCGAGGTTGTCGCCGACCACGTACAGCTGAAAGGAAAGCATGCTCCGCACGCCGAGCCCCAGCGCCAGCCGGCAGAAGGCCGGCCATCGCGGCTCGTCGACCATGTCGTCGAGGCGCAGCGTCTTCTCCGCGTAGACGGATTCGACGCACGGGCCCTGACCGGTTTCGTACTGCGCCCGGTCGACGTCCCGGACCACCTCGGCGGTGGCGGCGTGCGTGACCAGCTTGCGGCGCTCGCGCACCTCGGTGATGCCGGCGTGCTCCGCGCCCGGCACGGTGTGCACGGCGGCGGCCACGATGCCGCCAAGGGTGTCCGGGAGGCTGGCCTCGGTCTGCAGCGAGCGGGCGAGTTCACTGAGCGTCTCGGCCAGCTGGTTGGTGGTGACGTCGCCGGTGAAGCTGAGCGACGGCTGGCCCTGACCGCCGCGGCCGGTTTCGCGCACGGTGATGTCGTCGAACGGGTGCATGGGGCGCAGAGTGCTCAGGATCCGGCGCGATGAAACGGTCAGTTTGCGGGTAACTCGTTGGCATGACGAGGCGGAGCTGAAGGAGGAGACATGGCGCGGCCGATCTGGACCGGGGCCATCACGTTCGGGCTGGTGTCGGTGCCGGTCTCGATGTATTCGGCCACGCACGACCACGAGGTGTCGTTCCACCAGTTCGAGAAGGGCACGTCGGACCGCATCCGCTACAAGCGCGTCAACGAGCGCACCGGCAAGGAGGTCGACCACGACGACATCGTCAAGGGCGCCGAGGCGGGCGGCGGCTACGTGATGCTGGACGCCGGCGAACTCGACGAGGTGGCGCCCGGCCGCTCCCGCAGCCTGGAGATCGACCGCTTCGTCGATCTGGACGACATCGACCCGCTCTATTACCAGAAGACCTACTACCTGGGCCCGGGCAGCGACGACACGGCAAAGGTGTACGGCCTGTTGCGCGACGCGATGACGGACGCGAACCGCGCCGCGATCGGCACCCTGGTGATGCGCAACAAGGAGTACCTGGCGGCGATCCGGGCCGAGAAGGACCTGCTGATCCTGCAGACCATGTTCTTCGCCGACGAGGTGCGCGACCCGAAGGCCGAGATCGAGGGCCTGCCCCGCAGGGGCGCCGTCAAGAAGGCCGAACTGAGCATGGCCCAGCAACTGATCGACTCGATGGCCGGCCCGTGGCGCCCCCAGGACTTCCGCGACACCTACACCGACCGCGTCAAGGACCTGATCAAGAAGAAGAAGGCCGGCAAGGAGATTACGGCCGCCGACCCGGCCCCGGAGCCGACGAACGTGACCGACCTCTTCGAGGTGCTCAAGCGCAGCGTCGAGAACGCCCAGAAGCGCCGGTCGGCCCAGCCGGCGAAGAAGACCGCGAAGAAGACCGCGGCGAAAGCGACAAAGGCCGCAAAACCGGCTAAGAAGAAGACCGCCGCAAAACGGAAGGCTTCGTGACGGCCACGCTCACGGGCGCCCTCGGCATCATGCCCGCCGACGCACGACGAAGTCGAAATCACCCGCCGCCCAGGCGGCCAGGATGCGGTGCTGATCGGTGGTGAAGGGAAACTGGCGTAGCGCCCGGTCGACGTGCCGCACGGCAACATTCGAGATCCGCGACACGAACAGGGGCTCGAGGGCCTGCACCGGGCCGAGCTGAAGGAAGGACCCGACATCCGGTGACGCCGACAGCTTCCGGTCCCAGCGCTCGGTCTCGATGATCGATCCGAGGATCACCGCCGCGCTGTACGCAGCGGGCCCGGTCGGTGCCGGGAACGGGATCGCCTGGCGAGCCTGGTCCCGGAGGGCGACAAACTCGTCCCAGTCGGGACTCCCCAGCGTGCACTGCCGGATCACGAGATCGCTCGTCCCGGAATGGTCGTGGAACGACGGCGGGATGAAGGGTGACCTCAGCAGGCCAAACGTCGTGCCGAGCTGGTGCATGTCCCGGGCGGCGTTGTTGCTGGGCCACGCGGGACCGAACTCGGTGAGGTACCTCCGCAGGAAAAGGATCACGGCTGGCGAGCGCCAGGGAAACTTCAGGCCGAATCGCGGAGCCGCCTCGAGGAGTGCAGAAAGGGGGACAAGTTCGGTGACGCTGCGTCCGTTGATGAGGCGATTCTCATACGCGGTGAGGGCGACCTCCTCGCTGCTGCGAACCCAGGTGACGAGCCGGTCGCCCCATACCGGTTTCAAGGCGTGCCAGTCGACCTCCCCGAGCGACCCCGGCTCGACCTCCAGCAGCGACTCGAACTCGCGCCGGCTGCCCAGGACCAGCAACGCCCTTCGGGCGACGCGGTCCTCGGCCGCGGCGAGACGCTGCGTGCAGCGCACACTGATCTCCTCGATGGCGACCCGGGAGATCCTCTCCTCACGCAGCCCCGCAGCGATTTTGAGCAATTGCAGCGAGTCGTCGACCGGTGACGATTCGGACCCCGCCGGAACCGTCGTCCCCGGAGCCGCGAGATAGATGTCGAGTGCGGCCGCGACCGTCCGCCTGACTCGATCCAGGCTCGGTAGGAAGACGTCGCAATACTCCAGGGCGAAGCGGAGCAGCGCGTGCGCCTCTTGGCGACCGGTCTTGTGGCAAGCCGTCAGAACCAGGTCGTATATCCGATCAGCCGCACGACTGTTGTGCTGGGCCGACATCTGCACGGCAAGCTGGGCCACGATCTCCCACTCGGTCCGGGCGATGTGTGGCTCCAGGACGGCCCACAGTTCGTCAGGGGTCGGATTGCAGCGGACGATGTGCTCGGCCGCGAAGTACTCGAGGAAAGTCTGGTGGGCGAACTTGTACCTGCTGTCGCCCCGGACGTCGAGTCCGACGTCGGTCAGGACCCATGCTCTGCCGCGCCAGGACGCCAGCAATGACCGGGCCGCGTCCCGCGCCTCCTCCTGGCTCTCGTACCGGCTGCCGTGCCAGCTGTCGGCGATGAGCGTGACCAGCTCGTTCTCAGCCAGTCCCTCCGCTCTGCTCGATGCTCCGAACATCGACGCCGCGGCCACCTGAAGTGCCGCTCGGGCGTCACTTCGCAGGATGTTGGCGGTGCCGATGCCGCGACTTGCGTCCCACTTCTCGAACAACATCCGGGCACACTGGTCGTACAGTTCGGCCCGGTTGCGCGGGATCGACCGCTCGCCGCGGTAGACGTTGCAGAGGAGTCCGAGCATCAGCGGGTTGCTCCTGATGTCGGCGACACTCTCCGATTCTTCGATGAAGGCCGCCGTGATGCGGGCACGCTCCGACCGGGGCAGCCGGTCATCCAGCCGGAACCACTTCTGGGCGTATTCGGCGACGTTGTACTCGTCGAACTCCTCCAGGACTGCGACCTTGAAGACGTCGGTCTTCAGGGGTGCCTCCGGGTAGCCGATCTTCCGGCTGGTGACGATCATTTCGGCCGACGAATACTTCTGCCCGAAGTTTTCGACCGCCTCCACCATCTCGCGCCTCAGGTGCGTTTCCAGCAATTCGTCGAGGCCGTCCAGGACAGCGATCGCCCGCCCGGTCGTGAACAGATACTCGATCGCCCCCGCGGGAGCTGAAAGATGGAAGTTCTCGTTGAGGGAGGCTTCGATGTACTGGATCAGCGAGTAGCCGCGGTGCCTCTTCTTCTCGTCGTACCGGCGCAGGGTGACCACGAACGGAACCCGTCCGATGGCCGCGTTGTCGTCGAGTGGAGCGGTCAGGTCATGAAGAATGCGCTGGGCCAGTGTCGACTTGCCGGCGCCCGGGTCGCCGAGGACCACGACACGATAGGACCGGCCGATAAGCCCGGGCAGGTCCGTCGTTTCGGTATCGGTCGGTGACCGGAGCTGAGACCACAGCGGCTGCGAAGTGGAGTCGATCATGGCGAACGTGGGCGCGACGTGCAGGGCGCCGATCGGCACCCGGCGCTGTGTGTCGAAGTATGCCGGGACGAGTTCACCGCTGGCCGCGTACGCGATGCGGCAGTACTCGTCGACAAACTCCAAGGTGGCCGCGTACTGATGACTGTCCATCTGGTTCAGGATCTGGCTGTGTTCGCGTGCCCCGAGCGTTCGACCGTGCTCGGCCTCGGCCTGGCGGAGCACGAGCTCATACTCGGCCGAGTCCTTGTTGCTGAGGATCGTCAGCGCCTCCCGGCTCCCGGTCGAGATGGTCTCGACCAGCAGTCTGGCGTACCGGTTGGCCGGCTCCCTCGGTAACGATTCGGCGAGTACCAGCAGGGCAGACAGCTTCTCGACGAATCCGCCGTGCTGCAGATCCGGGTCCCGGACCATCGACGCCACGGCGATCGACCTGGCAAAACTCCGGAATTCGGGAGTGCGGAGGAACCGCCCGATGAGCAGGCTGTCGTCCGGGGAGACGGACTCCAGCTCGGACAGGATGGACACCAGGAATTTCCGCGGATCGCCGACCGCGCGCTGCTCGAGCTCCGCCCTGATCGCGGGATCGACCTTGCGCGCCCGGGAGCCGAAACCTTTATCGCCTCGACGATCAGGCCTGCGATGAGATTGGGCGTCACAGGGTCCACGGGCGGATCCCTCCATACCGGCGAGGCGATCCACTCTAGCGAGAACCGTCCACCGGGAGTTCGTCGTCGCGGTGGATGCGGTTGCGGCCGCTTGCCTTGGCGGCGTACATGGCGGTGTCGGCTCGGCGTAGTTCGTTGTCGGGGTCGGCTCCGGAGCGGGCCCGGATCGCGCCGATGCTGGCGCCGATGTACACCTCGCGGGTGGGGGTGTCGAAGGGGTCGGCCAGCGCGGTCAGGATGCGTTCGGCGACCTTGTTGGCGGTTTCGTCGTCGGTCCAGGGGAGGATCACGGCGAACTCGTCGCCGCCCAGGCGGGCCACCACGTCGCCGGCCCGCATGACGCCGTTGATGCGGTCGGCCACCGCCACCAGGACGGCGTCGCCGGCCTCGTGGCCGAACGCGTCGTTCACCGGCTTGAAGCCGTCCAGGTCGATGTAGAGCAGCGCGGTCGGGCCGACCGACTCGCTCAGGGCCGACTCCCAGCGGTCGTGGAAGCGGCGCCGGTTGGCGAGGCCGGTCAGCTGGTCGGTGGTGGCCTGCTCCTCGACCGCGCGCAGGGCCGACGCCAGCAACCGGACCAGGCCGTCCAGCCGGGCGATCACCAGCAGGAACAGGACCGTGCAGCCGGCCACGATCACCGGTACGTCGATCGGCATGCCGCGCAGCCACTCGATGGCCAGCACCGCGGGCGCCATCAGGCTGGCCACGGCCAGTGCCACCACCCGGCGGCGCGGTGCCGGGCCCTCGGCGACCGGTGGGCTCTTGCGGGACAGCGAGGTGACCGACGGGTGCAGGGCCGCGGCGCCGCCCAGGGCCTGCATGGCCAGCCAGCCCAGGTCCACGATGTTCCCGGCGGTGTAGCCGATGCTCAGCTCCAGCAGGGCGTAACCGATGTCGGCGATCAGCAGGGCCAGGACACTCGCGACGAAGAGGCGGTACGCCGGCGGGCGGTCGCCGCGGCCGGTGACCAGGCGGGACAGCACGGCGAGCACGAGCAGGTCGGAGACCGGGTAGGCCAGCGACACCGCGCGGGCCAGCGGGCTCAGGTCCTCGGCCCGCACGTACGGCACGATCAGGAAGACCCAGGCCAGCATCGCGGCGCCGGTGGACAG
This sequence comes from Paractinoplanes rishiriensis, assembly GCF_016862375.1. Classification (GTDB taxonomy): domain Bacteria; phylum Actinomycetota; class Actinomycetes; order Mycobacteriales; family Micromonosporaceae; genus Actinoplanes; species Actinoplanes rishiriensis. The sequence continues at coordinate 52,626 of NZ_BOMV01000071.1, read as the reverse complement.
CACCAGCGCGTCGAGCAGGCCGGGCACGTCCTTGCCGGGGCGGCGGGCGCGCACCAGGCCGACCACCGCGATGGCCAGCATGACGGCGAACGCCAGATAGAGGACGTCGGCGTAACCGGGGAAGACGTCCTCACCGGCCACAAAGGTCTGTATCCAGTAGGCGACCTCGGCCAGCGCGAAGCAGGCGCGGGCGGCCGCCATCAGATACCAGGGCCAGCGGACGGCGGGACGGTTGCGGCGGACCCCGACCACGATCGCGGCCGCGGACGACAGGCCGAGCGTGCCGACCAGCACGGCCTGCACCTCGTCGACCGGCACCGCGTAGTAGACGATCATCACCGCGACCGACAGCGCAAGGTAGGCCTTCCAGGCCGGCCAGCGCCATCTGCCCACCGGTTACCCCCAGCCGCTCGTCACGTCGGGGTGCAGATCGGCGTGCGGCGGTCCACCTTGAGGGAAACCGGTCCGCACCGGAATGATGTCGGGATGTTCGCGCGCGGTGACCGGCGGAAGCTGGTGTGGTGGGTCGCCGCGGTGGCGTTCCTGGTGGCTCTGCTGGCGGCGCTGGCGTCCGGCCCGGACCGCCTGCTGGACACCGCGGACGGCCTGGCCAGCATCGGTGCGTTCGTGGTGGCCGTGGTGGCGCTGGCGATCGGGATCGCGGCCGCGCGCCGGCCGGGCCCGCCGGCCGGCACCGGGGAGGTCTGCCGGACGCTGGCCGGCATCGTGGCCCGCCGGCTGCCGCTGGATCCCGACGCCGTGGTCGACGGCCCGCTGCGGGTGCGCTGGCAGTCGGTCGAGGGGGCGGTGGCGGCGCCGGCCGCGGACGTGGTCGGCGCAAGCGTGCCGGGCCGGCCGACGCGGCTGCGGCTGAGCGGCGACGCCACCGACCTGGCGGCGACCTGGCGGCAGCTCGACGCCCAGCGCGTGGTGATCGTCGGACCGCCCGGCGCGGGCAAGTCGACCATGGCGGCGCTGTTCGTCCGCGAGCTGAACCGGCCGTACCGGGCCGGTGCGCCGGTCGCGGTCCTGCTCTCGCTGGCGGCGTGGACGCCGGACCCGGGCCGGGACACCTTCGACGACTGGCTGCCGCAGCAGATCAATGAGCGCTATGGCATCGATGCGGCGGTTGCTACCGATCTGGTGCGCGACGGTCTGATCATCCCTGTTCTCGATGGCCTGGATGAAATTCCTGATTCCGTACGCGGGGCAGCCCTGCGCGAGTTGCGTCGCGTCCTCTCCGCGGACGGTCCACTGCTCCTGACCTGCCGGGCCGACGAGTATGAGGCCGCCGTCGAGGCCGTCGGCGCCCCGCTGAACCGGGCCCTCGTAGTTGCCGTCGAGCCGGTCGGCGCCGCCTCCGCCATCGCCTATCTCGCGGCCGGCCGGGTCGACGGTGCGCAGCGCTGGGGCGCCGTCGAGGCGGCCCTGACCGCTGACCCGGACGGCCCGCTCGCCCGCGTGCTCGGCAGCCCGCTGCTGATCTACATCGCCGGTGTCGTCCATCGTGCGCCCGGCGCCGACCCGGCCGGGCTGGTCGCCCTGCCGGACCAGCGGTCCGTGGAGGATCACCTGTTCGCCCGGTACCTGCCGAGCGTCTATCGCGAGGACCCGGACCGGGCCACCGCGCGGCTGGCGTTCCTGGCCCGGCACCTGTCCCGCCACGAGAGCCAGGAACTGCGCTGGTGGGAGGTGCGCCACCTGCTGCCGCGGCCGCGCGCCGGGCTGGCCGCACTCGCCGCGGCCGTGGTTGCGGCCGAGTGGCTGCTGCTCGCCGTCGTGCTGCACGTGTCGGCCGGCCGCGCCAACCTCGAGGTGCTGAAGCCGGTGCTCCTGTTCGGCGCCGTGGCCGGGGTGGTGCAGCTGTTCGCCCCGCCGCCGGCCCCGAAACGGTTCAGGCCGAACCTCGCCTCGCTGCGCCGGCAACTCTTCGGGCCGCACCCGGCGCCGAAGAAGGAGCCGTTCACCCGGCGCAGGGCGGCGGAGCTGGTGCTGATCCTGGCCGTCCTGTTCGTGGTGCTGACGACCCCCGTTCTGCAGGTGGCGCTGGGCTACCTGCTCGCCGTGCCCGCGGTCGTGGCGCTCGCCGTCGGGCCGTCCCGGCTCGTCGACCAGCTCACCCGGACGTCCATCGACGTCACCGCGGCCGTCCAGCCCGCCGAGGTGCTCCGGACCGACCGGGTCGCGGCCTGGTTGCAGGCGATCCTCGCCGGCCTGGCGACGGCGGCCGTGCTCGCCTTCTATGCCGGCTGGGCGGTGCCGGTCCTCACCTTCGCGGTCGCGGCCCTGGCGATCGCACACATCGCCGGGCTCACCACGGCGACCGGGAACTACTTCCTGGTGCGGCTCTGGTACGGGCTGCGCGGCCGGCTCCCGTTCGGGCTCCTGCCCTTTCTCGCCGACGCCCACCGGCGCGGGGTGCTACGGCAGAACGGCGCCGCCTATCAGTTCCGGCACCAGAATCTGCAGCGTTACCTGGCCGGGCTCTGAGTGACCACCTGGTCGAGCACCGAGGCCGGGACGACCAGGTCGGCGCGGTCGCGGGTGGCCATGATGACCTCGGCGTTGTGCTCGTCGGTGCCGGTGGCCCAGGCGATCGCGTCCGCCTCGGGTTTGCCGAAGCGGACGTGCCGGTCGATCAGTCGCCGCAGCCGTTCCTCCTGGTCGAGGTCGACGTACCAGACCTCGTCGAGCTGGGGGCGTACGGTGCCCCAGCGCGGGTCGTCGACCAGCAGGTAGTTGCCCTCGGTGACGACCAGCCGGGCGGACCGGTGGATCGGGATGGCACCGGCGATCGGCTGCTCGAGGCCGCGTTCGAAGCCCGGCGCGTACACGATGTCGTCCCGGTCCTCGTGCAGCCGGCGCAGCAGGGCCGCGTATCCGAGGGCGTCGAACGTGGCCGGCGCACCCTTGCGGTCGCGCAGGCCGAGCCGCTCCAGTTCCACGTCGGCCAGGTGGAAACCGTCCATGGGTACGTGGGCCACGGGCACCCCGGCCTCGCCGAGCGCGCGGACCAGTTCCTCGGCGAGGGTGGTCTTGCCGGCGGCCGGTGCACCGGCGATCCCGAGCACGGCCCGGCGCTCGCCCTCGACGAGCGCGCGGGCCCGGCCAACGAGATCCGCGAACGTGGTCATCACGCGGGCACGGCGGTCAGGTGGGAGGTCATGAACTGGCGGGCGTGGCGGGCCAGGTCTTCGCCGTCGTTCCAGAGGTTGCGCCAGATCGACAGGTCGGCGGAGAGGCCCGGGGCGACCACCGCGGACGAGAACGACTCGAACGTGATCGGCCCGGAGTAGCCGATCGTGCCGAGGGCGTGGAAGAACGACGTGAAGTCGAGGTGGCCGGAGCCCAGGTAGCCGCGGTGATTCTCGCCGACGTGCACGTACCCGAGGCGGTCACCGGCGTCGAGCACCGGACGGACCATGTCGTTCTCCTCGATGTTCATGTGGTAAGTGTCGAGGTGGATCACCACGTTGTCCTCGCCGATGTCGTCGGCCAGGCGCAGCGCGTCGCGGGCGGTGTTGACCACGTTCGTCTCGTACCGGTTGCAGATCTCCAGGCCGAGCGTAACGCCGGTGCCCTTGGCCTCCTTGGCGAGCTGCCGGAGCACGGTGACGATGTTGGCCCGGCCGGCCGTGCTGAGCGGGCGGGCATAGCTGCCGAACGCGCTGTAGAGCGCCCCGGTCAGATGGGTGGCGCCGAGGCCGGCCGCGATCGCCAGCGACTCGTGCAGCAGCCGCTCACCGCGCCCGACCACGGCCGGATCGTCGCTGGAGATGTCGGCGTCCATGGCCAGGCCGCGCGAGCAGGCGACCTGGAGCCCGGCCGCCTCGAGTTCCTGGCGGGTGCGGGCGACGTCCAGGTTGAGCGAGTCGTGCAGCGAGAACTCGAGCAGGTCGTATCCGGCGGCCCTGGTCTTGTCGACGGCGGTGCTGACCGAGGCCGGGCCGGTGTCGCCGACCCAGACCAGTGCGTGCACGCCGAGGGGGTTGCGGGGGTTCACGAACGGTCCTTTCAGGCGCTCTTGGCGCCGGTGATGAGGGCGACGATCTCTTCGCCGGTGGTGTCGACGGTGCGGCGGCCGCCGACGCAGCGGCCGGCACGCATCACCCACACCTGGTCGGACAGGCGCATCACCTGGTCGAAGTTGTGGCTGATGAGCAGCACCGCGCGGCCGTCGTCACGGAGCTTGGTGATCAGCTCCTCGACCCGGGCGGTCTCCTGCACGCCGAGCGCGGCGGTCGGCTCGTCCATGATCACGAGTTGCGAGCTGAAGCCGGCCGCCCGGCAGATCGCCACCGCCTGGCGCTGGCCGCCGGAGAGGCGGCGCACCCGGCTGGTCACCGCGGGCACGTTGACCGCGAGGGTGGAGACCATCTCCTTGGCCTCGCGCTGCATGCCGCGCCGGTTGAGCACGGCCAGCGGCCCGAGCTTGTGCACGAGTTCGCGGTTGAGGAACAGGTTTTGCCACACCGTGAGGTCTTCGACCAGCGCCAGATTCTGGTGGACGGTCTCGATGCCCTTTTCCCGGGCGTCCTCGGGCGACCTGAGGTGCAGTTCCGCGCCGTTCATGGCGATCGTGCCGGCGTCCGGCCGGTGCACGCCGGCAATGCAGCGGACCAGCGTGGACTTGCCGGCGCCGTTGTCGCCGACCAGGGCGGTGATCTCGCCCTCGGCGATCGTGAGGGAGACGTCTTTCAGGGCTTGGACACTGCCGAAGGCGAGCGAGACGCCGTCGACACTCACCAGTGCGCTCATCTTTGGAACCTCGTGAGTAGGGCGGCGAGGACGACCACGAAGCCGACCGCCAGCGGCTGGTAGAACTGCGAGACGCCGAGCAGGGTGAGCCCGTTGGTCAGCGCGGTGAGCAGCAGCGCACCGATGACCGGCCCGGCGATGGTGGCGCGCCCGCCGAGCAGGCTGACCCCGCCGAGCACCACGGCGGCCACCGAGTTGAGCAGGAACGACGTGTTCGAGGCCGGTTCGGCGGCGCCGACCCGGGCGACCAGCAGGATCGCGGCCATGCCGGCCAGCAGGCCGGACACGGCGTACACCGCGATCTTGATGCGGGCCGTGCTGATGCCGGTGGCGTTCGCCGCCTCGGCCGAGCCGCCGGTGGCCAGCACGTGCGTGCCGAACCGGGTGTGGAAGAGGAAGCCGTGCGCGATGACCGCGACGACCGCGGCGATGATGACGGTCCAGCCGAAGATGCCGATGCCGCCGGTGGAGAGCTTGAGCAGGAACGTGTCGATGATGGTGACCGGCTTGCCGTCCGCGAAGATCAGCGCGGCGCCGGAGGCCGCGGACAGCATGCCCAGGGTGACGATGAAGTCGGTGATCTTGCCCTTGGCGATGACCAGGCCGTTGATCAGGCCGGCCGCGGTGCCGGCGGCGACTGCCGCCACGCACGACCAGGCCAGGCCCCAGCCGTTCGTGTAGGCCTGCCCGAAGGTCACCGCGCCGAGCGTCATCATCGACGCGACCGACAGGTCGATGCCGCCGGTGGCGACCACGAAGGTCTGCCCGACCGCCAGGATCACCAGGATCGCGGCGGCGACCAGCATCGAGGAGATGTTGCCCGAGCTGAGGAACGTCGGGTTGAGGATCTGGAAGACGACGACGAGCAGGACCAGGCCGACGGCGGCGGCCCACTCGGCCCAGAAACTCACGTCCTTGAGCCGGCTCGTCCAGGCGGTGCTGCGGGCGGGGATGGTGGCGGTTGCCATGATCAGCTTCCCAGGAGCGTCTTGAAGGGGTCGTCGTAGGTGCCGAACGGCTTCGGCGTGGCGGCGAGCGCCTGGTCGGCGTTCTCCTTGGTGACCACCTCGACCGGTGCCTCGACGTTGGCCGGCAGGGTCGCGCCCTTGGCGGCGGCCTGGCACGCCTCCATGCCCATCAGGCCGATGGCGTACGGGTACTGCGCCACCACGGCGTCCACCTCACCGTTCTTGACCGCGGTGAGCGCGTCCTTGATGCCGTCGACACTGATGATCTTGACCTGGCCGGCCTTGCCGGCGGTGACGACCGCGCGGGCGACACCCAGGCCCATGTCGTCGTTGGCGACGAAGAAGCCCTTGAGGTCGGGCTGGGCCCGCAGGATGTTGGTGGCCTGGGTCAGTGCCTCCTGCCGCTCCCAGTTGGCGGCCACGGTCTGCACCAGTTCGAGCTTGCCGGTGGTCGCCTGCGCGAACCCGTCGACCCGCTGACCGCTGGTCACGTCGCCGGCGATGCCGCCGATCGCGGCCACCTTGCCGCCGTCCGGCAGCAGCTTGAGCATCTGCTCGCCGGCCTTCTGGCCCGCGGAGGTGTTGTTGGTGCCGATGTAGGTGGCGGGGGCGGCGTTGGCGGCCTTGGCCGCGGCGGCCTCGACCGGGCTGTCGATGTTGACGATCGTCTTGTCCCTGGCCGCCAGCTGCGCGATGCCCTGGATCAGGTTGGTGCCGGAGATCGGGTTGACGATGTAGCAGGAGAAGTCCTGGCCGGCGAGGCCGGTGAGCTTGTCGGCCTGGCCCGTGGTGTCGGTGATCGAGTTGGCCGCCTGCACGGTGACCGCGCTGCCCGAGGACTGTGCCTGCTCCTTGATGCCCTGCTCCATGGACTGGAAGAACGGGTTGTCCAGGCCCTTGATGACCGCGGCGACCTTTGCGCTGCCGCCGGCCGGGTCGCCGGAGCCGCCGCCCGCGTCGTCGGAGGAGCCGCAGGCGGCGGTGAGCAGCAGCGCGGCGGCGGAAACGGTGGCCGCGACGCCGCGGTGGATCGGAATTCGTGGCATGGGGAGGCACCTTCCGGAGGGAGTCATGCATGTGACGTCGATGTTTCGACAAATTAGAGACCGAGTTATGACGGATGTCAAGCAAAAGGTTCGCCACTTCCGTACAGGCGGCAACCGTAATACGATGCTGCGGTGTCTACGAGCCCGTCTTCCCTCGGCGCCACCGTGGCCGGGATCGGTGAGGTGCTCCAGCTGTTCCGGAGCCGGCCGAGCCTGACCAGGGCCGACGTCATCCACCTCACCGGCCTGTCCCGGTCGACGGTCAACCAGCGGATCGAGCTGCTGGTCGGCGCCGAGCTGGTGGTGCCCAGCGGCGAGGGCACGCCCACCGGCGGCCGTCCGGCCAGCCGGTTCACGTTCCACTACCAGCGCGGCGTGCTGCTGGTGGCCGACATCGGCGCCACCGGCATGCGCACCGCGCTGTGCGACCTGCTCGGCAACGTGAAGGACGAACGGGAACGGGCCATCGACGTCGCGGCCGGGCCCGATCCGGTCCTGACCGCCGCGCACGTGATGTTCGGCGAGTTGCTGACGGCCGCCGGGCGTACGCCGCAGGAGGTTTTCGGCATCGGCATCGGGGTGCCCGGCCCGGTCGACTTCGACAGCCGGCAGGTGGTCAGTCCGCCGATCATGAGCGGCTGGGACAGGTACGACATCCCGGGCTGGTTCGCCGACAAGTACTCGTGCGCGGTCCTGGTCGACAAGGACGTCAACGCGATGGCCTTCGGCGAGCAGCGCATCGTCTATCCCGACGTCCGGCAGATGCTGATGGTCAAGGCCGGCACCGGCATCGGCGCCGGGATGGTCCTGGGCGGCGAGATCTACCGGGGGGCCGACGGCGCGGCCGGCGACATCGGGCACATCCAGGTCACCGTCGACGACGCCGCGGACGAGCCGATCTGCCGCTGCGGCAACACCGGCTGCGTCGAGGCCTACGCGGGTGGCTGGGCGCTGGTGCGTGACCTGCGCGCGGCCGGTAAGGAGGTGACCACGGTCGACGACGCGGTGGCGCTGATCCGCACCGGCGACACCGCCGCGGTCCGGCTGGCCCGGCGTGCCGGCCGCATCATCGGGCACGCCATCGCCGACTCGGTGAGCCTGGTCAACCCGCGCGTCGTGGTGATCGGCGGCCAGCTGGCCCGGATCGAGGAGCAGCTGTTCGCCGGCATCCGCGAGATGGTCTACCGCCGATCGCTGCCGCTGGCCACCCGTAACCTGCAGATCGTCGCCACCCGGCTGGACAACCGTTCCGGCCTGGTCGGGCTCGCCCTGCTGCTGGCCGACCGCATCTTCGCGCCCGATCGGGTCGAGGCGCTGGTAGCCAGCACCTGAGGTAATTGGGTTGCCCATCGGCGCCGGTCGATCGAGACTGCTCGCCATGCGCTGACCTCCGCACCGACATGTCCGGCGTGCCCACCTCGCGTGCACGCCGCTGTTCCCATGCGGCCAGGGCCCATGCGGCCAAACGGAGGATTCTTTTGTCACGGCGTGCACTCGCCGAACGCATCGCGCTGCTCAAACGCCTGCGGTGCGTCGGTACCGGCCTGCTGGCCGGCCTCATCCTGTCCACCCTCGTCGCCGGCCTGGTGCCGGCGGCCACCGCGGTCACTTTCGGGGCGCTGGTCGGCGGCGTCGCCGGTCCCGCGATGACGTTGTTGCTGGCCTACCTGACGGTCGTGCTGCTCGGCCACGTGCTGACCACCGTCCGGGAGCCGCTGGCCTATCTCGCGCGGATGCGCATCGACGGCGCGCACCGGGCCGAGGTGGCCCGGCTCGCCGCCACCAGCACCACGATCGGCGGCCTGGAAGGCGCCGGCGTGCAGGCGCTGATCCGGCAGGCCCGCGCCGACCCGGAGAGCTTCATGGACGGCACCCCGGGCCCGGGAACGCTGGCCCAGGTCGACATCCTGGGCCGGCTGACCGGGATCGCCGGCGCCGCGGTGGTCCTGGCCGCCTTCCGGTGGTGGCTGGCCCCGCTGCTCGCCGTGGCCGCCGCCGGCCTGCAGGGACTGGCCCAGCTGGAGGGCCGGAACTGGCGGCGGGTGTGGACCGGCGTGCTGGTGCCCAGCCAGCGCGCCGACGTGTGGTCGGAGGCACTGGTCTCGCCCGGTGAGGGCAAGGACCTGCGGATCTTCGGCGCCGCCGGGTGGGCGGTCGAGCAGTCGCAGGGCTACCTGCGGTCGGCCTTCGATCCGATGTGGCCGGTGGGCCGCCGGATCCTCGTCCGTCAGCTGTGCGAGATCCCGCTGCTGTTCGTCCCGCTGGCGATCGCCTATCTGGCAGTCGCCGGCGGCGGGGTGCCGGTTGCCACCGCGGCGGCCGTGTTCGCCGCCGCGATGAGCATCTACCCGGCGGACGCCCACCAGGCGCACCAGACCATCAACGCGCTGACCTGCGTGCGCGCGTACGACCAACTGCGTGCCGAGCTCACCTCGGCCGCCACGACGGACCCGGCGGTGGCGGAACCGCCGGCGGGCGTGCCGCGGATCCGGTTCGACGACGTGAGTTTCGGCTATCCGGGCACCGGCCGGACCGTGCTCGACCGGCTCGACCTGGAGATCCGGCCGGGGGAGCTGCTCGGCATCGTGGGGCTCAACGGCGCCGGCAAGTCCACCCTGATCAAGCTGCTGGCCCGGCTGTACGAGCCGACCGCCGGCCGGATCACCGCGGACGGCACCGACCTGGCCGCGATCGGCGCCGAGGCCTGGCGGCAGCGGATCTCGATCGTCTTCCAGGACTTCGTGCGCTACCACCTGAGCGCCGCCGACAACGTGGCGCTCGGCAACGCCGCGGTGCCCCGGGACGACGCGGCGCTGGCGGCCGCGGCCCGCGACGCCGGCCTGACCGACGTGCTGGCCCGGCTGCCGGACGGCTGGCAGACGCCGCTGGCCCGGGCCCGCACCGGCGGGGTGGATCTCTCCGGCGGCCAGTGGCAGCAGGTGGTGCTGGCCCGGGCCCTGTACGCGGTGCGCACCGGCGCCCGGGTGCTGGTGCTCGACGAACCCACCGCGCACCTGGACGTGCGCACCGAGTTCGCGGTGTTCGAACGGCTGGCCGCGCACCGCGGCGACGCCACCGTGGTGCTCATCTCGCACCGGCTCTCCACGGTGCGCCAGGCCGACCGGATCGTGCTGCTCGGCGACGGCCGGATCGCCGAGTCGGGCAGCCACGACGAGCTGATGGCCCGCCGCGGCCGGTACGCCGAGATGTTCACCACCCAGGCCCAACGCTTCCAGGAGTCCGCATGACCCGTTACCTCGGACTGCTGGCCGAACTCCTCCGCGAGTCGTGGCGGCGCTACCCGTTCCCGACCGCCGCGGGGCTGGCCGCGGTCGTGCTGGCCACCGCGACCACGCCGGCTCTGGCTCTGGCACTGCGGCACGCGGTGGACGGCATCGTCACCGCGGACGAGCGCGCCGCGGCCGTCGGTGCCCTCGCCGCCGCCGGGATCTTCGCCCTGGACCGATACCTGCGCGATGCCGGGGAGGTGTACGAGAAGGTGCTGGCCGACCAGCTCGGCGCGGTGCACCTGCGCGGCCGGATCGAGCGGACGCTGGCCGGCCTGGACCGGCTCGACCACCTGGAACGCACCGACCTGCTGGACCGGGTGACCGCGCTGCAGGGCGCCGGCTGGCGGATCGGCCACGCGCCCTGGCAGGCGGTTCACGCCGTGGCCGGCGCCGTTCAGCTGGGCCTGCTGCTGTTCCTGCTCGGCAGCCAGGTCGACCCGTGGCTGGTGCTGCTGGTCGGATTCGCCGCCGTGCCGCTGTGGTTCGACCAGTACGGGCAGCGCGCGGTGAGCCGGGCCACCATGGACACCGCCGAGGCGTTCCGGCTGCAGCGCCACCTGTTCAACCTGGCCACCGGCCCCGACGGCGGCAAGGAGATCCGGGTGGCCGGGGCCGGCGCGGAGATCGCCCGGCGCCAGCGGGCGGCCTGGGACGAGGCGATCCGCGGCCGGTACCGGGCCCGGCTGCGGGCCGCGGCCTGGCGGCTGACCGGCTGGACCGTGTTCACCGCGGGTTTCGGGGCCGGCCTGGGGCTGGTCGTGCACCGGGCGGCGAACGGCCAGGGCACATTGGGCGACGTGGTGCTGGCGATGACCGTGGCGGTGACGCTGCGCGACGCGCTGCAGGCCACGCTGTTCGGAGTGCAGGTGACGATGGAGGGCCGGGCCGGTGGCGAGCCGCTGCTGTGGCTGCGCGACTATGCCCGGCGGGCGGCCCGCGACCGGGGTGCGGGGCAGCCGCCGGCCACGCTGCGTGACGGTCTCACGATCTCCGGCGTCAGCTTCACCTACCCGGGCACCGGCCGGCCGGCGCTCGACCGGGTCAGCTTCCGGGTTCCGGCCGGGTCGGTGGTCGCGGTGGTGGGTGAGTACGGGTCGGGCAAGACCACCCTGGTCAAGCTGCTGGCCAAGTTCTACGCCCCGGACCACGGGCGGATTCTCGTCGACGGCCAGGATCTCGCCGGGCTGGACACCGGGGCGTGGCGCGCGCGGTGCAGCGCCGCGTTCCAGGACTTCGGCCGCTTCCACGTCCGGTTCGGCGACGCCGTCGGCATCGGCGACCTGCCACACCGGGAAGATCAAGATCAATTGCAGGAGGCGGTACGCGCTGCCGACGCGGACGGGCTGGTGGCGGGCCTTCCGGACGGGTTCGGCACCCAGCTCGGGCGCCGGTTCGACGGGGTGGAGCTGTCCGAGGGCCAGTGGCAGAAGACGGCGCTGGCCCGCGCGTCGATGCGCCGGGAGCCGCTGCTGTTCGTGCTCGACGAGCCGACCGCCTCGCTGGACGCGCCGAGCGAGCACGTGATCTTCGAGCGCTACCTGGCCCGGGCCCGCGACCTGGCCGCCCGTACCGGCGCCGTCACGGTGATCATCTCGCACCGGTTCTCGACGGTCACCGGCGCCGACCGGATCCTGGTGCTCGACCAGGGGCGCCTGGTCGAGGAGGGTACCCATCGGGAGCTCCTGGACGCGGGCGGCCGCTACGCCGCCGCATACGCGATCCAGGCCACCGCGTACGCCCATGATGTTTGATCTTTCGATGCGGCGGGCACCGGCTCGCCGTGGAGCGCGACCTGAAACTCGGTGGCCGCTACCGGCTCATCGACCCGCTCGGCGCGGGCGGTATGTCGGTGGTGTGGCGGGCCGAGGACGAGGTCCTGGGCCGCGAGGTGGCGGTCAAGGTGATGTCCGCCGAACTGGCCGCCGACCCCACGCTGCTCACCCAGCTGCACGCCGAGGCGCGGGCGGCCGCCGGACTGCGGCACGTCAACGTGGTGGAGGTGTACGACTACGGCGAGAGCCTGGTCGGCGGGGTGCCGGTGCCCTATGTGGTGATGGAGCTGGTGGCCGGCCGGTCGCTGAAGGACCTGCTCAGCGCCGGTCCGCTGCCGTGGCCGGTAGCGGTGCTGATCGGCGCGCAGGTGGCCGCGGCGCTGGCGGCGGCGCACGGGCGCGGGGTGGTGCACCGGGACGTGAAGCCGGCCAACGTGATGGTCACCGCGACCGGCGTGAAGCTGGTCGACTTCGGCATCTCGGCGGCGGTGGGCGAGCCGGACAGTGTGCTCGGCACGCCCGCCTACCTGGCACCGGAACGGCTGGCCGGCGGCCTGGTGCGGCCGGCTACCGACGTGTACGCGCTCGGGCTGCTGCTCTATCTGATGCTGGCCGGGGAGCTGCCGTGGCGGGCGTCGACCACGACGGAGATGCTGGTCGCGCATCGCTATCACGATCCGGCCGATCTGCCATCGGTGGCGGGGCTGCCGGCCCGGGTGGCGTCGCTGTGTGCGGGATGCCTGGGCAAGGAGCCGGCCGACCGGCCGTCGGCAGCGGACGCGGCGCGGGTGCTGGCGCAGGCGGCCGGGCTGCCGGCGATGTCACCGCTGCCGACCGGCGCGGACGACGATGTGGACGATGACCTCGCCACCACCCGGGTCGCCGCCGGTCGTGGTGCCGGCGGTTCCGGTGCCGGCGGTAACGGTGCCGGCGGTTCCGGTGCCGGCGGTCATCGGGCTGCGGGGACCGGTTTCGGGCGCCGCCTCGCGGTGGCGGCGCTGGCGCTGGCCGTGCCAGCCGCAACGACCGGCGCCTGGTGGTGGAACGACCGTGCCGAACGGACCCCGGCCACCGCGGCTCTCGGCGCGCCGATCAGCTGCAGCGTGCGCTACCACCTGCGGGACGTGTCGGCCGGGCGCACCTCGGCCACCCTCACCCTGGTCAACGACGGTGCCGTGCCGCTCGACCGCTGGCGGTTGTCGTTCCGGCTGCCCGGCGACCAGAAGCTCCTGCGCGGCAGCAACGCCACCTGGCACCAGGACGGCGACGTGGTCCGGGCCGACGGCACGAAGCTGGTCCCGGGCAAGGCGCTGACCACCACGATCGAGGCGTCCTACGGGGAGGCCACCGCGCTGCCCGACGAGTTCACGCTCAACGCGGTGGCCTGCAGGTCCGATTTGTCCTTCCAGGGGCGGACGGCCGAGGGGACGGCGGAGCCGGTCGCGAAGGTGAAACCGGCCGATCCGCCCGCAAAGAAGGCCAAACCGGCGGCCGTCAAGCCAAAGCCAAAGCCCGCCAAACCGGCCTGACCCGTTACGGCGCGCCGGAAGCTGGACAGCACCGAAAGGCACCAGCGCCACCGTCGCTGACGACCGGGCCGGCTCCGGCGCACACCGGGATCAGCGGGCGCTGTGCGTCCGGCCCGCACGCCGGGCCGCGTCGATCACCGGGTCGGTTTCGTCGTCGAACTGGCCGATCACCTGTTCCAGCAGGTCCTCGAGGGTTACCAGGCCGAGCACCTCGTCGGCCGTCGAGACCAGGGCGAGCTGGACACGCTGCTGGCGCATGGCGGCGATCGCGTCCAGCACCGTGGTGTCGCCCGCCAGGGGGAGCGGCGTCGACATCAGGGCCCGCGCGGTCTCCTGGCGGCCGTAGCTGGTGACCTTGGCGGCGTCGCGGACGTGCACCACGCCGACGATCGTGCCGTCCTCGTCGGTGACGGCCAGCCGGGAGCGGCCCGTTCTGGTGCTCAGGATTTCGACCGCGCGGGCGTCGGTGCCGGCCTCGACCGTGACGATCTGTGAGGTCGGCACCATCACGTCGCGTACCGTCGTGGATTGGACCTGGAGCATCGCGGTGAGCAGTTCGTGCTGCGCCGCGGCGATCGTGCCGTGCTCCTTCGACGTCTCCAGCAGCATCCGCAGCTGTTCCGGGCTGTGCACCTGGGCCAGTTCGTCCTGCGGCGTCACCTTGATGGCCCGCAGGCAGGCGTTGGCCAGCCCGTTGAGCGCGGTGAGCACCGGCCGGAACACCGTGGTGAAGCCGATGAACGGGATCGCCAGCAGCTGGGCCGAAGTCTCCGGGTGGCTGATCGCCCACGACTTCGGCGCCATCTCGCCGACCACCACGTGCAGGAAGCCGACCAGGGCAACCGCCAGGACGAAGGCGATGCCGTACGCGAACGTCGCGGGCAGGCCGAGCGTCTCGAACACCGGTTCGAGCAGGTGCGCGACCGTGGGCTTGGCCAGCGCGCCGAGGCCGAGCGTGCAGAGCGTGATGCCGAGCTGCGCGCCGGCCAGCATCATCGAGAGCTGGCGGGTGCCGGCGATCGCGGCCCGGGCGCCCCGGGAACCCTCGGCCGCGGCGTTCTCCAGGCGGTGGCGTTTCGCGGCCACCAGCGCGAACTCGGCGGCCACGAAGAACGCGTTCAGCACCAGCAGCAGGAACGAGATCAGCAGGGCCCAGGTGGTGCTCATCGGCGTACCTGACCCTCGTGCCGCAGGGACATGGCCACCCGGTCCGGCACGTGCCGGCGTACCTCCAAGACCTTGAGTTTTGCCCGGCCCGGCGGCTGCGGGTTGCCGTCCTGGTCGACCGCGGGCGGCAGCGGCACCTCGACCTCCTCACCGGCCGCGGGCAGCCGGCCGAGACGAGCCAGGATCAGGCCGGAGACCGTGTCGTAGGCGTCGTCGGTGGGCAACAGCACCCCGGTGGCCTCGGCAATCTCGTCGATCCGGGCCCGGCCGGGAATCTGCCAGGACCCTTCGGCCTCGCCGTCCCGCTCGATGGTCGGCTCCGGCAGGTCGTCCTCGTCGCGGATCTCGCCGACCAGTTCCTCGGCCACGTCCTCCAGCGTGATGATGCCGGCGAAACCGCCGTATTCGTCCACCACGATCGCGGTCTGCCGGTGCGCCGCCTTGAGCCGGTCGAGCACCTCGGGCAGCCGGGCCGACGCGGGCACCACCACCGGCGGCGTGGCCAGGCCGAGCACGATCGTGGTGGTGCGCTCGGCGGGTTCCAGGGCGACCACGTCGGCGATCGACACCACCCCGACCACGTCGTCGACGTCGTCACCGATCACCGGGAACCGCGAGTGACCGGTGTCCAGCAGCTCGACCACGCGCTGCACCGGCTCGAAGGCACCGATCGTGACGACGTCGACCCGGGGCCGCATGGTCTCGGCCGCGGTGCGGTCCCGGAAGTCCAGGCCGTGGTCGAGCAGGCGGGCCGCGTGCGCGTCCAGAGTGCCGTGGGTGCTGGCCGCCGCGATGATCCGGTCCAGGTCCTCCGAGGTGGCGCCCTGCGGCAGTTCCTCGATCGGCTCGATCCCGACGGCCCGCAGCAGCCGGGTCGCGGTGGCGTCGAACACCCGGATCAGCGGCCCGACCACGGCCAGGTAGACCAGCGTGGAGCGGGACAGCGCGCGGGCCAGCGCCTCGGGCTTGGCGATCGCGAGGTTCTTGGGGGCCAGCTCGCCGAGCACCATCTGCACCACGGTCGCGAACAGCAGCGCCACCACCATCGAGATCGAGGTGCTGACCGCCGCGGCGACGCCGGCCGCGCCGAGCAGCTCGGCCGTGCCGCGGCCCAGGAACGGCTCCGCCACGTAGCCGGCCAGCAGGGCGGTCACGGTGATGCCGACCTGGGCGCCGGACAGCACGAAGGAGAGCCGCTGGGTGACCTTGAGCGCCCGGCCCGCCGCCGCGTCGCCGTCCTCGCTCATCCGCTTCAGGCGCTCGCGGTCGACCGCCACGTAGGCGAACTCCTGCGCCACGAAGTAGCCGGTGGCCGCTGTCAGCAACACGATGGACAGGACGCCGATCGCGATCAGCACGATGCACTACCACCCGTAGCTGCATCTTTGGTCACGCACCGCAAGCTAACACGGGCACCTGCGCAGTCGCTGGGAGAACTGTATAGTCGGAACCGACTATTAGGAACCGGTGATATCTGTGACGATCAAGAACACGCTGGCGCTGGCGGTGCTCGGCCTGCTGCAGGAAAAGTCCATGCACCCCTACGAGATGACGGCCACGCTGCGCGAGCGTCAGAAGGACGGCAACTTCAAGATCAATTCGGGTTCCCTGTACGACGTGGTGCAGTCGCTGGTGCGGCACGGCTGGATCGAGCCGGTGGAGACCCAGCGCGCCGGCCGCCGGCCCGAGCGCACCGTGTACGCGCCCACCGAGCTGGGGCAGGGCGAGTTCGTGCGGTGGATCGACGAGCTGATCCGCAAGCCCGTCGCCGAATACCCGAAGTTCCTGGCCGCGGTGTCGTATCTCGGCGCACTCGGCCCGGACGGTGCCGCCGACGCGCTGACCGAACGCGCCGGCCACCTGCGGGACCAGATCGCCGCACACCGGCAACTGCTGGCCGAGACGGTCGGCTCCGGTCAGCTCCCGCGGCTGTTCATGATCGAGGGCGAGTTCGCGCTGCACGCCCTGGAGGCGGAACTGGTGTGGATCACGAGAACCGCGGCCGAGATCCGGGACGGCAGCCTGGCCTGGCCCACCTCGAGCTGGCCGGCATGACCGGGGTGCTGATCACCGGGGCCGGCCCGGCCGGGCTGATGCTGGCCGTCGAGCTGCGGCTGGCCGGGATCGCGGTGACCGTGGTCGAGCGCGATGCGCAGCGCCCCGGGTACTGCCGGAGCTTCACGCTCAACGCACGCTCGCTCGACCTGCTCGCGCGGCGCGGCCTGGCCGATCGGCTGATCGGCGAGGGCTGGCCGGTGCCGCACGCGCCGTTCGCCGGACTGCCGGTGACGCTGGGCCTGGCCGGCGCGCACACCGATCATCCGTTCACGCTCGGCATCCCGCAGACCCGGGTGGAGGAGGTGCTGGAGGAGCACGCGCTGGCACTGGGTGCCGAGATCCGGCGGGGCTACGAGCTGCGGTCACTGGTGGAGGACCCGGACGGGGTCGGCGACGGCCAGCTGCGCGCGCAATACCTGGTCGGCTGCGACGGCGGCCGCAGCACGGTGCGCAAACTGGCCGGCATCGACTTCCCTGGCACGCCGTCCACCCACTATTCGCTGCTCGGCGACGTCGAGATCAAAACCGATGTGCCGTACGGCATGACGACCGGCCCGGGCGGCGCGGTCTTCGTCATCCCGCGCCCCGGTTACGTCCGCATCGTCACCGACGACCCGGATCCGTCCGCGCCGGTCACGCTGGAGCGCCTCCAGTCGACGGTCGCCCGGGCCCTGGGCCGCCACGTGGAACTGGCCGCCCCGCGCTGGCTGACCCGTTTCGGCAACGCGGCCCGGCAGGCCACCGAATACGTCAGGGGCCGCGTGATCCTGGCCGGCGACGCCGCCCACATCCACCCGCCGGCCGGCGCGATCGGCGTCAACGTGGCCCTGGACGACGCGGTCAACCTGGGCTGGAAACTGGCCGCCGCGGTGCGCGGCGACGCACCGCCCCACCTGCTGGCCACCTACCACCGCGAGCGGCACGCGGCCGGCGCCGCGGTGCTGGCCAACACGCGGGCCCAGATGCGGCTGGGCGCGGCGGCACCGGACCTGCTGGCCGATCTGCTGGGCCGGGTCGCCGAGCATCCGGCGGGCAACCGGGCGCTGGCCGAGATCGTCACGGCCTTGGACACGCGCTACGAGATGCTGCCGGACGGCGACCACCCGTGGCTGGGCCGCCTGGTCCCCAACCTGAAGCTGACAACCGCCGCCGGAGCAACCGACGTGGCAACGCTGCTGCGCACCGGCCGCCCACTCCTCCTCGACCTGTCCGCGCCTGCCGCGCCTGCCGCGCCTGCCGCGCCTGCCGCGCCTGCCGCGCCTGCCGCGCCTGCCGCGCCTGCCGATCTTGACGTGGCGGCCGGGTGGGGCGGCCGGGTCGACATCGTCAGGGCTATCTGTCCCGACCACCCGGACCTTGCCGGGCTCCTGATCCGGCCGGACGGTCATGCGGCCTGGCTGCAGACCACCGGCCAGCCGGTCGGCGGCCTCGGCGAGGCTCTCGAACATTGGCACGGCCCGCAGCATCGGGCATAACCCGTCGATCGCGGCAAAAGCGGCGCCACCGTTGCTTCCGGGCGCGACCCTGCTTTCCGGGCGGGCCGCCCGATCAGCGGAGCCGGTCGTACATCAAGGCGATGGCGCCGTGGTCGCCGGCGGATTCGCTGACCAGTTGCCACTTGGCCGGCGGGAGGCCGTCGTCGAACAGGCGCGGGCCACCACCCAGGAAGATCGGGAAGATCATCAGGGCCAGCCGGTCGACCTGGTCGGCCGCGAGCAGGGCCTTGATGATGCTCGCGCTGGAGAAGACGACGATGTCTCCGCCGTCGGCCTCGCGGAGATCGGCGACCACCTCGGTGGCCGGCTTGTTGACCACCGTCGTCCGCTCCCACGGCGCCTCGGTGAGCGTCGACGAGAGCACCACCTTGTCCACGTCGACCAGCCACTTCGCGAAACCCACGTCGCGCGGGTCGGCGCCCTCCATCTCGATCAAGGCGGGCCAGTAGCCGATGAAACCCTCGGCGTTGACCCGGCCGAGCAGTGCCGTGGTGGCCGGCTGGTAGAGGTTGGTGACGTGCTCACGGGCGACGTCGGTCACGGCGTACGGCATCACCCAACTCATGTCGATCGGGTTGTCCGCCTTGGCGTAGCAGCCGTCGAGGGACAGGCTCATGTTGGCGACCACTCTGCGGGTCATGATGCGCTCCTTGAGTCGAGGCCGGCGACCACGGCCGCCAGCTTGGTGAGGCTCTGACCGAAACCGATCTCGATCCCAGCGATGAAGTCGGCCGAATCCACCGTGCTCCCGGTGATCCGGTACTGAATGGCGAGCATGGTGCCGCCGCCGGCGGCTACCAGGTGGAACTCGAGGTGGGCGGTGAACGCACGGCCACCGTCGGGCAGGAGCGGAGAGAGGTGGTACGCGAGGAACTCGCCGGCCCGTACCGCGTCGACCGCACCCTCCGCGCGCCCGACCACCACGTCCGAGCCGTCGAGGTCCTCGACATCGCGGTACTCCTGGACGATCCGCCCACCGGGCCGCGCCTCGAAGACCAGTTCGGACACACGCAGGTCGTCCGGCGTCCACCAGGTCGCGAGCAGTTCGGTCTCGGTGAGGTGCCGCCAGACGACGTCCGGCTCCGCGGCCAGCGACCGGTCGAACCGGAACTCGCGCTCATCGGCCCAGCCGGCCCCGTCCGCCGCCAGCCGTTCGGCCTGCATGCTCATCCCGTACCGGGCAAAGTCGCCGGTCGATCCCTCGTCCGCGGCGTCGGCCAGCGCGTGGAGCGCCGCCGCCAGCTCCCGCAGCGGCCCGGGATTCAGCGCATAGATGCGCCGCTGCCCACTGCGCTGCGCGGTGACCAGGCCGGCGCGTTCGAGATTTTGCAGGTGCTTGGTCGTCTGCGGCTGCCGGGCCGAGGCCAGCTGGGCCAGCACCCCGACCGGCCGGGGCCGCCCGGCCAGCAGCTCGACGAGCCGCCACCGGGCGGGATCGGCCAACGAGGCAAGGATCGCGTCCATGCCGGCTAGTATTCTCCGAGGAGAATATTCCTGTCAAGGAATAGTTCTGGCGATGACTCGCGTGAACCCGAGGTTGCGGCCGGCGTCGGCCTTCAGCATCTCGGCTTCCCGGCGCCCCACGGTGCGGGCGAACTCGTCGTCGGTCACCTCGAGCGTCACCTCGCTCCAGGCCAGCCAGTCCCGCCAGCCGTCCTCGAGGAAGTCGGCGCGGACGTCCCTGACCACGCCGCTGCGACGCCACAGGAGCTCCCACCAGGCGGGTGAGTGGAAGGTCCAGAAATCCGGCTCCCAGTAGGGCGCGAGGTGCTCGGGCAGCCCGTCGTCCAGTTCCGCGACCAGCCCCGGAACGACGATCCCGAGGCGTCCGCCCGGAGCCAGGAAGCGGCGCAGGTAGCTGAGGTAGAGCCCGTCCGTCCCGAAGTAGTGGTAGGCGTCGACGCTGACGATGGCGTCGAAATACCCCTCGGCGAACGGCAGGTCGTGTGCCTCGGCCAGCACCGGCAGGATTCGCCCGCCCTGCCCGGCGGCCTCGATCCGCTGCCAGTTCTCGGTGGGCTTGATCCAGAGGTCGGCCGCCACCACCTGGACGTCGTACTCCTGGGCCAGAAAGATCGAGGTGGCCGCCTTGCCGCACCCCAGGTCGAGCACCCGTGCCCCGGCCGGCAACTCCAGGGCCTGGCACAACCATTCCACCAGCCAGATGGCGTTGGGCCCCATCCAGTTCTCGATCATCCACTCCGGCGCATACCCCGCACTGCGCGGAAACCGCGCCCGCGCCAGCCGCCGTCCCATGTCCTCGGTCATCCGCGCAGGGTCACACCGCCGCCCCGGCAGGTCGACCGATTTATCCCGGACTACCGCCGTCCTCGTGCCGGTTGCGGCCGTATCGCTCGACGAGCGCGTCGCCGATCGAGGCCAGGTGGTCTCGTACGCCCGGCGGGCCGGTCACCTCGAGCCATTCGACCAGCCAGGCCAGCTCGCCGGCGAGCATGTACTCGTTGTGGCCGCGGATCACGACCTCGATGCGGCCGTCGGTCGTGGGACCTCCCACCTCGAGCCGTCCGCCGAGCATCATCCGGAGCACGCTGATCCCGTCGGGTGCGCACACCGCCTGGATCTCGAGCGGCGTCCGCCTGCGGTCGACCTCGTCGGCGATCTCGCGCCAGCTCCCGGCAAGGTCGAAGTCCGCGGGTCGATGCACGGGATCGCCGGTCGGTTCGGCGGAGGACACGCGGTCAACACGGAAGGTCCGCCGGCCGGCGCCGGTGCCGGCGACGAGGTACCACGACGGCCCTTTGGCGACGATGCCCAGCGGGTGGACGGTTCTCGAGGTTTCGGCGCCGTCGCGGTCGACGTAGCCGAGCCGCACCTGGACGCCGCGAATCACCGCGTCCTGGAGTTCGTCGAGGAACCGGGGTGGCCGGCGCTCGACCGGAACCGATCCCCATCGTTGCGGGTCGGTGACCAACGACGACGCCGCCGCCTCGGCCTGCACCCGGAAGGGCTCCGGCAGGGCCCGGACCAGCTTGCGCAGGGCTGCTTTCACGGCCGGAGTGGCAGCCGAGGCCGGCCCGGCGACCAGGAACAGGGCGCGGGCCTCGCTGGCGGTGAGCCCGGACAGGTCGGTGCGGGCGCCGCCCACGAGGCGCCAGCCGCCGCTTCGGCCCTGCAGGGAGTACACGGGCACGCCGGCCATGGCCAGGGCGTCGAGGTCGCGGCGGGCGGTGCGCTCGGAGACCTCCAGCTCTCGGGCGACCTCGGCGGCGGTCACCTGCTCGCGCTGTTGCAGCAGCAGGAGGATGGCCATCAGCCGGTCGGCTCGCACGCCGGCAACACTTCCACAAAAACCGGTCAGAGGATGACCGGTTTTCCTCGGCAGGATGTCGGCATGACCGCGTTGTTTGAATCCACCGATTTTCCCGAGTCCACCCTCATTGCCGTCAACGGTGTGGAACTCGAAGTCTTCGAAGCCGGCCGGCGCAATGCCGGAAAACCCATCGTGCTCTGTCACGGCTGGCCGGAGCACGCCTTTTCCTGGCGCCATCAGGTGCCCGCACTTGCCGCGGCGGGCCACCATGTCATCGTCCCGAACCAGCGGGGTTATGGCAATTCATCCCGACCGGCCGCGGTGACCGACTACGACATCGAAAACCTGTCGGGTGATCTCGTCGCACTTCTCGATCACTACGAATACGACGATGCCACCTTCGTCGGGCATGATTGGGGGGCAGCTGTCGTCTGGGGCCTGGCCCTGCTGCATCCGGACCGTGTCAACAGAGTGATCAACCTGAGCGTGCCCTACCTCGAGCGCGGGGAAAAGCCCTGGATCGAGTCCATGGCGGAGGCGCTCGGCGGCGACTTCTATTTCGTCCACTTCAATCGGCAGCCAGGTGTCGCCGACGCCGTATTCGACGAGAACACCTTCCAGTTCCTTCGCAACATGTTCCGTAAGAACGAGCCCCCGCGAGAGCCTCGGCCAGGTATGGCGTTGATAGACCTCGCCAGGGCAGAAACACCGCTCGGTGACCCCGTAATGAGCGACAGCGACCTGGCCGTTTTCGTCTCCGCCTTCGCATCAACCGGGTTCACGGCCAGTCTGAATTGGTACCGGAACCTCGACCGTAACTGGCGCTTGCTGGCGGACGTGGACCCGATCGTCCGGCAGCCCACGCTCATGATCTATGGCGACCGTGACGTGGTGCAAAAATCCGAAAGGCTGACCGAATTCGTGCCCGACGTGGAGGTGGTCAGCCTGGACTGTGGTCATTGGATCCAGCAGGAGAAGCCGGCGGAAACGAACCAGGCGATCCTGAAGTGGTTGGACCAGCGGGATGCCCGGGCGGCCTGAACGTGTTCAAATATGGCCATGGGAAGGGCACAAGCGGTGCGCCCGGCCGGCGTCGGGGCGAGTGCCGGGCGGCGGTGGTCGGTGGGGGCCGTGCTGTACAGCCTGGTGACCGGCGGGATTCTGCTGCTGGCACCGTTGTCGGCCGGGCAGATCGCGGGGCAGGCGGTGGAATACCGCAGCCTCTTGGCGAGCGACGGCCCGGGCGTGGCCCTCCTGACGGCAGTGCCGGTGCTGGTGTGTGCGCTGCCGCTGGTGGTCGCGGGACGTGCGCTGGCCTGGGCCTGTGCCATCGTGCTCGGCGTCGGTGTGCTGGCCGGTCTGGCCTCGGTCGGCGCCTTCTACGTTCCCGCCGTGGTGCTGCTGGCGATCGGGGCCGCGCGCCGGACCTGAGTGGGGACGTCAGTCGTCGGATCGCTGGTTGCCGGCTCCCTTCGCCGGTCTGGGTCGAGGGGCAGCGTAGCGGCGAGGTGCACGCCATGGCCGGGTCGTCGCGGCTGCGGGTCGAGCTCCTGTTCGTGCGGGTGGGGGAGGAGACCCCGGTCCGGCTCGCCCTGGCGCCCGAGACGTACTGGGAGAGCGAGGCGGCGCTCGACGCGGTCCCGATCTTCGATCACGCGGTCGAATACCTGGACGAGCCGGTGGAGCGGATCCGGCGGACCGAACTGGTCGTCACCGACCCGGCCAGCGGCAGGTGGCGGCGGGTCGTCGAGCGGGACATCGTCTGGTACGGGCAGGTGGGCGGCCGGCGGGCGCCGTACTTCCACATCCGGTACACGGCCGGCCAGCGCGAACAGACCATCTACTCACTGCATGCCGGCCCGTCCGTCCACACCGTGAGGGCTGGTGTCCGGGTCTAGGTCCGTAGTCGCCCTGACCGCGCGGCGCGACCTGGACGGGAGCGGTGCTGGGCGAGAAAGCGGCCGGACCGCAAGTCGCGCAGACCTCGGCCCACCGGAAGCTGTCTAGGTCAGGACGGCTACCAGGAAGTCGGCGTCCTTGCCGAACGGGCGCAGGTCCCAGGCGCTCAGCAGCAGGTCGGGGTGGAGGCCGGCGTCGGCGGCGTCGGTCAGGAACTCGGTGAAGTCGTAGCCGCGGCCGGCGCCGAAGCCGATCACCGCCCGGCCGCCGTCGGCCAGGTGGGCGCGGAACCGGGCGAGGATCGCGCGCCGGGTGCCGGGGGCCACGAAGGTCATCACGTTGCCGGCGCAGACGATCACGTCGAAGCCGGGTGGGTCCAGGTCGAGTTCGGTCAGGTCGCCGGTCAGCCAGGTGGGACCGGGGTGGTCCGCCCGGGCGGCTTCGATCAGGGCCGGGTCCAGGTCGACGCCGACCACCGCATGGCCCAGGCCGGACAGGTGACCGCCCACCCGGCCGGTGCCGCAGCCCGCGTCCAGGATCCGGGAGCCCCGCGGCGCCATCGCGTCGATCAGCCGCGCCTCGCCGGCCAGGTCGTCGCCGCGGGCCGCCATGCCACGGAACCGGTCGATGTACCACTGGGAGTGGCCGGGGTTCTCGGCGATCTTGCGGAGCCAGAGGTTGTCGTGAGAGGTCATCCCGGTCATGGTAAACGTTTCCGGGAGCAAGCGCCCGGGCCTCGACGAGATCGCCGCGAGTGTGCTGATCGCGGCCGCCGTGCGGGCCGGGCCTAAACGGTTCCCCTCCGCATCAGGACGGAAAACGCCTGCCAAGGTATTGACGACCATGAAATCGTTCGGCAACCTCTGGTAAACGTTTTAACGTCCTCATCCCTGATCCACCTTGGAGTCCCCCCATGAAACGATCAGCGAAGGTCACGGTCGTCGCGGCCGTGGCCACCCTCCTGTCCGGAGCGGGGGTGCTCGTGGCCCTCGAGGCGAGCGCCGCCACCGACCGGTACGAGGCCGAATCCGCGCCCGCCACCTGCGACGGAGCCATCGCCTCGAACCACTCGGGCTTCTCCGGCTCGGGGTTCTGCGACTCGAACGGTGCGGTCGGCGCCGCGGCCCAGTTCACCGTGAACGCGGCGGCCGCCGGGAACGCCACGGTCGACATCCGGTACGCCAACGGCAACCCGGCCGGGCGCCCCGCCGACATCAGCGTGAACGGCGCGGTCGTCGCGGGCGGGTACGCGTTCAACAACACCGGCGCCTGGAACGGCTGGACCACCGCCTCGCTGAGCGTCCCGCTGCGCGCCGGCAGCAACACGATCCGGCTGGCCGCGACCACCGCGGGCGGGCTCGCCAACATCGACTACCTGGACGTCACCACGAGCGGCGGCGGCACCACGCCGACGACCCCGCCGCCGACCGGCAGCGGCCGCAAGATGGAGAGCCTGGGACGTGGTGTGGTCGCGGTCCGCGCCAGCAACACGAGTGCGCTGGTCAGCTGGCGCCTGCTGGGCCTGGACCCGGACGGGATCGGCTTCAACGTCTACCGGTCCGCGGCCGGCGGCGCCGAGGTCAAGCTCAACTCGTCGGTGCTGACCGGCGGCACCAACTTCACCGACTCGACCGCCAACTTCGCCCAGGCGAACACCTATCGGGTACGCCCGGTGGTCGGTGGCGCGGAACAGGCGCCGAGCGGGGCGTTCACGCTCAAGGCCAACAACGCGGTCGAGCCCGTGGTGCGGGTGCCGCTGCGGGCCGGCGGGGCGGTCAAGTTCGTCTGGGTCGGTGACCTGGACGGCGACGGCGAGTACGACTACGTGGTCGACCGGCAGACCTCGCCGCAGACGATCGAGGCGTACCGGAGCAACGGGCAGTTCCTGTGGTCCGCCGACATGGGGCCGAACAGCACCAACCAGGACAACATCGAGGGCGGCTCGTCGGTTATCGACGTCGGCCACAACGACGGCGTCACGGTCTACGACCTGGACAGCGACGGCCGCGCCGAGGTGGCGCTGCGGATCGCCAACGGGGTCCGGTTCGGCAACGGCACCACGTTCTCGAACTCCGACAACAACCGGCAGTTCATCGCGATCCTGGACGGGATGACCGGCGCGCCGCGGGCCACCGCCGCGATTCCGGCCGATTACATCGCGGACGGCCCGCTGATGGCCCGCTTCGGCGTCGGCCACCTGGACGGGGTCAACCCGAGCCTGGTCGCGTACATGAAGAACCGGGTCGGCGACGGCGGCTTCAACCTGATGTTCACCGCGTGGCGGTTCACCGGCAGCGCGGTCAGCATGCAGTGGAAGTTCCTGCGCGGCAACCAGGACCTGCCGGACGGGCACAACACCCGGATCATCGACATCAACGGCGACGGCAAGGACGAGATCGCCGAGATCGGGTTCGTCCTCAACGGCAACGGCACGCTGCGCTACTCGCTCGCGTCGCAGGGCGTCATCCACGGCGACCGGTTCCACATCGCCAAGATGGACCCGAACCGGGCCGGCCTGCAGGGCTACGCGGTGCAGCAGGACAACGCCAGCGGCCTGCGCGAGTACTACTACGACGCCACCACCGGGCAGATCATCTGGAAGCACATCGAGTCCGGTGTCGGCGACGTCGGCCGCGGCATGGCCGGCGACGTCGACCCGCGCTACCCCGGATACGAGGTGTGGTCGTTCTCCGGCCTCTACAACGGCCCGACCAACCGGCTCGCCGAGCCGAACACCGGGCTGGCGCCGTGGCCGCAGCTGGGCCTGTGGTGGGACGGCGACGTCACGATGGAGCTGCTGAACGCCGGCAAGATCGAGAAGTGGAACCCCAGCAGCCCGTCCGCCAGCGGCAGCGTGCCCCGGCTGGTCACCACCTGGAACTTCGGCGCGGTCACCGCGGCGCAGAGCGGCCCGACGCTGTCCGGCGACATCTTCGGCGACTGGCGTGAAGAGGTCGTCTATACCAACTCCTCGTTCAACGAGCTGGTCATCTTCACCACCAACGTGCCGACCAGCACCCGGCTCTACACGCTGGTCCACAACCCGGCCTACCGCAACGCCATCACGCTCAAGGGCTACATGCAGTCGCACCACGTCGACTACTACCTCGGCTCGGGCATGAGCACCCCGCCCCGGCCGGCCATCAGCTACACACCGCGGTAAAACCGTAATCCGGCCCTCCGCCCCGAGCACCTGACATATCGACAGATGTGTATTGCTTGAGGCGGAGGGCCAGCACATGTTCGAGGTGTCCCGACGGAGCTTTCGCATCGGCGGAGTTCGGCAACGCCGGCCGGCAACGCCTCCAGCTCAACGGGGACACCGTCTGAGCGGGTGGACCGTACGTCCCGGACAATCCGCTGGGCGCCGGCGCGCTCGCCGAGATCCGCCGGCTGGTGTTCGCCGGCCAGTGGCTCGAGGCGCAGACCCTGATCAACCAGACCATGCTCGGCAGCCGGTTGGGCAGATGGTCTGTCAGCCGGTCGGGGACCTGCGCCTGGAGTTCGACCATGGCACCGAGGTCAGCGGGCACGACCGGCGGCTCCGCCTGACCACGGCCACGACGTCGACGTCGTACGTGGTCAATGGGGTTGCTTTTGATCGTGAGGTTTTCGCGAGCGCGCCGGATCAGGTGATCGCGGTGCGGCTGACCGCGGACCAGCCCGGCGCGATCAGCTTCACCGCGTCCTTCGGCAGCCCGCAGCGCACCACGGTGGCCAGCCCCGACGGCACCACGATCGCGCTCGACGGCGGCGTGGTCAGCAGCGCCGCCGGCACGCTGCGGGTCACCGGAGCCGACGCGGTGACCCTGCTGATCTCGATCGGCTCCAGCTACGCCAACTTCCACGCCGTCGGCGGCGACTACCAGGGCATCGCGTGGCAGCATCTGCGCGCCGCCGAGACCGTGCGCTACGACCGGCTGCGGCGCCGGCACGTGGCCGACTACCAGGAACTGTTCCGCCGGGTGACGATCGGCCTGGCCGTACCGCCGCCGACCAGCCGACCGACGTCCGGATCGCGCAGCACGCCGTCGCCGACGACCCGCAGTTCGCCGCGTTGCTCTTCCAGTTCGGCCGCTACCTGCTGATCTCGTCGTCCCGCAGGCCGGGATGGTCGAACACCCGCGGAGCGTTGGTGTCGCCGCCGGGTGCGACGTACGCGCTGGCCTGCTCATTGAGCTACCACTGCGGTAGACCGAGTTCGGCGGCAACGGATCTGGCCTCGTCGAGCACGACGCCGTGTGGTTGGAACACCGCGTCGATGTCGCGTGTCGACCGGCGGGCGTCGTACGCCAAGGCCATCGCCGCGCCGCCGAAGACGTAGAGGTCGGCGATGACACCGCGCCGGGCCAACCGTTCGCCGAGGCGTCGGAAGGCATCCTCGATCGCGACCCGATCGAGCAGCGGATCGTCACTGCTCACGCGACCTACAGGGCTCCCTGGCGATGTACGCGATCCACCGGTGGGGCTCCGAGGAGCAGCGCGAACGCTGGCTGCCCGCGCTGGCGGCCGGCGACGCGATCGGCTGCTTCGGCCTCACCGAACCGGACTCCGGCTCGGACCCGGCGGGCATGCGCACGCGTGCCCGCCGGCACGGCACCGACTGGATCCTCGACGGCCGCAAGATGTGGATCACCAACGGCTCGGTCGCCGACGTGGCGGTGGTCTGGGCGCAGACCCCCGACGGCATCCGCGGCTTCGTGGTACCGACCGGCACGGCCGGCTTCCAGGCCCCCGAGATCAGGCAGAAGATGTCCCTGCGCGCGTCGGTGACCAGTGAATCTGACGAGCCTTTCGGTGGGCCGCCGGGAAGCAGTGGCGGGAATATCTCCGTACGGTGTACGTTGATGGGCGTACCACCATCCGGAGGGAGACCCCATGACGGAGTTCGATCGGCAACTGGGCAACCTCGTCGCACTCGGCTATCCCGCGCTGGCCGGGCTGTCCGAGGAGGCGTTCACCGAACGGCTGGCACCGTTGCGGCGGGCGACGGGCTCCGGCACGTTTTTGCTGGTCATCACGCGTGCACTGGTCCCGATCGAGGAGTCCATGGTGCGCACCACGCTGGCCGGCAGGAGCAAGCCGGGATTCGTCGACCGGACGTTCGAGCCGGGCTCGCTGGAGCGTTTCGGGCCGGCCAAGGGCGTCCATCTGCCGGCCGACGACGCCTATCTGCTGCTCGATGTCGAGCGGGGCGAGGAGTTCTGCGGCGCGGTGCCGGCGCATGCCTTGGCGACCATCGACGAGCGGGGCCGCACGCCGCTCACCATCGAGGAAGGTGTTGCCCTGATCACGCAGCACCCCGAGCTACTGGTGAAAAACAAGTGCTTCTCGCTCGGCGGCTCGCGCTGCGGTGACCGGCGGGTGCCGGCCATCTGGATCAGCCAAAATGCGCCGAAGCTCGGCTGGTGCTGGGAGGGCAACCCGCACACGTGGCTGGGGATGGCGTCGGCGGGAGGTCGCTCATGAGTAGGTGACGACAAAGTGCGACGTTTGCGGTGCCGCCATCCGGGGTACCGCGGCGACCCGACGGCACACAACCAGCCGGGGGGATCGGCATGTCCTTGGAGTACCGCGTCGAGCGTCAGGGCAACGTCACCACGGTGGCGCCCATCGGCGATGTCAGCCTGGAAACCGTCGAGGCGATGCGCGAGGTGCTGCGCTCGGCGGTGGCAACCCACGACGGTGGCCGCATCGACGTAGACATGCAGGCCGTGACCTTCCTCGACTCGTCCGGCATAGGCGTGCTGGTGGCAGCCCAGCGCGCCGCCGCCGCCCGAGCCACCCGGCTGATGCTGTGTAACCCCGGCCCGATGGTCCGCATGGTCCTGGAGATCTCAAACCTGGACAAAACGCTGGTCCGCGAGGCAACCGACGCCTAAACGCGGGAGGCAGCCTGAACGGCGCTGCCCGGCCGGGTGGCCGCAACCGAGCGGTGCTCCGGCTGGGCGCCATCCGCGGTGGAGCGGTGTTCGGGCTGGGCGCGGTCGCGGTGGAGCGGTGTTCCGGCTGGGCGCGGTCGCGGTGGAGCGGTGCTCCGGCTGGGCGCGGTCGCGGTGGAGCGGTGCTCCGGCTGGGCGCCATCCGCGGTTGAGTGGTGTTCGGGCTGGGCGGTCGCCGTCGAGCCGGTGTTCCGGCGGGCCCGCGGGCGCGGCGGAGCGGTCCTCCAGCTGGGCGCGGCGCGTCGTCGGCAGCGGTCACCGCGGCGTGTCACCGCGGCGTGCCACCGCGGCGTTTCACCGCGGTGGGGCTTGGCCCGTCAGAAGACGCCGCCTGCCATGCTCTGGCGGCTGCGGCCCTGTTCACTGCGCCTTACCGAGCACGAGGCCTGCCTTTCTTGAACGTGTTCGAGTATGCTGGGAGGCATGGATCGACTGACGGCGCCGGGGTGGCTGGGGCTCTATCTCGTGGTGGCGGTGTGTTTGTTGCTGTTCGTTCCGCTCGGGCTGGGGGCGCTGGGGCGCGGGCGGTGGCTTGTGCGCTGGTGGCCGGTTGTGGCTGTGCCGGCGGTGGTGGCGCTGCTGATGCCGCGCGGGGTGGGTGCGGGGGTGCTCTGCGTGCCCTACCTGATGGCCTGCCTCGCGGTGCCGGTGGTGCTGCGGCGGGAGCGGCTGGCGGCGTTTGCGGGGGCCTGCCTCCCGGTGGCCGCGGTGGGGCTGGTGGCTGAGCGGGCGGGAGTGGCGCTGCTCGGCTTTCCGGCCGGCGTGCTGGGGCTCACGGCGGCGCACTTTCACGTGGCCGGGTTTGGGGCGCTTCTGCTGTTGGCGCTGCTGGACGCCCGGCCGGCGGCGCGGCTGCTGGCGCCGGTCGGTGTTGCGGTGGTCGGGTTCGGCTTTCTGGTTGACGGCGATGCGGGGGAGGCGGTCGAGCTGGTGGGCGCGGGGATGCTCACCTCGGGGCTGTGGCTCGCTCTCGCTACCCGGTCCGGCCGGGCCGCCCGGGGGCTGCTCGCGGTCAGCGTGGTGACCATGGCGTTGGCGCTGCTCTACGCGGCCGGTCAGCTGTTCCCCGTACCCCATCTGGGTTTGACTTGGATGGTTTTGACCCACGGTGTCCTGAACGCAGCCGCGGTGCTCACCGCCCTCGCTGTGGTGTGGGCGCGGCGGGAGCAGCACTGGTCGGAGCGGCGCTGGGCACATCGGGTCGGTGCCGGGCGGGAGCGGTTCGAGGCGGCGTCGGCGGCGCTGCTGAGCTGGGAGATGCATCGCCGCGCGGGTGCCCGGGTCGCGCCGGACACCCCGGCGGCCAGGGCCGGCCAGCAGATGCGGTCCGAGCTGGGGGTGGGCCGGCTGCGGGTGGGGGAGCCCTGCGAGATCATTGACGTGGTACGCGAGCCCGCCCGCACCGAGATGCACTATCGGGCGTTGCCGGGACACACGTTCGAGGGGGATGAGCGGTTCGCGATCGTGCTGGACGGGGAAGATCAAGTGCAATTCGAGGTGACCGTACGCTCGCGGCCCGCGCTCCTGATCGCCCGGCTCGCCGGTCCGCTGGTTCCGGTGGCGCAGCGGCTGTTCATCGCCCGGTGTGCGGCGGCCCTGCGACGGCCGTCCACTCGCCTGCCGGAGCGTGAGATCAGCCGCTGACAAGCGGTGTCGCGGACGCGGATGTTGAGCTGCACCTTCCATTTCGTCTTGCGCGGCTCGGTGCGCGGATCCGTCAGGCAGGCCTCGTAGCGGCACCCGAACGGTCGCCCTCGCGGTCGAGTTCCACACCGGCGGTTGTCGGAGCACACCCGGGCGGCGCACCGGAAGCGGCGACCCAGTCCAGCAGCGCCCGGTTGGCCCGCAGCGATTGGTCGCGACCCGTCAGCGTGGCGTAACGGCCCGCGGGCAGCGGCCCGGCACCACCGGCGTTACCGTGCGGATCTCGAGGCAACTCCGCGCGGGCCGGTCCTCGATGCGCGGCGGGGCGATCAGGTCCACGTCAGGACGTGGCCATCCGGATCAGGGCGTTGCCGCCCAGCAGCAGCACGTCGGCGCCGGCCACCAGGGCCATGCTCAGGCGCATGCGGCGCGCGGCGAGGTCCGGGTCGTCGCCGGTCAGGCCGCGGGCCGCGAACCAGAGCGCGGCCAGCACCAGCGGGATGCCGCCGATCAGCAGCAGGCCCACCGAGCCGGGAGTCTTGCCCTGGGCCACCAGCATGGTCACCATCACGGCCGGCACAATGCCGAAGAACACCACGGCCAGGCCGCCGTACCAGCGCAGCGACCGGGTGGTGTCCGTCGCGTTCGTCATCATCCTCCGCCTTTCAACCCGTCAGATCGTAGCGGCGCCGATCCGTGGTGCGGCCGCGCGGGCAGGCTCGATCAAGGCCGGTCAGTCAGATCAACGACTGGCGCGAGCTACCGGGCATCGACCGTCTTAGCCTCACCTGTCGCCCGCCCAACGATCTGTGACGAGCCGAGGAAATATGAAGCTGCCCTTGACGTACCGCTCCGCTCTGCGGCTCATGGGAGTCGACGAACCTGGGGCGCTGCGCATGCTCGACACGTTGCTGGGCGGCATCATCCTCGCTTCCGGCGCGGCGGCCCTGCCCACCGGCTACGCCGTGCTCGGGCAGGTCTGGGGCTGGGTCGACCAGAAGAGCGAGTTCCTCAAGATCCTCGGCAGAGGCGTGTCCTGGGGCCGGGACCGGCTCGGCGTACTGGCCGGCTACGAGCGCGCGCAGCTGATCGCGGCGGCACATTCCGTGCTGGTCGGAGAGGCGGTGTTCCACAGTCTCCAGCAACATCTCGGTCCCGCCTACGCGGTGCTGAAGCTGACCGACGAGGAGAAGCGGTTCCTGTTCGCCGATCTCGACGTCGCCGAGGAGTACCGCACGGCCGTAGACGCGGTGCTGTCGGCGCGGATCGAGGTCCCGTGGGCGGGCTGCTCCTTCGACGAGAACCTCGAAGTGAACATCGCTCCGTACCTGCGTGCCGGTGTTGCCCGGTGCCTGGCCTCGTTCCACAAGCTCGCCATGTGGGATCGAGCCTGGAAGCGGCTCGGGTACCGGCCAACCGTGCAGCACATCGTGACCGGCGCGACCAAGCGGTACGAGGAGAACTACTTCCGGCTGGCGTCCGACGTACCGGAATTCCTGGTCTGGGCGATGCTGGGCGGGCAGCGGGCCACCGATCGGGCGATCAAGGCGGCCGGCCGGGACATCCTCGGTGCCCTGCACAGCCAGGCGGTCGCGCTGAACCGGATCGAGACGGTGCTGTCGCTTGTCTCCCGCCCGTACCGGCCGCACCACGATCTCGACGCGCTGAGGAAGGCGAATCGCGCCATCCTGTCCCAGCCGCTCATCAAGATCGGAGAGATGGAGGGCGCCGCAACGGTGTCCA
This sequence comes from Paractinoplanes rishiriensis, assembly GCF_016862375.1. Lineage (GTDB taxonomy): Bacteria > Actinomycetota > Actinomycetes > Mycobacteriales > Micromonosporaceae > Actinoplanes > Actinoplanes rishiriensis. Next base: position 20,043 of record NZ_BOMV01000071.1, on the reverse strand, counting down.
TCCCGTCGATCGCGGACGGGTACATCACCCCGCGTTTCCGGTTCGCGGTCGTCGACAATCGATCGCAGCCCTCCAGCGAGGAATGGTGGCAGGACCATCCGGTCCGCTCCGACCTGGACGAGTTTCTGATCGCCTACCTGGCATCCGCACGCAGCGCCGAACAACCGCTCGTGGTTCTGGGCCATCCGGGCGCCGGCAAGTCGTTGCTCATGCGCGTGCTGACGGCCAGGCTTTCGTCGACCGCGTTTCCCGCGTTCCTGGTCCCGCTCCGGCAGGTCCGGGCGCCCGGCGCACCGATCTTTCAGCAGGTGCAGGACGTGCTGGACCGCTCGACGCACGCGCGTGCCCGGTGGGCCACCATCGCGGAGGCGGCGGCCGGCCAGAAGGACGGCGGCGGAGGAGCCACGCGGGTCGTACTCCTCGATGGTCTGGACGAGTTGATGCAGGCCACCGGAACCACCGAGTCCAACTACCTGAGCCAGGTGCAGGACTTCCAGCGGACCGAGATGAACCAGGACGCTCCGGTGGCGGTCATTGTCACGTCCCGCCAGGTGGTGGCCGACATCGCCAGCATTCCGCGCGGATGTGCGGTGCTACGGCTCGAGGATTTCACCGACCGGCAGATCGAGGAGTGGCTGACAACCTGGAACGCGGTCAACGCGGATGCCGGCGGGACACCGCCCGGCGCTCTCTCCCTGCAGTCGGTCCAGGCGATGGGCCCGATCGCCAGGCAGCCGTTGCTGCTCCTGATGATCGCCATCCAGGCCACCGCATCCGGCGGGCATACCGTCGCGGCGAGCGAGACCGCGGTCTACCACCAGCTCCTGGTCGACTTCACCCGCCGTGAGCTGCGCAAGTCCGACCGCGAGGAACGCACCCTCGAGCCGCCGCCCGAGCCCCTGGTGAGCGCTGAGCTCTGGCGGTTGGGGATAGCCGCCTACGGCATGTTCAACCGTGGCCGGCAGTTCGTCACCGAGATGCAGCTCCAGGGCGATCTCGGCGCCCTCGACCCGCAGGGGCTCGCTGCCCGCAGCGACCGGTCGCAACAGGTCCAGCAGCTCAGCGAGGCGAGGCGGACGATCGGCCGGTTCTTCTTCATCCACACCTCGGAGACGAGCGAGTCGGACCAGAGCCGGAAGACGTACGAGTTCCTGCACGCCACGTTCTCGGAGTACCTGATAGCGCATCACGCGGTGGACCGGGCCGCCGAGCTGATCGACGCGTACGACGATTACGTGAACGGCCGGCTGCGGCCCGGCGTGCCGTGGGACAAGGACGACGTTCTCTTCGCCCTGCTGTCCCACCGGCCGATCGCGGACGGGGCGATCGTCCGGTTCGTCCATCAGCTCGTCGACCAGCTGAAACCCGAGGTACGCAGCCTGGGCGGCAAAGTCCTCGAGATGCTGCTGAGCAAGGCTGACCGGCCGCGTATCCAGAGCAACGAGATCAACTACAACCCGCACTCGCGAACCACGGTGCAACGCCTCGCCGCCTACGTCATCAACCTGGTTCTGCTGCGGTTGCTGCTGGTGCCGGACCGATCGATCACGCTGCCCGACCTGGCGCCGCACGGGCAGGAGCCGCTGGTGTGGTGGCGGTCGGTCGTCCGGCTCATGCAGGCCGGCCTCGAGGAGGCAACCTGGCTGGGCGTCCTCCAGTCCATCGAGCCCCTCGTCGCGGGCGGTGTCTGCTCGCTGCAGTTGCGGCGTGACGGTTTCGACTACGACATGCGCGAGGTTCACGAAGCACGTCTGCTGTTCGAATCCGATGCGGCTGATGTCGCCCATGTCGGTGTGGCCCTGTGGCGCGGCGTGCCGGTTCCCGCCGTCGCGAGTTCCGTCCAGGTCTACTCCGACGTGCTCGCGCGAAGGCTTTTCGCTGCTCCCTCGCCGGCGAGTGTGCCGCGCCTGCTCGCCGATGTCCGCCAGGTCGGGCAGCTCCAGCCACCCGCGTCCTTCGCGGTGGTGGAGTACGTCCTCACGCACTGCGGTCATCTCTCGCTGAGCGAGACGGCCGAACTTGTCGGTTCCGCCGTCACGTCGGCGCCCGAGGCGATCCGGGCAGTGCCCGTCGTGGTCGCGCGGCCACAGCTCTTGCACATGTTGCCGCACGTGGCCGACTGGTACGGGCAGCACTTCGCCTCGCCCGTCGATTTCGCGCGGGTCGCCGGCGCCTTGGCGCTGCTGAATCTGATCGGCTCGACCGAGGAGAAGGACCTGGGCTGGCCGGTGTACAAACTGCTGTTGCGCACGAACGCGCACCTGGCGTCGATGGTGAAGGCCCACCTGATCAAGAAATATGCCTCCGTCGCCGTGGTCGCCGACGAGGCGCGGCCGGCGCTGCTGCCCGCCATCGTGGATTCGCTGACGCACGACCTGATCCGGCACGACGGTGATCGGGCGTGAACTTGTGCATAGGGTGTCGGCGTGGACCGGCTCACCATCAAGGACGTGGCGCGGGCGGCCGGGGTGCACCCGGCCACGGCGTCGCGGGCGCTCGACCCGAGGCTGCCGGGGCGGATCAGCCCGGCCACCACCGAGCGGGTGGTGCGGGCCGCCGCTGAGCTGGGTTATGTGGTCGACCCGGTCGGGCGGTCGCTGCGCACCCAGCGGTCCGGCACGGTGGGCGTGCTGGTGCCCGATCTGCTCAACCCGTTCTATCCGCCGGTCGTGCGCGGGGTGCAGAACGTGCTGCGCGAGCACGGCTTCGAGGGCCTGATCGCCAGCACCGACAACGACCTGCGGCGCGGTGCCGAACTGCTGGACCTGTTCCGGGCCCGGCGGTGCGAGGGCTACGTCATCGCGTCGGCCGGGCGGCGCGATGCGGCCGTGGCGGCGCTGGCCGGGCAGGGCGTGCCGATGGTGCTGGTCAACCGGCTGACCGAGGTCGACGTGCCCAGCGTGACCAGCGATGACGCGTGCGGGATCAGGAATGCCGTCACGCATCTGCGGGCGCTGGGGCACACCGCGATCGGACATGTCGCCGGACCGGCCGGGATCTCGGTGACCGGCACCCGGGCGGCGGCCTACCGGGCGGCGCTGCGGACCGCCGGCATCACGCCGCGACCGGCCTGGGTGGTGCGGGCCGGGCAGTACACCGCGGCGGCCGGCGAGGTGGCGTGCCGCGGGCTGCTGGAGCGGGGCGAGGTGACCGCGATCCTGGCCGGCAACGACATGATCGCGGTCGGCTGCCTCGCCGCGATCGCGGAGCGCGGGCTGCGCTGCCCGCAGGACGTGTCGCTGGTCGGCATCAACAACATGCCGCTGGCCGAGTGGCTGCGCCCGCCGCTGACCACGGTCGCGATCGCCCAGGAGGAGTTGGGCGCGCAGGCCGCCCGGCTCGTGCTGGCCCGGATCGTCGACCCGCGGGCGGACGCCGGCAGCGTGGCGCTGGCCACCGAGCTCATCGTCCGGGAATCCACCGGTCCAGTTCGGCCCGCAGCACGCTCCTAGGCCGCAGGCCGTGCACCCGGTGCACCGGCTCGCCGCCGACGAACAGCAGCAGAGTCGGCAGGCTGGTCACGCCGTAGCGGAGCGCGACCGCCGGGTTGTCGTCGACGTCGACCTTGACCACGGTCAGCCGGCCGGCCAGGTCGGCCTCCAGGGCGTCGAGGACCGGGGCGAGCTGACGGCACGGGCCGCACCAGCCTGCCCAGAAGTCCACCAGCACCGCCCCGCCGACGTCCCGGACCGTGGCGTCGAAGTCGGCGTCGGTGGCCGTCCTCACGGCCGGCCCATCGTGGCGGCCACCTCCGGCGCCAGCCCGGCGGTGTTGTCCCGGCCCAACTCGCCGTGCTTGATGCCGAGCGTCTTGAGGAACTTCTGCTGTCCCATGGTGAGCCCGATGAAGTAGCCGAGTTCGACGATCTCCGGCTCGGTGAAGTGCTCGTGCAGCTTGGCCCACACCTCGTCGTCGGCCATCAGCGGATCCCAGGCGATCGCCTCGGCCAGCAGCAGCGCCGCCTTCTCCCGTTCGGTGAACCGGTCGGAGCCGCGGAACTCGATCAGGTCGTCGATCTCGCGTTCGCCGATGTCCGCGAGGTGCGAGCGCTGGCCGGCGCAGTATCCGCAGTCCAGCGACTTGGCCACGAACACCCGGGCCAGCTCCTTGATGTGGTGGTCCAGCACGCCCTCGCGGAAGACCTGCTGCCAGGACTGGTTGAACGTCCGCAGCACCGCCGGGACGTGGGCGCGGATCGCCTGGCTCTCCAGCCGCGGCGTGCCGTACCGGCGGGAGTCCTCGAGGTATCCGGCCAGGTCCGGATCGGTGACCGAGTCCGGGTCGACGTAGCTGATCCGGGGCATGGCGCCTCCCGACGCTTGGCAATCGATTGCCAGCCATCGTGCGCGCACCGGCGGGGCCGCGTCAAGGCACGTCAGGTCAGGTCCGGCAGGTGCCGCGGGTGGTCGAGGACGTCGCGGAACAGGTCGCCGCGTTACGCCCGGTCACCTTTGCCGAGGTGCCGGAGTGGCGCCGCCGGGCGCCCTGGGCCACCGAGAATCCGCGGGTTGTCACAGGACCGTCATAAATCCGCGGAGGTCCCGCCATCTGCGCCTTCGAAGCTTGAGGTCACCACGGTTCGACGACGAAGCGAGGCAGGCATGACGGCCGTCCCCTCCGCGTACGGTTCGGGCGTACAGCTGATCTGTGACACCTGCGGCGACGTGGCCGCCACCGACGGTTGTGGTCTGCATGATGCGGACGTGGTCTATGTCGCGGTCACCGCGATCGGCTGGTCCGGCTCCGCCTTCGCGCGCGGGCCGCACCGCTGTCCATCGTGTCCGCCGAGCGCGCCGCGGCGGACGCAGAAGCCGGCCCGGGTGGTCACCGACCGGGTCGACGTCGAGCTCCGGCCGGCCGCCGCGGTGGTCCGGGTGCGCGGCGACCTCGACCTCGACGTCGCGCCCGGGCTGCGTGCCGCTCTCGAGCGGGCGATGGCCGCCCGCACGCACGTCGTCGTCGATCTCAGCGGCGCCGGCGTGATCGACGCGGTCGGGCTGGGTGCGCTCGTCCGGGCCCGCAACGCGGTTCGCCGCCGCCACGGTGAGCTGCTGCTGGCCGGTCCCTCCCGGTTCGTCCAGACGGTGCTGCGCACGATGCGCCTGCACACCGCGTTCCGCTCGTTCGGCACGGTCGAGCAGGCCGTCGCCGCCGCACACCGGCCGTCGCCGCGCCTTGCGCTGGCCGGGACGACGAGCTGAGGTGCGCGGCCGCCGGAAGTGCCTGCCGCGCCGGGAGGTCAGGCTGGCCTGGTGGTTCTTCGCCACGCCGATGGGCGGCAACGCGGTCACTCAGCGCCGCCCTCGTCATCGCCGGGCCGGCCCACCGCGTTAACAGAACCGGGGCAGGTGGTGGGCCAGTTGCGCCCGCCAGGACGGCCAATCGTGCGGCACATCGAAACCCCAAAGATCCAGTTCATGCCGTACGCCCCGGGCAGTGAGCAGTTCGGCCATCCGCCGGGTGGACGCCAGCGAGCCCGTGGTGTCCTCCCACTGGCCCTGCCCGCAGACGAGCAGCACCGACAGCCGGGACCGCAGCCAGTCCAGATGGTCGCCGTGCAGGTTGGCCACGTACGCCATCGGATTGTTGAAGTAGAGCGCGTCGCCCTGCTCGCCCCACCCGCGCCAGGACGTGGGGTCGTAGTTGCCGGAGAAGCAGAGGGCGAGCGGGAAGAGGTCGGCCCGCTTGAAGGCGAAGTTGAGTGCGTGGAACGCGCCCATCGAGCAGCCCGCCACCACGATCTCGGCCGCGCCACCGCTGTCGGCCCGGATGTGCGGCACCACCGCGTCCACGATCCACGACTCGTAGGCGCCGTGCCGCCGGGCGCGTTCCTCCAGCGGCAGGTCGCCGGCCGACCAGGTGCCCGCGTCGAACGAGTCCACACCGTACAACTTCACCCTGCCCGCCTCGATCAGGTCGCCGGCCGCCGCCACCAGCCCCCGGTCGGCGAACTCGCGGGCGTGCCCGTTCTCGGTGGGGAACACCAGCACCGGACGGCCGTAGTGCCCGTACGCGGCCAGCATGCCCCGGGCACCGGCGGGGGAGTAAAGCTCAGCCATGTAGTGCCGCACGCGCGTGATCCTATGCCCCGCGGGGCACGATGGACGCCATGAGAGTCGGGATCGCCGGCGGCGGCATCGGGGGCCTGGCGCTGGCACACGGACTACGGCGGCAGGGCTTCGAGACCGTGGTCTTCGAACGAGATGCCCGGCCGCGGGACACGGCCGGCTACCGGCTGCACCTGACGCCCGCGTCGCTCGGAGCGCTGCGCGGCCTGCTCCCGCCCGGGCTGGCCGCCGCGATCGAGGGAACCGCCGCGGCGCCCGGTACGTTCCGGCAGATCGCCGTCCTCGACCACCGCGGCCGCACCCGGATCCGCCTGCCGATCCCGGGCGCGGACAACCTGCTGATCGGCCGGCGCCCGCTGCGCGAGTTGCTGGCCCGCGGTCTCGGCGACGTGGTGCGCTGGGGCACCCGGGTCACCGCCGTGCGCGAGCATCCCGGCGGCGTCACGGTCCACACCGGCGACGGCCCGGCCACCGAGCTCGACGTCCTGGTCGGCGCGGACGGCATCCGCTCGGTCGTGACCCAGCACCTGACCGGCCGGCCCGCCGCCCGGCCCGCCGGGGTGGCCGCCATCGCCGGCACCGTCCAGCTGTGCGACCGCCCGGTTGCCGCCCCGGCCGACCTGCGGCGCGGGCTCGGCCTGGCGATCGGCCCGCGCGGCACCGGCATGTTCCTGGCCGCCCACCACCCGCGCACCGGCGACCTGCCGGACGGCGTCATCCGCGAGCGGCCCTACCTCGTGTGGTCGGTCGCCGCGCCCCTCGACCGGTTCTCGGCCGACGTCACCGGGATGCGGCCGGAGTTGCTGCTCGCCGAGGCGCTCGCGCTGACCGCCCGCTGGTCACCCGGCTACCGCGACCTGCTGGCCGCCTCCGATCCGGGCAGCGTGGCCGCGTTCCCGTTCGTCTTCCCGGGCGCGCTCGGACCCTGGCGCTCGGACCGGATCACGCTGATCGGCGACGCCGTGCACCCGATGCCGCCGACCGCCGGCGCGGGCGCGAGCACGGCCCTCGTCGATGCCGGGCATCTCAGCGCCGACCTGGCTGAGGCGAGCGTTCCGGTCGCGCTGGCGCGCTTCCAAAATCGCATGCTGGCGTACGCCCCGGCAGCCGTCGACGAGGCTCGCCCGGCCCTGGACTGGCAGCGCCGGCTGGCGAATCCGCTGCTGCGCGTGCTGGCCGTGGAGGTCGCGTTCCCGCTCGTCGCGGCCGTCACGGCGCCCTGGAGCCGTCAGTACCCGGACGGCAGCCGGGGCGTGTAGTGCTCCTCCAGCGCCGCGATCTCGTCGGCGGTCAGGTCCAGGTCGAGCGCGGCCGCCGCGTCGGCCAGGTGGTGCGGCCTGGTCGGGCCGACGATCGGCGCGTCGACCACCGGGTTGCGCAGCACCCAGGCGAGCGCCACCTGCGCCATCGGCACCCCGCGCGCCTCGGCGACGCGGCGGACCGCGTCGACGATCGGCCGGTTCTCGGCGCCCTCGTAGCGGGCGTGCAGCGGGTCGGCCCCGGCGCGGCGGGTGGTCTGCTCGTCCCACGGCCGGGCCAGCCGCCCCTTGGCCAGCGGGCTCCACGGCACCGACCCGACGCCCTGGTCGGCGAGCAGGCCGAACATCTCCCGCTCCTCCTCGCGCTGCAGCAGGCTGTACTGGTTCTGCATGGAGACGAACCTGGTCCAGCCGCCGAGGCCGGCGGTGTGCTGCAGTTTCGCGAACTGCCAGGCCCACATCGAGGAGGCGCCCAGATAACGGGCCTTGCCGGCCTGGACCACGTCGTGCAGCGCCGCCATGGTCTCCTCGACCGGCGTCTCCGGGTCGAACCGGTGGATCTGGTAGAGGTCGACGTAGTCCGTGCCGAGCCGGGTCAGCGACGCGTCGATCTGCTCCATGATCGCCTTGCGCGACAGCCCCGACCCGCCGGGCCCGTCGTGCATCGGAAAGAACACCTTGCTGGCCAGCACGATCGAGTCCCGGTCGGCATACTTCCGGACGGCCCGCCCGACGATCTCCTCCGAGCTGCCGTCGCCGTAGACGTTGGCCGTATCCCAGAACGTGATCCCCAGCTCGAGCGCCTGCCGGAAGACCGGCTCGGCGTCGTCGTCGGCGAGCGCCCACTGGTTGGACCCGCGATCGGGCTCCCCGAAGCTCATGCACCCGAGCGCGATGCGGCTGACCTTGAGACCCGAACTTCCCAGACGTGTGTAGAGCACCCCACCAACCTATCCCCGAGCACTGGCCCGCATACCGGTAGCCGTCGTGGCAGTGCTGGCGGACCCCGAGGACGCCGTCGCCCGGACCGACCAGGTCGGTGGGTGGGTCGGGAGCCAGCACTCGCGGCCGGGCAGCGTGGTTTCCGGGGTGCGGGCGGCCTCGGGGCGAACAGATCGCGGCCCACCGGGTCGGTGTGGCGGACACCGCCACCTCGCCGGTGTGGTCAGGCGGCCATCCGGAGGGTGGTGTCGAGGAGTCGGTTGGCGAAGCCGGTCTCGTTGTCGTACCAGCCGTAGATCTTGGCCTGGGTGCCGCCGACGACCTTGGTGAGACTGGCGTCGAAGATGCACGAGGCCGGGCTGCCGGCGATGTCGCTGGAGACGATCGGGTCCTCGGTGTACTCCAGGATGCCGCGCAGCGGGCCGTCGGCGGCCGCCCGGAAGGCGGCGTTGATCTCGTCCGGCGTGGTTTCCCGGCTCAGTTCGGCGGTCAGGTCGGTGAGCGAGCCGACCGGCACCGGCACCCGGATCGAGTAACCGTCCAGCCGGCCGCCGAGCCGGGGGAGGACCAGGCCGATCGCCGTGGCGGCACCGGTCGTGGTGGGGATCAGGTTGAGTGCCGCGGCACGGGCCCGGCGCGGGTCGCGGTGCGGTCCGTCCTGCAGATTCTGGTCCTGGGTGTACGCGTGAATGGTGGTCATCGCGCCCCGCTCGATCCCGAACGTGTCGTCGAGGACCTTCGCCATCGGGGCGAGACAGTTCGTCGTGCACGAGGCGTTCGAGACGATCCGGTGGCGGTCCGGGTCGTACCGGTCGTCGTTGATGCCGATCGCCAGGGTCAGGTCCTCGTTGGTGGCGGGCGCGGAGATAAGCACCCGCTTGGCGCCGGCGTCGAGGTGCGCGCGGGCCCGGTGCGCGTCGGTGAACCGTCCGGTCGACTCGACGACGACGTCCACGCCCAGTTCCTGCCACGGCAGCCGGGCCGGATCGCGTTCGGCCAGCACGGTGATCTTCGCGCCGTCCACCTCGATCGCGTCGTCGCCGCCGGTGACGACGGCGGGCAGCGTGCCGGCGGTGGTGTCGTACCTCAGCAGGTGCGCGAGCGTCCGCGCCCCGGTCAGGTCGTTGACGGCGACGATCTCGACATCCTCCCGGCGCCGCAGCTGGGCCCGGAGCAGGGCGCGGCCGATGCGGCCGAAGCCGTTGATACCCAGTCGCACGGTCATTGGCGTACCACTCCCATCGTGTAACCAGTCGGTCCGGTTACATGATGGGCGCTCTGATGAAACCGGTCAAGCTGGTTACCATGGCCGCGTGGAGTTCAACTTCTTCGGCGGTGACCTCGCGCTCGACCTGACCGGCACCCTCGGCCGGCGGTACGGCGGCACCCCCGTGGAGTTCCTGCACACCCCCGCCGACCTGCACCGCTGGTTCGCGGCCGCCGGCGTCGGCGACCCGTCGGCCGTCGTCGGCGACGCGGACCTCGCCGCCGCCAAGGAGCTGCGCGAAGCCATCTACCGCCTGGCGTACGCCGCCATGACCGCCGCCGTGTTCGATCCGGCCGACCGCGCCGTCGTCAACGAGGCCGCCGCGGTCGCGCCGCCGCTAGTGCGCATCGACGACACCGGTGCGCTGGTCCGCTCGGGTTCCGCGCGGGCGTCCCTCTCGCTCGTCGCGCGGGCGGCGATCGCGCTGGTCACCGGACCGGCGACGGCCCAGTTGCACGAGTGCGAGGGCCCGGCCTGCACCCGGATGTTCCTCGACAACTCGGCCCGCGGGACCCGCCGCTGGTGTGACATGAGCCGCTGCGGCAACCGCGCCAAGGTCGCCAAGTTCCGGGCCCGGCAGACCACCTAGATCCGGACGGCCGGACGGCCGGCTTGGTCACGGCTCGCCGAGCAGGGCCTCGGCGCGCAGCCAGGCCAGCACCGCGCGCACCCGGCGGTTGTCGTCCGCGGTGGCGTACAGGTCCAGCTTGGTGAACACCGACGACACGTGCGCCTCGACCGATTTCGCGGTGAGGTGCAGGTGCCGGCCGATGCCGGCGTTGGAGCGGCCCTGCGCCATCAGCCGCAGCACCTCGCGCTCCCGGTCGCTGAGCCGGCCCAGCTCGTGGGCCCGCCGCCGGCTGCGGAGCAGGCCCAGCACGACCTCCTGGTCGACGACCGCCTCGCCGCGCACCACCCGCTGCAGCGCGTCGCGCAGCGTGCCGACGTCGTCGACCCGGTCCTTGAGCAGGTAGCCGACGCCGCCGGCCCGCTCGCCGAGCAGCCGCGCCGCATAGCTGGACTCCGCGTACGTGGAGAGGACCAGCACGCCGACCTGCGGGTACCGGTCGTGCAGTTCCTCGGCGGTGCGCAGGCCCTCGTCGGTGAAGCTCGGCGGCATCCGGATGTCCAGGATCACCGCGTCGGGGCGGTCGGCGGCCACCACGGCCAGCAGTTCGCGGCCGGTGCCGACCCGGGCGCCGACGTCGATCCCGGCCGCGGTCAGCATCATGGCCAGGCCGTCGCGGAACAGCCGGGAGTCGTCGGCCAGCGCGACCCGCATCAGCAGCCACCGACCGTCTGGCGGCCCAGCGGGATCACGGCGGCGACCGCGGTGACGAGGAGGGCGGCCGCACACCCGGCAGCGATCGCCGCAGCACCCGGCGAGCCGGTGCGATGCGTGCGGATGCCGTCCCGTCCGGCCACCCGTCGATGCTGGCAACATCGCGCCGTGCGTTCAATCGAGTTCTGGACACGGCAACCGGGAAAACCCTGCCTCCGGCCGCGGGTCAACCCCGATGCACCGCGGCGGTGCACATCGGATTCTGGGGTCTCAGTCCCAAGTGACCGGAGGAGTCAAGCCCATGAACCGATTCCTGTCCCTGCTGACCGTGGCGGCGGCCGTTCTCGGCGCCGTCGCCGCACCCACCGCGGCGCAGGCTCGCGCCGAACCGGCCTACTACCAGGTCGTCAACGGCTGGAACGACCAGTGTCTCGACGTCTGGGGCGCCGCCACCGGGCACGCCGCGAACGTCGGCACCTGGCGCTGTGTCGGTGCCGACAACCAGTTGTGGTACCGCGAGCTGGCCGGCAACTTCGACGGCAGGAACTACTACTACATCCGTGCCCGGCACACCGGCATGTGCCTCAACGTGGCCTGGTGGGGGCAGGCGGACGGGTCCGACGTCGTGCAGGCGACCTGTTCGGGCAACACCAACGAGCAGTGGCAGCTCGAACCGATCGGCACCGCCGGGTACGTCCGGCTGATCGCCCGGCACAGCCAGAAGTGCCTGGACAAGACCGCCGGTAACGACGCGGTCCAGTGGAAGTGCTGGGGCACCGGCGAGCCATGGCAGCACTGGCGGTTCGCCTACATCGGCGGAACGCCGTAGCGGGTGTGCCTACGCTCAGCCGGTGACGGCTGAGCGTAGGCGTATGTGGCCGCTGTACGCGGCCGGGTTCACCACCGCGTTCGGTGCGCACGGCATCGCCGCGAACCTCGGCGGCTTCGCCGGCGACGCGGTCACCTCGCTGCTGGTGCTGGGCGGGCTGCTGGCCCTGTACGACGGCGCCGAGGTGCTGCTCAAGCCGCTGTTCGGCACCCTGGCCGACCGGATCGGCGCGCGGCCGGTGCTGCTCGGCGGGCTGGTCGCCTTCGCCGCGGCCTCGCTGGTCTACGTCGTCGCGGACAGCCCGGGCTGGCTCTGGGCCGCCCGTCTCGGCCAGGGTGCGGCCGCGTCGGCGTTCTCGCCGGCGGCGTCCGCGCTGGTCGCCCGGCTCAACCCGGCCGCGAAGCACGGCCGGGCGTTCGGGTCGTACGGCTTCTACAAGTCCATCGGCTACACGCTCGGCCCGCTGCTCGGCGGCCTGCTGGTGTGGGCCGGCGGCCTGCGTCTGCTGTTCGCGGTGCTCGCGGTGCTCGGCGCGGTCGTCGCCGCCTGGGCGCTGCTGGCCGTCCCGGTCGTCCAGCCGCTGGCCATGGCCCGGCAGACGGTGCTCGACCTGGTCCGGCGGCTCACCGAACCGGCGTTCCTGGCCCCGACCGGCGCGCTGGCCGCGGCGACGGCGGCGCTGTCGGTCGGCGTCGGCTTCCTGCCGGTGTCCGGGCGCGCGGCCGGCCTCGGCACGATCGCCACCGGCGCGGCGGTCTCGCTGCTGGCGGCCTGCGCCGCGGTTGTCCAGCCGTGGGCCGGCCGCGCCCTCGACGACGGGCGCCTCGCCATCCGCACCGGGCTGATCACCGGCCTGGTGGTGACCGCGGCCGGGCTGGCGGCGGCGGTGCTGCCGGGCCTGGCCGGCGTGCTGATCAGCGCCGCGCTGATCGGCCTGGGCACCGGGCTGATCACCCCGCTGGGCTTCGCGGCGCTGGCGGCCGGCACCCCGGCCGAACGGCTCGGCCAGACCATGGGCTCAGCCGAACTGGGCCGCGAACTCGGCGACGCCGGCGGGCCGCTGCTGGTCGCCGGTGTGGCCACGCTCACGAGCCTCGCCTGGGGCTTCGCGGCGCTCGCCGCCCTGCTCGCGGCCGGCGCCGCGCTCGCCGCCGTCCGCCGGGCCGGGGTAGCCCGGCCGCGCGAGTGAGCCTCAGAACGGCACCCCCACAGCCAGCAGCCCGGCCGGTTCGGGTGCGGTCGACACGGCGGGGCGGCCGGACACGATCCGGCAGAAGTCGAGGGCGTCGAGCTTGACCGGCGGCCCGCCGGTGGACCAGAGGCCGCCGGCCGGGCCGGTCAGCTCCACGGTGTACGGCTCGCCGTGGCGGCCGGCCCACTCGCGCACCACGAGGTCGACGATGCTGCCCTCGTGCTCGGCGGTGACCACGGGTTCGAGGCCGGTCGCCGCGTGGATGTCCAGGCGGTGCATGAACGGGTCGCGGGTGAGGATCACGTCGGCGAGGTAGCCGACGGTCCACCTCTCCAACTGCCCGTTGACCAGTTGGCGTTCGGGCAGGGTCCGGCGGCGGACGAAGGCCGGAAGTCGCCGGCGCCCGCGCACCGCCGGGCCGGTCAGCGCGCGGTACCTGCCGAGCAACTGCTCGACCGTGAGCCCGGCGTTGCTCCGTACCTGGAACGCGGTCAGCTCGTCGATCGACACCGGCGCGCCGCTGCGGCGGGCGGCCCATTGCGCCGTGATCTGCTGGCGGACGAGCTGGCCGGCGCTGCTCATCATCGCCATCATGCCGACCATGTGGCCCACCGTGGCGCGGACGTCCCAGCCGTCGTTGACGGTCGGCGCGGACCAGTGCGCCGCGTCGAGCCGGTCCAGCAGTGCGGCGCCCCGGTCGTATTCCGCGGCCGCGATCGCCATCGCGGTGTCGTGGTCGATCGGCGAGACCATCGGTGTTGTCGTCACGGCCGGGTCCTCTCGCTGGTGATGCCGACGTTGTCGGCGAACATGTCGATGGCGCGGTCCAGGAGCCGGGACCACCGCCGGCCGCCCGGGTCGTTGGCGAGCTGGGCGTCGACCATGCCGCTCACGACGGCCACGAACAGATCGATGTCGTCCTGCGCGGTGACGCCGTGCCGGGCCATCCGGGCGACGAACGCGGTCATCACCGCGACCGACGGGGCGTAGGCCTCGGCGCTCGGCGTGAAGTCGGGCAGGGTGCGCAGGTTCATCAGCTGGTGCCGGGCCGGGAACGCGACCGCGAAGTCGAAGAAGACCCGGGCGTAGTACCGCATCGCCGCGCGGCTGGTCGCCGGTTCACCCGGTTCGGCGGCCTCGCTGTGCGCCAGGAACGTGGCCCAGGCGTCCGCGAACATCGCGTCGTAGATCGCGTTCTTCGAGGCGAAGTGGGTGTAGAGCGACGGCGGCCGCATGCCCACCAGGTCGGCCACGTCGCGCAGGGTCACCTGGGCGAGGCCCTTCTCCCGGGCGGTCTGCCAGGCAGCTTCGATGATCTCCCGCCGCGTTTCCGAACGGCGTTCGTCAATCCTATTGCGGTTCGGCTTGCCTAACACGATTAGGAGCATGCGCGCCCAGCTGCCGGTCTGTCAACCGGGTCACCCCGGCGGCGCACAGAACCGCCACCGCGGCGACCAGCATGACCCGGATCGCCTGCCCGGCCATCCAGTCGACCGGCCGGGCGAGCACCAGGGTCACGCCGGTACCGAGCGCCACCGCGACGACCGTCCAGAACCGGACCGGTTGCCGCCGCCGGCGGGCCGGCGGGCCGTGCCACTTCCGCAGCAGGCGGTACCGTCCGACGTGGAGCAGCAGCAGCGTGCCGCCGGCGAAACCGGCCAGGTTGGAGGCGTCCGACAGCACGCCCCACCAGGGCCAGCCCGGCAGCACCTCGGACTGCAACGATGGGAAGTAGCCCGGATGCGTGAACCAGTCCCAGGCGAGATGGCTGAACGCGCCGAGCAGCGCCGAGATCGCGGTGACGTACCAGGGATGGCGCACCGAGCCGAGGACGCCGTAGTCGCGCAGCCGCAGCACACCCGCGTCCGGCAGGTTGGCGGCGACCGCGGGTGCCGCCCAGCGGACCAGGCGGGCGGCCACGAAGGTCACCGGCAGGCTCCACCACAGCAGGGCGAGTAGGTTGTGCGTGCGCACGGTCTCGCCGGTGATGCCGTAGGTCACGTAGCCCACGTCGGGTGCGACCGCCCCGACGACCAGGGCCACGCCGTCGAACCAGCGGGGCCGCCACAGCTTCAGCGGCACGACGGCGGTCGGGTGGGTGGGCAGCGTGAGCGGCATGATCGCGACGGTAGGGCGGCCGGCGCCGGCATCGGTGGCCGCGCGGGGGCGAAAGTGGGCAGATGTTGTGAGCGGGTCGTGATGAGACCGGTGTGGGCCGCGTTGCTGCTGGTCACGGTCGCGGGCTGTGCCGGCGCCGAGTCGGTGGGCGGGTCCACCGGCGCGGCGGCTTTGCGAGGCTTCGGGGTCGAGGTCGAGCAGGCGGTCGCGCCGCGGGTGCCGTCGGTGCATCTGCGGACCTGCGGTTCGTGGGGCTGTCACGAGCAGGACGTGCCGCTGATGGTCTCGGGCCCGATGAGCGCGCTGCCCTGCCCGACCGGCGCCGCGCCCGACACGGCGTGCAGTGCGGTGCGCCTGCCCGGTCCCGGTCCGGGGTTCGGCTACGCGCCGGTCCCGCCGCTGACCCTGGATCCGGTGACCGTGACGGTGACGACGCCGGACAAGGCCAAATTCAAGATCAATGCGGAGGTACGCGTGACACCCGTCGCCGTGTGCGACGCGGCACCCTGTCCTTCGGGCACCGGGACGCCGCAGGCCAAGCTGCAGATTGCCGCGGACGGCACCGTCCGTCAGTCCGGCTGATCACGAGCCACTATCCTCGTCCGGAGTCGCCGTAGCACCGGGAAGCACCGAGGAGCACCATGCCAACGCCGTACCGCGTCTTCCGGATCACCGCCGTCGCCGAGGCGATCTCCTGGACCGGGCTGCTTGTCGGCATGTACCTGAAGTACATCCCCGAGACCACCGAGGCGGGTGTGTGGCTGTTCGGCCGGCTGCACGGCGCGCTCTTCGTCGCGTACCTCGTCGCGGTTTTGTGGGTTGCCCGGGCCGAGCGCTGGTCACTGCTGCGCACCGTGGCCGGTCTCGCCGCGTCGATCCCGCCGCTCACCACGCTGCTGTTCGAGCGCTGGGTTTCCCGGCGCCGCATCCGGGAACCCGAGGTGGACACCGCGGCTCGGGCACGCTTGCGACAATGACCCGGCACGGACGCTGCTGCTGAACAACTGGAAGGACTTCCCCCGTGGCCGGTGGACTCATTGCCCTGCTGGATGACGTGGCGGTGCTGGCGCGGGCCGCCGCCGCCTCGGTCGACGACATCGGGGCGGCCGCCGCGAAGGCCGGCGCCAAGGCGGCCGGTGTGGTCATCGACGACGCCGCCGTCACCCCGCAGTACGTCCGCAGCATCGCCGCCGAGCGGGAACTGCCGATCATCAAGCGCATCGCATTCGGCTCGCTGCGCAACAAGTTCCTCATCATCCTCCCGGCCATTCTGCTGCTCAGCCAGTTCGTGCCGGTCCTGCTCACCCCGATCCTCATGCTCGGCGGCGCCTACCTGTGCTACGAGGGCGCCGAAAAGGTCTGGGCCAAGATCGCCCACCACGACGCGCACGGCGACGGCGAGGGCGAGCAGGACGAGAAGACCCTGGTCTCCGGCGCGGTCCGCACCGACCTCATCCTGTCCGCCGAGATCATGGTGATCACCCTGAACGAGGTGATCGACGAGAGCTTCTGGTCCCGGCTGGCGATCCTGTCCGTGGTCGCGGTGGTGATGACCGTGCTGGTGTACGGCGCGGTGGCACTGATCGTCAAGATGGACGACGCCGGCCTGAAGCTCTCCGAGCGCTCCGGCGCCGTGGCCGCCCTGGGCCGCGGCCTGGTCAAGGGCATGCCGCGGGTGCTCACCGCGCTGACCGTGGTCGGCACCGCCGCGATGCTCTGGGTGGGCGGCCACATCCTGCTGGTCGGCGCCGACGAACTGGGCCTGCACTTCCTGTACGACGCCGTGCACCACGCCGAGGAGGCGACGCACGACGCCCTGGGCGCACTCGGCGGCCTGGCCGGATGGATCGTCAACACGGTGGCCAGCGCCATCCTCGGCCTGATCATCGGAGCCCTGATCGTGGTCGTGATGACGCTGACCCTGCACCGCAAGAAGCCTTCCCCGGCCGCCGGCCACGAGCCCGCCGCCGAATCCGCGCCGGCCACCGGCAGCCAGGCCGAGGCCGACTCACACTGACACGCGGCTCCACTGCTGGTTCGTGGCGCCGGTGCAGCTCCACAGGATCAGCGTGCTGTTGTTGGCGGTCGCGGCCAGGTTGACGTCGAGGCACTTGCCGGACTGCACACCGCGGACGGTGCCGTCGGCCTGCAGGCTCCACTGCTGGTTGGTGCCGCTGCCGCAGGTCCACACGATCACCTTCGTGCCGTCCGCGGTGCCGTTGTTGTCGGCGTCCAGGCACTTTCCGCCGATGCGCAGCTGACCGGACGCCGCGGTGACGGCCTGGGTGGTGCCGCCGTTACAGTCCCAGATGACGGCCTGGGTGCCGTCGACCGCGGCGCCGCCGAGGACGTCCAGGCAGCGGCCCGACCCGGCACCGCGCAGGCTGAAGGTGTCGGTCGGGGTGCCCGAGCCGGTGCGCACCCGGTACATGACCACGCCGTGCGGCGGGACCGTGGCGCTGATCGCCCCGGTGGTGTTCCGGCCGGCCTTGGTCCAGACGTCGAACAGCTGGTAGCCGGCGGACGCGGGCATACCGGTCTCGGCGGCGGTGGTGGACACGGTCGCGGTGCTGCCGGACCGGTTGAGCAGCGCGACCGCGCCGGAGCCGTCGCTGAGCGTCTTGGCCCACACCTCGGTCTCGCCGAAGTCCCGGACCCGCTGCGCCTGCCGGCCGGCGCTGTCCTGGTTGATCGCGATGACGTCCGGGTTGGTCAGCACGGTCCGCACGTCGGCCGGCATGGTGGTGATGTCGTTGCCGGCGATCAGCGGCGCCGCCATGATCGCCCACATGCTGAAGTGCGCCCGGTTCTCGGTCGGGGTGAAGGTGCCGCGGACGCCGACCTCGAGCATGTCCGGGTCGTTCCAGTGCTGCGGCCCGGCCCAGGAGTGCAGCGGGGCCTGCACGTCCAGGATCTCGGTGATGCCCATGAAGCAGTCGGCGCGGCAGCCGGAGGTCCACTTGTCGGTGATGTCCTCGGTGGTGCGCCACATGTCGGCGACCGGCCCCCAGTTGTAGGACGGGCCGGTGTTCGAGTGCACGCTGTTCGAGTTGATCGAGTAGACGATCGGCCGCCCGGTGGCCCGCAGCGCGTCGCGCATCTTCGTGAAGCCGGCGATCTGGTCGGTCAGCGTGCCCCAGGGCGAGCACCAGTCGTACTTCAGAAAATCAACACCCCAGGCCGCGAACGTGTTGGCGTCCTGCTGTTCACGGCCGAGCGCGCCGGTGGCACCGCCGATCGCGTTGAAGTACTGGGCGCAGGTCTCCTCGCGGGGCGCCTGGTAGATGCCGAACTTCAGCCCCTTGCCGTGGATGTAGTCGCCCAGCGCCTTCATGCCGGACGGGAACCGCGCCGGGTCCGAGCGCAGGTTGCCGGCGCTGTCCCGGGTCGTCGCCTGCCAGCAGTCGTCCACCACGACGTACTGGTAACCGGCCGCCCGCATGCCGGAGTTGACCATGGCGTCGGCGGCCGCGCGGATCTTCGCCTCGCTGATGTCGCAGCCGAACGTGTTCCAGCTGTTCCACCCGAGCGGCGGCCGGACCGCCGGGCTGCCCGGCGCGGCCGAGGCCGGTGACACCGGCACGAGAAACGCACCGACGAGGACCAGCGAAAGTCCGAACCTTCTCACGATGACCTGCTTCCGATGGGGGATGGGGACGCTGGGGGAGCAGGCGTGCGTTGAACGTTCCACGTCCGTGCTGGCCCGTCAAGACGGCCGGTACGCTGACCGGCATGCAACCTGGCTCGTCGCGGGCCCGGCGGGTCGGCATCGTCGATGTCGCGGCCCACGCCGGCGTGTCCCGGCAGACCGTGTCCAACGTGCTCAACGAGCGCCGCGGCAACGTCTCCACCGACACGTACGACCGCGTCCTGGCCGCCATGGCGGCCCTGGGTTACCAGCCCAACCGGGCCGCGCAAAACCTGCGGTCCCGCCGGTCCATGCAGATCGGCTACCACATGTTCGGCGAGCAGATGCAGTCGGTGAACGGCTTCTTCGTGCACTTCGTGCAGGCCCTGGTCCGGCAGGCGGCGCGGGACAACTACCAGGTGGTGGTCTTCACCCATCAGGACGACCCGCTGCGGACCTTCCGGGAACTGATCGCCCAACGCAACATCGACGCCTTCGTCCTGTCCGAGTCGGCCGTCGACGACCCGCGGGTCCGGCTGCTGGCCGAAAACGGCATCCCGTTCGCGTGCATGGGCCGGCTGGCCTCCGACCTGCCGCAGCAGTGGGTCGACGTGGACAACACGGCCGGCATGCGCGCCCTCGTCGGCCATCTGCTGGAGCGGGGCCACCGCAGTTTCGCGTACGCGGGTGCACCCGGCGGCGAGTATTGGAAGGCGGAGCGCTTCACCGGCTTCGCCGAAGGGCTGGCAGCGCACGGCATCCGCGTACCGGACCGCAACGTCTGCCACGGCCCCGACCGTGGCGTCCGCGCCTTCACCCGGCGGCTGCTGACCCGTACCGCACCCCCGGATGTCATCGTCTGCGGCAGCGACGCGGTGGCCGCGGTCGTCATGCACGTGGCCCACGCGATGGGCCGCGCGGTAGGCAAGGACGTCGCCGTGACCGGTTTCGACGGCGGCGCCATCGGCACGTTCACCGAACCGGCCCTGACCAGCGTCCGCATCCCGGTAGAGCGGATAGCCCGCGAACTGGTGCAGCGCTGCCGCCGCGAGATCGACCACGGCCCCACCGGCGAACCAGGCCTGCTGGTCCCCACCGAACTGCTCCACGGCGCCAGCGCCTGAGCGGCACCTCCACCGCCGCGCCCGACGGCGCGCGTGCCCCCTTCCCGACGGCGTACGTGCCCCCTTCCCGACGGCGTACGTGCCCCCTTCCCAGATCTTGGCGCGGACACCACCCGATCCGGTGGTGTGCAGGTCAAGGTCCCAGCCGCCAGCCCACGCACCGGCCGCTTAGGAGCCGTTGTCGTGCGAGGCGGGGATGCGCGGCCGGGGGACGGTACTGGCACAGGAGTGCTGCCGGACCGGACTCGCAGGCCTCGAACCCGGAAGCGGTCCAGCCAACCGGTGGGATGACGTTGGGGCGCCGCTGCCGGATGGCGGGATGTGGCAGGGGCGC
>NZ_BOMV01000070.1 GCF_016862375.1 Paractinoplanes rishiriensis | reverse complement strand
CGCTGGTGCGGGCGGGTGGGACGCGGGCCTGGGTGCTGGGCCGGCTGGCGGGGACGGCATCCGGCGGCGGCATCCGGCGGCGGTTGGGCTAGGCGGTGAGGCGGCGCAGGGCGGCGGCTGCGGGCGGGCCCCAGGTGGGCTTTCCGCCCGGGCGGCCGCGGACGCCGTTGTCGGCGATTAGCAGGCAGGCTAGCGCGCGCCACAGCGCCCAGCCGCGGGCCCGCCGCCGGGTCGCGTCGTCGGCGGACGGGTAGCCGGCGTAGAACCGGTCGATCGCCCCGTCGGGCAGCAACAGCCAGGCGGCACCCAGGTCGAGGGCTGGGTCCCCGGCGCACATGTCGCTGAAGTCGATCACCCCGCAGAAGGTGCCGTCCCGGGTCAGCACGTTCGCCGGGTGCACATCACCGTGCAGCCACATGGCCGGACCGGGCCAGGCCGGCGCCGCCAGCGCATCGTCCCAGATCTTGCGCAGGACGTCGGGATCGGCGATCAACCCGCGATCGGCGCACTCCTTCAGCGCATAGGCAACTCCTCTGTCCGCGTCGGCCAGCGGACCACCGCGGCGGTCCCGGCCCGCCGGCAGGTCGTGCGGTGCCGGCTCGTGCATGGCCACCAGGAAGGCCGCCAGGCTGTCGGCCGCCTCGGCGCCGCGCGTCGCCGGGGCCCGGTCGGCCGGTTCGCCGGCGACCCACGTGGTGACGATCCAGTGCCGCGGGAACCGCTCGGAAGGCCGTCCCAGCCGCTGCGGAACAGGTGCCGGCAGAGGCAGGCGCGACGCCGCCGCAGGTAGTAGTGCATACTCCCGGAGCAGCAACTCGTCCGTGTCCTGAGTGGCCCAGGGCAACCGGACCGCCAGTTCGTCACCGAGCCGCCACATCTGGTTGCCCCAGCCGCGGGCCCCGAAGGTCACCGGCAACCCGGCCAGGTCGGGGTGCTGCTCCCGGAGCAACTCGCCGATCAGTTCCGCGGTGCCGTCTAGGTCAGCATCAGTCACCGCAGCGACTGTAGCCACCACGGCACAACTCAGGGATTCGGCACGGTGCCCACCTCCTCGAGGTCGGTCAGGAGATCGGCCACCGCCTGCGGCCCGGTGCGGGTGCCGATCCACCGGCTCACCCGGCAGGCCGCCAGCGCGTACATCCGGTCGCCGCCCTCGGCCGCCAGCCAGTCGGCCAGCGTCTCCGGCAGCGGCTCGTCGGAGGAGATCAGGCAGCGGTCCGCCGAGCCCGCCGGCTTGAGGTAGCGCAGGTCGTCCGCGACCACGACGGCCAGCCCTTCGTCGAACCACTGCGGCACCCGATGGTCGCCGGCCCGCTCGTGCAGCTCGACGTGGGACATCTCGTGCGCGGCGATGACCGGGTCGAGGCCGCGCGGGGACAGCAGCACCGCCCGGTTGAGGACGGCCAGGCCGCGTTCGCCGCCTCCGCCGATCCGGTCGTAACACTCCCGGGTCTCGCAGGCCAGCAGCCGCGGTGACGTCACCCGCCCGCCGTAGAAGGCAGCGACCCGCTGGTGCGCGTCGGCGGCGAGGCCGGCCAGCCGCTGCCGGTCGGCGCCGCGCTCGGCGTAGAGGTTGTCGGCGACCTCGGTCAGCCCGTAGCACTGCGGGCAGGCCACCGCGGTGACCGACGGGTAGACGACGGCGACGCCCGCGACGAGCAGGACGAGGACCAGGACGGCGATCGGAGCGATCAGGCGGCGTTTGCGCACGCCGACAAGCATCGCGGGGTGGGGCTGCGGGGGGAACCGTGCGGGTACGGGTCCTCGGGTACGTGCTGGCACGTACCTTGGTCCCGGTGCGCAGCCTTCGGATCGCCGGTGGCGTGGTGTTCGCCGGGGCCGGCGTCGCCGCGACCGTCGCGGTGCTCGCCCGCGGCGGTGGCCTGAGTGCGGTGCACGTGGCGGTCACCCCGTTGGTCGGGTGGGCGTTCGGCGTCGCCGGGGTGCTGGCCTCGCTGCGGGAGCGGTGGCGGCGGGTGGGGCTGCTACTGCTGGCGGTCGGTCTGGCCTGGTTCGTGCACCTGGCCGACTGGACCCACATACCGGTGCTGGTCAGTGCGACAGCGCCGCTGCGCAACGCGTACATGGCTGTGTTCGGGCATTTGCTCTTGGCCTTTCCCACCGGCCGGCTCCGCGGTCGCGGGGTGCGGGCCCTGGTCGTGGCCGGCTATCTCGACGCGGTCGGGCTGCATCTGGCCGCGACGCTGAGCGACTCCCCGGTGCTCTATGACGTCGAGGCGGCGGCCGGCGTGGTGCTGGCGTGCGTGGCGGTCGGGGTGCTGTCGCGCGGCGATCGGCTGCCCGCGCCGGTGTGGGCGGCGGCGATCGTCGCGTTCGCGGCGCTGGTCGGCAACCTGATCGTCGACCGGTTCGCGCCGGGGCTGGCGCTCGCCTGGTGGGTGGCGTTCACGCTGGCGCTCGCCGCTGTGCCGTTCGCGTTCCTGGCCGGGCTGCTCGGCGTCCGCCTGCGCCGGGCGGCGGTGGCCAGGCTGGTCGTGCGGCTGGCCCGGGTGGGTGACGCGGCGTCGCTGCGCGCCGCCATCGCGGAGGCGATCGGCGATCCGTCGCTTGCGCTGGCATTCTGGGTTCCGGTCAGGCAGGGGTACGTGGACGCGTCCGGTCACCCGGCAACCCTGCCCGACCCCGGCGGCCCGGCCGTGGCGACCTTGGTCGAGCGCGACGGCCACCGCATCGGCGCGCTCGTGCACGACGCGGCAAGGCGCGACCCGGTGCTGGTGGACGCCGTTGCCGCGGCCGCCGGCCTGGCCCTCGACAACGCCCGCCTCCAGGCCGAACTGCGAGCCAACGTGGCGGAACTCGAGGCGTCCCGCACCCGCCTGGTCGAGGCCACCGCCGCCGAGCGCCGCCGGATCGAGCGCAACCTCCACGACGGCGCCCAGCAGAGATTGGTGTCGGTGGCGTTCGCCCTCGGCCTGGCGCGCTCCCGCCTGGCCGCAACCACAACACCGCCCGCCGGGCCACCGGCCGCGGGGGATGGGGTGTGGCCTCGGGTGACGGGCGCGGGAGACCCGGCGGGGGCGCCGGATGCGGGCCGCTCTGACGTCGTGGGTGTGCTTGAGGCTGCGCAAGCCGGGGTGGCCGCCGCGCTGGAGGACCTGCGCCGGCTCAGCCAAGGGATTCATCCCGGGGTTCTGGCCGAGCGGGGACTGCGTGCCGCACTGACCGAGCTGGCCTTTACCGCGGCTGTGCCCGTACGGCTTGAATGGGCCGCGCCGGACCGCCTGGCCGGACCGGTCGAAGAGACCGGCTATTACGTCGTCGCGGAGGCTCTCGCCAACGCGGCCAAGCACTCGGGCGCCTCCGCGGTCGTCGTCGGCGCCGCTAAGCGGGGCGGCTCCCTCGTCGTCTCGGTGCGCGACGACGGCGTCGGTGGGGCGGACGAGCGGGCCGGGACCGGACTGCGCGGGCTGGCCGACCGGGTCGCGGCGCTGGGCGGGCGCCTCACGCTCACCAGCCCGCCTGGGGGTGGCACGACTATCGAGGTGGAGGTGCCGTGCGGGTAGTCGTCGCCGATGACGCCGCGCTGCTGCGTGAAGGGCTCAGCCGGCTGCTCGCCGAGGCCGGCTTCGAGGTGGCCGGCACGGCGGGGGACGCCGGGGAACTGCTGGCGCTCGTGGAATCGGCACGACCGGAGGCCGCGATCGTCGATATCCGGATGCCGCCCGGGTACCGCGACGAAGGGCTGCGGGCGGCACTCCGGATTCGCGCGGACCATCCGGGGACCGGGGTGCTGGTGCTCTCGCAGCACGTTCGGGTTACCTATGCGCTGGAGCTGTTCGGGCCGGACGCGCGCGGGGTCGGTTATCTGCTCAAGGATCGGGTTGCGGATGTCGGCGAGCTGGCCGGGGCGCTGCAGCGGGTGGCGTCCGGCGGCACCGTGCTCGACCCGGACGTGGTGGCCATGCTGGTGGGCCGCGCGCGGCCGGGCTCGGCGGCGCTCACCCAGCGGGAGTCCGACGTGCTGGCGCTGATGGCGGAGGGGCGGTCCAACCAGGCCATCGCGGGGCGGCTCGGCATCGCGGAGCGGACCGTCGAGAAGCACATCGCGGCGCTGCTGGCCAAGCTCGGCGTGCCGGCTTCGGCGGACGACCATCGGCGGGTGCTCGCGGTGCTGCAATATCTCGGTTGCGCGCCGTGATGAGGTCAAAGGCATGGAAATTCCGGAGCACGTACGACGTAATCGCGAGCTGTGGGACACCGGTCTGAGTGCGGGGTTCGCGGCCCGGGCGCGTCGACAGTGGACGGCCGCGCCGCACTGGGGCATCTGGGCGGTGCCGCAGGCCGAACTACCCGTGCTGCCCGCCGATCTGGCCGGCAAGGACGTGATCGAGTTGGGCTGTGGCACGGCGTACGTGTCCTCCTGGGTGGCCCGCGCCGGCGGGCGGCCGGTCGGGGTCGACAACTCCGCACAGCAGCTGGCGACCGCGCGCGCCATGCAGGACGAGTTCGGCCTCCACTTCCCGCTGCTGCACGGCAACGCGGAGCAGGTGCCGTACCCGGACGCCAGCTTCGACGTGGCCGTCAGCGAGCACGGCGCCGCCGCCTGGTGCGACCCCTACCGGTGGATCCCGGAGGCGGCCCGGCTGCTCCGGCCCGGCGGCGAGCTCGTCTTCGTACGCAACTCGGATCTGCTCACGCTGTGCTCGGACGGCGCGGGACCGGCCGGCCGGGGCCTGCACCGCACGCAGTTCGGCCTGTCGCGCATCGACGACGAGGGCGGCGCGGTCATCTTCCAGCTGCCGCACGGTCCGCTGATCCGGCTGTTGCGCGAGTCCGGCCTCGTGGTGGAGGACCTGCTCGAGGTGCGGCCCGGCCCGGACGCCGTCACCGACTTCGACTACGTCGACCTGGAGTGGGCCCGTCGCTGGCCGAGCGAGGAGGTCTGGAAGGCCCGCCGCGTCGGGACTTGAGGCCCTGCCGCATCCGGTCCGGGGGC